>CP006668.1:0-1444795 GCA_000471925.1 Ralstonia pickettii DTP0602
GCAAAAAACAGGGCAAGCAATGCCAGCACCTTGCGTACCTGTTTCTGCGTGACAAGCCTTGCTGCTTCGAGTACAAAGGCGGGTAATCCGAAGCACGCCAATATGCCCATCAAACGCTCCCCGGCCGCCACGGGGGACCGAAGTGTCCTCGACCTGGACGCCGAGTCCTCCCGCATCATTGTTCCCGGCAACGAGAACAGCCTGATTCCGTCCGAGAAATTCCAGCGTCTGTTCGACGAGGCCCAGGCCATGGAGCGTGAAGACGCCTGGCAAAGCGGCGAGGTGGGCTTCCTGAGCCGCGCCAGCGTCCAGGTCACGCTGCCATACCGCGCGCCCAAGGGCGCGCCGCCAGTGTGGACACGCACCAGCGGCAATATCTCGCTGATGATCCAGCCGGGCTATTTCACGCAACAGCGCTCGGAGCGCGCCGCCAACGGCCGCCAGAAGCTGGTGTCGGAAACCGTTTCGCTCGGCTATCCCTACGGCTCCTATCCCCGGCTGATGCTCGCCTGGATCGGCAAGGAGATCATGGCGAAGAAAAAGCGCGGCGAATTCACCGGCACGGTGGAGGACCGGCGCATTTCGCTGGGCAATTCGCTGTCCGAGTTCATGTACAACCTCGGCATCCCGATGGCCACCGGCGGCAAGCGCGGCACCATGACGCTGGTGCGCCAGCAGATGATCCGGCTGTTCTCGGCGACCATTGCCATCGTGCAGAACAAGTCGACGCCGACCCAGAACCAGAATCCCAACCATGAGCCGTTGTCGATCGACCGCGTCGGCTACCTGCTCGCCGACCAGCTGTCGACCTGGTGGGATCCGATGCAGCCCGGCCAGGGCTCGATGTTCGAAAGCTTCGTGGTGCTGTCCGAGCCGTTCTTCAACGAGCTGGTCAACCGGCCGGTGCCGGTCGACATGCGCGCGCTGAAGGCGCTCAAGCAGTCGCCGTTCGCGCTGGACGTGTACTCGTGGCTGACGTATCGCTTCTTCACCATCCAGCGCCGCACCGAAATCCCGTGGGAAGCGCTCCAGATGCAGTTCGGCACCGAAACCGAAAGCGAGCGCAAGTTCCGCGCGCTGTTCCGCAAGGCACTGAAAGACGTGCTGGTGGTGTACCCGGGCGCGAAGGTGGATGCGGACTCGTCCAAGGCGCTGATCCTGCAGCCGTCGCGTACCAGCGTACGCAAGCTGGGCTGAGAGTTCGGGCGACCGCTTGCGCGGTTGCTGCAGGGCGGAAAGGGTCGGCCGATATCGGCCGGGCCAGCGGGGCGATCCAGACCGAGCCGGCCTTCACGCCGTGGCCGGCCAACGTGAACAGCGGCCGCAGATAGCAAAAAAGGCAAGCGATGAACGCTTGCCTTTTTTGCTTGCCCACCGCGGACAAGTCCGCAACGGGCGGGGGGTCAGCCGAGGCTGGATCAGGCCGGCTTGATTGCCGAAGCCTGCAGGCCCTTAGGACCTTGCTTGACTTCAAACGTCACGCGCTGCCCATCCTTCAGGGTCTTGAAGCCCGAGCCCTGGATTTCCGAGAAGTGCGCGAACAGGTCTGCACCACCGTCGTCCGGGGTAATGAAGCCAAAGCCCTTGGTCTCGTTGAACCACTTGACCGTACCGGTTGCCATAGGAATTTCCTTTCGAAGCAAGTTCTTGTACACAACGCAAACAACCGTTCAAGCACGTTGAGTTCTCGTAGATACCGAACGGAAGCCGACGAGGTTGACACGACTTGACTCGACTGTAGCGCGCATCATAACCACTTTGCATTGCGGTGTCATGTGCGGCGTAATGCGCACTACAGATACTTTAGGCACATTCCCGCCGGCATTTCAAGCAATTTTACGGTGCTTCGCGTGACGCGATACATTGCGGCGCAGATTCGCCGATTTTCGATATAGCAACATTTATTTTGTTAATTTGGAAAACGGTTGAAGCGTCACTTGGTTTTGGCTAAAGTTGCGCCTTAGGTCAAAACCGCGCTTTCAGCGCTGAAAGAGAGGTCGCAGTGGCAGCCAAAATCATCACGGTCTTCAACCAGAAAGGCGGTTGCGGCAAGACCACGGTCAGCATGCACCTGGCCGGCACCCTTGGGCTGCGCGGCGCACGCTCGATGCTGGTGGACATGGACGAACAAGGTACGGCCACGCGCTGGGCTGCCCAGGCCAGCGATGAACGGCCATTCCCTGCGTCGGTGATCGGACTGGCCCCCTCGGGCGGCGCCATGCACCGCGAGGTTCGCAAATTCGTCCAGGATTACGACTACATCGTGGTGGATTGCCCGCCGGCGGTGCATTCCGCCGCGCCGTCCAGTGCGCTGTTGATCTCGGATCTGGCAATCATTCCCGTGGTGCCTTCGCCGCCGGATCTGTGGGCAGCCGTGGCAGCCAAGACGCTGGCGCAGCATGCGCAGGTACAAAATGAATCGCTGCTTATTCGCGTGATGGCCAATATGGTCCAGCGACGCGTTTCGATCGCGCGGCAGGCCCTTGAGATTCTTGGCGACGACGGCGAAGTGCCCTTGATGAACTCGATGATCGGATCGCGCTCGGCATTCCGCGAATGCCAGGCGATCGGCTGCACCGTGCACGGCGTCGTCGGCGCGCGCGAGTCGGTGCAGGAGGTCGACATGATGGTCGACGAAGTGTTGTCTTTGATAGAGCAATAGGCATGGCTACAAAACTGAAAAGCCTCAAGGCCGGCATGCTCGCCGGCATGGCGGCCGAGAAGAGCCGCAGTGATACGCTTGACCGCTTCGCGCGCGCTGAAGCAGCTATTTCCCAGCACCCGAACGGTTTGCTGCAGGGTAGGGCGGCCGACGGCTCGCCCGCTTTCAGCGCTGAAAGTTTCAGCGATGTCGCAGCCTCCGGCCGCCAGCTCGTCCGGATTCCGCTGGCCCAGCTGCATGACAACCCGCTCAATGCGCGGCGCATCTACGACCCCGCCGTGGTACAGGAGCGCGCGGCGTCGATCGCCACGCACGGCCAGAAGACCCCGGGCCTGGCCGCACCCGACCCGGCGCGTCCCGGCCACTACATCCTGATCGACGGCCATTACCGCAAGCGAGCCCTGGCATCCGCCGGCAAGCTCGAGATGGAATGTTTTGTCGAAGATGATCTGAGCGACCTGGATTTTTACCGGCTGTCGTTCATGCTCAACGAGCAGCGCTCGGACCAGTCGGCGCTCGACAATGCGATCGCGTGGCGCCAGTTGCTGGACGAAGGCAAGGTCCAGAAGGAAGAGGAGATCTGCGAGCTGACCGGCATGTCGGCCGGCACGGTCAACAAGACACTGGCCCTGTTGCGCCTGCCGGACTCCGTACTGGGCGTGATGCGCGAACGCCCGAGCGCCATCGGCATCGCGGCCGGCTATGAGCTGACGCTGTACTGCAAGCTGGTCGGCGAGGAACGTACGCGGGACTTGGCGGCGCGGATCATCAATGACGGCCTATCGAGCCGGGAAGTCGAAGCGATCCGCAAGCACGCGCAGGAAGGCAAGGCGCGCAAAGTCAAGGAAATCAGCCGGCAATACAAGATCCGGACTGACAGCGGGCAGTTGCTCGGGACTATCAAGGAATGGGACTCGGGCCGCGTGATGCTCGACGTCCAGCTGTCTGACCGCAGCGCGCGCGAGGCGCTGGTGGAAGCATTGAAAGCCCGCTTCGGGCTGGACAAGACCTTGCTTTGAATCGTAGGGGATGACCCGCGCGGGTGGCTGGCAACGGCCCACCGCTCCCGAATGAAAAACGCCGGCATGGAGGCCGGCGTTTTTCATTCGGGGCGCGGCCAAGCACTACCGCGAGCCCGACAGCAGCTTACCGGCCGGGCGGAGCGCCAACTCTGAGCGCCGCGCCTCACCTACAGCTCCCAACGGCGGAATCAACCACGGTCTTCACCGGTATCCCCCAACGGTAGCCCGCCATTGGCAACTCCGCCTGCAGCCAGATCACCGTATCACCCAATCAGATCCCGCGGCGAACGCACGGGAAAGGCCCCGTCCTGTTGCTCGCGGTAATGCGCAATCGCGGCCGCCAGCAGGGCGTGCAGGCCTCGCACCGAATACGGCGGATGCTTGTCCGCCTCGCGCTTGCGCTGGGCGCGTCGGGTAGGCGGCGAGCGGGGTGGGCCCAGCAGGGGCACATCCCCCAGCCCGGAGTCCGGGGCAAGCGCCGCATCCAGATCCAGATGCCGGTCCTGCCAGTGCCGGCGCAGCGTAGCGAGGGCGCCATCGCTGACGCGCATGGTGGCGTTGTGCGGCTGGGCGCCAAGCGGGCCGCAATCGTGCAGCAATTGCACCGCACGCAGGCTGGCCAGTTCCGCCAGCCTCGGCTGCAGTTCACGCATCAGCGCCAGCGCCGCCGCAGCCGTCCGGTAGCGCATGCCGTCCGGATGCAGAGATTGCACGTCGAGCCATGCGACAAAGCGGCCAAGCGCGGCATCGTCAGCGCGTCGGCAGCCCGGGACGGTGATGGGTTCGAGCAGACCGACGGGCTCGGTCGGAGCAGCGGGATCCAGCGCCGCAGCGGCATCGACCAGTCCGGCCGAACCAACCGACTCAGCAGCACCGAGGCGCGGTGGGGCGCCTTCTCCCGGTTCACCTGTACCGGCGCTCCCTGGCATGGCGCCCACATCCTCGACCACAAGCGCGCGCGCCGCCGGTGGCTGCCACCGCGCTGCGACCTCATAACCGCTGCGCTCCATCCAACTCCACAACGCGGCCAGGACCCGCAGGCTGTGCCGGATACTGGCCTCGCCCAGCGGACCCGTAAAAGGCCGCCAGGCCGCGAGCTGACGCGACGCACGCGGGCCGCACCAGCGCGACGCCGGCTCAGGCGAGGCCAGAAACGCCTGGTACGCCAGGCGATCGTCCCCGTCCAATACGGCCAGGCCCTTGCGGCGCTCGATCGCGGCCCATAGCAGCAGGCGTTCCCCTTCCCTGCGATACGCGGCATAGGTGGCGCTGCCGGCGTCGCCGCTGGCCTGCAGCCAGTGCCGTACCATCCCGACGCCCGACGCAAACGGGCAGTCCGGCGGCGCGTCGCTTGCAGCCGCCATCAGTTCGAGCGGCAGCAGCCGGGCCATGGCCGGGGAGAGCGGGCCGTGCGCCAGCGGCTCGCGGTTGCCGACATGCTGCGCCAGCAACGGCTGCCCTTTGTCGTCCCGGATAGCCTGCCGATGCTCGGCCAGCCAGCGGTTGATGGCGTGGCCGGCCAGGGCCCCGATCCGCGGCACGCTGCGCCACCAGGCGGTGCCGCGCCGGTTCACTAGCTCAATAAGTGACTTAAGACTAACAATAAGGCCGCTGCGAAGGCGGCGCGCCAGCGCCGGGCCGAACCACAGTTCGACGCCATGCGCCGGGCGCGGCGCCGCGGTGCCAAGCCGTTCGAGTTCGGCCAGCGCGTCCACGCGCCGGTCCATGCCGCGGTTGGAACGGCCGGGGCCGGCCACAAGCAGTTCGGCCAGATCCTGGCGCCCATGCAGATGGGCCAGCTGCACCATGCGGTCGCGCAGGCCGAGCAGAACCCGCAGCGCGGATTCGCCGCCATCGTCGTCGTCGCTGTCGTCGGACAGGTAGCGGCCCACCACCATCGGCGCGGGCATGCCCTGGACGTAGGCGCGCACTGCCGCAAACTCGGAACGGGTCAGGCTGATCGGCTCGATGCGAGGCAACATGGGCGTCGGAATGAATTGGTCAGGGCAACGAACGGGGCAAATCTGGCTGACTTCGGGCTGGCAGGTGCTGGGCGCGGTACCTGCGGTAACTTATTGATTTATAAGGCACCTGAAATTGCCGCAAATCCATCCGACCCGAAATGCACAGCAAAACGCAATGCCGATAATTCTATGCGACTTTACGTGCAGTCGGGGCACCCGCAGCGGCACCAAACGTCTCTTTGCGTGCGTATGCTCAGCCCAATGGGCCGGCTCAGGGTCGGCCGGCCCTGGGTCGGGGAAAACCCGCCGCGATGCAACAGAGCCTTGCTTTTGCAGAGCCTGTTTCATAAGCTGAACACCAGAATTAGATTTGTTTAAATCTGACTTGAATAGTTTCTAAAGCGTCAGTCAACGATAAGCGTCAGGGTGAATCGTCGCCCAGGCGGGGACGTCCGAACGGGCGCAAACGGGGCGATCCGGCACCTCCATGGGAAGGGGCGGCAGCGGCAACCGACGGGAAGCTGCGACCGGCCAGGAGCCAGGCGGGATCGTATGGAAAGGCCAATCGCAGGATAGCGGCAGCCGTTCCAACAGCAAACGCAGGTCTTCGCAGAGCCTGTGCTTGCCGAAATCAATAAGAAGGAGAGCGGCCATGGCCAGCATCCTCTTGGTCGAACACCATCCACTACTGCGCCTGGGGCTTCGTCATCTCCTGGCACAAGCACACCTCCCTGGCGACCTTATCGATTTCGATCCGCTCGCGCCGATCGACCCCGACCTCTGGCTGATCGACGCGGATCTGCTTGTCTACGGACTTCCGGCCGACTCTGCCGCCGGCTGGGCCCAGCTCGATGCGCTGTGCCAGCAGTTGCGGCCGCGGCGCGTGCTGCTGCTGACCGACCAGCCCAACGCGGTGCTGTCCGGCCCGGCGCTGCCCGTGCCGGTACGCGGCTGCGTGCACAAGACCGCCAGTGCCGAGGCGCTCGATGCCGCGGTACGGCTGGTGCTGGCCGGCGGCGAGTGCTTTCCGTCCCAGCTGCAGTGCGAGACAGCCCCCGGCGGCGCTGGCGCGCATCCGACGCTGGTGGTCGATGCCACGGCCCAGGCGCCGGTGGTGATCCCACTGCATGCGGTCCGCGGCGATGGCAGGCCAGCGGTACCCGCCGCGCCGGCTCAGCAGGCGAGCGAGACGCCTTCGGCAGGCGCGCACCTGCTCAATATCACCGAGCGCCAGTACGAAGTGCTGGCACTGCTGGCACGCGGCTATCCGATCAAGACCGTCAGCCGGCTGCTCAATATCTCGATTGCCACGGCCAAGACGCATGCCTGCACGCTCTACCAGCGGCTGCATGTGCGCAACAAGGGCGAAGCCGTCTACGTAGCGCTGCAGCGCGGTGCCACGCTCGACTGGGCCGGCCCGCCGGCCGCCGCCAGGCCCGCCGGGACCTGCCAGGCTGCCTGAAGGATCGGATGCGGCGAGGGAGCGGCGGGGCGGCGGCACGGGAAGCAACGGCGCGCCCCATCGTCGGCCTTCGGGCCGGTCGTCAGCCTCATCCCCCCGCCGCCGCAGCGCTGCGGGCGGATGGAAGGGCACCACCAGAGGTCAAGCCGCCGCAGTGTCATCCGTTTGATGAGCAAGCCTCATCCAAAAGCATGAGGCGCTGCCCGTCCGCGCTTGCTACGTTGACAGGGAGACACTCGTTGCGCCTGGCTATGCCCGGTGCCGCGGATGTCGCCGGGCCGCCGTCGGGGCCCGGATCGACCTGGCCGCCGTCTGAATCTCCGTACTTCCGACCATCCGACCTCTCGACCATCCGGCGCTCACGCCCGCACCTGCGCGCGCAACGGCAGCCGGATGCCACGCCGAATCGATGCCGACCTACCTCATCGCCAGCAATGAAATGATGTGCCGCACCCTGGTGCGGCGCCTGGAAGCGCTCGGCCTGCCGCGCCCAATCCGGTGGCGCGCGCCGCAATGGCTGCACGAGCCCGGTCCGTTGACAGCCGCAGCCCATCCGACCCCGCTGCACGGGGGCGAAGACACCGACCCCGCCGACGTCGCGCTGATCGATTGCAGCGGGATGGAGGGCGATCCACGCAAGCTGCTTGATCAGCTGCAGGTACGCCTGGCGCCGCGCCGCTGGCTGGTGCTGTCAGACCACCTCGATGCCTCGCTGATCGTGCATGCCGCGCTGCTGGGCGCGAGCGGCTGCCTGGCCGTGCCCGCCCCTGCGGAACTGGTCTGCGCCGCGACCGCGCTGGTATGGGCCGGCGGACAGTGCTTCCCGCGCATGGCGCTGTCGCTGCTGCCGGCCTCGCCATCGGACAGCATTGCCGCGACCAGCGCCTAGCGTCCTGTTGCGCAACGGCCATGACATGGCGGGGATGCCTGCCATGCGTCCCAGTTCGTCGCTGCCATCGCTTCGACGCTGACGCCGCCACGCGCGTGCCCTGGGTTCGACAACCCCTGCAGAGCAGGCCACTGGTTGTCTGCACCAACAGGATTACGGCCAGCGGATGAGGGCGCCCACGCCGCGCGCGAGCTATGCTGGAAAGCGCCAGGCACGTAAGCGGCCCCACCGTAAGAGGCCCACTGTGCCGGGATGCAAGGGGGTCGTATGAAAGGCGGTATGGAATGCCTGGTCGTGCATGGCTTCGCCGTGCGCGAGGGCCGTGGCAAGTGGGCCTGCTGCTTCGAGATCCGGCTGGCGGGCGTGGGCGACCAGCCGCTGCTGTATCGGGGCGAGCTGCATGGACGGCGATTCGATTGCGAGCACGCCGCCACCGAAGCCGCGCGCGAGGCCGGCGAACGTGAAGCCGAGCTGCGCGTGGAAAGCCTGAGGGCACTGATCATCGCCCAGCATCGTCTGCGCCTGCCGGGCGCATCTCTTCCCTGAATGCCCTGAGCACCCCGAACGGCGAACGCTGCGTACGCAGCACGCATGCTCCCTGAACGCCTATGCAACGCGACACGCGCAAGGCGTGCCGCGGGGCTTGCGCTTGCACTGGTCGTGACTTGCGTGAGCCCACTGCGCGTGCGTACCTGAACGCTGCGCGCCCTGGCCCGCTGCGCGGCGAAGATCGGCAACGACAGCGGCAGCGGCAACGCCCGCACGACGCTTGCGGACACCTCGCCCCGTCAATGCCGAAACCCAAAAAAGAAGCCCGCCGACCGGGGGACCATGCGGGCTTTGAAGACGTGCGGGCGATACTGCCGGCCCACACGTCCCCTTGACGATATCCAATCGGCACGCGCGCCTCCATCAACCAGAAGCACCATGCGCCCCACGCATGCGGCTGAGTGCATCTGAACCGGCTGAACCATCTGAACTTCGCGCGGCGATGCCTTGTATCCCGCTGCACGTCTGCATAGCCACTGCATGCGCCGCGGCTGCCCCGCGGCGCTGCGATGCCTGCCTCGCGGGGTTTTCATGAGTTTGTGCGCCGTCTAACAGACTGCGCTGAATGGTGCGCGCCAAGATCGCCAACACGACCGATGGCGCAAGTATCTGGCTCGGTGTTTGGCGGAGAGGCGAGCATGACAGGAGTCAGTGCACGGGCTGCCGTATTGCAAGCGCAAGGGCACCAGCCCGGCGCCTGCCGTGCGCACCCGCAAATGGAACGGCAGGGCAGGCGCGGAGGTCATTAGTGTACGGCGACACCAAGATGCGTGGACGTGGCGGACCCGGGTTGCGCGGCGGCAACCCAGTGTGGGCGCACGTCAACTGCCATGTCGACTTGTGGATCGAGTTGCTGCACGGACTCGACATGCCACCGGTCGCCGCACTGCCTTGCGCGGTGCGTCAGGATTTCGAGGCCGACCACTTCACGCAGTGCCGCTTTCCGGCGGCCGACCTGGAGCGACTGTATGGCCTGACCATGCATGAACTCACGCTATACGATTCGCTCGAGTCGCACGTGGCGGCGCAGACCGCGCGCGGCCATATCGTCGTGCTGGAGCTCGACAGCAGCCAACTGCCGCCGCCGCCCGGCGCGGGCTACCAGCGCCATCGCACGCCGACCTGCATCGCCATCGATGTGCTGATCCCCGAGGCCGGCGCGGTCGGCTACTACCATACCGACGGCTACCACACCGCCAGCGGCGAAGATTACGCCGCGATCTTTCGCCTTGCTCCCGGGGCGCGCGGCGCCGAGACGCTGCCCTTCACGCATGCCGACAGGGTCCGCCGCGGCGTGCGCGCGCGCCCCGACGAGGCCCTGCTCGATGCATCGCTGGCGCTGCTGCGCCTGCACCTGGGCAACCGTCCGCTGGACAACCCCCTGACCTTGTTCCGCGCCGCCTTTCCCGAACAGCTCGAGCGGCTGATGGCGCGCGGCGAACCGGGCTTCCACCATTACGCGTCCGGCGTGCTGCGCCAGCTCGGCGCCAACTTCGAGCTGCTGGCGCGCTACCTGCGCTGGCTGATGATGCAGGGGCAGGAGGTGCCCGACAAGGCGGCCGAAGCCTGCTACACCATGGCCTCGGAAGCGATGGTGATGCAGTTTCGGCTGATGCGCGCGGTGATCAGCCGCAAGCCCGACCGCTGCGAAGACTGCCTGGACCAGCTCGAAGCCTCATACCAGGCCAGCGTGCCGGTGCTGGCCGCGCATTTCGGTGAGCACGCACGGTGAACGAGCCGGGCGCGGCCGCTCCCCTTCCGGTGCCGCGCGCCGCGCCCGCGTTGCCTCAGCCAGCGGGCGATCCGGCGCCGCTGTGTGGCCGGTGGCGCTGGCTGCAGACGCTGCCTGGCGCCGCCGACTCCCCCGCGGTGCTGGACGACACGGCCGGCTGGCTGCCGGCGCCGGTGCCCGGCAGCGTGGCCGCGGCGATGCGCGCCGCGGGCCGCTGGGACGAGGGCGCGCCCAGTCCGCTGCACCAGCACGACTACTGGTACCGCCTGCGCTTTGCCGGCCACGGCCGGCGCCTGCTGCGCCTGCGCGGACTGGATCGCGCCGCCGAGGCCTGGTTCAACGGCCGCCTGGTGATCGGTGCGGGCCACGCCCCGGACATCTGCGACGCGGAGATCGAACTGTGCGGCGCCAATACGCTCGACCTGTGCTTTCGCGCGCCACGTCCGCGGATGCATGCCGGGTGCGCCGCGCTGGTCTGGCGCGGCGGCAGGCCGGCGCCATCGATGCCATCGACACAGGTCATCGGCTACGTTGCGCACGCGTTGCCGCTCCATGCGGTGGGACCGTGCCAGCCGCTCGAGCTGCTGGCATTCGCGCCGCCCGGCGATACCCGGTGCGCCGACACGGCCATCGCCGCCGTTGCGCCATCGAACACGATAGCGATCACCACATCGATTGCCACCGCGCTGGACGGCGATACCGGCTCGCTCACGCTGACCGTGTGCGTGTCCGCAGGCGCTGTCGCGCAGGGCCGCTTCGAAATCATTGGTGGCGCGCGCCCCGTGTCTGGGCAGCTCACGCCGGCGGGCCCCGGCACGCTGGCCGGCACCGTGCGCGTGAATGACCCGCGGCGATGGTGGCCGCATACGCATGGCGAACCGTTCCTGTACCGGGTACGCGCCCATGTGGCAGGACAAAGCGTCGAGTGCGGGCTTGCCGGCTTTCGCGCGGTGACCTTTCCCAAGGTCGCGGCGCGGCACCCGGGTTGGTGCGAACACGTCGCTCCGTCACGTGCCGGGGCGGCGCAGGGCGTGCGCGTCAACGGCGTGCCGGTGTTCTGCCGCGGCGTGCTGCTCGATGCGCAGGACCTGCCGCAGGTGGCGGACATGCAGGCCGCCGGGCGCTGGCTCGCGCACGCACGCGATGCGGGCCTGAACCTGGTGGTGGTCGATGACGATCCGGCCTGCCGTCCTGGCGAGGGCTTCTACCGCGCCTGCGACGCGCTCGGCATGCTGGTCTGGCGCGCGCCCGCGGCGCTGGCCGATGCTGCTTCGAGCGTCGCGTCGGCCGTCCCGACGGCTGGCTCGTCAACCATCGCGTCGACCCTCGCACCGATCGCCGCGGTGCCATGCCCGCGCACGCTTGCCGAGGCAGGTCCGGCGACCTCGCCGCACGACGCACGCTGGAAGGCCGGCATCCCGCGCCAGGCAGGCCATGCGTGGGATGCGGAAGACCTGCGCGACCTCTGCCTGCGCGCGCGCTACGGCGTCGATCCACCGCAGCTGCGCCGCGAGGCGCCGCAACGCTACCTGATGCTGTCGCGCGCACTCGCCGCCGACGTGCTCGCCGATGCCGCCGCGGCCGCCGTCCAGTCCGCCACCCGACTGCTGCTGCTGCCGCGCCTGCGCGATCCGCAGCCGGGCTGCGGCACGGGGCTGGTGGATGCCTGCGGGCGCCCCAAGTCTGGCTGGCATGCGGTGCGCCAGCATTGCGGACCGGTGCAGGCCGTGTTCTTGCCCGATGCAGCCGGCACGCCCGCGCTGACATTGCGCAATGAAACCGGTTCGGCCCTCGCCGTGGTGCTTGACCTGTGCTGCGTGGGCAATGGCCAGGCCGTGACGGCACGCCGCGCGCTGCGCCTGTCGCTGCCGGCGCGCGGCATGCGACGCGTGGCGATGGCGACGCTGGCACTGCCTGCTGCGGCCGGCACGATCCTGCTCGCCACGCTTGCCGATGCCGAGAGCGGCGAGCGCCTGGCCGAGGCCACGTGGTTGCCGCCCGGCAGCGTGCCCACGTTGCCCACGGCAGGCCTGCACGCGGTATTGCGCGGCGGTCCGCAGGCCTGGTCGCTGGAAGTCTCCGCCACCTGCTTCGCGCACCGCGTGCATATCGATGATCGCGCCTGGCGCGCGGCACAGGACTGGTTTGACCTCGCGCCGGGCGCCACACGCCATATCCGCCTTATGCATGATGGCCCGGCCCGCGCCGGCGCCGGGATCATGCCGACAGGGGAGGTTCAGGCCATGAATCAACCCTCGCCCGTGCGCTACGGCTGAGTCTCGCCCCCCTCCTTGCCCGCTGCAGCCATGCTCGAGCTGCTGCCGGCCCATGGCCGCAGGCGTGCACGCGCGCGGTGATCGCCTTTCCGGCCAACCTCCCGATGGATGAGCGCTTCCCAACCGTTCGCCTACTGTCGAAGTGCATTGCCATGGCGCTAAATAGAGTCACTGGCTTGCACTCAGCGCCGCAGCCAGGGTCGGCGGCGCCGCGGGCGGTAGTAGTCGGACAGGAGACATGCCGGCCCATGCCGGCGCTGTGCGGCAAGGCGGAAAGGCCCGGTTCCATCCGTGGCGGCGCGTCGTGCCGGCAGTAGGTGGTTCCCGAACACGGGGCTTGGACAGGGGGGTACGAAAATGATTACGCATCGATCGGATCTGCATGTCAATTACCTGCTCAGCGCATTGCCGCGCGGCGAGTGGGAAACGCTGGCACAACACTTCGAGCTGGTCCGGCTGCGCGCCGGCGAGTTGCTCACCGACTCCGGTCAACGCATCGTCCACGTCTACTTCCCGACCACGGCGGTGGTGTCGCTGCTGTCGCTGCTGGAAGACGGCGCGACGGTGGAGATCGCCGCGGTCGGCAACGAGGGCCTGGTCGGCATCCCGGTGGTCACCGGCGGCGACACCATGCCCAGCCGCGTGGAAGTGCGCAGCCCGGGCCTGGCTTACCGCATCCCGGCGCGCATGCTGCGCAACGAACTGCCGCGCATGCACACGCTGCAGCGTGTGACGCTGCTGTACGTGCAAGCCATGCTCACGCAGATCGCGCAGACCGCGGCCTGCAACCGCCATCATTCGCTCAACAAGCAGCTGTGCCGCTGGCTGCTGCTGGCCATCGACCGACTCGCCTCCAACGAGCTGGTGATCACCCAGCAGGTCATTGCCAACATGCTGGGCGTACGCCGCGAAGGCGTGACCGAAGCCGCCGGCAAACTTGAGGACCTGGGCCTGATCCACCACAGCCGCGGCCATATCACCGTGCTGGATCGTTGCGGGCTGGAGAAGCACTCATGCGAGTGCTACAAGCTGGTCAAGCGCGAATATGACCGCCTGCTGCCGGCACTGGCCACCGCCTGAGCGGCACCTGCCGGACCAGCCTGCCCGACCGGCAAGGCCGGCAAGGCACGGCTGACGACGCGCGGCGCGATAAGCGCCGCGCTGATCCCATTTCAGGAGCAGTACCCGTGAGCAGACTGTCATATGCCGGTGCACCGGCCGAAGGTGTCGCCCCCCGCCGCGAAGCCCAGCCGGCCGGGACGCGCCAGGCGCGCGTACTGATGGACCACATGGGCTGGATTGTTGCCGTGGGCGTAGCCGGCGCGACCGTGGGCACGCTGGTGGCGCTGTCGGCGCCGCCGCAGTACCGCGCGCAGGCGCTGGTGCAGGTGGAGAGCCGTGACGGCGGCGCGCGCAGCGTCGCGCAGACACAGGGCGCCGCCGGCTTCGATGCGGGCCTGCTCAAGAGCCGCGCCGTGGTCGGGCCGGTGGTGGAGCGGCTGCGGCTTGACATCACCGCGCAGCCGTTGCGCCCGCCGCTGGTGGGCGCGCTGCTCGACCGCTTCTCCACGCCCGGGCACCTGGGCGGCACCTGGCCCGCGAGCCTGGGCTACTCCTGGGGCGGCGAGCGTCTTGTCATCGACAGCATGACCGTGCCCGAGCAGCTGGTGGACCAGCCGCTCACGTTCGAAGTGCGCCGCGAGGGCCGCTACCGCGTCTTCCAGCAGGACGCGCTGCTGCTCGAAGGCAGCGTAGGGGAGACCGCCAGCGGCAATGGCATCATGCTGCGCGTGGACAAGATCGAGGCCGGCCCCGGCACGCGCTTCACGCTCACGCGGCATGACCTGGCGCAAACCGCCGAAGCCGTGCGCCGCGGGCTCACGGTGGAGAGCGAAAGTGCGGAGATCCCGGCCAGCCTTGGCGGCGCTGCCGCGGCAACCGCACTGCCCAGCGGCACCGTGCGCGTGAGCTGGCAGTATCCCGACCGGCAGCTCGCTGCCCACCTCGTCAACGGTGTCACGCGCGCCTATATCGACGGCCAGACCACCAAGCGGCGCGAGGACGCGGCCGGCACGCTCGCGTTCCTGTCGAGCGAACTGCCGCGGGTTCAGACCGAACTCACCCGCGCCGAGGAAGCGCTCGCGCGCTACCGCGCCCGCACCGGCTCGCTGCAGCCCAGCCGCGACGCGCAGTCCTTCCTGAACAACAGCATGGAGTACCAGCGCCAGATCGCCGCGCTGCGCATCGAGCGCACGCGCTTGCTGCAGCGCTTCACGCCCGAGGCCAACGAGGTGCGCACCGTCGACAGCCAGATCCAGCAGATGATCCGCGAACGCGCCGAGATCGACGCGCGCATGCAGAGCCTGTCGGCTTCCGAGCGCGAATCGGTGGCGCTCACGCGCGACGTCAAGGTGGCCGAGGACATGTACATGACCCTGCGCAACAAGGTCGAGCAGCTCTCGCTGATGCTTTCCGACAGCTCCAGCCAGCTGCGCGTGGTCGATGCCGCGATTGCGCCGGTCGCGCCGAGCGGGATTGGCACCTGGCCGTTCGCGTTTGCGGGCGCGTTGCTCGGGCTGTGCGTGGGCGTGGCCGGCATCAACCTGCGGCAGCGCCTGCGCCCCTCGGTGGCCAGCGCCGCCGACGCGGAGGAGCGCCTGGGCATGGCCATGCTGGGCGATATCGCCTTCAGCAACGAGCAGACCGATCTGGAGCGCCAGATCGAGGGCAAGCGCCGCCTGGGTATCGCCGCGGGCTTCGCCTTGCCGCCGAACGCGCGACTGGGCTGGCCCGAGCCCACCACCAGCGTGATCGACGCGACCACCGCCGCGGAGCCGGAAAGCGAGCACGCGCGCGCCGAACGGCTGCTGCGCCACGGCCTGCACGACCATTACCTGCTGGCGCGCCGCGCGCCGCATTCGCTGGCGGTGGAGGGTCTGCGCACGTTGCGCGCGGCACTGCATTTCACGCTGCGCGATGCGCCCAACTGCGTGGTGGCGGTCACCAGTCCTGCTGCCGGAGCCGGCAAGACCTTTGCGGCGGTCAACCTGGCGGTGCTGTTCGCCGAAGCCGGCCAGCGCGTGCTGCTGGTCGACGCCGACCTGCGGCGCGGGCGCGTGGCCGACTGGTTCGACCAGCCTGTCGAACCGGGACTGGCCGAAGTGCTGGCAGGCCGCACCGCGATCGCTGACGCGGTCAAGCCCAGCGTGGTCAACGGGCTGTTCCTGCTGACCCGTGGCGTGGCCCCGGCCAATCCGTCGGAGCTGCTGATGCTGCCGGCGCTGGCTGAGACGCTGCGGTTGTGTGCGGGGCGGTTTGACCTGGTGCTGGTCGATACACCGCCGGTGATGGCGGTGGCCGATGCCACGCTTGTTGCCAACCTGGCAGGATCTACGCTGGTAGTGGTGCGCGCGGATGTCACGGCTACGGCGCAGGTTGATGAGACGCTCAAGCGGCTGGCGCATGCCAATGCGCGGCTGGCTGGCGGCATCCTCAATGGGGTTATGCCACGGCGTAGCAACCGGACGGATTTCAATACGATCAATCCTTATCTGGGGATGCCGTTGCCGGCTAGTGTGGTGCGGGTGCCGGCCCTCGAACAAGGGGAGAAAAAACAGGGGTGAGAGGGGAAGCGTACCCGTTTCTGCGGAGGGGGTACTGCTATTGGAATCGCCGTTGCCGGGGCATTTTTGCGCTGGCAGCGGCGTTTTTGTTTTGGTGGGTGTTGGGGCTGTAACTGTGTGCTTGTGCCTGCGGCCTGGCATCTGGCCAATGCTCGACGGCATGCGCTGCTGGTGACATGTTGTCGCTGTTGAACCGCTCGGTACCCTCCGCGTCTGTGTGCTTGTGCCTGAGGCAGGCATCTGGTCGATGCTCGACGGGCTTCGCTGCTGGTGACATGTTTTCGCTGTTGAACCGCTTGGTTCCGCCCTCCTGGGCGGGTCACTTATATGAACGCGCCCTACCTGGCCTTGGGCGTGCTGCCAGACGGCACCCGCGACATCCTGGGCCTGTGGATCGAGACCACCGAAGGCGCCAAGTTCTGGATGAAGGTGTTCAACGACCTGAAGACCCGTGGCACCCAGGACATCCTGATCGCGGTGACCGATGGCCTTTGGAATATGCCAGTTGGAAGGAGCGCCGGGCCGTGGCGGCGGCGCTCAAGCCCGTGTACACCGCACCCACCGTGGAGGCTGCGCTGGCCGAGCTGGCGACCTTCTAGCAAGGGGAATGGGGCAAGCGGTACACCCCGATCGCCGCATCCTGGCGTCGCGCGTGGGACCAGGTGATCCCGTTCTTTACGTTCCCGCCGGCGATCCGCAAGATCATCTACACGACCAACGCGATCGAGAGCATCAACGCCCAACTGCGCAAGATCATCAAGACACGGGGTCACTTCCCCAGCGATGAGGCGGCGACCAAGCTGCTGTGGCTGGCCCCGCGCAACATCACCGGGAAGTGGGGCAGTTCAACGCATGACTGGAAGGCCGCCATGAACCAGTTTGCGATCCTCTATGAGGAACGCTTCACCCATCCACATCGTTGAGATAATGCTGGCTCACCGGTCGAAATGATGGTGAGCCTTTAACTGCCCTGCACACAAAAAAACTGACAGGCCCGGCCTTCGCAAGGCACTGCCACTCACTCACCTGGCGTAGCGGGGTTGAACGGCTGACCACATAGAACGGAAATCACCGCAAGGCCACCCGCAGGCGACGCGCTTTTGGTTACTTTTGTCGCTCGGACAAAAGTGACCAGCCCAGGAGGGCGGAACCAAGCGGTTGACCGACGACAACATGACACCAGCTTCGCGTGCTGTCGACCAACGACCAGATGTTCTCCGCCAGGCACGGCCCCGCACCCATCCAAAAATGCAATTCGCCGCCCCAACGGGGCGGCGAATCCATCAAGAAAGCAACCAGAGGCATCAGGCCCGCTTAGCCTGCGCTCCATACTTGCTCAGATACCGATACTTCCCGAAGTAATAGTGAGACCGATACCACCGCCCCTCCACCTTCAACCCATTAAACAACACCCCCTTCACATCGATCCCCGCCTTCTGGATCTCGCGCCGCGAGGCAAGCAACTCGTCCACCGTGGTGCTGTCCGCCCGCGCGACCAGGAACACCGCCCCCGCCTTGCTGGCCAGGATGCCCGCATCCGAGGCCGCCAGCACCGGCGGCGTATCCAGCAACACCAGGTCATACCGCGAGCGCAATTCGTTGAGCAGCGCATCCATCCCCGGGCTCGACAGCATGTCGGCCGCGTGCGGCGGCTCCGTGCCCGTCGGGATGAAATCCAGCCCCGGAGCGACCTGCCGGCGCAGCACGCGGTCCAGCGGCGCGCCCATCAGCAGTTCAGTCAGGCCCGGGCTGCGCTTGTCATTGAAGCGTTGATGCAACTCGCCACGGCGCAGGTCGGCATCCACCAGCACCACGCGGCGCCCGCTGGCGGCGATCGCTGCGAAGTTGGAGCAGACGAAGGACTTGCCCACCCCCGGCGCCGGCCCGGTAAACACCACCACCCGGTTGCCGCTGCCGGCGAGCGCGAACTGCATCGCGGTGCGGAAGCTGCGCAGGCTCTCGGTAGCCGGGTCGTCCGGATGTTCGCGCGCCAGCAGTCCCTGCGGGCTCTTGCCCTCCGGCTCGAGCCGCGCCTGCTGCATGCTGAACGGGATCGTCGAGTAGACCGTCATGCCGGTCTTCTCCTCGATCTCGTCGGCATCGGCCACGCCGCCGTCGAACGAGTGGCGCAGGATCACCAGCAGCACGCCGGCCATCAGCCCCAGCAGCACGGCGATCGCACCGATCATCTCGCGGTTCGGCCTCACCGGGCGCACCGGCACTTCCGCCAGATCGACCAGGCGCGCGTTGCCGACCTTGCTCGCCTTCATCAGCTTCAGCTGCTGCACGTCGTTGAGCAGGCCTTGCAGCATCTCCGTGCTGACCTTCACGTCGCGCATCAGCCGCAGCACGTTCTGCTCCACATCCGGCAGCTTCTGGATGCGGCCGGAGACGCCGTTGAGCTGGCCCGTCAGGCTGCCGATCTGGTTGTCGATCAGCGTGATCGCCGGGTGGTTGGGCGTGAAGCGCGAGGCCAGTTCCTGGCGGCGTTGCTTCAGTTCCTGCAAGCGGGTCTGGATCTGAACCGACTGCGCCAGGATCAGCCGCGACTCCTCGCTCAGGTCGATGGTGCCACGCTGGTTCCGCATGGCGTTATAGCGCGATTCAGCGGTCTCCACCTGCTGGCGCAGCTGCGGCAGCTGCTGCTCGAGGAAGGCCAGCGACTTCTCGGCCTCGGCGGCCTTGCGACGCACGTTCTGGTCGACGTAGGCGTTGCCGATCTCGTTGAGGATCGCGGCGGTCATCTGCGGCGAATCGCCTTCCAGCGCCACCCCGATCACGCCGCTCTGCTTGCCGCGTTCGCTGATCACCAGCCGGTCCTGCAGCTTGGCGATGGCGGCGCTGCGCGGCAGCTGGCGCACCACGAAGCGCGCGCCGGCCTTGCCGTCGATCCGGTCGACCAGCATCGTGACCTCGCCCGAGGCGGTGGCCACGGCCAGCGGCGTGCCGACCTTGCCGGTGGCGCTGGCATTGTCGCTGGCGAACTGCAGCCGGTAGTTGCCATTGCCCAGGGAGGTCACGAACAGCTGGCGGCCCTCCATCGTGGCCGGCACATGCAGCCGCGACACCGAGATCGACTCATGCCCCCACGCAAAGCCGCCCCAGCCGAACAGGCCCGGGCTGGACAGCTCCGGGTTGAAGCTCGCCAGCGCGGCGCCCACTACCGGGAAATAGCGCGGCGTCGCCTCGATATCGAGCCGCAGGCTGTCCACCGCCTTGCCCACCACCATGCGCGAGCGCAGCAGCTCCACTTCGGCGCTGGCCGCGGGCTTGAGGTCGAATACCGGCGAGATACCGGCCGTCAGCTTGCTGGTGTTGCCCGTGCTGTTGGATTCCTCCACCTGCACCATCACGTCGCTGCGGTAGACAGGCCTGGCCAGGAACGCATAGGCCAGCCCGACGCCCACCACCAGCGCCACCGTGGCGAGGAAGCTCCATCGGTAGCGCATCAGCACGTCCAGGTATGCCGTCAGATCGATCGACTTGCCGCGCTCTTCCGGGCCAAGAGCGATGTCTTCCCGGTTTCCAACCGTTCTCATGATGCCTCTCCGTGGGTGTTGACCGGCGATGTGGCCTCGAGCTGTGCCGACCATGACGCAATGCCCTGCCTGATAAGCTCCAGCACGATCGTGAACATGCTCATCGAGCAGCCGTACGGATCGGGCACGTCTGACTTGAGGAACTCGCACAGGCGGAAAGTCTTGCCGCGCGCCTGCGGGAACAGGAACTCGAGTTCGTCGCGCTGTTCGTTGTCCATCACCAGCACCAGGTCGGCCGCGTTGACCATGATGGCGGTGATGGCGCGTGCGCGGTGCTCGCGCAGGCTGATGCCGGCACCCGCCAGCAGGCGTGCCGCGCGCGGGTCGGCGGGCGCGCCCACCGGCGGCGCGAGCCCGGCGGAAGTGACCGTGCACCACGGCACCGCCTGTTGCAGCAGGTGGGCCGCCATCGGGCTGCGGCAGATATTGCCCACGCAGACGACCAGGATTGTCTTGACCATGTTTGGCTCGGTGACTCGCTCGATTTTTCCGCTCGATTTACCTGAAGCCCGTGCCGGCGCTGATCGCGGGCTGCGTGATCGGCAACAGCAGGCTCATGACCCGGCTCCAGCGCACCAGGTTGCGCGCATCGACATAGACCACGTCCTTGGGCTCGAGCTCGAAGCCTTCGGCGATCGCCAGCGCCACCGGCGAATTGCCGTCCAGGTGGAACACCTTGGGCTCGCCGTCGGGCTGCTTGCGGATCACGAAGATCTGCTCGGCGTTGGCCGAGTTCGGGTTCACGCCGCCGGCATCGCCCAGCGCCTCGTTCAGCGTCATGCGGCCGTTGCGCATCAGCAGCGACGTCGGCCTGACCACTTCGCCGGTGACGAAGATCTTGTTGTCCTCGCGCTGCTCGACGCGCACGATGTCGCCCGAGCGCAGCAGGATGCGTGACGGATCGACCCCCTTGGCCAGCAGCGCGGGCATGTTCACGTGCCAGGAGCGCTCGCCGCGGGTGACGCGCACGCGGCTGTTGTCGCCGGTGGTGTTGAGCACGCCGCCGGCGCGGTTCAGCGCCTCGACCAGCGTCATCGGCGCATCGTCGATGGCCTGCATGCCGGGCGTCTTCACTTCGCCGTCGACGTAGACGCGCTGGCTGCGGAAGCCCAGCACGCGCACCGTCATCTGCGGATCGCGCACCACGCGCGACAGCACCTTGGCCATGCGGTCGCGCACTTCATTGGCGGTGCTCCCCGCTACCTTCATCACGCCCGCATACGGGAACTGGATGTCGCCCGAGGCGCTCACCACGTAGCCCGGCACGTTGGAACCGCCGGTGGACTGCGGGATCTCGTAGGTGGCGCCCACGCTGTAGGTCTGCGTGGGGAACACCAGCTCAGGGTGGTCCCAGACCACCACCGAAATGATGTCGCCCGGACCGATGCGATAGGGCTGGGGCTTGGCGTACAGTTCGTCCACGCCCAGGTTATCCACCTTTGGCTTGGCCTTCAGCTTGCGCACCAGGTCGAGCGTGATCGGCGTGGTGGTGGCGATCGCGTCGTCGCCCACCGCGCTGACCTTGCCGCTGGGTTCGAAATACATGCCGGGGGATGCGGCGCAGGCGGCAAGCAGCAGGGTGGCGGCGGCCACCCCGAGCGATCGTGCCGCGCGGGCGCCGTGCTTGTCTTGCGGTGCTGCTGCCTCCGGACCGCTTGCGGCCCTTGTCCGGTCTGATCTCATGGCTGTCTCCTCGGTCGACAACGCCGACATGGCGCCTCGTGCCCATGCCTTCCGAGCTCATCGTATGAACCCGGAGGTCTAGCTTCGGTGCGCTCTCGCACATTGCGTCGGGCCCAATCGGATGGGTTTAAACCCCGCTTGTGCCAAGCTCTCGCAGGGCCGCAGCGGTGCGCAAAGCCTGCTCTCACGCCGATGGATGAGGGCCTTCTGGCCGAGTGCTGCGAGGCCCTATGGCACGGCCCCATGACGCGGCCACACGACCCTGCCCGCGCTGCCGACGCTACGCCGCAAACATGCGGGGCTGTGCACGCACGCCAACAGGGACGCGAGTTGCAGGGCGCCGTGATGGGGCTGCCGGTGGTCGCCACCGACATCAATGGCTGCAATGAGGTCATCGAACCGGAGCCAGCACTCTGGTTTGCATGGTGGCTCGAGTGAACTGCGATCGCGTTCGGTTCATGGGAGGGGCTGCGCGCCCCGCCGCATGCACACGCTTGCCACGCACGCCGCGCCGGCACTAGGCGGGCAGGCGCAGCGGATTGACCTGGTAGGTGCCGCGCGAGGAAATCATCTGCCGCTCCGGTGCGTTGGCGCGCACGCCGCAATGCGAATCGACCACGCACTCGCGGCCAATGTGGATGCGCGGATAGATGGTGGCGCGCGTGCCGAGGAAGCACCCCTCGCCGACCGAAGCATCGCCGTTGAGCGCCGCGAACGGAGAAAGAATCGAGTACGCCCCCACGCGTGCGCCATGGCCGACGCTGCAGTGCACGCCGGCAAGCGTGCCGTCTTCCATCATCGCGTTGCGGTTGATGATGCCGAGCGGGCACACCAGCACGCCCGTGCCCAGCCGCGCGTGGCGCGACACGATGGCCGCGCCGTGCACATACGCGGGCAGCGCCACGCCGTTGCCCGCCAGCCGCATGCTCACCGCTCGCCGCGCGCGCACCATGCCGATCGCCACCACCACCACCTGCCCGGGCGCCGCGCGAAAGTCCGCCACGCTCGACAGGTGCGGCAGCGGCACGCCGTCGGGCACCTTGCCGGGGGCGTCGTCGATAAAGCCGGCCACCGCGGGGCCGCCGGCCAGGGACTCCTCGTACAGGTAGTCGAAGATCTCCAGCGCAAAGCCGCCGGCGCCGGCGATGACGACGGAAGAAACGGGTTCGGGATGCAGCAACGGCATGATGGGTTGGCGCCTGAGGCGCTTGGAGACGACTTCAGTACACGCTGACCTCGCGCAGGAATGCACGGGTCAGATCCAGGCCGTCCCACACCGGCGCAAACGCCAGTGCCTTGCCGAACGGCACGATGCGGTCGATGCCGCCAGGCAGGCTGGCCGCGATAAAGCGGCGCAGCTCGGCGGCATCGAAGCCGGCGTAGGCGACGGTCTGCACGCTGCGGTCCAGCAGCGCGGGCAGGTCCGTCAGCGCCGGCATCGACGATTCGAAGAAGAGCCCCGCGCCGCAATGGCGCGCGGCATGCAGCGCCGGTTCGTCCAGCCATACGCGCACCAGGTCATTGCTGCCTTCGTTGCGCGCTTCGGCACGGGTCTCGATCGCGAGCGCGTCGGCCGCCACCAGCTTGTTGACGTAATCGGCTTCGCCCAGCGCCGGCGCCCTGGCCGCGACGATGTCGCCGAGCCGCTGCCAGAAGTCGCGGCTGGCTTCGCGCGCCTCGCCGCGCTCGCCGATCCACAGCACCAGCCGCGGCGAAGAGCACGCCATCTGGCCGAACCAGTAGGCGTCATTGTGGAAGGCGTGCGCCAATTCGTCCTGGCGCGCCGGCGTCGCGGCCAGCCAGCCCGCGGCCGACACCAGCGCCAGCGAATACTTGTTCGGGAAGCAGATCTCCGTGGCCGTGGGCGGCAGCGCAATGCGGCGCAACGCCGCCACGGTATCGTCGCCGCCCCAGATCACGCGCACGTCGCACACCGCCGACAGCCGCGCGGTCACGGCCTCATCGGCGGCATAGCGCACCAGCAGCGTGCGCTGGGCGATGGCGTGGTGGGCGGGCTCGGCCAGCAGGCATCGCACCGCGTCGACCAAGAGCGCCGCCTGCGGCGATTCGCGCGTGGACACGCGCACGATATTGCGGTTGCCGCTGAGCAGCGCCAGCATCCATGAATAGACGAAGATGGTGTCGACATTGGCGGGCGCGATATGCAGCACGGTGCCGCGCGGCACCATCACCGGCGCATCGGTGCGCGCCTGCCACTGCTGGCGCACGTCGTCGCGCAGCCGCGTAAGGTTGGCCCGGCGCAGCCAGAAGGCCAGCGCGGTCAGCTCAGGATACGCGCGCGCCTGCGGCGCATGCAGCAGCGCCTCGGACAGGGCCGCGGCGAACGCCAGCGCCGCGTCGCTGTACGGCGGCAGCACCGGCACGCCGGCCAGCGCCTCGGGCGCGACCGCCGCGGGGATGCCGGGGACGTCAGGATTGAGGAAGACCAGGGTGCTCATGCGCGGGCTCCCCCGGTGACGGCGCCATGGCTGGCGCCCATGGACGGCAATCCGGCCGCATAGGTGTCGCTGCAGCCGCGCAGCTCGGCGCGCGGGATGCGGCCGTGCACGCGGAAGGTGCGCCCCAGCCGCCCGCACGGGCAGTCGTCGATGCCGAGGCAGGTGCCGGTATCCTCGGTCAGCAGGCTGTTGCCGGGATAGCTGCCCGGCAGTGCCGACAGCACCTGGATCACACCGGGCCGGCCCGGCGGCTGCACCGACCAGTCACGCGCATTGCGGATCAGCACGTCGGCAAAGGCGGGCGTATGCAGCCGGCCATGCTCGCACTCCATGAAGATCGAGCCGACCTGCTCGACCATGCCGTAGAAGTCGTGCACCGCGCCGATATTGCAGCGCTCGCGCAGGCGCCGGCGGAAGGTGGCGCCGTCCACCGCCTCGTCCTGCAGCTTCTTCCAGCCGCCGCCGTGGATCAGCACCGCCTCGCCGAAGTCCAGGTCGGCGCCTTGCCGGTCCAGCTCGGCCAGGAAGTGCCGCCAGATCATGAAGGTGAAGCCAAACAGGAAGATGCGCTCGCCGCGGTGGCGTGCGAGGAAGTCCGCGATCACGCCGAGATCCGGCGCCATGTCGGCCTCGCGCAGCGCATAGGTGTGGTCGCGGCCAAAGCTGGAAAAGCCCAGGATGCCGGCGCCGCGCGCCGAGAACGAGGCGCGGCTGCGGATCACCGCGGGGTGGTCGAGCACCAGCATCGGCAGGCGCGCCTTGCCCAGGAACTGCTGCACGATCAGCACCAGCGCGCGCGTCTGCGCGGTGGCGGTGGCGCGGTCCAGCACGATACGCGACACGCGCTGCGAGGTGGTGCCCGACGAAGTCAGCACCTTGAACACATCGGCTTCGCCGACCGAGCGCAGTTCATATTCCTTGAACAGCCGCACCGGCAGGAACGGCAGTTCCTCCAGCGCGAAGCGCTCGCCGCCGTGGTAGCCGCGCCCCTCCAGCACGCGCCGGTAGGGCGGGCAATGCTCGGCATGGTGCCAGGTCAGCGCGCTCAGCAGCATGCCCAGATGCGCTGACTTCTCGGCGTGCGGCACGCCGTAGACCGGCCAGTCGAAGTACGGGCGCTCGGTTGCCATGCTGTGGATCTCCTGTGGGCGCAGCGTCGGGCTCGTTGGATTGGGGTCAGCCTGCGGCTGGTGCGTGGACCACGTCGCTCAGTAGGTCGGCATAGCGCACCTTGCCCGCGCCGGACATCGGGAAGGCCTGCACGCCCACCACCCGGATGGCCGAGCGGTGCAGCCGGTAGCGCTTGCTGATGGTGTTGGCCAGTTCGTCCAGCGCGGCCGCGTTGGCACCGCGCACCGCCACCACCAGCAGGTCGTCGCGCCCGGTGACGGCCACGTCATGGCGCTCGTTGCGCAGCTGCGCCTCCACCTCGTCCATGCCGATGCGGTTGCCGAATACCTTGATAAAGCGCTTGAGCCGCCCGGTCACGTGGAAGTAGCCATCGCTGTCGCGCCGCGCCAGGTCGCCGGTGCGCAGGTAGCCCTGCTGCAGGTCCGGCGCGCACAGGTCGGCGGCTTCGGTAGCGTAGCCCAGCATCACGTTGGGGCCGGTGTAGCACAGCTCGCCGCTCTCGCCGGGCGTGCTGGCGAGGCTGCCGTCCTCGCGGCGCAGCTCCAGCCGGCCGCCGGGGATGGCGATGCCGATCGCGCCGATCTTCTCCAGCAGCCGGTGGGGCGGCACGTAGGCGATGCGCGCGGTGGCCTCGGTCTGTCCGTACATCACGAAGAAGCGCTGGCCGCGCGCAGCCGCCAGTTCGCCGAACCAGCGCTGCAGCGCGTCGGGCAGGCGCCCGCCGGCTTGCGTCATCGTGCGCAGCGACGGCAGCGCCATGCGCTCGAAGCGCAGCTGGCGCAGGATCGCGTATTGCGCCGGCACCCCGGCCAGGCTGGTGGCCGACTGCTCGCGCAGGCGGTCCCAGAATGCGCGCGCGGTCAGGGGCGCGCCGGTCATTACCAGCGTCGCGCCCACCAGCAGGTGGCTGTTGATCACCGACAGGCCGTAGGAATAGTGCATCGGCAACGAGGTGATGGCGCGCTCGCTGTCGTCCAGCGCCAGGAAGCCGGCAATCGCGCTGGCGTTGGCCTGCAGGTTGTGCGCGCTCAGCCGCACCAGCTTGGGCGCGCCGGTGCTGCCCGAGGTCGACAGCAGCAGCGCCAGGTCCGGATGCACCGGCGGCGACGAGGGCGCGCGCGCCTGCCAGCCGTCGTCGGTGTGGACATGCGCCACGCCGTAGTGCGCGTAGAGCGCTTCACGCAGGTCGACGTCGAGTCCGGCATCCACCAGCAGCGCCGGGATGTCCGCACGCAGTGCGCCCAGGTAGGCGGCCAGCGACGGCAGGCTGTTGGCGCATTCGATCGCAACCAGCGTGCGGCGCCGCGCCGGCGCGCCGGCGACGGTGTAGGTGACATCGGCCTCGCGCGCCAGTGCCGCATAGCTGACCCGGGTGCCGTCTTGCAGCACCAGCGCGGTCTGGCTGCCGAATGCCTGCAGGCGATGAGCGAAGGTCAAACCAGCATCCCCCCATCCACGCCGATGGTCTGGCCGGTGACGTAGGCCGACAGGTCCGAGGCGAGAAACGCCGCGACCCGCGCCACGTCCAGCGGCTGCCCCACGCGGCCCATCTTGACCGAGGCCACGGCCCGCGCAAAGCACTCGGGCCCGACCGAACGCGCCATGTCGGTGTCTATCACTCCGGGCGCGATCGCGTTGACGCGGATATTCTGCGGCGCCAGCTCCTTGGCCAGCGACTTGGTGATGCCGATCACCGCGGCCTTGCTGGCGGCGTAGACCGCCTCGCCGGCATTGCCGTTGGTGCCCATGATCGAGGCCAGGTTGACGATGCTGCCACCCTGGCCACGCGCCATCAGGCGGCTGGCGTACTGCGCGCAATGCAGCACGCCAAAGGTATTGGTGTCGAAGACATGGCGCATCTGGCGCTCGGTCACCATGCCGATCAGCGCGTCCTCCAGCACGCCGGCGTTGGCCACAAGCACATCCAGGCGCTTGACCTGCCGGAACACGGACTGGAACGCGTTGCGCACGCTCTCGGGCTGGCTGACGTCCAGCACCAGCGGCGTCACCTTCGCGCCCGGCATGGCGTCGAGCAGCTCCGCGCGGCGCTGCGCCACGCGCTCCTCGGAGCGGCCCGACAGGAATACGTGCGCGCCTTCGGCGGCGAACAGCCTCGCGGTGGCCAGGCCGATGCCGCGGGTGGCGCCGGTGACCAGTGCGATCTTGTCTTCGAGCAGCACGGTGCACCTCACAGGACGACGCGGTATTTCGCGAGAATTTCCTTGGCCTTGGCCACCGAGCTCATGTCGACGATGTCGTCGGTGTCCATCATGATCTCGAACAAGTTCTCGATCTCGGCCACCAGCGCCATGTGCGCCACCGAATCCCATTCGGGGATGGTGTTGTAGGTCAGGTCGTCGGTCACGCGGTCTTCCTGGATGCACAGTACGTCGGCAAAAACCCGGTGCAGTTTGGCAGTGTTGGTCATGGTGTCGGCTTCAGGTAGAGAACGCACGGGACGGTTGCCGGGCGCCACGCAAAGGCGGGACTGACTCGCGCCGCCCCGCCTCTGGTGTGCACCGCGTCATCGTAGGCCGGTGCGGCGTTGTGCTCTGTACGGTTTCGCACGCCTGTTTGAAGTGCACGGCGCGCGCCCGTGCGGCAGGCCGTAGGTCCTCATGGCGAATTGCCGGGCGCCGCAGCGCTGGCCGGCTCCAGCTGGGTGTCGGTTTCGGGCGGGAACAGCGGCGCGCCAGCAATCTTGCGGATGGCGGCCTGCAGCGGCTGGCGCGCGCCTTCGGGCGGCACGCTCTCGGGCTGCGCAGCGGGCTGCTGGCTTGCCGGTTGCGCCCGTGCGGGCGCGGCGGGGCGGTTGTCCAGCGACGTGTAGGGCGCGTACTCCGGCACGACCGCCTGCACCAGCGTCTGGATGCTGACCTCGTCGCGCGTCTCGCACGCGGCAAACAGGCGCGCCAGGCGCTGTTCCAGCTCGGTCTGCTCCAGGAAGGGCTCGTGCGAACACATGATGCGTTCATGCTCGCTGGGGGTGACGTCGCCCCCGATCAGCAGCTCCTCGTACAGCTTCTCGCCGGGGCGCAGCCCCACCACCTTGATCTCGATATCGCCCGCGGGATTCTTGCGGGTGCGCTCCACCAGCCCCGACATCTCGATCATGGAGCGCGCCAGGTCGACGATGCGTACCGGCTTGCCCATGTCGAGCACGAACACCTCGCCGCCGCGCGCCATCGCGCCGGCCTGGATCACCAGCTGCGCCGCCTCGGGGATCAGCATGAAGAAGCGGATCACGTCCGGATGCGTGATGGTGATCGGGCCGCCCGCGCGGATCTGCCGGCGGAACAACGGCACCACCGATCCCGACGAGCCCAGCACGTTGCCGAAGCGCACCATGGCAAAGGTGGTGCGCGTGCCGGACCGCGCCGCGGCGGCCTGGAACACCAGCTCGGCGATGCGCTTGCTGGCGCCCATCACGTTGGTGGGCCGCACCGCCTTGTCGGTGGAGATCAGCACGCAGGTGCGCACGCCGAAGTGGTCCGCCATGTTGGCGATATTGACCGTGCCCAGCACGTTGTTGCGGATGCCCTCGGACATATTGCCTTCCACCAGCGGCACATGCTTGTAGGCGGCCGCGTGATAGATGGTGTCGACCTGCTGCCCGCGCATGGCTGCGGCCACGGCCTCCGCATCGCACACCGAGCCGATGCGCGCCTGCAGGTCCAGCCCGGGGAAACCGCGGCGCAGTTCCTGTTCCACGACGTAGAGCGCAAACTCGGAGTGATCGAACAGGATCAGGCGGGCCGGGTCGCACGTTGCGATCTGACGGCACAGCTCGCTGCCGATCGAGCCGCCGGCGCCGGTCACCAGCACCACCTTGCGGTGCGTGCATTTGGCGAACAGCTCCTCGCGCGGCGGCACGATATCGCGCCCGAGCAGGTCTTCGATCTTGATGTCGCGGATCGACTGCATGGTGATCTTGCGGTCCACCAGTTCCAGCAGCGTCGGCAGCGTGCGCACGCTGACCGCGTAGCGGTGCAGCTTGTCGACGATGATGCGCCGGCGCTCGACCGACAACGTGGGCATCGCCAGCACCACCTCGTTGATGCCATGCTGGTAGATCTGCTCGCGCATCTGGTCGCTGTGGTAGACCGGCAGGTCGGCAAAGATCTTCTTGTCGAGCGTGATGTCGTCATCGAAGAAGCACACCGCCTTGTGATTCAGGCTGGCCCGCATGGCGATGGCCAGCTGGAAGCCCGCATCGCCCGCGCCGAAGATCGCCACGCGCAGCGCCGGGCGGCTGTCCGCGGGCAGCCGCCGCTGTTGCGTGCGGTTGAGCAGCGCGCGCGCCACGAAGCGCGACACCACCACGTAGGCGAAGGCGATAAACCAGTAGATCAGCACGCCCGTGCGCGGCAACCGGTCCAGGTTGACCAGGAACGACAGCCCGTAGGTCAGCCCGATCAGGCAGGCCAGGCTGGTGCCTGTGATCCACAGTACCTTCAGGTCGAAGTAGCGCACCACGGTGCGGTACAGCCCGCTGAAGGAGAACACCGGGATCGTGCAGATCGCGATCACCGCCGCGGGCGTCACGCCGTAGTGCGTGACCAGGTCGAAGTTGCCGGAGCGCAGAAACAGCGCCAGCGTGAAGCACAGCGGCAGCGCCACCAGGTCGGCCAGCACCATCAGCGCCACCTTGCGCCGGCGCGGCAGCGACACCAGCCATTGCGACAGCGGGAACAGCGGGGTGCTCATGGCCGTGGCCCTCCTGCGTGCCTGCGCGACGGCGGTGCGACGGACGCCGCCAGCGACCCCGTTCCAGCGTACAGCGTTGCCCGAACCATGCCTGCCAGCGGCGCGCGCGGATGGCCGCGGCGCATGCCTTGCCGCGCCAGGTGCAGGCGCCGTGGGAGGCCTGCGCCACGGTGACGGCGCGATGTTCCGAGATAGTGTTCCATGCCAGCCATTATTGTTTTCTGCCTGGCGCGCGCAATTGGCCAGCGTGCGCTGCCGTACGCAAACGGAAGCCCTCGCCCGGCAACTGCGCGCACCTTCCTGCTGGTGGTCTAGGCCACATGGCTGCCTTCACTTGCCTGATGAACTTTGATTAGATGAAGGCGTTTCCAGCCAGGCGCAGCGCGCCATGCCGGCCCGTTCGCGGCCCCCGGCAAGTCCCTGCCGCCACATAACCATCACATCATGAAGCGCATCCTCGATATTGTCCTCGCGTCGCTGGCGCTGCTGTTGCTCGCCGTGCCGCTGCTGGTCCTCGCCGTGATGGTCCGCATCAAGCTGGGCGGTCCCGTCATCTTTCGCCAGACACGCCCAGGCCTGCACGGCAAGCCGTTCGAGCTGCTCAAGTTCCGCACCATGACCGACGCGCGCGGCCCGGATGGCGAGCTGCTCTCCGACCATGAACGCATCACCCCCTTCGGCTGGCTCCTGCGCCGCACCAGCCTCGATGAACTGCCCGAGCTGTGGTGCGTGCTCAAGGGCGACATGAGCCTGGTGGGACCGCGTCCGCTGATGATGGAATACCTGCCGCTGTATTCGCCCGAGCAGGCGCGCCGCCATGACGTGCCCAGCGGCATCACCGGCTGGGCCCAGGTCAACGGCCGCAACTCGCTCAGCTGGGAAGACAAGTTCGCGCTCGACGTCTGGTATGTCGACCATCAGTCGGTATGGCTCGACCTGCGCATCCTGTGGCTGACCGTACGCACGGTGCTGCAGCGCGATGGCATCAGCGCCGCCGGCGAAGTGTCAGCCACCGTTTTCACCGGCAGCCGCAACTGAGCCTGCCCCGCCCTCGCGTTGCATTCATCCCAAGGTAACGATCACGCCCATGCTAGACACCCCGTTCTCGCCCTGGCCGAGCTTCACCGCCGAAGAGGCCGATGCCGTGCACCGGCTGCTGCTGTCCAACCGCGTGAACTACTGGACCGGTTCGCAATGCCGCGAATTCGAGCAGGAGTTCGCCGCCTGGTGCGGCGTGCCGCATGCGGTGGCGCTGGCCAACGGCACGCTCGCGCTGGACGTCGCGCTCAAGGCGCTGGGCATCGGACCCGGCGATGAGGTGGTGGTCACGCCACGCACCTTTGTCGCCAGCATTTCGTGCGTGGCCAATGCCGGCGCGGTGCCGGTGTTCGCCGATGTCGACCCGGACAGCGGCAACCTGAGCGCCGCCACCATCGAGCGCGTGCTGAGCCCGCGCACGCGCGCGGTGATCTGCGTGCACCTGGGCGGCCTGCCGTGCGAGATGGACCCGATCATGGCGCTGGCGCGGCGTCACGGGTTCAAGGTGATCGAGGACTGCGCGCAGGCGCACGGCGCGCGCTACCGCGGCCGCACGGTGGGCTCGATCGGCGATATCGGGTGCTGGTCGTTCTGCCAGGACAAGATCATGACCACCGGCGGCGAGGGCGGCATGGTCACCACCGCCGACCGCGAGCTGTGGCTGCGCATGTGGTCATACAAGGACCACGGCAAGAGCTGGGAGGCGGTCTATGAGCGCGAGCATCCGCCCGGCTTTCGCTGGCTGCACGACAGCTTCGGCACCAACTGGCGCATGCTGGAGATGCAGGCCGTGATCGGCCGCATCCAGCTGGCGCGCCTGCCGGCATGGAGCCGGCAGCGGGCACAGCATGCCGCCGCGCTGGCCGAGGCGCTGTCCGCATGCGAGGCGCTGCGCGTGCCGCTGGCGCCGGCGCATGCCGAGCATGCCTGGTACAAGTTCTACGCCTTCGTGCGCCCCGAGCGGCTGGCCGAAGGCTGGAGCCGCGACCGCATCATGGCCGAGATCAACGCCGCCGGCGTGCCCTGCTATGCGGGCGGCTGCGCCGAGTGCTACCTCGAGAAGGCGTTCGACGGCACCGGCTGGCGCCCGACGGTGCGCCTCCCGGCCGCGCGGCAGCTGGGCGAGACCAGCCTGATGTTTCTGGTACACCCTACGCTGACTGAAGCGGAGATCGGCAAGACGGCGCAGGTCGTGTGCGACGTGATGCGCCGCGCGACCCTGCAGCACGCGACCGAAGTCGAGCTGGATGAAGCGGCCGCACTGCAACGATGACGCAGTGGCCGCCATTCATCCTGCTCGGAGAGAGCACGTGGCTGGTGCCGGTAGGGTTGGCGATCGCGCTGGCGCTGGCGGCGGCTGGCGCATGGCGGCGCGCGCTGGTGTGGCTGGCGTCGTTCGGCTGCGGCGCGGCGCTGGTGGGTAGCGCCAAGCTGGCCTTTGACTTTGGCGGCTGGTACCTGCCGGCGCTGGACCTGTACGACGTCAGCGGCCACGCCATGCTGACCACGGCGGTGTACCCGGTGCTGCTGATGCTGCTGGGTTCGGCGCTGAGCCCGCGCGTGGCACGCATCGGCTGGTTCGCGGGACTGGCGCTGGCGCTGGCGATGGCGCTGAAACTGGTGTCCGGCCACTACCACACGCTGTCCGAGACCTTGCTGGGCGGCGCGGTGGGGTTGGCGGTGGCGTGGCTGAACGCTGGTATCCGTATCCGCGGGCCGGCGCCGCAGGTCGTGCTGGTGGCGGTGCTTGGCATCGGCGCCTTCGTCTTTGTCAATGCGCACGGGCTGCTGTACCCGGTCAAGGCCGCGATGTGGGAGCACGCGGCACGCTGGCAGGATGGCACGGTGCGGCATTACCGGCAGATCGATGCCGATCCGGTGACGGGCCAGACCCGCGTCACCGTGCGCAAGCGGTCGTGCCTGTCGACGCGGGGGCGGCAGGCGTCGCGGCACGCCACCTGAACAAGCCGCGGCGGCTTCCCGGCGGGGAGGACGAGAGAGGTAGACAGATATGGACTGTGCCCCGGAATTCGGCTCATTTTTCGCGCTGGACTCGGCCGTACCCACGGGCGGGCCGCCCTGGGTGCCGCCCGACGCCGCGCTCTACGGCTGCGGCCGCGACGCGCTGCGCGCGGTCGTGGCGCACGGCAAGGCCCGCGGCTGGCGGCGCCTGTACCTGCCGACGTACTACTGCCATGACGTGACCGACGTCAGCGCGCAGGATATCGACGTGCGCATGTACCCGCATGCGCCGTTCGAGCCCGGTACCGCGCTGCGGCTGGGCGAGGACGAGGCCGCGGTGGTGGTCGAGTACTTCGGCATGCCGTGCACGGTGCAGGTCAGCGGCGGCGCGGTGGTGCTGGACCGCACCCATGACTGGCTGGCGCCATGGACCTACGCGCGCACGCCCGACTATGTGTTTGCCTCGCTGCGCAAGACGCTGCCGCTGCCCGACGGCGGTATTGCGTGCGCGGCCGGTGGGCAGCGCCTGCCGCAACCCGGCCCGACCGACACCCACGTGGCGCTGGCCGCGCGTCTGGCCGCGGCCATGGCGATGAAAGAAGCGTGGCTGCGCGGCGCGCCGCTGGAGAAGGCGCGCTACCTGGCGCTGGCGCGCGACGTGGAGGCCGCGCTCGGCCGCGCGGGCGAGGTCTCCGGGCCGTGCGCACTCACGCGGGCGCTGGCGCCGGCGATCGACCTGCACCATCTGCGGCGCCGCCGGCTGGAGAACGGCGCCATCTTCAGCGCACGCCTCGCCGCACTGTGCGGACCCGACCGCCCCGTGACGCTGTTGCGCACACCGGCCTACCCCATGCTGCGCTTCGCCACGCGCGCCGCGCGCGAGGCCTGCCGCGCCGCGCTGATCGCCGCGCGCATCTATCCGGCGGTGCTGTGGCCGGTGGAGCGCGACGGCGTGCCGGCCGCGCACCGCGCGTTGTCCGGCGAGCTGCTGGCGCTCCATGTCGACTACCGCTATGGCGTGCAGGCCATCGCGTGCGTGGCGCAGACGGTCGCCGGCCTGTGCATGCAGGACGCCCCGGCATGAAGGTCCGGCTGCTGGCGACATCCGATCCGGCCTGGCCAGCAGTGCTGCGCCGCTGCGCGCACGACTGCTACCACACGCCCGGCTGGCTGCGCGCGGCCGAGTATGGCGACCGCGGCACGGCCTGGGGCCTGTACGCGTCCGAGGGCGATGCGGAGTTGCTGGTGCCGCTGGTGCGGCGCGAACTCGACGGCGGCAGCTGGGACGCGGTCTCGCCCTACGGCTACGGCGGCCCGATCCTCAGCGCAAGTGCGACCCAGGACTTTGCCGATGCGGCGCTGCGCCAGGCGGTGGGAATGCTGCGTAGTGCCGGCTGCGTGTCGTGGTTTATCCGGCTGCACCCGCTGCTGAATGCCGGCTGGCGCAGCGCCGTGGGCGAGGTAGTGGAGCAGGGGCTGACGGTATCGGTCGACCTGACCCGTAGCGAGGCCGAGCACTGGCGTGACACCGCGCACGGCCACCGCAGCGACATCAACAAGGCACAGCGCGCGGGGGTCACGGTGCGCATTGACGAGTCGTTCGTCGCGCTGGGCCGCTTTGTCGCGCTGTACACCCAGTCGATGCACCGGCTCGAGGCGCCGGCGTACTACCACTTCGACGAGCGCTATTACCAGACCCTGTGCCGTGAAATGGGTCCGTGCCTGCGGCTGTTCGTGGCCGAGGAGGCGGGCGCGGTGATCGGCGCGGCGCTGCTGACGGTGGCGCCGTCGGTCGGCATCCTGCAAGGGCACCTGTACGGCGCGGACGAACGCTGCCTGCACCGGCAGCCGCTGAAGCTGCTGATCGATGCGCAGCGCGCCTGGGGGCGGGAGCAGGGCTACCGGGTGCTGAACCTTGGTGGCGGGCGCGGCGGACAGGTGCAGGACTCGCTGTTCCGCTTCAAGCGGGGGTTCTCCCCGGATACCCACGTGTTCCGCACGCAGCGGTTGATCGTGGATCCGCGACGATATGCGGCGTTGTGCAGGGGTGGGAAGGGGCGGGAGCTGGAGGATCTGAGAGGGTATTTCCCGGCGTACCGGCGGTAGGGGGTAGCTGTCAGGCGTGGCTGCCATGGGCCTGCGGCAGCGCGCCCTCCTCAGCCGACGCCCGTCAAAGCACGCCCTGCCACCGGCGAGCCACGCAGAAACGGGTACGCTCCCGGGCCGCGGCACGGCTGCGGCAGCTCAGGCCATCGACCCGGGCAAGCGGCTGCCGTGTTCGCCTCCACCCTCATACCGCCCATCCCGTGCGCGCAGCATCTCCCACAGCTGGCGCGCGGTCGCCCAGGCCGGCACCGTCCCGTGCCAGCCCGCGCCGCGCACATTGCGCGCCAGCACATGCGGCAACGCCACCATCAGGTACAGCGCCGCCTTGACATGCCGGCGCTGGCTGCGCCCGTAGCGTCGATAGGTGACATAGAGCCGCGAGGCCTCGCACGCCGGCGCGGCCTCTTCCACCGCGGGCACCGCCGCATGCTGGTTGACCGCACTCGGCATCAGCTCGATCCGGTGCCCGAACTCGAACACCGCGCGGCTGGCCAGTTCGCAGATCTCATAGCCGGCCGCCAGCTGCTCGTCGAACGTGACCTGGTCGAACAACGCGCGCGGGAACACGGTGCTGTGCAGTACCACCGAGCACAGCCGCTCGCCGTAGCGGTAGTCCTGCGACGGATAGCCCAGGAACGCCGCCTTGCGCGGCTTGCCGCGCTGGCCCTGGCAGACGTCAGTGCCGGTCAGGATCAGCGGCGCGGCGCAGCCCGAGGTGGCGCGGTGCACGTAGTCGTCGGCAATGCGGTCGGTCATCTGCTGCAGGAAGGTCGCCCCCAGCAGTGTGCGGTCGTCCAGGAACAGCACGTGCGAGCCGGTGGCCCCGCGCAGGGCGCGGTTGCGGCTGGCCGCGCCGCCGCGGCGCGGGCCTTCCAGGTAGAGCACGTCAGGGATGTCGGGGATATCGGGAAAGCCGTGGCGCACCATCTCGCGCGTCTGATAGTTGCTGCTGTCGTCGACCACGATGAGCTGGTGCGGCGGCATGGTCGATGCGGCGACCGAGCGCAGCGTGCGGTGTAACCCTTGCGGATGGTCGCGCGTGCAGATGCACACCGAGAACGTGGGCAGGAACGTACTGGCCGGCATGGTTGACCCCCTTCCGGATTGGTTTCACCGGTCGTGCCGAGCCGGCCGCGTCTGTTGCGCGGTACGGCACGGCACGGTGATGCAATGGCAGGTGCCGGTCGTGGCCGGCCCTGTCCGTTACAGGCCCTGGCTCGCGGCCTGGAAGGCGGTCTCGCCGGTGCGCGGCGCCACCACCGGGCGCGCACTGCTGTCGCGCGTGGAGCGTTCGTCGCCGCTCACCCACTCCAGCGTCGCGCCGCGCTGCAGGGCGGCGTAGACGGCCTCGCCCTTGTTGCGCACCTTCAGGCGCTGGTACAGCGTGCAGGCGTGGCTCTTGACCGTGGCCACCGAGATATTGAGCATGCGGCTGACCGTCTTGATCGGGTAGCCGCGCGCCAGCAGCACCAGCACCTCATACTGGCGCGGCGTGATCTTCAGCATCTCGGCTTCGTCGTAGCTGGGCTCTTCCTCGACCAGCGGCGCGGCGTTGGCAGCGGATGCTGGCGCTGCGGCCGGCGCCGACAGCGGCTGGCCCGGGCGCAGGCCGGTCAGGTCGCGCACGGCCACCGCGGCGCGGGCCGCGCCGCGCGGCGTGCCGGCGCAGGCCACCAGCGAGAGCGGTTCGGACTGCAGGGCAGTGGGGAGCGATGCGCTGAGCGGCAGCGGCGCGGCCGACGCCAGCGACTGCACCGCCGGCATGGCCGAGCGCGAGGCCGAGGGCATGGCGCCGGTCTCGGCCGAGAACAGCAGTCCCTGCACGCCCGACACCGCCAGCCGGATGGCGGCCTCGATCACCGCCAGCGAGGCGGACTTGGGCAGGCAGCCGCAGACACCGCGCGCGCTGTCAGGGTTGGGCACGTGCAAGGGCAGCACGTCAGCCAGGATCAGGATGCGCTGCGGTGACAGCGCTGCACGGGCGCGTTCCAGCTGCTCCCAGCCGGGCGCCGTGTCGGCGGGCATGCCGAACACAAGCAGGTCTGCATTGTGGTGCCGGGCCTCCAGCCTGGCGATGTCCGCGGGCGCAATGGCCGCAACCTGGGCGGATTCCTGGATGTTCTCGAGCATCTGCAACAGCCCAAGCCGGAGCAATGGATGCTCCTCGATCAGCAACGCGTTCATGACTTCACTCCCCGTTTACTCGGGGGCGGACGCGGGGTGCTTTTTGCGTATGGGAGTGCACTACCGAACAGCAGCCACCGGTGGTGGCTGTCTGCGTGTGATGACCCCCATGCTTCCATGCTCCGGCAGTCCCGTTCTTCTGGATGGAACTTGTCGGCGGCTGGAAGGTTGACCCGAACCCGAACCCGAAAGATTCTCGCTCCCAAATCGGCTTAAATTCATCTTATGGGCTGGTGGAATGGAATGCAAGCGAGCGGATTTTGGACGAGACAGGGTTGAAATGACAGGATGGTCATAATCCTTTAAGAAATCACCCGAATGCGCCATGCAAAGTTCCGCAAACGACGCTCTGAGGCGGGGTTGCGGTGGTTTCATCGATGTGACACATCGATTTTGAATGGTTGCAGCATTGAAACAGATCGCATTATCAGAGCCCCCGGTTAGCGAGGTTTCTAACCCCATCGTGGGGTGTACGTAATATATCTGGCATGCGGGTGGCGCAATTATGAAACTCGGGCCTGATACAAGGTCTCGAAATGAATCTGCCTGATTTTGCGGCAGTTCGGGCGCATGGCCTAGTGCTTCTGGATGAGAGGCGTCTCCAACCACGGGATGAGCCTTGCGGCGCCGGCCGCACTGGCCGGCGCGGGGCTTGCCACCAACTGTCGGCGGGGCAGGGGCGGCAAGCCCTGACCTGCCCCTGTTGCGCTTCCTGCGCGCTTGCCGCGCAAGCCTCGCTGGGCCGCTTCAGCGGGCCCAGTAGCCCGGGCGCATGACCCAGCCGCGCTGGCCGCGCACCCAGCGCTCGGGCACATAGCGGTAGCCGGGGCGCTGCGCCTGCCAGTAGCCGCGGCGCCAGTCATAGCGACCGTCGCTGGCGACCCAGTGGCCGGGCACCCAGACCTGGCCGCGGCGCGCGGCCGGGTGCGGCTCGTAGCGCGGCGGCGGGGGTGGCGGGCCGTAGCCGTGCGCGACCATCACGGGTTGCGCGTCGGCGGGGGCGATCAGTCCGAAGGCGCCGCCCGTGGCGAGGACGGCTGCGGCAAGCAGAAGCTGGCGTTTCATTTGGGTTCTCCTTGGGGGGCGTGGTTCGGGTCTGCGCTCGGCAGGTTCAAGCCGTGGTGAATCAGTAGCGGTCGTAGTGGTGGTAGCGGGGCGGCGGGCCGCCGCGCGGCGGCACCACGATGCAGGCGGAAAGCAGCGCGGCCGTGGTGGACAGCAGCACGATCAGGGAGAGGGTGCGTTTCATTCGGGCTCCTGCGGGTTCGCGTTGGACACGGCTTCAATGTAGCGAGCGGACCCGGCACCGGGTGCTTGCACTTGTAAGGCTGTCTCACATGGACCCAGGGCGCCCGCGAGCGCGGGGCGGCCCGGGGCATCGGCCGGGAACCCTTGTGCCACAAGGCATTGCGGGTAAGGTGGCGGCGCCGGGGCGCGGCTGCGACGCGGCGGGCGGAAGGTAATGTGACGTTACATCGGAAATAGTTCTCGCAAGGCAGCGCCGCTTCCGCGGGCCGGCCCGCGCCGCGTTGCACCTGTAGCGGGCGCCTGCAAATAGCACGCAGAAACGGGTACGCTATAACGGTGCGGCTTGCATCGGCATGGCTCGCGCTGCGCTGGAAACGGTGCGGGTGCGGTGCGGGTGCGGTGCGTGTTCGGTGCGAGTGCGAGCGCTGGAACGCCCGCGTCAATGGCATGAAGCTTGCGCTGCCGGCTGTGCCAATCGGGAAGTTGCCACGTGTGCTTGAAGGAGGCGCCATGCCGGTCATGCTCATCGTGCTTGCCTTGCAGTTTTTGCAGGGCCTGTCGCCGCCCGCCGCGGCGTTGTTCGCGCTGCCGCAGGAGATGCCGCCCGCGGATGCCGCGGCCGTCGTCGAGACAGCGCTGACACGCTGATGTCGGGAGGTTCGCGCGGCCCGCCGCCGCGGCAATCCGAGTGGCTCAACCCAACCACCCCATTGTCACGGAGGCAGCATGAACCGCAGCGACGTCACCGACCTTATCATCGAAGCCAAGGTCACACGCGGCATTACCTGGGCCCAGGTGGCCGAACGCGTCGGCCGCAGCAAGGAATGGACGACGGCCGCGTGCCTGGGCCAGATGGCATTCGATGAAGCGGGGGCGCGCGCGGTGATGGAGGTGTTCGGGCTGCCGCCCGAGGCCGAGCCGTGGCTGCGCGAGGTCCCCTACAAGGGCTCGTTGCCGACGCAGGTGCCCGCGGACCCGCTGATCTACCGTTTCTATGAACTCATCAGTGTCTACGGCACCACCTTCAAGGCGCTGATCCACGAGGAGTTCGGCGACGGCATCATGAGCGCGATCGACTTCCGCATGGACCTGCAGCGCGAAGCCGATCCCAACGGCGACCGGGTGCGCATCGAGATGTCGGGCAAGTTCCTGCCCTACAAGACCTACTGAAGCCGGGGCGGGCGCGGCTTATCCCGCGGCCCGCGGCATCGCATAGGCGCTGCCGTAGCGCGCCGGATCCAGGCGCAGCGTCAGCACGCCCACCAGCGCGGCGCAGCCCAGGTGGTACCACCAGCCGGCGGCAAAGCCGCCGGTGCGCGCCTGCAGCATGGCGGTGATCCAAGGTGCCAGCGAAGCGAGCAGGAAGCCGCCGCCCTGCATCAGCGCGCTCAGCGCGCCGGCGCTGTCCGGATCCGGCAAATGGTCCAGCGCCACCACAAGGTACAGCGCAAAGCAGCCGCCCAGGCCCGCGCCGCCGATCACTGCCCAGGCGTGCGGGGCGGCATCGGGCCACAGCGCCAGCCCGCCGAAGCCGGCCACCTGCATGGCCAGCGCCAGGGCCATCCACGCCCGGCGGTCGGCGCGGCGCGCCGCCAGTGCCGGCAGCAGCAACGCCGCGGCGGCCTGCGCCAGCGCCATTAGCGCCACCAGTGCGCCGCTGGCCGGGGCGCTCCAGCCGTGGCCCTGGTAGAAGGGCGCCAGCCACGCCACCAGCGAGGCATAGCCACCGTTCATCACGCCGAAGCACAGCATCAGCAGCCAGGTGCGCGGGCGCCGCAGCAGGGCGCGCGCAGCACTTGGCGGGCGCAGCGGCGATGCGCCCCGGGCTGGCAGGGCCCGCGGCAGTGCCACCCACGCCAGCGCCAGCGCAGCGAGCACCGGCACGGCCCACAAGGCCAGCGCCTCGCGCCAGCTTCCGGCCTGCGTGCTGACCCAGGGCGAGAGCTGCGCGCCCAGCGCGCCGCCGCCCATCAGCGCGGCCGAGTACAGCCCCATCACCGGCGCCACGCGCTCCGGGAATTCCTGCTTGACCAGCCCCGGGCACGCCGCCTGCACCACCGCCACGCCCAGCCCGCACAGCGCCGCCGAGGCGATCAGCAGCGTGCCGTCGGCCACCCCCAGGCGCAGCGCACAGCCCGCGCCCAGCAGCGCCAGCGCGCCGAGCACCGCGGCACGCGCACCCAGCCGGGCACGGATGGCGGGCCCGAAGAACGCGCCCACCCCCATCAGCAGCATCGGCAGCAGCGTCAGCCAGGCCATGCCCTGGTAACTGAGACCGGTGCCGGCGCGGATCGCGGGCGCCAGCGGGCCCACGGCGGTCAGGAACGGCCGCAGGTTCAGGCCGATGCCGGCCACCGCGGCCAGCACCAGCCAGCGCGGCGTGGCCCGGACCGCCGGGGCGTTTGCGATGGCATCAGCCACGGGGGGCGCGCGTGGCGTAGAGCTGCGCGGCGGAAAGATCGACCGGCACGCGCGTGAGCGGCAGCGGGGGCGGGTCGAGCGGCAGGCGCAGCGCCTGGTAGGTGGCCTCGCTGGACATGCCGTAGGGCGCGGCGTCGTCGTTGTCGAAGGCGTAGTAGACCGCTTGCACGCCGGCCATGGTCATCGCCGTCAGGCACATCGGGCACGGATGGCCGCTGGCGTAGACCACGCTGCCGCGCAGGTCCGGGCGGCCGAGCTTGCGCGCGGCGGCGCGCACGGCCTCCATCTCGGCATGGGTGGTCGGGTCGTGGCTGTGGACGATGTCGTTGACACCGGTGGCGACGGCCTTGCCGTCGAGCGCCAGCACGGCGCCGAAGGGGCGGCCGCCACGGTCACGGTTGGCTTCGGCAAGGCGGACTGCCTCGCGCATGAATTCCTGGTGAGTGGTCATGATCCGGACAAAAGTGAGTGCATGCTCGCAGCGCGGGCGCGCGGCATGGCTTTGGCAGGTAGGTCCCGCAGGCGGTCGAACGTCGCGCGAGGGCAGCCCACTGTACGCCGGGGCTTGGTAATTGGGAAATTAAATGATGAAATCGCCGGCAGTGGAAAACCCAATGGACCGCCGATGCAGGACCCTCACCTCGATCCCGTGCTGCTGCAGAGCTTTGTCGCCGTGGCGGAAAGCGGCAGCTTTACCCGCGCCGCGCAGCGCGTGCACCTGACGCAGTCGACCGTCAGCCAGCAGGTGCGCCGGCTGGAAGAGCAGCTCGGCTGCGTACTGCTGGACCGCGGCGGGCGCTATGTCACCACCACGCCGGAGGGCGAGCGCCTGCTCGGCTACGCGCGCCGCCTGCAGCAACTGATGGCCGAAGCGGTCGGGCAACTGCGCCAGAGCGCGGGCCAGGGCGAGATCCGCATCGGCGTGCCGGAGGACTTTGCCGCGCGGCCGCTGACACCGGTGCTGGCCGGGTTTGCCGACGACTGGCCGGGGGTGCGGCTGGAGGTGACCAGCGGCATGAGCCACGAGCTGTGGCAGCGCTTCCAGGACCGCGAGCTGGACCTGGTGCTGGTCAAGCAGCGCGTCGGGCATGCCACCGGCCTGGCCAGCTGGCCGGAGCCGCTGTGCTGGATCGATAGCCGCCAGCGCCCGGCGGTGGCGCGCGACCCGGTACCGTTGGTGGCGTTTCCGGTGGGCGGGCTCTACCGCGGCGAGATGACGCACGCGCTCGACGCCGGCGGGCGGCGCTGGCGCGTGGCCTTCGTCAGTGCGAGCCTGGCCAGCATCCTGGCGGCGGTGGCCGACGGGCTCGGCATCACGCTGCTGCCACGGCGCCTGGCCAGCGCCCATCACCGGGTGCTGGAGGACGACGGCTGGCCGGCCGCGGTGCCGGAGATCGAGCTGAGCCTGCACGCGCAACCGGACCTGCCGGCCCCGGCGCGCGACATGGCGGCGCGGCTGGCCGCGCTGTGCGAGCGCGTGATGGCGCCCGCGGGCGAATCAGCGCATGAGATCCCGCACCAGGTCCGGCGCGAGGCTCAGCCGAAGAACTCGTTGTAGTAGCGGGTGCAGGTGCCGGCCGGGCGGAAGGTGTACGGCAGCTCGGCCATCGCGGCGGCTTCGAGCGAGCCGAACGGGATGTCGGGCATGGTCAGGGCGCCGGGGTTGCCTTCCGTGGCGGTGTTGTGATCGGGGTGCGCCAGGTGCGCGCGTGCGTTGGCTTGCGAAGTCATGTCGGGCTCATTCAGGGGCCGGGCATCATGCCCGGCGAACAGCGGATGGGCGGCGTTCCCGGGGGAATCGCATGGGGCAATCTTAATGCTGCAGCGCAGGAAGATCAGCCGGCCCCGGCAAAACACACTGTTGCGAAATCGCGTTCAATCTAAGTGACTTGCGCGCTATTGCACGCGGATGCGGCATACCGTCAGGTTGCGCCTACGCCTTCTCCGGCAAGGTCTATATTGGCAAAGGGCCGCCTGCGCCGCGCCGCCGCCGTGGCGGTGCGGGCCTCGACAGCCACTTAGCCGGCGTCACGGCGCCGGACTTCCGGGAGCGCGCCATGTTGACATTGCCACCGTGCTTTGCCGATCGCCGCGAGGCTGGCCGCTATCTGGGCCGCCGGCTGGCCGAACTTGGCTTCGGCGCCGCGCAGCTCGGGCAGCCCGCGCTGGTGCTGGCACTGCCGCGCGGTGGCGTGCCAGTGGCCTTTGAAGTCGCGCGTGCGATCGATGCCCAGCTGGACGTGCTGCTGGTGCGCAAGATCGGCGCGGCGGGCTACCCGGAACTGGCACTCGGCGCGGTGGTGGAGGGCGATGCCGCGGGCGGCGGCCCGCATACCGTGGTCAACGACGATCCCTGGGCGCGGCGCGCGGTGGAAAGCGGCAGTTTCGATGCCGAACGCGGGCGCCAGCTCGATGAGATCGCACGGCGCCAGCAGCGCTACCGCGGGGGGGCACCGGTGCCGGCGCGCGGCGGGCGTACCGTGATCGTGGTCGATGACGGCGTGGCCACCGGCGCCACCATGCGCGCCGCGCTCGAGGGCGTGCGCATGGCCGGGGCCGCGCGCGTGGTGGCGGCCACGCCGGTGGGTTCGCAGGACGGGCTCGCCAGCCTGCAGCCGGCCGCCGACGAGATCATCTGCCTGAACACGCCGCCGAACTTCGGCGCGGTCGGCGCCTTCTACCTGGATTTCTCCCAGACCAGCGACGACGAGGCGCTCAGCCTGTTGCGCCAGGCCGCCATGCCGCGCACCGGCTGAGGCGCGCGCCTGCGGGCGAGGTGCTCAGGCATGTGCTCAGGCCTTGCCCAGACGCCGCTTGAGGTGCGGCACCAGCCCGCCCGCGGCCAGGATCTCGCGCAGGAAGGCGGGAATGGGCTCGCACGCGACCTCGCTGCCGTCGTCCAGGCGCAGCCGGGCCGCGTCCAGGTCCAGCACGACGTGCGCGCCGTCGGCCAGCCTGCCGGTGTCGGCGCACACCAGCACCGGCAGGCCAAGGTTGATGGCATTGCGATAGAACAGCCCGCCGAAGGACTGCGCCACCACCGCGCCCACCCCCAGTTCGCGCAGCGCCTGCGGCGCCTGCTCGCGCGACGAGCCGATGCCGAAGTTGGTGCCCGCTACCAGCACATCCCCGGCGCGCACGTCCGCGGGGAATTCCGGACGCAGCGAGGCCAGGCAATGCCGGGCCAGCACGGCCAGGGGCGATTTCATCAGCACGCCGGGGGCCATGGCATCGGTGTCGACATTGTTGCCGAAACGCCAGATGCGGCCGGCGGCGATGGGAGCGGGAGCGGGGGCGATGGGGGAAGTCATGCAAGAAAGGTCTGGCCCGCGCACGGCGGGCACGAATTCAGGCCCGCGGCGTTACTCCAGCAGGATGCGCGGGTCGGTGATGCGGCCGGTGACGGCGCTGGCGGCCACCGTCATCGGCGAGCCCAGCCAGACGGCGCTGCCGGCGTCGCCCATGCGGCCGGAGAAGTTGCGCGCCGTTGAGGCGATGGCGCGGCTGCCCGCGGGAAAACGCGATGCGCCATAGCCGGCGCAGGCGCCGCAGGCGTTGGGCAGCAGCGTGGCGCCGGCTTGGGTGAGGATGCCGAGCGTGCCTTCGCGCTCGGCCTGCAGCTGGTCGCGGCGCGACGCCGGTGCCACCTGCAGCGTCACGCCAGGCGCCACGCGGCGCCCGCGCAGCACGCGCGCGGCCATGCGCAGGTCTTCCAGCTTGGCTCCGGTGCAGGCGCCCAGGTAGGCGATCTGCACCGGCTCGCCGGCGGCCTCATCCACCGGCGCGCTGTTGGCGGGTGAGTGCGGCGCGGCGACCTGCGGCGCCAGCGCGCCGGCGTCGAAACGGTGGGTGGCGAGCACCGGCGCATCCGCGTCGCTGCGCCAGTGCGCGAGATCGATGTCCGCCAGCGTCTGCGCTGGCACGCCGGCCTGCGCCAGCCAGTCGAGTGTCACGGCGTCGGGCGCTACCAGCCCGGTCTGCGCGCCCAGTTCGGCGCTCATGTTGGTCAGGGTCATGCGCTCCTGCATCGGCAGTGCGGCCACGGCACTGCCGGTGAATTCGAGTGCTTCGTAGCGCCCGCCGCCGAGGCCCAGACTGGCGCACAGGAACAGCATGATGTCCTTGGCGCAGACGCCGGGCGCGAGCTGGCCGTCCCACTGCAGCCGGATGGTATCCGGCACGCGCAGCCAGATCTCGCCGGTGGCCAGTACGCCGGCCATCTCGGTCGCGCCCACGCCGAACATGTAGGCGCCGAAGGCGCCGCCGGTGGGGCTGTGGCTGTCGCCGCCGACGATCAGGCGGCCAGGCAGCACATGCCCGCGCTCGGGCAGCACTACGTGGCAGATGCCCTCGGCGTCGATAAAGTGCGCGCCCGACTGCCGCGTCCAGTCGCGCGTGAAGCGCAGGATCGATTCGGCCTGGGCATCGCCGCCGGGGACGAAGTGGTCAGTCACCACCACGTAGCGCGACGGGTCCCAGACGCCGACATCCAGCTCCTCCAGCAGCGGCGCCACGCGGCGCGGGCCGCTGGAGTCGTGCGACATCGCCAGGTCGACGCGGCAGATCACCACGGTGCCGACCTGCGCGTAGGGCAACCCGGCGGCGCGCGCCACCAGTTTCTGTGCCAGCGTGGCCGGGAGTATGGCCTCGGGTGAGGCCGCAGGGGTAACGCTCATTCCGGCGATGCCCCCGAGTACTTGACGACGGTGGCCCAGCGCTTGACGTCCTGCTTCACGAACGCGGCGAAGGCCTCGGGCGGCATGCCGATCGGCTGCGCGCCGTCGTTCTCCAGGCGCTTGCGCACCGCGGGCGCTTCCAGCCCCTTGCGCGCGGCCTGGTACAGCGCCTGCGTGACCTCGGCCGGCATGCCGGCGGGCCCGAACAGGCCGAACCACGCGCTCGACTCGAAGCCCTTGACGGTGGCGCCGATCGGCGCCGCGCCCGGGAACTGCGGCAGCGGCGCGGGGCTGGTCACGCCCAGCACCTTGAGCTTGCCGGCCCGCACATGCGGCAGCACGTTGATGGTGCTGGCGAACATCAGGTCGCACTGGCCGGCCAGCACGTCGGTGAGCGCGGGCGACGTGCCCTTGTACGGGATGTTGACGATGTAGGTGCCAGTCATCATCTTGAACATGTCACCGGCCATATGCAGCGACGAGCCGACCGAGCCGATGGCGAAGTTCAGCTTGCCCGGCTGCGAGCGCGCCAGGCGGATCAGCTCGGGCACGTTGTTGGCGGCCAGCCGCGGTGTGGCCACCAGCACGCTGGGTACGGTCGCTACCAGCGTGACCGGGGTGAAGTCCTGCACCGGGTCGAACGGCAGCTTCTTGTACAGCGTGGCGTTGATGGTATGGCTGGTGAAGCTCATCAGCAGCGTGCTGCCATCCGGCGCGCTCTTGGCGACCAGGTCGGCGGCGATATTGCCGCCGGCGCCGGGGCGGTTCTCCACCACCACCGGTTGCCCGAGTTCCTGGGTCATTTCCTGGGCGATGGTGCGCGCCAGTGTGTCGGTGGTGCCGCCGGCCGGCGCGCCCACCAGGATCCGGATCGGCTTGCCGCCGGCGATCTGCGTGCCCTGTGCCGCGGCCGGCAGCGGCAGCGCCAGCGCGCACACGGCAGCGCCGGCCATGCCGGCAAGGCGGCGCACCGCGGCGCGGCGGTGGCTCGATGACAACCCGGTCGGGTCGGAGGTCGGATTGGACAGGACCAGGCGGAACACTGGCATGACGGCGGCTCCTCGCTTGATGTGATCAGGAATGCGCAGTATCGCCCGGATCAGCGAGGTCTGGCGCATCCGGCGCCGGCACTGCCCGGGGGCGGGCATGTCAGTCGCGCAGGCCGGGGCGGGTTTCGCTCTCCACCCAGACGTTGGCGCTGTCCACGCCGGCCGGCGACAGTTCCATGCGGTACTCGTAGCGGTCGGGGCGATACTGGCCCAGCAGCAACTGCACCGGGCGGCCGGCCTGGTCCTTGACCACGCGGCGCACCGCCAGCAGCGCGCCGCCGACCGGCACGTCCAGCAGCGGCGCCACCACCACGTCGGCCAGGCGCGCCGACAGCACCTGGCTGGCGCGGCCCAGCTTGACGCCGCCGGCTTCCAGCAGGCGCAGCACCGGCGTCTCTTCCAGGGCCTTGCGCGTGATCGGGCGGCCCAGTTCCGCCGGCAGGTAGACCGTGATATGCGACAGCGGCCGGTTGCGGTAGTGGCGCACGCGCACGATCTTGACCACCGGGTCGCCTGCCTCGATCTGCAGCGACTCGGCGACGTCCGGCGTGGCATGGACTTCGTCGATCGAGATCACCTTCACCGACGTCTTCTGGCCCATGTCGATGATGTTGTCGAGCAGGCTGGTGCTGCGGTCCTCGCTCGCTCCCGCGGGCCGCACCGGGTGCGGGTTGACGAAGGTGCCAAGCCCGCGGTGGCGGCGCACCAGGCCCTCCTGCACCAGGCGGTCGAACACGCGCCGCATGGTCACGCGCGAGGCGTGGAACTGCTTGGCCAGGTCGATCTCGCCCGGCAAGGGACCCTGGCCGAAGCGGCCCTCTACGATCTGCTGGCGCAGTACCACGTAAATCTGGTGATACAGGGGAACGACGGCTTCACTCATGGTTTCCCTTGTGGAGAGATGACAAGTCTGCAATGCCTCTAATGTACTTTAAATCAGACATAGAGCCTAGCAAGGATAGACGCTGAGGCCCTTCCGACACAACGCGTGCGTCGCGGTGTTGCAGCGGTGCATCCCTGCGTTCGTGGGTTAAACGACAGACAGGCCAGGTACGGGCGAGGTAACGCTTGTGCCACTGCGTCGGCCCGGGGTGTGAATTTGCCGGGGCGCCGCAAGGGCTGGGCGCCGGGCGGCGCAAAACGGACATGCGGGCAATGTGGGGCGCCTCACATGGGCGGCGGCGACGGCACCCGGGAGCGATGTTTCAGCGTCGATACGCGGCCGCAGGGCTCGGGCAAATCCTGAGTATTGCTGTAAGGCACTGAAATCTAAGGCCTTTTTCAGGTGATCCGGGCGTACCCCCGATGTGGCGGGGGTGGCCGTGTCACAGCGGTGTGACATGTCGTCTGCCGTGCACAGCAGCGAGGGCCCAATAGATCGTGCCAGGCGCCCGAAAGTTCCCCGCGTGTCGCCGGCCAGTCCTTGTATTACAAGGGATTGCCGCCGCAGGTGGCGAAGCTGGCACCGATTATGCGCAAGGGCAGGCTGGTTTGGCAGGTGCCGGACCTGAACCTCCAGCCGTCGTTCCGCGGAGCGCCGGCCGGAGGCTGAGCCGCTGTGACACTGTGACATTCTCCTGGGAGTTAGGAATGAAAAAGACCTTACTGGCGTCGGCAATCGCCATGGCATTTGCGGGAACGGCATGGGCAAATCCGACCAATAACAACAAGGAAGTGAGAGGCGGTGGGGACAACAACCAAACCGCTACGGCGACCTCGTCGCAGGGTGGCAGCGGCGCGGCAGCGAACGAGTATTCGACCGCTGTCCAGAAGAATGACAGCAGCACGACCACCAAGACGAGCACAAAGACCACCACGGTCGGGATTGCTGTCGACAAGTCGCAGACCAGCTCGAACAACAAGACCAAGACCAATTCCGACAACCGCCTGAAGGCTTCGGCTGACGGTATCGGGACCGCCGCTGCGGTGGGCGGTTCCGCATCGTCCAGCATCGCCAGCTCCTTCAACAAGACCACGGCAATTGCCCTCAGCAAGCTGAGTGGCACGGTGGCCAACAACTACGTCCACAACATCGGCAACTATGCCTCGAACCACGGTAACGCCAACGGTGGGACCGGCTTCGGCGGGAAGGGTGGCGAGGGTGGCAACGGCGGCACTGGCAACGGCGGCGAGGGCGGAAACGGCGCTACCGGCGCAGTCGGTGGAAGCGCCACGGCAACCAACGGCAGCGCCAGCGCTGGTGATGCCAAGAGCGGCTGGGCCAAGGCCGGCGATGGCGGCAACGGTGGCAAGGCCTCTAACTGGGGCGCCAATGGCGGCGACGCCTATGGCAAGGGCGGCAGCGCGCTTAGCGCGGCGGGCAGCAAGGGCGGCAGCGGCGGTGACGCCTCTGGCAAGGGCGGCGGCGCTCTGAGCGCTTCGCTTGGCGCGGGCGGCAAGGGTGGCGGTGCCGGTGCGATCGGCGGTGGCGGCCTGGGCGCCAGCGGTGCCTTGGGCGGTCTTGCCGGTACGGCCGGTGGTGGGGGCGGTAGCAGCGGCAGTGCCGACGGTCGCGGTGCCGACAGCACTGGCAATGGCGGCGCGGGTGGCAGCGCAGGGTCCTCGAGCGCAGCCGGCACGGCGGGCGCAGGCACTGGCACGGGCGGCGCAGCGGGCGCCAGCGGCGGTGCGGGCGGTGCCGGAACCTCCAGCGCGAGCGCAACCGGCGGTGCCGGCAGCGGCACTGGCGGTGCCGGTGGCGGCAGCACGGCAGGCTCGTCGGCAACGGCCGGCTCAGGCACGGCGACTGGCGGTGCCGGCGGAACGCAGACCGCATCGGGCGGCGCCGGTGGCGCTGGCGGTTCGGCCACCGCAGGTTCGGCCACCACGGCAGCCTCGAACGGCAGCGCCACCACGGGCAGCGGCGGCGCCGGCGGTGCCGGCGGAGCCGGCGGTGCGGCGACCGGCGGTACTGGTGGTGCTGGCGGCGTCGGCAACGGCGGCGCGGGCGGTACTGGTGGCGCTGGCGGCTACAACTACGTGACCGCAGGCACCTTCGACATGTCCAACACCATGACCAGCGTCGGTCAGACGGCGGCGGGCATCATGATGGCGGTCCAGAACAGCGGAGCCTCGTCGCTGGTGCAGCAAGGCGTCAACGTGCAGGCCAACGTCAACGCGGGCAGGTAAGACGCGCAGCCCTGGCCCGTCCTGAGCCTTCGGGCAAGGGACGGGCCTGAAGCTTCAACGTCAAGCCGGCAGGACCGGCGCCCGCATCCTGTGTGCGGGCGCCCGGGCCCTGTCATGCCTATGCAAGCCTAATTGCCTTGCAGCCGCCCGGATGGGAGCGGCTCGCGGGCAAAGGGAGACGACACCATGCAATCGGTCCGCTTCGCCGTCGGGACATTCGCGACGGTCTTACTCGCCTGGCCAGTGCTGCAGGCTCACGCTGAGCCGCCAGGGCTGGAAGCCGCCATGGCAGCCGCGCGCACCGCCTCGGGCAGTGCCCAGGTAACGGCAGCCACGGACGCGCAGACACCAGCGGCCGAGACCACCTTGTTCGGAAGGGTGGCGAAAGCTGTACCTGCGTCTAAACTGGATGACATCCGTGGTGGCGCCGAGGTCACGGTGAACGACATGCGCCTGCACGGTACCGTGGCCGACAACGCCGCGGTCAATATTTTGTCCGGCGCGAACAACATCACGGACGGGGCTTTCGCGAACGCGGCGGGGATTCCAACCGCGATCCAGAACTCGGGCTCGAACGTGCTGATCCAGAACGCCACCATCGTCAACGTCCAGTTCAAATGATGATGCCGCTGCGAAGGTTGTTGACGTCTGTATCGTTTCTGCTGGCCGCGGGGGCTATCCCTTGCGCGCAGGCGGCCGACACCGTGCTCTACGGCCCGGTCGGCGAACCCTACAGCGTCAGGGTCACCAGTGTTCGCGAGGCGCGCTTCAAGTCCACGATCCGCCAGCAATACGATTTCAGTTGCGGCTCGGCCGCGGTGGCCACGCTGTTGACTTACCAGTACGGCCATCCGATGAACGAGGCCACCGTGTTCCAGAACATGTACCTCAACGGCGACCAGCAGAAGATTCGCGCCGAGGGGTTCTCGCTGCTGGACATGAAGCGCTTCCTGGCCGCGCTCGGCTACGAGGCCGACGGCTATGAACTGCCGCTGTCCAAGCTGGAAGAAACGCAGGTGCCCGCCATCGTGCTGATCGTGGAAAACGGCTATCACCATTTCGTGGTGGTCAAGGGCGTGAAAGGCAATCGCGTGCTGGTCGGCGATCCCGCGCGCGGCACACGCGCCATGTCACGCGAGCATTTCGAGACGATCTGGGACAGCCAGCTGCTGTTCGTGATCCATAACCGCACGGAGAAGGCGCGGTTCAACCTGGCTGCCGACTGGCGCGTCGCGCCAAGCGGCCCTTACTGGATGGGAGTCAACCGGGATAGCCTGTTCTTCACCGTCATGCCCAAGCATGGCGTTAGCGATTTCTGAGGAACGCATCATGTTGCAGACTTCCTTCCCGGCCCCAGCAGCCCCTCGCAGCGCCGTTTCAGCGGCCGTTGCCATGCTGCTGGGCGCCGGTATGGTCTGTGCCGGCGCGGCGCAGGCCAGCGATCTGCCACAGCCCGACGCCCTCGACGCGTCGGCGCTGCCGTCGCAGGCGGCCAGTTCCGCCCGTGACCCGGACCAAAACCCTCTGGCTGCCGCGCGCGGCAGCATGGCCGGCTGGAAACCGGTTGCAAAGGAGAAGCTCGACGAGATGCGGGGCGGCTTCGAGGTGCCGGGCCTGCAGGTTTCGTTCGGTATCGAACGCGCGGTGTACCTGAACGGGGCCCTGGTCGTCGCAACCACCATTAACATCCCCGATGTCGGCCGCATTACCGCCGACCAGGCCGCGCAGCTTGCCACGGCGCTCGGGCCCGCTATCGTTGCCAGCACCAATGCCGCGGTCAATAGCGCGATGGCGGCCAATCCGGTGACGGCTGGGGTTCAGTTGGGCGCGGATGGCGCGAGCGCGGGCAGTGCAGGCGCCGCGGCGTCGGCAAGCGGCGCAGCGGGCGCCAGTGGCGCCGCGTCGGTGGCGGCCAATGGCGGTGCCGCGGCCAGCGCCGGCGCGGCCGGGGCCAGTTCGAGCGCCAGCGGTGCGGCCGGCTTGCCGGGCACGACCGTAACCACGGCCACGGGCCAGGTGCTTACCAACGGGCTCCTGAACGTGATCCAGAACGGCCCGGGCAATGCGGCAGCGGTCGGATCGCTGGCGGGTACGCCCACGACGGTGATCCAGAACACATTGAACAACCAGAGCATCCGGAGCCTGATGACAATCGACGCAAGCGTGAATACGCTGCAGGCATTCCGGTCGCAATTGGCCAACACCGCGCTGAACAGTGCGCTGATGCGGGCCGCAAGCATGAGGTAGTCGTAGCGAGGCATGAGGCAGTACAGGTCGCAGACTCCTGCACAACAGTTTGCCGTCCCGGGGGAGGAAGACGTCATGAAGAAGCGGTCGATGCAGGGCATTCGCAATGCGGGATGCTCGACGTTACTGTTGCTCGGCGGTCTGGCGCAGGCCCAGACGCCGCCGGATGCGGGACCAGCCGCAGCCGGACTGGAAGCGCTGCAGAAGGAACTCGCCGACCAGGCCACCCAGCTCGACGCCATGAAGCGGGCGCTGGCCGAACAGGAGGCGGTGATCCGCGAGCTGCGCAACGTGATCGGCACCGAGGTGCTGGCCAACAAGCGCGGCGGCCAGCGCGCGGGGCCCGGCGTGTCGCCGTCCGACAATGCCACCAACGCCGCCACCGCGGCGGCCGCTGCCAGCGCCACGCAGTCAGCGCCCAACGCGGTCAACAACCCGCAGCAGATCATTCTCCAGCCACCGCAGGACATGGCCCAGGGTCCGCAGGCGGGCGAGTCCGCCGACGGGCAGACCGTGGCCCTGGAAGAACCCGTGGGCCGCCCGCCGGAGGAAGACCGCCGTCCGCCCGAGATCGCACCGATCATCGACCAGCCTGGCGTGCTGACCGCCCAGGGCAAGCTGGTGATCGAGCCCGGCTTCCAGTACGGCTATTCCTCCAATAACCGCGTCGCGCTGGTCGGCTACACGGTCATCCCGGCCATCCTGATCGGCCTGATCGATGTGCGCGAGGTCAAGACCTCGACCTACATCCCGTCGGTCGCGTTTCGCTACGGCTTGACCAAGCGGCTGGAAATCGAAGCCAAGGTGCCTTACGTGCATTCATCGGGCCAGACCGTCAGCCGCGAGGTATTCACCGGCACGGCCGTCGACCGCGTGTTCAATGCGAGCGGCAGCGGCATCGGCGACGTCGAAGCGACGGTGCGCTACCAGCTCAACTACGGCAATGAGAAGATTCCATACTTCGTCGGCTGGCTGCGCTACAAGTCCGCGACCGGCAAGGACCCGTTCGAGGTCGTGACCGATTGCGTGACGCGCTGCGTGGGCAATGCCACTGGCACCGGCCTGCCGCTGGGGCTGCCTACCGGCACCGGCTTCCAGGCGATCCAGCCCGGCATCACCTGGCTGCTGCCGACCGACCCGGCGGTGTTCTTCGGCACCTTCAGCTACCTGCACAACTTTGCGCGCGACAACGTGAGCCGCACCGTGCTCAACGGCGAGAAGGAACCGCTGGGCAAGATCGCGCCGGGGGATATCTTCGAGTTCAGCTTCGGCATGGGCCTGTCGCTCAACGAGAAGGCCTCGTTCAGTATCGGCTATGACCAGGCCATCATCTGGCCGACCAAGCAGAACGGCCAGACCGTGCCGGGTTCGGTGCGCGTAACCCAGGGCACCTTGCTGGTGGGGTATTCGTACCGCTTCAACAACCGCTATACGCTGAACCTGTCGGTGGGTGCTGGCCTGACCCGCGACACGCCAGACCTGCAAGTCAACCTCCGCCTGCCGATCACTTTCTGAGGCGCAGGCGCCGCAATTCCCTTCCTTGGCTAGACGACGTGACGTGTGCCCCGCCTGCGCGGGGCACACGTGCGCGTCACATCCGCGCGCAGCGTGTGTGCACGCGGAGAGTCGCCTTGCGCTTGCCCCATGAACGGCGTACAAAGAAATAACCCCGCGCCGCCAGCGGTACATTCCGGACCCAGGTTCACCCACACCAGCGGCCGCGGCCTGAAAAAGGAGAGAGACATGCGCAAACGCATCTTCTGGTTGTTGCCCGACCTGGCGAGTGCCCGCCGCACCATGGACGACCTGCTGCTCGCCCGCATCGAGAACCGCCACATACACTTCGTGGCGCGGGACGGTGCGGATATGACGGGCCTGCACGAAGCCAACCTGTTCCAGACCTCTGACATCGTGCATGCCGCCGAGATGGGCCTGGTGGTGGGTGGCGGCGTCGGCGTCGTGGCAGGTGCCGTGGTGGCAATGTTCCCGATTGTCAGCGACACCCCGCAGTGGGGCCTGGTCGGCGTGCTGGCGGTGCTCGGCGCGGTGTTCGGCGCATGGGCCGCGAGCATGATCGGCAGCTCGGCGCCCAACAGCCGGCTGCGCGCGTTCGAGAAGGACATCGAGGCAGGCAAGATCCTGCTGATGTTGGATGTGCCGCGCAGCCGTGTCGAGGAGGTCGAAACGCTGCTGCAGAATGCCCATCCGGAAGCACGCTTTGCCGGGCTGGATCCGGCGGTGCCGGCTTTCCCCTGATCGGCGCTGGTTTGCTTTGTTCTTGCTGTCCTGCATGTCTTTCCGCGCGCCCGTGCGGCGCGTTCTGACGCGCATCCTATAGCGCGCCCCTGCTCACGCCGGAACCGTCAGGCGGTTCCGGTGTGATGCTGCTGCAACAGCCCCCCTTCTCAGGTTTGCCCCGACGTAGCGCATGCGGTAATTTGCATGACGGCGCACCGCTGTGCTTCGCGCGCCGCGACACAACTATGAGATCAGCCCACAAGGGCGGAGGGGTCAAGACAATGAAGGCGAAATGGATCGCGTGCGGCATGCTGGCCGCCACGCTGGGATGGGCTGCGCAGGCGGCGCTGGCGGAACCGGGCGTGACACGCTCCACTATCCGCATCGGACAGTCCGCGGGCGTTACCGGTCCGGTGGCCGGTTCGGTCAAGGAGCAAATCGCCGGCGCGCAGGTTTACCTGCGCACCGTCAACGCCAGCGGCGGCGTGGCGGGCCGGCGCATTGAACTGGTGACCTACGACGACGGCTTCGATGCCAAGCGCACCCCCGACAACGTGCGCAAGCTGATCGACGAGGACAAGGTGTTCGCCCTCTTCATGGTGCGCGGCACGCCGCAGAACGAAAGCATCCTGCCCATCATCGCCGAGCACAAGGTGCCGCTGGTGGCGCCGCTCACCGGCGCCATCACGCTGCACCGGCCGGTGAACCGCTACGTCTTCAACGTGCGCGCCAAATACCAGGACGAGGTCGCGCGCGCGATCAACCACCTGGCCACGTCGGGCATGAGCCGCATTGGCATCTTCTACGCCGGCGACGGCTTCGGCAAGGACGTGCTCGAAGGCTTCAACAGCGCGCTGCAGGCGCGTGGCGTGCAGCCGGCGGCCACCGCAACCTTCGCGCGGCCGATGGGCGACATCAGCCAGGGCGTGGCCGCCATCCACAAGGCCAACCCGCAGGCGGTGCTGGTGATCGGCTCGGGCTCCGAGGCGGCGCGCATCATCCGCGAGCTGCGCGGTGCCGGCAGCGAGGCGCAGTTCGTCACGCTGTCCAACAATGCCGCCGATTCGTTTATCCGCGAACTGGGCGCGGATGCGCGCGGGCTGATCATCACGCAGGTGGTGCCGGGCACCAACTCCAGCCAGATGACGCTGGCCAGCGAATACCGCAGCCTGGCCAAGCAGCAGGGCGTGGAGCCATCCAACGCCGGCATGGAGGGCTTCATGTCGGCCAAGGTGCTGGTCGAAGGGCTGCGCCGCGCCGGTCCCGACCTGACGCGCGAGCGGCTGGTCAATGCGCTCGAAGGCATGCGCGACTACGATCTCGGCGGCATCCTGATCAGCTACAGCCCGACGCGGCACACCGGCTCGTCGTTTGTCGAGATGTCGATCGTCTCGTCCACCGGCAAGCTGATCCGCTGAAACGGCGGGGCGATTGCAGGCAGTCCGGGCGGCGCTGCGCTGCCCGGACTGCTGCGGTATATTCGCCCGCATGGCTACCTCTACTCCATCCCCCGATGCCGGCGTGCCCGACCGCGCCGCGCGTACCCAATTCTCGCTGCATGGCCGCGTCGCGCTGGTGACCGGCGGCGCGCAGGGCCTGGGCCTGGCGATCGCCGCCGGGCTGGCCGATGCCGGCGCGCATGTGCTGGTCGTGGCGCGCAATGCGCAGCGCGTGCAGGATGCCGTCGCCAAGCTGGCCGCGCGCGGCACCAGCGCCGAGGCGCTGGTGCTCGACATCACCGACGAGGTCGCGGTCGCGGCCGCGTTCGAGCGCATCGACACCACCCACGGCCGGCTCGACATCCTGGTCAACAACGCCGGCGCGCGCAATCGCAGCACCATGGCCGACCTGGATGCCGGCGACCTGCGCGCCATGCTCGAGACCAACCTGGTCGCACCCTATACGCTGTGCCGCCTTGCCGCGCAGCGCATGCGCCGCGGGCAGTACGGCCGCATCGTCAACGTCAGCTCGATCGCGGGCCAGGTCGCGCGCGCCGGCGATGTGCTCTATCCCGCCACCAAGGGCGGCCTGGACGCACTGACACGCGCGATGGCCGCCGACCTCGGCCGCTACGGCGTCACCGTCAACGCGATCGCGCCGGGCTACTTCGCCACCGAGCCCAACCAGCCGATGGTCGAGGACGAGAGCGTGGCCGAATGGCTGCGCCAGCGCACCTCGCTGGGCCGCTGGGGCCAGCCCGATGAAGTGGCGGGTGCAGCGGTGTTCCTGGCTTCGCCGGCGGCGTCCTATATCACTGGGCATGTGCTGGCCGTTGATGGCGGCTACCTCGGGCACTTCTGAAGCGCAGCCGGTTTTTCCCCCCTTCTACCGCGTGCGGGAGGGGCCGGGGGAGAGGGCGGGCGCCTGCGATGACGAGGCGAAAAAACAAAAGCGTACCCAATTCTGCGTACCCGATCCGAGGGCTGTCAGCGCCGCGCCGATGGCTTGCCGCCGCTATAGAACGCTTGCAGGCACTCGATCATCGCAGCCGCGGCGGCAGAGTCGCCGCGGTCCTTCATCCGTACCAGGCAGATATCGCGCACCAGTGACGGCAGCTGCAGCGGCCGGATCGCCAGCCCTTCGCGCCGGAACTGGAACAGCGCCAGCGAGGGCACGGCACTGACGCCCAGGCCGGCCTGCACCAGCGCCGCCACGGTCGCCAGGTGCTCTACCTCCATCACGCTGTTCAGGCGCAACGGGTGCAGCGCCGCATCCAGGTGCTGGCGCACGCTGGTCGTGCGCGACAGCTGGATAAACGGCACGCCCGCCAGCGCCTGGGGCTCGATGCGTCGCTTGCGCGCCAGCGGATGGTCCGCCGGGCATACCAAGTGGAAGGTGTCTCGCACCAGCGGTTCCACGCGCAGGTCGTCGTCCTGTGCCGGCGCCGGGGTCAGCGCAAAGTCGGCGCGGCCCTGTCGGACCAGCTCGATGCAGCCGTCGGCAAGCTGGTCAAACAGCTCCAGCACGATGCCCGGATACTGCGCGTGGAACTGCGCCAGCAGCGGCGGCAGGTCGCCGCCCGCCAGCGACGGCAATGCCGCGATCGACACGCGGCCCTTGCGCCGCTCGGCGTGCGCACGCAAGTCTTCGAACGCGGTCTCGAAGTCGGCCAGCAACCGGCGCGCGGTTTGCTCGAAGCGCACCCCGTCGCTGCTCAGCTCCACGTGCCGCGTGGTGCGCTCGAACAGCCGGCTGCCGGCCTGCTCCTCCAGCGTCTGCACCAGCGCGCTGAACGCCGACTGCGACAGATGGCAGGCGCGCGCCGCGCGGGTGAAGTTGCGGTAGGTAGCCAGCGCCACAAAGGCGCGCAGGTGCTTGACCGACAGGTTCATGGGCAAAATGCACTTATCCAGCAAGTCGATAGATTAATCCAAATAATCCATTTTTTGGCTGGACGTCGCCGCCCTAGAATGGCTTCTACCCCTGCTACCAACCTGCCCCCGACCATGACTGCTCCCTTGCTGATCGGATCCGGCGCCGGCTTCTCCGGTGACCGCACCGACGCCGCGCTGCCGGTGGTGCGCACGCTGATCGCCGCCGGCCAGCCCGCTGCGCTGATTTTCGAGACGCTGGCCGAACGCACGCTGGCGCTGGCGCAGCTGGCGCGGCGCAACGATCCCGCGCAGGGCTACGAGCCCCTGCTCGACGCGCTGCTGACGCCGGTGCTGGCTTTGTGCCTGCAACACGGCATTCCCATCGTCGGCAATTTCGGCGCGGCCAATCCGCGCGCGGCGGCGCGGCGCGTGCTGCAGCTGGCCGGCGAACTGGGCCTGCCGGCGCCGCGCGTGGCGGTGGTGGAGGGCGATGATCTCTCGCACGAGGCCGGGCGCACGCTGCTGCAAGGCATCCTTGGCGCGGCCTTCGACACCGACCGCTTCGTCTGCGCCAACGCCTACATTGGCGCACAAGGCATCGCCGCGGCGCTGGCGGATGGCGCGCAGGTGGTGGTGTGCGGCCGCGTGGCCGACCCGGCGCTGGCCGTGGGGCCGGCGATGGCGCACTTCGGCTGGTCCTGGGACGACTGGGACCGGCTGGCCGCCGCGACCATGACCGGGCACCTGCTCGAATGCGGGGCGCAGGTCACCGGCGGGTACTTTGCCGATCCCGGCATGAAGGACGTACCCGATGTGCATGCGGTGGGCTTCCCGATCGCCCAGCTCGACGACGACGGCGGCATCGAGATCTTCAAGGCCGCCGGCACCGGCGGCTGCGTCGACCTGCGCACGGTCAAGGAGCAGCTGCTGTACGAGGTCCACGATCCGGCCGCGTACCTGACGCCCGACGTGGTCGCAGATATTGGTACGGTCACGGTCGCTCAACTGGCCCCCGACCGCGTGGCGGTGCGCAATGTGCGCGGCCACCCGCGCCCGGCGCAGCTCAAGGCTAATGTGTTCAGCCACGGCGGCTGGCTCGCCGAGGGCGAGATCTCCTACGCCGGCCCGAACGCCGCCGCCCGCGCGCGCCTGGCCGCCGACATCCTGCGCCAGCGCATGCGCCTGCTGGGCCATGACGTGCCGATCCGCTTCGACCTGATCGGCGTGCTCAGCGTGCTGGCCGACGACGCCGGCACGATGGTGGCGCAGCCCCAGCCGCATGAGGCCGAAGCGCAGGACGTGCGCCTGCGCGCGGCGCTGGCGCATGACGAGCTTGCGGTGGCGCAGGCGCTGCTGCGCGAGGTCAATGCGCTCTACACCTGCGGCCCGGCCGGCGGCGGCGGCGTGCGCACCGTGCAGCGCGCCCGCCTGAACGCCGTGTCTTGCCTGGTACCGCGCGAGGCCGTGACCGCCGCGCACAGCTTCATCGCATAAGGAGGACGACGAGATGACCGCTACCGCCGCGCTCTACCAGTTTGCCCACGGCCGCACCGGCGACAAGGGCGACCGTTCCAACATCAGCGTGATCGCCTACGACGCGCGCGACTTCGACCACCTGGTCGCCCATGTCACCGAAGACGCCGTGCGCGCGCTGTTCCGCGAACGCCAGCCCACTGCCGTCACGCGCTACCTGGTGCCGTCGCTGCAGGCGATGAACTTCGTCCTCGACGGCGTGCTCGATGGCGGCGTCAACGACGCGCTCAACCTCGACACGCACGGCAAGGCGCTGTCGTTCCGCCTGCTGCAACTGCAGATACCGCTGCCGCCGCGGCTCGCCGGCGGCGCCTGACATACCGTTCGAACACCGACAACGATTTCAACAGGAGACAACGATGTACCGATTCCTCAAGCCACTGGCCGCCGCCGCGCTGTGCGCGCTGATCCTGCCCGCGGGGCAGGCCTGGGCCGAGTACCCGGACAAGCCCATCCGCTTCGTGGTGCCATTCGCCGCGGGCAGCGCAACCGACCAGCTCGCGCGCGCCATCGGCCAGGCCATCACCGTGGATAGCAAGACCACCGTGGTGGTCGACAACAAGCCTGGCGCCAATGGCTTTATCGCCGCGTCCGACGTGGCCAAGGCCGCGCCCGACGGCTACACCGTGCTGATCAGCACCAACACCACGCACGCCGCCAACGAGCACCTGTTCAAGAAGCTGCCGTACGACCCGATCAAGGACTTCGTGCCGGTCACCGCGCTCGGCCGCGGCGGCCAGATCATGGTGGTCAACCCCCAGGTGCCGGCCAAGACCGTGGGCGAGTTCATCGCGCTGGCCAGGAAGCAGCCGGGCAAGCTCAGCTTCGGCAGCGGCAGCTCGTCGTCGCGCATCGCCGGCGAGCTGTTCCAGCAGATGGCGCACGTGGAACTGCTGCACGTGCCGTACAAGAGCAACCCGCTGGCGATCACCGACCTGCTCGGCAACCAGATCCAGATGATGATCACCGACACCGCCACCGGCCTGCCGCAGGTCAAGAGCGGCAAGCTGCGCGCGCTGGGCGTGTCGGGCAAGTCGCGCTCGCCGCTGGCACCGGACGTGCCGACCATCGACGAAGCCGGGGTCAAGGGCTACGAGATGAGCTACTGGTTCGCGGCCTACGCGCCGGCCGGCACGCCGCAGCCGGTCGTGGCCAAGCTCAACGCGATGATGGTCAAGGCCGCGCGCAGCGATACCGCGGCCAACTTCTACCAGTCGACGGGTACCGAGGTGTTTACCAGCACGCCTGCCGAGCTGGCGAAATTCCAGCAGCAGGAGTCGGGCAAGTGGGGCCGCATCATCAAGGCGGCGAATATCCAGCCGGAGTGAACGCAGGCCAGCGCAAGCTCGCATGCATGGAAAACGGGGCCATGTGGCCCCGTTTTTTACGCAGAAGTAGGTACGCTTTGGCTCTCCAACCCTGTTCGCGCGGCCCGGATAAGATACGTCCTGGCCGTGCGCTCGCGGCATCGCTGCGTCGCGCGCCTTGTGGCATCGGCCGTCTCCTCGACAACACCAACCAGAACAGGAACAGGAATGAAGCTGCAGTCTAACGTGCGCCACGCAACCTCCTGCCCGGCGAAGCGCCGCCTGCCGGCGGTGGCCGTGCTGGGCGCCGCAATCGCTGTTGCCGTGGGTGCCACCGTGCTGCCTGCCGGCGAGGCGAGGGCCCAGGCGACGCCCCCCGCGCAGCAGAAGACCCAGGTGCCCGGCTACTACCGCATGATGGTCGGCCAGCTCGAAGTCACCGCGCTCTACGACGGCTACATCGACCTGGACCCGAAGATCCTCAAGTACACCAGCGCGCGCGAGGTACAGAGCCTGCTGGCGCGGATGTTCGTCGAATCGACGCCGGGCATGCAGACCGCGGTCAATGCGTACCTGATCAACACCGGCCGCAACCTGGTGCTGGTCGACACCGGCGCGGCCGGCTGCTTCGGGCCGACGCTGGGCCGCATCGGCGAGAACCTGCGCGCCGCGGGATATGCGCCCGAGCAGGTCGACACCGTGCTGCTGACTCACCTGCACGGCGACCACGCCTGCGGCCTGGCCGCCAACGGCCAGCCGGCGTTCCCCAATGCCACGGTCTATGTCGACAAGGCCGATGCCGATTACTGGCTGAACGAGGCCACCGCGGCGGCCGCGCCGAAGGACGCGCAGGGCCTGTTTGCGATGGCGCGTGCGGCGGTCGCCCCATACCAGGCGGCGAACCGCTTCCGCTCCTTCAACGGCGGCGCGGGCGCCGAGCCGATCCCGGGCGTGCGTGCGGTGCCGGCCTACGGCCATACGCCCGGCCACAGCGGCTACGTGTTCACCTCGGGCAAGGACAGCCTGCTGCTGTGGGGCGACATCATCCACAGCCATGCGGTGCAGTTCCGGCGCCCGCAGGTGGCCATCGAGTTCGACACGGACAGCCACGCGGCGGTGATCACGCGCAAGCGCATCCTGGCCGATGCGGCCAAGGGCCGGTTGTGGGTGGGCGGCGCGCACCTGCCGTTCCCGGGGCTGGGCCATGTGCGTCGCGACGCGGCCGGGTACACCTGGGTGCCGGCCGAGTACGGACCGATCCGTACGGACCGATAACGGCCGGTCGACCAAGGCAACGGCCGCATGCGCAGCCGTTGCCGTTTGCGGGTACGCGTGCTGGCCGCCTTGTTGTTGCCTAGTCGTTGCCTTCTCCCTCGCCTTGCCGCCTTTTTCGCCTAGAGTCATCCAGTGGCCCCCGCGCGGCGCGTACGGCGTGCGGATCACCTGTCCACTGCCGGAGGATTTGCCATGCACACCAGCGCATCTGGGCTCAATTCCGCTCGCCGCCGGCTGCTCGGCGCCGCCGCGGCCGCCTTTGTACTCGTCCTGCCGCGGGCTGCCTGCGCGCAGGGCAGCCCGGCCGCGGGCCGCGACGGCGCCGCCGCGCAGCGCATCGGCGTGATCGGCTCGGGCCGGATCGGCGGCACCATTGGCGGGCTGTGGGTCAAGGCCGGGCACCCGGTCCTGTTCTCTTCGCGGCACCCTGAGGCACTCAAGCCACTGGTGGAAGAACTGGGTCCGCTTGCGCGCGCGGGCACGGTGGCCGAGGCCATCGCGTTTTCCGACGTGCTGTTCCTGGCCACGCCCTACGGCGCGCTGCCGCAGCTCAGCCGCGACCATGCCGATGCCTGGAAAGGCAAGATCGTGCTCGATGCCACCAACGCCTATGAGCACCGCGATGGCCCGATCACCGAGGAGGCGAAGCGCGACGGCATCGGCCTCACCACCGCGCGCTACCTGCGCGGCGCGCGCGTGGTGCGGGCCTTCAACTTCATGGGGGCGGCGCAGTTTGCCAGCGAGCACCACCGCAGGGGCGGGCTGGTGGCGGTGCCCATCGCGGGCGACGACAAGGCCGCGCTCGACGTGGCCGCGCAACTGGTGCGCGCTGCGGGTTTCGAACCGGTGGTGGTGGGGCCGCTGGCGAGCGCGGACCGCTTTGCGCCGGGTGGGCCGCTGTTCCGGCAGGTCGGGACGGCCGAGGAATTCCGGCGCAAGATGGGCGGACGCTGACGGTCCGCCGGAGGGCCGCTCAGGGGCGATTTCAGGGGCGATTCAGGGCCGGCGCCGCTCCATCGCGACCATCGACGGCGTGAAGCCGAGCTGGCCGAAAAACGCGGCTTCGGAGGAGCGCGCGGCGCGCAGCATCCAGGTGATGTCGGGGTCGTTGCCCATGATGTGCCGCACGAGGGCGCGGCCGATGCCGCGCCGGCGATGGCTGGGTGCCACCGCAACCATCGACAGGAAGCCGTCAGAGACGTCGTCGCACAGTGCGCGGGCGAAGCCGACGATCTCGCCGTTCTCCACCGCAACGGCTACGCGCTGGGAATTGGCGACCAGCCGCGCGAATTTGTCCGGGCCGCCCACCCGTTGAGCCCAGCCGTTGGCGATCAGTAGTTGTCTGGCTGCCTCGATGTCCTCGGGCAACAGGTTACGGATTTCCATTGGCGGCTCTCCCAGTAAAGCATGTACGGCCCCTCGCCGCCCCTTGCCACCAGGGGCGCCGCGAGTCGAGAACGGCACGGGAACCCGTGCCGCACAATTGGCGGAGTGTAGCGAGCGGGCGCGGGCGCGTCAATTTGGCCTGTGGTGGGGTGGGACGCGCCTCCCGCCCGCGCGCCGGCGCGGTATCATGGCTCCATGAACGCCCCCGTCTTTTCCTCCGCCCATCCGGCCGACCAGTTGGCCGAGTTCGCCGACGCCGACGCCGCGCTGGCGCGCATCCGCGAGATCTACGAGGCCTCGGTCGGGGCCGTGCGCGCGCGCTTTGACGCGTTCGCCAGCGGCAAGCCGCTGCCCTCGGCCGCGCACGCGTGCTATCCGTACCTGGGCATCTCGGTCAATATCGAAACCATGGTCACCGACAGCCGCCCGTCATGGGGCACGGTGGCCTACCCTGGGGTGTACGGCACCACGGTCACGCGCCCCGACCTGCTGGCGGACTACTACCGCGACCAGATCGAGCGGCTGATGCGCTACCACCGCGTGCCGGTGGTGGTGGGGCTGAGCCGGCGGCCGATCCCGCTGCCATTCGTGATCGAGGCCTCGACCACCGACATCAGCTACACCCAGGCGCGCGAGCTCGAAGCCTCGTTCGTGCTGCCCGAACTGAGCCGGATCGACGACGGCATCGCCAACGGCACCTATGAGCCGATCCCGGGCGAGGCCTGGCCGCTGTCGCTGTTCCCCGCCGAGCGCGTGGACCTGGCGCTGCAGCGGCTGTACCACTACACCGGCACGGCGCCGCAGCATTTCCAGCGCTTCGTGCTGTTCACCAACTACCAGCGTTATGTCGACGAGTTCGTCGCGCTCGGACGCGGGCTGATGGCCAGCAGCGATGGCGGCGGCTACACCCACTTTGTCGAGCCCGGCGACGTGGTGCAGGAGCTGGGGGGCGTGGAGCCTGAGGACGCCACGCGCCCGCGCGCGCTGCCGCAGATGCCGGCCTACCACCTGGTGCGCGAAGACAAGCTGGGCGTGACGCTGGTCAATATCGGCGTGGGTCCGTCCAACGCCAAGACCATGACCGACCACCTCGCTGTGCTGCGCCCGCATTGCTGGCTGATGGTGGGCCACTGCGGCGGCCTGCGCCGCTCGCAGCAGCTGGGCGACTACGTGCTGGCGCACGCCTATGTGCGCGACGACCACGTGCTCGACCACGACCTGCCGCCATGGGTGCCGGTGCCGCCGATCGCCGAGATCCAGGTAGCGCTGCAGGAGGCGGTGGCGCGGGTGACCGGGCTGTCCGGCAACGAGATGAAGACCCGCATGCGCACCGGCACCGTGGTCTCCACCGACGACCGCAACTGGGAGCTCAAGTCCAAGTCGCTGTACGCGCGCTTCAACCAGTCGCGCGCGATCGCCATCGACATGGAAAGCGCGGCGGTGGCCGCCAACGGCTTCCGGTTGCGCGTGCCCTATGGCACGCTGCTGTGCGTCTCGGACAAGCCGCTGCACGGCGAGCTGAAGCTGCGCGGCATGGCCAATGCCTTCTACCGCCAGCGCGTCAGCCAGCATATGACCATCGGCCTGGAAGCGATCCGCATCCTGCGCGAGAACGGTGTCGAGCAGCTGCACTCGCGCAAGCTGCGCAGCTTTGACGAGCCGGCGTTCCGTTAGGCCTGCGCAGTTCTGCGTCCCGGCAAAAGCAAAAGGCCGGCGCCCGAATGGCGCCGGCCTTTTGCATGGGACTTCAGGATCAGAAGCGGTAGCCCACGCCCATGCTGAACAGCCACGGGTCCAGGCTCACCTTGGACACCTTGACGTCGCCCGCCTTGACGTCGCTCGACAGCCAGATCTTCTTGACGTCGGCGTTCAGGAACCAGTTCTTGGTCAGCTTGTAGTCCATGCCGATCTGCAGCGCCGGGCCCACGCTCCAGCTGTCCAGCTGCAGCGAGTTGTTGGCGATGTTCTCGCCCCAGATGCGGGTGAAGTTCAGGCCGGCGCCGATATACGGACGGAAGGTGCCGTTAGGGATGAAGTGGTACTGGACCAGCAGCGTCGGCGGCAGGTGCTTGAAGGTGCCGACCTTGTTCCCGTCGAGGTAGACGTTCTGCTTCTGCTGCACGGTCAGCACCAGTTCGGCGGCGATGTTGGGTGTGAAGAAGTAGGTGACGTCGAACTCGGGAATCCACTTGTTGTTGACCGTGATGCGGTCCGACGCGCCCACGCCGCCCACGGGATCGGAGCTGTTGGCCATGTCGAGGTAGGTGCCGCGCAGACGCACCATCCAGTTGCCCTGGGCTTCATCGCCGGCGGCGATGGCCGGCGTGGCGAAGGCGCCGAGCAGGGCGCCGGCGGCGATGGCGGAACAGGTGACCCGGGTGCGGAGAGAGAGCTTCTTCATGATGTTTCTGACTTGGTCTGGTAAGAAATCCGGGCCCAGTGTGGCCGAGGGGCCTTGGGCCGGTCTTGATGCAGAACAAGTCTCATGGCAGGGCGTCGCGGCGTCGCGATGGCGCCACAGCGCGTGCCTAGTGCGCGCGCAGCCCGTAGTGCCGCTGCCGTGGCGCTTCTAAACACATGCGGATTTATTCGTGGCGCGGCGCGGCGCGGGCCCTTACGCTGTGCAGGAGATCGGCGCCCGCGTGCACGCAGCAAGCGGCGGGCGCCTTGGCACCGGGCATGTCGTGGGCGTCCGCAAGGGCGTCTTTCCGGGTGTGCCCCGTGGGGGCGGGGCACACCGGTTTTCTTGCAGCTTTCCTTGCGGCGTTCGATGCGTCAGGCCTCGATCGCGTGCATCCATTCGACCTGGTCGGCAAACACGTTAGGCGTGCTGCATTCCACCGTGGTCGGCAGGTTAAGGATCATCGGGCGGCTCGGGCCGGCCTGCCAGGCCGCGGAGACGGCGTCGCTCACTTCCAGCGAGAAGTCGAGTTCGGCGAGGCTGAAGGTCTCGGGCGAATACTCATAGGTTCATACCGCCTCGGGCATGGCATCGGTCAGTGCTTTGATCAGGCGCGTGCCCGACACCGCCACCTCCCTGATCTCTTCGCGCGAAGCATTGAAGACGATGCGCCGCCACGCCGGCGCGATCGGGTTCTACAGGTGCACCGTGGCGCGCGCCGCGCCGCGCACGGACTCGACGGTGCGGCGGATCAGGTCTTCACGCGATTGCGTCAGCACCACGATGCTGACGTCGTCGGGAATGCGCCCCTCTTCGATCAGCATGCGCACGAAATCGAAGTCAGTCTGCGACGCCGCGGCGAATGCCACTTCGATTTCCTTCAGGCCGATCTTTACCAGCTGTTCAAAGAAGCACAGCTTGCGCGCCGGGCTCATCGGCTCGATCAGCGCCTGGTTGCCATCGCGCAGGTCGGTGCTCATCCACAGCGGTGCGCGCGTGATGCGCTGGCTGGGCCAGGTGCGGTCGGGAATGTCGACGGTGGCGGCGGGCTGGTACTTGACGCAGAAAACGAAAAACGGAAAAGGGGTGGCGAAAGGCTGCCGAACTGCCACGGGGCCCTAGGCCCGGCAACCGGTCGGCAGGCTTAGCAGTAGCGAGGAAGCGCGCAGGGCGCGGGCCGATGCCAGGGCCGCCAGCACGCGCGCGCGGGCAGCGAGGGCGGTCGATGGCGGCGTGGCCCGATCGGGGGAGCTGCGCTGGAAGCGGGAGGCGCGCCTGCGCCAAACGGTGGTGGCGCGCTTCCAGCGCGGCCGCGCCGGGGGCGGGAGTCTCGCCCGTATGGCGGTGGCCCCTGCGCTGAAAGGATGAGAGCGCCTCACCATCCGTGCGCCGCCGCTCAGTCGTCTGGCCGGTACAGCGCTGGCGCCATTGCGCCTAGGCTGGTAGCGCGGGAAAAAACACATGACTGGGGGGAACATCATGAGACTGAGAACGTGGGCATCCTGGCTGACAGGCACTGCCATGACATTTCTTCTGGCGGCTTGCGGTGGCGGTGGCGGTTCGAGCGCGCCCGCCACGCCAAACGCAGGCGGCACCACGCCGCTGACCTATACCATGAGCATGAGCGTGACCTCCGGCTCGGTTGGCGTGGGCCGCACGCTCACCATCAGCGCGCTGGCGGTGGACAACAACGGCGTCGACGTGAGCGGCAACACCACCTTTACCTGGACCAGCACTGACAGCGCCGTTGCCAGCGTGGAGTCAAGCGCCGCCACACCTGGCAGCGCCGTGGTCCGGGGCGTTGCCACCGGCTCGACCACCGTGCAGGTGGTGGCGACCGTCAAGAAGGCCGACAACACGACCGTGCAGCTGCCCGCGCAATCTGCCACCATCACGGTGGTGCCGGCGTCTGCGCTGTCGTACAGCCTGTCGATCCCGAATACCAGCCTGTCGATGAGCGACGGGCAGACCCTGCCGGTCAAGGTATCGCTGATCGACAGCAACGGCAGCGACGTTTCGGCGAGCGTCAACAGCTGGGCATGGGCCAGCAGCGGCGCCGCGGTCCAGGTCACGGCCAACCAGAACAGCGCCACGCTGCAGGCGAGCAACAGCTCGACCACCACCGCGGCCACGGCCAACGTCACGGTGTCGGTCACGGCGCCCGATGGCCGCGCGCTCGGCGGGGTGATCGCGGTGACGGTGCAGAAGAACGGTACGGCCACGTATCGCGTGGTGACCACGCAGAATGGCCAGCCCGTGGACGCGCTGCAGGTGTTCAACGACCGCCCGGCGACCATCACCTCGCGCGTGCTGCGCAATGACGGCCAGGACGTGACAGCGGAGTTTGACGGCACCTGGACCTACACCGCCACGTCGCCCACGCTGTCCGCGTCGGAAGCGGCCGGCACGCATGACGCGACGGTCCAGACCAGCCTTGCCAAGGACACCGGCCCGGTGCAGAGCACACTGACAGTGACTGCGGTGAGCACCAAGCTTGCCGCTCGTCCGAGCGCCGGCCTGTCAGTGACCGAGCATCCCAAGTGGGCGCTGGTCGGCGACAACCAGCAGCCGATGGCACTGCTGCTGATGCCGCCGATGAGCATCCCCGTGACGGCACGCATGAAGAACCTGGGCAACGACGCGCAGTACACCGCGTGCGCCAACTGGGCGTGGGCCAGCACCGGCCCTGTGCAGCTGACGCCGGGCTTTACGCCGAACCAGAACTACGTTTCTGGCACGGCGCCCGGCGCTTTCACCATCACCGTGACCTGTAACGCGGTGGCGGACAACACGGCGCTGAAGCTGGTTTATTTCGGCACCGTCAAGTAAGCATCAGGTCTCCCGCGCCATGCAAAACGCCCTCCGGATGGAGGGCGTTTGCGTTTGGGGCCGGACTCTCGCTGCGCGGTTTTGCTCCCGTCTCTCTCGCTTGCGGGAGAGGGATGAGGGCAAAGCGTACCCATTTCTGCGTGACGCCACGAAGCGCATTTCCGATGCCGGGCGCAGCCCGATACAAGCCGACAAGACAGGCATGCGCCGACCTTTGCCGGCCCCTGCAATCTCATGGCACCACACGCGCGACATGCCATGCGTACCCATTTCTGCGTGCGTCGGCATAAGCCTTCGCACGCGCACCCGGGCGACGCCGGACAGCCACCATGGCTCGTACAAGCGAGTGCAAACCGCTGCTTCCGCGCCGGGCGGAAGCAGCGGGCGTACCCGTTTCTGCGTGAAAGCGTGAGGGAAGAAAAGCGCGCGATTCAGCGCTTGCGCACGAAGCGCACCACCTGCTCGGCAGGCTTGCCCTGCTGCGTCTCGGTGGTGTTCGCGGTATTGGAGCCGCAGGTATTGCAGCCGCCATCGTCGCAGCCGCTGGCGCAGCCCGCGGCCGCCTGCGGCGCCAGCCAGCGCACCAGCCGGCCACGCAGGCCGGTGGCGGCAGCCCCGCCCAGGCGCGCCGCCAGCGCCGCCTTGACCCGCTCGCGCGTGCGCGGCGCGTAGCGCGCGAGCACCGACAGCGCGCACGCCAGCACGATCAGCGGGACCAGCAGCGTTTCGATGGCGTGGTAGGGAGTCATGGCAGCAAATGAAGACGTAGCAGCGTCAGCTGAACAGCAGCGCGATGCGGTAGGTCAGGAACGACGCCAGGTAGGCCAGCCCGGTCAGGTAGGCGGCCGACACCGCCATCACCTTCCACGAGTTGGTCTCGCGCCGGATCACCGCCAGCGTGGAGATGCACTGCGGCGCGAACACGAACCACGCCAGCAGCGACAGCGCGGTGGCCAGCGACCATTGCGCCGCGATCATCGGCGCCAGCTGCGTGGCGACGGTGTCTTCGCTGCCCGACAGCGCATAGACCGTCGCCAGCGCACCCACCGCCACCTCGCGCGCGGCCAGGCCCGGCACCAGTGCAATGCAGATCTGCCAGTTGAAGCCCACCGGCGCGAACACCTTCTGCAGCGCGTGGCCGATCATGCCGGCAAAGCTGTAGTCGATCGCGGGACCGGTCGCGCCTGCGGGCGGCGCCGGGAAGGTCGACAGGAACCACAGCAGCACCGTCAGCGCCAGGATCACCTTGCCCACGCGCGACAGGAAGATACGGGCACGCTCCCACAGGCCGATGGCCACATCGCGCGGGTTAGGGATGCGGTACGAGGGCAGCTCCATCAGCAGCGGATGATCGGTACGGTCGCGGCGGAAGAACTTGAGCGCGTAGGCCACCACCAGCGCGCTGACGATGCCCGCCACGTACAGCGCGAACAGCACCAGCCCCTGCAGGTTGAACAGGCCCAGCACCGTGCGCTGGGGGATGAAGGCGCCGATCAGCAGCGCATAGACCGGCAGCCGCGCCGAGCACGTCATCAGCGGCGCCACCAGGATGGTGGTGAGCCGGTCGCGCGGATCCTGGATCGTGCGCGTGGCCATGATGCCGGGGATGGCGCAGGCAAAGCTCGACAGCAGCGGGATGAAGGAACGCCCCGACAGCCCCGCGCCCATCATCAGCCGATCCAGCAGGAAGGCCGCGCGCGGCAGGTAGCCGGATTCTTCCAGCGTCAGGATAAACAGGAACAGGATCAGGATCTGCGGCAGGAACACCACCACGCTGCCCAGCCCCGCCACCAGGCCGTCGACCAGCAGGCTCTTGAGCATGCCGTCGGGCAGGTAGGCGCCAAGCAGCTCGCCGGCCCAGTGCACGCCGCCCTCGATGCCGTCCATCAGTGGCTCGGCCCAGGAGAACACCGCCTGGAACATCAGGAACAGCAGCACGGCCAGCAGCAGCAGGCCGAACACCGGGTGCAGCACGATGCGGTCGAGCCGGTCATCCAGTGCTGCGGTGCGCGCCGGCATGCTGACCGCGGCGGCGAGCAGCCGGTTGACCTCGGCATGCACGTCGACGTCGCTGGCCGGCTCCGGGCTGGACGGCGGGGCTGGCGGCAGCGTGTCGTCGAGCAACTGGATCAGCGCCGCGGCGCCGTCGCGCCTGACCGCCACGGTACTCACCACCGGTACGCCGAGCGCCGCCGCCAGCTTGTCGCGGTCGATCTGGATGCCGCGCCGCGCGGCGGCGTCGCTCATATTGAGCACCACCACCATCGGCAGGCCCAGGCGGCGTAGTTCCAGCACGAAGCGCAGGTGCAGGCGCAGGTTGGTCGCATCGACCACCGAGACCAGCAGGTCGGGGCGCTGCTCGCCCGCGCGCACGCCCAGGCAGACGTCGCGCGTGATGGCTTCATCGAGGCTGGCCGCGTGCAGGCTGTAGGCGCCGGGCAGGTCCAGGATGCGTACCTGGCGCCCCGCCGGCGACACGAAATAGCCTTCCTTGCGCTCGACGGTCACGCCGGCGTAGTTGGCCACCTTCTGGCGGCTGCCGGTCAGGCGGTTGAACAGCGCGGTCTTGCCGCAATTGGGATTGCCGACCAGCGCGATGCGCAGGGCAGAAGTAGAGGGAGCTGCTGCAGACATATTCCGGGGGAGGATCAGGCGGTCCGTTTGGCCGTCGTGGTGCCGGGCTGGTCGTCCGCCTGCGTGGCGGGGGCGATGCTGGTGACCGTGGCGCTCGCGATCTCGACGCCGATGCGCGCCGCTTCCGAGCGGCGCAGCGCAAAGCGGGTGAAGCCCACCTGCGCCACCAGCGGATCCATGCCGAAGGGGCCGTAGGCGATGATCTGCACCGCTTCGCCGGGCACGAAGCCCAGCTCCCGCAGGCGGCGCGCGACCGGATCCCCCGGCGTGGCGTCGTCCACCGATTGCACAACGGCGGGCGTGCGCCGTGGAAGTTCAGACAAGCGCATCATGCTTCCAGTCCGTTGGCGCGGTCTGCCGCCAGGGGGCCGCCATGCGGCCGGCAGGACCCCGCCGGGGTACGTAAATGAAAATCGTTTTCATTGTATCGCAAATGGGGCGCGGCGATGCCCCACAGGGGGCGGGCATGCCGGCGGCTGCCCGCGCCCAGGCGCGCGGCAGGAGGCGAATGATAACCGCTTGCGATGGGAGTGTTGGTACAGCCCAGGGAGTTCCCGCGCGCCATTCCAGCATGGGCCTGGGGTGCCGGCGATTCAGCCTGGCGCACCAGCATTCGGCTGTGCGAAGCCGAATGCTGCCGGCTTCATGCAAAGCGATGCAATTACTACATTTGCGTTATTGGATGCCGTCAGCCCGTGGCGTTAAGCTGCAAGCACGCTGAACACCCCGTTCCACGCGTACTTCACAAGCCATCGGCCGTTGGGCCGGTGGCTTTTTCTTGGGCGCTTGCCTGGGCTTGGCCTGTCGTTGTACGGATCATGGCGACAAAGTTGTCGCGGGCCGGATGATCCGGCGCCGCCTTCCACACGCAATAGACCTCCGAGCGAACCGCGGTGCCCGCCAGCGGCAGGAACGCAGCGCCGGCCATGCCCGAGCGCGCAAGCGCCGCGGGCACCACCGCCACTCCCATCCCCTGCGATACCAGCGACACCACCGACAGCCAGTGGCGCACCTCGTGCCGGATCTGCGGATAGAAGCCCTGCGCCGCGCACATGTCGAAGATGCGGCTGTAGTAGTCCGGCGACGCCTTGCGCGAGAACAGTACGAACGGCTCGTCGCGCAGCTCGGCCAGCGGCAATTCGTCGCGCCTGGCCATCGGATGGTCGGCGGGCAGGCAGCAGACAAAGGGCTCGCTATGCACCAGCGTTGCCTGCAGCGGTTCGGGCACGCGGCCGGTATGGATAAAGGCGGCATCCAGTTCGTCGTGCAGCAGCGCGTCGATCTGTTCCTGCGAGTTCAGCTCGGTCAGCGCCACCTGGATGCCCGGATACGCCGCCTCGAAATCGCGCAGGAACTGCGGCAGCCCGCGGTACAGCATCGACCCGACAAAGCCCACCCGCAGCCTGCCGACCGCGCCGGCCTCGATCTCGCGCGCCAGCACCCGCGCGGCTTCGGCCTGCGCCAGCAGCGCCGTGGCCGATTCGCGGAAGGCCCGCCCGGCCGCGGTCAGGCGCACGCCGCGGCTATCGCGGTCGAACAGCCGCGCCCCGAGCGATGCCTCGAGCTGCTGGATATTGAGCGACAGCGGCGGCTGCGAGATGGCCAGCCGGCGGGCGGCCCGGCCGAAGTGCAGTTCCTCGGCCAGCACGAGGAAGTAACGCAGGTGGCGGAATTCCATGGCGATACAAAAATTATATGGATCAAGCCAATTTTAGAATTAGACGCAAATCCTTGGGGTTCCAATAATTGAGGTCAGAGGGTCGGCCGCAGCGACCCGCCCGCCTCGAGGAGACCCAGCCATGCCAACCAACGCTGTGCGCGATACCGCACCCAAAGCCCATGCCGGAACCCCGGCCACCGCCCATCCGGTACCCGATCGCCACGGCGGCAGCCTGTTCAGCGCCGATCCCGAGCTGCGCGCGCTGCTGCCGCTCTACCTGCCGGCAGACCTGTTCAACCACCTGCTGCCGCACCTTGAGCGCATGGGCGCGCTGGCCGGCGGCGTGCTCGACGAGCTGGCCAGCGTGGCCGACCACAACGCGCCCACGCTGAGCTACCGCACCCGCGCCGGCGTAGACGCGCAGCACATCGACAAGCATCCGGCCTATGTCGAGCTGGAGCGCGTGGCCTTTGCCGAGTTCGGGCTGGCAGCGGCGTCGCACCGCGGCGGCGTGCTCGGCTGGGACAAGCCCATGCCGCCAGCGGCGAAGTATGCACTCACCTATCTTTTCGTGCAGGCCGAGTTCGGGCTGTGCTGCCCGCTGTCGATGACGGACTCGCTGACGCGCACGCTGCGCAAGTTCGGCGATCCGGCGCTGGTCAATCGCTTCCTGCCCAACCTGACCACGCAGGTGTTCGAAGACCTGTACCAGGGCGCGATGTTCATGACCGAGCAGGGCGCCGGCTCCGACGTGGCCGCCATCGCCACCCGCGCGGTGCGCGACGCGGGCGCCGAGGGTGGCTGGCGCCTGTCCGGCGACAAGTGGTTCTGCTCCAACCCCGACGCCGCGCTGGCGATGGTGCTGGCGCGCGTCGAGGACGAAGCCGGCAACGCCATGCCCGGCATCAAGGGCGTGTCGCTGTTCCTGCTGCCGCGCAAGCTGACCGACGGCGGCGACAACCACTACCGCATCATTCGCCTGAAGGACAAGCTCGGCACGCGCTCGATGGCCAGCGGCGAGATCCGGCTCGAAGGCGCGCATGCGCACCTGGTCGGCGAGCTCGGCCGCGGCTTCGTGCAGATGGCCGACATGATCAACAACTCGCGCCTGTCCAACGGCGTGCGCGCCGCCGGCCTGATGCGCCGGGCGCTGACCGAGGGGCTGTTCATCGCCCGCGAGCGCCAGGCCTTCGGCAAACGGCTGCAGGACATGCCGCTGATGCGCCGCCAGCTGCTCAAGCTGACACTGCCCACCGAGCAGGCGCGCACCATGGTGTTCCAGACCGCCGAAGCGCTGCGCCGCGCCGACGCCGGCGAGGCCGATGCCTACCCGCTGATGCGCATTCTGACTCCGCTGATCAAGTTCCGCGCCTGCCGCGACGCGCGCAAGGTCACCGGCGACGCCATGGAGATCCGCGGCGGCTGCGGCTATATCGAGGAATGGAGCGATCCGCGCCTGGTGCGCGACGCCCACCTGGGCTCGATCTGGGAAGGCACCAGCAATATCGTGGCGCTGGACGTACTGCGGGCGATTCGCCGTGAAGGCGCGTTGCCGGTGCTGCAGGCGCACTTGGCCGGGCTGCTGGCGGATACGCCGATGCATGCGCAGGCGCGCGTGGTGTTCGAAGGCGCCATCGCCGCCGCCGCGAAGCTCGCTGCGCACGCCGCGGAGGCCGGTGCCGACGGCGACCTGCTGGCACGCCAGGCGGCCTCCGCGCTGTACCACGTGACCAGCGCCGTGGCGATGGCGTGGGAAGCCGGCCGCATCGGCTCGGTGCGCCGCATGCGGCTGGCGCAGCTGGTGCTGCGGCATCGCGTGTTGCCGCAGGACCCGCTCGCCGCGCAGGTGGAGCCCGAATGGCTGGCCGACACCGTGGCACCGCCCGCCGATGGCGTGGTGCGCGCCGCCGGCGCGGTCGACGAGGTCAACGTGTTCTGACCAAAAAACCCCCACCGCTTGTTTGCGCCCCTCTCCCGCCTGCGGGAGAGGGGCCGGGGGAGAGGGCACGCGCCTCCAGATGCGTAGCCCCTCGCTGAACCACCCCTCTCCCCAAAGCCCCCGCAACCCCATCCCGCCCCACGCGGGAGACGTCCAACACCAGGAGACAACGCCATGAAACTCTGGCACCGCCTCGCGGCCATTGCCGCCTGCACGCTCTGCATCGCCCCCGCCTTCGCCCAGAAGGATTTCCCGACCAAGCCGATCATGATGGTCGTCACCTATCCGCCGGGCGGGCCCACCGACGCCATGGCGCGCACGCTCGCCGCCGCGCTCAAGTCCAGCCTGGGCCAGCCCGTGGTGGTGGAGAACCGCGCCGGCGCCGGCGGCAATATCGGCGCCGAAGTGGTCGCGCGCGCCGAGCCGGATGGCTACACGCTGATGTTCGGCACCTCCGCGCCGCTGGCGATCAACGTCAGCCTCTACCGCAAGATCAACTACGACCCGGTCAAGAGCTTCGCCCCGGTGATCCAGATCGGCCAGCTGCCCAACGTGCTGGTGGTCAACCCGTCCGTGCCGGCGAAGAATGTCACCGAACTGATCGCCTACGGCAAGGCGCATCCGGGCAAGCTGACCTACGCCTCGTCCGGCAACGGCGCCTCGTCGCACCTCGCGGGCGTGCTCTTCAACAACGTCACCGGCACCGACTTCCAGCACATCCCGTACAAAGGCACCGGCCCAGCGCTGAACGACCTGCTGGGCGGCCAGGTCAGCATGACCTTCACCGACGTGCTGACCGCGATGCCCTTTATCAAGAGCGGCAAGGTGCGCGCGCTGGGCGTCACCACCAAGGCGCGCTCGCAGGCGCTGCCGGATGTGCCGACCGTTGCGGAGCAGGGCGTGCCCGGGTTTGATGTCTCGGTGTTCTTTGGCGTGGTCGCGCCCGCGGGCACGCCGCCGGAAGTGATCGGCAAGCTCAACCGCGCCTTTGCCGATGCGCTCAAGCAGCCCGAGGTGCGCAAGACCCTGCAGGCGCAGGGCCTGGAGTTCGCACCCTCGACCACGCCGGAGCAGCTCGGTGGCTTCGTCAAGGCCGAGGTCGGCAAGTGGCGCGCCGTGGTGCAGAAGTCGGGCGCGCAGCTCGACTAAGTAAAGAGGAACCCGCCATGACCCAATCCAGCCCCGGCGCGCTCGCCGGCATCCGCGTGGTCGACCTGTCGCGCATCCTGGGCGGCCCGTATTGCGGCCAGATCCTCGGCGACCACGGCGCCGACGTGCTCAAGATCGAACCGCCGCAGGGCGACGACACCCGCACCTGGGGGCCGCCGTTCAGGGACGGCGTGGCCTCGTACTACTTCGGCCTGAACCGCAACAAGCGCGTGATGCGTCTCGACCTGGCTAAGGAGCCGGATCGCGAGGTGCTGCTGGCCTTGCTCGCCGATGCCGACGTGCTGGTCGAGAACTTCAAGACCGGCACCATGGAGAAGTGGGGGCTGGGCTACGACACGCTGTCGGCGCGCTTCCCGCGGCTGGTGCATTGCCGCGTCTCCGGCTTCGGTGCCGACGGCCCGCTCGGCGGCCTGCCCGGCTACGACGCCGCGATCCAGGCCATGTCGGGCATCATGAGCATCAACGGCGAAGCCGACGGCGATCCGTTGCGCGTGGGTTTGCCGGTGGTCGACATGGTGACCGGCCTTAACGCGGCAATCGGCGTGCTGCTCGCGTTGCAGGAACGCTCGCGCAGCGGCCGCGGGCAGTTCGTCGAAGCGGCGCTCTATGACTCCGGATTGTCGCTGTTGCATCCGCATGCGGCCAACTGGTTCATGAGCGGCAAGACGCCGCAGCGCACCGGCAACGCGCACCCGAACATCTATCCCTACGACACCGTTGCCACGGCAACGGACCCGATCTTCCTCGCGGTCGGCAATGACCGGCAGTTCCGGATTCTTTGCGAGCACCTGCAGCTGCCTGCCCTCGCCGAGGATGAGCGCTATGCCACCGCCGGCGCGCGCTCGGTGAATCGCGTGGCGCTGAAGGCGGAGCTGGAAGCGAAGCTGCGCGAGCTCGATGGCAAGGTGCTGGCCGACACGCTGGTGGCGGCAGGGGTGCCTTGTGCGCCGGTGTTGTCCGTGGCCGACGCCCTGCAGCATCCGCATACGATGCACCGCGAGATGGTGGTGGAGATGCCGGGCGGCTACAAGGGGCTGGGGGCGCCGGTCAAGCTGAGCCGGACGCCGGCAACATATCGGCACGCGCCGCTGAGCGAAGGGAACGAGTTCCTCGACTAGGCACCAGCGCCCTCGGTCCTGTCCAAATGCAGAAAGGTGGCCCACTGGCCGCCTTTCTTGCCATCAGGGCACCGCCCCATCAACCGGGAATCATCCCCGGCAACAGATACGCCTGCACCATCGTGATGATGCCGATGATCACTGCAAACAGCAGGCTGTGCTTCACGGTAAATCGGAACAACTCCGATTCCTTGCCCACCAGCCCGGTCGCCGCGCAGGCCACCGCGATCGATTGCGGCGAGATCATCTTGGCGGTCACGCCGCCGGTGGTGTTGGCCGCCACCATCAGCGTATCGGACACGCCGATCTGGTGCGCAGTAGTGTTCTGCAGCGAGCAGAACAGCGCATTGGACGACGTATCCGAACCGGTCAGGAACACGCCCAGCCAGCCCAGGAATGGTGAGAAGAACGGGAACGCCGCACCCGTGCCGGCGAGCAGCAGCGCCAGCGTCGACGACATCCCCGAGTAGTTGGCAACAAAGGCAAAGCCCAGCACCAGGCCGATCGACAGCACCGGGCGCGCCAGTTCCACCAGCGTCTGGCCGAACGTCGCCACCAGATCGCGCGGCTTCATGCGCAGCAGCACCGCCGAAATCAGCGCGGTCAGCAGGATCGCAGTGCCCACGGCGGACAGCAGGTCGAGCTTCAGCACCGCGTCATACGCCTTGGGCGTGGCGACGATCGGCGCAGCCTTGATCACCATCTGGTCCAGGCCCGGGACCTTGAACTTCAGCACCGTGCCGGCCAGCGCGCCATTGGCGGCAAACAGCGCCTTGAACGGTTGCAGGCTCCACACCGTGACAATCGCGGTCAGGATGCCGAACGGCGCCCACGCACGCAGTGTTTGCGCCATGGTGTAGGGCGAGGCCTTGCGGCTCACCGGCGCACCGCCAAAGCCGCCGCCGAAGCCCGACAGCGCCATGGTGCCGCCCCCGACGGCGCCGCCCGCGCGTTGCGACGCGCTGCGCGGCTGCCACACCTTCAGGAACGCGGCCAGCGACACCAGGCTGACCAGCGCCGAGGTGATATCCGGCAGCTCGGGCCCGATATGGTTTGACGTGAAGTACTGCGTCACGGCAAAGCTGCCGCCGCAGACCAGCGCCGCCGGCCACGTCTCGCGCACGCCCTTGGCGCCGTCCATCATGAACACCAGCCAGAACGGCACCAGCAGCGACAGCAGCGGCAGCTGGCGGCCGGCCATGGCACCGATATGGAAGGGGTCCAGCCCAGTGACCTGTCCGGCCACGATGATGGGGATGCCCATCGCGCCGAACGCAACCGGCGCGGTATTGGCGATCAGGCACAGGCCCGCGGCATACAGCGGGTTGAAGCCCAGACCGACCAGCAGCGCCGCGGTGATCGCCACTGGGGCGCCAAAGCCCGCCGCGCCTTCCAGGAAAGCGCCGAAGGCAAAGCCGATCAACAGCATCTGCAGGCGCTGGTCGTCGGTGATGGACAGCACCGAGGCGCGGATAACGTCGAACTGGCCGGTCTTGACCACGATCTTGTATAGGAACACCGCGGTCACGATGATCCAGGCGATCGGCCACAGCCCGTAGGCAAAGCCGAAACCCGCCGCAGCGAACGCCTGCTGCGCCGGCATGCCATAGGCGAAGATCGCCACGCCAAGCGCCAGCAGCAGTGTCAGCGCCGCGGCCATATGGCCTTTCATGCGCCAGACCGCCAGCGCCATGAAGAAGAACAGGATAGGGATGGCCGCCGCCAGCGCCGACAGCCACAGGCTGCCCAGCGGCGTATAGAGTTGGGTCCAGGGTTGCACTGCTCAGTCTCCTACTTCAGTGGTGTTTCAGGGGATGTTTTGTTGTCGTGGCCGACGCATCGGGCTTTTCGCTGCCCGATGGTTGGCTGCCCTCTCCCGCGAGCGGGAGAGGGAGAAAACCGCCGCCTACTCCGGCTGTCCTCGTTCCTTCAGCAGATCCGCCAGACTTCGCGCCGCCGGTTGCAGCGGCGTCCGGTGCTGCGTCCACCCCATCTGCTTGGCCGGCGCCAGCGCACGCAGCCGCGTAGCCGCCCAGCGGAACAAACGGTAGGTGGTGGGATGCGAATACGCCCCGCTCCAGAAGCGCCACACCAGGTGTTCGCCGCGGCTGTACTTCGCGCCTTGTCCGCGCAGCGGATTGGCAACCTGCTCTTCCGGATCGCGATTGGATTCCGTGCGCAGTCGCACCAGCAATTGCGGGATCGGGATGCGCACCGGGCACACCTCGCCGCAGGCGCCGCACAGGCTCGACGCGGTCGGCAGGTCGGCGGTGGCCTCCAGCCCCAGCAGGTGCGGCGAGATGATCTTGCCGATCGGGCCCGGATAAGTCGTGCCATAGGCGTGCCCGCCAATGCGCGTATAGACCGGGCAGTGGTTCATGCACGCGCCGCAGCGGATGCATTGCAGCGTCGCGCGCAGCTGCGCGTCGGCATAGGCCTGGGTGCGGCCGTTATCGAGCAGCACCAGGTGCACCTCGCGCGGGCCGTCGCGCTCGCCCTCGCGACGCGGGCCAGAGATCAGGTTGAAGTAGGTGGTGATGGCCTGCCCGGTGGCGGAGCGCGTCAGCAGGCTGGACAGCGGCACGATGTGCTCGAGCTTGGCCACCACCTTTTCCATGCCCATGATGGCGATATGCACGTCAGGCACGGTGGTGGAGAGGCGGCCGTTGCCTTCGTTCTCCACCAGCCACAGCGTGCCGGTATCCGCCGCTGCGAAGTTCACGCCGGACAGGCCGATGTCGGCTTCGACAAAGGCTTGCCGCAACGCGCGCCGGCCGGTCTGGATCAGCGTGTCGACGTCCTCCGTATAGGGCGTGTCGGGGATGTGCTGCTCGAACAAGGTGGCGATATCGCCCTTGGTCTTGTGGATCGCCGGCATCACGATATGCGAAGGCTTTTCGCCCGCGAGCTGCACGATGTACTCGCCCATATCGGATTCGATGCAGTCCACGCCGCGCTCGGCCAGGTAATGGTTCAGCTCGATCTCCTCGCTGGCCATCGACTTGCCCTTGATCACGCGCTTCGCCTGCTTCGCGGCGGCGATGCCGTGGATGATCCGGTTCGCTTCGTCGGCGGTCTCGGCCCAGTGCACCTGCACGCCGGCGGCCATGAGCCTGGCCTCGAGCTGCGTCAGCAGGTCGGGCAGGTTGGCCAGCGCGTGCTGGCGCACCGCTTCGCCAAGGTCGCGCAGGCGTTCCAGTTCGTCGGCATCGGGGAATTGCGCCAGGCGCTTGCCCTGCAGGAAATCCATCGCCCCGCGAAAGCTCTGGCGCAGCTTGGGATCGTCCAGCGCCTCGCGCGCGCGCGCCTTGAAGTCCTGCGCGGGAATGAAATGCAGTGTGCTCTGGCTCATGCCCGGCCCTCCGTCGCTTCGGTGTCCATCACGATGACGACCCACAGACGGCGCGGCCCGTGCGCGCCGTAGGCCAGCGTCTGCTGGATGTCCGAGGTCTTGGACGGGCCCGAGATCATCACCAGGTTGGTCGGCATGCCGTCGCGCCAGCGTTCGGCGCGCGCGGCCATGTGCAGGTCTTCATGCAGCGTGGAAGCCCGCACCAGCGCGATATGCAGCGGCGGCACCAGCGACACCGTGCGCGGCGAACCCGCATCCGGCGCGACGATCAGCGTGCCGGTTGCGGCGATGCCGGAACGGGCCACGGTAAAGCCGGCGTCGACGGTGTCGAACAACTCGGCCTTCCACTGCTCGATGGGGCGGTCGTAACCAATGGCCTCGATTTGCGCCGGCAACGCGCCTGCCAGCGCCGCGCCGGCGCGGCTGGATGGATCGAGCAGCAGGCGCCGGACGCCTGCGTCGGAAAGCGCAGCAGCCAGCAGCGCCGGCCATGCATCCTCCCCCGCGCACCAGACTTCTGCGTGCGAGGCTTCGAGCGCCAGGCGCATCGCGGTCACCCGGGCATCGATATCCGCGGGGCCCCGGCGGCGCGCCTCGAAATGGCTGTCGATACGGCTGTCGAGTTCAGCGGTGGAGGGCGACGGGGCGGGCGCGGCGGCGCGCAGCCGGCCGAGCATGCGCTCGCGGGCACTGAGCGGGTTCATGCTTCACCTCCGGTACGGCGCCACAGGAAGCTCGCCAGGTGTTCCACCTGCAGCGGCGCGCCGTCATGCGCCGCGGTGTGGCCGATATTGAGCAGGCAGCCGCAGTCCGCCGACACCAGCCAATCGCAGCCGGTGGCGCAGGCGGAGGCGACCTTGTCGCGCACCATGGCGCCGGAGATATCGGCGTGCTTGAGCGAGAAAGTGCCGCCAAAGCCGCAGCACTCCGACTCGCGTTCATGCTCCACGCGCGTCACGCCCGGCAGTGCATCGACCAACGCCACGCCGTGCCCGCGCGTACCCATTTCTCGACGGGCGCCGCACGAGGTATGCAGCACAATGCGCTCCTGCGCCTGGCCCGCGGGCAGTGCGTCGCCGAAGTCCACCTTCAGCACGTGCAGCAGGAACTCGCTGAGCTCGTAGATGCGCTCGGCCAGCGCGCGCGCCTTGGGCCCGGCCACCGGATCATCGGCGAACAGTTGCGGCCAGTGGTGCCGCATCATCCCCGCGCACGAGCCGGACGGCACGATCACCGGCCATGGCTGGCTGAACAGGTCGAGCTGCGCGCGCGCCACGGCACGGGCCGCCTCGGGATTACCGCTGCTGTAGGCCGGCTGGCCGCAACAACTCTGCGCGCGCGGGAAGTGAACGGTGAGGCCTTCGCGCTCGAGCAGCCGCACGGCGTCGAGCCCGGCCTGGGGGACGAACAGGTCGACCAGGCAAGTGGCAAACAGGTAGCACTGCGTGGGCGCAGGGCCGGTGGGGTACTGACGATCCTTCATGTCTCGCTCCGGACGTGCTGGGGTCGCACGTTTCGGCGCATAATTCCCGCTTCCGGGCGGCAGTTCAAATTGGTTGGACCAGTCCGCGGGAAGGCACGGGAGCGAGGGGCGACGGCATGACGGCAGCGGCACAGAGGCACGGCGCAACGCGCGGGCGCGTGGAGTCGGTCATGCGCCAGATGGAAACCGCGCTGCTTGATGGCACCTGGCCGCCCGGCACGCGGCTGCCGGCGGAGCGCGTGCTCGCCGGGCAATACGACGTGGCCCGCAACACCGTGCGCGAGGCCATCCAGCGCCTGGCCGCGCGGGGCCTGCTGCAGAGCCGGCGCGGCGCCGGCGTCTACGCCACCGACCAGCTGCGTGCCGGGATTGCCTCGCCCTGGGGGCAACTGGTGGCCGACCACCCTGCGCTGCGCGATGACATCCTGGAATTCCGCCGGGTGCTGGAAGGTGCCACCGCCTACTTCGCCGCGCTGCGCGCCGACGCGGCCGACGTCAAGCGCATCCGCGCGCTGATGGCCGAGCTCGAACGCGCGCGCGCCGCCGACCACAAAGAGGCCGAAGCCAATGCCGACGCCCGCCTGCACGACGCCATCGCGCTGGCGTCGCACAACACCATGTTCCTGCACCTGCATACCAGCGTGATCGGCATGCTGCGCGAACACATCACCATCAACGGCACCGGCCTGCGCGAACAGGACGACAGCGCTTCGGACCTGCTGCTATTGCAGCACCGCACCCTGTGCGACGCCATCTGCGCGCGCCGGCCGGAAGAGGCGCGCACGGCGATGCAGACGCACATCGATTTCGTACGCAGCCGGGTCGAGCAGGACGACGGCGCCTAGGTCGCCAGAGAGTTCCGAGCCGATAGTGGTCCAACCACGAGCCTGGAGTGCCGGGCGCGGCATTTACACCAATCCGGCGCCCGCCAGTTCCCGCTTCAGGTAGGCATAGAAAATCGGCCCGGCAATCACGCCCGGGATGCCGAACAGCGTCTCCATCAGCAGCATCACTATCAACAGCTCCCACGCTGCCGCCTGGATGCGCGCGCCGATGATGCGCGCGTTCAGGAAGTACTCCAGCTTGTGGATCACCACCAGGAACACCAGCGATCCCACCGCGATCGGCAGCGACACCGACAGCGACGCCACCACGATGGCGGTATTCGAGATCAGGTTCCCCAGCACCGGCAGCAGGCCGGCAATAAAGGTGATCACCACCAGCGTCTTCGTCAGCGGCAGGTGCACGTCAAACAGCGGCAGCACCAGCAGCAGGTAGATCGAGGTCAGCACCGTGTTGATCGTCGAGATCTGGATCTGCGCAAAGATAAACTGAGAGAACGCCTGCTGCAGCGTACGTGCCCGCGCCACCAGCGCCGTCGCCAGCGGCCGGCGGTTGGGACGCGCCACCGCTCGGTACAGCGCCACCATTGCACCGATCACCAGTCCGATCAGGATATGCACCAAGGTGCGCAGTACCTCGGCCCCGAGCTTCTGGGCCATGGCGGCATGCGCACGCAGCGTCTCGATCAGCGTGTTGGCCAGCTCGTCCACGCCATTGGGCAGCGCATCGCTCACCCAGGGCGGCAAGCGACCGCGCGACTGGTCGATGATATCCGCCACATGGTTCAGCAGCCCGTCCAGCGTATTGCCCTCACCGCTGACAAAGCGCACCAGGAGCCAGCCCGCCAGCGACAGCCCGAGCAGGATCAACGCCGACAATATCAACACCGCGAGCGCGTCGTGCCGCTGGTGCAACCGCATCAGCCGCGGTGCGAGGACGTCGACCAACGAATACAGCAGCAGGCCGGAGAGCAGCGCGGCCACCAGGTTGGCCTGGAGCACGGTCCAGAGCGCCAGGGCGGTCAGCAGGTAGGCGACGGCGCCGACGCTGTACCACGCGGCTGGCAGCAGGCGCGGGACGGTGGGCGGGTCGGGGTCTTTCATTTAAGGTCTCCGGCTGGGTGTTTAAGTCGCTTCGCCGCGTGTGGCGGTTATGGCTGGCGGGCTATGGTTGAACCCGACGCTTATTATGAGGGCTGTCAGGCGCTCCATTGCCGGTGGGGAGCTTATCGCTGGAAGTGGCCATCATTGAAGTGCTTCGAACAGAAGCAACATCAGCGATGCCCGCTGCACGACATAGCATAGAAATGCGACCGCTGTTCGCTCGACGCCGTCTGTCTTGCGCCACAGGCACGGGATTTGCTGACCGTCAAGCGTCGCCACCGGCGCGCCGCCGACCCCAAGCGGGCCACGTGCGCAAAGAGTGACTATATTTGGAAGACCGGCACCCGCAAGGCCCGGCCCCACCAAGCCCTTCAAGTCGCAGTCCCAGCACGGAACCCGACGCATGGCCTACACCCACACCATCGGCACCCATCGCCATGTCTTTGCCGACCTGCGCACGCTGCTGGCCAAGGCCAGCCCGGCGCGTTCCGGCGACGCGCTGGCCGGCATCGCCGCCGAGAGCGAACAGGAGCGGATGGCCGCCCGCTTGGCGCTGGCCGAGGTGCCGCTCGCGCAGTTCCTCAATGAGGCGCTGGTGCCGTACGAGGACGACGAGATCACGCGGCTGATCATGGACCGCCACGATGCCACGGCCTTTGCGGCGATCGGCGCCAGCACCGTGGGCGACCTGCGCAACTGGCTGCTGCTGCACGAGACCGACAGCGCAACGCTGGCGCGCGTGGCGCCGGGCATCACCCCGGAGATGGCCGCGGCGGTCAGCAAGCTGATGCGCAACCAGGACCTGGTGGCGGTGGCGCGCAAGTGCCAGGTGGTGACGCGCTTTCGCAGCACCGTCGGGTTGCCTGGCCGATTGTCGGTGCGGCTGCAGCCCAACCACCCGACCGACGATCCCAAGGGCATCGCCGCGTCGATCATCGACGGGCTGCTGTATGGCTGCGGCGATGCCACCATCGGCGTCAATCCGGCCTCGGACAACCTCGGCGCCATCGTCTCGCTGCTGCGCATGATCGACGAGCTGCGCAGCCGCTATGACATCCCCACGCAGTCCTGCGTGCTGACCCATGTCACCAACACGCTGCGCGCGCTGGACCAGGGCGCGCCGGTGGACCTGGTGTTCCAGTCGGTGGCCGGCAGCGAGCGTGCCAATGCGGCCTTCGGCATCAGCCTGTCGCTGCTGGCGCAGGCGCACGATGCCGCGCAGGCGCTGGCGCGTGGCACCGTGGGCGACAACCTGATGTACTTCGAAACCGGCCAGGGCAGCGCCCTGTCGGCCAACGCGCACCATGGCGTCGACCAGCAGACCATGGAGGCGCGCGCCTACGCGGTGGCGCGCGCGTTCTCGCCGCTGCTGGTCAATACGGTGGTCGGCTTTATCGGGCCTGAGTACCTGTACGACGGCAAGCAGATCATCCGCGCCGGACTGGAGGACCACTTCTGCGGCAAGCTGATGGGCGTGCCGATGGGCTGCGACGTCTGCTACACCAACCATGCCGAGGCCGACCAGGACGATATGGATACGCTGCTGACGCTGTTCGGCGTGGCCGGCATCAACTTCATCATGGGGGTGCCAGGTGCGGACGACATCATGCTGAACTACCAGAGCACCTCGTTCCACGATGCGCTGTACCTGCGCGAGGTGCTGGGGCTGCGCCCCGCACCGGAGTTCGAGGTGTGGCTGCAGCGCATGGGCATTGCCGATGCCAGCGGCCGGCTGCTCGAGCCCGCCGCCCGCCAGCCGCTGCTGCAGATGGCGCACAGTCTCTGAATATCCAGCGCCATGCCGGCCAAACGCCATCCTCCTTCCCGCGACGCCATGTCCGGGCACACGCCCGCCACCACCGCCACCTCGGATACCGACCCATGGCAGCGCCTGCGCCAGTTCACGCGCGCGCGCGTCGCGCTGGGCCGCACCGGCCACAGCCAGACCACCGATGCCGTGCTGGCCTTCGGCCTGGCGCATGCGCAGGCGCGCGATGCGGTGCACCTGCCGCTGGACGTGGGCGCGGTCACCGCGGCGCTGGACACCACCAGGCTGCAGCATGTCGCCGTGCACAGCGCGGCGCCGGACCGCACGCACTACCTGCGGCGCCCGGACCTGGGCCGGCGCCTTGACGATGCCAGCCGCGACAGGCTGGCCGCGTTGCAGGCGGCCGAAGCCCCTGACGTAGTCTTCGTCATCGCCGACGGCCTCTCCGCACTTGCCACGCAGACACACGCGCTGCCGCTGCTCGACGCCACGCGCCAGCGCCTGCCGCCTTCGTGGCGCATCGGACCGGTGGTGGTTGCCGAGCAGTCGCGCGTGGCACTGGGCGACGAGATCGGCGAATTGCTCGGCGCGCGCCAGGTGGTGATGCTGATCGGCGAACGGCCGGGGCTGAGTTCGCCGGACAGTCTCGGCATCTACCTGACCTATGCGCCGCGCGTGGGCCGCACCGATGCCGAGCGCAACTGCATTTCCAATGTGCGGCCGGAAGGCCTCGCGTACGCGCAGGCGGCCGACCGGCTCGCCTTCCTGCTGCGCGGCGCGGCGGCGCTGGGGCGTTCGGGCGTGGATCTGAAGGACGACAGCGCGCCGGCGCTGCCGGACCGCTGACGGGGCAACGCCTCTGCCAAGGGAGCAACCATGCAAGCCGACATGAATTTGCAGGTATGGCTGGATATCCAGTCGGCCAACGGCATGGCGCAGGTCGTGCCTTATGTCGCTTCGGCGCAGGAGGCGGACCTGCAGTACGAGCTCAAGCTGCGCGCGCGCAGCGGCAATGCGGCGTCATCGCTGGCGCAGGCCGGCACGCTGCACGTGGTGCCCGGGCAGCCCACGCGCGTGTCGTCGCTGACGGTCTCGCAACCGCCCGGCAGCGAGTGTGAAGTCGGACTGGTGCTGCGGCAGGGCATGGCCGTGCTGGGCCGGTACAAGCTCGACTGCAGCGGGCGCAAATAGCAAGCCTGTCGGCAGAATGAAAAACGGCCACCACGCGGGCGCTCAGCCCGCCATGGTGGCCGCGTGCCGCACGCGGACAGTGGTCCGTGGCGACAGTGCGCCGCTATCGCTACATCATGCGGCGCGAGAACTGCCCGTGACTGGCATCCGACATCAGCTGCGAGAATTGCTCCCCGCTCATGTGGACCAGTTCCTGGTGGTCGCCGCCCTCGAAATAGACTTCGGGCTGCTTCATCAGGCTGTCGTCCACATAGGTCTGCATGCCGTAGGCCATTGCCACCGGCGGGATCGCGCCGAGGTCGCAGTCCTTGAAGATCTCGCGGATCTCGTCCTCGTGTGCCAGTACCAGGTTGCGTCCGGTCTGTTCGCAGATGGCGGCCATCTGCAGGTGGTGGCTCGACGGGATCACGGCGGCGACATAGCCGCGGTCATCCTCGAGCAACAGCGTCTTGGCCAGTCGGTCTCCGGGAACGTGCGCAGCCTCGGCAGTGGCCATGCTGCTGAGGGTGTAGGGATGGCGAATGATGTCGTACTGGGTATTCTTGCTGCTCAGGCAGTTTGCGAGCGTGCTAGCCAGGGCCATGGTAGCTCCTCAGATTCAGTCGGATGCGTCTACGATTATCCTTGTGCTCTTAATATAGTGCCTGTCAGCACGCCCAACGTGGCGACACGGCAACGCCCTGGCTACCGGTGCAGCCGCGGCCACACCGCCTGCAGCTCGGTCTTGAGGAAGTTGAGCAGGTAGCGCGTGGCCAGCGTCTGGTAGCGGTTGGGCATGGTCAGCATATAGAGCCGGCTGCCGAACACGCTGATGCGGTAGTCGGACAGCAGCGACACCAGTGCGCCACTTTCCAGTTCGGCGCCGATCGCATAGATCGGGAGAATGCCGATCCCCAGGTCTGCCAGCACCGATTCCTTCAGGAAGGCAAAGTTTTCCGAGGTGAGCGTCGGTTCGAGCACTACCTGCTCGCGGGCTTCTTTCGCGTCATGGCCTTCATCGCCATCCAGCCGCGTGCCCGATGCCTTGAGCTTCTGGCCCTCCGGCGACGCGCAGACGATCGCATGTCCTTGCAGCCCGGTGAGTGCCTTCGGCGCGGGATGCGCGGCGAGATACCCCGGCGACGCGCACACGATCCAGTCGACTTCGCCAATTTCCGTGGCGATCACCGAATCGGGCGGTGTGGAGATAATGCGCAGCGCCACGTCTACATCCTCGGACACCAGGTTGTGCACGCGGTTGTCGAACATGACGTCAAGCGTGATGTCGGGATAGCGCTGCTTGAACAGCACCAGCAGCGGCGACAGCAGCGTATGCCCCAGCCCTGTGGGCACCGAGAGCCTCACATGGCCCTGCAGGCTCTTGCCCATATTGCTGATCAGCGCATTGGCCGCCGCCACTTCACCCAGGATATTGCGGCCGTGCTCGTACAGCCCGGCGCCGATCGGGGTCGGCTCGACATGGCGGGTGGTCCGCCGCAGCAGCTGCACGCCAAGCTCTTCTTCGAGCGCCTTCAGCCGGTAGCTGACATTGGCGCGCGTCATCTTGAGCTTGCGCGCGGCCGCGCTCAGGTTGCCCGCGTCGACGATATCGACGAACAGGCGCAGGGCGTTGAGATCCATGGCTTGGGTGATGGGATACAGGGCGGGCGGCGCCGCCTGGCGGTTGCCGCCCCGTATATTGCCATGCCGGCGTGAGGGTCCGGCGCCGGCGTTGCGCAGCATTGCGCCGCACCTGGCTCAGTGCTCGTGGTGCAGGTACTTCGCCTGGCGCGGCAGGCGCAGGCTGACGAAGAAGGCGATCACCATCATCGCGGTCACGTACCAGTAGAACGCGGTCTCGTGGCCGAGCGTCTTCATGCCCAGCGCCACATACTCGGCCGAGCCGCCGAAGATCGCGTTGGCGATCGCGTAGGCCAGGCCCACGCCCAGCGCGCGCACCTCGGGCGGGAACATCTCCGCCTTCACGATGCCGCTGATCGAGGTGTAGAAGCTGACGATGGCCAGCGCCACGGCGATCAGCACGAAGGCCAGTTCCGGGCTGCTGACCGTGCCCAGCGCGGTCAGGATCGGCACCGTGCAAAGCGTGCCCAGCGCGCCGAACATCAGCATGTTGTTGCGCCGGCCGATACGATCGGACAGTGCACCGAACACCGGCTGCATGCACATGTACAGGAACAGGCACGCCGTCATCACATAGCTGGCGGTTTTGATCGACATGCCGGCGGTGTTGACCAGGTACTTCTGCATGTACGTGGTGAAGGTGTAGAAAATCAGCGAACCACCCGCGGTATAGCCCAGCACCGTGAAGAAGGCCGCCTTGTGGTTGCGGAACAGCTCGGCCACGCTGCCGGCCTCCTTGCTGCCACGGCTGGCCGCCGACGAGGTCTCATGCAGCGTGCGGCGCAGGAACAGCGCCACTACCGCGGTGATCGCGCCGACCACGAACGGGATGCGCCAGCCCCACGTCTTGAGTTCGGACTCGTCCAGCAGCTGCTGCAGGATCACCACCACCAGCACCGCCAGCAACTGGCCGCCGATCAGCGTCACATACTGGAACGACGAGAAGAAGCCGCGCCGGCCGCGCAGCGCCACCTCGCTCATATAAGTGGCGGTGGTGCCGTATTCACCGCCGACCGACAAGCCCTGGATCAGGCGCGCGAGCAGCAGCAGCGCCGGCGCCCAGTTGCCAATGCTGTGATAGGTGGGCAGGCAGGCGATCAGCAGCGAGCCCGCGCACATCATGATCACCGAGATCAGCATCGAGTTCTTGCGCCCGTGGCGGTCGGCGATGGTGCCGAACAGCCAGCCGCCGATGGGCCGCATCAGGAAGCCGGCTGCAAACACGCCCGCGGTGTTCAGCAGCTGCGCGGTGGGATCGGACTTGGGGAAGAACGACGGCGCGAAATAGATCGCGCAGAAGGCATAGACGTAGAAGTCGAACCATTCGACCAGGTTGCCCGAGGAGGCGGCGACGATGGCGTAGACGCGCTTGCGCACTTCATCGGGGCTCGGGCCGGCCGTCTGGGCGGGGTTAGCGGTGAGATCGGTCATGTTGTTGTCTTGCAGTCAGGGCGGTGCGGGGCAACCGCGGGTCAGGTCCCGCTTCGCAGTAGCTGGCGGCGCACGCCGGAAGGATGGCCATTGGACAGGCCGCCGCATGGCCACCTGAGCGGTGGGGCGGCAAGGGGAACACGGGGAAGGCCGAGCGGGGAGCCCGTCGGTCTGGGGCGTGAACTGGCGCGCACTGCGGCAGCAAGCCCGGACCGGTGCCACGGTGGCATCAGGGCTGGCGGGCGATTGTCCATCTGGCTGGAAACTGTATCCGGCCTGCGGCCCGCGCGCCGGGCCGAGCCGGGGCTGTAACGGGGGATGCAACGAGTGATGCAACAGGTCATTGCGCGTGCTGTGGCTTGCACTGTGCGCGGGTCTGGGCAATGATGCGATCCGTACCCTCAACTGGCCTACCGCGCCCCCGTTTGCCATGCACCGCTTGTTGCGCCGATGGCCGTGCCTGCCATTGCTCTTTGCCGGCGCCAGCGCCCTTGCCCAGGACCTGGTCGAATGCAAGCGGATCGAACACGACCAACTGGTCGCCGCCACGCAGGAAACGCTGCTGTTCCTGCGCTGCCGCGCGCGCCAGGTCGCGTACGAGGCCCCGCGCCTGAAGGGCGTGTCGCAGCGCGTGAAGGACGACCTGGTATTCGCCTGCCTGGACCAGGCCGACGCCGTGGAGCACCAGCTTCGGGTGCGCCATGGGTATTCGAGGGAGTCGCTGGCGCGCCAGCGCTGCGACTTTTCAAGCCCGCCCCCGGGCTAGGCTGACCTCGCGATCTCAGGCAAAGCCGCCATTGGCGCGCAGTACCTGCGCATTGACCCAGCCACCGTCCGGACCAGCCAGGAACGACACTGCCGCGGCAATGTCCTCGGGCGTGCCCAGCCGCTCCAGCGGCGCCACCTTCGAAAGCTGCGCCACCTGCTCTTCCGACTTGCCCTCGAGGAACAGCTCGGTGGCCACCGGCCCCGGAGCCACCGCGTTGACGGTGATGCCGCGCCCGCGCAGCTCGTTGGCCAGTACCCGCACCAGTCCTTCCACGCCCGCCTTGGCGGCGATATACGCCCCGTAGCCCGGGAACGAGCGCGCGATCACGCTGGTCGACAGCGCGACGATGCGCCCGCCTTCGCCCAGGCGCGCCGCGGCTTCACCCAGCACCAGGAAGGCGCCGCGCAGGTTGGTGGCGATAGTCTGGTCGAAGGCTTCGAGGCTGCCGGGCGCGACCGGGGCCAGCGGCATGATGCCGGCACTGTTGACCACCACGTCGAGCCGGCCGAAGGCCTGCTGCGCGGCGTCGAACAGGCGCGCCACGTCTGGCGCCTGCGCCACGTCGCCCTGGACGGCGATGGCATTGACGCCGGCCGCGCGCGCCGCGGCCACGGTCTCTTCGGCCCGCGCGGCGCTGCCGGCATAGCCGATGGCGACGTCGAAGCCGTCGGCGGCCAGCCGCAGCGCGATGGCGCGGCCGATGCCGCGGGAGGCGCCGGTCACCAGGGCGGCGCGGCGTTGGGTGGAAGCTTTTGCGTGGGATTGGGTAGCGGCCATGTCAGGCTCCTTGTCAGAAGGTATGGCCACTATCATGGACGGTGGTTGCCCTTGGATAAATGGGCGGCGTTTGAACGGATTAGACAGTATTCATTAACAATCGCCGCCCGCGCATGCCGCAACCTACACTTCCCGTGTCATCCCCTTCAGGTCGATCCACTGCTCGAACTGTTCCTCGGTCACATGCCCCGAGGCGATCGCCGCCTCGCGCAGCGACAGGTTGCGCTTGACCGCCAGCTTGGCGATCTCCGCGGCCTTGTCGTAGCCGATATGCGGATTGAGCGCGGTCACCGGCATCAGCGAGCGCTCCAGCAGCTCGGCGATACGCTCGCGGTCGGCCTCCACGCCTTCCACCATATGCTCGGCAAAGCTCGAGGCTGCGCCCGCCAGCAGTGACACCGACTGCAGCAGGCTGTAGATGATCACCGGCTTGTAGGCATTCAGTTCCAGCGTGCCCAGCCCGTTGGCGAGCGTCACCGTGGTGTGGTTGCCGATCACACGGCAGCACACCATCGCCAGCGCCTCGGCCTGGGTCGGGTTGACCTTGCCCGGCATGATCGACGAGCCCGGCTCGTTGGCGGGCAGCACCAGCTCGGCAAAGCCCGCGCGCGGGCCGGATCCCAGCAGCATGAAGTCGCGTGCGATCTTCAGGAACGACGAGGCCGTGGTGTTGAGCGCTCCCGACAGGTCGGCCAGCGCGTCGTGCGAAGCCTGCAGGGCATAGCGGTTGGGCGCGGGCTCGAACGGCAGCCCGGTGTAGTCGGCCAGCGCGCGCGCAAACGCCGCGGCAAAGCCGTGCGGCGCGTTCAGGCCGGTGCCGACCGCGGTGCCGCCCTGTGCCACCGGCATCGCGCGCAACATGGCCTGCTGCAGGCGCGACTGCGCATCGGCCACCTGCGTCATGTAGCCCGAGAATTCCTGCCCCAGCGTCAGCGGCACCGCGTCCTGCAGGTGGGTGCGGCCGACCTTGACGATATCGGCAAAGGCTTCCACCTTGCGCGCGAAGGTCTGCTGCAGCTGTTCCAGCGCCGGCAGCAGCTGTTGCTGGATCGCGCGCGCGGCGGCGATGTGCATCGCGGTCGGGAAGCTGTCGTTGGAGGACTGGCTGGCGTTGACGTGGTCGTTGGGATGCACCGGCTTCTTGCTGCCGACCTCGCCGCCCAGCAATTGAATGGCGCGATTCGCGATGACCTCGTTCAGGTTCATGTTGGTCTGCGTGCCGGAGCCCGTCTGCCAGACCGACAGCGGGAACTCCTGCGGCCAGCGGCCTTCGATGACCTCGGCGGCGGCCTGTTCGATCGCCTGCGCCAGCTCGGGCTTGAGCACGCCCAGCTCGCGGTTGGCGCGCGCCGCACACAGCTTGAGGATGGCAAAGGCCTCGATCAGCGCCGGCGGCATCTTTTCATCGCCGATGCGGAAGTTCTGGCGCGAGCGCTCGGTCTGCGCGCCCCACAGGTGGTCGGCGGGCACCGGCACATCGCCAAGGCTGTCTTTCTCGATGCGGGTGTTGGAGGGGGACGGGTCGGACATGGACAGACTCCTTGGCAAGGAAGCGCGGCGGCTTGTGCGACGTCGATGCAGGAACCGGCGCCAGGGCCGGGTCGTGCGGGCAGTCTATTAGGATACTGCTTCACCGCGGCCAGTGCGCGGGCACCGGCCGGATCCTCCGCCTTGCCTTCGAATCACCTTCCGGCCGCATGCGCATCGCCTCCGAAGCGATGCTGGCGCAGACGCGCGCCGGATGCGCAGGCTGGGCCCGCAGCGCAGGCCCCGGCCTGAGCGGCGGCGCTACGCGGTCGCCTTCAGGCACTGCTCCATGCAGACCGCGCAGGCGCGCGCGCAATCCTGGCAATGCTCGGCGTCATGGCGCTCGCATTCCTCCTTGCACCACTTGCAGACCTCTGCGCAATCCTCGCAGACCAGCGGCGCGAACTCGCTGTTGCGCAGCATGTAGGACGCGGCCAGCTGGGCGATGCCGGCGCAATCCATGTCCAGCGCGATGCAGCGCGCCATCTTGCGCACGTCCTGTTCTTCCAGGCAGGCGGCCGCGCACTTGAGCGCGGCGGCGGCGGCGGCATTGCAGGCGGCGATGCAGTCGGCGTAGCGGGCGGCGTTTTCCTGCACGGTGGGTCGGATCATGAAGCGTCCTCCTTGGGGGTAGGTGGCTGGAACCGTGAAAACCGGCACCGGCGGCGGCATGCCCGCGCCGGGACGGCGCAGGCACGGGCGGTGCGGCCTGGCATGCCCGCGGTGCCGGGCGCGGCGCATCCGCGCCCGCTCGGGGCATCGTTATCCACAATAGCAGGCGAGAAAGGATCCTGTCGGCCCGGTAATTGCAGCGCCGCGCTGGTTACAATGCGGCCAGCGCGAAGCGTTCGGGAAGGCGGGCCGCGTGCCGCGCGGACGTCACCCAACGCAATGGCCGGGCACCACCACCCCTGCCATCGCATCTAACAGGCATCCGCTCGGCACGGCCGCACTGGCCGGGCCGACGCATACACAGACACCGGCAGCAACGGGGAGGGAAGGCAATCATGGGCGAGGCGAAACGACGGGGTACTCCCGAGGAGCGTGCGGCACAGGCACGCGCAAAGATCGAGGCCTTGCGCCCCGCGCAGCTGGTCTGCGGGCATTGCAAGACCGCGTTCGGCACCTTCGACGCGCTCGACGTGCCGGGCTTGCCCGGCATCGATGCCGTGTTCGGCGGCGAATGCCCCAACTGCGGCAACGACGTGGTGGTGTTCAAGGGCGCGCCCGACGCGGTGGCCCAGGCCATGATCGCGTGGGAGAAGATGCTGGGCGCGGATGCGCAGCTCGGCTACCAGTCCAGCGACGGACGCCACGTGCCGTTCGAGCCGGAAGGGGCGGGCGAGGCAGGTTCAGGCCCGGCGCCGGGCAAGCCGGGTGGCACCATCCACTGAGGGCTAACTGGGGCACTGCTTAGTGCGGGTTGAGCTCGCCGGCCAGTTCCGGCGGGCCGATCTCGAAGCGGCCGCGGCCCGCGCCCTTGGCGCGGTACAGCAGCACGTCCGCCAGGCGCATCAGTTCGCGGTCCTGCACCGGCCCGCCGTTGTAGAGGGCCACGCCAATGCTCACGTCGACGTCGGCTGTCGCACCGTCGAAGTGGAATGGCTCGTCCATCGTCTGCAGGATGGCCTCGGCCACGCGGCGGGCCACGCCGGGCTGCACGATCGCCTCCAGCACCACTGCGAACTCGTCGCCCCCCAACCGGGCGACGGAGTCGGCCTCGCGCACGCAGGCGCGCACACGTTGCGCAAACGCCTGCAGCAGCAGGTCGCCCGCGGCATGCCCGTGGATGTCGTTGACGGCCTTGAAGCGGTCCATGTCGAGGTACAGCAGCGCCATCAGCGTGCCGTGCTCGCGGCTGCGCGCCATGGCCGCCTGCAGCTGGCCTTCGAACGCGCTGCGGTTCATCAGCTGCGTCAGGTGATCGGTGCGGGACATGCGCGCCAGGCGCTGCGTCTCCAGTTTGCGCTGGGTGATGTCCTGCACGTGGATGTGCACGCCCACCACCTCGCTGCCGTCCGCGCTCCATTCCGGCCGGAAGCTGGTTTCCATGCAGTGGTATTCGGGATCGTTGTCCTCGGACTCGAAGATCACGGCCGCGCCCGCCAGCGCGCGTTCCAGGAACGGCTGCGCGCGCGCGTAGCGGACCTCGCCCAGCACCTCGCGCATCGGCTTGCCGCGCAGCTCCTCGAGCTTCAGGCCAAAGACATGCTCGTAGGCCACGTTGTTGAAGACATAGCGCTCCTCGGTATCGATAAAGGCCAGCAGCGACGGCAGCGTGTCGGTCACCGCGCGCAGGCGCCTCTCGCTGCGGTCCAGCGCCTGGCGGCGGTCGCGTACGTCGCGCATCAGCTTGATGAAGGCGCGCGACAGGTCGCCGATCTCGTCGCGCTGCTGGCGCGTGGGCAGCCGCTCGAACGCCGACAGGTCGTTGGCGCTGGCCAGTACCACCTTGTGCAGCCGCGTGAGCGGTGCCAGCTGGCGGCGTATCGCCAGCCAGATCAGCACGGCCACCGCGGCCATGGCCAGCCCGGCCAGGCCGAGGAAGCGCTGCTGCATCTGGTGCAGCGGCGCGTAGGCTTCGCGCGCGGGCAGCAGCGCCACCAGTTCCCAGCCCGTGGTCGACATCAGGTAGCGCGCGATCACCGGCCGCGCCGGCGTGAGGAATTCCAGCGGCGCGGGGCTGTCGTCCTCGCCGCAGGTGTCGTTCACGGGCAGCGCCGGCTGGCGCGCCTGCGCCGGGTCTGGGTGGCGGATATAGACCGGCTCGCGCCCGGCTGACACCAGGCAGTAGTAGCCGGTGGTGCCCAGCCGGTTGTGCAGGATCTCGACCAGGAAATTGCTGCTGGACATGTCCAGCCACCCGCCCACCAGGCCGGTGAAGGTCTTCTGCGGCGACAGCACCGGCACGGTCACAATCACCCCGAGCTGGCCGGTGGTGCGCGAGCGGATCGGCGCTGAGACCACCGGCGCCAGCGTGCGCGCGGCCTCGCGGAAGTAGCCGCGGTCGCTCACCTCCGTGGGCGGGCCAGTGCTGCTGACGATGTTGCCTTGCGTGTCGGCGACCAGCAGCGCGTTGAACGCGGCAGGCACGGGGATCGCCGCCGCCAGCGTATCCAGGGCGCGCTGCCGTACCGCGGCGGCCTGGGTCCCGTGCGCTTGCGCGAGGATACCGCCGAGCTGGTCGGCCTGGTGCGACAACAGCATGATGCGGTCGTGCATGGCGGTGTCGAGCTGGTCGGCGGTCAGCTTGACGACGGAATCCTGCTGGTCCTGCAGTGCAGCATGCAGGTCGCGGTGCGCATCGTACAGGGCGGCCAGGATAATGCCGGTGCCGAACACCGCGGCGAGCACGGTGGTAATGATCGCAATGCGCGCTTTCAGCGTGGGCGTGTAGACAGGCATGTGGGCGCGAGGGTGGGCGCAGGTTGAGCGCAAACCGGTATGGCGTGGCCCGGGCGGGCGCGGTGGGGGGCGGTGCGATGCAGCGGCCAGTCGGTGACTGCAGACGCGCGTCTCGGGGGGGCGCCTCCGATGCAACCCTACCATACCGCGCCGCGACGGGGCAGGCGGGCAAACCGGGTTTGACAAGGCGGGTTTGACAGTAGCCCCCTGGTGTTGTGATCCCCCGAGCGGTGTCAAGGGCGTGCAAGGCGGCCGGTGTCCAGCTAGCCGGGTGGGGGGTGTGCTGGCAAGGCGGGCCACGGTATAGTGCCGCGTGAATACGGGGCATGCGGCGCAGGCACGTGGTGATGCGCGGCTCAGGCATGCGCGCGGCGGCGCGCACTACCCGGCCCGCACTATCGAGCCCCAGGCCCGCGTGCAAACTCGCGGCAGGCGCGACCTCCGCGCACGCCGTAACCGATCGACCATGAGACTGACTGCGCTTTCCCCTGCCTTGCTGTCGCTGCTGGTCGCGGCCGGCGGTGCGTTGCTGACGGCGGGAGCATGGCGCCAGGCGCAGCAGCTGGAGCACCAGCTGGCGCAGCAGCGTTTCGACGTGCTGCTGGGGCAGGCCGGCAGCGCGCTGCGCGAGCGCATGCTGGACAACGAACGCCTGCTGCGCGGCGTGGCCGGCCTGATCACGGCCAATCCCGCCACCTCGCGTGCGCAGTGGCGCAACTACCTCTATACCGCCCAGCTCGACGAACTGCCCGCCGGCACCCAGGCGATCGGCTACGCCCCGCTGACGACGCCGCAGCATTCCGTGCGGCTGGTGCAGGCCGCGCGCGCCGACGGACTGGCCAGCTACGAGATCCATCCCCCCGGTCCGCGCGACCTGTATGCGCCGATCCTCTATATCGAACCGCTGGCGGGCAGGAACGCCCGCGCCGTGGGCTTCGACATGCTTTCCGAGCCGACCCGGCGCGCCGCGCTGGAGGCCGCCCGCGACAGCGGCGAACCGCGGCTCACGCGCCGGCTCGAACTGATCCGCGAATCCGAAGCCTCGGTACAGCAGCACGGCGCCCTGGTATTCCTGCCGGTCTATGGCGGCGGCGTGGCGGTCAGCACGGTGGCGCAGCGGCGCCAGGCGGTGGTGGGCTATGTCTACGTGTCGCTGCGCCTGGGCGACCTGATGCGCGCGGTCAGTGGGCCGGCGGCTGCCGAACTGGAGCTGTCGCTGCATGAAGGCAGCCCCGGCGTGCCCGGTGCGCTGCTGTCCGGCGAACCGACCGAGGGCGAGCGCCGCGACGACGGCAGCGCCCCGTGGCTGCGCGGCGAACGCTTGATCCAGTACGGCGGCGGCACCTGGACGCTGCGCGGCGCCACCCGCCCCGCCTTCGAAGCCGGGTACGGCCAGCGGCAGGCCCGCCTGACGCTGGCTGCGGGCTCGTTGGTCACCGTGCTGCTGGCCTGGCTCACTTACGCGCTGGCCCGCCAGCGCCGCACCGCGCGGCAACGCGAAGCGCAGGCCGTCCATGCCTGGGAGGACGACAGCGCGATGCTGCAGGCCTGCATGGCGCAAGCCGCGGACGGTTTTATCCTGACCGATGCGCAGGGCGTGGTGGTGCGTGCCAGCGAGCGCGCCGGGCAACTGTTCGGCACCGCTCCCGGCGCGCTTGCCGGGCGCAGCCTCGACACCCTCGTACCCGGCGCCGCCGGCGTGGTCCCCAGTGGCGCGGCGGCGTTGCCCGCCGCGCACCGCGAACTGACCGGCGTGCGCGACGACGGCGGCCGCTTCGCGCTGCGCGCCGGCGCGGCCCGGCTGCCGGGCGCCGAAGGCGGCGCCGCGCACCGGCTGTGGGCGGTCACGGACCTGCAGCCCGAGCGCCAGGCACAGCAAGACCGCGCGTTGCAGGCAGCGCGCTACACCGGGCTGCTCGAGCATGCCGCGTTCTGCGTAATCACGTTCGACGAAGACGGCCTGATCACCGGCATCAACCCCGCGGGCGAGCGCATGCTCTGGTACACCGCGGCCGAGCTGGTGGGCCGCATGCGCATGACCGGGCTACACGTAGCCGACGAACTGGCAGCCCATGCGCGAGCCCTCGCGCACGAACTGGGCGAGCCGGTCCCCGGCGGCCTGCCCGCGCTGGTGGCCAAGGCGCGGCTGGGCCTGCGCGACGAACGCGAGTGGACCTGGGTGCGCAAGGGCGGCTCGCGCATGCCGGTGCAGATGACGGTGGCCGCGTTGCCGGCGCCTGCGGATCCGGCCGCGTTGCCCACGGAGGACGCGACCGTGCCGCCCGCGCCGTCGGCGGGCTACCAGGCCATCGCCTACGACCTGACCGAACGCCGCCGCGTGGACGAATACATCCGCCATCTCGCGCTGCACGACCCCCTCACCGGCCTGCCCAATCGCGCAGAACTGAACGAGCGCGCACAGCCGCTGCTGCTGCACGCGCGCCGCCACGGCGAGCGCGTGGCGCTGCTGCTGCTCGACCTGGACCACTTCAAGCACATCAACGATTCGCTGGGGCATCCGGTCGGCGACGACGTGCTGCGCACCATGGCCGACCGCCTCAAGGGTGCGGTGCGCCAGGGCGACCTGGTGGCGCGCATGGGCGGCGATGAATTCGGCGTGGTGCTGGGCGGCCTGCGCCATGACAGCGAAGCCGAGCTGATCGCCGCCAAGATCCAGGCGCGCATCAATGAAGAACTGCAGGCCGGCGGCCAGCGCTTGCGCGGGACGGCGTCGATCGGCATGGCGGTGTTCCCGGACGACGGCGATACCCTGACCGAGCTGCTCAAGTGCGCCGATGCGGCCGTCTACGCCGCCAAGCAGGGCGGGCGCGCGCAGCTGCGCCGCTTTGCCAGCGAAATGGCCGAGGCCTCGCTGGCGCGCTTCACCATCGAAGGGCTGCTGCGCCGCGCGCTGGCCGGCAATGAGTTCCGCCTGCGCTACCAGCCCATCGTCGATACCGCCACGCTTGCGATCACGGGCGTGGAAGCGCTGATTGCCTGGGACACCCCGGAACGGGGCCCGATGCAGCCGTCAGAGTTCATCCCCATCGCGGAGCAGAGCGGCCTGGTCGCGCCGCTTGGCGAATGGACCCTGGCCACTGCCTGCCGCGAGATCCAGGCCCTGCGCCAGGCGCTCGGCCGCGACATCGAGGTGGCGGTCAATATCTCGCCGCTGCAGCTGCGCCAGGCCAACTTCCCCGACACCGTGGCGCGCTGCCTGCGGGAGGCCGGCCTGCCGCCGCAGGGGCTGGTGATCGAGGTCACCGAAGGCATCCTGGTCGACGGCGGCGAGACCACCATCGAGACCTTCCGCCGCCTGCGCGAGCTGGGCGTGGGGCTGTCGATCGACGACTTCGGCACCGGCTACTCCGGGCTGAACTACCTGACGCGGCTGCCGATCAGCCGGCTGAAGATCGACAAGTCCTTTGTCGACGACGTCGACGCGCCCGGCCACGACCAGGCGGTGGCAGCGGCGATCATCGCGCTGGGCCACCAGCTGCACCTCAAGGTGATCGCCGAAGGCGTGGAAACCGCGGCGCAGTTTGCCTTCCTGCGGGAGCAGGGGTGCGATGGGGCGCAGGGGTTCCTGTTCTGCCAGGCGGTGCCACCGCAGGCGCTGAGGGAACTGCTGGAAGCCGGGTTTGACGAGCGGATCCCGGTGCCGGTGCCGGTGAACGGCGCCGAGTTGCGCGAGCCGTAAGCCCCCGGGCGATCTGCCAGCAACTTGCCGGCTACTGGAAGGGCCCGATCAGGAACGACTTTGACTCGGCCAGCGCCAACCGCGACCGCATTCCGGCCGAACGGCGCAAGTGCTACGAAGGGAGGGCTGAGGAGGGGTCAGCGGGGCGAATCCGCGCAACGGATGGCGCGGGCGGGCTCCGCAGAAACGGGTACGGTTGCGTGCTGTCATTGCCGTTGTCCTTGTCGCCCTGGTCGGGTTCAGACCTCGCGCGGCGCTTCGGCTGTGTCCGGCCCGTCGGCGTGCAGGCGGCGGTACAGGTCGTCGATGCGCTGGCGGCTGGACTGCAGTTCTTCTCGGCCGCGCTCGGTCAGCTGGTAGACGCGGCCGATGCCGTCGCGGAGCACGCTTTCCAGGTAGCCTTCCATCTGCAGCGCGCGCAGCAACGGGCGCACGGTGCCGATATCGACCTGGAAGCCGTACTCCAGCAGCATGTCGGCGAGCATCGCCACTGTGGCCGGGACTTCGAGGGCGAATTGGAGGACGTAGACGCGGGCTAGCAGGCCAAGGAACTGTCGTTTCATGTGGCTGGCAACGCGGCAGCCGCGGCGATGGTTGACGCGGGTGGCGTTTCGGATGTTTGGGATTGCAGACGTTGTGCGACTGGGAGCACGTGGGCGGAAGGTTCGCCACGGCGCAGCGGTAACGGGCGGCGCCGGAAGGTACGCATTTTACCGGCCGTACAAAAAAAGAAGCCGCCAGAGTCCTGGCGGCTTGTCGGGAATGCGTCGGAGGGGTCAATTAACTCTGGCGCAGACCAGAGTTTAATTTAATCGAATGCGGCTTGTCACGTATCCGTATCAACTCCCCCTCCTGCGGGGGGTATGAGTGCAGGCACTTTGTAGAAATCGAGTTGTTTTTGTGTGACATTGTGCTGAAAACGTCGCCTAACACCGTTGTAGATCAGTCAACGGCGAATAAAAAAACCTGCTCAGCTGGCGATGCCGGTGCAATAACCGGCCGAGGCACAGGTCCGAAACCAGCTTGCGGCACGCCCCGGACAGGGGTCAAATCGCGCCAACCCCCTCACCGCCCTGGCCTGTCCAGCGCTACTTTCACCGCCATGAAACTCGCCGATCTCGCCCGACTGCTTGCCCTGGCTGCCATCTGGGGCGCCAGTTTCCTGTTTATCCGCATCGGCGCGCCGGTGCTGGGACCGATGCCGACGGCCTTCGTACGGGTCCTGATCGGCGCCGTCACGCTGGCCGCCTGCCTGCCGCTGCTGCGGCTGCGCTGGGACATGCGCGGCAAATGGCGCGCGGTGCTGGTGCTGGGGGTGGTCAATTCCGGCATCCCGTTCGTGATGTACGCGATCGCGGCGCTGTGGCTGCCGGCGGGCTATTCGGCGGTGTTCAACGCCATGACACCGCTGATGGGCGTGTTGATCGGCGCGGTGGCCTTCTCCGAACGGCTCACGCGCGCCAAGGCGCTGGGCGTGCTGCTGGGCGTGGCCGGGGTAGCGGTGCTGACGCGCACCGGGCCGGTGGCATTCTCGCTGGACGTGCTGCTGGGCGCGCTGGCGTGCCTGGTGGCCACCGCCTGCTACGGCCTGGCCGGCTTCCTGGCCCGGCGCTGGATCACCGAGCGCGGCGGGCTCGACAGCCGCCTGGTGGCCGCCGGCAGCATGGTGGGTGCGACGCTGTTCCTGCTGCCGTTCTGCGTTGCGGCGCTCTGGCGCCATAACACGCTGCCCGCAGCCGGCGCCGGCGTGTGGGCGGCCATGCTCGGGCTGGGCGTCGTGTGCACGGCGCTCGCCTACATCCTCTACTACCGGCTGATTGCCGATCTCGGCCCGGTGCGCTCGCTGACCGTCACCTTCCTGATCCCGCCATTCGGCATCGTCTGGGGCGCGCTGTTCCTGGGCGAGGCGCTGTCGTGGGCGTATGCGGTGGGCGGTGTGCTGATCGGGGTGGCAGTGTGGCTGGTGTTGCGGCCGGTGGCGGGGGCTAAGGCGACGGCGCAGGGACAGGCGGTGCCTGGTCGTTGATGCACTGAACTGCCCATACTGATTTTCCGTTTCTCGCCGCAAGGCGTCGCCAGGATGTCTATGTGTGCGCCGCCCGCGATCCCACCGCCGCCCCGGCGGCCACGTTGTACTGCTCGCGCACCATCATCACCACACGCCGCGCCTGGCGCAGGTGACGCACGGCATCGGCCTCCGTGCGTTCGGGGAAATCGACTTCGGCGCTCCAGTTGCAGCCGGTATGGTCCGGCCGGTGCACGCATACGGCGCGCAGCTGGCAGTCGTGGCAGCCGGGTTCCTGCCGCAGGCACAGGCTGAGCAGGCGTTTGAGTTCGGACAGCGGCTTGGTCAGGCGCGCCATGGATGGCTCCGTCAGGTGCGCGGTATGCGGCGGCGGTCTCGCCGGAGCGCTTGCGCAGGGCGCTCAGGCCCCGGCTGGCAAGGCCGGCATGCGTTCGTCTTCGGTGGCACTGGCACGGCATGCAGGGCAAATGCCGTAAAGCACCAGCATGTGCTCGCGCAAGACAAAGGCGTTGTCGGCCGCCACCTGGCGCTGGCGCTGCTCGATGCTTTCGTCGCGGAATTCTTCCACGCGGCCGCAGGCGACGCAGATCAGGTGGTCATGGTGGCCGCCTTCGTTGAGTTCGAATACGGCGTGGTCGGACTCGAAGCTGTGGCGCAGCAGGATGTCGGCCTGCACCAGTTGGTTGAGCACGCGGTACACCGTCGACAGCCCCGCGTCCTCGTCCTGCGTCAGCAGGATGCGATAGACGTCTTCCGCGCTCAGGTGGCGCCGGGCGCTGGTGCGAAACACTTCAAGGATCCGCATGCGCGGCGAGGTGGCCTTCAGGCCGGCGCGCTTCAGGTGGATCGGGTCGGGCCTCTCGAATGGCATGGCGGATGACATGGGCTTGCTGCGGCTGTTGCCCCGCCGGGGCAGGGCGGCGCCCTGCCTGGCGCCGCGCGCGGGACGGCGTCTGTGGCTTGGCGGGATTTCAGGCTGGAAGCGCCAGGGCCGGCAAAGCAGTTGCGCTCGTCGTCCCTGGCGGCGCGCCGTGCCTGCACGGCGCGCGGAATAAAAAGGCGGCTTGGCTTGCCTGCGGAAGACGCGATCGGGAAAGCGGGGTCTGGTTGCTTTCCCGATCTTCCGAAGACTGGCTACTGCCAAACGCTCCGCGTGACGGAGCGGTCCCCACAAAAGTCGGTGTCGAACGCCGCGCTGCGGCATCCGGAAATTCTCTTGTCCCTGCCAGCGCCCCGGCGGTGCCGCGTACCGCGGCGGCCATGGATCTGGCCGGACTGCCTGGCTGGCTGGTGAAGCACCGTGCGTCAGGCAGTGATCGAATGGTAAATGGGAATCGATCTCATTACAAGAGAAATTTTCTACTAGAACCGTCACGTTGATTGTCGAGGCGACGCGGCGAACATCGACATGCGCTGCGAGATATGTTCAAGCACCTCCAGCGCCGCCGCAGGCAACGGCCGTCCCGCCTTCACCAGCAAGCGCGCCTGGGTGCCCCGGAACAGCGGGTGCCGGATCGGCACGGCCACCAGGCTGCCGGCGCTGATCTCGCGGTACGCCGCGAATTCGCCGACCAGCGTGATGAAGTTGTCGTAGGCGACCAGCTGCTTCAGCGCCGACAGCGAGTTGGTGACCAGCGTGGGCCGGATCGTGATGTTCTCGGCGAATTCCAGCATCTTGGCTGCATGGCCGATGCCATAGGACTCCGGCATCAGCGCGAGCGGATAGGCGAGCAGGTCTTCGATGCCGGCCTCGCCGCCGCGCAATGCCAGCGGATGATCGTGCCGCGCCAGCAGCACGATCGGCTGCGGGGAACTGGCCCGGTATTCGATGCGCGGGTGCAGCGGCGGGTTGAACGCCAGGCCGATATGGGCGCGGCTTTCCGCCACTTCATTGAGCACATCGTCGACCGGCAGGATCTCGAGCCGGATATCGACCAGCGGGAACTGCGTGCAGAACGGCGCGATGACCTCGTTGACCAGCGCATCGACATACCCCTCGCTCAGGACCAGCCGGACGTTGCCTTGCTGCAATCCCTTGAGCGCGTGCAACTGGTCTTCGAGCTTTTCCTGGTGCGACCGGTAGCCGCGCCAGAACTCCAGCAGGTGCCCGGCCGCTTCGGTCGGCCTGACGCCGCGCGCCTGGCGTTCGAACAGCGTCGTGCCCAGCTCTTCCTCCAGCAGCCTGATCTGCCGGGTGATCACCGAAGGCGAGGTATTGAGGCTCTCCGCCGCCCCGCGGATGGTCCCGTGCGCCATCACCTCACGGAAGTAACGCAACCGCTGCTGATTGATCTCACGCATGCCTGGAATCTGCCTGAACCGCTGTGTGGAAGAGAGCGCAACCGTACCCCGACCGGCACGGCCGCAGTTGTGTTGCTCACGGAACAACGAAGTGTGAATTTAGTTGCTGTTGGTCGCAAGCCCTGCACTGCCAATAATCCCTCCAGCTCGCTGAAAAAAAGATCACACAACGCTTTTGGAGACAGGCATGTTAGTGATTTCGAATGCAGGCGCCGTCGACGACACTTCGGCCCTTTACAACAAGATCAACCTGCGGCTGCTGCCGTTCCTCCTGGTCTGCTACCTCTTTGCCTACCTGGACCGGGTCAATATCGGCTTTGCCAAGCTGCAGATGCAAAGCGACCTCGGCTTCTCCGACGCGGCCTACGGCGTCGGCGCGGGGATCTTCTTTATCGGCTATGTGCTGTTCGAGATTCCGAGCAACCTGATGCTGCCGCGCGTCGGCGCGCGCAAGACCTTCAGCCGCATCATGGTGCTGTGGGGCATCACGTCGGCCTGCATGCTGTTCGTGCGCGATGTGCCGACCTTCTACGCCATGCGCTTCCTGCTCGGCATCTTCGAGGCGGGCTTCGCGCCGGGCATGATCTACTACCTGTCGTGCTGGTACGGGCCGCAGCGCATGGCGCGCGCCATCGCCATTGTCTTTCTGGCGGGCCCGATCGGCGGCATCGTCGGCGCTCCTGCGTCGGCGTGGCTGATGACGCAACTGGCCGGCACCGCCGGCATGGCCGGCTGGCAATGGATGTTCCTGGTCGAAGGGCTGCCCTGCGTGCTGCTCGGCGTCCTCGCGCTGTCGCTGGTGCCGGACCGCCCGGCCGATGCGAAGTGGCTGACGGACCAGGAGCGGCGCATGCTCGAAGCCGAACTCGGCGTCGGCGCGGCGCACAAGCACTCGTTCAAGGCCGTGGCCAAGGATCCCAAGGTTTATGTGCTGGCGCTAGCCTACTTCTGCGTCATCGCCGCCATCTACGCCATCAGCTTCTGGCTGCCGAGCCTGATCAAGGCGCAAGGCGTCACCGACACCGTGCAGCTCGGCTGGTACGCCGCCGTGCCCTATATCGGCGCCGCCTTCGGCATGTACTACATGGGCCGCCGCTCGGACCGCAAGGGCGAGCGCCGCTACCACGCCTCGGTGCCCGCGCTGTGCGGCGCCCTGTTGCTGGCCGGCTCGACCCTTGCCGATGGCCACCTGGGGCTGACGCTGGTGCTGCTCACGCTCGGCACGACGTCGCTGTGGATGACCTACACGGTGTTCTGGGCCATGCCCGCCGAGTACATCAAGGGCCCGGCCGCCGCCGGCGGCATTGCGCTGATCAACACCATCGGCCTGTCCGGTGGCTTCTGGGGGCCCGCCATCATCGGCTGGGCCAAGACAGCCACGGGTACCTTGCATGCCGGCATGCTGGTCCTGGCCGCATTGCCGCTGATCGCCGCGCTGATCATTCTCACCAACAAGCTGCCAGCACGCCGCTAGTTGCGCCGCCAGCCTGCAAGCCAAACCGAGCAAAGGAGTCCCTCATGCTTTTACACCTGTCCACCTGGGCTGAAGTCGAACAGTTCCTGCAACGCAGCCGCGTCATCGTCGTGCCGATCGGCTCCAACGAGCAGCACGGGCCCACGGGTTTGCTCGGCACCGACTGGCTGTGTCCGGAGATCATCGCCCGCGAGGCGGAGAAGAGCGCGGACATCCTGGTCGCGCCGACCTTCAATATCGGCATGGCCCAGCATCACCTGGCCTTTGCCGGCACCATCTCGCTGCGTCCGTCGACGTTTATCGCCGCCATCTCCGACTGGGTCCGTTCGCTGGCCGGGCACGGCTTCGAGAAGATCCTGTTCCTCAACGGCCATGGCGGCAATGTCGCGTCGATCGAGGCGGCGTTCTCCGAGATCTACGCCGAATCGAGCTTCGCCGCGCGCCGGGCCGGCGTCGCGCTCAAGCTCTGCAACTGGTGGGACCTGGAAGGCGTGGGCGAACTGGCGCGCGACCAGTTCCCCACCGGCCACGGCGCGCACGCCACGCCGTCGGAGATCGCGATCACGCAGTGGGCGTTTCCGGACGCCATCAAGTCGGCCGACTACGCGCCGCCAATCGCACCTAGCGGCCCGATCCGCGAAGCGCTCGACTTCCGCGCGCGCTATCCGGACGGACGCATCGGCTCGAATCCGGGCCTGGCCACACCTGAAAAAGGCCGCGCGCTGGTGGAACTGGCCGCGCAAAGCCTGGTGCACGAACTGGAGGCATTCGGCAGCGAGCCGCAGCCCGACTGAGTTCGCCACTGTCGCGCCGGATGTCGATGCGACGGGGGCGTCGCGCGGCATCCGGCCCCCTTTTACCTTGATGTAATAACTCTTGTTCCACCCTCGTACGCTGGCTGTGCCGAGCCATTTCGACTTGTTCCCCGCGCGTACAAGTGTTTGTGCGCGACCCATATTTTTCAGCACGGGCGCATGCCCTAGATTTGGATCCATCGGTCCCGTCGATCCGATTGGCCAACAAGCCAGATCCAACAAACTACCTAGAGGTGTGAAATGAGTGCTTCCCAGAAAGTCGCCGTGATTACCGGCGCATCCCAAGGCATCGGTGCAGAACTGGTCAAGGCCTATCGCGAACGCGGCTACCGCGTCGTGGCCACGGCCCGCAACGTCAAGCCGTCCGATGATCGCGATATCGTGACGGTGCAGGGCGACATCGCCGAGCCGGAAACCGCGCAGCGCGTGATCAGCGCGGCGCTGGAAAATTTCGGCCGCATCGATACGCTGGTCAACAACGCCGGCATCTTCGTCGCCAAGCCCTTTACCACCTATACGGCGGCGGACTACGCCGCGGTCACGGGCGTGAACCTGTCGGGCTTCTACTTCATCACGCAGCTCGCCATCGCCGAGATGGAAAAGCAGCGCAGCGGCCATGTGGTCAGCATCACCACCAGCCTGGTCGACCATGCGATCAGCGGCGTGCCGTCGGTGCTGGCCTCGCTGACCAAGGGCGGCCTGAACGCCGCGACCAAGTCGCTGGCCATCGAGTACGCCAAGACCGGTATCCGCGTGAACGCCGTCTCGCCCGGCGTAATCAAGTCGCCGATGCATCCGCCCGAGACCCATGCCGCGCTCGGCGCCCTGCATCCTGTGGGCCATATGGGCGAAATGCGCGACATCGCCGACGCGGTGCTGTACCTGGAATCGGCATCGTTCGTGACCGGGGAAATCCTGCACGTGGACGGCGGCCAGAGCGCCGGCCACTAAGCGGCGGGAAGCGAGAGATGGGGCGGCGTACTCCGTGCGCCGCCTCAGGCAGCCTCCATCAGCGCGCCGAAGCGGGCCCGCGCCGCGGTCACGAACGCCAGCATGGCGCTCGACAGGTAAGCGTCGCGGCGCCGGATGAACAGCGTCTCGACATGCGCCTGCTCCGGCGCGATCTCATGGATCGAAACCATGCCCTGCTGTGCCGCGGCTGCTACCACGCTGCGTGGCAGCAGCGTAATGCCGATGCCGCCGGCCACGCACGCAATGATGGTGTCGAGCGAGCCGAACTCAAGCGGTGTGGCAGTCCGTATGCCCATCTCGCCCAGCAGCGTCTCCAGGCGCTGCCGGTACGAGCAGCCCAGGCGGAACACGATGGTCTTCAGGTACTCGGCCGACTTCAGCGCGCCAAGCGAGCGCATGGTCCGCGGCGTCACCAGCACCAGCTCTTCATGGAAGATCGCCTCGGCATCGAGATCCGGGTGATCGAGCGGACCGGCCACGAACGCCGCATCGAGCCGTCCTTCGACCACATCGGCAGTCAGGCTGCAACTGGTCCCCGTGACCAGCGACAACCGGACTTGCGGATACTGGCGGGCAAAGCCGCTGAGCAGCGGTGCCAGGCGCATGGCGGCCGTGGTTTCCAGCGTGCCCAGCACCACCGGGCCGCACGGCGGGCCGTCATCGAGCGCGGCCTGGCGCGCGTCTGACACCAGCTTGGCGATGCGTGCCGCATAGGGCAGCATGCGTTCCCCGGCCGGGGTCAGGCTGACCCCGCGCGCATGGCGCTGGAACAGCGGCACGCCGATCTCCTGCTCGAGCGCCCGGATGCGCGCCGTCACATTGGACTGCACCGTATGCAGTGACGTCGCCGCCTTGTTCATGCTGCCCAGGCGCGCGACGGCTTCAAAGAACTTCAGGTCCGCTACATCCATGTCCGGCTCCTTGCCTGCCGCTCTGTTCGCCTGCACGGAGTGTACGCCACGGCCGCATGCCCTGCACACGCCCGGCACACGCGAAAACAGGCAGCAATCTGCTGCGGTGATACCGCTATCTCGATAAACCGCGTATGCGTCGCCGCCTGCGTTGCTAGCATTCCGATCAACCCGTCTGTTGTCCCCGAGTGGTATGCCATGAGCAAGTGCCCAGCCGTTCTCCCGATGCCGTCGTCGCCCGCTACGGACGACAGTTATGCGGTCCGCAATGCCTCGTACTGGCGTCGCAATCTCGTCATCTGCGTGTTCGGTTCATTCACCACGCTGGTAAGCCTGAGCATGTTGCTGCCGTTCCTGCCGCTCTACGTCGAGCAGCTTGGCGTCACGTCTTCCAACGAGATCGTGCAATGGTCCGGCGTGGCCTTTGGCGTGACCTTCCTTGGCACCGCATTGACCGCGCCGCTGTGGGGCCGCATGGCCGACCGCTTCGGCCGCAAGCCGATGCTGATCCGCGCCGCCATCGGCATGGCCGTGGTGATGTCGATGATCGGCATGGCCCACAACGTCTACGAGCTGGTAGCACTACGTTTCGCCGCCGGGCTGATCGGTGGCTATGCCTCGGCCTCGATCGTGATGATCGGCACCCAGGCGCCGCCAGAGCGATCGGGCTGGGCACTCGGCGTACTCTCCACCGGGGCCCTGGCCGGCAACCTGATCGGCCCGCTCGTCGGCGGCCTGCTGCCCAACCTGATCGGCATCCGCGGCGCCTTCGCGGCAGCCGCCGGGATGATCGCCGTTGCGGCCATCCTGACCATCGCCTTCGTCCGGGAAGACTTCTCTGGCCTGGCCAGGCAACCCCTGGCGAGCCCGAAGCCCGGCGCGGCCGGCACCCATCGCAAGATGCCGCGCGTGGCCATCGCGGCCCTGCTGGTGACGGCCACCATGGTGCTGCTGGCCAATATGTCGATCGAACCGATCATCACCGTGTACATCGCGCAGCTCGGCGTGCCACACGAGCGCCTGGCGACGGTTGCCGGCATCGTCATGGCCTGTTCGGCCTTCGGCAGCATGCTGACGGCTGCGCGCCTGGGCGCGCTGGCCGACCGGATCGGCGCATGGCAAGTGATTATCGGCTGCCTGGTTGCCACCGCGCTGGTGATGATTCCGCAGGCTTTCGTTACCAACTGGTGGACGCTGGCCATTCTGCGCGGCCTGATGGGCATGACGCTCGCCGGCTTGCTGCCCGCCATCGCCAAGCTCGTGCGCCAGGCCGTGGCCGAGCATGAGTCGGGCAGGATGCTGGGCTACCTGCAGTCCGCGCAGTACGCCGGGCAGGTGGCCGGGCCGCTGATCGGCGGGCAGATTGGCGTGCATGTGGGCATTCGTTCGGTGTTTTTCGTGACCAGCGCCCTGTTGCTGGGCTGTGCCGCGCTGGACCGATGGGCCAAGGGGCGCTGAAGCTCCAGACCGTTTCAACGGTCCCCGTGCGACGGAGGTTCGCGTCGCGGCTCCACCCGGCAAGACGATGACGGGACCCAGCGGCACACGGTGGCGGCGCGGAGTTCTCCGGCGATGCCGGCAATGAGCATGCCGGCGACAATCAGGATGCGTTTCATGGAACAACCTCAACAGTGGCGGGCGGTGCATGAGGGACTCGCGCGCCAGGCACCGCCACACCCGGCCCGTGACGTGTGGGCTTAACCAAGCGTGACGCAGGCCACCAGCCCGCCGCCTTCGCGGTTGCGCAGCTTGAGCGAGCCGCCGATGGCCATCGCTAGCTGGTTGGCAATCGCCAGGCCCAGGCCCGTACCGCCGGTCTCGCGGCTGCGGGAGTGTTCCAGGCGCACGAACGGCTCCAGCACGGCATCGAGCATCGCGTCAGGAATGCCGCTACCGCGATCGAGGACTTCGATCAGCACGGCGCCACGCTCGCGGCGCAGTTTCAGTTCCGCCGCGCCGCCGAACTTGATGGCGTTGTCGATCAGATTGGTCAGGATCCGGCGCAGCGCGTGCGGGCGAGTCTCGATGGCCCCGCCGATGTTCTCGAGGATGCTGACCGTCCTGTCGGTGTCCTGGTAGTCGTAGGCGAGGCTCTCTACGAACGAACCGAGATCGATGCGCGATGGCTTCTCGCCGCCGCCATGCGCGCTGCGCGCATACGCCAGGCCTTCGTGCACCAGCCGTTCGATCTCGCCGAGGTCATGCGCCAGCTTGCGCTTTTCCTCCGAGTCCTCGGCCATCTCGGCACGCAGCTTCATGCGTGTGATCGGCGTCTGCAAATCGTGGGAGATGGCCGCCAGGATCTGGACGCGCTCTTCGACGAAGCGGGCGATGCGTTGCTGCATGGCATTGAACGCGTGCGCGGCACGGGCGAGCTCGGTGGGGCCTTTCTCGTCGAGCGGCGGAGTCTTTGCGTTCGGGTCGAGCGCATCGGCCGCGTCGGCCAGCGCCACCAGCGGGCGGATTGACAGCCTGACCGCGAACCAGCAGCACAGGATCAGCAGCAGCAACTGGGTCACCAGCACATACGGCAACCATTGCGCGATCGGCGTCATGCGCGGATGCACGTCGATGGTCAGCGGGTTGCCGTCGCTCAGCGTCAGATGCGCCTGCAGCCGCTTGCTGTCGCCGGGAATCGACTCCACCCTGACCGGAAAGCGGCCACCGCTCGCCTCGGCGATGCGCGCGGCGATGTCCTGGCCGTGCTCATGCATCTCTGGCACGCCAGGTGCGCCGGGACCGAGGAGGTACTGGTAGTTGCTGCGGTTCAGGCGCGGCAGCCACTGCGGGCGTTCAGCAGCCGGCAGGCGGTCCAGGATGGCAATCGACGTGGCCACGTCGGTTTCCAGCGTGCCCAGCATCACCCGGTTCGCGCTCTCGTAGCGTTCGGAAAACAGCACGCCGAACGACAGGCCATGTGCGATGGTCAGGCCGGCAAGCAGGATCAGGAACAGGCGTGCCCCCATGGTGCGGGACCAGCGCCATCCGTGCTTATTCATTCGTCGCTCTCTTTGCATTTGACTGAGCAGTACCGGCGCAAATACGCCGATGCAGTCCGCGCTGCCTGGGTAGGTGAGAGGGATTCTAGGAGGCGGTGGGAGGGGGGATGTGTCGCTGGCTGGCGGTTTTGTATCTGGAGCAGCGGGCTAGGGTGGGGTCTTGTATTGCCGTGTATCTGGATGTGCTGGGCATACATGGTGGTACAAAGATGAAGGTGAATGCGGGGGCTGCGGTGTAGCCGCTCACGCCTGCACTTCCGGAACCCCGAGCGAACGCAAGACCGGTGGGAGTGCTGTCGCGTGGAATGGAAAAAATTGCTAGGCAGAGCGCGCAAACTCTGCTGGGCCAACATGTCACCAGCCTCGAGAGCCGTCGAACAACAACATGTTCATCAAGCCTGCCCCCCCTTCCATAATTCCATACAGTGGAATTGAGGGGCTGTGGAATCCCCATGCAAGCACTAATCTGTCTTCAACAATCAAACGCGCCCGGAACAGGCAGCCTGATAACCGCAGCGCACAGAGTCGTTACTGGAGACAACAACATGCACCGGATCCGCACCAGATTTCTTCGCCGCCTGGCGAAGGCGACCATCCCCTTCGTTCTCGCCGCCACGGCACCGCTGACCGCCCTGGCAGCCTTCCCGGAAAAGCCGATCCGCCTGGTCGTGCCCTTCGCCCCAGGCGGCGGCACCGACCTCCTCTCGCGCGCCATGGGCATCACCATGGGCGAGGACCTCGGCCAGCCGGTCATCGTCGACAACAAGCCCGGCGGCAGCACCATCATCGGCACCGACACAGTCGCCAAGAGCGCGCCAGACGGCTACACGCTGGTGATGGCGACGATGGCCCACGCCGTCAATCCGAGCCTGCACAAGAAACTGCCCTTCGACACGGACAAGGCATTCGCGCCGGTCATGCTGGTCGGCCGCTCGCCCAACGTGCTGGTGGTGCGCCCGGACAGCCCCATCAAGACCGTGCAGGACCTGATCGCCACGGCCAAGGCCAAACCGGGCAAGCTCAACTACGCCTCGCAAGGTGCCGGCACCTCGGCACACCTGGCGGGCGAGTTGTTCAAGAAGATGGCCAAGGTCGAGCTCAACCACATCCCCTATCGCGGCGCCGGCCCGGCCATCACCGACCTGCTCGGCGGGCAGGTCGACATGATGTTTGCGACGGCCGCCGCGGTGGCACCGCACCTGGAGAGCGGCAAGTTGCGTGCCGTCGCGGTCACGACCGCGCAGCGCTCGCAGGCACCCGCCCTGAGCAAGGTTCCGACCATCGCCGAGAGCGGCGTGCCGAGCTACGCCGCCGACAGCTGGTACGGCCTGTTCGTACCCGCCGGCACCCCTGCACCCGTGATCGCGCGCCTGAACGCCGCGGCGAAGAAGGCCGTGCAGACCGATGCCTTCCGCAAGCGCGCGGAGCAAGAAGGGCTGGCCGTGAGCGCCGGCTCGCCGGATGAGTTCGGCCGCTACGTCAAGGCCGAAAGCCAGCGCTGGAGCAAGGTCATCAAGGAAGCCAACATCACCGCCGACTAAGCGCGGCCACCGCAACAGACAGACTGGATACGAACCATGAACAGCTATTCACTGATTGAACTGAACGTCGTCTCGGGCATCGCGCTGCTCGCCTTCAACCGCCCCGACAAGCGCAACGCGATGAGCGACGACATGCGTTCGGAGTTTATCCACGCGCTGGAACATGTAGCTGCCGACAAGGCCATCCGCGCGCTGGTGATCACCGGCAACGGCAAGGGCTTCTGCGCGGGCGGCGACGTGGCCGGCATGCAGCGCCGCATGGAGGCACCCCCGGGCCAAGTGGGCTTCAATGGGTGGAGCCGCCAGCAGCGGGTCCACCATACCGTGAAGCTGCTCCACACCATGCCCAAGCCCACCATCGCCGCGGTCAACGGCGCAGCGGCCGGGCTCGGTGCCGATACCGCGCTGTGCTGCGACTTCGTGATCGCCTCCGAATCGGCGTCGTTCTCCTGGTCCTACATCAACCGGGGCCTGATCCCTGACGGCGGAGGCATGTATTTCCTGCCGCGCCGCGTGGGCTTGTCGGCCGCAAAGGAACTCGTCTTCACCGGCCGCAAGGTGGAGGCGCAGGAAGCCAGGGTGCTTGGCATCGCCGATCGCCTGAGCCAGCCCGAAGCCCTGATCGACGACGCGCTGTCCTGGGCCGCCGAACTGAGCCAGGGCTCGGCCACCGCGATCGCGCTGGGCAAGAGCATCATGAACCAGTCTTTCGAGCTGCCCGCCGACCAGGTGTTCGCGCAGGGCAGCCAGGCCCAGGGCATCTGCTACACCAGCACCGAGCATCGCGAATCCGTGCTGGCCTTCCTGAACAAGACCGCCAGCAAGGGCTGAGATCATGAACGCCATCCAACGTCTAGTCGCGCCGCGCAGCGTCGCCGTGATCGGTGCCTCCGCCGATCCCGCCAAGACCGCCGGCCGTCCGGTCTCGTACCTGCGCAAGCATGGCTTCAGCGGTGCCATCTATCCCGTCAACCCGAAGGTCGACTCGATCGACGGGCTGCGCTGCTATCCCGACATTGCCTCGTTGCCTGAAGTGCCGGACGTCGGCATCGTGCTGCTCGGTGCCGAGCGCGCGCATCTTGCCGTGCGCGACCTTGCCGCCCGCGGCGCGGGCGCGGCCATTGTGCTGGCCAGCGGCTACACCGAGACGGGTGCCGAAGGAGCGCGGCGCCAGGCGGAGCTGATCGAGGCGGCAGGCAGCATGCGCCTGCTGGGCCCAAACACCATCGGCCTTGTGAACCTGACCGACAACATCCCGCTGTCGGCCAGCGGCGCGCTGGAGATGGACGAGTTTCCGGCCGGCAATATCGGGGTCGTGTCGCAGAGCGGCGGCATTCTCGGTGCCTTGCTGTCGCGCGCCGCGGCGCGTGGCATCGGCTTGTCCAAGCTGATCTCTACCAGCAATGAAGTCGACCTGGACCTGGCCGACTTTATCGACTACCTGGCCGACGACGAGGCCACTCGCGTGATCGCGCTCTACGTCGAAAGCGTGCGCAACCCCGAGACCTTCCGCCGCGCGGCGCTCAAGGCCGCGCGGGCGGGCAAGCCGGTCGTCGCCTTCAAGATCGGCCGCTCGGAGAGCGGGGCGCGTGCCGCGGTTTCGCATACCGGCGCGCTCGCCGGTGCCGACCGCATGTATGACGCCCTGTTCGAGCAGATCGGCGTGATCCGAGCGCAGTCCTTCTCAGACCTGCTCGACATGTCGGCCGCACTGGCCACCGGGCGCACGCTGCGCGGCAACCGCATCGCGATCCTGACCTCGACCGGCGGGGCTGGCACGCTCGTCTCCGACAGCCTTGGCGTGGCCGGCTTCGAAACACCCGCGCCGGACGACGCGACCGCAGAAAAACTGCGCGCGCTCCAGAAGGGCGACCATGCGGCGCTGGACCGCAACCCGATCGACGTCACCCTCGCCGGCCTGCAACCCGACCTGCTGCGCTCTGCGATCCGCATCCTGCTCGACAGCCCGAGCTATGACGCCGTGGCAGTGATCGTCGGTTCGTCGGGCCTGGCCATGCCCGACCTGATGGCCAATGCGATCCGTGACTGCCTGCCTGGCAGCGACAAGCCGGTGGTCGCCTATGTCAGCCCGCATGCGCCGGAGGTGGCATCGCTGCTTAATCGCCGCGGCGTCCCGGCGTTCTCTGCGCCGGAGGCGTGCACGGTAGCCTTTGACGTGATGCTGCGCGCGGCCAGGGCCGGCATTGACGATGACGCAGGCATGCCGCCGCTGCCCGTCCCCGACCTCAGCGGGTTTGGTACCGGCTCGCTCGATGAGGCCGCGGCCAAGACGCTGTTTGGCGGCTTCGGCATACCGGTTGCGCGGGAAGTCGTGGTCGGCAATGCCGAAGAGGCGACGGCCGCCGCGCAGCAGTTCGGCAGCAACGTGGTACTGAAGATCCTGTCCGCCGAGATCACGCACAAGAGCGATGTCGGCGGCGTCGCGGTCAGCGTCGCGCCATCGGAGGTTGCAGCCAGGCTGGCGAAGATGGCATCGGACGTGCAGTCCGCCACGGGCATCGCGCCGAGCCGCTATCTCGTGCAGGAGATGGTCAGGGGTGGGGTGGAAGTGATTCTCGGCATGCACCGCGACGCGCTGGGCACGGCGATCCTGCTCGGCATGGGCGGTATCACGGCCGAACTGTTCGAGGACACGACGCTGCGCCTGCTGCCTCCCAATGGCGGCCTGACGCGCGAGGCCGCGCTGCAGATGATCGGCGCGCTGAAGACGGCGCCGCTGCTGACCGGCTTCCGTGGCCGCCCCAAAGCCGATGTGGATGCGCTGGCCGACACCATCGTGGCGTTTTCGCGGATGGTCGCCGCGCTCGGCGACACGCTAGTGGAGGCCGAGATCAATCCTGTCTTCGTGTTGCCTGCGGGGCAGGGGGTGGTGGCGGCCGACGGTGTGGCGATCCTCGCGGCACACTAGCACGAGGCGCCGTCATGGCAGGGCCGTGACGGCCGAGGTCTGACAGGGCCATTCGCATCGCGTAGCATTCCCTGCGACAGCACAAGCATCCGCCACGCAGCGATTCCCCGTCATGCCGACCAGCATTCCCAAGACCGACCGGATCAAGCCAGGACAAGGCAAGGCAACGCCCAACCGCTCGCTGGAGCGCGGCATCGCCGTGCTGCGCGCGTTCCGTGCCGGCTCCGCGATGCTTGGCAACAGCGAGATCGCCGAGCGCACCGGCCTGTCGCGTTCGACCGTCAGCCGCCTGACGCAGTCGCTGATCGAGACCGGCATGCTCGAATACATCCCCCAGTTCCGCACCTACCGGTTGGGCGTGCCGGTGCTCAGCATGGCGCACGCCATGCGCGACAGTTCGCAGGTGCTGAAGGTCGCCACGCCGCTGATGGTCGAGCTGGCGATGCGGCACAAGATCAATGTCGGGCTGGCGGTGGCCGACGGCGACGAGATGGTCTACCTTGAGTCATTCCGCTACAACCGGCGGCAGTCGCTGCGAACAGTGGTGAGCGGGCAGCGCATCCCGATGGCGCTGACGTCGCTGGGACGCGCGTACCTTGCCACGCTTGCGCCCGAGGAACTCAGCCGGATGCTGGTCGCCTTTGCAAGCAAGAGCCAGCGAGGGGCCTGGCATGGCCTGCACAAGGAAATCGAGGCGGCAGTCCTGTCAGTGCACGACAAAGGGTATTGCGTCGCCTGCTGGCAGCCGCAGGTCGTGGCGATGGCAACGCCGATGCGCTTCGATGGCTATGGCGTCCATGTGCTGAACGTCAGCGTGTCGACGCAACAAGACGCGCAGACCGTCGAGGCTGCGCTGGCCAGGCCGCTGATGGAGTTGGCCGAGGCGATCCGGGAGGGGGTGCGGAGTCTGGAGTGAGGGGCTTCGATACCTTGTGGCCGCCGGTGTGATCGACTACAGCATCGCGGAATGCAAGTGATGCGGATTGTCGAGCGTCTCCGCGATGATCCGCAGCGACTCCTCGATCTCATCACGCTCGCCCGGGCCGCCCAGGCAGACACGGATCGCATCGGGCGGGTTGCCGTCGGTCGAGAAGGCGGCGGCCGACACCGCACCGATGCCGCGCGAGCGCAGGTGCAGCGCCAGTTCCGACGGGCTCCATGCTGAAGCCGCCGGGATCGGCAGCCACAGGTGAAAGCCTTCCGGGTCCGCCTCATAGGCCAGGCCCTCAAGCACATGGCGCCCAATCAGCTGCCGCGCCGCGCTTTCGGCCCGGATGGCCTTGAGCATGTCGTCTACGGTTCCGTCCTTGATCCAGGATGTCGCGAGCAGTGTGTTGATGGGGCTCGCCATCACAGTCGTTGCCCGCAGGGTGCCAGCCAGGCGCTGTGCCTGCCGGGCAGTGGGGGCGTTCAGGAATGCGATCCGCAGTCCGGCGCCGAGGCACTTGGACAAGCCGGTGACGTAATACGTGACTTCCGGGGCGAGCGCGGCAAACGTCTGCGGTGCCCGCAGCGGCAGCATGCCGTAGGCATCGTCCTCGATGATCGGCACACTGTAGCGCAGCGCGACTTCGGCGAGCTGCTCGCGGCGTGCCTGCGGCATGGTGCGCGTGCTCGGGTTCTGGATGGTCGGGTTGCAATAGAGCGCCGCTGGCTTCCGTGCCTTGCACATGGCTTCGAAGGCGTGGGCGAACGGGCCATCCTCGTCGCCCGGCAGCGCCTGTAGCTGGATATTGAGCTGCGCGGCGATGGCCTTGATGCCGGGGTAGGCCAGCGCGTCGGCACAGATGGTCTGGGCCGGGCGTGCGAGCTGCGACAGCAGTGCGACCAGCGCGCTGTGGATGCCGGGCGTGACGAGCACGGTGTCCGCGCTGCATGCCGGCACCCAGCGGCGCAGCCATTTCGCGGCAACGGAGCGATCGGCCGGGGTTCCGCCGAAGTCCTGGTAGCGCAGCAGCGTGTAGGGATCGGCAGCCTCCAGCAGCTGCGCCATGGCGGCACGAAGCCGCGCCGTCATCGCGGGCGGCTCCGGCGGCATGTTCATGGTCATCTCGGCACCCGTGCCGCCGCGCAGCTGCATCGCGGGCGCACGTCCGCGCACGTAAGTCCCGCTTCCTGCCTTGGTGTCGATCAATCCCCGCTTCCTCGCCTCACTGTAGCCGCGCGCCACGGTGGTGTAATTCAGTTGCAGCGCTTCAGCCAGGTCGCGCAGCGGTGGCAGCCGGTCGCGCACGCGTAGCTGGCCGTCGGCCAGTGCCTCCTCGATCAGGTCCGGAATCAGCAGATAGGCAGGCTTGGCACTGCCGGCGATACGTTTTACCCAATGACTGGTCAGGTTGGACACCGTGGTCTCCCGCTGCGCGATGCGATGGAATTCAGTGCCTGAGGGTAGCACCCGAATGATCGCTAACCAAGCCGCGCAAGCGATTGCATCCGAAGTTCTCAATGATGGTGCGATATCAGTGCTCATGCACCATGCGCGCGCACTCGCCCGCCTGCTTCCTGCCCAACAAAGTGCATTGTGACGAGGCCGGCATGGCGACCGCTGGGCGCCTCAGGTGGCACGCAAGGGGAAAGCCGTTGCGATCATTGGGACGATCATTCTATCGCCGTCGACTTGATTGGCGATTGATCGCATGACTCCACGCATTGAGTGGCATATCGGTTGCTGATATCGGCACGTCGGCCTGACGCCGAACGGTCGATCGGCATGGGATCGATCGACCGCACTGCCCCATCAACGCAACGGAGAGAAGCATGCCTGCTGTCAGCAAACCGGCCCACAAGAAGGGCGATTTCCTGGTGGACTATGAAGAGAAGGTATTCGAGGACGTAAAGGCCGAAGCCGGCGAGAAGGCGCTGGTGACCTTCCACACCGTCGCCTTCGAAGGCTCGATCGGCTTCGTCAACATGCTGCAGGCTACGCGCCTGCTGCGCAAAGGATTCGAGACCTCGATCCTGCTGTACGGCCCCGGCGTCAACCTTGGCGTTCAGCGCGGCTTTCCGACGCTTGGCGATGAGGCGTTTCCCGGCCACATGAACTTCAACAAGCAGCTCACCAAGTTCATGGAAGAGGGCGGCAAGGTCTACGCCTGCCGTTTCGCCCTGCAGGCCCTGTACGGCCACGGCGAAGCCTCGCTGATCGAAGGCATCCGCCCGATCAATCCGCTCGATGTGCTCGACCTCAAGCTGCTGCATCGCAAGGAGAACGCGCTGATTATCGACACCTGGACCGTCTGAGCAAAAGGGCAGGTACCACCATGTCACAGAATCGCATTGTGCGCGCGGCCGCGGTCCAGATCGCGCCCGACCTCGAGAACGGCGAAGGCACGCTGGCCAAGGTCTGCGAGGCGATCGACGAGGCCGCCGGGAAAGGCGTGCAACTGATCGTCTTCCCGGAGACCTTCGTGCCGTACTACCCATACTTCTCCTTCGTACGGCCGCCGGTGCACTCCGGCAGCGACCACATGCGGCTGTACGAGCAGGCCGTGGTGGTGCCCGGCCCGGTCACCGATGCCGTCGCCGGGCGCGCACGCCGGCACGGCATGGTCGTGGTGCTCGGCGTGAACGAGCGCGACCACGGCAGCCTGTACAACACGCAGCTTATCTTCGACACCGAGGGCAACCTCGCGGTCAAGCGCCGCAAGATCACGCCCACTTTCCACGAACGCATGATCTGGGGGCAGGGCGATGCGGCCGGCCTGAAGGTCGCGGACACCGCGATCGGCCGCGTCGGCGCGCTGGCGTGCTGGGAGCACTACAACCCGCTGGCCCGCTACGCGCTGATGACCCAGCACGAGGAAATCCACTGCAGCCAGTTCCCGGGCTCGCTGGTCGGGCCGATCTTTGCCGAGCAGATCGAAGTCACTATCCGGCACCACGCGCTGGAATCCGGCTGCTTCGTCGTTAACGCCACCGGCTGGCTGACCGAAGATCAGATTGCCTCCGTAACCACCGATCCCGTTCTGCAGAAGGCGCTGCGTGGCGGCTGCAACACCGCAATCATCTCGCCGGAGGGCCAGCACCTGGCACCACCGTTGCGCGAGGGCGAGGGCATGGTGATCGCCGACCTCGACATGTCGCTGATCACCAAGCGCAAGCGAATGATGGATTCGGTCGGCCACTACGCGCGCCCGGAACTGCTAAGCCTGGCCATCAACGAGCGGCCGGCGGTGACGGCGGTGCCGATGGCAGGCGCTTTCTCCAACTTCCATGGGAGCATCCGCGATGACATCCAGCGCGACCGTGCCGGCTTCGAGCCGGCAATTGATGACTGAGTTGCAGTCCGTCGGGCTGCGCCTGGAAGACCCGAATGCCGGTGCGGCCAGCCGGCGCGGCGGGGCGGGTCCGTCCGACCACAAGGCGGTCACCATCGACGGCGTGACCATCATGGTGCCGGTGCATACCAGCACCGCGTGGCACTCGCCGTTCGTGGCGCAGGCGCCCGACGAAACGGGGCGCAGCGCGCTGATGCGCGGAACCATCCCGATTGCCAGCATCAGCTTTCCGAAGGCGCCGCGTTTCTATGCGCTGCAGACGCTGGAGGGCATCCCATACTCGCATATCGCCACGCTGCATGGCGCCGATGTGCTGGCCACGACCGTCCTGCAGACTTGCATCCGCTACGAGAGCCGCAAGAAGACCTGCAAGTTCTGCTCGATCGGCCAGTCGCTGGTGGCGGGCCGCACGATCGCGCGCAAGACGCCGGAGCAACTGGCCGAAGTGGCGCGCGCCGCGGTGCTGCTTGATGGCGTCAGGCACATGGTGCTGACCACCGGCACGCCGCCCACGCCGGACCGGGGCGCGGCTGTTCTTTGCGAGAGCGCCTTCGCCATCAAGGCCGCGGTCGACCTGCCGATCCAGGCGCAATGCGAGCCGCCCGACGACGACCGCTGGTTCGAACGCATGAAGGCCGCCGGCGTCGACACGCTCGGCATGCACCTCGAGGTCGTCACGCCGGCGGTGCGCGAGCGCATCATGCCAGGCAAGGCGTCGGTGCCGTTGAGCCGCTACATGGAAGCCTTCAAGGCCGCCGTTGCCGTGTTCGGCAGGGGTCAGGTCAGCACGTACATCCTCGCGGGACTCGGCGACACGGCAGAAGCCGTCCTGTCGATCTCGCGCGAGTTGATCGAACTCGGGGTGTATCCGTTCGTGGTGCCTTTCGTGCCGATCTCCGGCACGCCGCTGGAGGACCACCCGGCTCCCTCGCCGGCCTTCATGCAGTCGATCCTGCAGCCGCTCGGCGCCATGTTGAGCGCCGCCGGCATGCGCTCGTCCGATATCAAGGCAGGTTGCGGCAAGTGCGGCGCGTGCTCGTCGCTGGCCACCTACGAGCGCGAGGCGGCACTGGCGGCCGAGGGAGCGACATCATGAAAAGCGATCTCTGCGTCGAGGTGCCGGACATCCCGATGTTCCGCATCCGCTGGGCGGAGCACGCCTGGGAGGCGGAGCAGGCCCACCGCCTGCGCCAAGCCGTGTTCTGCGTGGAGCAGGGCATCTTCGATGGCGACGACCGGGACGCGGTGGACGATGTGGCGCAACTGCTGGTGGCGGTGCGCTTCGAGCCGGAGTTGCCGGGCCGTCCCGGCACCGTGGTCGGCACCGTGCGCATCCACGAAAGCGAGCCGGGCGTGTGGTTCGGCTCGCGCCTGGCGGTGGATGCGGCATACCGAAGCCAGGGCAAGATAGGCGCGACGCTGATCCGCCTGGCGGTGAGCAGCGCCCACGCGATCGGCTGCCGGCGCTTCCTTGCGCACGTGCAGAGCCAGAACGTGCCCTTGTTCAGGCGCTTGCATTGGAACGTCCTGGCCGAGGAGACGCTGCTCGGGCGGCCTCACCACCTGATGCAGGCAGACCTGAACCATTACCCGCCTTGCTATACCCCGCACGCGGGCCTGATTGCCGAAGCCAGGGCCGTGCGATGAGCCTCGACGATCTCGTACACACCCTGCGCGGCAGCCGCGGCTTTGCGCATAAGACCGATATCCCGGCCATGTTGTCGCCGCTTGGCGCCGCCGGGCGCAACGCGGCCATGGCCGTCGATGTCGGCGACGACTGCGCGGCATTGCGGGATGGCGACGGCTACTTGCTGTTCGCCATCGAAGGACTGGTCAGCGATTTTATCCGCACGATGCCGTGGTTCGCCGGCTACAGCGCGGTCATGGTGAACGTCAGCGATATCTATGCGATGGGCGGCAGGCCGACGGCCGTGGTCGATGCGCTATGGAGCCATGGCGCCGCCGACGCCGCCGAGGTGCTCAAGGGCATGGCTGCGGCGTCTGCCGCCTATGGCGTGCCGGTCGTCGGCGGCCACAGCAATGCGCGCAGCGAGCAAGGCCAGCTTGCCGTGGCCATCCTCGGCCGTGCGCGCAAGCTGCTGTCGAGTTTCGCCGCGCGTCCCGGCCAGCGCCTGTTGATGGCGGTGGACCTGCGCGGCGCATTCGCGGAGCCATATCCGTTCTGGAACGCCTCCACGGGCGCACCAGGCGAACGGCTGCGCGCGGATCTCGAACTCTTGCCTGTGCTGGCCGAAGACGGCCTTTGCGCCGCAGCCAAGGACATCAGCATGGCGGGTGCGCTCGGCACCGCGCTGATGCTGCTCGAATGCTCCGGGGTGGGCGCCAGCATCGCGCTGGAGCGCATTCCCCGGCCCGATGGCGTGCCGCTGGAGCGATGGCTGACGGCGTTCCCCAGCTATGGCTTCCTGCTGGCTGTCGATGACGACGATGCGCAGGCGGTCGAACGCCGCTTCCTCGATCGCGGCATCGCCTGCGCCCAGATCGGCGCCATCGATGATTCCCGTGTCGCCACGCTCACGCACGCCGGCGAACTGGCCACGCTGTGGGACTTCCGCGAGGCGGGGTTCATCCTGGCGACGCGCCTGGCCACGCCGATCGATTCTTCAACCTGAGAACTGCCATGCCGGTTACCCACTTCCGCATCCGCTGGCCTGACCAGACCGAGATGGCCTGCTATTCCCCATCCTCCATCGTCACGGAGCACTTTGTCGAAGGGGCGGCGTACTCGCTGGACGAATTTGTTGAGCGCGCGCGTATCGCGCTGGGCGCCGCATCCGAGCGGGTGCGGGCCAGGTATGGCTACGCGTGTTCGTCTGCGATGGACCAGCTCAGCATCCTGGAAATCGCCGCGCAGCGGTTCCGGGGCCAGGACGGCGCCACCGTCCAGTTTCTCGGCTTTGGCAGCTAGCCGTTCTTCAAATTCCTCGCCTCAAAGGATCCAACATGTCCCACGTCATCAACACCAAGCCGGGCCAGGCCGCAGAGGCCAGGCACTACGGCGTCATCATTGTCGGCGGCGGCCAGGCCGGACTATCGATGAGCTACTTCCTGAAGCAGGCCGGCATCGATCATCTCGTCATCGAGAAGCACGCCGTCACGCATACCTGGCGCACGCAACGCTGGGATGCGTTCTGCCTGGTGACGCCCAACTGGCAATGCGCGCTGCCGGGCTACCCTTACCAGGGCGACGATCCGCATGGCTTCATGAAGAAGGATGAGATCACCGCCTATCTCGATGGCTTTATCCGGACGGTCGACGCCCCGATACTTGAGCATACCGAGGTGCGGCATGTGAAGTCGCGCGCGCAGGAGGGATTCTCCGTGGCGACGAGCCAGGGCGTATTCACTACGGACCAGGTGGTGGTGGCCTCGGGCGGTTATCACACGCCGATCGTGCCGCGCATGGCCGAGCGTTTGCCGGCGTCGATCCGGCAACTGCAATCGTCCGAATACAGGAATCCCGAGTCGCTGCCCGACGGTGCGGTGCTCGTGGTCGGTTCGGGCCAGTCGGGCGCGCAGATTGCCGAAGACCTGCATCTGGCCGGGCGCAAGGTGTATCTCGCCGTCGGCGAGGCGCCGCGTTGCGCGCGCTTCTATCGCGGCCGGGACGTTGTGGACTGGCTCGCGGACATGAAGTACTACGACCTGCCGGTCACCGAGCACCCGCTGCGCGAGGGCGTGCGCGACAACACCAATCACTATGTCACCGGACGGGACGGCGGGCGCGATATCGACCTGCGCAGGTTTGCCATTGAGGGCATGGAGCTCTACGGCGTGCTCGACGACTACCTCGACGGCCAACTGCGTTTTGCGCCGGACCTGCGTCGCAACCTGGACGATGCCGATGCGACTTACAACCGCATCAACGCGAGCATCGACAAGTTCATCGCGGAGCGAGGCATTGAGGCGCCGCCGCCGAGCGCCTATGCGCCCGTATGGACGCCACCGGCCGAGCGCACCGAACTCGATCCCCAGGCAGCCGGCATTGGTTCAATCATCTGGTGTATCGGCTTCCGACCGGATTTCAGCTGGCTCGAAGTGCCGGTGTTCAACGGCCGCGGTTATCCGGGCCACGAACGTGGCGTGACCGCGCACGCCGGCCTGTACTTCCTTGGCCTGCCCTGGCTGCACACGTGGGGCTCGGGGCGATTCTCCGGCATCGCACGCGACGCCGAGTACCTGGCTGGCCTGATCGCCGCAGGCCAGGGCGACACTGAGTTGGCCGCCTGACATGGAAGCGGTCGTCTCGCGCCATGTTGCCGGCATGCCCCAGTTGGCATACACCGGCCTGTCAGAGAACTGGCTGCTGAAGACCTGCGGCGACCTGCACTGGCGCCTGCTGGCCGCCGGCGCCGGTCTGGCGGTGCCGGACTTCCGGGATGCCGAGGGCAATCCGGTGTATGCGGCGTTCACCGCGATCCGCGTGCGCGACACCGCGGCGCAAACCATCGGCGAGCACAGCGAGTTCGACATCGGCTCGCGCATCGTGCCAGCGGGTGGCGTGAAGCATCTCAGCGAACATGCCGTCGACATGCAGGGGGACCGCCGCGCCAGCGTGACGATGCTGTCCACCTTCATCCGCCGCACGCGTGAGCGTGACAATCGCTCGGTCGTGCGCACCATGCCGACCGTGGCTACCCAGTGGGCCGGCGCCGGGCCGTCCGCGCAGGCGGCGGAACTGTCGCTGCTGGCGCGGGGTTTTCGCAGCGAGGATTGGGGCACGCATCTCGGGCTCGACCAGGCCCGGCATCGCGTCTGCCACGTCGCCGAGTACCTGCCGTGCCCCTACAACGACTTCAACGGCGCCGACCTGCTGTACTTCGCCAGCTTCCAGGCCATGGTCGATCGCGCGGAATGGCAATGGCGCCGCGACGCGGATCCTCCCACGGTGTTCGCGCGGGATCTGTTCTTCCATGGCAACGTCAATGTCGGCGAGTCGCTGGAGCTGACCTTTTCCGCGCTGCGTGAGGACGAGGAGGGATTGACGCACTGGTGCGAGATCCGGCGCAGCCGCGACGGCGAGAAGATCGCGGATGTGGTCACGCAGAAACGCTGGAGGCAACGATGAAGGCGAAACGGGACGACCCGGCGGGCGGCCTGGGCCTGAACGCGGTTTACGGGCCCGACGATCTGGCCGGCCTTGGCCACCTGGGCGGCATGCCCGGCGAGGCCCCGTTCGTTCGTGGCCCCTATCCCACCATGTACCGCGGCAGGCCATGGACCATCCGCCAGTACGGGGGATACGGCGACGCCGCAACGTCGAACCTCGCCTATCGCGAGGCCTTGAAGCAGGGCGCGCAGGGCTTGTCGGTGGCCTTCGATCTGCCGACCCATCGCGGCTACGATTCCGACGACCCTCAGGCGCAGGCCGATGTCGGCATGGCCGGCGTGGCCATCGACTCGGTCGACGATATGCGGCGCTTGTTCGAAGGTATTGCGCTGGACCGTGTGTCGGTATCGATGACCATGAGTGGTGCGGTGCTCCCGGTACTGGCAGCGTTCCTTGTCGCGGCCGAGGAATCGGGCGTCCCATTCGAACAACTGCGCGGCACGATCCAGAACGACATCCTCAAGGAGTTCATGGTCCGGAACACCTGGATCCATGCGCCCCAGCCGTCGCTGCGCATCGCCACCGACGTGGTCGAATGGCTGGCCGCGCATGCGCCGAAATTCAACGGCATGTCGATCTCGGGCTATCACTTCCAGGAAGCGGGCGCCGATCCGGTGCTGGAACTGGCGCTGACACTGGCGAATGCCAGGACCTATGTCGGCCTGCTGCGCGAGCGCGGCCTTGATGTCGACGCGTTCTGCGGCGGATTGAGCTTCTTCTTCGGCGTCGGCAAGCAATTCTTCATCGAGATCGCCAAGCTGCGCGCCGCGCGGCTCCTGTGGCACGACATCGTGTGCAAGCTGGGCGGCACCAGCGCTCGCGCCACGGCGATGCGCATGCATTGCCAGACTTCGGGCTGGACGCTCGCCGCGCAGCAGCCGCTCAACAATATCTCGCGCACCACGGTCGAGGCGATGGCTGCGATCTTTGGCGGTACGCAGTCGCTGCATACCAACGGCTTTGACGAGGCATTGGCATTGCCGGGCGCGCAGGCCTCGCGGCTGGCTCGCGATACCCAGTTGATCCTCCAGCATGAATTCGGACTATGCGAGGTGGCGGATCCGTGGGCGGGCTCCTACCTGATCGAGTCGCTGACCGGCCGCATGGTGACGGAGGTTCGCGCGGTGCTGGCGCACATCGATGCCCAGGGTGGCATCCTGGCAGCCTTCGAATCCGGCTGGGTGCAGCGGCGTATCCACCAGAGTGCACTGCGGACACAGGCGCGGCTTGATGCCTGGGAGGAAGTGGTGGTGGGCGTCAACCGCTACCGCGAACCTGACGACGACGGCCAGGAGTGCCTGGAGATCGACGGTACCCAGGTCCGCGCGCAACAGGCGCGGCGCCTCCTCGTGTTGCGCACCCGCCGCGATGATGCTGCGGTCAGGCATGCGCTGGCGGCGCTGACTGAGGCGGCCAGGCGCGGCGGCCCCAACCTGCTCGCCTGTGCGATCGACGCCATGCGTTGCCGTGCGACGCTCGGGGAATGTACCCGGGCGCTGCTCCAGGTCTGGCCGCGCCATACGGTCCGGGCGTCCTACGACGCTGCGCTGTATGGCACGGCTCGCGCCGGCAACACGGAATGGCTGGCGGCCTGCGAGCGCGTCAGTGAGCTGCGCGAGCGGCTCGGCCGCGCGCCCCGGATACTCGTGGCCAAGCTGGGCCAGGACGGGCACGACCGCGGTGCGAAAGCGGTGGCGGCCGGGCTTGCCGATGCCGGGTTCGTCGTCGAACTGACGCCGCTGTTCCAGTCCGCCGAGGCGGTTGCGTCTGCCGCCTGCGATGGCGACTTCGATGCCATCGGCATCTCCACGCTTGGCGGCGCGCATCTGGATCTGCTGCCGGCGCTGCTAAACGCCTTGCGGCAGCGCGCGCTCGATGTGCCGGTCTTGGTCGGCGGCATTGTACCGGCAGACCACAGGTGCTTGCTGCGCCAGTGCGGCGTGCAGGAGATCTTCGGACCGGGCACGCCGATGGAGAGCATTGTCAGCGCCATCGTGGCTGCGCTGCAGGCACGGAGAGTGCCTGCGTGGTCTTGACGATCTCGTTGAGGCGCCTCCCGGCGCCCGATCAGTACGGCAGGCCCACATAGTTCTCCGCCAGCGACTTGCACGCCGCCCCGGAGCCGATCAGGTAGTCCAGTTCGGCCCGCTGCATACGGCGCGCGAAATCATCCGCATCGGGGAAGCGGTGCATCAGCGACGTCATCCACCAGGAGAATCGTTCCGCCTTCCAGATACGGCGCAGGCAACGCTCGGAATAGGCGTCCAGCTCGCGCCTGTCGTCGTGCCGGTAGACGGCGGTCAGCCCGTCGGCCAGCGTCAGCACATCGCTGGCGGCCAGGTTCAGTCCCTTGGCCCCGGTGGGCGGCACGATATGCGCGGCATCGCCGGCCAGGAACAGGTTGCCGAAGCGCATCGGCTCGCAGACAAAGCTGCGCAGCGGCGCGATGCTCTTCTCGATGCTCGGCCCCGTCACCAGCGACTGCGCGGACTGCGGGTCGAGCCGACGGCGCAGCTCATCCCAGAAGCGCTCATCTGACCAGTCTTCCACACGCTCGCTGGACGGCACCTGGACGTAGTAGCGGCTGCGCGTGCGCGAGCGCATGCTGCATAGCGCAAAGCCGCGCTCGTGGCTGGCGTAGATCAGTTCGTCGGCGACCGGCGGGGTATCAGAGAGGATGCCAAGCCAGCCGAACGGATAGACGCGTTCAAAGATCCGCGTCGCGGTCTGCGGCACGCTCTGCCGGCTGACGCCGTGAAAGCCGTCGCAACCGGCAATGTAGTCGCAATGGATCTCATGGGCCACGCCATCCTTGCGATAACGGACCACCGGCCGGGCGCTGCCGAAATCACGCAGGCTGACATCCTGCGCCTCGTAGATCGTGGTAATGCCCGCAGCCTGCCGCGCCGCCATCAGGTCGCGCGTGACCTCGGTCTGCCCGTAGACGGTGACGCTGCGCCCGACCAGCGCGTGCAGGTCGATGCGATGCCGGCGACCGTCGAAGGCGAGCTCGATGCCATCGTGCACCAGCCCCTCTTCATGCAGGCGCGCGGCCACGCCGGCGCGCTCCAGCGCGTCGACGGTCACGCTTTCCAGGATGCCGGCGCGAATGCGGCCCAATACATAGTCGGGGCTACGCTGCTCGACGATGATGTTGTCGATCCCCGCCGTGGCGAGCAACTGGCCGAGCAGCAGGCCGGCGGGGCCGGCGCCGATGATGGCAACCTGGGTGCGCATGTCTCGTCTCCTTGTGCATATCGATCTTCTGAGCGCTAAAGATAGTCGCTGAGGGCGCGCGCAGGAATGGACAGAGCGAACCAATGACAGGACAATCGGAACATTGCTGGTAAACACCGAAGCCGCCGTGAGACCCGTCCCGACCTACTCGCTGTATGGCGTGAATTCCACAGAACCGCTGTCGGACCAGCTGCATTTCGAGTCCATCGCCGCGCGCAGCCATCTGTACGGGTGGGAGATCAAGCCGCACCGGCATGAGCGCTTCCTGCAAATTCTGTACATCCATGCGGGCGGCGGCGAAGCCCTGCTGGAAGAACGCCGCGAGCCGCTGCGCAGCGGCTCGCTGGTGACGATGCCGCCACGGCACATCCACGGCTTCGTCTTTACGCCGGACACCGACGGCATGGTGGTGACCATGACCGACAGCCACCTGCGCACGCTGCTGGCGGGGGTGCCGGATGCGTTGCCGCTGTTCGAGCGCCCGCGTCACGACCGCGTGCGGCGCGGCCATGCGCTGGCGGATGCGCTGGGGCTCTTTCGCGGGGAGATGGAGGCGGTATCGGCATGGCGCGGGGCGTCGCTGTCGTCATTGCTGACGCTGGTGCTGATCGGCATTGCGCGGCTGGCGAACGCCTCGGCACCGGCAGCGGCACGCAGCAGCAGCCGGCCCGCACGGCATTTCCAGCATTTCCAGCAGTTGCTCGAGTCGGACTACCGCGAGCAGAAGGAGATTGGCTACTACGCCGGTGCCCTCGGCATCACGCCCACGCAACTGAACCGCGTGTGTCGCCAGACTTGCGGGCAGTCCGCCCTGCAAATGATTCACGCCCGCTTGCTTGCCGAAGCACAGCGCGACCTGCTCTTCAGCGACCTGGAAATCAAGCACATCGCGCTGTCGCTTGGCTTCTCCGAAGCCGCCTACTTCTCCCGTTTCTTTGCGCGGCTGGTGGGGCAGGCGCCGACGGAGTTCCGGCAATCGGGCCGGGCGCGGCTGCCTGCGTTTGCGATGCGGCAGATGTAAAGCGTAAAGCGCTTTGACGCCGTCGACGGGACCGTGGCGGGATTCTCTTGACACCCTTCCCTGCCTAAAAAGGCAGGAGATTCCTTTCCGCATATGAGGCGATGATGCCTGTCTCAGATCGCCTCAGCGGGTTCCTGCTTCGCAGAGCGGCCCGCCGTGAGACCTACGGCACCATTCGCGCCGAGTACGATATCGCGCCGGCCTGGACCACCTACGTAGGCCTGGGCGCGCACCATGCCAACGAGTTCGGCAACTACGGCGGCGCGACCGTCAACGGCAGCTTCAAGGCGGCGCAGCAGCGCAACACGCTGCGCGCCGCGGTGGAGAACGTCGCCAACAAGGCGTACCGGGCATCGGCCTGCGGCGGCTACCTGGTGCAGGGCGCGCCGCGCACGTTCACGCTGTCGATGACGGTGGACTTCTGATGCTGCGCACAGGGCTGTCGACGGCAACGTCGGCGCCGTGCAGTGCATCGAGCAGCGCCTGCGGTGCATAGGGCTTGCGCAGCACCGCAACGCCGCCGAGCGCGTCACGCTGCGCCGGCGTCAGCGCCAGCGCATGGCCGGTGGCGAACACCACGCGCAGGCCTGGATGGCGCTCGCGCGCGGTAAGCGCCAGCTCGACGCCGGAACCGCCGGAGCCGCCGTGCAGCGACACATCGGTCAGCAGCACGTCGATCCCGCCGCGGGCGAGCAGCGCCAGCGCCTCGATATCGCTTTCCGCTTCCTGCACCTCGGCACCGCAGCTGCGCAACAGCTCGGCGGTGCCGGCGCGCACCAGCGCATCGTCGTCGACAAACAGCACGCGCATGCCGGCGGCCCGCGGCTCCGGCCCGCCCGGCGCCGGCATCTCGTCGATGCGCGCGGCGCGCTGCCTGCGGTTGGCGAGCACATGCCGCACCTTGCGCGCCAGCGCCTCACGCGTATAGGGCTTGCTGAGCAGTTCGATGCCGGCGTCGAGCCGACCGTCATGGACGATCACGCTGTCGGTATAGCCGGAGGTGAACAGCACGCCGACGCCCGGCAGGCGCTCGCGCACCTTGCGCGCCAGCTCGGTGCTGCGCAGCGGCCCGGGCATGACCACGTCGCTGAACAGCAGGTCCACCGGCTCGTCGCGCTCGACGATGGCCAGCGCCGCCTGCGCGTCGCGCGCGCGCAGCACCTGGTAGCCGAGGCTGGCCAGCATGTCGACCACGGTGGCGCGCACCGCCTCGTCGTCCTCGACCACCAGCACGGTTTCGGCGCCGCCGCGCGCGTGGCCGGTGTCGAGTTCCAGGTCGGGATCCTCGGCCTGCTCCACGCGCGGCAGGTACAGCCTGACGGTGGTGCCGCAGCCGGGCTCGCTGAGGATCTTTACGTGCCCACCAGACTGGCGGATAAAGCCATACACCATGCTCAGCCCGAGGCCCGTACCCTGGCCTTCGGGCTTGGTGGTGAAGAACGGCTCGAACACATGTTCCCGCACCTCCGGCGGAATGCCCACGCCGGTATCGGTGACGGCAAGCATCACGTACTGCGCCTTGCCGGGGGGGCGGCGCGCAACGGGTACGGCGGGCGCTTCTTCCAGCGCAGGGTCCGGGTCCTCGTCCAGCGTCGCGTTACGCGCTTCGATGGTCAGTCGCCCGTGTCCGTGCATGGCGTCGCGCGCGTTGATCGCCAGGTTCAGCAGCGCATTCTCGACCTGGAACGGATCGACCAGCGTATTCCCCAGGCCGTCGGCGACCACGGTATCGATCTCGATGCCGTCGCCCAGCGCGCGGCGCAGCATGTCGTCCAGCATGCGCACCAGCCGGCCCAGGTTCACCACCTTGGGCGCCAGCGGCTGCCGCCGGCCGAAGGCCAGCAGCTGCGACGCCAGCTTGGCGCCGCGCCCCACGCCGGCCAGCGCACTACGCAGGCGCAGCCCCGCGCCCGGATCGTCGGCCAGGTCGCGCGCCAGCAGCTGCAGGTTGCCGCCGATCACCTGCAGCAGGTTGTTGAAGTCATGCGCGACGCCGCCGGTGAGCTTGCCGATGGCTTCCATCTTCTGCGCCGTGCGCAAGGCCGCGTCGGCGTGGCGCAGCGCGGCCTGGGCTTCACGGTCGCCGGTGACGTCGCGGCCCACGCCGTGGATATGGCCGTTGGCGGGGTCCACCGTCAGCGTCCAGGCCAGCCAGCGCAGCGTGCCGTCGGCGCGCGGTTGGCGGCATTCGAAGCGCACCGGGTTGCCGTCGTGGCGCAGCGCGGCCAGTTGCGCGGTCACCGGCATCAGGTCGTCCGGATAGATGAACGACAGGTAGGGCCGCCCCAGCGCCTCGTGTGGGGGATGGCCCAGCGTGCGGGTCCAGGCGGGGCTCACGCGCTGCAGGCTGCCGTCGAAGCCCGCCACCATCAGCAGGTCTTCGCTCAGCTCCCACAGCCGGTCGTGGTCGGCCACGGCCTGCGCGACGCGCCGCTCCAGCGTGGCGTTGAGTTCCTGCAGGCGGCGCTCGGTGGCGCGGCGCAGCGCGGACAGGCGCAGGTTGCTGGCCACGCGCGCCAGCAGTTCGCGTGCGGAGAAGGGTTTGACCAGGTAGTCGTCGGCACCCGAGCCGAGCCCGCTGACGCTCGCTTCTTCGCCCGCGCGCGCGGACAGCAGCAGCACCGGCGTGTCGCGCAACGCGGCATCGGCGCGCAGCGCGCGCACCAGGCCCAGGCCGTCCAGGCGCGGCATCATCACGTCTGACACGATCAGCGACGGCGGCTGAGCGCGCGCCAGCGCCAGCGCCGCCTCGCCGTCGGCGGCCACCGCGACGTGATGCCCGGCCGCGTTCAGCAGGCGCCGCATGTAGTCGCGCAAGTCCTCGTTGTCGTCCACCACCAGCACCGTGGCGCCGGTGGCCACGGCACCAGCCTGCGCCTGTACGGCGACGTCCTCTGCTGCCAGCGTCATGGCCGATGCTTCCGCCTGCGGCCAGCGCAGCGTCGCGTCGACATAGGCGCGCGCCTGCGCGCTGCTGGCCGCGGGTGCGGCGGTGACGGTGGTATCTGCCTGCGTTGGCGTCGTGGTATCCGCGGCCGCGGTTGTCGTGGCAGGCAGCGTGACGGTGAAGCAGGTGCCCTTGCCTTGCACGCTCTCGGCCCCGATCGTGCCGCCGTGCAGCCGCACCAGTTCCTGCACCAGCGCCAGCCCGATGCCGCTGCCTTCGATCGAGCGGCCCTGGGCGCCCTCGACCCGATGGAAGCGCTCGAAGATGCGCGGCAGTTCGGCGGGCGGGATGCCGATGCCGGTGTCGCGCACGCTGAACACCACCGCACCGTCAGCGTCGGCGCCGCCGCGCGTGCCCACGCTGACGGCGATGCTGCCGGTAAAGGTGAACTTGAAGGCATTGGAGACCAGGTTCAGCACGATGGTCTCCCACATGTCGCGGTCCACCGCCACGGCGCGCGCCAGCGGCGGGCACTCGACCCGCAGGGCCATGCCGGCGCCTTCCACGCTGGCGCGGAACAGCGAGGCGAGATCCGCGGTGAAGGCCGCGAGGTCGGTGGTCTGGCGGCGCATCTTCACCCGCCCCGACTCGATGCGCGAAAAGTCCAGCAGCGCGTTGACCAGCTTCAGCAGGCGCACGCCGCTGCGCTGGGCCATCTCCAGCAGCGCGCGGTCTCCATCGTTCTGCCTGGCATCCGCGCGCCGCAGCAGTTCTTCCAGCGGGCCCATCATCAGCGTCAGCGGGGTGCGGAACTCATGGCTGATATTGGAGAAGAAGGCGGTCTTGGCGCGGTCGAGCTCGGCTAGCGCCTCGGCACGCTTGCGCGCTTCCTCATACGCCTGGGCCGAGTTCATGGCGGCGCCGATCTGGCCCGCGACCAGGCTCAGGAAGCTGCGGTAGCGGTCATCGAAGAGCCGGAACGGATTGAGCCCGATTACCAGCACGCCGCGATGCGACGCGCTGCCCGAAGGCGCCACCGCGATCACCGCGGCCGACCCGGGCGGCACGCCCCAGGCGCCCGTCGGCAGCGGCGTGGCAAAGCGCGTGCCCAGGCCGTTGACCAGGCCGGGGCGCTGGTGCTGCAGCACATCGGCCACCGGCCAGGGTGTGAGTGCTTCCAGCGCCAGCGTGGGCGGTGCGGCGGGGTGGTCCGGGCCGATGCCGGCGACCGCCACGCGCTGCAGCGCGCGCGCGCCGGGCTCGGCGATGTACAGCAGCGCAAACACAATGTCGCGCGGGTCCGACGACAGCGCGCGCATGGTGCGCTCGCAGGCCTCGCGCCACGAGCGCGCATCGGTGGCGGAGGCGGCCACGTCGCGCAACACGTTCAGCTGCCGCTCGGCCAGCACGCGTTCGGTGTCGTCGCTGTTGGCGCAGATGATGCCGCCGGTGCCGCCGTGGTCGTTCGGTACGGGGCTGTAGGAGAAGGTGTAGTAGGTCTCCTCCGGGTAGCCGTTGCGCTCCATGATCAGCAGCTTCTGCTCGACGAAGGTGCCTTCGGTACCGGTCATCGCGGTGGCGAGCAGCGGGGCGATCTCGGGCCAGATTTCGCGCCAGACCAGGGAAGTCGGCTGGCCCAGCGCGGCGGGATGCTTGCCGCCAATGATCGACTTGTAGGCGTCGTTGTAGAAGAAGTGCAGCGCGTCGCCCCAGCCGATCCAGATTGGCTGGCGCGAAGTGAGCATGATGCGGATGGCGGTCTTGAGGCTGTGGGGCCAGACTTGCGGCGGGCCCAGTGGCGTGGTGGCCCAGTCGTATGCGCGGATCAGGGCGCCCATCTCGCCGCCGCCTGCGAGAAAGCCCGGCATCTCGGCCGATGCGCTGCCACGGGCTGGGTGTGGCGAAGGCGTCACGCTGCCGTCGGGTGTTCTCATGATTGTCTCCCGAGCCGCGCCGGCATGGCGCCGCCCGCAAGCGGGCGGCGGGCGATAGCTGCTGTCTTACAGCGGCGGGCTGACCCAGTACGGATCGCGGCCGTAGTACTCGTGCACGGTCGTGCCCCACTGCGGGTCGGCCATGGTCGGCCAGCTGTCCTTGTTGAAACCGGGCGCCGACTTGATCCGGGCCGCCGTCACGGCGATCCGGAAGCACTTTTCGTCGGTGTCCATGACCAGCGCGCTCCACGGGATGGCGTGCAGCGTATCGCCGATGCCGAGGAAGCCGCCGGTGGTCAGCACCGCGTAGGCGATGCGGCCGTGCGGCACGTCAAGCATGATCTCGGAGATCTTGCCCACGTGTTCGCCGTCGGACGAGTACGCCTTGGTTCCGTCCAGGCTGGATGCTGCCATCACTTCCGGGCCGGGACCTTCGCCTACGCCGGAACCGACGATGGCCGCGCCTTGACTGCTGGGAGTTTGGGTTTGCATGTTGTGCTCCTTTTCGTAATGAACGTTCGGAACATTGGGCGTGCGCAATGACCATGCCTGCACCGCGGGCGGCGCCGGGGCGCGGCCGGCCTGCGGTCGGCGGGCTGCCGCAAGGTAATTCTTTCGCGCGGCTTGCAAAAAAGGCGGTAGGAGGACGCGTGCGGGATGCGCGCGCGCTTCAGCGCAGCAGGGTGGCCAGCCGCCGGATCGCGGCATCGACACGCTCGGCGCGGATCATGCCGAAGCCGAAGCCCAGCGCATCGGCGCCGCGGCCCGGCGTGAGCGCCAGCTCGCCCAGCGGCAGCACGCGGATGCCGGCGGCCGCTGCCGCTTGCGCCAGCGCGCGGGCATCGCCCGCCTGGGGGTGCAACCGCGCAGCAAGGTGCAGGCCGGCGTCGGCGGGCAGGGGGGCGAGGCGCCCGGCGCAGTGGCGCGCCAGCGCGGCCAGCACCGCGTCGTGCCGGCCGGTGTAGGTCGCGCGCATCTTGCGAATGTGTCGGGCAAGGTGCCCCTCGGCCATGAAAGCGGCCAGCGTGTCCTGCGCCAGCAACGCGCTGTGCCAGTCGGTGTATTGCCGGGCAGCCACCACGGCATCGCGCGCCCACGGCGGCACCACCGCGTAGCCCAGCCGCAGGCCGGGGAACAGGCTCTTGGAAAACGTGCCGACGTACCAGACCAGCTGGTCCTGGTCCAGCGTCTGCAAGGCGTCGAGCGGACGGCCGCCGTGGTGGAATTCGCCATCGTAGTCGTCCTCGACCACCACCGCGCCGTGGCGGCGCGCAAAGGCAAGCAGCGCGCGGCGCCGCGCCAGCGACAGGGTCGCGCCCAGCGGAAACTGGTGCGAGGGGGTGACGCAGATCACGCGCGCGCCGGCGGGGAGATGGTCTACCTGCATGCCCTCGTCGTCCACCGGCACTGGCACCAGCCGGGCCCCGGCCGCGGCAAAGGCATGGCGCAGCGGCGGATAGCCGGGGTCTTCCACGGCCACCACGGTCTTGCCCGGCGTGACCAGCACGCGCGCGATCAGGTCGAAGGCCTGCTGCGCGCCGGAGGTCACGACTACGTCGTCAGCGCCGCAGGCCACCGCGCGCGCGAACGAGACGTGGCTGGCAATCGCTTCGCGCAGCAGTGGCCGGCCTTCCGGCTCGGCATAGCCGGCCGGGGCCCGCGACAGCCCGCGCAAGGCGCGCGCCGACAACCGCCGCCAGACGTCGAACGGAAACGCGGTCTTGTCGGGAAGCCCGAGGACGAAGTCGTAGGTAAAGCGTGTGCCCGGCGTCATGCGGATCACCGCCGGATCGCGCCACAGCGGGTTCAGCTGCGTGCGCCGGTCAGCACCCGGCTGCGGCGTGGCTTCCGGGCGTACCGGCGCGCGTGCCACCGCGGCCACGAACGTGCCGCCCCCGGGCCGCGTGTCGATGTAGCCCTCGCTCAGCAACAGATCGTACGCGGCGAGCACCGTATTGCGCGCGATGCCAAGCGTCGCGGCCAGCTCGCGGCTCGACGGCAATTGCAGCCCCGCGGCAAGGCGGCCGTCGACGATGGCCGTACGCAGCTGCCGGTGCAGCGCCTGCAGCCGCTGGCGCGAACCGCGCGGCGGCATCGCGAGTTCCAGGCCTAATGCAGGGCCGGCAGCGCTGGCGCCCGGATCAGCACGCTTCACTGGTTCCATAATCTTTTGAGAATCTGGTCCTGTTACTGAGCCGGCGGGGATTCTAGCATCGGGTCATTCGCCACCAACGCAGGAGACACTGCCATGCAGACCCAGGCCTTTTCTTCCATCAGCGCCGCCGATCCCCATCCGCGGCGCGACGTCGCGGTGGCTGGCACCGTGATCCGGCATGTCGATACCGGCCCGGCGCACGGCGACCCGGTCGTGTTCCTGCACGGCAATCCAACCTCCTCATACCTGTGGCGCAACGTCATCCCGCACGTCGAAGACATCGGCCGTTGCCTGGCGCCGGATCTCGCAGGCATGGGCCAGTCCGGCCCGGTCCCGGACGGCGCCTGCCGCTTTGCCGATCATGCCCGCTATCTCGATGCCTGGTTCGACGCCGTGGTGCCGCAAGGACAAGTCACGCTGGTGCTGCACGACTGGGGCTCGGCGCTGGGCTTCGACTGGGCCCGGCGCCATCCACACCGCGTGCGCGCCATCGCCTATATGGAAGCGCTGGTGCAGCCGCGCTGCTGGAGCGATTTCCCGCCCGCGCGCGAGCAGATTTTCCGCGCGCTGCGCGGCGCGGACGGCGAGCGGCTGGTGATGGAGGACAACTTCTTCGTGGAAACGGTGCTGCCGCGCAGCGTGCTGCGCCCGTTGACGGACGCCGAGATGGCGGTCTATCGCGCACCGTTCGCGCAGCCCGACGCCCGCAGGCAGACCCTGGTGTGGGCCCGCGAGCTGCCGATCGATGGCGAACCCGCGGACGTGGCCGAAGCGGTCGCCGCCTATGGCGAGTGGCTGGCCGCCAGCAACGTGCCCAAGCTGCTGGTGCGCGCAGAACCCGGCGTGCTGCTGACCGGCCGGGCGCTGGCGTACTGCCGCGGCTGGCCCAACCAGCAGGAGATTGCAGTCAGCGGCATCCACTACCTCCAGGAGGACGCGCCGCACGACATCGGCGTCGCGCTGCGCGCCTTCCTGCTCGGACTGTGCGTGGAGGGCGATGCGGCGCTCAGAACTGATGCCGCATGCCCAGCATGACACCCACGCGCGTGCTGCTGTCCACGTCGGTGGCGGGCGTGCCGGCCCAGTACTCGGTCTCGCGGCCGACCGCGCCGCCGCGTGCGCGCACGGCATCCGCTTCCAGGTACAGGCTGGTGCGCTTGGACAGCGCATAGTCCGCCACCACGGCGATGCTGTCGGCGTTGCCGCTGCCCAGCATCGCCGGCACATCCTGGAACTGCGTGGTCACGTTGCCACCTTGCCAGTAGCGGTAGTAGGCGCCCGACAGGTGCAGCGCCGGCGTGAGCTGGTAGCCCACGCCGGCGAAGGCGATATTGAAGCGCGCGTCGCCTGCGGATTCGCGCCGGCCCATATGGCCGAGGTAGGCGGTGGCCTTGCCGAACGCGTACGAGCCGCCCACCGAATAGTTGCGCACGGTGTTGCCGCCATCGTCGCTCTTGCGCTGGTCATAGGCCGCGCCCAGCGCCAGCGCGCCCTGCTGGTACATCAGGCCGCCGCCCAGCGTGGTGCCGCGTGCCAGGCTGCCGCGCTGCTCGCCGGCGCCGTAGTCCAGCTGCAGCGTCAGCGGGCCGAAGCTGCGCTTGTAGACCACGCTGTTGTTGATGCGGTAATCCTGGAAAAAGATGTCGCCGCCGAGATAGATCGGATCGGACCAGAAATTGCCCCAGCCCTGGCCGAGCGGGTTGAAGGCCCAGCCAATATTGTTCAGCGCGTTGTACTGGCGCCCGAAGGTCAGGCTGCCCCAGTTGCCGGAGAGGCCCGCATAGGCCTGGCGCCCGAACAGCGCGTTGTAGCTGGTGCGGCCGTCGTCGCTGCCGATGCCGGCCTCGAGCTGAAAGATGGCGTGGTTGCCGCCGCCCAGGTCCTCATCGCCCTTCAGGCCGAAGCGGCTGCCGACCAGTCCGCCGGACACCAGCGCGGCCTGGTCGTTGTGATGGCCGTCCAGGTTCGAGGTGTAGCGCACCGCGGAGCTGACGATGCCGTAAAGGGTCACGCCGGGCGCGGCGTGGGCGTTGTGGGCGGCGACGGGCAAAAGCCCGGCCGCCAGCAGCCAGTGGCTGGCTGTCTTCTTCATGGATTTACTCCGGAAGTCGGACTCGTCGGGCGCTTGGCTCGCGCGCCGGGGCGAATCCTTCAGGCCGATGGCCTGCTGGTTCCAGTCCCGCGCGGGGGCACGCGGGTCGTCATCGGGCGGACGCAACGGTGCGCGCGGCCCGGGCGAGGGTCGAAGTGGGCGTGGTGCCTTGGTGGCGGCGAATGCCGGCAATGATGCCGGGCAAGCCTTGTGCGGCGCCGGCTTGCGGCGCCACGGGGAGCGGCCCGAAGGCCTGGGGTGGGTTCGCCGGCGCCCACTTCGGAGGTCGTTCCGGCTATTGCCGGTGTGACGTAAAAGGCGTGACCGGGGCGGTCCCCGGCGCGGCGAACAGGCGGTAGTTTACCCGCATTGCGCGCGCACCCCTTGAAAGTGACGAATGGGGCTCAGAGGGGCTATGCATCGGCATGACCGGCCGCTCATACGCGCATGCCGATGCGCCGGAAGAGATCGCCCAGTTCTTCCTCAGCGAATTCCATCCGGAACGCTTCAGCGAGGACTTATACGGTGCGCCGCATCTTTGTCGGCGCGCGGGGCGAGGCGGTGGAGCGGGAGGTGCCGGGGTCGAGGACGGCGGCGGTGTGTTGAAGTGATAAGGGGGAGGGCTTTGATGCGCCTGCCCTCTCCCCCGCAGGCGGGAGAGGGGAGAAAACCAGCGTCTGCCGCTGGTCTTTATCCCTTCTTCGCCGAAATCACCGCCTCTGCCACATTGGCCGGCGCCTCGGCATAGTGCTTGAACTCCATCGTGAAAGTCGCACGCCCCTGCGTCAGCGAGCGCAGCGTGGTCGAGTAGCCGAACATCGTCGCCAGCGGCACCTCGGCGCGCACGATCTTGCCGCCGCCGCCCGCGATGTCTTCCATGCCGTGGACCATGCCGCGGCGCGAGGACAGGTCGCCCATCACGTTGCCGGTGAATTCCTCGGGCGTTTCCACCTCGACCGACATCATCGGCTCGAGCAGCGTGGGCTTGGCCCGGCGCATGCCTTCCTTGAAGGCGATCGAGCCGGCCATGCGGAAGGCGTTTTCATTGGAATCGACGTCGTGATACGAGCCGAACACCAGCGTGGCCTTGATGTCGACCACCGGGTAGCCGGCCAGCACGCCTGACTGCATGGTCTCCTTGATGCCCTTGTCCACCGCCGGGATGAACTCGCGCGGCACCACGCCGCCCTTGATCGCGTCGACGAATTCATAGCCGCCGCCATGCGGCAGCGGGTCGAGGTTGAGCACCACGTGGCCGTACTGGCCGCGCCCGCCGGACTGCTTGATGAACTTGCCTTCCACGTCCTTGACCGCGTGGCGGATGGTCTCACGGTAGGCCACCTGCGGCTTGCCGACCGACGCTTCCACGCCGAACTCGCGCCGCATGCGGTCCACCAGGATTTCCAGGTGCAGCTCGCCCATGCCGGAGATGATGGTCTGGCCGGATTCCTCGTCGGTGGCCACGCGGAAGGACGGGTCCTCCTGCGCCAGGCGGTTCAGCGCGATGCCCATCTTTTCCTGGTCGGCCTTGGTCCTTGGCTCCACCGCCTGCGAGATCACCGGCTCGGGGAAACTCATCCGTTCCAGGATGATGACCTTGTCGGGGTCGCACAGCGTGTCGCCGGTGGTGGCTTCCTTCAGGCCGACCGCCGCCGCGATATCGCCGGCGCGCACTTCCTTGATCTCGTGGCGCACGTTGGCATGCATCTGCAGGATGCGGCCCAGGCGCTCGCGCTTGCCCTTGAGCGGGTTGTAGACGCTGTCGCCGGAATTGACCACGCCGGAATACACGCGGAAGAAGATCAGCTGGCCGACAAACGGGTCGGTCATGATCTTGAACGCGAGCGCGGAGAACGGCTCGTCGTCGGTCGGGTGGCGCTCGGCGTGGCGGTCGTCCTCGGTATGGCCCATGATGGCGGGCACGTCGGCGGGCGAGGGCAGGTAGTCGACCACGGCGTCGAGCATGCTTTGCACGCCCTTGTTCTTGAAAGCGCTGCCGCACAGCATCGGCACGATCTCGTTGGCGATGGTGCGCTTGCGCAGGCCACGCTTGATCTGCTCTTCGGTCAGTGGCTCGCCCGCCAGGTATTGGTTAAGCAGCGCCTCGTCGGCCTCGGCGGCGGCCTCGACCATCTTGTCGCGCCATTCCTGCGCGGTGGCGAGCAGTTCGGCCGGAACGTCCTGGTATTCAAAGCGCACGCCCTGGCTGGCATCGTCCCAGACGATGGCCTTCATCTTGACCAGGTCGATCACGCCCAGGAAGTGGTCCTCGGCGCCGAGCGGGATCTGGATCGGCACGGCGCGGCCCTTGAGGCGATCGGCGATCTGCGTCTGCACGCGGAAGAAGTCGGCGCCGACGCGGTCCATCTTGTTGACGAAGGCGATGCGCGGTACCGCGTACTTGTTGGCCTGGCGCCAGACGGTTTCCGATTGCGGCTGCACGCCGCCCACCGCGTCGTAGACCATGCAGGCGCCGTCGAGCACGCGCATGGAGCGCTCGACTTCGATGGTGAAGTCGACGTGTCCCGGCGTATCGATGATGTTGATGCGGTGTTCGGGGTAGTTGCCGGCCATGCCTTTCCAGAAGGCCGTGGTGGCAGCCGAGGTGATGGTGATGCCGCGCTCCTGTTCCTGCTCCATCCAGTCCATGGTGGCAGCGCCATCGTGCACTTCGCCCAGCTTGTGGTTGACGCCCGTATAAAACAGGATGCGCTCGGTCGTCGTGGTCTTGCCGGCGTCGATATGCGCGCTGATGCCGATGTTGCGGTAGCGCTCGATGGGGGTCTTGCGGGGCACGGTGTTCTCCATGGGTGAAACACGCTGGAATAGAGTAGCACCACTGGCCGTTTGCCGTTGCCCCTGCGGTGTGCAGGGGGACGCGGCAGAGACACCGTACCTCAGCGTCTGAGGCCGACCTAAGGTTCTGCTGCTATACGTTGCGGATTCCTCCCATCCTGCACGCCTTCGCGTCTCCCTATGCTGGCGCTGCATCGCGCAGCGGCCTGTTTGCCGCCCTGTCATCCCACCCTGCCCCCTTTAGGGGATGCGCCGCCGGAGCTGTTCCTTCAGCCGATGCCTCCCACGGACTACGGACCCACGCATGACAACCATCCTGATCGTTGACGACCATCCGGCGATGCGGCTGGTGCTCAAGAACCACCTGCTGCAACTGCTCGGCGTGGACGAAGTGATCGAGGCTGACAACGGACAGTGCGCGATCGAGCTGGTGCGCCTGCGCACGCCCGAGCTTGTGTTGCTGGACCTGGACATCCCGCGCTCGAGCGGGCTGGATGTCGCCCCGCGCCTGCGCGCGATCCATCCCCAGATACGCATCCTGGTGGTGACGGCGCTGGACCCGGCGGTGTTCGTCAGCCGCTCATGGCAGGCGGGCGCGCAGGGCTTTGTCAGCAAGACCCAGGACCTCAAGGAAATCCTGCGCGCGGTCGAAGCGGTGCTGGCCGGCTACACCGTGTTCCCGGCCATGGGCCGCGACGGCGCGACGCGCCAGGCCATGTCGGCGGACGAGGAGATGCTGCGGCGGCTGTCCGACAAGGAACTGGTGGTGCTGCAGATGCTGGCGCGCGGCATGTCGTACAAGGCCATCAGCACCAGCCTCTTTATCAGCAACAAGACCGTCAGCAGCTACAAGGCCCGGATCATGGCCAAGCTGCAGGTGTCGTCGCTGGTGGAACTGGTGGGCTTTTGCGCGCCGGTGCCGGCTGACGCCGTAAGTGACCCCTTCCTTCTCATTAGACATCGTATGACTTAGGCCGCAAGCCGCGCCTGCGCGCGGCGGGCCGTCAGGCCGGGCCGGAGGCCTTGCGCAGCCGTTCCCGGCTGTTGGTCAGGTGCATGCGCATGGCCGCCTTGGCGCCATCGGGGTCGCGCCGCTCGATCGCGTCGTAGATGTTCTCGTGCTCGATATTGACGCGCTCCAGGTACTGCTCGCGCTCGGGCGTGCTGACCTGCAGGCGGCTGCGCGGGATCACCATGGTGCCCAGGTGGCCCATGATGTCGGTGAAATAGCGGTTGCCGGTGGCGCGCGCGATCGCCAGATGGAAGGCGAAATCGCTGTCCACGGCGTCATTGCCGGCGCCGGCGTTGCGCTTGATTTCGTCCAGCGCCTGGCGCATCGCCGCCAGCTGCGCGTCGGTGCGGCGCGTGGCGGCCAAGCCCGCCGCCTCGGCCTCCAGGCTGACGCGGAATTCCAGCATGGCCATCACGTCCATGGCGGTGCCGAGCGCATCCGGCCCGATGCGGAAAGGCGAGGGCGCCTCCGCCGCGCGCGCCAGCACGAAGGTGCCGATGCCGTGGCGCGTCTCCACCAGCCCGCTGGCCTGCAGCCGCGACAGCGCTTCGCGCACGACCGTGCGGCTCACCCCCATCGACGCCATGATCTCCGACTCGGTTGGCAGCTTGTCGCCAGGCTTGAGCCGGCCCTGGCTGATCTCTTCGCCGAGGGTTTGCACCACTTCCTCGGCAAGCGTGCGGCCGCGGCGGCGCAGCGGCGCAGGAGTGACGGGCGGGGCGGACTGGGCGGAAGTAGAGTTAGGCATGGCGGATACGGGTGGGGTTTCCCGGACTTGACCGGTTCGAGATGGCCTCATTATACTGGGTTATCAGTCATACGATGACAGATAACATACGCAACACGATGTGTCGGGTGGACGATACTACGCTCGACTCGGAAATGCCGGAGACACCCCAGAAATGACCCAATCCGCCGCCGCCGCCCATACCCCGGTCGTCACCGAACTCACCGTAGTCCCCGTGGCCGGGCATGACAGCATGCTGATGAACCTGTCAGGCGCCCATGGCCCGTACTTCACGCGCAATATCGTGATCCTGCGCGACAGCGCCGGCCATACCGGCGTGGGCGAAGTGCCGGGCGGCGAGGGCATCCGCCAGACGCTGGAAGATGCGCGTCCGCTGCTGGTCGGCCAGCCCATCGGCCAGTACCAGGCCATCCTGAACCGCGTGCGCGCCACCTTTGCCAGCCGCGACGCCGGCGGCCGCGGCCTGCAGACCTTCGACCTGCGCATCACCATCCACGCCGTGACCGCGCTGGAGTCGGCGCTGCTCGACCTGCTCGGCCAGCACCTGGAGGTGCCGGTGGCGGCACTGCTGGGCGAAGGCCAGCAGCGCGACGCCGTGGAGATGCTCGGCTACCTGTTCTATATCGGCGACCGCCAGCGCACTACGCTGGACTACCGCACCGAGCCCAACGCCGAAAACGATTGGTTCCGCCTGCGCAATGAAGTGGCGATGACGCCCGAGGCCGTGGTGCGCCTGGCCGAGGCCGCCTACGACCGCTACGGTTTCAACGACTTCAAGCTCAAGGGCGGCGTGCTGCGCGGCGAAGAAGAGATGGAAGCGATTCTCGCACTGGCCGAGCGCTTCCCAAAGGCGCGCATCACGCTGGACCCCAACGGCGCCTGGTCGCTGGCCGAGGCCGTGCGCCTGTGCCGCGACAAGCGCGGCGTGCTCGCCTACGCCGAAGACCCGTGCGGCGCCGAGGACGGCTATTCCGGCCGCGAGATCATGGCCGAGTTCCGCACCGCCACCGGCCTGCCCACCGCCACCAACATGATCGCCACCGACTGGCGCCAGATGGGCCATGCGGTGCGCCTGCAGTCGGTCGACATCCCGCTGGCCGACCCGCACTTCTGGACCATGCAGGGTTCGGTGCGCGTGGCGCAGATGTGCGCCGAGTGGGGCCTGACCTGGGGCTCGCATTCGAACAACCACTTCGATATCTCGCTGGCGATGTTCACCCACGTGGCCGCGGCCGCGCCGGGTCGCGTCACCGCCATCGACACGCACTGGATCTGGCAGGACGGCGAACCGCTGACCAAGGCGCCGCTGAAGATCGAAGGCGGGCTGGTGCAGGTGCCCAGGACGCCGGGCCTGGGCGTGGAACTCGACATGGATGCGTTGGGCCGTGCCCATGCGCTGTACCAGAGCAAGGGCCTGGGCGCGCGCGACGATGCCATCGCCATGCAGTTCCTGATCCCGAACTGGAAGTTCAACAACAAGGCGCCCTGCATGGTGCGCTGAAGGTGCACTAAGGCAGCCCCGACAATCCCATCCAGCAACATCCACGGCCGCCGTCGCCACGACGGCGGGCCAGTCCCAGTACAAGACACAGCAGGAGACAGACGATGTATCCCTTCCAACGCACTGGCGCGCTGCGCCTGCAAGACTGGCTGCGCGCCATGGCTTTCGGTTCGGTCCTCGCGGTGGCGGCGCTGAGCGCCGGCACGGCGGACGCGGCGCAGGAATGGCCGCAACGCCCCGTGTCGGTGGTGGTGCCGTTCCCCGCGGGCGGCTCCAGCGACACCATCGCGCGCATGCTGACGCAGCCGCTCAATGACAAGCTCGGCCAGCCGTTCGTGGTCGACAACAAGCCTGGCGCGACCGGCGCGATCGGTGCGACCTTCGTCAAGCGCGCGCCCGCGGACGGCTACACCATGATGGTGGCCTCGATCGGCGTCTATGCCGTCAACCCGTTCCTGCAGAAAAACCTGGGCTATGACCCGGCCAAGGATTTCGACCTGCTGACGGTGGCGGTGCGCGCGCCCAACGTGCTGGTAGCCAACCCGAAGTTCCCGGCCAACAACCTGCAAGAACTGGTGGCCCATATGAAGAAGAACCCGGGCAAGGTGAGCTTTGCCTCGTCCGGCGCGGGCTCTTCCGACCACCTGACCGCCGCGCTGTTCTGGCAGAGGACCGGCACCGACGGCCTGCACGTGCCCTACAAGGGCGGCGCACCGGCGATCTCGGACCTGCTCGCCGGCCAGGTCGATGTGTCGTTCCAGAACGTCAACGCTGTGCTGCAGCACATCCGCACCGGCAAGCTCAAGGCGCTGGCGGTGACTTCCGACAAGCGCTCGGCAGTGCTGCCTAACGTGCCCACCATGGCCGAAGCGGGCGTGAAGGACGTCGAGGTCTACTCGTGGCAAGGCGTGGCCGCGCCGCGTGGCCTGCCCGCCGACGTGAAGACGCGCCTGCACGGCGCGTTGGTGGGCGCGCTGAACGATCCCAAGATGCGCCAGAAGCTGGCCGAGAGCGGCTTCGAGGTGGTCGCCAATACGCCGGAGCAGTTCAACCAGTTCGAGGCCCAGGAGCTGGAGCGCTGGAAGACCGTGATCGAGAAGGGCCGCATCGTGCTGGATTGAGCGCACGGACCCCGACCACACCCAATTAAAGACTCGACCGCGCCGGCCGCCGCACGTCAACCGTGCCGCGCCGGCGCATTGCAACGACAACGGAGACACAACATGACCCAGGGACGCCGCATCTTCCTCAAGCAGACTTCCGCGCTGGCCGCGGGCATCGCCGCCGGCCCGCTCGCCGGCCTGGCCACCGGCGCGCACGCCGCGCAGCAGGCCTGGCCGACCCGCCCCATCCGCCTGGTGGTGCCGTACACCGCCGGCGGCTCGTCCGACATCATCGCGCGCCTGATCAGCAAGCAGCTGGGCGAGGCGCTGGGCCAGTCCGTGGTGGTGGACAACAAGCCGGGCGCCAACGGCAACGTCGGCGCGGCGATGGTCGCGCAGGCCACCGACAACCACACGCTGATGCTGTGCGATATCGGCGCGCTGGCGATCAGCCCGTCGGTGTACACCAAGCTGAGCTTCAATATCGCCAAGGACCTCAAGCCGGTGACGATGCTGGCCTACTCGCCGCACCTGCTGGTGGTGCATCCGTCGGTGCAGGTCAGCAACCTGAAGGAACTGGTCGAGCTGTCCAAGCGCAGCCAGCTGAACTTCGCCGTGACCGCGATCGGCAGCGCGCCGCACCTGGCGGGCGTGGCGGTGGAACAGGCCACCGGCGCCAAGTGGCAGTACGTGCCGTACAAGGGCGGCTCGCAGGCGATCGCCGATACCGTCGGCGGCAGCGCGCAGGTGCTGATGAACGGCATGCTGGCCACGCTGCCGCATGTGCAGTCGGGCAAGCTCAAGGTGATCGCCCAGTCCAAGCGCACGCGCATGCCGCTGCTGCAGAACGTGCCGACCATCGCCGAGCAGGGCGTGCCGAATTTCGAGTCGGGCACGTGGCAGGGCGTGATGGCGCCGGCGAGCATGCCGGATGCGCTGGTGGCGCGCCTCAGCGCCGAGCTGATCAAGATCATCCGTGCGCCGGAACTGCGCTCGCAACTGGTGGCGCAGGGGGCTGAAGTGGTGACGATGACGCCGGCTGAAACCGGCAAGTTCTTCTCCACCGAGCAGGCGCGCTGGGCCGGTGTCGTCAAGCAGGCCGGCATCAAGCTGGACGCCTGAAGCGCAAGCTTGCGGCCGGCAATGCCGGCCGTGCCGGCGGCAATTCAATAGCAGCTCCAACAAGAAACGCCCTTCGCGGGCGTTTTTTGTTGGACGCTACTACTTAAAAGAAGCGGCCCCGCGCGCGGCGGGGCCTGGGCGATCAACCCTTCACTGCTTCCGGCAGCAATGCCTGCGGCAGGTTCTGGTAGCAGACCGGACGCAGGAAGCGATCGATCGCGGTGGTGCCGACAGAAGTCGAGCGCACATCCGAAGTCGCCGGGAACGGCCCGCCATGCACCATCGCGTAGGCCACTTCCACGCCGGTGGGGTAGCCGTTGCACAGCACGCGGCCGGCCTTGCGCTCGAGCACCGGCAGCAGGCGGCGCGCGGCGTCGTGGTCGGCGTCGTCAAGCTGCATGGTGGCGGTGAGCTGGCCTTCGAGCTGGCGTGCCAGTGCGAGCATTTCCTCCAGGTCGCGGCAGACCACCAGCACCGTCGACGGGCCGAAGACCTCGGCCTGCATGCGATGATCGGCCAGGAACTGCGCCGCGGTGGTTTCGAACATCACCGGGCGGGCCTGGTTGGTGCCGGTGGCTGCCACGCCATTACCGATGCGCTGCAGCCCGTCGAGCGACGACAGCTGCGCCACCCCCTTCTCGTAGGCCGCATGGATGCCCGGCGTCAGCATCGTCGCCGCCGGCTTGCCCGCCAGCGCGTCCAGCGCCGCGGCGCGGAACTGGTCGAGCGCCGGGCCTTCGATGCCGATCACCAGCCCGGGGTTGGTACAGAACTGACCGACGCCCAGCACCAGCGAATCCACCAGCTGGCGGCCGATTTCGGCGCCGCGCGCTTGCAGCGCGGCGGGCATCAGGAACACCGGGTTGATGCTGCTCATCTCGGCGTAGACGGGGATCGGCTGCGGGCGTGCGTTGGCCGCCTGCATCAGCGCCATGCCGCCCGAACGCGAGCCGGTGAAGCCGACCGCCTGGATCGCCGGATGCGACACCAGCGCCGTGCCGACCACATTGCCCGCGCCGACCAGCAGCGAGAACACGCCTTCCGGCAGGCCGGCATCACGCACCGCCTTCTGGATCACGCGCCCGACCAGCTCGGACGTGCCCAGGTGCGCCGAGTGCGCCTTGACCACCACCGGGCAGCCAGCGGCCAGTGCCGAAGCGGTGTCGCCGCCGGCCACGGAAAACGCCAGCGGGAAGTTGCTGGCGCCGAACACCGCCACCGGGCCGATGGCGATGCGTTGCATGCGCAGGTCGGGGCGCGGCGGATTGCGCTCGGGCAGCGCGGCGTCGAAGGTGGCCTGTTGCCAGCGGCCTTCGCGCAGCACGGTGGCGAACAGGCGCAGTTGGCCGGCGGTGCGGCCGCGCTCGCCCTGCAGGCGTGCAATGGGCAGGCCGCTTTCCAGGTTGGCGCGCTCGATTAGCGTGTCGCCCAGTGCCTCGATGCCCGCGGCGATCGCCTCGAGAAAGGCCGCGCGCTGCTCGGGCGTGGTGTTGCGATAGGTGTCGAAGGCAGCTTCGGCCAGTGCGCAGGCGCGCTCGACGTCGGCCTGGCCGCCACCGTGGAAGTCAGGGCCAAGGGCTTCGCCCGTGGCCGGGTTGATGGCCTGCAGCAGGGATTCGGAGCCGCGCACGGCTTGCGCGCCGATCAGCATGTCGCCGGTGATGTGCATGGAAGGTTTCCTTGTCAGCGTAATTTGTGTGAGAACAAGCGGAACAAGCCGGCCGGAGGGCAATGTGCCCCGCGGCCGGCCTGTCGATATGCAATGCAGGACGGATTACTGCGGGCCGAGCTTGTTGATCAGCGTGCCCAGCATTTCCATCTCTTCGTCGGTCAGGTCGGTCAGCGGCGCGCGCACCGGGCCGGCATCGCGGCCGACCAGGCGGGCACCTGCCTTGACGATGCTGACGGCATAGCCGGCCTTGCGGTTGCGGATGACCAGGTACGGCAGGAAGAAGTTGTCGATCAGGCGGCCCACGGTGTCGTGGTCATCCGCGGCGATGGCGCGGTAGAAGTCCATCGCGGTCTTGGGGATGAAGTTGAACACCGCCGACGAATACACCGGCACGCCCAGCGCCTTGTAGGCTGCGGCATAGACCTCGGCGGTGGGCAGGCCGCCCAGGTAGGAGAAGCGGTCGCCCAGCTTGCGGCGGATGCTGACCATCGCCTCGATATCGCCCACGCCGTCCTTGAAGCCGATCAGGTTGGGGCAACGGTCGGCCAGGCGGGCCAGTTGTGTGGCATCCAGCCTGGAGTTGGCGCGGTTGTAGACGATCACGCCGATATCCACCGACTTGCACACCTCTTCCACGTGGGCGGCGATGCCGTCCTGGCTGGCTTCGGTCAGGTAGTGCGGCAGCAGCAGCACGCCGGCCGCGCCCAGGCGCTGGGCTTCCTGCGCGTAGGCGATGGCGGTGCGGGTCGGGCCGCCGGCGCCGGCCAGGATGGGCACCTTGCCGGCGCAGGTGCGGACCGCGGTGTCGACCACGGCGGTGTAGTCGGCCGGAGTCAGCGAGAAGAACTCGCCGGTGCCGCCGGCGGCGAACAGTGCGGTGGCGCCGTACGGAGCCAGCCATTCCAGGCGGTCGGCGTAGGGCTTGGGCGCAAAGTTGCCTGCGCGGTCGAAGTCGGTGACGGGGAAGGAGAGCAGGCCTTCCGAGACGATTTTCTTGAGTTCGTTGGGTGCGAGCATTGGCGAATTCCTGATCGGGCCGGGGGCCCAGGGTGGCGGTTGTCGGTCAACCCGGTCCTGCGGGACATTCGAGTTATCAGTCATCGTACGACAATGACCGGGTAAAGGCAATAGGGTGAAGGGACCGTCGGGGTTTACAGGGAGGAACGCGGTGTTTCGGCGGGAAGGCGCGCCGGCAGTAGGACTGAGCGGGGAGGGCAAGCGTGCGTTGAGGCGCTTTCCCGATGCCCCGCCGAGGGCTTGCCGCGATGGCGCTGTTGTAGGACAACGTAATTCAGCATCGTGCCTCAGCCGACATATCAAGCCGCCTCGCGCGCTCAGTAAATTTGAAACACCCATGCAAACGCGCCCGGTGCATTGGGCCTTCGCGACTGGCACACTGGCATCCTGGACTGACGGGGAGAGAGCGGTGGGAGAGTTACAGGCCTTGCTGGAAAACCACGGGCTGATGCTGGTGTTCCTGAACGTGCTGGTCGAGCAGGCGGGCCTGCCGATTCCGGCGTATCCGATGTTGTTCGTGGCCGGCGCGCTGGGCATGCAGGAGACCGGGCCGTCGATCGGCGCGGTGCTGGCCGCCGTGATCATCGCCTGCCTGATCGCCGATACCGGCTGGTACTTTGCCGGGCGCCGGCTCGGGCAGCCGATGCTGCGCACCATCTGCAAGGTCTCGATCTCGCCTGATTCCTGCATCCGCCAGACCCAGTCGCTGTACCTGCGCGTGGGCCCGCGTTCGCTGGTGTTTGCCAAGCTGCTGCCGGGCGCCGGTGCGCTGTCCACCGCGATGGCCGGCATGACCGGCACGCCGCTGTCGGTGTTCCTGTTCTACGACGCGATCGGCTCGCTGGTGTGGGCTGGCAGCGGCTTGCTGGTGGGCGTGGTGTTCAGCGATTTTATCGATGCCATCCTGGAGGGCTTCAGCACCTACGGTCACATGGCGGTGGTGGCGGTGGTGGCGGCATTTGCGCTGTTCCTGGCGTGGCGCTGGTGGCGCCGCTTGCGCCTGCTGCGCCGCACCCGGCGCGTGCCGCGCATGTCGGTGGATGAACTGGAAGCGCGCCGGCAGGCCGGCAGCCTGCCCGTGGTGATCGACGTGCGCGCGCATGGCGATGTGCCGATGGAGCGCATCCCCGGCTCGGTGGTGCTGGACCTGCAGGGGGCGCTGGACAGCCTCGACGCGCTCGGCGTGCCACCCGAGAAGGCAGACATCGTGGTCTATTGCGCCTGCCCCCATGAGCTGTCCGCCGCGCTGCTGGCCGAGCACCTGCGCACCGCCGGCTATGCCAGGACCTGGGCACTGGCCGGCGGCTTCGACGAATGGAAGCGGCGCCACGGCGACGCTGCGCCGGCCGCGACGCACACCGATCCGGGCCACGCCGCGGCGGGTTGACGGCTGACACCGGGCGCCTGGCGCCAGGACGCCTGCCGCGCTTGGCGGATATCACCGCGCCAGGCCAGCCGCTTCGCCATGCGCCGCCGCCTATACTTGGCGCAGACCGACTGCAACCGGGAGGCCCGCATGACCGCGGAAGAGCACGGATCCGGGGGAACTGGCGGAACAGGCGATGAGGCGACCCGCATCGCGCACCGACGCCGCCAGCTCGGCATCGCGCCGCGCGTGAGCGAAGGCCAGCGCAACTGGGCGCTGGCGCTGTCGGGCGGTGGCATCCGCAGCGCCACCTTCTGCCTTGGCGTGATGCAGGCGCTGTCGGGCACTGAGCTGCCCGCCGAAGCCGTGCAGCCGGCGCCCGCCCCGGAAGCCCCGGCGCAGCACCCGGTCACGCCGGCCGCTGCGACCGCGGCAGCGGCGCAGGCCGTGCCGGGCCTGGCCTCACTGCTGGCGCAGTTCGACTACCTGTCCACCGTCAGCGGCGGCGGCTATCTCGGCGCCTTCTTCGTCAGCCTGTTCGTGCCCGGCCGCCTGCGCCGGGGCACCAGCCCGGTCCAGGCCGCGGCCGACGCCTACCACACGCTGCAATGCGAGCCGCCTGGGCGCATCCACACCTCGGTGTCCTACGCCGCCGATCCCGGGCGCGGCGCGGTGGCGTGGCTGCGCGAGAACGGCCGCTACCTGTCGCCCACCGGCGCCGGCGACAACCTCTATGCCGCCGCGCTGGTGGTGCGCAACTGGCTCGCCATGCATTACGTGATCGGCAGCGCGCTGCTGGTGTTGCTGGCCGTGCTGGCGCTCGGCCAGCACGTCGCGGTCGGTGTGTCCTATGGGCTCGGCCGCTATGAGATGGACCTGCTGCACGACGCGCGGCAGGCCTTCAACGAAGGGCGCTACGCAATCTGGTGGAGCACGCTGCTGTGGCTGCCGCTGGTCACGGCCGTGGTCGGCGCGGTGCCGCCCGGGCTGGCGTACTGGCTGGTCTATCCGCGCGCCAACGATCCGCAGGCGGCGGCGCGCTTTCTTGCCCCGGCGCCGCTGGTGGCCACGCTGCTCGCACTCATGCTGCTGGGCGCGGCGCGCTGGTCGGAATGGCTCGGCCGCGGGCTGGTCACTGGCGGGCTGTTCGCCACGCTCGGCGTGCTGACACTGCTGGGCGTGCTGTGTTGCCTGCTGCTGCTGCGGGGCGAGCCGCCCACCGTGGCCGCCTACCGCGTGCGCGCCACGCGCGCGCTGCGCGGCGCCTTTACGCTGACGCTGTGGCTGGCGGCGCTGGGCCTTGCCGATACCGCCGCGCGTACCGCCTACCTCTATGCCCACGCAGTGCGCCATCCGTGGGGCGCGGCGCTGCCGGCGGGCGTGCTCGGCGTGCTGGTCTGGCTGGTGCGCTACGGCTCGCGCTGGCTCGACGAAGGCCGCAAGGGCAGCGCCGCTACGCCGTGGCGTGCGCTGGGTGCCAGGCTGCCGGTGTCGCTGCTGGCCGGCGCGGCGGCGGCGGTGCTGGCGCTGCTGCTGTTCGTGCTGTGGTCGTGGCTGGTGCTGTGGGTGCGCTGGGACGGGCGCGAGCCGGTCGACTGGCTGGTGTACGGCACCGCCTATACCGGTCCGGCCCTATTCACGCTGACCGTGGTGGCGCTGGTGCTGGCGTTGGTGGCGGGGCAATTTGCCGGCTTCCTGAACCTGTCCACGCTGCAGCCGTTCTACGCGGCGCGGCTGACGCGCGCGTTCCTGGGCGCGTCCAACGGCGAACGCTTTGCCGCGCCCGATCCGGGCGCGGACCCGGACGGCCGCCAGCGCGAACGCTTCAGCGTGGCCGAGCCGGTGGCGGGCGACCAGCTCAGCCTGAACACCTATTACGATCCGCGCGTGCTGGCGCCGCTGCACCTGATCAACGTCACGCTGAACCTGACCGTCGACCCGGCCGAACAGCTGGTGCAGCGCGACCGCAAGGGCAAGCCGCTGTGCCTGGCGCCCGGCGCCTGCGTGGCGCAGCCGGGCGCGGCGGCCACCCTCGCGCCGGATGCGTACGCGCGCTTCACCATCGATGGCTGGGCCTGCTGCCCCGATGTGTCATGGCCTTCGTCCGGCAAGCTGGCCCAATCGCGCACCGTGGGCGACTGGATCGCGATCTCGGGCGCGGTGGTATCGACCGGGCTGGGGCGCGCGACCACGCTTGGCACCTCGCTGCTGCTTGGCCTGGCCAACCTGCGGCTGGGCACGTGGTGGCCGTCGTACCCGGCCAGCCATGCGCGCGAGGGCGGCCGCCGGGGCCGGGCGCGGCGCCAGCCCGAACGCGCCTCGCATCCGTGGCTCGCCGCCGGCATGGCGCTGTTTCGCACGCAGTATTACCTCGGCTGCGAGCTGGCCGCGCGCTTCCATGGCACGCGGCGCGGCTGGCAATACCTGTCCGACGGCGGCCACTTCGACAACACCGGTGTCTATGAACTGCTGCGTCCCGGGCGTGACGTCTCGCTGATCGTGCTGTGCGATTGCGGCGGCGATCCCGACTACCGCTTCGGCGACCTGGCCAACCTGATCCGGCTGGCGCGCATCGATTACGGGCTCGAGATCGTGGTCGATACCGAGGCGGCCACCACGCATCCGGTGCTGAGCCGCGTCTTCGGCGTGCCGGAGGATTTCCTGCCGGGCGCGGAGGGTGACGACAAGCGGCCAGACAAATGTGCGGTGCTGCTCAACGTCTATCGCACCGAGCCGGGATGCGCGGCGCCGCGCGCGCGGGTCTGCCGCATCGTGCTGCTCAAGCCGCGGCTGGTGTCATGGGCGCTGGCGGACGTGCGCCAGTACGGCGCGGCGCATCCCACCTTTCCGCAGCAAGCCACCGCCGACCAGTTCTTCGATGAGGCGCAATGGGAAAGCTATCGCGCGCTGGGCCATGCGATCGGCCAGCGCGTGCTGGGTGGCGTCGTGGGGCGCGCGCTGCTGGCCTGAGGCAACTAGAGGCACAACAAGAGGCAACGGCGCGCCGGGCCGTCGCCGATACCCACGCCGCCCGAAGGGCCGCGATCCGGCCGCCAGCACGATTGGCCCGGCCTCTCTAAGATAGCGATCCATCCGCATTGCCGCGGCGGCGCAACGTGTTGCGTACGCCGCCTGCCATCGACCATCATGCATCGCGAACAAATCCCCACCGAAGCAGGCGTCGCCTGGTCCGTGCTAGACCTCGCCCCCATCCCTGAAGGCAGCGACGCTGGCCAGGCCATGCGCAATTCGCTGGACCTCGCCCGCCACGCCGAGCAACTGGGCTATCACCGCTTCTGGCTGGCCGAGCATCACAACATGCCCGGCATCGCCAGCGCCGCCACCGCGGTGCTGATCGGCTATGTCGCCAACGGCACGCAGAGCATCCGCGTGGGCTCGGGCGGCGTGATGCTGCCCAACCATTCGCCGCTGGTGATCGCCGAGCAGTTCGGCACGCTGGCCTCGCTGTACCCGGGCCGCATTGACCTGGGTCTGGGCCGCGCGCCCGGCACCGACCAGGCCACCGCGCGCGCGTTGCGCCGGCACCTGTCGGCCGACAGCGCGGATACCTTCCCGCAGGATGTGGAAGAACTGCAGGCCTACTTCGATGACGTGCGTCCCGGCCAGCGCCTGCGCGCGGTACCGGGCGCGGGGCTGAAGGTGCCGATCTGGCTGCTGGGATCGAGCTTGTTCAGCGCGCAGCTGGCTGCGGCGATGGGATTGCCGTTCGCCTTTGCCTCGCACTTTGCGCCGGGCTTCATGCGCCAGGCGGTGGACCTGTACCGCCGCACGTTCCGGCCGTCGGAAACGCTGGACCGGCCCTATGTGATGCTCGGCCTCAATGTGTTCGCGGCCGAGAGCGGCGACCACGCGCGCCGGTTGTTCAGCTCGCTGCAGCAGCAGTTCCTGGCGCTGGTGCGCGGCACGCCCGGGCAATTGCGCCCGCCGGTGGACGATATAGAGTCGCTGTGGACCGAGAGCGAGGCCGACCATATCCGCCGCTCGCTGGCCTGCTCGGTGGTTGGCGATGCGGAAACGGTGCGCGCCGGCATGCAGCGCTTCGTCGACGACCTGCGCCCGGACGAGCTGATGCTGACCGGCCAGATCTACGACCACCAGGCGCGGCTGCGCTCGTTCGCCATCGCGGCCGAGGCAGCGCGCAGCCTGAAGACCGCGGCAGGCGTCTGAACGACGTCAGGCCGCCAGCCCGGGATGCCGACATTGCGCGCATCATCGACTGCGCTTGCTCGGCCAGAACCTGCGCGGCGGCGGCCGCGTTTTCGTCCCTTGAGCGGCCGCCGGGCCGGCTGAGGGCGGGATGCCGTGGGCGCCACTTGCAAGGCCGGCGGCGCAGGCCCCAGGGATTCTCGTTTGCGTGCGGCCGACGCGCTCGGATACATTAGAAGGCCCGGAGATACCAGAAAGGCGCAGCCACGCAGCCCGCGCCCCGACAGTCCGCCCGATCCACCGCCCACAGGGACCACTCCCAGGGCCGACGGCAGCGACGACCAGGAGACAGCGATGGACCTGCGGCAACGCGAGCACATCGAAACAGTGGTCCAGGCCACCACATACATTGCCCCGCCCGCCGTGCTGGCGGACCGGATCGCGCACGACGCCATCATCCAGAATTCATGGCGGCGCTGCGTGCACCAGTACGGGCTCGATCCCTCGCGCATGCAGGAGGCGCGCATCCTGCCGCAGCCGCGGCTGCGCGAGCACCAGGAACGCATCGACGACTTCGCGCGCATCGCGCGCCACGGGCTGCAGAGTCTGTACGGCCAGGTGGGCGGGCTTGGCTACGTGGTGCTGCTGACCGATGCGCAGGGCGTGACCGTCGACTATATCGGCGACGCCCGCAGCGATGCCGCGCTGCGTCATGCAGGCCTCTACCTGGGCGCGGAATGGAGCGAGAGCGGCGCCGGCACCTGCGCGGTCGGCACCGCGCTGGTCACGGGCCAGGCGCTCACCGTGCACCAGGCCGACCATTTCGACGCCACGCATATCCCGCTGACCTGCACCGCCGCGCCGCTGTTCGACACGCACGGCAACCTGCACGCCATCCTCGACATCTCCGCACTGACCTCGCCGCAGGCCAAGGACAGCCAGGGGCTGGCGCTGCAACTGGTGCGCATCTACGCCGCGCATATCGAGAACGCCAACTTCCTGCGCGCGCACCGGCGCGACTGGATCCTGAAGCTGAACGTGGCGCCCGAGTTCGTCGACGTCAATCCCGAATACCTGCTGGCGCTGGACGATGCCGGGCGCATCGTCGGCCATAACCATCGGGCCCGGATGATGCTGGAGGGTGAGCTGGACGGCGCCACGGTACTGGCCCAGCCATTCGAGAAGCTGTTCGACGCCCGGCTGGAAGACCTGGGCCGCTATGTCTATTCGCGCCCGAGCGAGCAGCGGCTGGTGGCGCTCAACCGCAGCAGCGGCCTGCTCTACCTGAGCGTGATGCCACCCGCGCTGCGCTGGCAGGCACCGGCAGCCGAAACACCGGTAGCGATGCCTGCCGCGCTGGCCGCGCTGACCGGCGGCGATGCCGCGCTGCAACAGCAACTGCAGCGCGCCGCGCGCCTGGTCGATTCGCCGATCAACCTGCTGATCCACGGCGAGACCGGCAGTGGCAAGGAGTTCTTCGCCAAGGCGCTGCACCAGGCCAGCGCGCGCCGCGACGGGCCCTTCGTCGCGGTGAACTGCGCGGCGATCCCGGAATCGCTGATCGAAAGCGAGCTGTTCGGCCACCTGCCCAACAGCTTTTCCGGCGCGGGCCCGCGCGGCAAGCGCGGCCTGATCCAGGAGGCCGACGGCGGCACGCTGTTTCTTGACGAGATCGGCGACATGCCGCGCGAGCTGCAGTCGCGGCTGCTGCGCGTGCTGGCAGAGGGCGAGGTGCTGCCGGTCGGCGCCGCGCGGCCGGTGCCGGTGCGCTTGCGGGTCATCTCGGCCACGCACCACGGCCTGGAGCAGCTGGTGGGCGAAGGGCGCTTCCGTGAAGACCTCTATTACCGGCTCAATGGCGCGCGCTTCGAGCTGCCGCCGCTGCGCGCGCGCACCGACCTCGACTGGCTGATCCGCAAGCTGTTGCAGGAGGGCACGGGCGATGCTGCCACGCTGTCGCCGGCGGCGCGCGAGCGGCTGCACGCCTATCGCTGGCCAGGCAACCTGCGCGAACTGCGCAACGTGCTGGAGTACGCGCGCGCGGTCTGCACCGGCGGCTATATCGAGGCGCATGACCTGCCGGACGGCCTGGCTGCACCTGCCGTTTCCGCCGCGCTGCCGGAGTCGGCCAAAACACAGTCCCCCTCCACCGCACCGTTCGATCCGCATCAACTGCCGCCCGAAGGCATGCTGCTGATGCAGTACCTGCGCGCATCGGGCTGGAACCTGAGCGCGGTCGCGCGGCAGATCGGCATCAGCCGCATGACGCTGTACCGCCGCATGGAGCGCTACGGCATCCAGTCGCCGAACCGGCGCGACGGTGCTGCGGAGCCGTCCGACAAGTAGGCCGCACGGCCGCGATACGGTTGTCCATGTCCTGTACACCTGCGCTGTGACACCTGTCACAGCGCAGCGTCGCTGTTTGTCCTTTTCCTGCGGGTAATCCCTCGGTTTTTCGCGCCTGCCGGGCCCGCGCGCGCTGGCACATCCATTGCGAATACGCCTGTCAAGACAACGACAACAGGAGACAGGCAATGGAGCACGCAACGGGCGCCGGGGCGCCAGTGGTCGGCATCATCGCCAATCCGATTTCCGCGCGCGATATCCGCCGCGTGATCGCCAACGCCAACAGCCTGCAACTGGCCGATCGCGTCAATATCGTGCTGCGGCTGCTGGCCGCGCTGGCGTCATGCGGTGTCGGGCGCGTGCTGATGATGCCGGACCGCGAAGGACTGCGCGTCATGCTGGCGCGGCACCTGGCACGCCGGCAAGGACCGGATTCGAACCTGCCCGCCGTCGAATACCTCGACATGCCGGTCACCGCGCGCGTCGACGATACGCTGCATGCCGCGCGCTGCATGGCCGATGCGGGCGTCGCCGCGATCATCGTGCTGGGCGGCGACGGCACCCACCGCGCCGTGGTGCGCGAATGCGGCGCGGTGCCGATCGCCGGGCTGTCGACCGGAACCAACAACGCCTACCCCGAAATGCGCGAGCCCACCATCACCGGACTCGCCGCCGGGCTCTACGCCACCGGCCGCGTGCCGGCCAGGGACGCGCTGGCATCGAACAAGCGTCTCGACATCGTCATCCGCAACGGCGACGGCGGCTTTCGCCGCGATATCGCGCTGGTCGATGCGGTGATCTCGCATGAACACTTCATCGGTGCGCGCGCGCTGTGGAAGACCGACACGCTCGCCGCCGTCTACGTGTCCTTTGCCGATCCGCAGGCCATCGGCCTGTCGGCCATCGCCGGGCTGCTGGAGCCGGTGGGCCGGCGCGAGCCCGGCGGGCTGGCGATCGAACTGGCCGCACCTGGTGAAGGCGAATTTGACCTGCGCGCGCCGATTGCGCCGGGCCTGCTGTGCACCGTGCCGGTGGCAGGCTGGGAGCGGCTCGAACATGGCCGCCCGCACCGCGTGCGCCAGCGCAGCGGCATTGTCGCCCTCGACGGCGAGCGCGAACTGGCCTTCGGCCCCGGCGACGAGGTCACCGTCACTCTGCATGAACACGCTTTCCGCAGCATCGACGTGGCGGCCTGCATGCGCTATGCCGCGCGCCACCACCTGATGCGCAGCCTGCCGCAACAAGCGGCCGTTTGATGAAGCGCGGGCGCACCGCCCGATTTTTTCCCTGCCTTTATTGAAGTGCAACACCTGAAAACGAAGGAGACAGACATGACAGCCAGAGCTTCACAAAATCCCGCCGCGCTGCCGCTCGACAAGGAGACGCTGCTGACGGTGTACCGGAAGATGCGCACCATCCGCGATTTCGAGGAACGCCTGCATGTGGATTTCGGGCGTGGCGATATCCCGGGCTTCGTCCACCTGTATGCGGGTGAGGAAGCCGCGGGTGTCGGCATTCTGCACCACCTGAACGACGGCGACCGCATCGCCAGCACGCACCGCGGCCATGGCCACTGCATTGCCAAGGGCGTGGATCCGGTGGCGATGATGAAGGAGATCTACGGCAAGAAGGGCGGCTCGTGCAACGGCAAGGGCGGCTCGATGCATATCGCCGACCTCTCCAAGGGCATGATGGGCGCCAACGGCATCCTCGGCGCGGGCGCGCCGCTGATCTGCGGCGCCGCGCTGGCGGCCAAGTTCCGCGGCAAGGGCGAGGTCGGCATCACCTTCTGTGGCGATGGCGCGTCCAACCAGGGCACCTTCCTGGAAAGCCTGAACCTGGCCGCGGTGTGGAACCTGCCGGTGATCTTCGTGATCGAGAACAACGGCTACGCCGAATCGACCTCGCGCGACTACGGCACCGCGGTCGACAGCTACGTCGATCGCGCCGCCGGCTTCGGCATCCCGGGCGTGACCGTGGATGGCACCGATTTCTTCGCGGTTTATGAAGCGGCCGGCGAAGTCATCCGCCGCGCGCGCGAAGGCGGTGGCCCGTCGCTGCTCGAATGCAAGATGGTCCGCTTCTATGGCCATTTCGAGGGCGATGCGCAGACCTACCGCGCCGAGGGCGAGCTCGACGATATCCGCGCCAACAAGGATTGCCTGAAGCTGTTCGCCCGCACGGTGACGCAGGCCGGCGTCGTGGCGCGCGAGGAGCTCGACACCATCGACCGCGAGGTCGCCACGCTGATCGAGCATGCTGTGCAGGAAGCCAAGGCCGCGCCGCTGCCCGGGCCGGAAGACCTGCTTACCGACGTCTACGTCAGCTACTGATCCGCCCACGCCAAACCAACTATCAGGAGACAAACCATGGCTCGCAAACTGAGCATCAAGCTGGCGATCAACGAGGCGATCGACCAGGAAATGACCCGCGACCCCAGCGTCATCATGCTGGGCGAAGATATCGTCGGTGGTGCCGGCGCGGACGGCGAGAAGGACGCCTGGGGCGGCGTGCTGGGCGTGACCAAAGGCCTGTACGCCAAGCATGGCGACCGGCTGCTGGACACGCCGCTGTCGGAGTCGGCCTATGTCGGCGCGGCCATCGGCGCTGCGGCCTGCGGCATGCGCCCGATCGCCGAGCTGATGTTTATCGACTTCATGGGCGTGTGCTTCGACCAGATCTTCAACCAGGCCGCCAAGTTCCGCTACATGTTCGGCGGCAAGGCCGAGACGCCGGTGGTGATCCGCGCGATGGTCGGCGCGGGTTTTCGCGCAGCCGCGCAGCACAGCCAGATGCTGACGCCGCTGTTCACGCATATCCCCGGGCTGAAGGTGGTGTGCCCGTCTACCCCGTATGACACCAAGGGCCTGCTGATCCAGGCGATCCGCGACAACGACCCGGTGATCTTCTGCGAGCACAAGAACCTGTACGGGCTGGAGGGCGAGGTGCCAGAAGGCGCCTATGCGATCCCGTTCGGCGAGGCCAATATCGTGCGCGACGGCAAGGACGTGTCGATCGTCACCTATGGGCTGATGGTGCATCGCTCGCTGGAAGCGGCCGCCGCGCTGGCGAAGGAGGGCATCGAGGCGGAAGTGATCGACCTGCGTACGCTTTCGCCGCTGGACATGGACACCGTGCTGGAATCGGTCGAGAACACCGGCCGCCTGGTGGTCGTGGACGAGGCCAGCCCGCGCTGCAATATCGCCACCGATATCTCCGCGCAGGTCGCCCAGCAGGCTTTCGGCGCGCTCAAGGCCGGCATCGAGATGGTGTGCCCGCCGCATACGCCGGTGCCGTTCTCGCCCACGCTGGAAGACCTGTACATCCCCAGCGCCGCGCAGATCGCTGATGCCGCGCGCAAGACCATCAAGGGAGGCAAGCACTGATGGCAACCGCTTTTACTCCCACTATTACCCCGATCGTGATGCCCAAGTGGGGCCTGTCGATGAAGGAAGGCACGGTCAATGCCTGGCTCGTCGACGAGGGCACCGAGATTGCCGTGGGCATGCCGATCCTCGACGTGGAAACCGACAAGATCGCCAATGCGGTGGAGGCGCCCGATGCCGGCACGCTGCGCCGCAAGGTGGCGCAGGCCGGCGACGTGCTGCCGGTCAAGGCGCTGCTGGGCGTGCTTGCGCCTGTGGAGGTGAGCGATGCGGATATCGATGCGTATGTCGCGGCTTATGAAACGCCGGAGGACGACGGCGGCGAGGAAGATGCCGCCTCTGCCTACCAGTTTGCCGAGGTGGACGGCATCCGCATCCGCTATGCCCGCAAGGGCAGCGGCGCCGAGACCGTGCTCTTCATCCATGGCTTTGGCGGTGACCTGGACAACTGGCTGTTCAACCTCGACCCGCTCGCCGACGCGTACACCGTCGTGGCGCTGGACCTGCCCGGACACGGGCAGTCGTCGCCGCGGCTCGCGGGCACGACGCTGGCGCAGATGGCCGGCTTTGTAGCGCGCTTTATGGATGAGACCGGCATCGAGGCAGCGCACGTGGTCGGTCATTCGATGGGCGGCGGCGTTGCCGCGCAGCTGGCGGTGGATGCGCCGCAGCGGGTACTGTCGGTGGCGCTGGTCTCGCCGGTGGGTTTTGGCGATACCGTCAACAGCAGTTATACCGAGGGCTTCGTCAATGCGCAGTCGCGCCGCGACCTCAAGCCCGTGGTCGAACTGCTGTTTGCCGACGCCGGGCTGGTCAGCCGCCAGATGCTCGACGACCTGCTGCGCTACAAGCGGCTGGACGGTGTCAGCGAGGCGTTGACGGCGCTGGGGCAGGGCCTGTTCGGCGGCGGTCGCCAGACCGAGCAGCCCGGCCAGCGGCTGGCCGGCAGCGGCAAGCGCGTGCTGGTGGTGTGGGGCGGGCAGGACCGGATCATCCCGGCCGAGCACGCCGAGAGCGCGCCGCCGGATGCGACCGTCAAGGTCTTTGCCGACGCGGGCCATATGAGCCAGATGGAAAAGGCGAACGAGTTCAATGCGCTGCTCAGGCAGCACCTGGCGGGCTGATGCCGGCGCGCGGACGGCGGGCAGCGATGCCGCCGTCCGCGCGATCACGAAAGGAGTTCCAATGACGACAGAACTGAAGACGCGACTGACGCAGATCAACCAGCAATTCGCCGCGCTTGGCAAGGCCCAGCCCGGCGCCATGAGCGCCTTCCAGGGGCTGATGAAGTCCGCTACCCAGGATGGCAGTTTGTCCGCTGCCATCAAGGAGCTGATCGCCGTCGCGCTGGCCGTGCAGAAGGGCTGCGACGACTGCGTGCTGTTCCACACCAGCCAGGCGCTGCGCCATGGCGCCACGCGCGAGCAGCTCGCCGAAGTGCTGGCCATCAATATCGAGATGGGCGGCGGGCCCGGCGCCATGTACGGTTCGAAGGCGCTGGCTTATTTCGATGCACTTAACGCCTAGCCTTGCTAGACTCGGCGCATTGCAGCCACCGGGCAGGAGCCATGCCATTTGAATTCGTCGATGCTGCCGGTATTGCGCAGGCGGATGCCGATCCGCTGCAGGACGAACTGGCATTGCTCGAACTCGCGGCGCAGGGCCGGCAGGTGGCGCAGCTGTGGGAAGCCCCGCTGTCGCTGGTCGTGCCACGCACCTACCTGCGCCACGCAGCGCTGGAGACAGCGCGCGCCGACTTCGCACGGCAGGGCTGTCCCGTGTTCCTGCGCATGTCGGGCGGCGGGCTGGTGCCGCAAGGGCCCGGCATCCTGAACCTGAGCCTGGCGTACGCCGTGGGGCGGCCGCCGGGCGCGCTCAGCGACGCCGTCTACCTGCACCTGTGCGAGGTCATCGGCAAGGCGCTGCAGTCGCTGGAGGTGGATACCCATTGGCAGGCGGTGACCGGTTCGTTCTGCGACGGGCGCTACAACCTGGCATGGGGGCCGTCAGACGCGGCGCGCAAGATTGCCGGCACGGCGCAGTACTGGCGGCGCGCACCGGCCGCCATGCAATCGCCCGACGGGCAGCGCCACCTGGTGCTCGCCCACGCGGTGTTGCTGGTGACCGCCGATCCCAGGCCCATCAACGCGCGCGCCAATGCGTTCGAAGCGGCCATCGACAGCGGGCGGCACTACGATGCAGGCAAGGTCGTCAGCGTGCGCGAGGCGCGCTCGGCGCAGGGGTTGGATGTCGACGATGACGCTGCGCTGATGGCGCAGGTATCGGCGGCCTTGCAGCAAACCGTCGCGCGGACACCGCCACCGACCTAACCGCCTGGCAGGAAGCGGATGTCGCCGTACCAGGCACGCGCGGTAGTGTTGGTGTTGTCGGTATCGGTCATGACGCCGTACGCCTTGAGCGGGCCCGGCGGTTCGTGGAATACCCGTTCATAGTCCTTCACCACGTTGCGGCGCAGGCTCTGCCATTTGCCCGCGTCGCCCGCTTCGCCCGACACCACGATCATCTGCACCCGGCCAGTATGCGGATTGGGGATGACGCTGCCGGGCGCGGCGCTCGGCGACCAGACATACATCAGCGTGGCATAGGGCAGTTCTTCGCCCCCCAGGCTCTTGGCGAGCTGCATGGTGGTGCGGTCGCCGAGCGAGAGCTTGCTCTTGTCGCCTTCGAAGAAGAACACCAGGCGCGCCGGCGCGTCCTCATGCGCGCCATCGCTGCTGTCTGCGCCGGGGATAGGGGCTTCGGCTTTCCAGCGCCATGCCACGACCGGCGTACGGGCCAGGTCGATATCGCCTTCATGCATCAGTGCCGACGCGGAATGGCTGGCGTCGGCCTGCAGTACCGTGGTGCGGCCGTCGGCCACCAATTGATAGCTGGTGATGGCCTTGCCTTCGGCCACCGGTAAATTTTTCCAGTCGGGTGGCAGGGCACTGCCCGGCTTGCGCGCGGAAACGGAGAGCCCCGGCTTGTCGCTCTGCGCGAGGGAAGGCAGCGCGGCCAGCAAGAGCGTGGCACACAGGGCAATGCGCAGGGCGGGCGTGGTCGTCATGATGGTCGGTACGGAGGGTTTGGCATTGGCGTGATGCAAAGCTTGTGCCCATGGTGTTTTCGGATAGCCTTGCGCCATCGATCGTACCGGAGACTTGCTTCGAAACGTTTGCCAGTGTGGTGGGGTGGGTGCTGCGCGGCCTGCATGGCCGAGGCCATCTTCCATGGGATCGGCTGGGCGGTGCTCAGGGTCGTCACGCTGGGCCGCTATCCGCAACGGGCGCGCGACGTGAACGAGTGGCTGTCCGAGGCGGACCTGATCGCCCTGGTCGGGGTGGTTGCGGTGGTTGCGGTGGTGGTCGCCTTCCTGTGGTGGGGCCGCTGAGGCAGGCACCAAAAAAATCGCGGCCCGCTCGGGGCCGCAAATCGGGAATGCGAGGAGGTCAGTTTCCTCAGGAAACGTTATCGGCGCAAAGGGCGGGGCCAAGACCCCACTTCGGTGGGGCGCATCGATCACAACGATGGGGGCTAGCGACCGCTTACGCTATCAGGTAGGTGGAGTGCGGGTCGGGCTGTGCCGCAGCGCGCAGTTTGCGCACGTTGGCTTCCAACTCCGCATGGGCGGCGTCCAGCCAGGCGACGCGATGGCGCACCGGGTCCTTGGCGGACAGGTCGCTGGCGGCGATCTCGCGCAGGAAATAGCGCACCATGCTGCCGGCGCGGGCCGGCACCGGCATCATCCCCAGCAACTGTGGCCGCGCCAGCAGGCGGTGGCTTACTGCATGCAGCAGTCCCGCCCAGGCGGTGCGGCCCAGCGCGACGTAGAGCGCATCCGTGCGCATCTGCCGGATGGCGCCCAAGAACCGCGCTTCGAAAACATCGCGCAGCATCGGCACCTCCAGCAGTTCTTCCAGCGGCCCGTCGAACGCCAGGCCGCGCCGCGTGGTGGCATGCGGCAGCAAGGCCAGCGGCTGCAGGCGCTCGAAGCCCTCGTTCCACAGTGCCGCCGCATGCGGCAAGCCGGCCAGCTCCGGCACGCGGAAATGGTCGAGCATGCGGATCAGGTTGGGCCGCACCAGCTTGCCGCCCAGTTCCACGCGCCGCTTGTTCTCGCGCTGGATCACGCGGCCGGGCGCATGGGAGTGCAGCAACTCCTCGGTGACGGAGGCGGCCAGCCGCACATGGGCATGGCCGGGGGTGGTGCTGACCAGCACCAACGGTGCTTCGGTATTCAGGTATTCGCAGGGCACGTAGTGCATGGTGTACGTACTGTCCTGCGCCACCACGACCGGTTTGGCGATCACGCCGGCCGCACCCGCAAGACGTACCTGCGAGCAATATGCTTCGATGAAGTTGGTCAAGGAATCCCCCCGCTCACTACGATGTGTAGACGCTTTTCTTATTGTTCTGCTTGTCGTCCATGGTAAGCCTGCGATGCATGGCACACAAAGCGCGCGGCGTCGGTTAGGACGCAAAGCGACGAAACCTTGGTGGGCCAGCCAACACAGCCGAATGGGCTTGTCCCCCGACGGGTGCGCCTGTGCTGGTTGCATCGGCGGATACGGTAGCGCGGCGCTCGGGTCAGGACGATGACATCGCGCCGGGGACCCCGGCGTCGTGGAGACGCTTGAGGGAGCGGCGCTGCCGGCAAGAAAAAACCGGACACGAGACGTGTCCGGCGAACCCATTTGCTGACTCAGGCCGTGTCTGATCCCGAGTCCTTAAATGGCAACGATTATCATTTGCAAAGGCAATGATAATGATCAGGCAATCGAGGTCTGGATCGAGAGTTGTCCGGACAGGGTCTTGTGGACCGGGCATCGGTTGGCCACGCGCAGCAGGTCGTCCAGGACTTCGGGAGACAGTTCGCCAGTCACCCTTACCTCTCGCTTCATCGTATAGGTGCCGTTCGCCTCTTCGTGGCCGACGCAGACGTGGATTCCGCTGACGGCGTAGCCCTTGCGTTTGGCATAGAGTTGCAGGGTTAGCGTGGTGCAGGCCGCCAGCGCCGAATCCAGCAGGTCATGTGGGTTCGGGTATTGGATGCCGCCGCCTGCGGAGGCGTCCAGGTCGGCCTGCCATTTGGCGGTGCCATTGGTCAGGTGGCAGATGGTATTGCCCTGGCTCGGCTGCCATGTCGCTTGGATAGTCATCGAACGTCCTCATCTATAATTAAGAGGCGGCCCGGTGGGCCGGAACAGGCATTCTATACAGGCCCATGTCGATCGCCGGAAGCGTCGCGTGTGCCACTTGGAAAGGATTCCGGCTGCTTTCCGAAAAAGTGCTTGCCAAGCCCGCATGGCTCCCTTAATATTCGCCCCCTCGCAACACAACGCAGCGCTGCAAAGCAGGCGCAGCAAGGGTTGCGGGGTCGGCCGGGAGGTTGGCGCAGCGAGGTTTGCAGCGCTGACCGCAGCAAAAAAAGATTGCTGAAACGGTTGACGAAACGAAGAAAGCTCTGCATAATCTCTTTCTCTGCTGCTGACGCAGCGACGCAAACGGCAAAGCCGGAGGCGAGGTCGAAAGACCGGGTTCTTTAACAACCAAACAACCGATAAGTGTGGGCGCTGGGTAGCGGACGCCGCTGTCTTCGGACAGTGTTGCTTCAAAAGTTATCAGTGCTCGCACAGCAAAACGTGACTGGATCTTCGGATCTGGTCAGTCAGTTTTCTGAGAGTGAGCGACCGCTCGAAAGAGCGAGGACCCGCGAGGGTCCACACAGAGATTGAACTGAAGAGTTTGATCCTGGCTCAGATTGAACGCTGGCGGCATGCCTTACACATGCAAGTCGAACGGCAGCACGGGCTTCGGCCTGGTGGCGAGTGGCGAACGGGTGAGTAATACATCGGAACGTGCCCTGTAGTGGGGGATAACTAGTCGAAAGATTAGCTAATACCGCATACGACCTGAGGGTGAAAGCGGGGGACCGCAAGGCCTCGCGCTACAGGAGCGGCCGATGTCTGATTAGCTAGTTGGTGGGGTAAGAGCCTACCAAGGCGACGATCAGTAGCTGGTCTGAGAGGACGATCAGCCACACTGGGACTGAGACACGGCCCAGACTCCTACGGGAGGCAGCAGTGGGGAATTTTGGACAATGGGGGCAACCCTGATCCAGCAATGCCGCGTGTGTGAAGAAGGCCTTCGGGTTGTAAAGCACTTTTGTCCGGAAAGAAATGGCCTGGGTGAATACCCCGGGTCGATGACGGTACCGGAAGAATAAGCACCGGCTAACTACGTGCCAGCAGCCGCGGTAATACGTAGGGTGCGAGCGTTAATCGGAATTACTGGGCGTAAAGCGTGCGCAGGCGGTTTTGTAAGACAGGCGTGAAATCCCCGAGCTTAACTTGGGAATGGCGCTTGTGACTGCAAGGCTAGAGTATGTCAGAGGGGGGTAGAATTCCACGTGTAGCAGTGAAATGCGTAGAGATGTGGAGGAATACCGATGGCGAAGGCAGCCCCCTGGGACGTCACTGACGCTCATGCACGAAAGCGTGGGGAGCAAACAGGATTAGATACCCTGGTAGTCCACGCCCTAAACGATGTCAACTAGTTGTTGGGGATTCATTTCTTCAGTAACGTAGCTAACGCGTGAAGTTGACCGCCTGGGGAGTACGGTCGCAAGATTAAAACTCAAAGGAATTGACGGGGACCCGCACAAGCGGTGGATGATGTGGATTAATTCGATGCAACGCGAAAAACCTTACCTACCCTTGACATGCCACTAACGAAGCAGAGATGCATTAGGTGCCCGAAAGGGAAAGTGGACACAGGTGCTGCATGGCTGTCGTCAGCTCGTGTCGTGAGATGTTGGGTTAAGTCCCGCAACGAGCGCAACCCTTGTCTTTAGTTGCTACGCAAGAGCACTCTAGAGAGACTGCCGGTGACAAACCGGAGGAAGGTGGGGATGACGTCAAGTCCTCATGGCCCTTATGGGTAGGGCTTCACACGTCATACAATGGTGCGTACAGAGGGTTGCCAACCCGCGAGGGGGAGCCAATCCCAGAAAACGCATCGTAGTCCGGATCGTAGTCTGCAACTCGACTACGTGAAGCTGGAATCGCTAGTAATCGCGGATCAGCATGCCGCGGTGAATACGTTCCCGGGTCTTGTACACACCGCCCGTCACACCATGGGAGTGGGTTTTGCCAGAAGTAGTTAGCCTAACCGCAAGGAGGGCGATTACCACGGCAGGGTTCATGACTGGGGTGAAGTCGTAACAAGGTAGCCGTATCGGAAGGTGCGGCTGGATCACCTCCTTTCCAGAGGCTTGTGTCTCAAGCCTAGCGTTCACACTTATCGGTTTGTTTGCTGTTACAGCCAAGGGTCTGTAGCTCAGGTGGTTAGAGCACCGTCTTGATAAGGCGGGGGTCGTAGGTTCAAGTCCTACCAGACCCACCAAGTTATCCATGCGGGGGATTAGCTCAGCTGGGAGAGCACCTGCTTTGCAAGCAGGGGGTCGTCGGTTCGATCCCGTCATCCTCCACCATCACCTGGTACCTTGGATTGGTTGTCAAATGCAAGCGCTTAGCATTGAGCGTTTGCATTTGGCATTGCCAAGCGATCTAACGATCGGCTGTTCTTTAACAATATGGGATGTAGTAAAGGTGTCGCGCGAGCGTTGATGAGACGCTGCAGTACAACGCGATACCGGGTTGTGATTGTATCAACCAAAATGTATTTAAGTGATCGAAAGATGACTTGGAATACGGCACAAATGCGAGAACTCATCCTGTAGCGAGGTCTTCGAGCGATCGAGACACACTCGTTATAGGGTCAAGCGAACAAGTGCATGTGGTGGATGCCTTGGCGATCACAGGCGATGAAGGACGCGGTAGCCTGCGAAAAGCTTCGGGGAGCTGGCAAACAAGCTTTGATCCGGAGATGTCCGAATGGGGAAACCCGGCCCGTATGGGTCATCCCACACTGAATTCATAGGTGTGGGAAGCGAACGCGGCGAACTGAAACATCTAAGTAGCTGCAGGAACAGAAATCAACCGAGATTCCCAGAGTAGTGGCGAACGAAATGGGAACAGCCTTGTACTCTTTAGCAGCATTGTTAGCAGAACGGGATGGAAAGCCCGGCCCTAGCAGGTGATAGCCCTGTATGCGAAAACAGCGTTGTGGAACTAGGTGTACGACAAGTAGGGCGGGACACGTGAAATCCTGTCTGAAGATGGGGGGACCATCCTCCAAGGCTAAATACTCGTGATCGACCGATAGTGAACCAGTACCGTGAGGGAAAGGCGAAAAGAACCCCGGGAGGGGAGTGAAATAGATCCTGAAACCGCATGCATACAAACAGTCGGAGCCCTTTCGGGGGTGACGGCGTACCTTTTGTATAATGGGTCAGCGACTTACATTCAGTGGCAAGCTTAACCGATTAGGGAAGGCGTAGCGAAAGCGAGTCCGAACAGGGCGTTGAGTCGCTGGGTGTAGACCCGAAACCAGATGATCTATCCATGGCCAGGTTGAAGGTGCGGTAACACGTACTGGAGGACCGAACCCACTAACGTTGAAAAGTTAGGGGATGAGCTGTGGATAGGGGTGAAAGGCTAAACAAATCTGGAAATAGCTGGTTCTCTCCGAAAACTATTTAGGTAGTGCCTCGTGTCTCACCTTCGGGGGTAGAGCACTGTCATGGTTGGGGGGTCTATTGCTGATTACCCCGCCATAGCAAACTCCGAATACCGAAGAGTGCAATCACGGGAGACAGACATCGGGTGCTAACGTCCGGTGTCAAGAGGGAAACAACCCAGACCGCCAGCTAAGGTCCCCAAGATTGGCTAAGTGGGAAACGAAGTGGGAAGGCTAAAACAGTCAGGAGGTTGGCTTAGAAGCAGCCACCCTTTAAAGAAAGCGTAATAGCTCACTGATCGAGTCGTCCTGCGCGGAAGATGTAACGGGGCTAAGCCAGTCACCGAAGCTGCGGACGCACGCAAGTGCGTGGTAGGAGAGCGTTCTGTAAGCCTGTGAAGGTGTCTTGTAAAGGATGCTGGAGGTATCAGAAGTGCGAATGCTGACATGAGTAGCGATAAAGGGGGTGAAAGGCCCCCTCGCCGTAAGCCCAAGGTTTCCTACGCAACGTTCATCGGCGTAGGGTGAGTCGGCCCCTAAGGCGAGGCAGAGATGCGTAGCTGATGGGAAGCAGGTTAATATTCCTGCACCGTCGTATGATGCGATGGGGGGACGGATCGCGGAAGGTTGTCCGGGTGTTGGAAGTCCCGGTCCCTGCATTGGAGAAGGCGCTCAGGCAAATCCGGGCGCGGAATTCAAGGATGTGGGGCGAGCGGCCTAGTGCTGCGAAGCAATTGGAAGTGGTTCCAAGAAAAGCCTCTAAGCTTCAGTCATACGAGACCGTACCGCAAACCGACACAGGTGGGCGAGATGAGTATTCTAAGGCGCTTGAGAGAACTCGGGAGAAGGAACTCGGCAAATTGGTACCGTAACTTCGGGATAAGGTACGCCCTGGTAGCTTGACTGGCCTGCGCCAGAAGGGTGACGGGGTTGCAATAAAATGGTGGCTGCGACTGTTTAATAAAAACACAGCACTCTGCAAACACGAAAGTGGACGTATAGGGTGTGACGCCTGCCCGGTGCCGGAAGATTAAATGATGGGGTGCAAGCTCTTGATTGAAGTCCCGGTAAACGGCGGCCGTAACTATAACGGTCCTAAGGTAGCGAAATTCCTTGTCGGGTAAGTTCCGACCTGCACGAATGGCGTAACGATGGCCACACTGTCTCCTCCCGAGACTCAGCGAAGTTGAAGTGTTTGTGATGATGCAATCTCCCCGCGGCTAGACGGAAAGACCCCATGAACCTTTACTGTAGCTTTGCATTGGACTTTGAACCGATCTGTGTAGGATAGGTGGGAGGCTTTGAAGCGTGGACGCTAGTTCACGTGGAGCCGTCCTTGAAATACCACCCTGGTTTGTTTGAGGTTCTAACCTTGGCCCGTGAATCCGGGTCGGGGACAGTGCATGGTAGGCAGTTTGACTGGGGCGGTCTCCTCCCAAAGTGTAACGGAGGAGTTCGAAGGTACGCTTGGTACGGTCGGACATCGTACCTAAAGTGCAATGGCAAAAGCGTGCTTAACTGCGAGACCGACAAGTCGAGCAGGTGCGAAAGCAGGACATAGTGATCCGGTGGTTCTGAATGGAAGGGCCATCGCTCAACGGATAAAAGGTACTCTGGGGATAACAGGCTGATACCGCCCAAGAGTTCATATCGACGGCGGTGTTTGGCACCTCGATGTCGGCTCATCTCATCCTGGGGCTGTAGCCGGTCCCAAGGGTATGGCTGTTCGCCATTTAAAGAGGTACGTGAGCTGGGTTTAAAACGTCGTGAGACAGTTTGGTCCCTATCTGCCGTGGGCGTTGGAATCTTGACGGGGGCTGCTCCTAGTACGAGAGGACCGGAGTGGACGTACCGCTGGTGTACCTGTTGTCTCGCCAGAGGCATCGCAGGGTAGCTATGTACGGAAGAGATAACCGCTGAAAGCATCTAAGCGGGAAACTCGCCTGAAGATGAGGATTCCCTGGAGGCTTGACCTCCTTGAAGGGTCGTTCGAGACCAGGACGTTGATAGGCTGGGTGTGGAAGCGCAGTAATGCGTTAAGCTAACCAGTACTAATTGCCCGTAAGGCTTGATCCTATAACCAGTGTGTTTTATCTGGTATGTGTGATCGCGACTGTGCCGAAACAGTTGACACAAGACGCACAACCCCAACTACATCCCTATTCGCAGCGTTGGCCTCAACCCCAGCGTTGCAACCCCTTATGCCTGGTGACCATAGCGAGTTGGAACCACCCCTTCCCATCCCGAACAGGTCCGTGAAACGACTCCGCGCCGATGATAGTGCGGATTACCCGTGTGAAAGTAGGTCATCGCCAGGCTCTTATACCGCAGAACCCCAGCCCTAACAGGCTGGGGTTTTTGCTTTGGGGAGACGAAAACCCCTTCGCCCGAATCCTCACCGCACCACCACGCTCGCCCTGACGGCGCGGGCGTAATACCATCACGGCTGATTTCCTCACTACGCCCACCCATGCCGGACGACAGCGCCTGGTATCTCTACCTTCTCGAATGCACCGGCGATTCCATTTACACCGGAATCACCACCGATGTTGCACGGCGCTTCGCCGAGCATGTGTCGGGAAAAGGCGCGAAATATACGCGTTCGCGCAAGCCGCTGCGCATCATGGCACAGTTGCGCTTCGAGACGAAGTCCGAGGCGTTGAAGGCGGAAATCGAGATTAAGCGAATGAGTTCGGCGCAGAAGCGCGCATTTTGTGCGCAACTGGGGGCGACCGCGGCGGCACCGTAGCCGAACGCCAGGCAAGACAAAACGGCCAATACCGCAAAGCGGTACTGGCCGTTTTTGCTTGAGCGGACGGGGGCGTCAGACCACGATCAGCTTCACGTCGATGTTGCCACGGGTGGCGTTCGAATACGGGCACACCTGGTGGGCTTCCTCGACCAGCTTCTCCGCCGCCGCTCGCTCGAAGCCCGGCAGCGAGATCTTCATTTCCACCTGGATGCCGAAGCCTTGCGGAATCGGGCCGATACCCACCGCGCTTTCGATCGAGGCATCGGCGGGAACCGTGATCTTCTGCTGGCCCGCAACAAAGCGCATCGCGCCAATAAAGCAGGCCGCATAACCGGCAGCGAACAGCTGCTCCGGATTCAGGCCGTCGCCGGCACCGCCCATTTCCTTGGGCACCGCCAGCTTGGCGTCGAGTCGGCCGTCGGAGGTGACGGCACGGCCGTCGCGGCCGCCGGTGGCAGTGGCATGAGCGGTATAAAAGACTTTCTCGAGTGGCATTTAAGGCTCCGGTTTGGATTGCCCGAGGGGGCGTCAACGCTTGCCGTCAGTCCGGCAGGCGGGTATCGGTTCGCGCTTGTTCCAGCGTCGAACGCAGTGCATGCAGGCGCTGGGTCAGGGCCTGGATCTCTTCGACCGGGCACTGCGTGGCGCACAACATCTGTTCAGGGATACGCGTCGCGGCTTGCCGTAACGCTCGGCCGGCTGCGGTGAGGCTGACGAGCACGCGCCGCTCGTCATCCGCGTCGCGTGTCCGCGTCACCAACTCCGCCGATTCCAGCCGCTTGAGCAGCGGTGTCAGGGTGCCTGAATCCAACGCCAGGCGAGCACCAAGCTCGGACACCGTCAGCGTTTGAGCTTCCCACAACACAAGCATCACCAAATACTGAGGGTAAGTAAGCCCAAGCTCACTTAGCAATGGCTTATACAGCTTGGTCATCGCGAGCGATGTGGAATACAGTGCGAAGCACAGTTGCCGGTCAAGCAACAGCCAGTCAACGGCGGAGTCTTTGTCGCGTTCCATGTCGGATATATTAGACGCAATTAAATTGTACACAAGTTAAATTTACACTTTTTCGAAAGTGCGCTATCCGCCCATCCCAAACCTTAAGCCTGTTTTAAGTCTTGGTCGCTAGCATGGTCCCGTAGCGTCGCACAGTGCCGACGCCGGATGCTCAAAAGAAAGGACCACTACATGATGCGCCAGACCATTGCCCGCACGGCTGCCGGTGTTGCGGCCCTGGCCGCCCTTGGCGGCGGGTATGCCTATCTGCAGAAGGAAGTCATCACGCCGGGATACGCGGCACCTACGCAGGCTGCGGTCGCCGCGGAGCCTGCAACTGCCGTTGCTGCGCCGACGGACTTCTCCGGCATCGTGGCGCAGTACGGGCCCGCCGTGGTCAATATCAGCGTGACCGCACGCGCGCAGCGCACCGCGGCGCAGATGCCGCCGGGGGTCGACCCGGACGATCCGCTGTTCCAGTTCTTCAAGCGCTTCGGCCCGCAGTTCCAGGGCCCGCAAGGCGGCCAGCAGCAACTGGTGCGCGGGCAGGGCTCGGGCTTTATCGTCAGCCCCGATGGCCTGATCATGACCAACGCCCACGTCGTCGACGGCGCGCAGGAGGTCACCGTCAAGCTGACCGACCGCCGCGAGTTCAAGGCCAGGGTGCTGGGCTCGGATCCGCAGACCGACGTCGCCGTTATCCGCATCGACGCCAAGGACCTGCCGACCGTGCGCCTGGGCGATCCGTCGCGCATCCGGGTCGGTGAGCCGGTGCTGGCGATCGGCTCGCCCTACGGCTTCGAGAACACCGTGACCGCCGGTATCGTCAGCGCCAAGTCGCGCTCGCTGCCGGACGATACCTATGTGCCGTTTATCCAGACCGACGTCGCAGTCAACCCGGGCAACTCGGGCGGCCCGCTATTCAACCAGCGCGGCGAGGTGATCGGTATCAACTCGCAGATCTACAGCCAGACCGGCGGCTACCAGGGGCTGTCGTTCGCGATCCCGATCGACGTGGCCACCAAGGTGCAGCAGCAGCTGGTGGCGCATGGCAAGGTCACGCGCGGGCGCCTCGGCATCAGCGTGCAGGAGGTAAACCAGGCACTGGCGCAGTCGTTCGGACTGCCCAAGCCGACCGGTGCGCTGGTCAATTCGATCGAGCCTGACAGCCCCGCCGCGCGCGCGGGTCTGAAGCCCGGCGACGTGATCGTGCAGCTGGACAATGACGTGATCGATCATTCGGGCGACCTGCCCGAGCATGTGGCCGATATCAAGCCGGGCACGCAGACCACGCTGAAGATTATCCGCAAGGGTGAGCCGATGACGTTGTCGGTGAAGGTCGGCACGGCCAGGGACCAGGCGGTCGCGCAGAAGGGCGGTGCCAACGAGGCGAGCGGCCGGCTCGGCCTGGCGGTGCGTCCGCTCACGCCGGCGGAGAAGCGCGGCAGCGGCATCGACGGCGGCCTGGTGGTCGAGGACGTGACCGGTCCGGCCGCGCGCGTCGGCATTCAGCCGGGCGACGTGATCCTGTCGCTCAATGGCACGCCGATCAGTTCGGCCGAGCAGCTCAAGTCGCTGGTGTCGAAATCGGGCAAGCAGGTGGCACTGCTGGTGCAGCGCGACGATGCCCGTATCTTCATTCCGCTCGATCTGGGCTGATCGGCGCGGGCACGCGCAACTGCCCGCAAGCCGTTAACTGGCAAGGCTTCGACGACATCGCGGGCCGTATACCTGGAGGGGTATACGGCCCGCTAAGCCTTGCGGGAGGCGGCATTCCGCGCAACGAACTACTTACAGAAGCCGCGCCAACAGGTATCATCTCGACTGCGATGCACGAAGCATGCGGCGATAGCCCCCGCCGACCCTGGTTCTGCTGAATCGACAAAGAGGAAGTCTATGCAGTTGGATTTCACCCGTGCCACGACGCCGGGTACCGAGAGAGCGCGGCGACTGACGTCCACCGCCGGCTCCGCGCCGAAGCCCCGGCGGCGCAAGAAAGTCGTCGCCCCGCACTGGGAGCGCGGCTACCGCTCGCACTTTTACCGCAACGAACGCGGCGACAAGCTTGGCGAAGTGCGCCTGTCCGAGCGCGGCGAGATCCCCGTGGTCTACCACTGGGCCGCCGGCAATTACTCTGGCGCAGAAGGTTCGCTGGCCCACGCGCGTGCGCGCGTCGAAGAGACCATTGGTTTCGGCATGCGCCAGCTGTCGCTGTTCTGAGCAGGTAATCCGCCGGTGCCGCGTCCGCCGGCACTGCGACCCGTCCGCGCCATCGCAATATGCGCGGCGACCCCGCATCTCCTCGCTTTCCGCAGTTGCCCCTCGGTTGCCTCTCGGTTGCCCCTAAGCCATCCCTCAGTAGTGCGGTAGTCTCGCGTAACGCCATGCGCAGCGCCTGCGCCGGCTATCAGGCCAGCCGCCGCTGCAGCAGCATGTACGCCGCCGCGCCCAGCGCCAGCACGGCAATCAGCCGATAGATATCCTCGCAGGCAATCAGCCTGGCTTGCTGCTCGATCAGCCCGCTGAGCTGGACCAGCGCGCCCTGGTGCGCCTGCGCGGTATCGAAGCCGCGCGCGGCCAGCGCCGCCTGCACTGACGCCATCCACTGCCCGGACTCGGCGGGCCGCTGGCCCACCGCATGCAGCAGGCTGCCATGCACGGCGAACTGGCGATTCTGCAGCAGCACCGCGCCCAGCGCCGAGGCAAACGAGCTGGCGATCTGCCGCATCAGGTTCTTGCTGCGGTAGCCGTGCGCAAACGCATCAGCGCTCAGCACGCGGAAGGTCAGCCCGGCGACGGGGATGATCACCAGCACCCCGAACAGCCCCTTGCCGACGAGCCCCCATGCAAGCGCCGGCGGGCCGGCATCGGGCGGCATGCGCGAGAACCACCACGCCGCGGCGGCCATCAGCAGCAATCCGGCCACCATCAGCGGCTTCTTCTGCGGCAGCTGCGGGGCCACGCGCAGGTACACGAAGATGCCCGCCAGGCTGACCAGCGCGGCGAAGGTGTTGAGCCAGCCGGTGGTTGCCAGCGGGATCCTGAGCGCCTGCTCGGCATAGATCGGGAACAGATAGCCGCTCAGGTTGCTGATCAGGTAGTACACGAAGTACATCGCCAGGCCGGTGAGATACACCGGCTGGCGCAGCGCGCGCAGATGCAGCACCGGTTCGCTGTGATGCCACTGGTGCCACAGGAACGCCGCCAGCAGCGCGAGGCCGGCCGCGGCCACCAGCGTGAGCCGCAGCGGATGCGAGAAGACGTCGAAGCGCGCCTCGGTCAGCGCGGCCTGGAGGGTCACGATCGCGGCGCCGAACAGCAGCAGCGGCGCGAGCGCGGGGCCGCCGGCATCGGCACGCTGGCCAGGTTGGGCGTCGGGCAGCAACAGCCAGGCGCCCAGCGTGGCCAGCGCGGCGAACGGCAGCACGCCGTAGAACACGTCCTGCCACACGCCGTGCTCGATCAGTTCGGCGGCGAAGGCCGGCCCCAGCGCCGACGCCGCGAAGATGCCGATCATGAAGATGCGGGTCGCGCGCGGGCGCTCGCTCGGTCCGAACAGCACGTTGACCAGGATGCGGCAACTGGTGAACAGCGCGCCGCCGCCCACGCCCTGGACAAAGCGCGCCGCCACCATTTGCGCAAGCGAATGGCTGGTGGCCGCCGCCACCGTGCCCGCCATGAACAGCAGCAGCGCGCCGGTCAGGTAGCAGCGGTAGCCGAAGCGGCGCGACAGCCATTGCTGCTTGAGGATCATCAGCATGCTGCCCACCGCATAGGCGGCCTGCACCAGCGCAAAGCTGCGCGGGTCGGCGTCGATGCCGCCGACGATATGGCTCGACGCGAACACGAACATGATGTTCTCTAGGAACTCCACGCCGGTCGCCAGCGCCAGCAGCATCATCAGCAGCGTCTGCCGTTGCCGGTGGCTGAGCCAGCGCAGCCAACGCATGCCGACGCGAAGGCGCGACAGCGGCTGCCAGGGTGTCCCCGCTTTCATGGCTGCAGCGCCTGCAGCGTCTGGTGGAGCTGCGTCAGTGCGCGCGTGGCGCCGGCCAGGCCGCTCGCGCCCAGCGGCGCCCACGTCTGTCCGTAGGCCGCATGCACCGCGGGGGCGGCGCGCTCCAGCAAACGCCGGCCGGCCGGGGTCAGGGTCAACTCCAGGCTGCGCCGGTCGTGCGCCGACACCTGCCGCCGCAGCAGGCTTCGCGCCTCCAGCCCGTCGAGCAGACGCGTCATCTGCGTGCGGGTCGCGTCCAGCGTCGTGCCGAGTTCGGACGGCATGCTGGGCTGGTGTTCGTCGGCGGCCAGCATGCTGAGGACCAGGTACTGGCTCATGTCGAGGTCGAACGGCGCCAGCGCCTGGTCGATGTGGCTGCGTAGCAGGCGCGCGGTGCGCATGAGCAGCCGCGAGGCCAGGATCAGGTCGCGCGGGGCTTCGGGATGGCTGGCGCAGAAGCGGTCGATGCGTTGTTCGAAGGACATGGAAGCTGGCGTGCAATCCACCAGAGCGGTGGATCGGTTACATTCGTGATAATTACAAATGAAATTATATCAAGCGAAGCAAATTGTGCCAGTCAGCACAGTGCGATCGTGGGAGCGGGAACAGGGGCGCTGCTTTCAGGCCTTGCGGGTGCGCAGCGCCGCGGCAATTTGCCGGATGCCGGCGCGCATCGCAACCACCGACTCGGCGCGCCGCGAGGGCGCGACGTTGCCATAGCGCAGCCCGATATAGATCGCCGTGACCGCGGCGATGGCGTCGGCCGCGTGCGGCAGCCGGGCGCTGGCGCGGGCCGCGAAATCCTGCGGGCCCTCGGCCGGTGCGCGCTCGCAGCCGTGCCGGGCCAGCAGCCCGCACAGGCTGGCATACGCCGCATCGAGCGGATCGGCCGGTGCGCGGCGTCGCCACAGCGGCACCAGCGCCAGCAGGCACAGCACGCCGAGCGCGCCGGCCAGCAGCTGCCCGGGTCCCGCGCCGGCGCCCAGCGTGTCGAGCAGCCGCGCCTGCTGCGCATGGTCGTACTGCAACACCCAGCGCTGCCAGGTGTAGACCACGCCTTCATAGGCCCAGCGCAGGTCCTGTAGCCACCCCGGCTGCTGCGACGGCCGCCAGGCGGCCGCCTCATCGCCCACGGCGGCATCCAGACCCTGCTCGATGCGGCTAGGCGCCACCGCGCTGGTCGGGTCGACACGGACCCAGCCGCGGCCGTCGAGCCAGACTTCGGCCCAGGCATGCGCGTCGGACTGGCGCACCACGTAGTGCCGGCCGATGGGGTTGTACTCGCCGCCCTGGTAGCCCGTGACCACGCGCGCCGGCACGCCGGCAGCGCGCATCAGGAACACGAAGCTGCCAGCGTAGTGCTCACAGAAGCCGCGCCGGGTGTCGAACACAAAACTGTCGACCTGCTCGCGGCCCAGCGGAGGCGGGCGCAGCGTGTAGGCAAACGGCGCGGCGGCAAACAGCCGCAGCGCCGCCTGCACGCGTGCGCCGGGATCGGCATGGGTCTCGGCCCACTGGGCCGCCAGCGCGCGGGCGCGCGGATTGCCGGCCGGCAGGCTCAGTGCGAGCCGGCGCGTGGCGGGCGACAGCCAACCAGGTGCGGGCGTCAGCGTCGACTGTGCACGGTAGCGAATGCGCTGCTCCACCGGCTGGCGCGCCAGGAATTCCCCGTCGGGCGTGGCCGCCGCTTCCACGCCGGCGGACAGCGCCTGGCCGCGGTCGAGCACGAACAGCCACCGTTGCTGGCTGGGTTCGAGCGTGATGCTGTAGTCGATGCCCGGCATAGTGCCGGCCGAGGGCGCCGGCGCGAGCTGCTGCTGGCGCTGCCGCGACGGATACCACGTGGTGCCGTCGTAGTCCCATAGCACCAGCGCACGCCAGTACAGCGCCGACGCCGGCAACGGCGCGCCGTCGACCTCGGCGCGCAGCGCCACCTCCGGCGAGCGGATCAGCTGCCCCACGCTGCCGGGCCGCATGGTATCGCTGAGGCCGGTGGTGCCGCGCGGCGCGGACTGCGGCAGCTGCCACAGCGGATGCTCCAGGCGCGGGAACAGCACGAAAAGCGCCAGCGCCCAGGGCAGCCCCAGCAGCGCCATGCGCCCCAGCAGCGGCCAGATCGCCAGCTTGCTGCGCGCCTCAGGGTGATGCAGCAACAGCCAGTTGCGCAGCACCCAGGCGCCGATAGCCAGGCTGTACAGCGCCAGCCAGAACGGCTGGTCCGACAGGTACAGCGTCAGCAGCAGGTAGAACGACAGCTGCGTGACCAGCGTCGCATCCGCCAGCGCGCGGCACTCCAGCAGCTTCAGGATAACGAAGGCGCCCAGCAGTGCCACCGCCAGCTCGCGCCCCACGCCGCCGCCGGCCTGCCACGCCAGCGCGCTTGCCACCAGCAGCACCAGCATCGCGGTCACGCCCAGCATCCAGCGCGACGGCAGCGGCGCGCGCCGCCGCCACAGCAGCCAGCGCCAGCCCAGCAGCAAGACCAGCAACAGGCTCACCGCCACCGGCAGCGTGCGCGCCTGCGGCGCCAGCACCAGCGCGAGCTGGCCGAGCAGCAGGCCATGGTCATCATGGCGCAATGGCCGGGCGATGGCTTTCATGCCGGGCCTCCCGCGCGCACTGGCGCGGGCCGCTGCGGCCACAGCGCCAGCGCTTCCAGGCAGGCACGCCGGTGGCCCGCGCCGCGCGCCGGAGGCAGTTCGAGGCCGGGCAGGCGCAGGCCGATTTCGGCATCGTCGCCAGCGGCCAGCAGCCATGCGCACAGCCGCGACAACCGCGCCTCGGCCTCCATGCCGGCGGGCAGCGCATGCCAGTCGAGCCAGCGGGCCGGCCGTTGCGGTGGATCGCCGGTGCGGCTCAGCCACCGTCCGGTGCGCGCGCTGTGCTTCCAGGCGATGCGGTGCAGCGGGTCGCCGCTGCGGTAGCGGCGCAGCTGGTCGATGCCGTCGTCGGCGCGGACGTTCCCCGCGGCAGTGTGCAGGGCATCGCCATCGTCGGGCTGGTACACGGCAGGCGCGGGCGGCGCGTCGCGTTCCGGGGCGGGATAGACCAGTGTGGACATCTCCAGGTCGGCATAGCTCCAGACCCGGAACAGCCCGAACGGGAAGCGGCTGGCGATCACCAGGCGCGGCAGCGTCAGTCGCCCCCTGCGCACCGTTGGCACATGCAGCGCAAGCGTGCCGCTGGCATTGCCGTCGAGCGTCAGCACGGCCGGCGCCACGGCGGGCAGCGCCGGCACGCGGGCCTCGATGCCGATGCGCGCGCCGGCATCGCGGTTATCGACGCGCAGGTGGAACAGCGCAGGCTGGCCGGCATGCGCCGGCGCCACCGTGCCCGCGGCCACCGCCAGCTCGAGCAGGTTGCGGTAGGCCAGCCACATGCACGACATGCCGATGCCGGCCAGCAGGAAGGTCAGCGCAAAGCCCAGGCTGATGTTGTAGTTGAGCGAGGTCAGCAGCATCGCGCCCAGCAGCACGGCGAAGCCGATGCCGCCACGCGCGGGCAGGATGTAGAGGTGGCGCCGATCGAGCCGCAGCGTGCCGCCGACCGGACGCCGCGCACGCGTGCGGCGTGGGGCAATGCGCTTGTCCGCAACAAACGGCCCGGGATCGATCCCCCGGTTGGGCACCCGATCGAGCCCGCCCTTGCGCGCGGCCGCCAGCGGATCGCGCGCCATGGCCGTCAGGGAATGGCCACGCCGGCCAGCAGCGCGGCCACTTCGCCGGCGACGGCAGCGGGCCCGGCCGCGCCGGCAGGTAGCAGCCGGTGCGCGGCGACGGCGGTAAAGACGGCCTGCACATCTTCCGGCAGCACCATCTCGCGCTGCGCCAGCAACGCCCACGCGCGTGCGCAAGCCAGCAGGCTCAGTCCCGCGCGCGGCGACAGCCCCGCGGCAAAGCCGCCATGGCTGCGCGTGGCCTGCACCAGCGCCAGCACGTAGTCGACCAGCGCGGGGCTGGCATACACCTGCTCCGCGGCCTCCTGCAGTGCCAGCACCTGGCTGCTGTCCATCACCGGGGCCGCGTCCGGCGCGGTGGCGCCGCCCAGGTACAGCACGCGCTCGAAGGCCGGGTCGGGATAGCCCAGCGACACCCGCATGGTGAAGCGGTCCAGCTGCGACTCGGGCAGCGCGTGCGTGCCCAACTGCTCCAGTGGATTCTGCGTGGCGATCACGAAAAACGGCGACGGCAGCGCATGCGTGGTGCCGTCATGCGTGACCTGCCGCTCGGCCATGGCCTCGAGCAGCGCGCTCTGGGTCTTGGGTGGGGCCCGGTTGATCTCGTCGGCCAGCACCACCTGCGCGAACACCGGGCCGCGATGGAAGCGGAACTCGCCAGCATCGCGGACAAAGACGGAAACGCCGATCAGGTCCGCCGGCAGCAGGTCGCTGGTGAACTGCACGCGCTGGTATTGCAGCCCCAGCGTGCGCGCCAGCGCGTGCGCCAGGGTGGTCTTGCCCACGCCCGGCACGTCTTCCAGCAGCAAATGGCCGCGCGCCAGCATGCAGGCCAGCGCCAGCCGCACCTGCTGCGGCTTGCCGAGAACGATGCGGCCCAGCTGGGCCTGGGCCTCGGCCAGCGAAGCGACGATGCGTGGGCGAGCAGTCACGTTGGACCTCGGCGCGAGAGCGCAAATGGGGTGGAAGAAAGAGGGTGCAGGCGATACCAGGGCGGGGATCAGCGCATTGTAGCGGCGCGGGCGGCACGTGGCACCGTCTGTTTCCGTACGGAGACAGTGCGCGGCCGGTGCCGGAGGTCGCATCCCGACTGCATGCCGCCTGCGCCAGAATGCGCCGGTTCTGGCATCATGGGGCCGTTGGGCCACCAGTGCCCTACCCATCGCTTTCCGCTGTCCGTTCTTTCTGCCGCCTTTCGTGCCGCCTGCTGCAATGACCGCCTCGCTGGACTGTCCCGCCGACCTCCCTGCTTCTGAAATCCTGTCTGCCGATTCCGGCGCACTGCTGCGCCTGGCGCAGGCCTTCCGGGCCCATGGCTTCGTGATCCTGCGCGGCTTTGCCGGCGAACCGACGTGCGAGGAACTGGAGACGGTGGCGCGCAGGCACCTGGATGCGGCTGTGCCCCCGGTGGAGTTCGAGGCCGACCTCGGCTATCCCGGCGCCCCGGCCGCGCGCGATGCCGCCGGCGGCGGCACCGTCAGGCGGTTGCGCCAGGCCTATGGGCGTGATGAAGTGTTCCGCCGCTGGGCCACCGACCCGAAGCTGGTGTCGGTGGTGCAGGCGCTGCTGGGCGAGCCCGCGTGCATCACGCTGGCGCACCACAACTGCGTCATGACCAAACACCCGCACTACGGCAGCCAGACCGGCTGGCACCGCGATACGCGCTACTGGTCGTTTGCCAAGCCGGAACTGGTGACGGTATGGTTGGCGCTGGGCGACGAGGACGAGCGCAACGGTGTGCTGCGCGTCATCCCCGGCTCGCACCAGGCGCAGCTGGAGCCGGGCCAGCTCGATCCGGCCGAATTCCTGATCGAGGCCCACCCGGCCAGCCAGCCCTTGCTGCAGGCTGCGCAACCGCTGGCCTTGCACCGCGGCGACGTGCTGTTCTTCGACAGCCGCTTGTTCCATGCCGCTGGCCGCAATGCGTCCAACGCGGTCAAGCTGTCAGTGGCGTTCGCATACTTTGGCGCAAGCAACCGGCCGCTGGACGGCACGCGCTCGGCCGAATTCGGCAGCGTGGAACTGCCTACCGCCGGCTGATCCCGGGGCCGCGCTCAGGTGCGCAGCCCGACCAGCCCGGAGATCTTCTCCGACGCTTCCAGCAGCTGCGGCAGGAAGCGCTCCAGCATCTCCTGCGCGCTGGTACGGTTGGCCTGGCCGCTGATATTGATCGCGGCGATGGTGTGCCCGGCGCGGTTGCGGATCGGCGCGGCCAATGACACCAGCCCTTCCTCCAGCTCCTGGTCGTTCAGTGCCCAGCCGCGTTTGCGGATATCGGCAATGATGGCCTTGAGCGCGTCGACATCGGTCACGGTGCGGTCCGTGCGCGCGCGCAGCTCGGTAGCGCGCAGCACGCTGTCGAGCTCCGGCTCGGACAGGCCCGCCAGCAGCACCCGCCCCATCGACGAACAATACGCCGGCAGGCGGCTGCCGATCGACAGGTTGATGGTCATGATCTTGCGCGCCGGCACGCGCAGCACGTAGACGATCTCGGTACCGTCGAGCACGGAGATCGAGCAGCTCTCATGCACCTGCTGCGACAGCGTCTCCATGATCGGCTCGGCCAGATTCCAGAACGGCATCGAAGTCAGGTAGGCAAAGCCCAGGTCCAGGATCTTGGGCGTCAGGCGGAACAGCCGGCCGTCGGCCCGCACATAGCCCAGCCCCACCAGCGTCAGCAGGATGCGGCGCGCGCCGGCGCGTGTGAGGCCGCTGGCCTGGGCGATTTCCGTCAGCGTCTGGGCCGGGTGCTGCGCATTGAAGGCGCGGATCACCGATAGCCCGCGTGCAAAGGACTGCACATAGCTGTCGCTCGGCTTCTCGGGCGTGGCGGCGCTGTCTGCGGTCTGGGCTGCGGGCGGACGGGGATCGGCGGGACTGGCCATCGGTGGAGCACCGGCGTGGATCGCCGGATTGGCACGGAAAGGCCGAAAGGGTAGAGGAAATGCCGTGTTTGCGCCAGTGCCGGCCCGTTGCCAGGGTTGGCATGGCCGGCGGCGCGCCGCCGGAGCGCTAGCGGAAGCTGCGCTGCACCAGCACGAACACCGCGGCCACCACGCACACCGCGGCAAAGCCGTGCAGCATGTCCATGCCGGCGAGCAGCGTGGCCTGCCGGTCGATTTCGAGCGAGAGCTTCGCCAGCCCGGACGCGGACAGCGCGTCAGGGGTTTGCAGCACCGGGTTGAAGCGCGTGACGTGCTCTACCAGGTGCGTGCGGTGCTGCGCCAGCCCGTCCTGCATGAACACGCTGGCCAGGCCCGTGCCCATCGCCGAGGCGATCTGCTTGCAGACGTTCTTGAACTGGTAGGCGTGCGAGAAGTCCTCGACCGGCACCTCCAGGTAGGTCATCGATGCCACCTGTACCATCAGCAGCACCGGCGTCAGCCCTTCGAGCAGCACCACCGGCACCAGGGCATAGTCCGGCGCGCCCGGCATCAGCTGGTGAGAGAACAGCATCGCCGCGCAGGCGTAGACGACAAAGCCGATCGCGATCACGCGCCGCTTGCGAAACACCAGCGCCATGCCCAGCGTGATGATGATGGCGCCGATGGTGGCCACCGTGCCGCTGGTGGCCAGCAGCATGCAGGTAGTGCGGAAGGTCAGCCCGAGACCGGTCTGGGTCAGCGACGGCAGCAGGAAGGCCCACGCCGACGACATCAGGTAATACAGCGTGTAGAAGCCCAGCCCGTACAGGTACTGGCGTCCGGCCAGCCGCGAGAAGTCGATCCACGGATCCGGGTGGCGGTACAGCCGCCAGCCCGCGAAGGCGAACAGCGCCAGGCCGCACAGCGCCGCCAGCGGCATTTCCGGGGAGCTGAAAAAGCGCGTGTAGCGCATCTCCTGCAGCGTGTGCAGGAACACCAGCGCGCCCAGCGCCGCGGCGATCGCGGCCGGCCAGTCCAGCGTCGATACCGGCGGATGCGGGTCGCGCGGCGCGCGCGTGGGATAGGTCAGCGCCACCGACAGCAGCACCGGCAACGCAATGCCGGCCTGGAACAGGAACACCGCGCGCCAGCCGATATCGTCCAGGAAGATGCTGGTCAGCCACGGCGTGATCGCCAGCATCGAGAACGCGCCGCCGCCGAAGCGCAGCATCAGCGGCGCGCGCTCGGCGGGGGTCGACACCAGTTGCACCAGGATGCGCGAAGCCGCGAACAAGCCGCCCGCGCCGAGCCCCTGCACCGCCTTGCCGCCGATCAGCCCGGCGGGGCTGGCGAACTCGGCACAGATCAGCGAGCCGAGGATAAACACCACCAGCGAGCCCATGATGAAGCGCTTGTAGGTGGTGCGGCGCGCGACCTGGTCGAGCACCATGTTCATCAGCACCGCGGTGGCCGCGTAGGCGGAGATCGCGTACAGGTAGTCTTCCGGCGCGGCACCGACGCCGCCCTGGATGTGCTGGCTGGCCACGCCCATCATCAGCGTGGAGGAGAAGTCGATGCCGGTCACCAGCCCGAGCGTCAGGCCGAACAATGAAAGTCGCCAGTGACCCATTTCCGGGTGACTGGCGAGTTGCATGCGGGGGCGTGGGGGCGTGGTGGCCGGGTTGGGGGCTAAGGCGTCCGGACAGGCTGGGACAGGCGTTTGTTGCATCGGTCAAGCATAATGGCGCCTGCTGTCGGGAACTACAGGTTGTCAGGGAAACATTGTCCGGTGAACGAAACAATCCAATGGAATGATTGGGAGGCGTTCTGCTGTGTGGTCGAGCAGGGAACGTTCACGGCCGCGGCGGAGCAGCTGGATTGCCCCAAGTCGCGGGTCTCGGCCGCGGTGGCGCGGCTGGAAACCGCCATCGGCGCCAAGCTGCTGGAGCGCACCACGCGCCGCATGCGCCTGACCGATGCAGGCAAGGCGGTCTACCGCGACGTCGCCCCGCTGTTCGCACGGCTGCGCGAAATCCGCCAGGAAACGCTGGCGCGCGAGGAACGCGTGCAGGGCGTGCTGCGCATCGCCACGCCTTATGAATTTGGCGCGCAGCAGCTCGGCGGCGTGATCTGCCGCACGCTGGCGGCGCACCCGGCGCTCGACGTCGCCGTGGAAATCACGCAGGGCCTGGTCGATCCGATCCGCGACGGGTTTGACGTGGCGTTCGTCATCGTCGATGCCGACCTGCCGGATTCCGGCACCGTGGCGCGGCGCATCTATCACGTCGAGCGCGGCCTGTTCGCTGCGCCGGCGCTGGCGGCCAGCCTGCCGGCACAGCTGCGCCCGGAAGACCTGGCCAACATGCCCACGCTGACCACGCCCGGCGACACCGTATGGGAATTCACCCGCGACGGCCAGACCGTTTCCGTGCCGATCCGTCCGCGCATGCAGACCTACAACGCCGAGCTGCGCCTGCAGGGCGCGCTGGCCGGGCTGGGCATCGCCCGGCTGTCGGTGAACTACTGCGAGGCCGAGATCGCGCAAGGGCGCCTGGTGCGCGTGCTGCCTGACTACCCGTTGCCGCCGCTGCGCGTGTTCGCGCTGCTGCCGGACCGGCGCCTGCAGCCGCGCAAGGTGCGGGCCTTCATGGAAGCGATCGAATCGATGATGGTGTCCGAGCTGGAGCCGGACGTTGGGACGGAAGCCGCCGAGACCGGGCTTGCCGAGGGAGAGGGAGCGCTGGAGGGAGAGGCCCGCCCGGCGGGTTGAGCGCGCCGGTGTCGGGCCGCCACGGCCGGGGCCGTGGCCAAGGGAAGCGGTGAGGCTGGCCGCGGCGCTCAGGCGCCGTCGGTAAATGCGTCGCGGCGGTCCATGGTGCTGGCGCCGTCGGTGAACGGGTCGAACTTGCCCATCTTGGCGCCGTCCGTGTACGGATCCGCCTTGCCGACGCGGGCGCCGTCCAGGAACGGATCGGCCTTGCCGACGTGGCCGATGCTGCCGTCCAGGCGGGCGATATCGGAAACGGGTTCAGAGGCGTGGGCCGTGGCCGCGGCGAACGAGAGGCCGGCGGCGCACAGCAGGGAGAGCAGCAGGGTGGGGCGTTGTGCGAGGGTCTTCATGGTGGAGTGGTCCTTCTTGGCAGGGTTCGTGGCTGCAGCGCCACGTTGCCTGTAATGTAGGACTTCACACTGGGCAGAAAAAGAGCCTATTGTCGACAGACTGTCCAGCCGCGCGGACAATCGCCTGCCGCCAATCTGCCCGCCCCCTCAGAAATGCATGTTGAACACGCTGGCGCCCAGCCGCGCGATCACCATCAGCAGGATCTGCGCGATCACGAACAGCACCAGCGGCGACACATCGAAGCCGCCCAGGCGCGGCACCACGCGCTGGATCGGGCGCAGGACCGGCGCGGTCAGGTGGTCGATGGCCGGGGTGACTGGCGAATGCGGGTTGACCCACGACAGGATCGCCATCAGCAGCGTCACCCACATCACCAGGCTGATGGCCCATTTCAATACGTAAAGCAGCGAGGTGAGCAGCACCGCCGGCAGGAAGGCGAGCAGGTCCGCGCCGCTGATCATGGCGACCAGCAGCAGGAACACCACCGCGGTCAGCCAGGCGGCGACCACCGTGGCCCAGTCGATGCCACCCACGCCCGGGATGACCCGTCGCAGCGGACGGACCAGCCAGTCGGTGATCTGGAACACGCCCTGAGAGACCGGGTTGCGCGTGGGCAGGCGCGTGAGCTGCATCCAGACGCGAAGCAACAGCGCCATGCCGAACAGGGTAAAGACGGTATCCAGCAGGAAGAGGGCGATTTCCGAGAACATCGGTGCGTTATCCGGTGACGGGTGAAGGTGTCTGCAACCGCACAGATTCTGCCATAGCCCGACGGCGGCACGGCGCAACAGCGTGGCGGCGGCGTGGCCTGCCGGACATCTTTGCACCAGCAGCGCGGTGCGCGGACTCTATAATTGCGTGCGCCCGTGTTGCGGGATCGGCCGGCAGTCGGGCGGTTCCGCGCGTTGTACCGGCGCGTTCTGGTTGATTCGCGCTTCTTCGCAACCCCGCTTTCTCGCCATCCATGCCCAGCAAGTCCGCCCCGTCACGGAACAACACCCCGCTTAACAAGGCCGACTTCGAGGCGCTGTCCGACTTCCGCTACCAGTTGCGGCGCTTCCTGCGATTCTCCGAAGACGCCGCACGCGAGGAAGGCGTGACCGTGCAGCAATACCTGTTGCTGCTGCATATCCGCGGCAGCGCGGACAAGGACTGGGCCTCGATCGGCGAACTGGCGGAGCGCCTGCAGGCCAAGCAGCACGGGGTGGTCGCGCTGGTCAACCGCTGCGAGGCGGCCGGGCTGGTCAAGCGCCGCCTCAACCCCGAAGACCGGCGCGTGGTGCAGGTCCACCTGCTGGCCAAGGGCGAACGCTGCCTGAACCGGCTGGCGATGCTGCACCGTACCGAGCTCGAATCGCTGCGCGGCACCTTCCGCGTGGCGCGCATCACGCAGTTCAACGACGACGGCGCCGAGCGCGGCTGAGCGATTTTCGGGCAGGCGTCGCCAGCGGTTACAGGTGGTTACCAATCACAAGCTCCGGTGACACCCACTGCCCGCCGGCGGCCCTAGACTCGCGCGCATTCCCACAAACACGCGCAGCGCGCAGGAGTCCAGACATGTCCATCCCCCTTCGTTCGGTTGTGCTTGCGGTGCTTGGCGCCGGTGCGCTGGCCGGGTGTGCCACGCCGTATGGCTATGACTCCGGTTATGGCGCGGGGTATGGAGGCAGCGGTGGCTACAACACTGGCTACAACGGCGGCTATAACACGGGCTACAACACCGGCTACGGCACCACGGTCAGCGGCTATCCGGCGCAACAGGGCTACCCGCAGGGTTATCCGCAACAAGGCTATCCACAGCAGGGCTATCCGCAACAACAGGGCTACCCGCAACAACAGGGCTACCCGCAGCAGGGCTACCCCCAGCAGGGCTACCCCCAGCAGTCGTACCCCGCTGACGGCAGCTATGGCGACCAATACGGCAACGAGGCCTACGGCGTGCGCTACGGCTGGGTCGAAGCGATTGAAGTGGTGCCCGGCCAGCCGCCCTCGACCAGCGGCGCGGGCGCCGTGGTCGGCGGCATCGTCGGCGGGCTGCTCGGCCACCAGGTCGGCGGCGGCCGCGGCAATACCGTCGCCACCATCGGCGGCGCCGTTGCCGGCGCGGTGGCCGGCAACGAGGTGGAGAAGCGCACCGGTTCCAGCGCCCCGGCCTACCGCGTGCGCGTGCGCACCAGCGACAACGCCTACCTCACGCTGACGCAGTCCAACGCCTACCAGATGCGCATCGGCGACCGCGTCAAGGTCGAGAACGGCGTCGCGGTGCCGTACTGAGGCGAGTCCGCAAGGGGCGTCTGTGGCAGACGCCCCGAGGGTTACGCATCAGCACCGAACAACTGCGCATAGTCCTCGCGCAGCTGCCGCTTGAGCAGCTTGCCGGCCGTATTGCGCGGCAGGTCCGCGACGAACACGATGCGCTTGGGCACCTTGAACGGCGCCAGCGCCTCGCGCGCATGCGCGATCAGCTCCTCCTCGCTGGCCTCGTGGCCGCGCTTGCGCACCACGCAGGCGGTCACTGCCTCGACCCACTTCGGATGAGGCAGCGCGAACACCGCCGCCTCGGCCACCGCGCCGTGGGTGTACAGGCATTCTTCCACCTCGCGGCTCGACACCAGCACGCCGCCTGAATTGATCACGTCCTTGATCCGGTCCACCACGTACAGGTAGCCCTCGGCATCCATGTAGCCGAGGTCGCCCGAGTGGAACCAGCCCCCTGCAAAGGCTTCGGCGGTCTGCTCCGGCTTGTTCCAGTACTCAGTCAGCAGTTGCGCCGAGCGGTGCACGATCTCGCCCAGCTCGCCGGACGGCACATCCCGCATGGTCTCGTCGACGATGCGGGTCTCGACGTTGAGCACCGGGCGGCCGGCGGACGCGGGGCGCGCCGCATGCTCGTCGGGCCCGAGCACCGTGGCCAGCGGCCCGATCTCGCTTTGCCCGTAGCAGTTGTAGAAGCGCAGCGCGGGCAGCTTCTGCTGCAACTCCAGCAGCACCGGCACCGGCATGATCGATGCGCCGTAGTAGGCCTTGACCAGCGAGCCAAGCCTGGCCGGATCGAAGTCCGCATGGCGCAGCAGCGCGATCCACACCGTCGGCGGGGCAAAGAAACTGGTGATGCCTTCGCCGTGGATGGTGCGCAGGCAATAGCCGGCTTCCGGGCTGTCGGCGATCAGCGTGGTGCCGCCGCACAGCAGCAGCGGCATCAGGAACACATGCATCTGCGCCGAGTGGTACAGCGGCAGCGCGGCCAGCGAATAGTCCGACTCGCGGATATCGCAGGCGGCAATGGTGCTGCCGTATTCGGCGAGCAGCGCGCGGTGCGTCAGCACGGCGCCCTTGGGCGCGGAGGTGGTGCCCGAGGTGTACAGGATCTGCGCGGGCGTGGCGTCGGTGAGCGCATCGGAAACCGGTGCCGCGGGTCCGTCGGCCGCGGTGGCCAGGATATCGCGCGCATTGCCGCCATGCAGCGTGCCGCTGACCTTGCACGGCAGCCCATCCACGCGCTCGGCCAGCGCCGGATCGGCAAAGATCGCGCTGGCGCCCGACTGCGTCACGATGTACTCGGCCTCGGCGCGCGTCATCGAGAAATTGACCGGCACATGGATCAGCCCGCTGCGCAGGCAGGCCAGCCACAGCAGCACATAGGCGTCGGAGTTCTTGCCGAAGGCAGCGACGCGATCGCCCGGCCGCAGCCCCCATTGCGCCAGCGCGCCGGCCACGCGGGCCGCGCCATCGTCGAGCTGCCGGTAGGTCCAGGCCCGTTCGCCGAAGCGGATCGCGGTCTTGTCCGGGCTGCGCCGCACGGCGCGGGCGATGGCGTCGGGGATGGTGTTGCGCAGGGCGCGCTGCTGCTCTGACTGCATGGTGGTCTCCGTCGTTATGGTTTGGGGTCCAGCAGGTCTTGAAGCTCAGCGGCGAGCATAAGGGCTGCCGCCCGGCCGTGGCAAGGCGGCGGCGGGGGGCGCGCTGCGCGCGCCGCTACCTACAGCGATTGCGCCAGGAACGCCAGCGCGCGCCCGTGTGCCAGCGCGGCACTGGGCTGGTGGTAGGAAGCGCGCGCCCAGCAATTGAAGCCGTGGTCGGCGTTGGGGTAGACGTGGATCTCGGTGCCGGGTTTGCCCGCCGTCGCCTCGCGCACGCCCTGCACGGCCCCGGGCGGGATATGCGTGTCGAGCGCGCCGTAGTGGAACTGCACCGGCACGCGGATGTTCACGGCTTCCTCCAGCTGGTTCTGGATGCCGCCGCCGTAGTACGGCACGGCCGCGTCGACCAGGCCGCGCGCCGCGCTCAGGTACGCCAGCAGGCCGCCAAAGCAGTAGCCCACCGCGGCGACCTTGCCGGCGCCGGTGCGCTGGCGCAGCGCCTGCACGGTGGCGGCGATATCCTCCAGCGCGGCTGGCACGTCCACCGCCTTGCGCAGCGTCATCGCACGCGCCATGTCGTCGCCGTCATAGCCCAGTTCCACGCGCGGCGCCTGGCGCCAGAACACGTCGGGTGCCAGCACCACATAGCCGTCGGCGGCGTACTGGTCGGCCACGGCGCGGATATGCTCGTTCACGCCGAAGATCTCCTGCAGCAGCACGATGGCGGGCGCACCGGGACGCACGCCGGCGGGCGGCAGGCTCAGATAGGCGTCGAAGCTGCCCGCGGCGCTGTCGACGCGGATCCATTGGCTGTCGGGAATGGCTGTCATGGGGAGGCTCTCCGGAATGGCTCTTAACAGGTAGGCAGGATGCGCGGCGCTGGCCGCACGCCAGCCGCAAGTGTGCCACCGGGCGCCGCTTCGTGCAGGCGCTGGCCCCTCAGTACGCGTCAGTACGCCTTTGACTGCCGATAGCGCGTGTTCCAGTTGTCGGTGTAGGCCTTGACCACTGCCGCGTCGCCGCGGATCAGCATGCCATTCTCGGCGTTGCGCTCCTGTGCCGACTTGGTGAAGTTGAACGACCCGGTAAAGACCGCCTGGTCGTCGAACACCATCACCTTGTTGTGCGCGATCGCGGGCTTGCTGTCGATCACCACCGGCACGCCAGCGTGCTTCAGGTAGGTGGCGCTGGTATAGCGTTCCGATTGCTGGCTCTTGTCCAGGATCACGCGCACGTCCACGCCGCGCTTGTGCGCCTGCGCCACTGCTTCGGCGATCGGCGCGCTGGTGAAGGAGTAGGCCTGGATCAGCAACTGCCGGCGCGTGCTGCGGATGGCGTTGATCAGCAGCGCCTGGCAGCTCGCGCCATCGGGCACGAAGCACAGCGTATAGCCGCTGCCCTGGGCAAAGGCTTTGCTCGGCACCGGCTTCGCGTCCGGCGGCTGTGCGGGATTGCCGTTGCGCGCCGGGAAGTGTTTGGTAACGGCTTCGTTGAAGGTATCGCTGATACTGCCGGCGATGGTCTCGGTGACCTGGTCGAACGTGGAAGTCGAACGGGCGTGCGCTTGCGCGATCAGGTGGCTGAACGGGCTGAGCGAGTTGAAGTATGAACGCAGCGAGCCGAACGAGCCGAAAGAAGTAAAGGCGGATACGGCTGCGGCAAGGCCCAGGCCCAGCACGGCCCGGCGAATGAATCTGACAGTCACGGCGGATCTTTGCTTCAGTGGATGACAGCGTGCGCGCGCCGCGCGCCGCATGCGGTCAGGACGGGTCCGCAGCGTAGCAGCCGCATACGCCACTGGCAAAGGGGGATTGTGTAACAGGATCTGTGCGCGCTGCGTGGCGTGGCGCGGGCCTTGGGGCTATCCGCGCGCGGCGCCTATGATGGATGGAACCCCCGCGGGTGCGCCCGCCAAGGAGAGGGACATGACCAACCATACCTACAAGCTGGTCGAGATCGTCGGCTCTTCGCCCGATGGTTGCGACCAGGCCATCCAGAGCGCCATTACCAAGGCTGGCGAAACCATCAAGAACATCGACTGGTTCGAAGTGGTGGAAACGCGCGGCCATATCCAGAATGGCAAGATCGCGCATTACCAGGTCACGCTGAAAGTGGGTTTCCGCGTGACCTGATCGCGGCGCAGCGCATACCGCGCCGCCCGTCGTTACACCGCCGCACCACCGCGCGGCGCGCACCCGGATTGCGCCGCGCGCGGGGTTTCGTCGCCTCAGGGCAGGCGGATCTCCTTCACGTCGAAGTGCGACTCGCCGATCAGCTCCTTGTCGTACTCCCCGACGAGCTCCACCGTGGTCTGCGCGTCCACGGGCTTCTGTGCGGGCCACAGCTTAGACTTGATATTCACCTTCATCTGGCCGGTGCCGTCCGAGAACAGGTAGCGCTCGTCGCCGACGCTGCTGACGATCTTGCCGCGCAGCACGGCGTTCTGGTCGTCCTTGCCGTCGGCCTGCAGGGCCTTGACGGTCATCACGGGGATGGCCGAGGGGCCGGTGTACTGGGCGCTGGCGCCGGCGGCGGCGAGGCCAAATGCAAGGGTCAGGGCGGTGGCGGTCAGGATGTGTTTCATGTGCGTTCTCCGTTGAGGTTGGGATCACGGGGGCGATGGCATGCATGATGCGCCGGCACGCCTGAACCGTTGCTGAACGGGCTCGCGGGGCGCGACGCTTTATGATGCTGCCTTCGCGCCTTCACTGATCGGGTCCCAGATTGCGTTTCCTCCACACCGCCGACTGGCATCTCGGCCGCCTCTTCCATGCCCGCAGCCTGCTGGAAGACCAGGCCCATCTCCTCGACCAGTTTGTCGAACTGGTCCGCACCGAACGCCCCGACGCCGTGCTGGTCGCCGGCGACGTCTATGACCGCGCCGTGCCGCCGCCCGAGGCGGTGGCGCTGCTCGACGACGTGCTGGGCCGCATCGTCGTCGATGCCGGCGTGCCGGTGGTAATGATCGCCGGCAACCACGACAGCGCCCAGCGGCTCGAATTCGGCGCGCGCCTGATGCGTGCGCAGGGCCTGCACGTGGCCGGCCGCACGCTGGCCGAGGCCGCCTGCGTGACGCTGCACGATGCCCATGGCGAAGTGCGCCTCTACGCGTTGCCTTATGCGGAGCCAGCCGTGGTGCGCGATGCGATGGGCACCGAACTGCCTTCGCATGAAGCCGCGCTGCGCGCGCAGCTGGATGCCATCCGCGCCGTGCACCCGCCCGGCGTGCGCGCCGTGGTGGTGGGCCATGCCTTCGTGGTGGGCGGCGCGGCCAGCGAATCCGAACGGCCGCTGTCGGTCGGCGGCAGCGGCGCCGTGGCCGCCGACCTGTTCGCCGGCTTCGACCTGGTGGCGCTGGGCCACCTGCACCGGCCGCAGACGCTGGGCGGCGGGCGCGTCCACTATGCGGGCTCGCTGCTGAAATACTCGCTGTCCGAGTGCGCGCATGACAAATCCGTGTCGCGCATCGAACTGGGCGCGGACGGCGCGGTGACCATCACGCCCGTGCCGCTGCAGCCGCTGCGCGATGTGCGCGTGGTCGAAGGCGAACTGGCCGCGCTGCTGGACGCGGGCACTACCGATCCGCAACGCGACGACTACATCCACGCGCGGCTGACCGATACCGGCGCGCTGCTGGACCCGATGGCGAAGCTGCGCCAGGTCTATCCCAACGCGCTGGCCATCGAGCGTACGGTGCTGGCGCGCAGCGGCACGGCCTCGGAGGCCGGGCGCAAGCTGCGGCAGCTCGGCACCGGCGAACTGTTCGCCAGCTTCTTCCGCGAGGTGGCCAATGCCGAGCTGGAGCCGGGCCAGCGCGAGGTGCTGGACCAGGTGCTGGCGGGCATGGCCGCCGCGGAACGGGAGTCGGCATGAGACCGCTGCATCTGACCCTGCAGGCCTTCGGGCCTTTTGCCGCGACCGAGCAGGTTGACTTCACGCGGCTGGGCGACCAGGCCTTCTTCCTGATCCACGGTCCCACCGGCGCCGGCAAGACCACGCTGCTCGACGCGATTTGCTTTGCGCTGTACGGCGATACCTCCGGCGGCGAACGCAGCGCGCAGGCGATGCGCAGCGCCAATGCGGCGCCAGGATTGCGGACCGAGGTCACGCTGGAGTTCAGCCTCGGCGCGCAGCGCTGGCGCGTGGTCCGTTCGCCCGCGCAGGAGCGGCCCAAGCAGCGCGGCGAAGGCTGGGTGACCGAGGCCGCCAAGGCGCAGCTGGACCTGCATGACGGCAATGGCTGGGTCAGCAAGGCCAGCCAGCCGGGCAAGGTCAGCGACGCGATCCGCGATCTTCTGGGCTTCGACAGCGCGCAGTTCCGCCAGGTGATCGTGCTGCCGCAAGGGCGTTTCCGTGAACTGCTGACGGCCAGTTCGCAGGCACGGCAGGCGATCCTGGAGCGCTTGTTCCGCACCGAGCTGTATCGCCGCGTAGAAGAGTTGCTGAAGGCGCAAGCCGCCGAGATCCGCCGCGATGCCGAACGCATCGGCATCCAGCGCGAGGAAGCACTGCGACAGGCCGGCGTGGAGTCCGCGCAGGCGCTGACCGATGGCATCGCCGCGCTGCAGGCGGAACTGCTGGCGCTGCACGGGCAGGAGCAGGGCGCGCGCACTGTGCTGGCCACCGCGCAGACGACGCTGGGTGCCGCCGAGCAGGTGGCGGCGCGCCTGCAGGAGCGCCAGCAGGCGCAGGCCGCGCATGCGGCGCTGCTGGCACGCCAGCCGTCGATCGAAGACGAGCGCGCACGCCTGCATGCCGCCCAACGTGCCGCGCGCGTCAGGCCGGCGCTGCAGCAATGGCAGACGGCGCAGCGTGACCAGACGGCGGCCGGCGCGGCGCTGGCACAGGCCGGCGAACAGGCGGCCCGTACCGCGCAACAGGCGGAACAGGTCGCAGCCGCGTTGCAGGCGGAAACGGCGCGTGCCGGCGAGCGCCAGGCCGCGCAGCGGCGCGTCTCGCAACTGGAAGCCATGTTGCCGCGCGCGCAGCAGCTCGGCGCCTTGCGGGCCGCATTGCAGGCCGCCGAAGGCAAACAGGCCGCCACGGCTACCGCGCGGGAACGGGCTACGGCACAGCTTGCCGCACGCCAGGCCGACGCCGTCGCCGCCGAGTCCGCGCTCGCCCAGGCGCAGCTTGCCGGCGCGCAGGCGCAGGCGACGCAGCTTCAGTTGGCCGCGCTGCAGGAACGGGCGCGGCAGTTCAGCCGCCACGCGCAGGCCGCCGGGGTGCTGACCGCCGCGATGAACCAGGCGGCCGATACCGAAGCGGCGGCGCAGCAGGCGCTGCGCGCCCGCGACCGCAGCCGCGGCACGCTCGCGGAAGCGGAATCCCTCTGGCGCGCCGGACAGGCCGCGCGCCTCGCCGCTAGCCTGGCGTCGGGCGATGCCTGTCCGGTATGCGGCAGCACTGCGCATCCGACGCCGGCGCTGCATGTGGCCGCGCCGCTATCGGACGAAGCGCTGGAACAGACCCGCCAGGCCGCGCTGGAAGCCGAGTCCCGGGCGGTGCGCTGCGCCGGCCAGCATCAGGCCGCGCAGGCAGCCATCGCGCAGGCGCGCGAGCGGCTGGACGACATCGCGCAGGCATTGGGCGATGTGTCGGACGAGGCCGCGCGCCACCTGAAGTCGGAGATCGCCGCCCTGGAAGGCGCGCTGGCCGAAGGCAAACAGGCCGCGGCAAGCGTGGCGCAACGCGAAGCCGCCATCGTTGCCACCCGCAGCGCACGCGATGCCGCGGAAGCCGCCAGCCGTGATGCCGCCACGGCAGCCGAAGCCGCCGCACAGGCGCTGGCCCGCTGCCAGGGCGAATGGCAGGCCGCCAGCGCGCAAGTCCCGGAAGATTCGCGCGACCCGGCGGCGCTCGTTGAGGCCTTGCGCCAGGCCCAGGCCATGCTCGCCACGCTGGAACGCGCGCTGGCCGCCGCGCAGGCGGCCGAGCGCCAGGCCGCCGCCGATGCCGCGGGTGCGCAGGCAGCGCTGGCGTCGGCCCGTCAGGTGCAGTCGCAGGCCGCGACCCGGCTCGCCGATGCCGACAGCGTGCTGGCGCAAGCGCTGGCACAGGAAGCCTTTGCCGACGTGCAGGCGCATGCCGCCAACAGCCTGCCCGACGATGCGATGCAGGCGATTGACGCCACGCTGCGCACCTTCGACGCCCAGCTTGCCGCCGCCGCGGACCGGCGCGAGCGCGCCGAGGCCGCGGCGCAATCGCTCGATGCGCCGGACCTCGATGGCCTGCGTGAGGCGAGGGAGGCGGCAGCCGCGGCAGTGGAAGCACTGGTCCGCCAGCAAGCCGAGCGCGGCCGTTCGCGCGACGCCTTGCAGCAATGCCACCAGCGCCTGCAGCAGCTAGACGCGCAGGGCCGCGACATCGAGGCCCGCTATGCGGTCCTGGGCCGGCTGGCCGAAGTCGCCAACGGCAACAACCCGCGCCGCATGACGTTCCAGCGCTTCGTGCTGGCGACGCTGCTCGACGAGGTGCTCGAAGCCGCGTCGGCGCGGCTGCTGGCGATGAGCCGCGGCCGCTATGTGCTGCAGCGCGTGCGCGAACTGGGCGACCAGCGCAGCGCGGGCGGGCTCGATATCGAAGTGTTCGACTACGACACCGGCGCACCGCGCCCGGCCAACACGTTGTCGGGCGGCGAAGGTTTCCTGGCTTCGCTGTCGCTGGCGCTGGGGTTGGCCGACGTGGTGCAGTCGCGCGCGGGCGGCATCCAGCTCGATACGTTGTTTGTGGATGAGGGTTTCGGCACGCTCGATCCCGAGAGCCTGGACTTTGCGATCCGCACGTTGCTGGACTTGCAGCAGGCGGGGCGGCTGGTGGGGATCATTTCTCACGTTACCGAACTGCGGGAACGCATTGACGTGCGGCTGGAAGTGAGGCCGGGTGTGGGTGGGAGCCGGACGGTGTTGACGGGCGCAACTGCCGCAGCGTTATAAAGCTGACGCTCGCAGAAAACGCTATACGCTCGGTTTGCTCCCCTCTCCCGCTTGCGGGAGAGCGGCCGGGGGAGAGGGCAGGCGCTCTTCCCCGCGACAACGCCCATCACACCACAAACACCTGCCGGCAACGAATCGCCATCACCTGCGCTTCAAGCGCTCGCGCCGCGGCGCGAGCCAGCCGCGCACGGCGCGACAAAGACGGCATCAATTTGCGTGTGTCCTGCGCAGCGATCGCGCTCTGTTGATCCTTCTGCTGACCCAGTCCCCACGCCTGCTCCGTGACATGCAGGATGCGCGCAAGCGCGGCATGATGCGTGGATTGAATCGGGACGTTGGCGGTTGCCATGGCGGGCTCCTCGTCCTTGTCTTGTGCTCTCGACTTGTTTCCAGCTTTGCGGCACCGCGCTCAGCCGGGTGGTCCGGTGGCTGCTTTGCGATGCTGCCTTTGCTCTGATTCAACGATAGCCCGCGCCGCCCTCAGCCCATATCGAGTGCGAGCCGATTGTCCTGTCGGCCCTGTCCTACACGGGGCGCCTGCATCACCCTGCGCGTTTATCGCCCACCGCGTTATCTTCGCCCTCAGCCCTCGCTTGACCCTCTCCATCGCGCAGGTGTAACCTGTTCATTCTGCGAATTCAAGTTCGAATTGCGAACATCTCGCGAGTATCGAGCGAGCGGCGCGCACAAGTCGCAACAACACCACGCAGTCTGCTGGACCGTTCAACGGGCGGCAAACGCGGCACAAGAGCCGCGGGGCCGAGACGAACATCCTTTCCGGCAGGACTACCGGAGACAGTCCTTCATGCGCCGCGCCTTGCGGCCCGCTCCGGTGGCCTGGCGGATCTTCCGACCTGGAACGCAAGTGATCAACAAGCTATACGACACGGTGGAAGCGGCAGTAGCCGGCATCCACGACGGCGCCACCATCCTGATCGGCGGCTTCGGTCTCGCAGGCATGCCCGCGGAACTGATCGACGCGCTGATCGAGCAAGGCGCGCGCGACCTGACCATCGTCAACAACAATGCCGGCAACGGCGACACCGGGCTGGCGGCGCTGCTCAAGGCCAAGCGCGTACGCAAGATCGTGTGCTCGTTCCCGCGCCAGTCGGATTCGTACGTGTTCGACTCGCTCTACCATGCAGGCGAGATCGAGCTGGAACTGGTGCCGCAGGGCAACCTGGCCGAGCGCATCCGCGCAGCCGGCGCGGGCATCGGCGGCTTCTTCACCCGCACCGCCTATGGCACGCCGCTGGCAGAAGGCAAGGAAACGCGCATCATCGACGGCCAGGGCTACGTGTTCGAGACCCCGATCCATGCTGACTTCGCGCTGATCAAGGCCGACACCGCCGACCGCTGGGGCAACCTCACCTATCGCAAGACCGCGCGCAACTTCGGCCCGATCATGGCGATGGCCGCCAAATGCGCCATCGTGCAGGTCAGCCGCGTGGTCGAGCTGGGCGAGATGGACCCCGAACACATCGTGACGCCGGGCCTTTTCGTCAAGCGCGTCGTCAAGGTCGCGTGAGTGCGACAGGCAACAGGAGAACCAACATGCAACGCCTGACCCGCGATCAGATGGCCGCCCGCGTGGCCAAAGACATTCCCGAAGGTGCCGTGGTCAATCTCGGCATCGGCCTGCCGACGCTCGTCGGCAACCACCTGCCCGCAGACAAGGAAATCCTGCTGCACAGCGAGAACGGCCTGCTCGGCATGGGCCCCGCGCCCGCACCGGGCGAGGAAGACGGCGACCTGATCAACGCCGGCAAGCAGCCGGTGACGATCAAGGCGGGCGGCTCCTACTTTCACCACGCCGATTCGTTCGCGATGATGCGTGGCGGCCACCTCGACTTCTGCGTGCTGGGCGCGTTCCAGGTGTCGGAGAAGGGCGACCTCGCCAACTGGCATACCGGCGCACCCGGCGCGATCCCCGCCGTGGGCGGCGCGATGGACCTGGCGATCGGCGCCAAGCAGGTGTTCGTGATGATGGAGCACCACACCAAGCAGGGCGAGAGCAAGGTCGTGCCGCAGTGCACCTATCCGCTCACCGGCATCGGCTGCGTGACCCGCATCTATACGGATCTTGCTACGATCGACGTGACCGCCGACGGGCTGGTCGCACGCGACCTTGTCGAAGGGCTGAGCTTTGAAGAGCTGCAGCGCCTGACCGGCGTTCCGCTGAAGCAGGCCGCATAAGTACGCATTAGTGCCCGCACCGATACACACACCAAGACGAGAGAGACACACCATGACCGAAGCCTTTATCTGCGACGCCATCCGCACCCCCATCGGCCGCTACGGCGGCAGCCTGTCCGCGGTGCGCCCGGACGATCTCGGCGCGGTGCCGCTGAAGGCGCTGATGGCCCGCAACCCGAACCTGGACTGGTCGGCCATTGAAGACGTGATCTATGGCAACGCCAACCAGGCCGGCGAAGACAACCGCAACGTGGCGCGCATGTCGCTGCTGCTGGCCGGCCTGCCGCAAAGCGTGCCGGGCGCCACCATCAACCGCCTGTGCGGTTCGGGCATGGACGCCACCGGCACCGCCGCGCGCGCCATCAAGTCGGGCGAGGCGCAGCTGATGATCGCCGGCGGCGTGGAAAGCATGAGCCGCGCTCCGTTCGTGATGGGCAAGGCCACCAGCGCCTTCTCGCGCGATGCGCAGATCTTCGACACCACCATCGGCTGGCGCTTTATCAACCCGGCCATGCGTGCTGCCTACGGCGTGGACTCGATGCCCGAGACCGCCGAGAACGTCGCCACCGACTACAAGATCAGCCGCGAAGATCAGGACCTGATGGCGCTGCGCAGCCAGGAAAAGGCGTCGCGCGCGCAGGCCGACGGCACCCTGGCCCAGGAAATCACCCCGGTCACCATCGCCCAGAAGAAGGGCGACCCGATCGTGGTCGAGCGCGACGAGCACCCGCGCGCCACCAGCATGGAAGCGCTGGCCAAGCTGCGCGGCGTGGTCCGTGCTGACGGCACCGTGACCGCTGGCAATGCCTCGGGCGTGAACGACGGCGCCTGCGCGCTGCTGCTGGCCAGTGAAGCCGGCATCAAGCAACACGGCCTGACCCCGCGCGCACGCATCGTCGGCATGGCAACCGCCGGCGTGGCGCCGCGCGTGATGGGCATCGGCCCGGCACCGGCGTCGCAAAAGCTGCTCAAGCAGCTCGGCATGACCATGGACCAGATCGACGTGATCGAACTGAACGAAGCGTTCGCCGCGCAAGGCCTGGCGGTGCTGCGTGAACTGGGCGTGGCCGACGACGACAAGCGCGTCAACCCGAACGGCGGCGCGATCGCGCTGGGCCACCCGCTGGGCATGAGCGGCGCGCGCCTGGTCACGACTGCGATGTACCAGCTGCACCGCACCGGCGGCCGCTTTGCGCTGTGCACGATGTGCATCGGCGTGGGCCAGGGTATCGCGATGGTGATCGAGCGCGTCTGAAGGTAGCAGGTTGCATTGCCGAGGGTTTGCTCCCTCTCCCGCTAGCGGGAGAGGGAGCCGGTTAGCGGTAGTTGTCAGGGTGACACCCTGATTCAAGAATCCGTACGACCATCGTTTTTTCGCATTTGCATGTCCCGGCCGCGCGCTGCGTTGCCGGTAGTGGAGTGAAAGATGTCCCTTCCCGTAGCCACGCTCGTGACCGGCGCAAGTTCCGGTATCGGCCGCGCCATCTGTGAAATGCTGCTGGCCGATGGCGTGACCCAGGTGGTCAATGTCGACTATGCCGAACCGGCCTGGTCGCACCCGAACATGACCTTCTTCCAGGCCGACCTGACCGACGCCGACGCGACCCGCGCCGTGGCGGAACAGGTGACCTCGCGCTTTGCGGTCACGCGCCTGGTGAACAATGCCGGCGCCACCCGGCCCGGCACCGCCGCCACCGCCACCGTCGCCGACCTGGACTACGTGACCGGCCTGCACCTGCAGGCCCCGCTGCTGCTCACGCAAGCCTGCCTGCCCGCGATGCGCGCCGCCGGCTTCGGCCGCATCGTCAACATGGCCTCGCGCGCCGCGCTGGGCAAGCCCGAACGCGTGGTGTACTCGGCCACCAAGGCCGGCCTGATCGGCATGACCCGCACGCTCGCGATGGAACTGGGCGGCGACGGCGTGACCGTCAACGCCGTCGCCCCGGGCCCGATCGCCACCGAACTGTTCCGCAAGAGCAACCCGGAAGGCGCCGAACAGACCAAACGCATCCTCGCCAGCATCACCGTCAAGCGCATGGGCACCCCGGAAGACGTCGCGCGCGCCGCGCTGTTCTTCCTGTCACCCGACAACGGCTTTGTCACCGGCCAGGTGCTGTACGTTTGCGGCGGCACCACGCTGGGTGTTGCGCCGGTGTAAGCGCGCCAGATCCGGGTATTCAAGCATTGAACAAGAAGAGACGTTAACCAAACGTCACGCAGCATGGCGGCCCGTGGCCGGGTCGCCCACCGGATGCGCGCGTGTGCGCAGCATCCGTTCGGGAACGGCAATCACGCCTTTTCAGCACAACGTCCCGCGCGGCCCCCAATCGCCGCCGGACAGCCATACACCGGAGTAATACCGATGAGACTCGATTCCCAGACCTCCACCACCCGCCGCCGCCTGCTCGCCGCAGGCGTGGTGCTGGCCACCACCATCATCGGCTTTGCCGGCGCTGCCCACGCACAGGGCGGCTACCCGACCAAGCCGATCACCATGATCGTGCCGTTCTCGGCCGGTGGCACCACCGACATCCTGGCCCGCATCGTCGGCCTGCAGCTGGGCAAGGCGCTCGGCCAGCCGGTCGTGATCGACAACCGTCCGGGCGCGGGCGGCAATATCGGCGCCTCGCTGGCAGCCAAGGCGCCTGGCGACGGCTACACGCTGTTCATGGGCACCATCGGCACGCACGCGATCAACCAGTCGCTGTACTCCAAGCTGCCGTACGACCCGGTCAAGGACTTCGCGCCGATCACCCGCGTGGCGATGGTGCCGAACCTGGTGGTCGTGAACCCCAAGGTGCCGGTCAACAACGTCAAGGAACTGATCGCCTACGTCAAGGCCAACCCGGACAAGCTGTCGTACGGCTCGTCGGGCAGCGGCTCGTCGATGCACCTGTCGGGCGAGCTGTTCAACTCGATGACCGGCCTGCATATCCAGCACATCCCGTACAAGGGCAGCGCGCCTGCCGTGAATGACCTGCTGGGCAACCAGATCGGCCTGATGTTCGACAACATGCCGTCGTCGTACCCGCACGTGAAGGCGGGCAAGCTGCGCGCCATCGCCGTGACCTCGGCCAAGCGCTCGCCGGCGCTGCCGAACGTGCCGACCGTGGCCGAGTCCGGCGTGACCGGCTATGAAGCCACCTCGTGGTTCGCGCTGTACGCCACCGCCGGCACGCCGCAACCGATCATCGACCGCCTCAACGCCGAAGTGGTGAAGATCCTCGCCATGCCGGAAGTGAAGAAGCAGATGGCCGACCAGGGTGCCGAGCCCAACCCCGAAAAGCCGGCGCAGCTGGCTGCGTTCATGAAGTCGGAAACGGCCAAGTGGTCGAAGGTGGTGAAGGCTTCGGGCGCTACGGTGGACTGAGTTTCATCCGACGCATGCCCGGCGGCGCGTCGCAGCGGTGCGATGTACCGCGTGTGGAAGCCCTCTTGCCTCGCGGCACGGGGGCTTTTTTCTTTTTTGCTCCGATGAACGTGCGAGGTTTCCTGAGCTGCGCAACCGCGAGTTCATGCGCGCGCTGGCGAGAGCCTGGAACCTCGCCGAATTTTTCAGCAGGCTGCTGCACAATGGCGAGGGCTTCAGCTTTCATGAACGCCGCCGCCACTAGCGCGGCCGCAGCGTCGCGCCCGGCCAGCGGCCGTCGCGCACGAGCGTGGCGGCCACGTCGGCCAGCACCACGCGCGCGGCCAGCGCCGCGGGCGACAGTTCATCGTCCGACAGGCTTACCAGCAGGTTCGGCCGGGTCGCGTCGGGATCGGTGAGCAGCACGCTGCGGTAGGGCGCGCCCTGGCTGCGCGCCAGCGCGGCGCCGGGCTGGATGGTGGCGCCCAGGCCGCCCTGCACCGCGTCCATCAGGATTGCCAGGCCGTCGATCTCCGCGACCACGCGGGGCTCGCGCCCGGCGTGCTGGAAGCACGCCGACACCAGCGCGCGCAGCCCGTGCGAGCCGCTCGGCAGGATCAGCGGCAGCTTGCCGAGTGCGGCTACCGAGGTGCGGTTGCCGCGCGGCATGCCGGCCAGCCCGCTGGCGCCGATCACGAACAGCCTTTCATCCAGCAGCGGCAGTACGGTCCGGCGCTGCGCCGATTCCTCGCTGAACAGCACCGCCAGGTCGATCTGGCGAGCGCCCAGCATGGTGCCGAGGTAGCCCGACAGGCTTTCGACCATGCGCAGGCGCACATCGGGATAGCGCTCGCGCATGGCCTGCATGAACGGCAGCGCCAGCACCGCTGCGGTGCTTGGCGGCAGGCCCACGCTGACGTGGCCGGACAGGCGCGCCTGGCGCGCGGCGAGTGCGGCGTCGTCGATATGGCGCAGCGCCAGCTGGGCCTGGCGCCAGAAGGCCAGCCCGGCGTCGGTGGCGACCACGCCGGTGGAGGTGCGCTGCAGCAGCCGCGTGGACAGCTCGCTCTCCAGCCGGCTGATCTGCTGGCTCAGCGCCGACGTGACCACGCCCAGCTCCAGCGCGGCCTTGCCCATGCTGCCGTGCTCGATGACGCTGACGAAGTAGCGCAGTTGCCTCAGTTCCATCTCTTGTCTCCGCTGTTGCCGCCTGGCCTGAATTGCCCGCATCGTAGCGGAAATCCGCCAGACGGTTCACAGATCCTGAAGACCCGTTAACGGATGCCGACTGGCGGGCTTGCCATGCGCTACGTAGAGTCGCGGCCACAACAAGCGGGCAGGCGCCCGCTGTCCCGGAACTACGCGACTTATCCTCACAGGAGACTGCATGAAGCCCGTATCGCGCATCGTTGGCGCGCTTGCCGCCTGCATTACCGGCGCCGCCATGCTGGCCACCGGCACCGCCATCGCCGCCGACAACTGGCCCACCAAACCGATCACGCTGGTGGTGCCGTTCGCCAGCGGCGGTACCACCGATATCCTCGCCCGCACCATCGGCCAGAAGCTCGGCGAGGCGCTGCATCAGCCGGTGGTAGTCGACAACCGCCCCGGCGCCGGCGGCACCATCGGCGCGGCCAACGTGGCGCGCGCGCAGGCCGACGGCTACACCTTCCTGCTGGCCACCGTGGCGCACACCATGGCGCCGGCCATCTACAAGAGCCTGCCGTACGAGTTCACGCGCGACCTCGATCCCGTCGGCCTGGTCGCGCTGACCCCCAACGTGCTGCTGGTCAACCCCGCCATCCCGGTAAAGTCGGTGCCCGAACTGATCGCCTATATCAAGGCGCATCCGGGCAAGGTCAACTACGGCTCGGCCGGCATCGGCAGCACCGAGCACCTGTCGGGCGAGCTGTTCCGCGCCATGACCGGCACCGATATCTCCCACGTGCCGTACAAGGGCGGCGCGCCGATGATGACTGACCTGATCGCCGGCCAGATCCAGATGGCGATCGAGACCAGCCCGTCGGCGGCACCGCACGTACGCAGCGGCAAGGTCAAGGCGCTGGCCGTGACCACGGCGAAGCGCTCGGGCGCCTATCCCGGCGTGCCGACGCTGGCCGAGAGCGGCATCAAGGGCTACGAGGTCACCACCTGGTTCGCGCTGATGGCACCGCGCGGCACGCCTGCCGCGGTCGAGCAGCGCGTGGCGGCGGAGTTGGGCAAGCTGCTGAAGGCGCCCGATGTGCAGAAGCGGTTCGACGAGCAGGGCGTGACCGCCGGCGACCTGACGCCGGCGCAGCTTGCCGCCTTTATCCGCGCCGAAACAGACAAGTGGGGCAAGGTGGCGCGGGATTCGGGGGCGAAGGCGGAATAACGGCCGCGCTCACGGGAAGCGGCGCTGGCATTACACCAGATCATTGTGAAACGCGCCTGCGCCCTCTGATCGGCCGCCATAACGTCACCTGAACACCCCTTGCCGGCCGGGGTCCAATGGATGTCGTCAGCCTGAATACGGAGGAACCATCATGCATGACCTTGCCTTCGTTCACGCTGACGCGGCCCACGTCGAGTGGCAGGTCGCGCTGGCCGACTGCCAGCGCCAGCTGGACACGCAGGATTTCCTGCGCCAGGCGAAGTCGGACAGCCCGCCGCCGCTGACGCTCGGCTGGTGCTACCTGAGCGACTACTACGCGCTGGCCGCCGAGGCGATCCTTGCCGCGCTGCAGCAGAACTGGCCCGGCGTGTCCTGGGTAGGCACGGTCGGCCTGGGAGTATCCGCCAGCGGCGTCGAGTACTTCGACGAGCCGGCCATGGTGCTGATGGCGGCGCCGTTCCCGCGCGACAGCTTCCAGCTGTTTTCGGGGCGCCAGCCCTTGCCGGCCCCGTCTTCCGGCTTCGTTCCCCATACCGCGCTGGTGCATGCCGAGGGCAGTACGCCGGATGTCCAGGACCTGCTGCACGAGCTGAGCGCGCGAACGGCCACCGGCTACCTCTTCGGCGGCTTGTCCTCGGCCCGCAACCGTACCCTGCACATTGCCGATGGCGTCTTCTCCGGCGGGCTGTCGGGCGTGCTGTTCGGCCCCGAAATCGGGCTGGTCTCCCGCGTCACGCAGGGCTGCCAGCCGATCGGGCCGGTGCGCGCCGTGACCCGCAGCGATCACAACCTCCTGTTCGCGCTGGATGGCAAGCCGGCCCTGGATTGCATCCTGCAGGACCTGGGCGTCGAACGCGACGCCCCGCTGGAGACCATGGCGGAGGCACTTTCGGGAACGCTCGCCGGCCTGAACTCAGCCACCGACGATGCCCCGGTCCTGCCCGGCAGGTTCGGCTCGGATACGCTGGTGCGCCACCTGATCGGCCTGGACGTACAGCATCGCGTGCTGGCGCTGGCCGACATGGTCGAGCCCGGCATGCGGCTGGCATTCTGCACGCGCAATGCCACTGCGGCGCGCGCGGACCTGGTGCGCGTCGCCACCGAGATCCGCACCGAGATCGAGGACGGCGGCCACGGCCGCGCACGGGGCGCGCTCTACATCAGCTGCTCAGGCAGGGGCGGGCCGCATTTCGGCGCGCCGCATGCCGAACTGCAGACCGTGCGCCGCGCGCTGGGCGACCTGCCGCTGGCCGGTTTCTTTGCCGGCGGCGAGATCGCAAGGGATCACCTCTACGGCTACACGGGGGTGCTGACTGTTTTCACCAGCCAATGAATCAGCCAATGACAGCATCGATGTTGCGCATCTGGCGCGCAAACCAGATGCGCAACAGGCTGTTCGACAGGACCATTGGCAGCGAATACGCCAGGATGCGATACACCTTGCCGCGCTGCAGCCTGGACGCCTTTGCCGGGTCCAGCCAGTCGTCGTTGCGCACCAGCAGCAGCAGGGTCTCCATGCCGATCAGGACGGGCCACAGGCAAGCCAGCCGCAGCCGGATAAAGCGCGGGGGAATGGCAAGCGTGTAGGCCATGGCCTCGCGAAAGTGGTCCAGCGTCTTGCGCACGAGTTCGAGCATCATGGCCCGCGCGCGCGTCGAGGCGTCCGGGAGCAGCAGCTCCTGCGGACTCAGGCCATGCCGATGCAGCATCGTGGCCGGCAGGTAGCAGCGGCCGATCCGCAGGTCCTTGCCGCAGTCGCGCAGGACATTGGTCATCTGCAGTGCCTTGCCGAAGCGAACGCCGCGGCGCAGCATGGTGCCGGGCTCGCCGCCGATCGCGCCGGGCATGTGGGAGGCAGTCATGCTGGTCCAGAATTCGCCCACGCAGCCGGCGACCAGGTAGGTGTAACGGTCAAGCTCTTCCGGTTCGCGCAGCGCGACGAGGCGGCCCGCGCATTCATCGGGGAACGTGCGCAGGTCGAATTCCATGCCTTCGGTCAGGGTCGACACGATCTGCCGTACCGCCTCCCGGTCGTCCGGGGCCAGCTGCGCCAGCACCGCCAGCGCGGGACCTAGCGACTCGAGCAGGATGCGCTCATCCGACTGTTGTTGCTGGCCAGCGACCTCCCCTGCGATGCGCCGGACCAGCTCGCCGCCGTCTGTCGCGCCGTTGACCTGGTCGCGCAACGACAGGAGCAACGCCAGCCGCCTTTCCGGCGGGATCAGCGAGGTATCGGCAATCGTGTCCGCGGCACGCGCCAGCAGATAGGCCAGGCCGACCGGATCGCGCATCCGGGCGGGCAGCACGCGCAGCGTGAGGTAGAACGAACGCGAGACGCCTTTGAGCAGCGGACCGAGGAGGAACGCCCGGCTGGGGTCGCGCATGGATGGTGTCCTGTTCCCTGAGAGGTTTGCGAAAGTGCCAGTGCCCGGTTGGCCGTCAGGCCGGGCCCGGGCATTGTACCGTCGACGAAAGGAGCAGATTGGCAGCCCTGGTCAGGGCGAGGCTTGGCAGAGATATCTCTCGAACCACTGCGCCGCAAGGCGGGCAACTGACTCCAGTGCGCCGGGCTCCTCGAACAAATGGGAGGCGCCGGGCACGATCACCAGTTTCTTCGTGCAGGTCAGCTGGGCAAAGGCCGACTCATTGCGTTCCAGGACGCTCGCATCCAGCCCGCCGATGATCAGCATGGTGGGCACAAGCAGTTTCGCAAGGGCGTCCGGACCCGCCAGGTCGACCCGGCCCCCGCGCGAAACGATGGCGTGTATCGGGATTGGCGACTGGTACGCGGCACGGATCGACGCGGCGCCACCAACGCTGGCGCCGAAGTAGCCAAACCGCCGTGGCATGGCTTGCTGCTGCGCCACCCAGTTTGTCGCGTGTGCGAGCCGTGCAGCGAGGAGCTCGACGTCGAAGCGGATGGCCTGCACCTGGTCTTCCTCCGGCAGGAGCAGGTCCATCAGCAGCGTTCCCATGCCGCAGCGATTAAGTTCGGCGGCCACGTAGCGATTGCGCGGACTATGCCGGGAACTCCCCGTGCCGTGCGCAAACAATACCAATGCGCTGGCGCCCGGGGGCAAGGTGAGGATGCCTTGCAGGTCCACGCCGCCGGCGCGGATCACAACCTCGATGGCATCTGAATGGCTCCGCATGGCGCTTCCCTCCGAGAGATGGGCGCTTTGCCGTTCATCGCGTTGCAATTGGCCCCACCCAAGTCCACTATAGGGCGGACGTAGCGGCGCGGCCAGCCGCAGTCTGCCGGTCTGCTGATGCGCGGAATCGACAACAATCCCGATGGATCAGGAGGGACTATGAAGACTTTGTTTCTCGTCCGGCATGCCAAGTCAAGTAAAGATGATCCCTCCTTGCCCGACCGTGAGCGCCCCCTGAATGACCGGGGCCGGCACGACGCCCCGGAAATGGGCAAGCGCCTGGCCGAGCGCAAGCTGAAGCCCGACCTGCTCCTGTCGAGTCCGGCCCTGCGTGCGTTGACGACAGCGCAACTGATCGCCGACGAGCTCGGCTATGCACGCAAGGACATCGCGCTCGATGACCGGCTGTATGCCACCAGCGCGGAGGCGCTGCTGGCCGTCGTTCGTGCGCTCGACAAGAAGCTCGATTGCGTGATGCTGTTCGGTCACAACCCCGAGTTCACTGACTTCGCGCATCGCTTGTCGGACGAAATCACCGACATGCCTACCTGCGCCGTCGCCAAATTCGGTTTCGACACGAAGGCGTGGGAGGATGTCGGGGACATCACCCCATCGAAAGTCTCGGTGGATTCGCCCAAGCAGTAATCCGGTGCCGGGCGCCGACGGCCTGACAGTGATATCTCCGCCTTGACCATCCGGGGCGAAGCGATAAGAATTTGTGATCGCGGGCGAAAGCCTGCCTTCCCGCTTATCTACGCTTCATCCCGCCCATGATCCCACCCGTCAGTACCCTCCACGGCCGCCTGAAGATGCAGCACCTGCGCCTGCTGCTGGCGGTCGAGGAGCGCGGCTCGCTGCGCCAGGCCGCCGAGGCGCTGACGCTGACGCAGCCTGCCGTCAGCAAGATGCTGCAGGACATGGAGGAGCTGCTCGGCGTGCCACTGTTCGAGCGCCACGCGCGCGGGCTGCGGGCGACGCGTTTCGGGCTGGCGGCCACGCGCTACGCGCGGCTGGTATTTGCCGACATGGGCGGGCTGCGCGACGAGCTGGTGGCGCTGGAGTCCGGCAAGATCGGTCGTGTGCGAGTCGGGGCGGTGATGGCGCCTGCGCCGGGACTGCTGGCCGATGTGATCCGCCAGCTCAATCGCGATCATCCGCGGCTGGAAGTGGCGGTACAGGTAGAAACCAGCGACCTGCTGGTGCCGCTGCTGGAGCGCGACCAGCTCGACATCGTGCTGGGCCGCGTGCCGGATGGCTGGGATAGCAGCGGGTTGGAGTTCGAGCAGCTCGGCGACGAGGGCCTGGCCATCGTGGTGGGACTGCAGCATCCGCTGGCGCGGCGCCGCAAGCTGTCGTTCGAGGAACTGACCGGCTACCCGTGGATCATGCAGCCGCGCCCGAGCCCGATGCGCGCGCTGATCGACCGCTCGTTCGAGGATGCGGGCGTGCCGGCGCCGCCGTCGACCATCGAGACCGCGGCGGTGCTGATGACCACCTCGCTGCTGGCCGACAGCGAACTGATTGCGGTGCTGCCGGAATCGGTGGCCGCGTTTTATGGCCGCCTTGGCGCGCTGGCCGTGCTGCCGCTGCCCCTGCCGCGCAAGCTCGGGCCCTACGGCATCGTGACGCGGCGCGGGCGCCCGCCGACCGCATCGATGAGCCTGCTGATCGATACGTTGCGGGCGCTGTCGAAGTAGGCCTCAGTCCGCCTGGCCTTGCAGCTTGCCGTCCAGGCGCCAGGTGTGGCGCTGGGGGCTGTCTGGGCGCAGCGAGGGCGGCAGCAGCTCTTCCGGCATGTCCTGGTAGCTGATCGGGCGCACGAAGCGCGCGATCGCCAGGCTGCCCACCGAGGTGGTGCGGCCGTCAGACGTGGCAGGCCACGGGCCGCCGTGCACCATCGCATGGCCCACTTCCACGCCCGTGCCGAAGCCATTGAGCAGGATCCGGCCCGCCAGGCGTTCCAGCGACGGCAGCAGCGTGCGCGCCGCGTCATGGTCGCCGGCATCGAGATGCAGCGCCGCGGTGAGCTGGCCTTCCAGCGACTCGACCACGCGTCGAATCTCCGCCAGGTCGCGACAGCGCACCACCAGCGACGATGCCCCGAAAACCTCGTGGCGCAGCGTTTCGTCTGCCAGGAAGGCCTCGGCATCGGTGCAGAACAAGGCCGCCTGGCCCTGCAAGTCGTTGCCGGCTTGCCCGCGCGCCACGGCCTGCACGCGCGGGTGCTGCGCCAGCGTGCCGACGCCGTTGCAGTAGGCGCGCAGGATGCCGGGGGTGAGCATGCTTTGCGCGCCGATGCGAACCAGGCTTGCCGCCGCGGACTCCATGAAGCGGTCCAGGCCTTCGCCGGCCACGGCAAGGACCAGGCCGGGGTTGGTGCAGAACTGTCCGGCGCCCAGCGTCAGCGAGCCGGCAAAGGCCTCGCCGATGGCGGTGGCGCGATGCGCCAGCGCGTGGGGGAACAGCAGCACCGGGTTGATGCTGCTCATCTCGGCAAAGACCGGGATCGGCTCCGCGCGTGCGGCGGCGATCGCCATCAGCGCCATGCCGCCGGCGCGGGAACCGGTAAAGCCGACCGCCTTGATGCGCCGGTCCGCCACCAGCCCTTGGCCGACGGCGAGCCCGGCATCGAACAGCAGCGAGAAGGTGCCCTCGGGCAGGTCCAGCGCCTGCACGGCTTGCTGGATGGCGCGGCCGACCAGTTCCGAAGTGCCGGGGTGCGCCGGATGCGCCTTGACAATGACGGGGCAGCCCGCGGCCAGTGCAGACGCGGTGTCGCCGCCGGCGACCGAGAACGCCAGCGGGAAGTTGCTGGCGCCGAACACCGCCACCGGGCCCAGCGGGATATGGCGCAGGCGCAGGTCGGGGCGCGGCAGCGGCTTGCGCTCGGGCTGGGCCGGGTCGACGCGCAGCTCGAGGAAATCGCCCTGGCGCAGCATGCTGGCAAACAGGCGCAGCTGGCCCACGGTGCGGCCGCGTTCGCCTTCGATGCGTGCGCGCGGCAGGCCGCTCTCACTGACGCAGCGCTCGACCAGCGCATCGCCCAGCGCCAGGATATTGGCGGCGATCGCTTCGAGGAAATCGGCGCGCCGCTCGGGTGAGATTTCGCGATAGGTGTCGAACGCTTGCCAGGCCAGTGCGCAGGCCTGGTCGAGCTGTTCCGGCGTGGCGCCGCCGAAGGCCGGTTCGAGCGTGGCGCCGGTGGCGGCGTCGATGGCGTGGATGGTGCCTGCGCCGCCATGTACTGCCTGGCGGCCGATCAGCAGTTCCCCTGAGATATTCATGCCTTGTCCTTGAGATGTGGGATGCTTGACCGCTCAGCGCGCCCAGCGCAGCACCAGCGGATCCAGCCGGCGCGCGATCTTCAGCAGCCCTTCGCGCGTGGCCGGATGCATCGGCTGCAGCGGATGGCGCACCGCGTCCGACGCAATCACGCCGCCTTCCTTCATCAGCACCTTGCTGGTCGCGAGCCACCCTTGCCGGTTCTCGTAGTTGATCAGCGGCAACCATTGCTGGTAGTGCTGCGCGGCCAGTTCGGCATCGCCGGCTTGCCATGCATCCAGGATCTTGCGGATGCCGTCCGGGAAGCCCGCGCCGGTCATCGCACCAGTGGCGCCCGCTTCCAGGTCCGCCATCAGCGTGATGGCTTCTTCACCGTCCCACGGGCCGACGATGGCGTCGCCGCCCAGTTCGATCAGCTCGCGCAGCTTGGCCGCGGCCTGCGGCACTTCGATCTTGAAGTACGAGACGTTGGCGAGGTCGCGCGCCATGCGCGCCAGCAACGGTGCGCTCAGTGTGGTGCCGCTGACCGGCGCATCCTGGATCATGATCGGGATGTCGATGGCATCCGAGACCGTGGCGAAGAAATCGTAGATGCCGCGCTCGGGCACGCGGATGGTGGCGCCGTGATAGGGCGGCATCACCATCACCATGGCGGCGCCGGCGTCCTGCGCGGCGCGGCTGCGCTCGGCGCAGATGCGCGAACTGAAATGCGTGGTGGTGACGATCACCGGCACGCGGCCGTCCACGTGCTCCAGCACGGTCTTCATCAGCACGTTGCGCTCGTCGTCGGTCAGCACGAACTGCTCGGAGAAGTTGGCGAGGATGCAGATGCCGTGCGAGCCGGCATCGATCATGAAGTCGATGCAGCGGCGCTGGCCGTCGAGATCGAGGCCGCCTTGTTCGTCGAAGATGGTCGGTGCCACCGGGAATACGCCGCGATACACCGGGCGGGATGCGGATTGGGTCATGGTCTCCTCCTTGCGTGCCGGCGGCCTGGCCGCGGCGCTGTGTTGGGTCGGAATGCGCCGGGCCAATATACGGGCCGTGCCGGAGGGCTGTATATTGAAACCTTTCCATCTGGTGATCGCTTTTAGGAATCACCATCTCCGCCATGAAATCCACCCTCGACACCTTGACCGGCCGCCTTCGCATGAAGCAACTGCAATTGCTGCTTGCGCTGGACGAACACCAGTCGCTGCACCAGGCGGCCGCGGCGATGGCGATGACCCAGTCGGCGGCGAGCAAGTCACTGCAGGAGCTGGAAGGCATGCTGGAAGCGCCATTGTTCGAGCGCTCCAGGCGCGGCATGCGCCCAAACGCCTTCGGCCATTGCGTGATCCGGCATGCCCGGCAACTCGTGGCGGACCTGGGCGCGATGTGCGAGGAGGTGGCCGGCATCCGCGCCGGCAGCGGCGGGCGCGTGGCCATCGGCGTGATCATGGGCGCCGTGCCCGAGGTGCTGGTGCCGGCGCTCGAACAACTGCGGCAGGCGCAGCCGGACCTGTCGCTGGACATCATCGAGGACACCAGCCTGCGCCTGCTCGGGCTGCTCGACGACGGGCACGTGGACCTGGTGATCGGCCGCTCGCTGGTCAGCGACGAACCGGCCAAGTACCACTACCACCCGCTCGGCGATGAGCAGGTCGCGGTCGTGGTGGGCCATTCGCATCCCGCGCCGCGTGCGCGATCGATGGGGTTTGCCGACCTGGCGGGTTATCGCTGGATCACCTATGCCGGCCATATGCCAATGCATGCGCTGCTGCAGCGCGAACTCGACCTGGCCGGCGTCGGCTTCCCCGCCAATGCGATCTCGACCTCATCGGCCTTCGTGACCGTGACCATGCTGCAGCGCGACCCCGGCCTGGTGTCGCTGCTGCCGACCGGCGTGGCGGCGTTGTTCGTGCGCCAGAAGATGCTGCGCATCCTGCCGGTGCGGCTGCAGTCGCGGCAAGAGACCTTCGGCATTGTCACGCGGCGCGGCGGCGCCTTGTCCGCCTCGGCGCGGCAACTGGTGGCTATCCTGAAGGCAGTGCCGCGCACGTCAGTGAATGCCGCGCCTGAGGTATAACGCCAGGTGATCGCCAGTTCAAAAATGCTCAGTAGTAGCGAATCGCTGATGCCCATATAGTCTGCCCATCCGCACCACAGAGGCGGACAGCAAAATGGAGACAGCGATGAAGACATGGATCGCCGGCGCGCTTGCCGGCATGGCTACGGTGGCAGCTGCAGTGACGACCAGTGCGTTGGCGCAGGACACCCGGCCGGTGCGGCTGCTGGTGGGCGCAGCGCCGGGCGGCGGCACCGACGTGATGGCGCGCATCGTCTCCGACAAGCTTGCCGCACAGTTGAAGCAGCCCGTCGTAGTGGACAACCGCCCCGGCGCATCCAACACCATCGCCGCCGACATCACCGCCAAGGCCGCCCCGGACGGCAACACGCTGCTGATGGGCGTGGTGACCTCGCAGGCGATCGCGCCGCACCTGCTCAAGCTGCAGTTCGATCCGCTAAAGGACCTGGCGCCGGTGGCGCTGGTGTCGACGGTGCCCAATGTGCTGGTGGTCAACAACCAGGTGTCGGCGCGCGACGTCAAGGCGCTGGTGGCGCAGATCCAAGCCAGCCCGGACAAGTTCCGCTACAGCTCGTCGGGCGTCGGCAGCACCCAGCATCTGGCTGGCGCGGCGTTTGCGCGGCAGATCCAGGGCAAGCTGCTGCACGTGCCGTACAAGAGCAGCAGCAGCGCGCTGGTCGACCTGATGGGCGGCCAGGTGGACATGAGTTTCGAGACCATGCCGTCGGTCATCAGCCATATCAAGGCCGGCAAGCTGCGCGCGCTGGCGGTGACCGCGGACAAGCGCTCGGCGCAGCTGCCCAATGTGCCCACGCTGGCCGAAGCCGGTGTGCCCGGCATCCAGATGAGCGCCTGGTACGGCGTCTATGCGCCGGCCGGTACGCCGCCCGCCACGCTGCAAAAACTGGGCACCGCGCTGACCAATGTCATCAAGGATCCTGACACTGTGCGCCGCCTGGCCGATGTCGGTGCCGTGCCCGGCGCGCTCACCGCGGGGCAGTTCGACGCGTTCTCGCGCGCCGAGTATGCGCGCTATGGCAAGCTGATTGCCGAACTGGGCGTCAAGCTCGATTAAGGTCTATTTCCCGGAAGACTCATGAATCTCCGTCCACGAATTGCCATGGTGCTGGGCGACCCCGCCGGCATCGGCCCCGAACTGATCGCCAGGCTGCTGGCCGATCCCGCCACCTGCGAGCAGGCCGACATCCTGCTGATCGCCGATCGCGACGAATGGCGCCGCGGCATGCAGGTGGCCGGCGTCGAACTCTCCCTTGAGGAGACCGATGTGGCCGCGTTTGCCGAAGGCGCGCCGCGCCTGTACCAATGGCAATTGCCGGAGAAGCCGGCGTTCCAGCGCGGCGTGGCCACCGCCGAAGGCGGGTGCTACAGCCTGGGCACGCTGGCACTGGCGCTGGAGCTGGCGCAGGCGGGCCAGGCCGATGCGATCCTGTTCGGGCCGCTCAACAAGAGTTCGCTGCACGCTGCCGGCATGGCGCATAACGACGAGCTGCACTGGTTTGCCGAGCAACTGGACTACCACGGCAACTTCTGCGAGTTCAACGTGCTCGACGGCCTGTGGACCTCGCGCGTCACCTCGCACGTCGCGCTCAAGGATGTGCCGGCGATGATCACGCAGCCGAGCGTGGGCGCCGCCATCGACCTGATCGACCAGGCCCTGCGCCGCGCCGGGATGGAACGCCCGCGTATCGCCGTGTGTGGTCTCAATCCGCACAACGGCGACAATGGCGCCTTCGGCCGAGAGGAGATCGACGTGATCGCCCCGGCCGTGGCCGCCGCCCGCGAGCGCGGTGTGAACGCGCAAGGCCCGTTCCCGGCCGACACCATCTTCCTGAAGGTGCAGGGAGGCCCGGCGCAGCGGCAGTTCGACGCCATCGTCACCATGTACCACGACCAGGGCCAGATCGGCATCAAGCTGATGGGCTTCTCGCGCGGCGTGACGGTGCAGGGCGGCCTGCCGGTGCCGATCGCCACGCCCGCGCACGGCACCGCGTTCGACATCACGCAGCAGGGCCGCGCCGATCCGGGCGCCACGCAGCAGGCCTTCCAGATTGCCTGCCGCATGGGTGCGCAACGACGCGCCGCCGCCAGAGACTGACGATCCCGCTCGCGCCGGTTCGCGCCGGCGCGGTCTACCCGACACCGAAACCAGCATGACCGCCCCCGGCGCGGCCGGGGAGCGTTCGCGCCAAAGCAAAGCCATCAGGAGCTCAACATGAAGATCACCAACGTCCGTGCCCGCGTCTTCGAATGGAAGGGCAAGACCGTGCCGCCGCAGGCGCATTTCTGCACCAATGCCACCGACATCCTGTTCGAACGCGGCGACGCCATGGGCTCGTTCCGCTTCCACGGCTGGATGGTGGTCGAGATCGAGACCGACACAGGCCTGGTCGGTATCGGCAACTGCGCGCTTGCCCCGCGCGTGGCCAAGGAGATCGTCGACCAGTACCTGGCGCCGGTGGTGATCGGCCAGGATCCCTTCGACAACGAATACCTGTGGCAAAAGATGTACCGCCGCACCCATGCCTGGGGCCGCAAGGGCATTGGCATGGCGGCGATCTCGGCGGTGGATATCGCGCTGTGGGACCTGATGGGCAAGGCCGTCGGCAAGCCGGTGTTCAAGCTGCTGGGTGGGCGCACCAAGGAGAAGATCTGGTGCTACGCCTCCAAGCTCTACAACAACGATGACCGCGATGCCTTCCTGGCCGAGGCGCAGGGCTACCTCGACCAGGGCTTCTCCGCGATGAAGATGCGCTTCGGCTACGGCCCCAAGGATGGCCCCGCCGGCATGCAGAAGAACATCGAGCAGGTGCGCCTGCTGCGCGAGCTGGTGGGCGACGGCGTCGACATCATGCTGGAGTGCTACATGGGCTGGACACTGGAATACGCGCGCCGCATGCTGCCGCGCCTGGCCGAGTTCAACCCGCGCTGGCTGGAAGAGCCGGTGATCGCCGACGATATCGAAGGCTATGTCGAACTGAAGAAGGCAAGCCCGTTCCCGATATCCGGCGGCGAGCATGAGTTCACCTCGCACGGCTTCAAGGATCTGCTGGAGCGCCGCGCGGTGGACGTAATCCAGTACGACACCAACCGCGTCGGCGGCATCACCGCGGCGCAGAAGATCAACGCCATGGCCGAGGCCTGGTCGGTGCCCGTGATCCCGCACGCCGGCCAGATGCATAACTACCACCTGACCATGGCGTCGACCGCGTCGCCGATGGCCGAGTACTTCCCGGTGCATGACGTCGAGGTGGGCAACGAGCTGTTCTACTACATCTTCAAGGGCGATCCCGCGCCCGACAACGGCTACCTGCAGCTCGACGACAACCTGCCGGGGCTGGGGCTGGAGTTCAACGAGGAATACTTCAGCGAGTTCAACATCATCGGCTAAACGCACCAGCCAACGCGGCAGCGCGGAAGATACCGCGCGCCGCTCACACCGCTGCGGCCGCCTGCCGGGCATTGGCGCACTACAATCAAGAGGCGTAATGCTCTTGTCCTGGAGTTCGCCATGGCCAGATCCCGCCGTCTGCTGGCCGCCTGCGCGGCACCCTTGGCGCTGAGTGCCATTAGTGTCCTCGGTGCCCTGAGTGCTCTCGCCGCGCCGCCCGCCGGAACCCTGACACTTACCTTCGTTCATCCGGAGACTTACACCGACGCCACCTACCGCAGCGACTACGGCAGCGACAAGGAAAGAGCGCAGGTGATGAACGATATCCGCCGCCATTTCGACAAACTGGTGGCACGCTATCTGCCGCCGGGCTATGCGCTGAGCATTGAAGTGCTCGATGTCGACCTGGCCGGACATTTTGAACCGTGGCGTTCCCAGGCCTATAACGTGCGCATCGTGCGCGATGTCACCTGGCCGCACATGACGCTGCGCTACGAACTGCGCGGCAGCGACGGTGCCGTGATCGGTAGCGGCGAGCAGCGTATCGCCGACCAGACCTTCAATATAGGCGTCAACATCTACGATGCCACAGACAGGCTGCGCTACGAGAAGGCGATGATGGACCGCTGGTTCGACGAGACCGTGACACGCCGGATCGCGTCGCGCCAGACCGGCCACGGGTGATTGACCGGTGGGCGCTTACTGGGCGCCATAGGGCACGCGCAAGCCAGGGTAGCGCGCCGCGCTGCGGCCTGCCGCAGTGCCAGTGCGCGCATGACGCCCAACCGCTGGCTCAAGGCCGCCTTTTCCTCCACTCGTAATCCGGCGGTGGGTCGGCCACGCCGGGCCAACCCACCGAGTTGGGATTCTCCGAGCACAGCGTGACAAAGCTCACCGGCTCGCCCGCATGCTGGCGCTGGCGCAGCGCTTCCGTAAAGTGCAGCGCCTCGCGCATCGCGTCGCTGGGGAATGACTGCGCGTGGGGACTGAGCCCGGCGCCGTGGGCCTCGGACCAGTAGACCATGTACATAGAACGTCCTTTTGCTTGCGCTGGGTAGTGGCTTGCAGCATCGCTGCAACCTTCGTTCCCGGCATCAGGGTGGCTTGTATCGCTTTCCGATTGCAATCCCTTCCGATGCGGGTTGCAAGGATTTGCACGGCCTTAATCCATATTTATAAAGTATGAATAAGCCGTGAAGCATATATTTTACGCGCGCAGACCCCGGTGATACCGTCTCGCTCCAGCATTCCCGGCCACATGGCACGACGCGAATGCATACGGAGGAGACAAGCATGGCAATACAAGACTCGCGCCGCGCCCGCACCGGGCCGCGGCTGTTCGCTGCCGTCCTGATCGCGGTGATGCTGTCCGCGGGCTGCGGCGGGGGCGATGACGCGCCGTTGGCGCAAGACCCCGGCGCGTCCAACGGTACGCAGGATGGCGGCGATGCTGGCGGCAGCAGTGGCGGCAACCCACCGGCACTGTCGGCGCTGGACGCGTGCAACGCGCTGAACGGCATGACCATCCCGGCCGCGCAACTCGCGCTGGCCTCGGGCGGCGCCACCGTGACCGGCGCTAAGCTGATCGCCGCGGCGGCGCCGGGCAATACGCCGGGCGAGTATTGCCAGGTGCGCGGTGCGATCGCGCCGGTCGACCCGGCGGCGCCGTCGATCCTGTTTGCGGTGAACCTGCCGACGCAGTGGAACAACAAGGGCATCCAGTTCGGCGGCGGCGGGTTTGACGGCAAGCTGATCGACGGCACCGAGACCGTGCGCTTTGCCATGCCCGACGATCCCGCGCCGCTGGCGCGCGGCTATGCCACCTGGGGCGACGATTCCGGCCACCAGAGCAGCAGCATCACCGACGGGCGCTTTGCCACCAACGATGAAGCGCTGCGCAACTACGGCGGCGACACGCTGAAGAAAACCCATGACGTGGCGCTGGCGCTGATCCAGGCGCGCTACGGCAAGGCGCCACAGCGCGCGTACTTCCTCGGCACGTCTACCGGCGGGCGCGATGCGCTGACCTACATCCAGCGCTGGCCGGCGGACTACGACGGCGTGATCGCCAACGAGCCGGCGCTCAACTACACCGGAACGCGGCTCTCCAACGTGGCGGTGGGACGCACGCTCTACCTGAACAACGGCGCGGGGTGGCTCAACCTGAACAAGACACTGCTGGTGCAGGATGCCGCGATGGCGGCATGCGACCGGCTCGACGGCGTGGCCGACAAGATCGTCAGCAATGTGGAAGGCTGCCGGGCCGGCGCGCAGCAGGTGCTGGCCAGCCTGCGCTGTGCGGGCGGCACGGACGCCGGCGACACCTGCCTGTCGGATGCGCAGATCGCCACGGTCAAGACCATCGAAGCACCCCTGCAGCTCACCTATCCGCTGGCCAATGGCGTGACGGTGGCGGGCGGCTACAACCTGCTGGAAGGCGCGCTGGTGGCCGGTCCGTTCACCTCGCGCGATCTCGGCACGCGGCCGCTGCCGGGCAATCCCGCGACCACCGCCGACGCCAACATGTACGTCACCGGCGACCAGTGGGTGAAGTACTTCGTCACGCGCGATGCGGGCTTCGACGCGCTGACCTTCGATCCGGCCAACCCCGGCAGCTGGGCCGCGCGCGCGCAGGCGGTGTCCGCGCTGACCGATGCAACCAATCCGGATATCTCGGCCTTCCTCGCGCACGGCGGGCGGCTGATCCTGCTGCACGGGCTGGCCGACGAGGTCATCAGCCCCAATTCCACCATCGCGTGGTTCCAGGCGGTGACGGCCACGGTGGGGCAGGGGGCGGTGGACCAGGGCATCCGCTTCTACACGGTGCCCGGCATGGGCCACGGCACCGGCAGCTTCCTGCCGGCGTGGAATTCGCTGACGGCGCTGGAGAACTGGGTCGAGCTCGGCGCGGCGCCGGGCACGCGCACGGTGATGGATACCAATGCGCAGACCTATGGCCGCACGCGCCCGCTGTGCCAGTACCCGTCGTGGCCAAAGTACAAGGGCAGCGGCAGCGCGGATGCGGCGATCAACTACACCTGCGAAGGCGAGACCGGCACCGTGCAAGCGTGCCTGAACCTGCCTGCCGTAGTGACGGCGTTCAAGGGTGGCAACACGCTGGGTGAAGAACTGACCCTGACGGTGGACCCCGCCACGCTGCAATACACGGTGACGATCGATGCCAGCCTGCAGCGTCCGGCCAGCACGAAACGAACCGGGCGGCTGGTGGCGCAGGGCGGCTGCACCTATGCCAGCGACGAGAACGGCGCGCGCTTCACCTTCGGCGGTGGCGGCGCGGTGACGGGTGGCGTGGTACCGGCATCGGGCGCGGGCTTTGCGCCGCTGCTGGCGTTCCAGGACGTCTCGTCCGACTACAAGGCGGTGGCCGATATCTACAACGTCAACGGCATCCAGTACGCGGTGGCGGGCAACACTGCCACGGTGCGCAACGGGGCCGCACGGCTGCGCTCGTCGGCGGCCACGTGGCAGACCTGCCAGGATCCGTCCACCGGCGGCTTTATCGTCTATGACGCGGCATGCACCGCGACAACCAAGGGCTATATCGTGTGGAACGCCGCGCGCCAGGCCTTCGACTATCTGGTCGGCGGCACCATCGCGGCCAACGACGGCACGCTGTCCGGGTCGCTGATCAGCGGCATTGTCAACGGCAAGCCGGTGCCGCTGGTGCTGACGCGTTCCGCGACCGCCTATGGCATGAGCGTCTATACGCCGCAGCCAGCGACGCTGCCGGCGGGCTCGGCCGATGGCACCTATCGCCTGCAGGGCACGGATGGCGTGCTGGCCGATGCGGACCTGGCGGGCACCACCGTCACGCGCGCCGGCGCCGGCGGCACGCTGGCCTACAACCAGCCGGTGGCGGGCGTGATCGCGGCGAGCGGTGGCGTGAGCGGATTCTATACGGCCAACGGTGGCGTGCTGGCGGGTACCGCGGGCACGCGTTTCGAACTGGGCCTGATGTATTGACCGCGCGGCGGCTCAGGCGTCGGCCAGCGTCTTCGCCGGCCGGCGCCGGTGGCGAGCCGCCAGCCGGTGCGTCAGTGCCACCAGCGCGGCCAGCGCGGGGTCGCCGCCTTGCGCAGCATCCTCCCGATAGCCCAACGTCAGTGGCGCGCGCAGGCGGTCGGCTTCCTGCATGCGGCAGTAGGCCACGCCGTGCCGGTTCAGGCTCGCCATCGATGCCGGCACCACGCTGACGCCGGCCCCGGCGGCCACCAGGTTCAGGTTAGTCAGCATGCGTTCGACTTCCGCGCCCACGCGCGGCGTGAAGCCGAGCGCCTCGCATTCCCGCAGCAGGTCGTGGTACATGCCTGGCGCGCCCGGGCGGCGCACCAGGATGAAGGGATCGCCGGCCAGCTCGCGCAGCGACACTGGCGCCGCCGGGGCCGCGCCTGCGGCCTGGCGCTTGCGCAGCAGCGGATGGTCCAGCGGCAGCGCGATCACCATGTCCTCTTCCAGGAGCAGGTCGAAGCGCACGCCTTCCGGATGCTGCACCGGCGCGCGCAGCAAAGCGGCGCTGAGCGTGCCGTTGGCCAGGCGCTCGATCGCCTCGGCGGCATTGCATTCGGTCAGCGACAGCGCCACGCGTGGAAAGCGGCGCCGGCACTCGCGCAGCACTTCCGGCGTGAGGCGGTGCGCCGCGGCGGAACTGGTGAAGCCAATTGCCAGCGAACCCTCGTCGCCGCGCGCCAGGCGCTGCATGCGCGCGCGCATCTGGTGGATGCGGTCGATCAGGTCCTCGGCATCGTCGCGCAGGGCGGTGCCGGCCGGCGTGAGCGCCACGCCGCGCGGCTGGCGCTCGAACAGGGACACGCCCAGTTCGGTCTCGAGCGCCTTGAGTTGCTGCGACAGCGGCGGCTGCTGGATGCCGAGCTGCTCGGCGGCGCGGGTGACCGAGCCATGCTCGGCCACGGCCAGGAAGTAACGCAAGTGCCGGAGTTCCACGCTGGTATATGCAATAGATATGAATGTGAGAGGAAGTATATATTTTTCAAGGCGCTACAACTGGCCTACCATCGGCAGAATTCCACAGGAGACGCTATCCCATGCTTGATGCCATCGCTCTCATCGTGCAACGACAGCCAGCCCGGCGCCTGGCCTGCGCCGCCATCGCTGTCGCCGCGCTGGCCGGTTGCGCCAGTGTGCCCGAGGCGCCGCCCGCCGCCGGCAAGCCGGCCGCTGCCGCCGCCGCCAAGCCCCACTGGCAGCGAGTGCATCTTGGCGCGGGTGGCGGCTATGACTTCCCGGTGTATGCCAACCACCCGCTCGATGGCGACCTGTCGCGCATCCGCGAGGTCGTCTTCATGCAGCACGGCCTGCAGCGCAACGGCGACGATTACTACGCCGCCGGCGCCGCGCTGCTGAAGGCAAGCGGCCGCAATCCGGAAGAAGTGCTGCTGGTCGCGCCCAACTTCCCCGGCACGCCCGACCAGCGCAAGGGCTTCGATGGCATGCCGCAATGGTCGGTGCAGGGCTGGATGAGCGGCGAGAATGCGGTGAACGCGCCGTTCTCGGTCAGTTCGCTGCAGGTGCTGGACGACCTGGTCGCCTTCGTCACCGACAAGTCGCGCCTGCCGCAGGTGGCGAAGGTGACGGTGGCGGGGCACTCGGGCGGTGCACAGATCGTGCATCGCTACGCGGTGCTGAACAATGTTGACGAGCGCATCCGCGCGCGCGGCATCGACCTGCGCTACGTGGTGGCGAACCCCTCGTCCTATCTCTACTTCACGCCGGTGCGCCCGGCCGGCCCGGACCGCAAGTCGTTCGCCCCGTATGACAAGGCCGTCTGCCCCGACTACGACAAGTACCGCTACGGCATGCAGGACATCGTGCCATATGCGCAGGGCGCCAACGGCCTGTCGCTGTACAAGCGCTACGCCGCACGGCAGATGACGTACCTGGCCGGCACGGAAGACAACGACCCCAACCACAGCGTGCTCGACAAGGCCTGCGGCGCCGAGGCTGAAGGCCCCACGCGACTGCAGCGCGCGCGCGGCTATCTGCGCTATGAGCGCTACCTGGCCAGCCCGGGCCTGGTGATTCGCCACCAGGCCTTTGAAGTGGTGGGCGTCGGCCATGACCAGGCGCACATGTTCGGCTCGCAGTGCGGGGCAAAGGCCGTGTTCGGCCTGCCGGAATCGGCCAACAAGGACGGCGCGGCCTGCCGGGCACCGCAGCTCTGAGGCGCGAAGCGCGGGGTTTGCCCGGGCGGCCAGCGCGGCGATGCGGTGCTACCATCCAGCGGTCCGCCGCCTCTGGCGGACGCCCGCGCCGATGCGCTGGCCGGTCCCAATGCCAATTGCGCCTTCGCCCTTAGCTTGTTCCAGCCCAAGTTCCAGCGCGACGCCCGGCGCGCTGCGGCGCGGCGGGGTCGCGATCCCGACAACGCCCTCGCCCATGGTCCGATGCGCCGGCGACAATGCCTGCGCCTGGCCGCGGCTGGCATGCTGGCGGCAACCGCCAGACTGGTATTGCCGCGGCTCGCGTCGGCAGCTGACCTGCCGCGCCTGGTGGTCGGCTATGGCGCCGGCGGCGGCGCCGACCATATCGCGCGGCTTGTCGCCGACAGCCTCGCCGCCGACGGCTATCCCGTGCTGGTCGAGAACCGCCCCGGTGCCGCTGGCCTGCTCGCCTTGCAAGCAGTGCTGCGCGCGCCGGCCGGGCGCCCCATGCTGTTGCTGGGTACGGTGGGCTCGGTCAGCATCGCGCCGCTGCTGTCGCAGCAGGCAGCCGGCGCTGAGCGCCTGCATCCGGTCGCGGTGATCGCCAGTACGCCGCATGTGCTGCTGACCAGCGGTGCCGCACCAGCGGGTGTTGCGCCGGTCGCCGAGCTGCATGCGTGGCTCGAACATGCGCGGCAACAGCCGGGGCAACTGGCCTTTGCCTCGCTCGGCATCCATTCCAGCGCTCACCTGGTCGGCGAGCTGATGTGCCGGCAGGCGGGCGCCGACATGGCGCATATCCCTTATCCCGGCAGCGCCCGCGCGCTGACCGACCTGCAGGGCGGGCATATCGCCATGCTGGTCAGCACGTTGCAGGCTGCGCTGCCACTGTTGCGACAGGGCAGGGTGCGGGCGCTGGCGGTGACCGGCGAACGGCGCAGCCCGCTGGCACCGTCCACCCCTACGTTTGCCGAGGCCGGCATCGGCGGCATGGTCCAGTCGGCGTGGTACGGCCTGCTGGCAGCGCCGGGCATGCCGCGCTCGCACTATGCAGACCTGGCCGAACGCCTGCAACGGCTGCTGCAAGGCCAGCCTGCGTTGCGCCAGCGCCTGAGGCAGGACGGTGCGGAGCCGCTGGCGCTGAGCGGCGCCGCGGCGGCGGCCTACCTCGCGGCGCAACGGGAGATGTGGCGGGAGGTGATCGGGCAGGTGCGGTCACGGCTGGGATAGCTACGGGTTCCCGCTGGACTTTTCAGCCTGAAGAAAAAAACCCGCGAGCTTCGCGGGTTCAAGTCCCTGCCCGCAGGATCGGGCTCGGAGGAGACAACCACAGGAAAAAGGGTCGCGCGGCGGTCTATCCCAGGTTGTATTTGACGACCTGTTCCTCGACACCGACAAAACGCACCAGCTGGCGCAGGCCGCTGGCGAATTCCTTGATATGGTGGCCGTCCGGCGTATCGGGCAGCCGGTAATAGATGGGCGCCTTGTCGCGCATGGGCGGCAGGAAGCCGAGCGGACGCTGGGCGTCGGCTTCCCAGGCGACGTCGCGGTCTTCAGCAAGCATGGGTCTTCCGGTCATGGTCATAGTCCACGGTTGGCGCATGGTGCGGCCGGGAGGCTGTTTTTTTAGCTCGCACTGGATTCAATGTATCGAATGTATGGCAGCTGGCAGAAAAATGCTATTCAGTGTTTTTTAATTCTGTCTGCCAGGAAACTTCGAAACTGACAAATTCAACTTCACCGCCGAAATCGGGCGAGCCAGCCGGCAACCTGCCGGGGGCGCCTGCCAGTGCGATAACATTACGCCTGTCTTGCGGAGTGCGGACCGCCGGCGCGTGTGTCTGGCGGCCGCATCCACATCCAAAAATCATTAACCGTCCCCGACGGGCCACTGCCAAGCTGCATGTCGACCCAGCACGCCTTGTTGATTTCCCTGATCGAGAAGCCGTCGTCCGGCTATGACCTGGCGCGGCGCTTTGACCGTTCCATCGGCTATTTCTGGCATGCCACCCACCAGCAGATCTATCGCGAGCTGGGACGGATGGCGGACAGCGGCTGGATCGTTGCCGACGAGAGCGACGCGGCGGATGGCGACGGGCCCGCGGCCGATCGCAAGAACCGCAAGAAGGTCTACCGGGTATTGCCCGCCGGACGCGACGAGCTGGCGCGCTGGGTGCTGGCCCCCGGCGCAGGGCTGGACCAGCGCGAGGAAATCCTGGTCAAGCTGCGCGCCGATGCCGTGATCGGGCCGCTTGGCCTGGGCGACGAGATGCGCCGGCTGCTCGCGCTGCACCAGGCGCGGCTGGAGACCTACCTTGCGATCGAGCGGCGCGATTTCTCGGCGCCGGACATGGATCGCGCGCAGCAGTTGCGCTATGCGTTGCTGCGGCGGGGGATCCGCTTCGAGCAGGACTGGGTGGCCTGGGGCGAGGAACTGCTGCCCTTGCTGGAGAAGTCCCTGGGGCAATCTGCCGCCGCAAAGTAAAACGCCGGCTCGCGAGCCGGCGCTTGCTGCAAATGTCGCGACGCCTCAGGCGACGTCCACCGCGCGCGCACCCGCCGCGCTGGCCTCGCCCAGGCCCAGCCGGCGCCGCGCCAGCGCATACTCCTCGGCAAAGCGGCGCACCAGTTCGGCCGCCGGCACCACGCGCTTGATCGCGCCCACGCCCTGGCCGGCGCCCCAGATATCCTTCCACGCCTTCGCGCTGGCCGAGCCGAAATTCATCTTCGACGGATCGGATTGCGGCAGCGCGGCCGGATCCAGTCCCGCGCGCTCGATGCTGCCGCGCAGGTAGTTGCCGTGCACGCCGGTGAACAGGTTCGAATAGACGATGTCGTTGGCGCTGCTGTCGACGATCATCTGCTTGTAGCCGTCGTGCGCATTGGCTTCCTGCGTGGCAATGAAGGCCGAGCCGATATAGGCCAGGTCGGCGCCCGCGGCCTGCGCGGCTAGGATGGCGTCGCCGCTGGAAATCGCGCCCGACAGCAGCAGCGGGCCGTCGAACCATTCGCGGATCTCGTGCAGCAGCGCAAACGGCGACAGCGTGCCGGCATGGCCGCCCGCGCCGGCAGCCACCGCCACCAGCCCGTCGGCGCCCTTCTCGATGGCCTTGCGCGCGAACGTGTTGTTGATCACGTCGTGCAGCACGATGCCGCCGTACGAATGCACCGCTTCATTGACTTCGGTGCGCGCGCCCAGCGAGGTGATCACAATCGGCACCTTGTAGCGCACGCACAGCTCCAGGTCATGCTCGAGCCGGTCGTTGGACTTGTGCACGATCTGGTTGACCGCGAACGGTGCCGACGGGCGATCGGGATGCCTGGCGTCATGCTCGGCCAGCTCGGTGGTGATGCGGTCCAGCCATTCCTCCAGCTTGGGCGCCGGACGCGCGTTCAGCGCCGGGAACGAACCCACCACGCCGGCCTTGCACTGGGCGATCACCAGGTCGGGGTTGGAAATGATGAACAGCGGCGAGCAGACCACCGGCAGCGACAGCCGGTTCTGCAGCAGGGCGGGAAGGGCCATTTGAGATGTCTCCTGGGTGGTACGGTGATACGGAAATCTGTGCGGGTTTGGGCCGATGTGGCGACGGCTCAGGCCGCGCCGGTCAGCACGTCCTTCTGGCTGCCAAGCCGCGCGCCCATGGCGGCGGCAAGCGCGTCCAGGCCCGACCGCGGCCGGACCATGACTTCGAATTCGACGATGCGCCCGGCGTCGTCGAAGCGGATCATGTCGATGCCCTTGAGCGCCTTGCCCTCCACCGCGGCGCTGAACTCGAGCACCACGCTGTGGCCATCCTCGCTGACAAAGCCGCGGTGGTAGCGGAAGTCCTGGAACACCTGGTTCACCGTGGTCAGCACCAGCGCGATCGCGGCGCGGCCGGGATACGGCGTGTGCGCGACCGGCGAGCGGAACACGACCTCGTCGGCGACGATGGCGTCCAGCCCGGCCATCGAGTTGGTGGCGATCATCTGGTGCCAGGCGTCGAGCGAAGCCTGCGCGGCGGGAATCAGGTTGGCGGTGGTCACGGAGGTCTCCTTGGCTGGCGTCGGTGCGCGGCGTCTCTTCGGATCTGCGGGTCTGGGTTATATGCAACCAGTTGCATAGTGAGTCGAAAGGTAGCACGGTCTGTGGCACCGTGCAAGCGACGGACGGCAGGCGCCGCCGCCCACCTCCAGCGCAGTGACGGGTTGTCTACAATAGGCGCATCGCAACCCGCCGCCGGCCGGCCCCAGCAGGAGAGTCAGTGACCACTAAGCCCAGCGCCGCCCACCCTGAACAGGCGGCCTTGTTCGATGCCGACCTGGCCGCCTGGCGCGAGCATCCGGAGCGTGCCTTCGACGGGTGGCTGGCGCGGCACGGCTTTCGGCACGGCACCAGCGTGGTGTACCGCGCCATGTGGGGCAAGCTGCTGCGCTGGTCGGCCGAGCGCGGCCTGCCACCGCTGAGCTGGTCGGCGGAGCAGATCGGCGAATTCCTGGACGCGCAGCAGCTGCACAAGTCGCACCGCTACCGATACACGCGACTGATCGAGCGGGTCTTCCACCACCTGGCGCGGCTGCGCGAAGGCATGCACAACCCCGGCAGCCAGGCGGTACGCGCGCACCTGGCCGATGGTGAGAACGACCCCACCGCCTTCCTGCTGCCCGGCGAGCGCGACCTGCTGGTCGCGCGCATCCTCGGCCCGGCCAGCCTGCCTCCGCCCGGTGACGAGCGCGGGGCGGCCTCGCCTACCCAATGGAAGCGCGCCCGCGACACGGCGCTGCTGGCTGTGCTGCTCGGTGGCGGGCTGAAGGTGGCAGAAGCCCGGGCGCTGCGGGTGGATGCGGTGGACGATGGCGCGCCGGGCAGGATGGCGCTGCGCATGGTCCGCGCGGACAACGGCCGGGCCTATACGGTGCCGCTGTTTCCCCTGGCCCATGCGCCGCTGCGGGCATGGCTGGCGCTGCGCGAGGTCTCTGGCACGCTGGGCGGCCTGGTGTTTCCGGCGCTGCCAGCCGGGCGGCCGATGCATGCCGCTTCGGTCTATCGGCGCGTGGAGATCCTGCTGGACGAGGCCGGCGTGCTGGCGGGCCGCAGCGAACGAGCCTCGCCGCAGACGCTGCGCAATACTTGCGCCGCGATGCATTTCGAGGCGGGCACGGCGCCGGCCGAGGTGGCGCAATGCCTCGGCATGCGCGACCTGGAATCGGGCTGGCGCCTGCGCGCCGCCTATGAAGCCTGGCAGGCGCGTGCCGGGCTGGTGTCCGCGACGGCCGAAGCGCAACCCTAGCGCGCCTGCTGCCGCCGGCATGTATGGGTCAGCCGCCCGGGCCGCCGCGGCGCATCGTGGATAATATGTGACTTCGTCCGGCCCCGCCGTGGCGGCAAGCGGCGCCTGCGCCATTTCCTGAATCGGCCGGCCTGCGACTTCCGGCCCTGAAATCGACACCCACGCCAATTTCCATGTCCGAAACATTGCTCCTTACCGGCGCCACCGGCTATATCGCCTCACATACCTGGGTCTCGCTGCTCAATGCCGGCTACAACGTGATCGGCCTGGATAATCTGTGCAACAGCAGTCCGGTGGTGGTCGAGCGGCTGGCCACCATTACCGGCCAGGTCCCGCATTTTGTGCAGGGTGACGTGCGCGACCGCGCGCTGCTGGACCGGCTGTTTGCCGAACACCGCATCAGCGCGGTGATTCATTTTGCCGCGCTCAAGGCAGTGGGCGAATCCGTAAGCCAGCCGCTGGAGTATTACAGCAACAACCTGGACGGACTGCTGACGGTATGCGCGGCGATGCGCACTGCCGGCGTGAAAGAGCTGGTGTTCAGTTCCTCGGCCACGGTTTATGGCAATCCGCATGCGGTGCCGATCCTGGAGGATTTCCCGCTGTCGGCAACCAATCCGTACGGCCAGACCAAGCTGATGGGCGAGCAAATCCTGCGCGACCTGGAAAAATCCGATCCGTCATGGCGCATTGCCTACCTGCGCTATTTCAATCCGGTCGGCGCACATGAAAGCGGCCTGATCGGCGAGGATCCGCGCGGTATTCCGAATAACCTGATGCCTTATGTGGCGCAGGTCGCCGGCGGGCGCCGCGAGAAACTGATGGTATTCGGCGGCGACTATCCAACGCCGGACGGTACCGGCGTGCGCGACTATATCCACGTGTGCGACCTGGCTGACGGCCACCTGGCGGCGCTGGGCTACCTGCGCGGCCAGGGCAAGGGCATGACCGTGAACCTGGGCACGGGCCGCGGCTACAGCGTGCTGGAGGTGGTCAATGCCTACCAGCGCGCCAGCGGCAAGCCGGTGCCGTATGAGATCGTGGCCCGGCGCCCAGGCGATATCGCCTCGTGCTATGCCGATCCGGCGCTGGCCAACCAGCTGCTGGGCTGGCGCGCGCAGCACGACATCGACCGGATGTGCCAGGACTCGTGGCGCTGGCAGTCGATGAACCCGCAGGGGTTCGATGCCTGATGGTCGGCGCCCGCCAACAGGCGGGCGTACCCGTTTCTGCGGCGCCCCCGGAGGGGCCTGGCACCCTGCAAAACCTGCCTTGCGGCCGCCCAAGCAAAAACGCCACGGATTAATTCCGTGGCGTTTTGCCATCTGCCGGAGCGTGCGCTCAGCGGATCAGGAAGTCTTCGACCGATTTGCCCTGGGCCAGGGCCTGGGTCAGCCAGCCCGGGCGCTTGCCACGGCCGGTCCAGGTATTGCCGGCGCTGTCGCGGTAGCGCACCGGCACCTTGCGGTTGACGGCCTTCTTGCCGGCCGGTGCCTTGGTGCCAAAACCGAGGTCTTCCGCGGTCAGGCCATATTGCTCGATTTTCTCGCGAATATCGGCGATCACCGCGGATTGTTCGCGTGCCTTGATTTCCTCGGCTTGCTTCTGCAGTTCACTGATTTTCTGAACGATTTCCTGATAAGTCGCCATTGCGTCCTCGGTTTCCGGTAGGGTGGAATGCGGTGATGATGCTGCTATGGTGCAGCGGTACTGCGAAGGGTATGCGGTCGGTGAAATGCCGAAAACAATTATAACGGGGTAGGGACGCCCTGCAAATCCCGCTCCGCTTATCCGGCGCCGTTTTTGCGAAAAATCTTGATGCCGATATTGGTGTGAACTTTCGGTGTCAATGTGGGTCGCCGTTTTTCCGTCGCGCTGCCATGCCTTCGGTGCGGCAGCGAAACCTCTGCACATAAAGAGTGCTTTGTGTCTGAGCCAAGTGCGAGCCATGCCGGAGACCGCCACGGAGCCCCACGCTAAAATCAAATCGCCATAATCGACAGCCCCACGGCAGAAAGCGCGTTTCCGCCCGCACTGCAGCAAAAACACTGTGCCGGATAACCGACATGGGAGCAATTCCCGCGGATTTTGCCCGGTGGCCGGTGCGTTTGCTCAAGGATGAGAAGGGCTTCGCCGTTATCCGGGCAGGGCGGATCGTCGGAGTGTCGGTCCTGCCGTACCGGGGCCAGGGGTCGGCCTTGTGGATTGCTCACAGTCTCCTTTCATCATGTCTTTCCAAAACAATATCCAGATCAAGACCCTGCTACGGGGCGCCATGGGAATGCTGTCGTTGCTGCTGCTGCTGGTCGGGGGGGCGGGGCTGCACGGGATATCGCAAAGCAACGAAGCGCTCAGGGAGACTTATTCGATCCAGCTGGCATCGACCGCCGCGCTGAGCGACGCCATGCTGGCTACCACGCGCATGCGGCTGGCGCTGGACCGCAACGTCATGCAGGGCGAGCAGGATGACCCCAAGGTCAACGTAGACCGCTCCAAGGTATTCGTGGAAGCCTCGGAAGCGGCCTGGAAGCGCTACACCAGCCTGCCGCAGCACGACCAGGAGAAGCCGCTGGCCGCCGAACTGGACAAGCGTCGCCAGGCCTTCATGGAGCAGGGCGTGCTGCCGCTGCAGGCGGCCGCGCTCGCAGGCAACCAGGAAGAGGCGGTACGGCTGGCGAAGAAGGTGCTGCCTGACCTGCAGCGCAGCATGTCGGCCGCGCACGAGAAGCTGCAGAAATTCCTGATGGAAACCGGCCAGGCCAATTTCGACGCCGCACAGGCCAGCTACGAGCGCATCCGCATGCTCGCGGTCGCGCTGATCGTGCTGGGGCTGGTGGTGGCGGCGCTGTGCACCTTCACGCTCAACCGTGCCATCGTCACGCCGGTGGCGGAAGCGCTCGCCGTATTCGAGCGCATCGCCCGTGGCGACCTGACCTCGCGCATCACCAGCATCTCGAAGAACGAGGTCGGCCGCATGATGCAGGCGCTGGCCGCGATGCAGGCGAGCCTGTCGGGCATCGTCGCCGAGGTGCGCACCGGCGCCGATTCGATGGCGTCGGCCACGCAGCAGATTTCCACCGGCAACCTGGACCTGTCGCAGCGCACCGAGGAACAGGCCTCGTCGCTGGAGCAGACCGCCGCCAGCATGGAAGAGCTGACCACGGTGGTGCGCCAGAACGCCGACAACGCGCGCCAGGCCGGCGTGCTGGCCAACGAGGCCTCGCAGATCGCGCTCAAGGGCGGCGACGTGGTGGGCCGCGTGGTCGATACCATGAACGAGATCAACGGCGCCTCGCGCAAGGTGGTCGAGATCATCAGCGTGATCGAGGGCATTGCCTTCCAGACCAATATCCTGGCGCTGAACGCGGCGGTGGAAGCCGCCCGCGCCGGCGAGCAGGGCCGCGGCTTTGCCGTGGTGGCGGGCGAGGTGCGCAGCCTGGCGCAGCGCTCGGCGTCGGCAGCCAAGGAGATCGAGGCGCTGATCGGCGAGTCGGGCCAGCGCGTGGAGAGCGGCACCAGACTGGTGGCCGAAGCCGGGCAGACCATGGGCGAGATCGTCCAGGCGGTGCGCCGCGTGACTGACATCATGAACGAGATCGGCGCCGCTTCGCTGGAGCAGACCACCGGCATCGAGCAGGTCAACCAGGCGGTGAACCAGATGGACGAGGTCACGCAGCAGAACGCCGCGCTGGTGGAAGAGGCCGCCGCGGCGGCCGGGGCGCTGGAAGAGCAAGCCCGGAAGCTGAAGAACGTGGTATCGGTGTTCACCCTCGGTGCGGGGGCTGGCGCGGTTGGCGGCCGGGTTGCCGCCAGCAGCCGGACCTCGGCCGCGGCAGCGCGCACCGCGCCGGCGCTCGGCCCGGCGGCCGCCATGGTGGCTGCTCCCGCGGCCGCCGCATCGCGCGCCGCCAGCGCCCGCCAGGCGCCCGTTGCCCGACCCGCAGTCCGCCCGGCAGCCGCCACGGCAGGTGGCGCCGACGACTGGAGCGCGTTCTGATCGCGTCGTCCTGAGTATTGTCTTGTTCACACGACGACCGCAAGATGCCATGATGCGGGGTTTGCCCCGCGTCCGGTTCGTCTTCGCGCATACTTTTCTCCACCGCGCAGCCCAATGATTGTCCTGAGTTCCGTCCTGTTGCTGCTTGCCGCCCTGCTGGGCGTGGCCGCCGCCCTCGGTGTCCGCGCCGGGCGGGCGGACCAGGGAGCCGGAAGCCGGTCGCTGCGCGCGCTGAGCTGGTCGGCGGCGCTTCTGTCGCAGCTGACCATCAGCCTGCCCGTGGTGGTGGTGGTGTTTTCCGGCAGCCTGCCAGTCGCCAACGACACCGCGCAACTGGCCGTCAGCTTTGCCGCCGCCGCCGCGGCCACCACCGCCGTCAAGCTGCTGGCGCAGTGGCTGCGCCAGGGCACCCGGCTGTGGCGCGGCGCTGCGGTCATGGCCGTGGTGGCCGGCGCCGGCCTGGTGGCGGCGGCCGGCACGCACCTGGGCCGTGCCTGCGGCGCCGGCACGGTCACGGCGCGCCACTGCATCGACGCCGCCGGCCTGCCGCACCCGGCCTGGCTGGCCGGCGCGCTGACCGCGCTGTGCGCGCTGATGTTCGTCATCCACCGGGCCCAGTCGCGCGGCTGGTTGCCGGCACCGGCGCGTAGTGAAGCCGACCTGGCCGCGGAGGCCCCCGACGAACTCCCCGTGCACCGGCTGGCCGAGCCGCGCCAGGTGCGCCGCGGCGCGCGCATCCCGGGCCGGCTCACGGTGCGGGCCGCCGCGCGCGGGCAGGGCACGGTGGGCGAGTACAGCGTCGCCACGGTGATGCCTGACCGGGTCGCCTTCGGCCGTTGGCTGGACCAGGCCATCGCGCAGGCGCGGCTGGCCGAGACCGGTTGCGCGGTGCTGCTGATCCATATTGCCGACTACCGCGAGGTCGACGAGGTCTTCGAGATCCGCGCCGACGATATCCTGGCCCAGGACGCCGGCGCGCTGGCGCAGGCCGTGCTCGAGCCGCATGACTTCCTGGCCCGGCTGGCGCGCGACGAGTTTGCCGTGGGCGTGCCCGAGCTGGTCCACCACGGCCGCGCGCAGGAGCTGGGCTCGCGCATGCTGGGCTCGCTGGCCGAGTTCATTGCCGCGCGCGGCCTGCAGATGCAGATCGGCGTCAATATCGGCATCGCCATCTACCCGCGCGACGCGCAGACCTCCGAGGCGCTGATGCAGGCCGCCCGCGTCAGCCTGGCCGAGGCGCGCGAAAGCGGTTCGAACCAGGTGCGCCTGTTCAACAGCGCCGCCGGCGAGCGCGCGCGCCGCACCCGCGTGATCCGGCGCGACCTGTGGCTGGCGATCCAGGACGATGCGCTGTCGCTGCAGTTCCAGCCCAAATACGACGCCCGCCGCCGCACGCTGGTCGGCGCCGAGGCGCTGTGCCGCTGGCGCCATCCGGCGCTCGGCCAGGTCAGCCCGGCCGAGTTCATCACCGTGGCCGAGCAGTCCGGCCAGATCGACAAGCTCGACGACTGGGTGTTGACCAGCGTCTGCCGCCAGGTGCGCCTGTGGCAGGACGCCGGCCTGCCCACGGTGCCGGTGGCGATCAACGTCTCGGGGCTGCGCTTTGCCAGCCGCAACTTCCCGCAGTACCTGCTCGAGCAGATCCACCAGCACGACATCCCGCCCTCGGCGATCACGCTGGAGATCACTGAGACCGCGGCGATGAAGGACATCGGCAAGTCGCTGGAGACCCTGGCCGAGCTGCAGTCGCTCGGCATCCAGGTGGCGCTGGACGACTTCGGCAGCGGCTATTCGAGCCTGGGCTACCTCAAGCGCCTGCGCGTGGGCACGCTCAAGATCGACCGCACGCTGATCGGCGGGCTCGATACCGATGCGCAGGGCCGCGCCATCGTCGGCTCGATGGTGGCGCTGGCGCACGAGCTGCGCATGAAGGTGGTGGCCGAGGGCGTGGAGTCGGCCTCGCAGCTGGAGATCCTCAACGAGATGGGTTGCGACGAGGTGCAGGGCTACCTGCTGTCGCTGCCGCTGGATACCGCCGGGTTTGCCGATGCGCTGCGCGCGCTGAAGGGGGAGTGAGGCGGGCGGCGCCGGCTAAAGAACGCCGGCCGCGCTGCCGATAACGACGCTGGCAGCGGCTCAGCCCTGAGGACTGGTTCTCGGGCCGGCCCGTCCGTCGCCGTCCGCGCCGTCCACGCTGCCAAACTTCCAGGCGGATCAACCGAGCCCTGCAAACCGGAGGCGTCCCATGTCATCGCCCAGCATCCTCGTCGTCGACGATTCCCCTTCGCTTCGCCGCATGATCGGCGCGTGCCTGCGCGCCGGCGGGTTCGATGTCACCGAGGCCGCCGATGGCGACCAGGCGCATGCGCTCGCTGCCGGCGCCAGCTTCGGCATGCTGGTCACCGACCAGGTCATGCCGGGGATGGACGGCCTCACGCTGATCCGCAGCCTGCGCGCCACCGAACGCTACGCGCGCATCCCGATCCTGATGCTGACCACCGAGCATGACGGCAGCATCCGCGCACAGGCGCGCGCCGCCGGCGCCTCGGGCTTCCTGCCCAAGCCCTTCGATCCGGATGAACTGATGCAGGCCGTGGCCGCGCTGCTGGCGCCCCCGCACCCCTCCACGGAAGGGTAAGGAAAGCGCGGCGTCGCCCTTCAGTCACCCCGCCTGGCTGCCGTAAACACTGGTGGGCGAAGTCACGCCCCGGCGCCCGCCAGCGGCCACTGCCGCCGCAGCGCCAGAAAACCAGCATCAGCCAAATTTGGGGGCTAGACGATGAAGCACATCGACAAGGCAGACGGCGCGGTGGAAGAATTCCTGGCCTTTACGCTCGGGCGGGAGGAATACGGCATCGACATCCTGAAGGTCCAGGAAATCCGCGGCTACGAGTCCGTCACCCAGATTGCCAATGCGCCGGACTACATCAAGGGCGTGATCAACCTGCGCGGCATCATCGTGCCGATCATCGACCTGCGCATCAAGTTCCGCCAGCAGAAGGTCAGCTACGACCAGTACACCGTGGTCATCATCGTCGACCTCAACGACCGCACCACCGGCATCGTAGTGGACGGCGTGTCCGACGTGCTGACGCTCACGGCCGCGCAGATCAAGCCCACGCCGCACTTCTCCGGCGAACTGGCCACCGATTACATCCGCGGGCTCGGCTCGGTCGAGCAACGCATGCTGATCCTGGTCGATATCGAGAAGCTGCTCAATACCGAAGAACTGGCGGCGCTCGAAGCCGTGTCCTGATTCCTGTCTTACCGCTTTCTCCGCCCCCGCCGTCCGGCCGCCGAACCACGCCAGCCGGATCGAAACCGCCCGGGGCCTGGCGCGCCATCCCACCGTGCATGGCTGCTCCCGGGCAAGCAGTACTGTCATAGATGCGAAACAACCAACCCGTCACGCAGCGCGAACACCAGCTCTCCCCGTCGGACTACCTGATCTCGCGCACGGACCTCAAGGGCCGTATCACCTTTGCCAACCGCGCCTTCATCGAGGCCAGCGGCTATCCGGCCGAGGAACTGCTGGGCGCGCCGCACAACCTGGTGCGCCACCCCGACATGCCGCCGGAAGCGTTCGCCGACCTGTGGCAGAACCTGGAAGCCGGCCGCAGCTGGATGGGCGTGGTCAAGAACCGCCGCAAGAACGGCGACTTCTACTGGGTCAGCGCGACCGTCACGCCCACGCGCGTGGACGGCCGCGTGGTGGGCTACACCTCGGTGCGCTCGATGGCGACGCGCGAGCAGGTCGAGGCCGCAGGCGCCGCGTATGCGCGTTTTCGCGCGGGCCGCGCGGCGGGGCTGGCGATCCGCGACGGCGCGGTGGTGCGCACCGGCCTGGCCGGGCTGGTGCAGCGACTGCTGCGCATGAACCTGAAGCGCCGCATCCTGTGGGCGCAGGCCGGCGGGCTGGTGTGGTTCCTGGCGGCATTGGCAGCGGTTGAGATCCTCGACAAGGAAGGCGCTGCAGTGCTGCGCCCGTGGCTGTGGAGCGGCTTTGCGCTGGCGCTGGCGACGTCGTTCGCGGCCGGCACCATGCTGCTGGCACGCGTGAACCGGCCGGTGCGCGACATGCTGGACTTTGCGCTGCGCATGGGCGCGGGCGACCTGACCACCCGCTTCGAGCACCGCAGCAAGGACGAGATCGGTGCGCTGGCGCAGGCCATGCAGACCATGCAGCGCAGCCTGCTGTCGGTGGTGCACGAGATCCAGGAAGGCATGGCGAGCATTGCCACGGCGACGCGCCAGGTGGCCGCGGGCAATAACGACTTGTCGCAACGCACGGAGCAGCAGGCGGCTTCGCTGGAGCAGACCGCTTCGAGCATGGAAGAGCTGACCAGCACGGTGCGCCAGAACGCGGACAACGCGCGGCAGGCCAGCGGCCTCGCTGCCAACGCTTCGGAAACCGCGCTGCGCGGTGGCGAAGTGGTAGGCCGCGTGGTGCACACCATGGACGAGATCAACGATGCCTCGAAGAAGATCGTCGACATCATCGGCGTGATCGAAGGCATCGCCTTCCAGACCAATATCCTGGCGCTGAACGCCGCGGTGGAAGCCGCGCGTGCCGGCGAGCAGGGCCGTGGCTTTGCCGTGGTCGCGGGCGAGGTGCGCGGCCTGGCGCAGCGCAGCGCCAACGCCGCCAAGGAAATCAAGGGCCTGATCGGCGATACCGTGGAGCGCGTGGACAACGGGTCGGCGCTGGTGGGCCAGGCCGGCAAGACCATGGACGAGATCGTGCAGGCCGTGAAGTCCGTGACCGACATCATGGGCGAGATCAGCGCGGCCTCGGCCGAGCAGAGTTCCGGCATCGAACAGGTCAACCAGGCCGTGGCGCAGATGGACGAGGGCACGCAGCAGAACGCGGCGCTGGTGGAAGAGACTGCCGCCGCCGCAGGTTCGCTCGAAGAGCAATCGCTGCGCCTGCGCGATGCCATCGCCACGTTCCGCGTCAGCATGCAGGCCGAGGTGAGGCCGCAGCGTAAGAAGAGCATCGAGCGCGCCGACGCCGTTCAATCACTGGCACGGGCCTAGTGCGTTGCGCCAGGCCAGTCCGATCCGCAGGTGCGGGCAATGACCCGCATGCGCATAAAGCGGGCGCGGCATGCCGTGCCCGGGGCTTTCAGTAATAAGGGGGAGTTGCTATGCATTGGTTCAATCAATTGCGCGTCACGACCAGGCTGGTTGCCGGATTCCTGGTCGTTGCCGTGATCGGCGCCGTGATGGGGCTGCTGGGCGTCATCAACATGGGGCGCATGGCCGACTGGACCGGCAAGATCTACAACGGCGACCTGCAGGCGCTGAAGGCGGTGCAGGACGCCAACATCAACCTGGTCTATGCCAGCCGCTCGCAGATCGGGCTGCTGTCCGCATCGACCATGGGCGAGCGCGCGACCGAGAAGGAACAGATCGCCAAGTCGCTCGCGTTGATGGACGAGCGCATCCGCCAGGTGGTGGGCGCTTTCGAGCAGGCCGAGGGCAAGGCGTTGGTCAAGCAGTACCAGCAGCTGTCGCCGGTTTTCCGCGAGCGCATGAACAAGTACGTGGAGCTGGTCAGCAAGCAGCCGCTGGACACCTCGCAGTTCGAGAGCCAGGTGTTCTCCGAGAGCGCCGACCTGCTCAAGGACAGCCATGCGCTGGAAGAGGTTATGTTCAAGATGGTGAAGCGCCGCGACGACCGCGCCCGCAGCAACATGGAAGAAGCGCGCCGCGTCTATGACGCCACGCGCATCTGGATGCTGGGGCTGGTGCTGGGTGGCCTGGCGCTGTCGGTGCTGCTGGGCGTGTTCCTGGCGCGCGCGCTGTCGCGCCAGCTGGGCGGCGAGCCGGGCTATGCGGCGGAGATCGCCTCGCGTATCGCCGAGGGTGATTTCTCGTCGCCGGTGGCCACGCGCGCCGGCGACAAGAGCAGCCTGGTCTATGCAATGCAGCAGATGCAGCAGCAGCTCTCGCACATGGTGCGCGATTTCAAGGAGTCGGCGGAGTCGATCGGCACGGCCTCGCGTGAAATCGCAGCGGGCAACAACGACCTGTCGCAACGCACCGAGCAGCAGGCCGCGTCGCTGGAGGAAACCGCTTCCAGCATGGAAGAGCTGACCAGCACCGTGCGCCAGAACGCGGACAACGCGCGCCAGGCCAGCGGCCTGGCTGCCAATGCGTCGGAAACCGCGCTGCGCGGCGGCGAAGTGGTGGGGCGCGTGGTGCAGACCATGGACGAGATCAACGACGCCTCGAAGAAGATTGTCGACATCATCGGCGTGATCGAAGGCATTGCCTTCCAGACCAACATCCTTGCGCTGAACGCGGCGGTGGAAGCCGCGCGTGCCGGCGAACAGGGCCGTGGCTTCGCGGTAGTCGCAGGCGAAGTGCGCAGCCTGGCGCAACGCAGCGCCAATGCGGCCAAGGAAATCAAGGGCCTGATCGGGGATACGGTCGAGCGCGTCGACAACGGCTCGGCACTGGTGGGCCAGGCCGGCAAGACCATGGACGAGATCGTGCAGGCGGTGAAGCGCGTGACCGACATCATGGGCGAGATCAGCGCAGCCTCCGCCGAGCAGAGTTCCGGCATCGAGCAGGTCAACCAGGCCGTGGCGCAGATGGATGAGGTGACGCAGCAGAACGCCGCACTGGTGGAAGAAGCCGCCGCAGCGGCCGGCGCGCTGGAAGAGCAGGCCAGCCGCCTGCAGGGCGCGGTGTCGATGTTCCGCCTGGCGGCCGAGGATGCGCAGGCTTCGTTCTCGCTGTCGTCTTCGCACTCATCCTCGTCGTCGTCCTCGTCGCAGGGCAAGGTCGGCGCCGTGCGTGCGGTCGCCTCGCGCAAGCGCACCGCCGCCGTGCCGGCCGTGGCAACGGCCGCAGCCGCCGGGGGCGAAGCCAACGACGTGGTCGATGCCGCCGCCGAGCCCCTGCGTCCCGCTGCCGCACGCACGCCGCGCCCCGCGCTGGCCGGTGCCGACAACGGCGACTGGAGCGCGTTCTGATCCACCCAGAGAACCGGCAACAGCGGCCGCGCGGCGGCCCGGGATGGCAATGCAATGACGACCGAGATCACCCTGGCCCTGCCGCATGACGATGCCGCCCGGCTACGCAAGGAATTCGACCAGTTCATCGGGGTTTCCACCGGCCTGGACCGGGAGTTCCTGCCGCCCGAGTTCAACGACTTCCTGCGCGCCCGGCTGCTGCAGCATGACGGCCCGCTGACCGAGCGCGCGGTGACGCGGCTGTTGGCCGGCGGCGAGTATGGCTGGGCGCGGCGCGTGTTCGACAAGCAGTTGCCCAATGCCCTGGCCGCGCTGATGCGCGATGCACAGCGCTTCGGCTTTGGCCTGGCGGTGCAGCCTGAATGGACGGCGGAGCAGCGCCTTGCGCATGCGCGCGAATGGGCCGCGCAGGTGCTGACCGAATGCGGCGCCGACGCCGCCTTTACTGAAGCGCTGGCGACCCAGGTGGCGGCCTCGGCCGAAGATGTTCGCGTGCTGGAGGAGCGCATGCGCACGCCCGCGTGGCGGCTGGCGGAAAGCCTGCGCCAGCGCGCCTATGACCTGATGTACGCACTGCAGACCGAAGAGAATGAGGCCGCCGGCCGCGCGCGCGTGGGCGAGCTGCGCGGCATGCTGGGGCTGGCGCTGGAGTATGGCTCGGTGCAGCCCGAAGAAGCGTCGCGCGTGCTGGAGCAGGTGGAGCGCACGCGCCCGGCGTTGTTCCGTGAGGCGCCTGACGATGTGTTTACCCGGCTGGCGGCGTGGCTGCGCCGGATGTTCGGATCGTGATGTGCGGTGATTTTTGGACGGCGATTTCGGAAACACGCGCCGTGAGCATCATGCGCGCCACTCGTCAATAGAGGAATCCAGCAGTCACCCGGGAACGGGTGTGGCGCGTTGGCGGATATGACCTTTGCTGAACAGCGTTGCGCGAAATCAAGTGACAGGCGTGTGACTTGTTACAAAATGCACGCGCTCCATGTCTGTTTCGCACGACATTTGCTTGCCCCCCGCGTAAGTAGGGATTGGCATTCCAGGCAAATTGCCGATATAAACGTAACAGTCTCACTTACACTCTGTAACAGTTGTAACGGAGTCGATAACAGTAAGACACGGGCGAAGTTCCTTTTGTCGTACGTTGTACCCGCCCAGCCGCATACAAACGATCCGGTCGCCGGCGCCTTCGGGCTCCGGTAAGCGCTGGACAAGCGGCCATGGCAGGTTTTTTGGTAGCGGGGAAAAATTGGAAAGCAGTGAAGTTCTCCAGGAGATCAGGGAGGTCAATCTCGCCTATCTGCTGCTCGCGCAACGCCTGGTGCGCGAAAACCAAGTCGAAGCCATGTTCCGGCTCGGGGTCAGCAAGGAAATCGCCGATATCCTTGGCAAGCTGACGTCCGCGCAACTCGTCAAGCTGGCGGCATCCAACATGGTGCTGTGCAGGTTCCGCTTCGACGACCATGCGCTTCTGTCCACTCTCACCCACACGGCCAAGAGCCATGACATGCAGCAGATCCACGCCGCGATCCTGCTGGCACGTCAGCCTGTGGAGTCCCTCAATTGACCGCGCTGCTGAAGGCCGAACCCACACGGAGCTTCACGGCCACCTCCGCAGCCGCCCCCCGCAAGAGCGTTCTCCAGGATGCCAACCAGACCCAGCTCGCCATCGAGCTGATCGGCCTGGGTGCGCGCCTGCAGGTGCTTGAAGCCGAGACCACGCTGTCGCGTGACCGGCTCATCCGCCTGTACAAGGAACTGCGCGGCGTCTCGCCCCCCAAGGGCATGCTTCCCTTCTCGACGGACTGGTTCACCACCTGGCTGCCGAATATCCACTCTTCGCTGTTCTTCTCTGCCTACCAGTTCATGGTGCAGGAAGGCGAGACCGTGGGCATCCGTGCGGTGGTGGCGGCATACCGCCTGTACCTTGAGCATGTTTCGCTGCTGGGCGGCGAAATTGTCTTAAGTTTCACGCGTGCCTGGACGTTAGTACGGTTCTTCGAGAGCAACATGCTGCAGCTGTCCAGCTGCACGTGTTGCGGCGGACAGTTCGTCACGCACGCGTATGAGCCGCACGCGAACTTCGTGTGCAGCCTGTGCCGTCCGCCCTCACGCGCAGGGAAAGTGAAGAAGCTCTCGAAAGACGCCGCCGCCGAGCAGACCAACGCCTGATCCTGGTCAAGGTCCGCCGGCTGGCAAGCTTGCAGCGCTGGCGGACGGAGGCCTCTCCGTGCGCCCGTGCGACGGGCAACTGTGCGTGGTTGACGCGCGTTTTTTGACGGGGATCCGATCGTGCTAGTAGTTCTTGGCTATGTCGTCGTGGTAGTGGCGGTGCTTGGCGGTTATGCCATGACCGGCGGCCACATGGGCGCGCTATATCAACCGGCGGAATTTGTGATCATCGGAGGCGCCGCCTTCGGCGCCTTCATCGCCACCAATACGGGCAAGGCCATCAAGGCCACCGCCAAGGCCCTGCCGGGCCTGTTCAAGAGCTCCAAGTACAAGAAAGAGCTGTACCTGGACGTCATGTCGCTGCTGTACGTGCTGCTGTCCAAGGCACGGCGCGAGGGCATCCTGTTCCTGGAAAAGGAAATCGCGGACCCCGCCGCCAGCAGCGTCTTCAGCCAGTACCCGCGCATTCTGTCGGATCCGGTGGTGATGGAATTCCTCACCGACTACCTGCGCATGATGGTCAACGGCAACATGAACGCCTTCGAGATCGAGGCCCTGATGGACCACGAGATCGAGACCTTCCGTCACGAAGCCGAGATCCCCGCCCATGCGCTGTCGCGCGTCGGCGATGCGCTGCCCGCCTTCGGCATCGTCGCCGCGGTGATGGGCGTGGTGCATGCGCTGGGTTCGGCCGACCTGCCGCCGGCCGAGCTGGGCGCGCTGATCGCGCACGCCATGGTCGGTACCTTCCTGGGCATCCTGCTGGCCTACGGTTTTGTTTCGCCGCTGGCCGCGCGCATCGAGCTGCAGGTCTCCGAGAACGTCAAGGTCTACGAATGCATCAAGGTCGTGCTGCTCGCCTCCCTGAACGGCTACGCGCCGCTGGTGGCGGTGGAATTCGGCCGCAAGGTGCTGTACTCCACGGTGCGGCCGTCGTTCCTTGAGCTCGACGACCACGTGCGTGAAGTCAAGAGCCTGAACTAAGTCGCGCAAGCAGCAAGGGGCACCGCCATGAGCAGCGCACACGACATGCGTCCGATCATCGTCCGCCGGACGAAGGCGCACGCCAGGCCGCACGGCAACCATAGCTGGAAGATCGCCTACGCCGACTTCATGACGGCGATGATGGCGCTGTTCCTGGTGCTGTGGCTGCTCTCCAGCGCCAACAAGAAGACGCTGGAAGGCATTGCCGAGTATTTCCGCATGCCGCTGAAGGTGGCCATCGTCGGCGGCGAGAAAAGCAGCCAGTCGCCCAGCGTGATACCGGGCGGCGGCATGGACGCAATGCGCAAGGACGGCGAGATCATGCGCGCCCGCGACAACGATCCCAGCGACGAGCAGCGCCGCAACGAACAGCAGGAAGCGCAGCGCCTGCGCGCGCTCAAGCAGCGGCTGGAGCAGATCATCGAGAACAACCCGATGCTGCGCCAGTTCCGTCCGCAATTGCTGCTGGACATCACCAGCGAGGGCCTGCGCATCCAGATCCTGGATACGCAGAACCGCCCGATGTTCCGCACCGGCAGCGCCACCGTCGAAAGCTATATGCGCACCATCCTGCGCGAGATCGGCCCGGTGCTGAACGAGCTGCCGAACAAGGTCAGCCTGTCGGGCCATACCGACGCGGCCAACTATTCCAACGGCGAGCGCACCTACAGCAACTGGGAGCTGTCCGGCGACCGCGCCAATGCCTCGCGCCGCGAACTGATCGCCGGCGGCATGCAGGAAGGCAAGGTGCTGCGCGTGCTGGGCCTGGCCGCGACCATGCCGCTGGACAAGGAAGACCTGCTGGCGCCGGTCAACCGCCGCATCAGCATCGTCGTGCTCAACCAGAAGGCCCAGGCGCGCTTCGAGGCCGAGAACGCCAGCGCCGCTGAAGTTTCGGTGGCGGCGCAGGCCGGCAAGGCGGCGCAGGAAATGCAGGCCGGCCTGGCGGCCGCATCCTCACCCGCGGCCACGCCTGAGCCAAAGAGCAGCAAGCCATGACCAGGCAATCGATGCAGGAAACCAAGCAGCAACCCATGAAGCGCGGCCGCCCGGCGGCGCCCGCGCCTAGCGCAGTAATTTAGTGAGTCAGGACGCCATGTCTGTCGATATCGATATCACACAGTTTTACCAGACCTTCTTCGAGGAAGCGGAAGAACTGCTCGTGGAAATGGAGCAGCTGCTGCTCGGCCTGGACATCGAGTCGCCCGATCCCGAACATCTGAACGCGATCTTCCGGGCGGCGCACTCGATCAAGGGCGGGGCCGCCACCTTCGGGTTCGCGGCGCTGACCGAGACCACGCACATCTTCGAGAACCTGCTGGACCGCACGCGCCGGCAGGAACTGGCGTTGACCCGGACCATCATCGACACCTTTCTGGAAACCAAGGACGTGTTGCAAGATCAGCTCAACGCCTACCGCAACGGCACCGAACCCGATCCGGAAACGCTGGTGCGCATCTGCGCCGTGCTGCAGCAGCTGGCGCAGGAAGCCGCAGGGCATGCTGGCGCTGCAGTTGCCGCACCCGTTCCCGCAGCGGCGCCTGTCGCTGCCGCCGCACCAGCCGCTGCCCCGGCAGGCGGCGGACTGAAGATCCGCCTGATCAAGGTCTCCGCCGCCGACCAGGCGCTGCTGCGCGAAGAACTCGCCAACCTGGGCGAGATCACCGGCCAGCAGGAGGTCAACGGCGAGCTGGTGGTATGGCTCAACACGCAATGCAGCGCCGACGACATCATTGCGGTGTGCTGCTTCGTGATCGACATGGACCAGATCGTGATCGAAGCCGCCAGCGACGCGCCCATTGCCGCACCGGCCCAGGCCCCGGCCCCGGCTCCGGTCGCCGCTCCCGCAGCGGCTGCACCCGCGCCGGCACCTGCCGCTGCCGCGCGCGAGAAGGCCAAGCCGGCCCCGGCCGCCGCGCACGCGCACGGTGAAGGCTCGATCCGCGTGCCGACCGAGAAGGTCGACCAGATCATCAACCTGGTTGGCGAACTGGTGATCACCCAGTCGATGCTGGCGCAGACCGCCTCGTCGCTGGACCCGGTGCTGTTCGACCGCCTGTTCTCCGGCATGGGCCAGCTCGAGCGCAATGCGCGCGACCTGCAGGAAGCGGTGATGTCGATCCGCATGATGCCGATGGACTATGTGTTCTCGCGCTTCCCGCGCCTGGTGCGCGACCTCGCCAGCAAGCTCGGCAAGCAGATCGACCTGGTCACGTTCGGCAAGGCCACCGAGCTCGACAAGAGCCTGATCGAACGCATCATCGACCCGCTCACCCACCTGGTGCGCAACAGCCTGGACCACGGCATCGAGACGCCCGACAAGCGCATCGCCGCAGGCAAGGATGCGACCGGCCAGCTGATCCTGTCCGCGCAGCACCACGGCGGCAATATCGTGATCGAAGTGAGCGACGACGGTGGTGGCCTGAACCGCGAGCGCATCCTGGCCAAGGCCATCCAGAACGGCCTGCCGGTGTCCGAGAACATCAGCGACGAGGAAGTCTGGCAGCTGATCTTCGCGCCAGGCTTCTCCACCGCCGAGGTCATCACCGATGTTTCCGGCCGCGGCGTGGGCATGGACGTGGTCAAGCGCAACATCCAGGAGATGGGCGGCCATGTCGAGATCAGCTCGCGCCCGGGCCTGGGCACCACCATCCGCATCGTGCTGCCGCTGACGCTGGCGATCCTGGATGGGATGTCGGTCAAGGTCGGCGAAGAGACCTTCATCCTGCCGCTGAACTGCGTGATGGAATCGCTGCAGCCCAAGGCCGAGGACGTGCACACCGCCGCCAACTCCGACCGCGTGATGCACGTGCGCGGCGAATACCTGCCGCTGCTGGAGATGCACCGCGTCTTCAACGTCGCCGACGCGCTGCAGGAACCCACGCAGGGCATCGCCGTGATCCTGCAGGCCGAGGGCAAGCGCTTTGCGCTGCTGGTGGACCAGCTGATCGGCCAGCACCAGGTGGTGCTGAAGAACCTCGAGACCAACTACCGCAAGGTGCCGTGCATTTCCGCGGCGACCATCCTTGGCGACGGCAGCGTGGCGCTGATCGTCGATGTCGGCGCGCTGCAGCGCACCGGCGTGCGCCGGCAGGAACCGGCGCTGGCGCAATAAGCGGCCAACACCCATCGTCCAATCACAGGAGAACAAGACATCATGGCCGGCATCGGACACATCGATACCCCCGGGAGCGACGCTTCGGGCCAGGAGTTCCTGGTCTTCACGCTGGGGTCGGAGGAATACGGCATCGACATCCTCAAGGTGCAGGAGATCCGCAGCTACGAGACCGTTACGCGCATCGCCAGCGCGCCGGATTTCATCAAGGGCGTGACCAACCTGCGCGGCGTGATCGTGCCGATCGTCGACCTGCGCCTGAAGTTCCGCCTGGGCAACGTGCGCTACGACCACCAGACCGTGGTCATCATCCTGAACGTGGCCGGTCGCGTGGTCGGCATCGTGGTGGATGGCGTGTCGGACGTGCTGACGCTGACCGGCGATGCGATCAAGCCGGCGCCGGAATTCGGCGTGTCGGTCTCGACCGAGCACCTGACCGGCCTGGGCACCGTCGACGGCCGCATGCTGGTGCTGATCGATATCGAGAAGCTGATGACCAGCGCCGAGATGGAGCTGGTCGAGGCCGAACTGGCCTGATCCCGGCCGCGCTCCCAACGCCCCCGCCGTAACCTGCAATACCAAGCGAAGCCATGACGCCGTTCCGCAATGCCGCCAGCGCTCCCGGCAGCCTTACCGGCTTCCCGGGCGCCGTCTCCGCGCCGGCCGCTACCCTGCGGCGCGATGAGATGCGGGACTTCCTGCTGACCGAGCGCGACTTCGAGAAGATCCGCGCGCTGATCCACCGGCGCGCCGGCATCTCGCTGGGCAGCCACAAGCGCGAGATGGTCTACAGCCGTCTGGCGCGGCGCCTGCGCACGCTGCAGCTGTCGGACTTCGCCTCCTACCTGGCGCTGCTGGACGCGGACGACCGCTCGCCCGAGTGGGAGTTCTTCACCAACGCGCTGACGACCAACCTGACCTCGTTCTTCCGCGAGGCGCACCACTTCCCGCTGCTGGCTGAGCACGCGAAGAAGATCGGCCGCCCGTACAGCGTCTGGTGTTCCGCGGCATCGACCGGCGAGGAACCGTACTCGATCGCCATCACGCTGGCCGAGGCGCTGGGCGACCGCGCCGCCACTGTGCTGGCCACCGACATCGACACGCAGGTGCTGGCCAAGGCCCGCAGCGCCGTGTATTCGGCCGACCAGGTCGCGCGGCTCTCGCCCGAGCGCCTGAAGCGATTCTTCCTGAAGGGCACCGGCCCGCGCGCCGGCTCGGTCAGGGTCAAGCCGGAACTGGCCGCCACCATCGCGTTCGAGCCGCTCAACCTGCTCGCGCCAGACTGGGGCATCCGCGAGCAGTTCGATGCGATCTTCTGCCGCAACGTGATGATCTACTTCGACAAGCCGACCCAGGGACGCATCCTGGAGCGCTTCGTGCCGCTGCTCAAGCCGCACGGGCTGCTGTTTGCCGGCCACTCGGAGAACTTTTCCTACGTCACGCGCGCCTTCCAGCTGCGCGGGCAGACGGTCTACGAGCTGGCGTCGGATGCCGCCAGGGCGGGAAGGCCGTGATGCGCACGCCCCAACTTCCCGAAGCGCTGGCCACGCGCACGTACTTCGACCGCGAGTTCGGCAAGCAGGCGGTCAAGCTGCTGCCCAACGAGTACTACGTGACCCGCGAGGACATGGTGCTGACCACCGTGCTCGGATCGTGCGTGGCCGCGTGCATCCGCGACGAGACCGCGGGCGTCGGCGGCATGAACCACTTCATGCTGCCCGACGATGACGGCGGCGGCGCCGACCGCATGCTGTCGGCGTCGATGCGCTACGGCAGCTACGCGCTGGAAGTGCTGATCAACGAGCTGCTCAAGATGGGCGCGCGCCGGGAGCGGCTGGAGGCCAAGGTCTTCGGCGGCGGCGCAGTGCTGGCCAACATGACCACGCTGAATATCGGCGACCGCAACGCGGACTTCGTGCTGCGCTACCTGAAGGCCGAGGAGATCCGCGTCGCGGCGCAGGACCTGCGCGGCCCGCATGCGCGCCGCGTCAGCTATTTCCCGAGCGGCGGGCTGGCGCTGGTGCGCCGCCTGACGCGGCAGGACGACCAGGTCTCGGTGGCGCGCGAAGAAAGCGCGCTGGCGCGCGCCATCGCCACCTCGGCCAAGGCACCGCCGCGCACGCCCGAACTGTTTGCGCGGCAGGCTTCCCTGGACCCAACCAAGCACGACCTTATATGACTGCCGCCAAGATCAAGGTGCTCTGCGTGGACGACTCCGCGCTGATCCGCAGCCTGATGACGGAGATCATCAACAGCCAGCCGGACATGGAAGTGGTGGGCACCGCGCCCGACCCGCTGGTGGCGCGCGACCTGATCAAGCGCCTGAACCCGGACGTGCTGACGCTGGACGTCGAAATGCCGCGCATGGACGGCCTGGACTTTCTCGAGCGGCTGATGCGGCTGCGGCCCATGCCCGTGCTGATGGTGTCGTCGCTGACCGAGCGCGGCTCCGAGATCACCATGCGCGCGCTGGAGCTGGGCGCGGTGGACTTCGTCACCAAGCCCAAGCTGGGCATCCGCGACGGGCTGCTGGAATACACCGACACCATCGCCGACAAGCTGCGCGCCGCCGCGCGTGCGCGCGTGCGCGCGGCTGCGCAGCCCACGGCCGCGGCGGAAGCCGCACCGATGCTGCGCAGCCCGCTGCTGTCGACCGAGAAGCTGATCATCCTGGGCGCCTCCACCGGCGGCACCGAGGCCATCAAGGAATTCCTGATGCCGCTGCCGCCGGACAGCCCGGCGGTGATGATCGTCCAGCATATGCCGGCCGGCTTCACGCGTTCGTTCGCGCAGCGCCTGGACGGGCTGTGCCGCATCACTGTCAAGGAGGCGGTGCACGGCGAGCGCGTGCTGCCGGGCCATGCGTATATCGCGCCGGGCGACTCGCACCTGCGCCTGGCGCGCAGCGGCGCCAACTACGTCGCGCACCTGTCGCAGGAAGCGCCGGTGAATCGCCACCGCCCGTCCGTGGACGTGCTGTTCGATTCGGCCGCCGAGCATGGCGGCAAGAACGTGATCGGCGTAATCCTGACCGGGATGGGCAAGGACGGCGCGCGCGGCATGCTGCGCATGCGCGAAGCCGGCGCCTACAACCTGGCCCAGGACGAGCACACATGCATCGTGTTTGGCATGCCGAAGGAGGCGATTGCCGCCGGCGGCGTGCATGAAGTCGTGCCCTTGCCGGCGATGACCCAGCGCGTGATGGCGCGCCTGGCCACCTACGGCACGCGCGCGCAGCGGGTGTAAATGAATCGGGGAGGGCGCGCATGCATGCCGGCATGCGGCGCCCGCCCTGGCAACAAGCCATAACTGTATTTACTTGGAGCCGTCAAAGTGGACAAGAGCATCAAGATCCTGGTCGTGGATGATTTCCCGACCATGCGCCGGATCATCCGCAACCTGCTCAAGGAGCTGGGTTTCGTCAACGTCGAGGAAGCCGAGGACGGCGCCGCCGGCCTGGAGAAGGCCAGGGACGGCAGCTTCCAGTTCGTGATCTCGGACTGGAACATGCCCAATATGGACGGCCTGTCCATGCTGCAGGCGATCCGCGCCGATGCCAATATCGGCAAGACCCCGGTGCTGATGGTGACGGCCGAGGCCAAGAAGGAGAACATCATTGCAGCAGCCCAGGCGGGCGCCAACGGCTATGTGGTCAAGCCGTTCACGGCGGCCACGCTGGACGAGAAGATCACCAAGATCTTCGAAAAGCTCGGCGGCTGAGCCAGGGGAGCGTTTCCATGACTCCAACCCTGAGCAACGATTCCGCCGAGCAACTGATCCTGCGCATCGGCAACCTGACGCGGATGCTGCGCGACAACATGCGTGAGCTCGGCCTGGACAAGGAGATCGAGCGCGCCGCGCAGGCCATCCCCGATGCGCGCGACCGGCTGAATTACATCGCCGCCATGACCGAGCAGGCGGCCGAGCGCACGCTCAACGCGGTCGAACTCGCGCAGCCGATCCAGTCCGACATCGAGCAGCAGGCCGAAACGCTGGACAAGCGCTGGGAGGCCTGGTTCGAGAAACCGGAGGAGCTGGCCGACGCCCGCACGCTGGTGCTCGACACCCGCGCCTTCCTGTCCGGGGTGCCCGGCCAGGCGCGCGCCACCAACAGCCACCTGCTCGACATCATGATGGCGCAGGACTTCCAGGACCTGACCGGCCAGGTCATCAAGAAGATGATGGACATGATCCGCGCGCTGGAGCAGGAGCTGCTGCAGGTGCTTATCGACAATGTTCCGTCCGAGCGGCGGGTGGAGACGCAGTCGGCTGGCACGCTGATGAACGGGCCGCAGATCAACCCGGAGGGCAAGCCGGATGTGGTGTCGGATCAGTCGCAGGTGGATGATCTGTTGGCGAGTTTGGGGTTCTGAGGCGAGGCAGGCCTGCTGACGCAGGCGGCTCTCCCGCTGCCGGTTTGCTCCCCTCTCCCGCCTGCGGGAGAGGGGACCGGCCTGTGGTGGCTCCATCGACTTCGCGCGGCGCAAGCCTGCCCCGAGGGGCTGTTCCACTAAAGTCCATCCCCGGGGCGCCGTTAACTCCACCGCCCCCCCATTTCCCAAACAACACCCAATTCCCCCGCCTTTTCGCGCGAATGGGAATCCCACCCCGCTTCGATAATCCCTCCTGACGAATAGCGGCTTGCCGCTTCGCACGGAGCGTGGATGTCCGAAGAAAGCGATCTCGAGAAAACCGAACCCGCCTCACCCCGGCGCCTGGAAAAGGCGCGCGAGGAGGGGCAGGTGGTGCGTTCGCGCGAGCTCGCCACGTTCATCATGCTGATTGCGGGCGTCACCGGCCTGTGGACGCTGGGCGGCCATATGGGCCGCAGCCTGAACCAGGTCATGCAGGGCGCGCTGCGCTTCGAGCGCGATACGGCGTTCGACACCTCGCGCATGCTGTCGCGCTTCGGCGTCATGGTGTGGGACAGCCTGCTCGCCTTCCTGCCCCTGCTGCTGCTGTTCGGCGTGGCCGCCCTGGCCGCGCCGCTGCTGCTGGGCGGCTGGGTGTTCTCGGCCAAGTCGTTCGCGCCGCAGTTCTCGCGCATGTCGCCGATAGTGGGGCTGGGCCGGATGTTCTCCGCCCATTCGCTGGTGGAACTGCTCAAGGCCGTGGCCAAGTCGCTGCTGGTCGGCAGCGTCGGCGCCTGGGTCTTGTGGCGACGACTGCCGGAGGCCATCGCGCTGATGAACGCGCCGGTGCAGGAAGCGCTGCTGCACATGGTCGACCTGGTGATGTACTGCTGCCTGGTGGTGTCGCTGTCGCTGCTGGTGGTGGCGGCCATCGACGTGCCGTGGCAGTACTGGGAGTTCTTCAAGAAGCTGCGCATGACCAAGGAAGAGGTCAAGCAGGAATTCAAGGAAAGCGAGGGCGACCCGCATATCAAGGGCCGCATCCGCCAGCAGCAGCGCGCCATGGCGCGCCGCCGCATGATGACCGAGGTGCCCAAGGCCGACGTGGTGGTGACCAACCCCACGCACTTTGCCGTGGCGCTGCGCTATGAGGAAGGGCGCATGAGCGCGCCGCGCGTGGTGGCCAAGGGCACCGGCGAGGTCGCTGCGCGCATCCGCGCCGTGGCTGCCGAGCACCGTGTGCCGCTGATGTCGGCGCCGCCGCTGGCGCGCGCGCTGCACCGCCATGTCGAACTCGGCCAGGAAATCCCGGCCGGACTCTATACCGCCGTGGCCGAAGTGCTGGCCTGGGTCTATCAACTGAAGCACTGGCACCACTCGCAAGGCCCGCAGCCGCAGGCGCCGGCGGACCTGCCGGTGCCCGATGAACTCGCCGTACCGGAAAGTCGCGCATGAACGCTCTGAACGCTTTGTTCAACCTGCCAGGCCTGCGCTCGGCCGGCCAGCTCAAGGCCATGACCGGGCCGCTGCTGATCATCATGATCCTCGGGATGATGATCCTGCCGCTGCCGGCCGTTGTGCTGGACCTGCTGTTCACCTTCAATATCGCGCTGGCGATCATGGTGCTGCTGGTCAGCATGTACACGCAGAAGCCGCTGGACTTTGCCGCCTTCCCGGCGGTGCTGCTGTTCACCACGCTGCTGCGCCTGTCGCTGAACGTGGCCTCCACGCGCGTGGTGCTGCTCGAAGGCCATACCGGCCCGGACGCCGCCGGCAAGGTGGTGGAGGCCTTCGGCCACTTCCTGGTGGGCGGCAACTTTGCGGTAGGTATCGTCGTGTTCGCGATTCTGGTGGTGATCAACTTCATGGTGATCACCAAGGGCGCGGGCCGTATCGCCGAAGTCGGCGCGCGCTTCATGCTGGACTCGATGCCCGGCAAGCAGATGTCGATCGATGCCGACCTGAACGCCGGCCTGATCGACGAAGCGGCCGCCAAGAAGCGCCGAGCGGAAGTGGCGCAGGAATCCGACTTCTACGGTGCCATGGACGGTGCCAGCAAGTTTGTGCGCGGCGACGCCGTGGCGGGCCTGCTGATCATGTTCATCAACGTCGCCGCCGGCATGGTGGTGGGCATGGTGCAGCACGACCTGGACTTCGGCACCGCCGTGCACAACTACACGCTGCTGACCATCGGCGACGGCCTGGTGGCGCAGATCCCGGCGCTGGTGATCTCCACCGCCGCCGGCGTGATCGTGTCGCGCGTCTCGAACGAGCAGGACGTGGGCGAGCAGCTCACCGGCCAGCTCTTCGCCAACCCGCGCGTGCTGTACCTGACCGCCGGCATCATCGGCCTGATGGGCATCATCCCCGGCATGCCGCACTTCGCCTTCCTGCTGCTGGCGGGCGTGCTGGTGTGGATGGGCCGCTATATGTCGCGCCGCGCAGCCACGCAGGAACAGCTCAAGCAGCGCGAGGAACGCGCGCCGGCAGTGGCGCAGGAATCGACCGAGGCAAGCTGGGACGACGTCACGCTGGTCGATCCGCTCGGCATGGAAGTGGGCTACCGCCTGATCACGCTGGTGGACCGCGCGCAGGACGGCGAGCTGCTGGGCCGCATCAAGAGCATCCGCAAGAAGGTGGCGCAGGAAATCGGCTTCCTGGTGCCGGTAGTGCATATCCGCGACAACCTGGAACTCAAGCCCAACGCCTACCGCATTACGCTCAAGGGCGTGGAGATCGGCCGCGGCGAAGCCATGCCGGGCCAGTGGATGGCGATCAACCCCGGCCAGGTCAGTGGCATGCTGCCGGGCGCGGCCACGCGCGACCCGGCCTTCGGCCTGCCGGCGGTATGGATCGACGCGGGCATCAAGGAACAGGCGCAGTCGTACGGCTACACCGTGGTCGATGCCAGCACGGTGGTGGCCACGCACCTGAACCACCTGATCCACATGCATGCGGCCGAACTACTGGGCCGCCAGGAAGTGCAGGCGCTGCTGGACCGCATCGCCAAGGACTCGCCCAAGCTCACCGAAGACCTGGTGCCCAAGACCATCACGCTGACGGCTCTGCAGAAGATCCTGCAGAACCTGCTGGACGAAGGCGTGCCCATCCGAGACATGCGCACCATCCTCGACGTGGTGGCCGAGCACGCCCCCAAGGTCAGCGATCCCAACGAGCTGACCGCGATGGTGCGCGTGGCGCTGGGCCGCGCGATCACGCAGCAGCTGTTCCCGAACAACGCCGACCTGCAGGTGATCGGCCTGGATGCCGGCCTGGAGCGCGTGCTGTCGCAGGCGCTGACCAACGGCGGCGGCATCGAGCCGGGCCTGGCCGACGCACTGCTGCAGCAGACCCAGGGCGCGGTCACGCGGCAGGAACAGATGGGGCTGGACCCGGTGCTGCTGGTGCCGTCGCAACTGCGTCCGCTGATGGCGCGCTTCCTGCGCCGCACGATGCCGCAGCTGAGGGTGTTGTCGCATTCCGAAGTGCCTGACAACCGCAATATCCGCATCACCGCAATGATCGGCGCGTGAGGAGCAAGAGATGAGCGTAGCCAAATTCGTCGCGGCCAACGGCCGTGAAGCCATGCGCAAGGTGCGCGAAGCCATGGGCCCGGATGCCGTGGTGCTGTCCAACCGCACCGTGGAAGGCGGCGTCGAGATCGTCGCCATGCGCGATACCGATCTTGGCAGTGTGTCCGCCACGGCGCAGGTCTATGTGCCGCCCGCACCGGTGGTCGAGCCCGTCGCCATCGGCGACCTGCGCGGCGAACTGCAGTCGATGCGCGCGATGCTCGAGCGACAGCTGGCCGGCATCAGCCCTGCCGCGGGCGCGGCCGCCCACGGCGTTGCCGCCAGCGACCCGCTGCGCGAGTCGCTGTTCGAGTGGATGGTCGGCGCCGGCTTCTCCGGGCAACTGGCGCGCATGCTGCTGGCACGGCTGCCGCTCGGCTACGACCGGCCGGCAGCGATGACGTGGATCCGCACTGAACTGGCCAGCAAGGTGCCGGTGGTGGGCGATGAAGACAGCCTGTTTGCGCAAGGCGGCGTGCTGGCGCTGATCGGACCCACCGGCGTGGGCAAGACCACCACCACCGCCAAGCTGGCAGCGCGCTTCGTGCTGCGCCACGGCGCCGACAAGCTGGCGCTGCTGACGACCGACAGCTTCCGCATCGGCGCGCACGAACAGCTGCGCATCTACGGCGACATCCTGGGCGTGCCGGTGCATGCGGTGAAGGACGCCGCCGACCTGCGCTTTGCGCTGGCGGCGATGAAGGACAAGCACCTGGTCATCATCGACACCGTCGGCATGAGCCAGCGCGACCGCAGCCTGTCCGAGCAGATCGCCATGCTGGCCGGCGTGCCCGCGCCGGTGCAGCGCGTGCTGCTGCTCAATGGCGCCAGCCACGGCGATACCCTCAATGAAGTGGTGCACGCCTACCGTCATGACACCGCGCCGGAAAGCGGTGGCATCGACGGCTGCATCATCAGCAAGCTCGATGAAGCCACGCACCTGGGCTCGGTGCTGGACGTGGTGATCCGCCACCGCCTGCCGGTGTTCTATGCCTCTACCGGCCAGCGCGTGCCGGAGCACCTGGAACTCGCCAGCAGCACCGCACTGGTGGAGCGCGCTTTCCTCACGCCGCGCCGCGGCTCGGTGTTTGCCGATGCCGATGCGGCGCGCCGCCGCCAGGCCGCTGGCGATGATGCCGTGCAGTCGAAGGGCGGCGCCGACGATGTGCTGCGCTCGCTGACCGACAGCGCCGACGCGCTCGGCCAGTGCGTGACTGAACTCAACAGCTCGGGCCTCGGCTTCGACCTCGCCCGCTCGCTGTGGCAACAGCGCGGCGCCGATGCACCGGCCCTGCGCACGATGGCGCAGCAGGTGCGCGAAGCGGTGTGCCGCGACGTCAACCGCCTGTGCGACCAGTACGTGCTGGCGCTCGCCACCACGCTGCAAGTGAATGTTCCGGGCCGCCGCGCGCCCCAGCCGATGCAGCACACGCTGTGGCTGGCTGACCGCGACGGCACGCCGCTGGCGGCCACGGTGACGGCCACGGGCCGCGCCGGCCAGCCGCTCGGCGAAGCCGATGCGGAAGCCGCCAACCTGCGCGCCGCCATGAGTGCCGCGCGCAAGGTCGTCAACCTGCTTGAAGCGGTACCGTCCGCCGCCACGCTGGCGCGCTGGCAGCAAGCCGGCGAGCGTTGGGTCGCCAATGCGCGCAAGACCGCGCGCGTAATCAGCGCCGGCGCCGCGTGGAAGCTCGATGCACTGGCCGACACGCTCACCTTCCACGCCGTGGGCGATGCCACCGTGCGCGAGCGCGATGCCGTGCGCTGGCTGGCCAGCGCCGACGTGCGCCTGCCGGAAAGCCCGGTACGCGGCAAGGGCGCGCCCGAAGGCGGCATCGACGCCTGCCTGGTGGTAGCGCGCCTGGTCGACCGCGCGGCCGGCGAACTGCTCGAGACCCGCTACCTGCTGTGCGATCCGGCGCTGGCGCAAGACGCCGCACAGGTCGCGCGCTGGGCGCCGTGGACCGATACCGCCGATGCGCGCCTGCGCACGCTGCGCCATGCCGCCGACCACTTCGCGCAGGATGCGGAAGCCGGCCACGCCGCCGGCGCCGCGCTGGCGGCGCTGCAACTGGGCCTGTCGGTGCTGCGCCTGGAACACGCGCCGACCGCCACCGCACCCGCCTTCCTCGCACGCCTGGCGGGCCGCACCGCGCGCCAGGGTGCGCCGGTGGCCGGCACGGTGCTCAACGAAGGCATGGGCCGCATGCTGGCGCTGCTCGACGTGCTGGAGAACTACCCGGGCCGCGGCGCTGCCACGTCGGCCGCTGGTATCAACACGAACGCCGACGCGATGGGGGTCCTGCAGTGAGCGCACTCGCCATGGACCAGGCTGAAAGCCTGCGCCGGATGCTGGCCCCGCGCACGACCCGCCGCATCGCCGTGGTCGCCAGCGAGCGCGGCGCCGGTGCCACCACGGTGGCACTGGGGCTGTCGCATGCGCTGGCGATGCAGGGCGAACGCGTGCTGCTGCTCGACGAAGACCCGGCTACGGCGCGCGCGACGCGCTTGGCCGGCGCCGCCCCGGCAGGGACCCTCGCCGACGTGCAGGACGGGCGCATGCCGCTGGAAGCCGCCGCGGGCGCGGGTACCAGCGCTGCAGTATCGCTGCTGCCGGCGGGCCGGCAGCGCGCCAGCCTGGACTTGCCGGCGTCGGCGCTGGCCGCCTTTCGCAGCGTGCTGGTCGATGCGGCAGCCGATGCCGACGGTGGGCTGTCGCCATTCGCGGGCGGTGCGCACAACGTGCTGATCGTGATGCGCCCGGAGCTGGCGTCGATCACCGCCGCGTACGCCTGCATCAAGCGCCTGCATCACCTGTACGCATGGCGGCGCTTCCACCTGATCGTCAACATGGCGGCGACCGAAGCCGCCGTGCAGGCGATCATGCGCAACCTGGCGCGCACCGCCGGCCAGTACCTGGGCGTAGAGGCGATCTGCGCGGGCTGGCTGCCGGCCGATCCGCTGGTGGCCCGTGGCTTGCAACTGGGGCGCTGCGTGGTCGAAGCCTTTCCGGCCGCGCCCGCCACCACCGCGCTGCGCCGCACCGCCGGCAGTATCGGCGGCTGGCCGCTGCGCGCCGATACGCCCGCACCTGCCGCGGCGCCCGCGATGGCCTGAGCCCGCCCCATGCCAACCAACCGAACCGGACCCTGAGCCAGCCGGCCGCCATATGGCGTGCCGGTCCAGCAATCCAGCATCCACGAGAATTGCACCATGTACACGATCCAGGGAAAGCTCGAACAGGCCGATGTGGTCAAGGCGCACGCACAGCTGGTGCGGCGCATCGCCCTGCAACTCGCCGCCAAGCTGCCCGCCAGCGTGCAGATCGACGACCTGATCCAGGCCGGCATGATCGGCCTGCTCGACGCTGCCAAGCGCTATGAAGACACGCACGGCGCGCGCTTCGAGACCTATGCCAGCCAGCGCATCCGCGGTGCCATGCTCGACGAGGTGCGCGCCAACGACTGGCAGTCGCGCAGCCTGCGCCAGTTCACGCGCCGCATCGAACGCAACCAGCGCGGGCTGGAGCAGAAGCTCGGGCGCACGCCGCTGGACTCCGAAGTGGCCGAGGCCATGGAGATGGGGCTAAACGAATACCAGCAACTGCTCAACGAAGTCTATGGTTGCCAGTTGTTGCATTACGAGGATTTCGAACGCTCTGGCGAAGAAGACTTCCTCGATCGCCATCTCGGCGGCAGCGATGACGGCAACCCGCTGACCGTGCTGATGGAAAGCGGCATGCGCGAAGCGCTGATCCGCGCCATCGATCGCCTGCCTGAGCGCGAGAAGCTGGTGCTGTCGCTGTGTTACGACCAGGAGCTGAACCTGCGCGAGATCGGCGCGGTGCTCGATGTGACCGAGTCGCGCGTGTGCCAGATCCGCGGGCAGGCGATTACGCGGTTGCGGAACCAGTTGCGCGGGATGTTGTGATGCGGGTGTTGGTCGGCGCCGTGCGCGGCGCTTGCTTGATGCTTGCCGCAGTGTCGTGTTGCGCATGGGCTGCGCAGGATGGCGGAACCCGTCATGCGTGGATCGGTTCGGTCAATGGCCCCGCGCTATACGGCCGCGGGCAGCGTGTAGTGTCGCCGCCGATCCAACCCACCGGGGTGTTACCCCAGTCCGAAGGCGTCATTACTTCCGTGCGCTGGCGCTACAGCTTTGCCAAGACGCCACCTGTGGAACTGCAGGCGTATCTCTGCAATGCGCAGCGCTGCGTGTTGCTGCCGCAGGCCGAAGGGAAGACGGATGCGTTCTCCGGGGATGACGCGACCAAGGGTTTTGTGTTTGCGTTCCGGGTGCCGGGGCAGGGGGGCCTGGTGCCGGTGTTGCAGGGCAAGAGTAATGAGGTCGTGGTGGGGTTTCGGTAGACCTTGATACCGAAGTGCGGCGTCAATTTTGCCGTTGTGGGACTCCCCTCTCCCCCTGAGGGGCTTGCCTTTACCCACATCTCGATAGGAAAGGTTGTAAACCGGATTGGACGGTGTTAACTTCGGGTGAAGTTGACAATCAGTGGTGGCAATTTTGCCTGATACGGAAGATCTGGAAGACTGGGCCAGCGACGAATTCGGTGGCGCTCAGTTGGGCGATGCACGTCGCACGCAGCGCCTTGTGGCATTGGCGCGCGGACTGGCGCAAAAAGCCCATGTTTCGTTCCCGCAGGCCTTGAGTGGTGCCCAACTCAAGGCGGCATATCGCTTCTTTGATAATGAGGCGGTCGACCCGGACGGAATACTGGCGAGCCACGTCGTTCAAACCGTGGGTCGCATGCAGCAGGTGCCTGTCGTCCTGACGGTGCAGGACACCACGGAATTCAATCTGGCAAATTTGCCCGCGACTGAGGGACTTGGTCACGGCACGGGCGGCAATTTGCACGGATTCATGTTGCACAGCGTGCTGGCGGTGACGCCTGAGGGCCTGCCACTGGGCGTGTTGAGCATGAAGACGTGGGTGCGTGCGCCGCAAGCATCGGGCAAGGCCAGGCAGCGCCGGGCGCTGTCCATTCGCGAGAAGGAAAGCGTGAAGTGGCTGGAGGGGCTGGAATGCCTTGAGCCGCTCAAGATGCAGTGTCCGGACACGCACCTTGTTGCCGTCAGCGATCGCGAGGGCGATGTGTATGACGTGTTTCTGGCGCCGCGCCCAGCGGGGGTGGACTGGTTGGTGCGGGCCGCCTGGAATCGGGGCGTGGACCACCCAGAGAAGTATCTGTGGGAGACGGTTGCCGCGGCTCCTGTACTTGGGGAGACCGTACTGCACGTGCCCAGGTCCGGCGCCAGGCAGGCACGTAGTGCCCGACTGGCTTTGCGCTGTGTGCCGGTCCAACTGCGAGCGCCGCGCAGCCGCGGTGCAGAGGGGCTACCGAGTCTCGAAGTGTTTGCCATTCACGCGCTGGAAATCGAGCCGCCCGAAGGCGTTGAGCCGCTCGAATGGATGTTGCTCAGTTCGATGCCCACCCAAACGCTGGAAGATGTGCTCGAACGGCTGAGCTGGTACGCCCGGCGCTGGACCATTGAATCCTGGCATCGTGTCCTGAAAAGTGGCTGCCAGATCGAGGCCCGGCAGTTCGGGACGCTGGAGCGGTTCCTGCGGGCCACGGCGCTGTTCGCCGTGATCGGCTGGCGCATTATGTACGCGACCATGCTGGGCCGGCTCGAAGCCGATATCCCTTGCTCGGTGCTACTGCAATCGCTCGAATGGCGGGCTTTGTACTGCCGCACGCACGGCACCACCAAGCCACCGGAGCAGGCGCCCAAACTCAGCGAAGCTGTCCTTTGGATCGCCAAGCTCGGTGGCTACCTGGGTCGCAAAAACGACGATCCCCCGGGAGCCACCGTCCTGTGGCGCGGCTTCCTCGCCCTGCACGAAATCACCGAAATGTATCGGATCTTCCAGAAAAACGAGTAAGCCGCCGGAAGTTGTGGGTAAAGGCAAGCCCTGAGGGGAGAGGGAGAACACCTTGCTTAGGCTAGCTCGGGTGCTGCTGGAGCACCCAAAGCCACAACCTGCTTTTGACGCTAGCCTGCCGCCAGACTGACCCCACCAACCCCCGCCGCCGCCTTCCCATCCTTCCCATACAACCCCGCATCACCACCGCCATGCTGGCGCAGTGCCTGGATCGCTTCGCGGGTGAAGTCGAGATGCGCGCTGATGACGGCGCCGTTCAGGGCATTGCCGTCGCGCGTGGCGCGTGCGGCGAAGATGAGCTTGCGCCAGGCGGCGGCGACTGCCGGGTCGATCTGGCGGCCGAGCAACTGGCCTTCGGGGCCGGCGCGCAGGCCGTGCGCGCCCATCTGGGCTTCGCGGGCCCTGACTTGGCGGGAGAGGGCCTGGCCCAGTTCTACCTTGCGCGTCAGCAGTTCGCTGAGGGACTGGAAGTCGCCGCGCTTGAGAGCGTCGCGTTCTTCGGTGAGGAGTTGGCCGAAGGCCTGGATGGCTTCGGTTTCGCGCTGCAGGGACTGGATCAGGCTCTGGCTCATGATGGGTAGGTCCACTAAATCACTGAAATTGGTCGGTGCCTGCCATGTCAGGCGGGCACCTCGCGTCGTTGCAAATGCTCGCAATAGCTGTGCTATTGCTGCGCTTTGCCCTTAGCGCTGAATCCCGCCTGACATGTCCTTCACCGACCATTTCAATGATTCAGTGGACTAGGTCGGGTCGGCCTGGCCGAGCTCGCGCAGGGTGGCGAGCAGGCCGTCGGCAATCTTGCCCGGGTCGATCTTGATCCGGCCTTCGGCAATGGCCTGGCGGATCTCTTCGACCTTGGCGGTATCGATATCGTCGTCGGTTTCCTGCGTCAGGCGGGCGCTGATCTCGCGCACCTGGGCGGCCAGCGGGCTGACGCTCAGGCCGGCGGACGGCGCGGCGGCGCTGGCCGGCGCGGCCTGGGGCCGGGCGGCGGCGTCGCCCGCGGGAGCGTCGGCGGGCCGGGACGAGGTGGAGTGGTTGATCTTCACGGGCGTTCCTTGCTGGTTTCCTATGGCATTACGGCCGCGGCTGCGAAATCTTTAGGGGCTGGTGCCCCGGATTCGCGCTGCGGCAGGGCCGGCGGCATTTTCGCACGCCGGGCGCCGCCTGGTTCCAGCCTGTTGGCCACGATTAAGGCACTTTCCTAGGGGCTACTGCAGCACGACCGTGTCGCCGCTGCGCACCAGGCCGTTGACCACCTGCCCGTTGCGCAGGCGCACCTGCACGGTGTTGCCGGTGGCAGCGTCGGCCAGCACCTTGCCTTCGCTGGTGATCTGGAAGGCGTCGCCCTCCACGGCCACGGTAACGGTCTGGCCCTGGCGCACGGCGATGGCCTTGCGCAGCAGGTCGGCGCGCAGCGGCGAGCCGGCGGCGATGCGGTTGGTGGTGATCGCGCCGGCGAGCTGCGCCGGATCGGTGATCACCGCGCGCGGCAGCGTGGCCAGGTCGCCCTGGCGCACTTCGATATCGGCGTGGCCGACCGGTTCGCCCGGGCCCAGTGCGCGCGCGGCGACGTAATAGTCGGTCAGCACCGAGACGCGCGCCTGCATGTAGCGCACCCACGGCCGCTCGCCGCCGCAGCGCACGCCCACCGAGACCCGGCCCCAAGGCGATGCGCCGGCGGGCAGGAAGGGATCGGGCGCGACGCAATCCGGCGCGCGGCCGCCCGAAGGCGGCGCCACCTGCACACTGACCTTGCCCGGCAGGCCGGCGGTCTGCTGCAGCAGGAAGCGTTCGACGGCGACGCGCGCCGGGTCCTCGGTAAAGGGGCTGGCAGCGCCGGCGGCCTGGCCGGCCGGCGCCTGCATGGCGACAGGCGTCACCTGCGCCGGCGCGGCGCCGGTGGCCGCGGCGGTGCACAGCAGGCAGGCCGTCAGCAGGGCTTGCATCTTGCTGCGGCCATGGCGGCGGAGATAGCGGCGGAGAGTGCGGCGGTTGGGGTTCATCTGTACTTCCCGGCAAGGACGGCACGGCCTGCGCTGGCATGCCTGGCGCGCTGCCCCGTGATTGGCCGCACACCCCGTCTACATCAGTCATCGGGTTCCGATTGTAGGCAGCCCCTCGCGCGAGGGCGGGCCGAAATGCACGGATTTCCCGTCCTTATTCATCCGATTGGCGTGACAAGGCCCCGCCTAAGATGGCAACCCTGAAGAAGGTCGTCCCTTCGCTATTCGCTAGTTTGGTGTTCGCTTACGTTCCGTAAGCAGGGAGATGCCAGGATGATTGACAGACTCGACGCAGCGCTACGCTTCCAGCAGGAAGCGCTGAGCCTGCGCAACCAGCGGCAGTCGGTGATTGCCTCCAACATCGCGCACGCGGACACGCCCGGCTACAAGGCGCGCGACTTCGATTTCTCGAGCACGCTGGCGCAGAGCGTCGAACGCGGTCATCGCAACGAAGGGATGTCGCTGTCGACCACCTCGGTGCGCCACCTGCCCGCGCAGGCGCCGGGCCGCGAAGCGTTCGACCTGGCCTACCGCATCCCGCTGCAGTCCAGCGCGGACGGCAACACCGTGGAAATGGATACCGAGCGCGTGGCCTTCGCCGACAACGCCGTGCACTTCGAGTCCGGCCTGACGGTGATGAACTCCAGGATCAAGACCATGCTGGCCGCCATCCAACAATAAATCGAGCAGTCAGGAGAGAGCGCATGCCGGCAATGAACATCTTCGACGTCGCGGGTTCGGCCATGGCCGCGCAGTCGCAGCGCATGAACGTGACCGCGTCCAACCTGGCCAACGCCGACAGCGTGGTCAGCCCAGACGGGCAGGCCTACCGTGCCAAGCAGGTCGTGTTCGGCATGGCGCCGACACCCGGCCAGACCGACGTGGGCGGCGTGCAGGTAGCCGGCGTCACCGAAGACCCGTCGCCGCCGCGCATGGTGCACAACCCTACGCACCCGATGGCCAACGCCCAGGGCTACGTGGTGATGCCCAACGTCAACCCGGTGGAAGAGATGGTCAACATGATCTCGGCCTCGCGCTCCTACCAGGCTAACGTCGAAGTGCTCAACACCGCCAAGAACATGATGCTCAAGACGCTGACGATCGGCCAGTGACGAGCCTCTCCATCCGATTGCCTCCAACAGATCGTACAGAACGCAAGGGCCGGACCGCCACATGACAACCACCTCCTCGGTCAGCAGCAACACCCAGGGCATCAATGACGCCCTCAAGAGCGGGAGCGCCAGCGCTTCCGAGCTGCAGGAAAATTTCCTGAAGATGCTCGTCACGCAGATGAACAATCAGGATCCGCTCAACCCGATGGACAACTCGCAGCTGACCTCGCAGCTGGCGCAGATCAGCACGGTGAGCAGCATGCAGACCATGAACGCCACGCTGTCGCAGCTGCTGGCACAGGTCAGCGCCAGCCGCGCGATGGACTCCGCCGCGCTGATCGGCCACACCGTGATGGTGCCGGGCAAGCAGGTTTCGGTCGAGGGCGGCGTGCCGGGCAAGATCGGCGTGGACCTGCCGTCGACCGCCGAATCGGTCACCGTCGACGTGCTGGACAAGGATGGCAACGTGGTGCGCACCATCGACATGAAGGGCCAGACCGCGGGCGTGCACGACATCCCCTGGGACGGCAAGAACAATGCGGGCGTGGCCGTGGCCGACGGCGACTACACCTTCAAGGTCACCGCCACCGCCAACGGCGCCTCGGTGCAGCCGGTGGCACTGGTCTACGGCAAGGTGCAGAGCATCAGCGGCGACTCGACCGGCGTGCTGGTCAATCTCGGCGATGGCCAGACCGCCAACGTCGACGACGTGCGCCGCATTCTCTAATCGCAGGCGCCGGTCGCGCGCGAGCGCGGGGCCGGCTTCAACGACAGCTAAGTCAAAGGAAGGTTTCCATGGGTTTCGGTCAAGGGGTAAGCGGCCTGAACGCCGCCGCGTCCAATCTGGATGTGATTGGCAACAACATCGCCAACGCGAACACGGTTGGCTACAAGCAGTCCACCGCGCAGTTCGCCGACGTCTACGCCGGCAGCAAGATCGGCCTGGGCGTGCGCGTGAACTCGGTGGTGCAGTCGTTCAACCAGGGCAATATCGAGGCCTCCGGCCGCTCGCTGGACGTCGCCATCACCAACGGCAACGGCTTCTTCCGCATGACCAGCCCGGACGGCGCGATCTATTACTCGCGCAACGGCCAGTTCCAGCGCCAGGACGACGGCCGCATCACCAACATGCAGGGCCTGCAGGTCACCGGCTACCCGGCGGGCGTGACCGCCGGCGCTGGCGTGCAGCCCCAGCCGCTGGTGATCAGCAACGCGCAGATGGCGCCGCAGGCCACCAGCACCATCACGGCCAAGTTCCAGCTGGATTCGCGCAGCACGGTGCCGGCCACGCCCTTTGCCAGCGCGCCGGGCACGCCGCCGACCACCAGCATGTTCAACTACAGCACGGCGATCAACGTCTATGACTCGCTGGGCAACAAGCAGCAGCTGACGGCGTACTTCGCCAAGGTCGCGGACGCACCCCCGCCCGCGGTCCCGCCGCACCCGACGGTTCCCGGTGGCACCGACTGGAACATGTACGTGACCGATGCCAACGGCAATATGGTCGGTGGCGCGCCGTTCACGATGGCGTTCGACAACGCCGGCGCACTGCAAGCGCCCGCGGCCGGCGCCATCACGCTGACGCAGCCGGCCGCCGGTGGCGCGCAACCGATGGCCATGAAGCTGGACCTGACCGGCACTACGCAGTTCGGCGCCGACAACGACGTCAAGCAGCTGGTCCAGAACGGCTACACCTCGGGCAGCCTGCTGGGCTACTCCGTGGATTCGGACGGCACCATCATCGGCAGCTACTCCAACGAGCAGACCCAGAAGCTGGGCCAGATCGTGATGGCCGCGTTCGGCAACGTCGAAGGCCTGAAGCCGGAAGGCGACAACGTCTGGTCCGCTACCGGCTCCTCGGGCCAGGCCCTGCTGGGCGTGGCCGGCGGCAGCATGGGCACGCTGCGCTCGAACGCGGTGGAAGCCTCCAACGTGGACCTGTCCGGCCAGCTGGTCAACCTGATCGTGGCGCAGCGCAACTACCAGGCCAACGCGCAGACCATCAAGGCGCAGGACACGGTCATGCAGACCCTGGTCAACCTGTGATCGCCACGCTGAGCTGAGCCGCCGCCATGGACCGCATGATCTACACCGCCCTGTCGGGCGCCAAGCAGATACTCGACCAGCAAGCGGCGGTATCGAACAACCTGGCCAACGTCTCGACCCCGGCCTTCCGCGCGCAGGTCAACCTGTACCGCGCGGTGCCGGTGGTCGGGCCGGAGGCCGGCACGCGCGCCTTCACGCTGGCGTCGACGCCGGGCGCCGACATGCGCGCCGGCCCGCTGACCTACACCGGCCGCGCGCTCGACGTGGCGCTGCAGGGCAACGGCTGGCTGGTGGTGCAGACGCCCGACGGCGGCGAGGCCTACACCCGCGCCGGCGCGCTGCAGGTGTCGCAGGACGGGCAGGTGCAGACCATCACCGGGCTGCCCGTGATGGGCGATGGCGGTCCGCTGGCGGTGCCGCCGGGCTCGCAGGTGAGCATCGGCACCGATGGCACCATCACCGCGCGCGGCCCGGGCGAAGCCTCGGCAGGTCTCGCGCAAGTGGGCCGGTTGCGCGTGGTCAACCCGCCCAACGAGGCCATCGCGCGCGGCGATGACGGCCTGTTCCGCCTGCGCGCCGGCGCGCAGGCGCTGGAAGCCGATCCCACCGTGCGCGTGATCTCGGGCGCGCTGGAAGGCAGCAACGTCAATCCGACCGAAGCAATGGTCGAGATGATCGCCAATGCCCGCCGCTTCGAGATGCAGATGAAGATGATCCAGGGCGCGGACAGCAACGACCAGCGCGCCAACCAGCTGCTGTCGACCAACTGATGGCCTGACGCAGCGGCCCGGACAAGCGGGCCAGCAAAGCCCTTACAAGACCCCAGCAAGGACCAACATGATCCGCTCTCTCTGGATTGCCAAGACCGGCCTAGATGCGCAGCAGACGCAGATGGACGTGATCTCGAACAACCTGGCCAACGTGTCGACCAACGGCTTCAAGCGCGGCCGCGCGGTGTTCGAGGAACTGATGTACCAGACCATCCGCCAGCCCGGCGCGCTGTCGTCGGACCAGACCACGCTGCCCTCGGGCATGCAGCTGGGCACCGGCGTGCGCCCGGTCGCGACCGAGCGCATCCACACGCAAGGCAACCCGCAGCAGACCGGCAATTCCAAGGACGTGGCCATCATCGGCCAGGGCTTCTTCCAGGTGGCGCTGCCCGACGGCACCACCGCCTACACCCGCGACGGCTCGTTCCAGGTCGACCAGAACGGCCAGCTGGTGACCTCCAGCGGCTTCGTGATCCAGCCCGCCATCACCCTCCCGGCCAATACGCAGACGATAACCGTTGCGCGCGACGGCACGGTGTCGGTGACGCAGCCGGGCTCGAGCGCCAACGTGCAGGTGGGGCAGCTGCAGCTGGCCACCTTCATGAACCCGGCCGGCCTGGAAAGCATGGGCGAGAACCTGTATGTGCAGACCGACGCCTCGGGCGCGCCCAATACCACCGTGCCCGGCCTGAACGGCGCCGGCACGGTCCAGCAGAACTACGTCGAGTCCTCCAACGTCAACGTCGTGGAAGAACTGGTCAGCATGATCCAGACGCAGCGCGCGTACGAGATCAACAGCAAGGCCGTGCAGTCGTCCGACCAGATGCTGCAGCGCCTGGCGCAGCTCGGTTGATTGGAGTGAACATGGCCACCTTGCTTTCCCGCCTGGGCGCGCGTGCGCTGTATTGCCTGGCCGGCGTGGCATTGCTGGCCAGCGGCGGCTGCGCGCTGGTGCCGCGCGAGCCGCTGGTGCAACTGCCCACCAGTGCGCGCGCCGAGCCGCGCCCGATGGGGCCGGCCTCCGGGTCGATCTACCAGTCGTCGTACGCTGGCAATCCGCTGTTCGAGGACCGCCGTCCCCGCAACGTGGGCGATATCCTGACGATCCTGATCACCGAGAACGTCAACGCCAGCAAGAATTCCGGCACCAACGCCAGCCGCACCGGCAGCGGCGCGCTGGCGTTCGACGCGGTGCCGCGCGCGCTCGGCGGGCTGTTCGGTGCGAGCCAGAACGCCAACATGAGCGGCGCCAATTCGATGAAGGCAAGCGGCGGCGCCAGCGCGGCCAATACCTTCAACGGCACCATTACCGTGACGGTGCTGGAAGTGCTGACCAACGGCAACCTGGTGGTCTCGGGCGAGAAGCAGCTCGCCATCAACCAGGGCGCCGAATTCATCCGCTTCTCGGGCGTGGTCAACCCGCGCACGATCACCGGCGACAACGCCGTGCTGTCCACGCAAGTGGCCGATGCGCGCATCGAATACACCGCCAAGGGCGTGATCGACGAAGCGCAGAACATGGGCTGGCTGCAGCGCTTCTTCCTCAATGTTTCTCCGTTCTGACCGCGCCATGTCCGCTTCCATGCTCGCCTATATCCTGTCCCGCCTGCTGCGCGTGAGCGTGGTCAGCCTGGCACTCGGCGTGGCGTTCGGCGCCTTCGCCACCGGCGCCAAGGCCGAGCGCCTGAAGAACCTGGCCACCTTCCAGGGCGTACGCGAGAACCCGCTGGTGGGCTACGGCCTGGTGGTCGGCCTGGACAACACCGGCGACCAGACCATGCAGACGCCGTTCACTACGCAGAGCCTGACCAACATGCTCTCGCAGTTGGGGATCACGCTGCCGGCCGGCAAGAACATGCAGCTCAAGAACGTGGCCGCGGTGATGGTCACGGCTTCGCTGCCGGCCTTTGCGCAGCCCGGCAGCCAGCTTGACGTGGTGGTGTCGTCGATGGGCAATGCCAAGAGCCTGCGCGGCGGCACGCTGCTGATGACGCCGCTCAAGGGCGCCGACGGCCAGGTCTATGCCATCGCGCAAGGGAATATGCTGGTGGGCGGCGCGGGCGCGTCGGCCAACGGCAGCAAGGTGCAGGTCAACCAGCTGGCGGTGGGACGCATCGCCAACGGCGCCATCGTCGAGCGCGCGGTCGCGGCGTTCCAGCCGGACGGCGGCGTGCTCAACCTCGAACTGAAGGACACCGACTTCGGCACCGCCGAGCGAGTGGTCGAAGCCATCAACCGTTCGATGGGCGGCGGTGTCGCCGCGGCGCTGGACGGCCGCGTGGTGCAGGTGCGCGCGCCGGCCTCGGCAGCGGCCCGCGTGGGCTTCCTGGCCCGCATCGAGAATCTCGACGTGACCCCCGCCAAGGCGGCCGCCAAGGTCATCCTGAACGCCCGCACCGGTTCGATCGTGATGAACCAGGCGGTGACGGTGGAAGACTGCGCGGTGGCGCACGGCAGCCTGTCGGTGGTGATCAACACGCAGCCGGTGATTAGCCAGCCCGCGCCATTCAGCGGCGGGCAGACGGTGGTGGCGCCGGTGTCGCAGATCGACATGCGGCAGCAGGGTGGCTCGCTGCAGGTGGTCAAGGCGGGCGCGTCGCTGGCCGCCGTGGTCAAAGGCCTGAACGCGCTGGGCGCGACCCCGGCCGACCTTCAGACCATCCTGGAAGCCATGCGCGCGGCCGGTGCGCTGCGCGCAGAGCTCGAAGTGATCTGACATGAGCACGGCACTACCTCCGCAGGCGGAGCTGACGCAGCGCTTCGCGCTGGATACGCAGGGCTTCGAGGCGCTCAAGCACAGCGCCCGCAATGGCGCGGATGCCAGCACGCTGCGGGCCGCGGCCAGGCAGTTCGAGGCGGTGTTCACGCAGATGGTGCTCAAGAGCATGCGCGACGCCACGCCGCAGGACGGCATCTTCGACAACGAGCAGAGCAAGCTCTACATGTCCATGATGGACCAGCAGCTCGCGCAGCAGATGTCGTCGCGCGGGATCGGGCTGGCCGAGGTGATGGTGCGCCAGCTGGCGCGCGCGGCCGGCACGCCGATGCCGGCCGGCATGAATGCGATGAGCCCGGCCGAGTCGGGCAAGGCCGCGGATGCCGAGATGGCGCGCCTGCTGGACAGCCGCGGCGCCGGTGCCATGCCTTCCGACAACGGAGAACTCGCCGACCTTCCGGCCATCGGCACCATCGTGCCGGGGCAGAACTGGAATCCCATGGCGGGCCTGCGCCAGTACCAGCCGCAGTCCTATGCCGACCGCGGCCAGGGTGAAGACTCGCTTGGCCGGCTCCCGGACGACGCGCCGGCGCATGTCAGCGCCTTCGTGGCTCGCATGGCCGCACCGGCGGAGGCTGCCGCGCGCGCCAGCGGCGTGCCGGCACGGCTGATCGTCGGCCAGGCCGCGCTGGAATCCGGCTGGGGCCAGCGCGAGATCACGCACGCGGACGGCTCCACCACGTTCAACGTCTTCGGCATCAAGGCTGGCGCGAACTGGAAGGGGCGTGTGGCGGAGATCACCACCACGGAATATGTCGACGGCCAGCCGCAGAAGGTGCGGGCCAAGTTCCGGGCCTATGGCTCGTATGACGAAGCCTGTGCCGACTACGCGCGCCTGCTGACCACCAACCCGCGCTATGCGGGGGTGGTGAGCGCGGCATCGGCCGAGGAAGCGGCACATGGGCTGCAACGCGCGGGTTATGCCACGGATCCGGCGTATGGGCACAAGCTGGTGAAGATCATGAAGAAGGTGGCGGTCTGAGGGCTGGGCCATAGCTCCAGCGCCAGCCGTTGCTGACACCGCCTGAACAAGGCCACCCCACTCCCGCCCTGCGGGAGCTTGCCTTTACCCACAACTTCCGGCGGCTTACTCGTTTTTCTGGAAGATCCGATACATTTCGGTGATTTCGTGCAAAACGAGGAAGCCGCGCCAGAGGACAGTAGCACCGGGGGGATCGTCGTTTTTGCGACCCAGGTAGCCACCGAGCTTGGCGACCCAAAGGACCGCTTCGCTGAGTTTGGGTGCCTGCTCTGGTGGCTTGGTTGTGCCGTGCGTGCGGCAGTACAAGGCCTGCCATTCGAGCGATTGCAGTAGCACCGAGCAAGGGATATCGGCTTCGAGCCGGCCCAGCATAGTTGCGTACAAGATGCGCCAGCCGATTACGGCGAACAGCGCCGTGGCCCGCAGGAACCGCTCCAGCGTCCCGAACTGCCGGGCTTCGATCTGGCAGCCACTTTTCAGGACACGATGCCAGGATTCAATGGTCCAGCGACGGGCGTACCAGCTCAGCCGTTCGAGCACATCTTCCAGCGTTTGGGTGGGCATTGAACTGAGCAACATCCATTCGAGCGGCTCAACGCCTTCGGGCGGGTCGAGTTCCAGCGCGTGAATGGCAAATACTTCGAGACTCGGTAGGGCCTCTGCACCGCGGCTGCGCGGCGGTCGCAGTTGGACGGGCACACAGCGCAAAGCCAGTCGGGCGCTACGCGCCTGCCTGGCGCCGCTCCTGGGCACGTGCAGTACGGTCTCCCCAAGTACAGGAGCCGCAGCAACCGTCTCCCACAGATACTTCTCTGGGTGGTCCACGCCTCGATTCCAGGCGGCCCGCACCAACCAGTCCACCCCCGCTGGGCGCGGCGCCAGGAACACGTCATACACATCGCCCTCGCGATCGCTGACGGCAACAAGGTGCGTGTCCGGACACTGCATCTTGAGCGGCTCAAGGCATTCCAGCCCCTCCAGCCACTTCACGCTTTCCTTGTCACGAATGGACAGCGCCCGGCGCTGCCTGGCCTTGCCCGAGTCTTGCGGCGCACGCACCCACGTCTTCATGCTCAACACGCCCAGTGGCAGACCCTCAGGCGTCACCGCCAGCACGCTGTGCAACATGAATCCGTGCAAATTGCCGCCCGTGCCGTGACCAAGTCCCTCAGTCGCGGGCAAATTTGCCAGATTGAATTCCGTGGTGTCCTGCACCGCCAATACGACAGGTACCTGCTGCATGCGACCCACGGTTTGAGTGACGTGGCTCGCCAGTATTCCGTCCGGGTCAACCGCCTCATTATCAAAGAAGCGATATGCTGCCTTGAGTTGGGCACCACTCAAGGCCTGCGGGAACGAAACATGGGCTTTTTGCGCCAGTCCGCGCGCCAATGCCACAAGGCGCTGCGTGCGACGTGCATCGCCCAATTGAGCGCCACCGAATTCGTCGCTGGCCCAGTCTTCCAGATCTTCCGTATCAGGCAAAATTGCCACCACTGATTGTCAACTTCACCCGAAGTTAACACCGTCCAATCCGGTTTACAACCTTTCCTGTCGAGATGTGGGTAAAGGCAAGCTGCGGGAGAGGGGGGCAAACTTGCAGGGCGCGACGTGATGGCGTCCTGGCCGAGCGCCTGCCACGCGCCGCCGTTTGCAGCTAAGCAAACATGCCCAATCTTCCACTCGCCCCACTAAAGTCCCGCCCCCAACCAGCCGATATCTCCCACATCCACCACCGCCGGCCCACGCCGCGGCAGTCCAACAAAACCAGGGTCATTGCACAATGTCTCTCTTCAGTATTGGTCTTTCCGGCCTGAACACCGCGCAGAACGCGCTGACGACGACCGGCCACAACTTCGCCAACTCGGCGACTGAGGGCTACTCGCGCCAGAACACCATCGTGGCCTCGGCCGGCGGCCAGTACACCAGCCAGGGCTTCTACGGCTACGGCTCCAACACCACCACGGTGATCCGCGTCTATGACGAGTTCCTGACCGGCCAGCTGCGCGGCGCCACCTCGGCCAGCGCATCGCTGGCGGCGTACTCGGACCAGATCGCGCAGATCGACAACTTGCTGGCCGACCAGAAGGGCGGCCTGGCACCGCTGATGCAGAAATTCTTCGCGGCGGTGCAGGCCGTGGCCGACACGCCGGCCGATCCGGCCGCGCGCCAGGGCATGCTCTCGGCCGGCCAGGCGCTGGTGGGGCAGGTTCGTTCGGCCAGCAACTACTTCAAGCAGCTGCAGTCCGGTGTCAACGACCAGGTCGGCACCGCGGTCTCACAGGTCAATGCCTACACCAAGCAGATCGCCAACCTGAACCAGGAAATCACGCGCCTGAAGGCCGCTTCCGGCGGCCAGCCGCCCAACGACCTGCTCGACCAGCGCGACCAGGCCGTGGCCGAGCTGACCAAGCTGGTCGGCGCCAAGGTGGTGGTGCAGGACGGCGGCACCTACAACGTGTTCGTCGGCAACGGCCAGCCGCTGGTGATGGGCAGCGACTCGTACGACCTCAAGGCCGTGCCCTCGGCAGCCGATCCAAACCGCACCGTCGTCGCCTACACCCTGCCCAACGGCAGCGTGTATGAAAGCGAGGCGGGCGCGATCAAGGGCGGCTCGCTGGGCGGCCTGCTGCAGTTCCGCACCGAGACCCTGGATGCTGCGCAGAGCGCGATCGGCCGCCTGTCGCTGGCGATCGGCGAGAGCTTCAACGCGCAGCACAAGCTGGGCATGGACCTGAACGGCGCCGTCGGCACCGACATGTTCAAGCTGGGCACCGCCACCGTGCTGCCCAACGCTAACAACACCGCCATTACCACGGTCGCAACGGCCACGATCAACAACGCCTCGGCGCTGACCACCAGCGACTACTCCCTGCACTTCGACGGCACCAACTACACGCTGACGCGGCTGTCAGACAACAAGCAGGTGGTCACGCCGGTACCGGGGGGCGGCGCGACCTATCCGCTGGCGTTCACCGCCGACGGCTTCTCCGTGCAGATCAACGCGGCGATGGGCACCAACGATTCGTTCACGATCCAGCCCACGCGCAACGCCGCCACTGGCTTCGACATGGCGATTACCGACCCGGCCAAGATCGCCGCGGCCTCGCCGGCACGCGCCGATGCGGCGGCCACCAACAAGGGCAGCGGCACCGCCAGCCTGAGCAATGTCGCCCCGGGCTTTACGCTGCCGGCCGGCAAGATCACCGCCACCTTCGATGGCACCAACTACGTCTTCACCGACGCCGGCGGTGCGCCGCTGGTGCCGGCGCCGGTCGGCGTGCCCAACGGCAGCAATACCGACTACACCATCAATGGCCTGACGTTCAGCTTCGGCGGCGCGCCCAAGGCGGGCGACTCGTTCACGCTGGGCAGCAATGCCGGCGGGGTGAAGGACAACGGCAACATGCTGACGCTGGCCAAGCTGCAGAACGCCAAGACCATCGGCGGCGTGTCCAGCTTCAGCGAAGCCTATGCGCAGCTGGTCAACGACGTCGGCACGCGGGCCAAGTCGGTCAAGATCGCCTCGGCCTCGCAGGACAGCATCACCACCCAGATCAAGACCGCGCAGCAGTCGGTGTCCGGCGTCAATATGGACGAGGAAACCGTGTCGATGCTGCGCTTCCAGCAGCTGTACCAGGCCAACGCGCGGGTCATCCAGACCGCCAGCTCGCTGTTCGACACCATCATCGGCATCGGCGTCTGAATCGTTCAAGCCCTACGGATTCGAGAGGTAAATCACCATGCGCGTTGCAAGCTCCACCCTGTACCAGCAAGGCCTGGCGTCGATGAACTACCAGCAGGGCTCGCTGCTGCATATCCAGCAGCAGCTCGGCACCGGCCGCCGCATCCTCACGCCCTCCGACGACCCGGTCGGCGCCACGCGCGCGCTGGGCGTTAGCCAGGCGCAGGCCGTCAACGGCCAGTACGCCACCTCGCGCAACCAGGCCAATATCGCCCTGAGCGCAGAGGAGAACGCGCTGCAGTCGGTCACCACCATCACGCAGAATATCCAGACGCTGCTGGTGCAGGCCGGCAACGGCACCATGAGCGACAGCGACCGTGCCTCGGTGGCAACCTCGCTCGAAGGCCTGTACAACCAGCTGCTCGGCCTGGCCAACTCCGACGACGGCAACGGGCAGTACCTGTTCGGCGGCACCCGCTCCGGCAATGCGCCGTTCACGCAGAGCACTGGTGCCGGCAACTACATCGGCGACACCGGCCAGCAACTGTTGCAGGTCGACGTGGCCCGCCAGATGCCGGCCGGCAACAACGGCCGCGAGGTCTTCATGAGCGTGACTGGCGGCGCCGGCTACGTGGTCAAGGGCAACAGCGCCAATACCGGCAGCGCCAGCTTTGGCACGGTATCCACCACCGATCCGAGCAATGCGCTGTACGGCCATTCGCTGCAGGTCACCTTCCAGGCCAACGCCGCCGGCCAGATGGAATACAGCGTCACCGACCTGTCAGTGCCGGCTCCGCCGCCAGTGGTGGCGGGCCCTCTCGCCTACAACTCGCCGGCACATATCGAAGTGGGCGGTGTCAGCTTCAACGTCACAGGCGATCCCAAGAACGGCGACACCCTGACCATGCAGCCCGCCAGCGAGGCCGGCACCGACATGTTCGCCAACCTGCAGACCGTGATCGACACGCTGCGCCAGCCCAACTCCACCGCCAGCAGCCAGGCCAACCTCAACAACGTGCTGGCCACCGCCACGCGCCAGTTCTCCAACTCGCTCGACAATGTGCTGACGGTGCGTTCGTCGGTGGGCTCGCGCATGCAGGAGCTGGATGCGCTGGATGATGTGGGGACCAACCGCGACCTGACATATTCGCAGACGCTATCTGGTATCCAGGACCTGGACTATGCGGCGGCGATTACCGAGTACTACCAGCGGCAGATGGCGCTGCAGGGGGCGCAGCAGTCGTTTATGCAGATTCAGGGGATGAATTTATTTAAGTTTCTGTAGGTTGCGGCTTATCTCATAGCCGGCAACCGTTGTGCCGGAGTATTAAAGGTTGAGAAGCAACCTATTAAAGGTTGAGAGGGGAGGCCAAAATCGCCCGGAAACCCGCGCCGCGTATGGGCTTCTCAACCTTTAGGCACATTTTGGAAGTCGACTGATACGGCTCCGAAATGTGGCTTCCGCTTACCTTCTCGACCCTTGCGCCGTCATTACGGACGCGCTCCCGTCGGACGAGTCGAGAGGTAGCCAAACCTCAATGCGTCTTTTTCAATATATACCACCATCGGACCCACGCGGCAAAAAGGTGAGGTCAGTCGCCACGGCGGGTGTGGATCTGCATGAGCAGATTCGCGACTGACTGATTCGCATGGGCAGTGCGTTCTATCTCGGTGGAGTAGCCATATAGCCGGTTCAGTGCCAGCGCGATTGCGCACGACCTCGAATACCCGCCTTCACAGTGCACGACGATAGTTGTCACCTGCGCCGGTAGCTCCTGCACGAACTCCCGAATCGCTTCTGCATGCTCCGGCCGGAAGGCATATGCGAGCTTCTCCTTGGCCCTAGCCGAAAGGTCCGGGTTCATGAAGTCTACGTCCGCGAAACTTTGCCGTAGGACGCGCTCGAAACCACCTAGGCTAGCCGGTGGCCTTCCAGGCGCAGTCACGGAGATGACTGCAACCGACCCCAATCGCGGCAGCCTCTCCGCCACATCCCTCGACACAGCCAACACCTGGCGTGTACCGTCCTTCGGCGGGCGGTACAGCTTGTCGATGGCATCCTTCAGTTGAAGCGGCACGCTTCCCTCCTAGCCATCTGCTTTTGCCTGCAGCAGCACGCCGAGCCGTCGGATGAGCCAATCTAGTTCGTCCTCTGAACACCAGCCCTTCTGAGCCTCCCAAGCCCATGCGTTGACGATATCCGCGCCGCCTAGCCGGGCGCGGGTTTCTCGTCTTTATTGAAAGGATGCGATTCTGAACGTAGCGACAGTGCCCTGGTTGATTCAATACTACGGGACTTGCGGTGTCACCAAACTGTACAACCAGCAGGCCACTGCCAGCGGGCAGCACCTAACCGGCACGGCACCTGCCAGCCTCACCTTGCCTATTCCAGGAAGACGTAGTCCGACCGATACGGCATGCGATTCTCCTGTCCCTCCTGGGTGCAGGCCTGAGGGAGGGCCTGTCCGCCTTGCGTATTCAGCCGTTGCACGTAACGCGTCCTCGCAAGCAGGCCAGCCCCGCCGGTGCTCGTTGCCTGCAACAACAAGAGTGGAATGCTGTCCGGCTCCTGCGCATTGGGCGTCTGTCGCAGCACCTTGCCGGTCACCTTGCTGCCGTCAGGCGCTTCCCAGGTCGGCCCAGAGTAGTGTTTGACGACGAGTTGTCCGGTGTCGTCCTTCAGGGTTGCTTCCGGGGCCGAAAAGGTCCATAGCAACCGGCCGTCGCTCGCGCGCTTGCACTGATAAATCTGTACACCGGATGCGTGCAGCACCGCGATCGTTCCACGCGCGTCGGCGGGTTGGAGTTCGGGCGGAGCCGATAGCCTCGGTGTGGTACACGAAACGAGCAAGCCTGCCACGCAGAGAACAGTGAGATTCGCTTTGCGAAAATGCCGAGAACTTTGCGACATCTGGCCTCCTTACCTGAGCCCATGGGAGGATAGTACTTCCCGAGCCACGTTGCCAGTTGCGCCCGCGCGGGTCCGGACGGTGCCGGCCAGCAGGGCGGACACCATCGGCGAACGAGTCCCGGCACCCACTTGCAAAAATCCGGCGGGTTGCTTTTCAGAATAGCGGCGGCGGTGAGAGCGATGGGGGCCGACTGCGGCCAACTGAGTGGAGGGCGCCGGTCGGCGCTTCCCGACCCCTACGGACGTTCGCACGCCCACTCTGCGAACGACCGAAGCTTCGGTCAACGCGGCCATTGGCCAATTTTGGACTGATTGGCGGAATTTTTCCGGCGGGCTAGTGCGGCGTCACCGCTGCGGCTCCCGTTGCTTGTCGCCGCACGCGTTGTGCAAGTGCACATCCCCGTCGTGACGATGTATGTGCAATTCGGCGTTCTCTCGCCTGGCCACGTCCCAACCCGCAGCGATTGCCGCTTCCATGGTCGGAAATCTCTGGGCCATTATATTGAGTTCGCCGAACTCCAATGCCCAACCATGTTCTGCGGGCAGAACGCGAATGATCCGCGATTGCATAATGACCCCTCTCTAAATTTTTCCCGCGACGTGTAACGGGCGTCGCCGCGTACTGTCGAGCAAAAACACGTTCCCGCGGACAAGCGTGGCTGGGTAAGAGCTGGTCATCCGGGAGAAGCCGCATCGAGGGTACGTCATGCATCGCTGTGCCTGCGCCGGCAACAGAAGAGCTACCATTTCGTCCACTGATCTCGTTGATCGCGCCCGTCGAATTCTGGCCTGGAACAGCAATGGCCTGCGTGAGTGATGCGATTCAGCGAGAAGTCCCAGACGTCGGCGAACAGCACGAGCAAGACTGTTGCTGCATGGGCGGGCACCTTTCGGTGCCATACGAGCAGAAGACGCAGCAATCACCGGCCTTGGGCCTTAGTACCGCGTGGCAGCGCTCGCACTCATAGCACCACTGGCAGGCATCAATGGGCATAGTTTCTTCTTTTGCATGCGCGCACTTGGGGTAGGTGATGATTGACTGCAGCTTGACGGCGCTCATCATTTTCCTTTGCCATCACTGCCGATGGGCAGTAGACGGTCACCGTGCCTGGCGACCTGATCCCCGGCGTTGCCCATCGAAATGCAATTCGCCCTTCCCTTATGTGCGGTTTAGGAATAGCCTAGGTCCGTACCAAGGTACGGAGTCAAGCGATGGAGCACACACTGACAATCGGGAAGCTGGCCAAGGCGGCTGGTGTTGGCGTGGAGACGGTACGCTACTACCATCGGTGCGGGCTGCTGCCGGTGCCAGAGCGTGCCTATGGCGCCATTCGCCAGTATTCGCAACAGAGCTTGCAGCGGCTTCATTTCATTCGCCAGGCCCAGTCGCTCGGGTTCACCCTGGATGAAGTCCGAGTACTGCTGCGACAGAACGATGGCGGCACGTGCAGCACAGCCCGCGCACTGGCCGAGCAAAAGCTCAGTCTTGTGGAGGAAAGATTGAAGGATTTGCGACGATTGCGAGCGGAACTGAAGAATCTCATTGGGCAATGCCACGCCAATGGCAATGAGGCTTCTTGCCCCTTGATTGACACCTTGTCTGCCAACATGAGATCAGAGAACGCTCGCGACGCTCCATTTCGGCGTCGGTGAACGAGGTCCGCTGACTGAGACGGTTCGGCCGTTTTCCCTGCGACTTGCCACACCGCCGCGAGATGCGCACCATGCACCTGGGAAAATCGTACACATTATCCGAGTTCACGTTCTGGTCGAGACGGCAACTTTATGCTTCGCTGGCATGCGGTTCGCTGCCCGTTGTCCTTTATCAGTTCTTCGGGCTGAAATGGCTGTCGATCCCGGTCTCGGTTGTGGTGCTGCTGGGCACCGCCACGTCATTCATCGTGGGTTTCCGGAACGTGCAGACCTACAGCAGGGCCTTGGAGGCACAGCAGATCTGGACTGATATCCTGAATGGCAGCCGGTTTCTGGGTGTGATGAGCCGGGACCTTCTGGCAGGGCAGGCGGCCGGGCGGGAACTGATTCTCCGGCATTGCGCGTGGCTGACGGCGCTCCGCTATCAACTGAGAACCCCAAGGATCTGGGAAAATGCGGGCAAGGTATCCAACTTGGAGTACCGGAAGTACTACCGGGTCCCAGAATGGGAGACTCCATTGGAACAGGCGCTTGCGCGGTATCTGCCCCAGGCCGAGCTCGACTCGGTTTTGCACGCCGAGATCAAGACAACCCGGTTGCTCGGAACGCAGTCAGCGAGGATCAAGTGGTTGCTTGACGCCGGCGAAATCGGCAATGCCTTCTATTTGGAGCTGGCAGGATCGCTCAGGGGCTTCTTCGCGCAGCAAGGACGGGCGGAGCGTATCAAGGACTTTCCGTATCCCAGGCAATATGCGGTCATCAATAAGCTCTTTGTCCGTACCTTTTGCCTGCTGCTGCCTTTTGGCATTCTTACGGAGTTCGAAAAGCTCAATGCCAACGTTTCAGGCATCATGCATGGCAACATGATCTGGCTGGTCATTCCATTCAGCACGATGATCTCGTGGATGTGCCTCGCGCTGGAGCAAGTGGGCGAAAGCACGGAGAACCCGTTCGAAGGAAACGCCAATGATGTGCCCATGGCACAGATCTGCCGGAAGATCGAACACGAACTCATGGACATGCTTGGCGAGAAGCGCGATTTCCCCGCGCCAACGGCCGAGCACGGTATTGTCCTCTAGACCATTCAAGCGAGATGGCCATATCGGGTCGCGATGGCTGACGAGGGGTTCGCGCTCTGAGACATCTGATAATCGCGATGTTCGTCATGGCCACAAATGCCGCGGGCCAGGCCATCTATTAATGTCGAAGCGCCACGGGGCATGTCACGTTGCAGGATGCCTCGTGCCAGAACGACGCAAAGACTGAGGTGGTGAGGAAATCCAGTGGCAAACATAATGCCAGCGTCGACCCTGAAGGCAACTAGTGTTCAAGTGCGACGCGTGTCGCACTTGAACACTATCCCCGGGAGCGCTTCACGCAAGGGGCGGTGATGGATATCTCCTTTGAACGGCGAGTCAGTCGCGCTGTCAGCGCGAACCGCAGTCGATTTCGATAGTGCCGGCGTCGAGATATCGGTTTTCCACGATATGCTGAACCCCACTGCGTGGCAACTGATGGCTGCGCGGCAGTATCGCAACCGACGGGCCTGCTCCTGGTCGCCGGCAGCCAGGGGGAGAGTTCGGGAGCCATGGGTGCATCAACTCGGCGATGCCCTGGCGGCGGGCATTGCGCCGGCCCCGATGCGCGCAATGGCTGGCGACCTGGCCGTGGTGGCCCTGGGGGTCAACGTGCAAGGCGATCCGGCGCTAGCCCAATGGCGCCATGGCAGCGGCGATAGCATCGTTTGCCATAGGCGCATGCCAATGAACACGGTGCCGTAGAATTTTCAAACATAAAGCTCGTATGTCGCCCCATGGTGGCGCAGCAGACGGCAAGTGGTCCCGTTGCCACCGTCCGGCACTCAGAGCGATCTGGCCTGGAAGGGGTGCAGTATCTCGTCGGTAGAAAATGACGTTAGCTGACCAGCAGCACACCTGCCGCCTGCTATCGATTTACAGACGTTCGCACATACTTCCATGCGCGACTGAAGTTCGGCCGAAGCGGAAGCTCCGGGCCCTTCACCGCCCAAACCGTCCGACAAAGCTCTGGGCCTCCAGGGCATGCCCCTTGAGCAGAGCCATCAGTTCGTCGCGCGTCATGCCAGGAGGCAGGTTCGGCTCCAGATCCGTCGCGATGACCGTAACGACGTAATGGTGGGGCGTCTCGCCGGTTGGCGCGCAGGGACCGCGGTACGCCGCCTCGCCACGCACGTTCTTGCCGACTGCGATGCCAGGCCCGTCCGCCTTGCCTTCGCCTTCCTTCAGCTGACCGCGATTCGCGGCAATGTTGTAGGCGACCCAATGCGAGACCCCGAGACCGGCGGCGCCGTCCATGTCATACATCAGGATGGCGACGGACTTTGCGCCCGCGGGAAGCTTCGACCACGAGACCTGCGGCGACACGCCCTTGCCACCGCAGGGCTTCTGGTCGCCGCCAATGCCATCATGCGCATACAGCGAAGCGATCGTGGCTCCCTCGGCGTACGAAGTGGACGACACCTGCATGCCGATGGCGTTGGCGTTGCCGATGCACAGGCACATCAACGCCCCGGCTAGCGGAGCGGAAACTGCGCTAGCGATTGTCATTCGAATCCTCCAGGAAGGGTCGGGTGGCGAGCGAACCGGCTCGCCTGCGGGCCTGGCGGCAAGACTCGGGGAAATCGGCAAAGGGCCGATTTCCCTCGCTTTCTTGACGCGATCCTGATTAACAGCCTATTCCTATGCCCGACGGCAGGATTGCCGCGCGCAGCCTCCAATAGCAAGGATAGGGCAGTGCCTTGCCATAGGAGTGACGGGTTGCGCTGGTGTGATTTGCGGGCCACCTTGGCGCACGTCTTGTGCACCAAGTCGGCTGCGAGGGCGGGCGCATTCGATGCTGGGACTTCTCCCAGCTGCATTGAATGAGTGCACCAATTTCGTGCCTGCTTTGCCGTCACGACGACGGCAAACAACGAGATCCATTCGCTCCCGGCCAGCAGGGCGAGTCGCCTGCAGTCCAACGGTCAGCGGAAACTGCCGGGCCGGTACCAACACCGCACCAATCCCGCCACACCGGCGTCAGCAATCGGCTTGGCCTGGCGGGGCCCGCCGGCCGTCGATCGCCGCGCCCCATGCCGCGTCCGCATGTCAACGCCGCGTCGTAATGTCATGCAGGGACTGTAAGCTGCACATTTGGCAAGGCCTGGCCGAAAACTTGCTAGGTCAATGCAGAAGGTCGTAAGGCGACAGGCATCCGTTGGGAGGATCTATGCAGCATGCACGCATCACTGCGCACAGGGGGATTCTGGTCGTCGAGCTGTTACCTGGCCAGGCGAACGGGGAAGGCACCTCGACCAACAAGCTCCGCAATCTGGCCACGGTCATTCATGACACAGGACGGCACCTAGGTGTTTCAGAGGAAGCACTGGCGCTGCTGAAGATGGTGAAGCGCGGCCTTGACTGCATCGGCGACTTTGCCTGGTTCAGTAGTGACGACGGGAGAGATCATTTTGCGTGGTTGGGAGGCCCGAAGCGGCTGGTGAATCCCACGGCAGTGGCGGCTGCTCGAAGCTACGCGATTCTTGCGCACCGGGTCATTCCGAACGAGGTGCCCGAGGGCGCCAGGATGGCCATCGAGGCGAACTTCTGAGTGCCAAGCACCTTGGTCGCGGCCTCGTCGCTGGGTCCTTTCTGAAAGCAGTCGCTGCAACCGATCGGCGGCCTGCCGGGCCCGCGATGGTTCATGCGTGCAAGCGTGCCAGCGCCGCCGGGTAGCACGAGGCTCTCGCTCTCAAGAAAGGCAGCCATGAACACCAGCTCGTCTATGCCTTCGGCGTAATCGCCGCCGCGCTCTGAACCAATGGGCCCTCAATCGGCCGTTGCTCCCGACCGCTTCACTACCGTCGCCCATTTCCGAATCTCGCTATCCACAAACTTTCCCGTCTCAACCGGCGTCATCGGCATCGGCTCCGAACCTCGGTCGGTAATGAACTTGTGCAGATCAGGCGATTGCAGCGCCTTCACCGTCTCCGCATTGAGTTGCTTGACGATAGCCGGCGGCGTGCCCGCGGGCGCCATTATCACCGCCCATCCAAGCGCTTCGAAACCCGGTACGCCTTCTTCACGCACAGTCGGCACCGACTGCAACTGCGGCACACGCTTTGACGTTGTTACGGCCAGCGGCACGGCCTTGTTGGTCTGGATCAGCGGCATCGCGGCGGTGACGGAATCGACCATCAGCGGAATCTGGTTGCCCAGGAAGTCCGCCTGCGCGGGGCCGCTGCCCTTGTAGGGAATATGCACGATAAACACGCCGGTCTGTGCCTTGAGCATTTCTGCAGAGAGGTGCTGAGTGCCGCCGATGCCGGCGCTGGCGTAGCTGTACTTGCCCGGCGCGGCTTTGGCTTTGGCGATCAGGTCGCGCAATGACGTGAAGCCCGATTGCGGCGTGGCCAGGAAGATCAACGGCACCGAGAACACACCCGAGATCGGCGCGAAGTCCTGGCGTGGATCGTAGTTAACCTTCTTGTAAAGCGTCTGGTTGATGGCCATTGCGCTGCCGCCCATGACAAGCGTGTAGCCATCGGCCGGGGCTTTCGCAGCCACTTCCATGCCGATGTTGCCGCCGGCACCGGCGCGGTTTTCCACCACGATTGACTGACCGAGCTGCTTGCCAAGCTTCTCGGCCAGGGCGCGTGCAAAGATGTCAGTGGCCTGTCCGGGCGGGAACGGCACGATCAGCTTGATGGGGCGGTCCGGATAGCTGGCGTGGGCGGTGCTGGACATGGCCAGCAGCAGCGCAACCAAGTGGTTCCTCGACGGCTTCAATGGAATCTCCTCAAATGATTGTCGATGACGTGACGTCTCTCGATGGCGTCTTCAGGTGAGATTCTACGCCCGCGCTTATTGCCAATTCGAACTGCATGAGAGGGGCTGTGCTTCCTTAGTACTTCTTGCGTGCGCCCATCACGGTGGCAAAACTGATTGGCCCGGAAACAGCGCGCACGCGGCCAACGCCTGACAGATGACTTCAGGACGCAGGGACGAACGCGCTCTCACGGGCGGCTGGCTTGCGCCCGTATGGCAACGAGGTAATACGGGAAGTTGGGGATCTGCCTGCTGTAACCTGGCCGGTGCCCCGGGTGGTGGGAGTACGCCGCCCGGGCTGCTGACATGTGACGATCCGGTAAAGCGGCTTGCCGATCCACGGCCCTTTCAGCGGTACGCGAACGGCGATTGCCTCGATGCCAGACGGAGGGCAAGAAAAAACCGACGCCCCGGAGGGGAAGGCGTCGGCCAACAGGGAGAAAGTAGAACGTCTTATTCGTAGCTGATATGGGGATTGCCTGCCGCAAGCGCCTGCTCGCGATCGGGAGCAGGCGGGTAGATCCATTGTGTGTTGATCATCTGCTTGCGCGCCTTGCCTTCCGCGTGGGTCAGCTTGACGTGCCGGTCCCAGCCTTCGGTATAGACCGCGCCCCACGCGCCCAGATCCAGGCAGGTGGCATAGAAAGGCTGGCGGTACTCGATGGTCGGGATGCCAAGCAGGTCGGCGGCAACGTTATAGCCGGCGAATCGGCCCATGAACAGCGCGTGCTGGCACGACATCAGCGAGTAGTGCTCCTCGTCGTCGGTAAGTGCCCGCACCACGTCGCCTGCGGCAAAGATGTCCTTCGCACCGGTCACGCGAAGATCGCCAGTCACTTCCATGCGGCCCTGGCGATCAACGTTCGGCGATACCTGCGCGGTCAATCCGCTGGCCACCATGCCGCCCGTCCAGATGACGGTGTTGGCGTCGATGCGCTCGCCGGTAGCTGTGACGACCCCGCCGGCATCCACCGACACCACGCCCGCGCCTACGCGGGTTTCGATGCCGAGATGATTCAGTGCCTCGATGACCGCCGGCCGCGGACCGGCGCCCAGATCCGGAGCGACGGCGTCCGAGCGCTCCACGATGATGATGCGCGGGCGGACGTTTTCGCCGAGGACGGTACGGAGATGCTCCGGCAGTTCCGTTGCCGCTTCAAGCCCCGTGAATCCACCGCCCACGACAACGAAGGTATTGCGGGCCGCAGTGTCCGGCTTCGAAGCCAGGCTTTCCAGGTGCTCGCGCAGCTCGACGGCGTCGCCGAGCTGGTCCACGGCCAATGCATGCTCGGCCAGGCCGGGCAGTGGCGGACGGAACAGGCGGCTGCCGCTGGTCAGGACCAGACGGTCGTAGTTGACGGATTTCGTCTCGCCGCCCGCCGTGGTGACATCCACGCAGTGGTCCGCGGGATGGATACGCTCGACCGTGCCTTCAATGAAGTTCACGTTGACGGCATCCAGCAACGGCAGGAACGGCACCGCCATCTGCTCGGGATTGACTTCATACAGGCGCGGCCGTACGTGAAGCTCGGGGTAGGGCGACACCAGCGTGATTTCGACATCCGAGCCGGCTTCGCGCTCCATATCGATGACACGCGCCGCACCGAGCGCTGCCCAAAGCCCGGCAAAGCCGCCGCCAACAATCAGGATATTTCGTTTCATAGTGGTTACCTCTCTTCTTACGCTGGATACTGCCGGCCTCAGAGGCGCGGCAGCCGATTTCGACTGGCAGAGGGCGGCCGCCGGCCGCGGGTCACGCGCGGACCGATGGATCGCAACTCTGGAAAACAGCGGGCGCGGCAAGAACATGCAGTGGCGCCGTTCTTGCCGGCAGGATGGCGGGCACCGGCGTTGCCGGTGCCTGAATGGGCCGCGGCTACTTCACCGGCGTCAGGATCGGTGCGCCCTTGTTCTTGATCAGGAACACGACAAACTTTGCCGGCTGCGTCTTGCTGGCATTGCGCCCGACGGTGTGGATATCGTTGGGGCCTTCGTGGAAGGTATCGCCCGGTTTGAGCGTCACTTCCTTTCCGCCCTTGAGGCCCATGATGATGCTGCCCTCGAGCACATAGACCAGGGCGTGCGCGTCATGGCGATGCACGGGATCGGCAGCGCCCGGCGCGTACTCCACGACGATCATCTCGGCTTCCTTCCCCGGATACTCGGGCAACGGCTCCGTGCGCAGCTGCTTGACACTCACATCCGGTGAGGCGACTGCCGGCGGTGCAACCATCAGGCACGACACGATCAGGGTTGCTGCAATGGAAACGACCGTCTTCATGGCATCACTCCAGATTGGCCTTGTCGAGCCCGAACATCTTGTCCAAGGAACCAGGCACCGTGCGGAACGCCACGTTCAGGCGGTTCCAGGTATTGATCGCCCCCACGAGGAACGTGAGATCCGACAGCTCCTTCTCGCTGTACTGGGTGCGCACGCGCTCATAGATGTCGTCGGGCACGCCATGGCCGGGAAGGTTGGTCAGCACCTCGGTCCAGGCCAGCGCGGCGCGTTCGCGCGGCGAGAACAGCGTCGACTCGCGCCAGATCGCCACGTGGTGCAGGCGCAATTCGCGCTCGCCGTGGATCTTTGCCGTCTTGATATGCATGTCGACGCAGAACGCGCAGCCGTTGAGCTGCGATGCGCGAATCTCGACGAGTTCGCGAATGGGCTCCTCAATGGTGGTCTTCTGGAACAGCCCGCCGAACTCTACGAGCTTCTTGACCAGTTCCGGGGATTGCTGAAAGTAGTTTACGCGTTGCGTCATGACATCTCCTGATGGGCTGATCGGGGTGGTGTTCACCGAACCTGCGCTGCAGTGCTTGCCGCAGGAACGGCTTGGGGTGAATCCTAGACTTCGGTACGGCATGCCGGTAGTACCGCCAAGGTGCCCACGTTGTTGTCACGTCGGCACCAATCGCCGCGTCATGCATCGCCGTGGCTGGGCACCGGACTATTTTTGTTGCGATTGACTCAGCCATGCCTCGAAGCCGATGCGCCCGAGGCGCGCCTTGCCTTCCGGTACGAGCGTATTCTCCTGAAGCTCGGCACCGAAGTAGCGCGTAGAAGGATCGGCCGCTACGGTCCGGGAGTCGCCAATCGCCTTGAGATAACGTTGAACGAGGGCGCTCATCTGGAATTTCTCCGGCCCGGCGATCTCGACGATGCCGTTGACCGGATCGGCAACCGCGCTGTCGGCCACGGCGTGCGCGACGTCATCCGAAGCGATCGGCTGGATCATTGCGGGAGAGAGTCGTACGGTGTCGCCTTCCGCAGCGGATTGCGTGATGCCGCCGAGAAATTCCATGAACTGCGTCGAGCGGACGATCGTATAGGGAATGCCGGCATTCCGGATCAGCGCCTCCTGGGCAATCTTGGCGCGGAAGTAGCCGCTCTGCGAGAGCTTGTCGGTGCCGACAACGGACAACGCGACATGGTGGGAGACGCCCGCCTCCTTCTCGGCTGCCGCCAGGTTGCGGCCCGACGTCTCGAAGAAGTTCAGGACGGCGTTGTCTTCAAACGAAGGGGAGTTCGCGACATCCACCACGACCTGCGCGCCGGCCAGCGCTCCCGCCAGGCCTTCGCCCGTCAACGCGTTGACGCCGGTTTGCGGTGCGGCGGCGACCACGTCATGGCCCTGTGCGGCGAGTCGCGCCACAACCTTCTTGCCGATCAGACCGGTACCGCCAATGACAACAATCTTCATGATGCCTCTCCAGGTGGAAGGTGGAAGAATCCACGAGACCATGGTAGGTAAAGTGGTGTCCCCGCGCCAGATCGACTCGGAACGCACGGTGTTTCCTGTTTGGCATCAATCCGGATGCGGGGCAGCTGCCTGCTTGTCGTCGATGGGGAGAATGCGAGTGGGTAAGGCTGTGTGGCGGGAAGCCGTGGACCTAGCGATTCACCTTCAACCGGTATTCGCTGGGAGAAAGCCCAAAGTGTCTTTGAAATGTCACCCGCATCCGCTCTTCGCTGCCAAAGCCGCACTCACGCGCGATCTGGTCGACCGGCCGGGTCTGGTCCTGCAACAATCGGCGGGCGGCTTCCACCCGGAAATGCTCGACGCCTTTGGCGGGCGTGCGCCCGGTCTTCTGCTTGTAGACCCGCGCAAAGTTCCGCGGGCTCATGCCTACGTGGTCCGCAAGCTGCTCGACGGAAAGCTCTTCCCTGGACAGGTTCTGGATGATCCAGAGATGCAGCGTCTCGAAGACCGGCACCTGCCGGCTTTGCGTGATGAGGATCTCGCTGAGCTGGGGCTGCGCCCCGGGCCGCTTCATAAAGACCGCAAGTTCCTTCGCTGTACTCAGCGCAACCTCGTGGCCATAGTCGGCCTCCACCATGGCAAGCGCGAGATCGATGCCAGTGGTGACGCCGGCCGAGGTCCAGAGATTCTCTTGCTGCACGAAGATGGCTTCTGGGTCCAGGTCTACCGTGGGAAACAGTGCGCGAAAATGGTCTTGCATCTGCCAATGGGTCGTAGCGCGCTTGCCGTCGAGCAATCCCGCGTAGGCCAGCAGGAATGCACCGCTGCATACCGAGGCGACGCGCCGGACTTCGCGGGGAACGGTGCGCAGCCACTCGATCAGCGACGCGGAGTTCTTCGCGACCTGGATGATGTTCGCGGAGCCCGGGACAACGACCGTGTCGATGCTTCGCATGTCGAAGGATGCTATGGCCGCGGTCTGCAGCGTCGTCCCTTCCATCGCCGCGACCGTGCCGCCAGACAGGCTGGCGGTATGACAGCGGTAGCCGGGCATGCCTCGCTCCCGCGCGTAGTTCGACGCAGCCCAGAACACCGTCTGGGGGCCAGCGAGATCGAGCAGGCTCACATCTGGATAGGCCACGAAGAGAATATTACGTGGCATGACTGGCCTCGGCACGGCGCGATGCCGCGCGATGGTCACCCCGCCGGGACCGGGCCGGCCGACGCGCACCATCGGTTCGGGCGCTCGCCGGACTGCGAGAGAGTATGGAAGACAATGAGGTCATGGATCGAATCCGGTGCTTCCGCGCATGATCAAGGCATGCGCCTGGCAAGCTGCATCGTGCTCTGCCGGAAGTCGCCGTCGCGACAGGGCGTAGGGAGTGAGTCTAGATACCCCCGATACAAGGGGTCAAGACGGCAGGGTGGGCGGCTGCGTTTCCATTTACGCACCAATCGCCGATCAGATCCGCGAGGGCGCGCAGAGCGGGGCTGGCAGTCTGGCAGAAAATTTGGGAACGCTGTCATTTACGACGCATGAGGGCGTTATTAACATCCAAGACTCGTCGGCAAGTGGGTGAGCGGTTGGGGCCGGCGTCAGTCAATTGCGAGATGCCAGGCACGCATTTTGCCGAAGTGGCTCTCGGCAGGCCGGCCTGTGAGCACGAACCCCCTTTCGTCTGACTCAACGTGACAGCTGCGCAACCAACAGGCATTCGGCCTGGCCCCGGTAAACACCATGGCTGCGAATGTCGATGTTGATCCTGCACTGCAGCGCAGCAGCCTCGTCTCCGAAGCTCATTCACCCACAAGGAGACGCCCGTAGTAGTCAGGAGGGCGCGCGACGGCCTGTGCTGCGTACGCAGCGGAGGAAACCCGGTCGAACATCGGAAATCTGTGGGAACACCAGAAATGGATCAATCGGACACATCGGAGAATGGCTTCCGTCTCACCTTGCCGAATCGCGCTGATGCGTTGTCTACGAGCTTTGCAGCAAGCTATGCAGGGATCATGGCGTTCATGGCCGTTGCCAGCGAGCGCAGCTTCGCCAAGGCCGGCGAGCGCCTTGGCATCGGCCGTTCGGCGGTGAGCAGGAATGTCCAGAAGCTCGAAGCGCAGCTGAGTACCCGGCTGCTGCTGCGCACTACGCGCACCACGCAACTGACCCGCGAAGGTGAACGCTTCTTCGAGAACTGCCACCAGGGTGTCACGCATCTGGTGGAGGCCATGAACGACATGCTCGAGCTTCGCCAGGGCCCGCCACGCGGCCTGGTCCGCATCAGCGCGACGGTAGGCTTCGGCAGGAAGGTCGTTGCGCCTTTGCTGGCAAAGTTCGTGGAAGCCTACCCCGACATCGACGTCGATCTGCTGCTCGACGACCGGCTGACTGACTTTACTACCGAGCAGATCGACGTCGCGTTCCGCAATGGCCGCATCGAGGATTCCAGCATCATTGCCAAGCAGCTGATTCCGATGCAAATGGCACTTTGCGCTGCCCCGTCCTATGTGGAAGCGCATGGCCTGCCGCAAACGCTGGAGGACCTGAGCCTGCATGAGTGCATCAACTTCCGCATTCCGAACGGCCGGGTATTCGAATGGGAGTTCAAGGTCGACGGTCAGGTACGGAAATACCATCCGAAGGCCCGGCTCGCGTTCAACGACTCGGACCTGGTCTTGCGGGCGGTGCTGCAGGGACGGGGCATCGCGCAGATGCCCGGCTATCAGATCTGCGACCACATCGCGGCCGATGAGCTTGTTGTGGCTCTGGCGAAGCATGCCCCAGACGATCGCGGGCACTACATCTGCTACCTGAGCCGGCAACACCTGCCGACCCGCATTCGCGTCTTCATTGACTTCATGACGGAGGAGATCCGCACCCTCGATTTGCAGTGTCTGAGCGACTTCCAGGACAAAAAGGGAACTGACAGCGCTTGACCACTCCGATCCGCACGTTCTCGCCAAAGTAGCCTTCCCTAGTCGACAACAGCCACGATATTGACAGTCCCTTGCCTGGCCATCTTCGCATACGGACATAGGCGCTCCGCATTTCGAACCAGCTCTTCTGCCACGTTTCGCTCAACGCCCGGCATCCGGACCCGGATATCGATGATCAATGCGTAGCCTCCATCCATTGGATCACGGCCAAACGCAACCTCTGCCTCGACAGTGGTGTCGTTGATCTCCCTGTTGATACGCTTTCCGAGCAAATTCAGCGCCCCGTGAAAGCAAGCCGCAAAGGCCGCGGCGAACAACTGCTCGGGATTGGTCCCGCTGCCAGGTCCTCCGAGTTCCGTGGGCAGGCGCAGATCCACATCGAGATTTCCGTCATCCGAACGGGCCACGCCAGACGCGCGGCCGTGTCCCGTCTGGCCGCCGGAAACGGTGACCGTCGTTGTGTACAAGGGCTCGAAATCCCGGCCCCGATACCTGTCGAGGAGGGAAACCGGCGGAGCTTGCAGCTTCTCGTTGTCCATCATGCACCTCGAACGTTGAGGAGACTTCGGGATAACCCAAGTTAATATTAGGCCACTGCGGATCGTGGCGGTAGCGCCGGGGAAGGACTCAGGGTGTTTCCGGTTTTGCACCAATCCAGAAGGCGGATGAAGCTGGAGTATCCATGACGCTCGGAGGTGTGGATTCACGACTGGCGATGGCCGTGCGCATTGTTGTCGCGACGGAAACGGCGAGTGGTCGGATGCATATCTACTCCGCCAGGGACCCGGGACCTACTATGCCGACAAGCAACGCAGCTCGACCGAATGAGTTGACGAGTCGTTGAGTCCGTTATGGGAGAGCAATCATGTTTCGTCTCGGACCTCTGTTCTGGTTAGCAAGCTGGATCATGCTGGTAGCGGCCAATGTCGGGCTTGCCATGGCAGCCGCGCTCAGCGGCTTGATCTGAAATCCAATATCCGCCCCCAAATCGCGATCCATTTTTGCCAGCGAATCCGTGCCTGACTGTCATTTAGTCGGCGCCGGCGGGTGAACGTAAGCCAACCGTGATGCAGTGAGCACTTTTCCTGGGAGGAACCTCCTCGGAGGCACTCGTTTTGCCTTCAGACAGGGGGAAGGATCATTTCCGCGCCGATGGGTTTATCCATGAGGTTCACCAGCGGTACTTACATCGCTTTTAAGAATAGTGGCACGCCATGGAAACTCTGTTTATTGATTGGCACACGACTTCGCCAGAGTTGGACAGCACGGAACGTACGATCGAAGCTGGTGCCCATCTTATTAGCGAGCGGGATGGCTACACCCACCACGGCATTTATGTGGGAGATGGGCAGGTCATTCACTACGGGGGCTTTGATCATTCGGCAAAACGGCGCCCCATAGAATACATAGCGTTGCGCGCCTTCGCGGCAGGAAGGGTTATAAAAATCAAGTCCGAGCCGGATGCCGTTTATGCCGGAATCGATGTGGTGGAGAGGGCGAAGGCCCGCCTTGGCGAAGACCAATATCAGTTCCTGACCAATAACTGCGAACACTTTTGCACATGGTGTGTGTCAGGTGTCGGGCGGAGCGAGCAGGTACGCCAGTGCTTATGGAATCCATGGGTAGGCATCAAGACGCTGTTAGCGCTCGCCAGGGCGAAAGTACATGCTTTCCGGGATCGCGCAAGGCGAGTTCGCCGGCATCGCCACGGCTTACCGCTGTTGGTGGCAGCGTTTTCAAGCGCTCCGCGAAGGCAACGGGCGTGATCCCGCCCGCCGGTAATCAATGCAACGTTTCCGGCGGGCTCCTTCATAGCCGTGAGAAGGCTGGCTTAGCAGGAATCAGCCTTCCTTTTTGATATGGTGCGGGCAGCCTGCGGGCGGTTCGCCGATGAACCCCCTGGCCGACCACAACTCGGGAAACGGGAGTTCGTCCAGCGTTGGCTTCAGCCAGGCAATGCCTTCGGTGCCAAAGTAGGCAGGTCGGGCGCCGAAGGTACGGCGAGTGGCCATCAGATGACGGAACTTCCAGGTCGTAAAGGCTTCGGCGATATCCGCCAGCGTTTCGCCGAGTTGGACCAACCCGGCATTGCCTGCCTGGTCGGCGTAGATGGTTCGCCATACCTGTTCGACTTCCTCTTGCGGCACGTATGGCTCGCTCAGGCTTCGGGTCAGCAACGTCTCCGGAAGCTTCATGCCTGCGCGGGACAAGTACGCCAGCACGTCGTCGTAAAGACTCGGCTCGGACAATGCATTGTTCAGCAGGGCCCGGCGCTCCGGCTGGGGGACAAAGTGCTGGAGATGCTCGGCCTGCTTGATCCCCAGCAAGTACACCATGTGCCGGTATGTCCAGCCCTGGAGCGCCGTGTCCTGGCCATGCCGGGCGCCGACACGCGACAGGATGGAAAGCAGATCGGTTGGCGTCATCCAGGCGATCGAGCGCCATGTGGCATTGAGCGGTTCATGGTGGGCAACGACACGCAGCAGCGCGCGCTGCGCTTCGATGAGATTGTTCGCGCGCAAGTGGGCCTGCGCCGCCTGGATCTCCCGGATGATCAGCATCCAGCAGAGTTCAGAGATCTGGGCGACGACGATGAATCCATACTCGCCGGGATGGTCGCTGACCGGGCGCTGCAGTGTGTGCAGCGCTTCGGTCTGCAGCCAGGAACTGTACGGCGTGTGTCCGGTCGCGCTTTCGATGGACGGGTCGTTTGCTGTCGCTTGTGCTTGTTGCATGTTGTACTCCTCCGGGTTGGCAATGCTCTTCAGGCGTTGTTGGTGACGGAACTGGCATCGGGCTGGAGCATGCGCTCCATTTCCAGGGCGATTTTCAAAAGCGCGCCGTCGTCACCGGGGTGGGCAACGATCTGCATGGCCGCGGGCAGCATGCCCCTGGTGGAGAACAAGGGGATGGAGATGGCAGGAAAGCCCGCGATATTGAACGGCGAGGTATAGCTCATCAGTGCCTGGCGGACCGTACCGGACCACCCGTCGATGGCAATGTCGCTGGCGTCCAGCGCCGGTGCCAGGCACGGGCAGGTGGGCAACACCAGGTAGTCCAGCGTTGCCATCCTCGCCTCGAGCCGGCGTCTCAGCCCGTGCCGCGTTTGCTGGGCGCCGGCATAGTCCCGCACCACCATGCCCTTTGCCAGGTCCAGGCGCTGCCGGGTCTCCTGGCTGTAGTGTCCGGCAATGCGGGCCTCGTCGTTTCGCCTGAAGTGTTCGATGCTGCCTTCGGTCAGGACGATGGATGCGAACGCGTCGTAGACACCATCAAACAGGTCCGCCGAGTCTACGGACTCGCACGCGAATATCTTCCGGAGTGTCTCGATGGCATTGGCGAATGCCGCGGAAACCGCCGGTTCGGCCGGCACCGGCGGAATGCCCTCCATGACGCCGAGCCGCGCTGACAGCCAGACGTCGCTTTCGGGAATGGCAATGTCGAAGGCCTCGGCAAGCACCGTGATGTCGTCGACGCCCTGTCCGAGGATGCCCGGATGGTCCAGCGAGGGCGCCAGCGGAAAGATGCCGCGCGTGGAAAGTGTGCCCAGTGTCGGCTTGAAGCCCGCGACCCCGCAAAGGGCGGCGGGAATCCGCACCGAGCCGCCGGTATCGGTGCCAAGCCCTGCCGCAACCACGCCGGCGGCGATGGCCGCGGCGGCACCGCCGCTGGATCCGCCCGGAATCAGTCGCTTGTCCAGGGGATTCAGGGTGTCTCCGAAGGCGACACTGGAAGTTGTTACCCCCCAGGCGAACTCATGGGTCGTGGTCTTGCCGATAATGATCGCGCCCTTGTCCACGAGCGCCTTGACAACGTCGGCGTCGGCGTTCGGAACGTGACCCATGTAGGCCAGGGAGCCGTAGCGTGTCTCGATGCCTCTGGTATCGATCAGGTCCTTGACCGCTACCGGCAGGCCTTCCAACGGCCTCGGCCGGCCTGCCGCGTAGCGCCTGTCGCTTTCCGCGGCAGCCTTGAGGGCGCGGTCCCAGTCAATGACCGAGAAGGCATTGAAATCCTTCTTGCTGGCTTCGGCCCGGGCAAGCGCCAGTTCCGTCAGTGCATAGGCCGTCGTACGTCCCCTGCCAAGGTTCGCGAGCGTCTCGCGAAGCCCCACGGCTGGCGCCGATGCGCTGGACGGTCCGTAGTCTTTTTCCATCACCACAGGCTCTCCAGGAAGCCATGGAGCGTCGCGCCATGGCCATCGCCCAGATCGCCGACTTCGTTCCTATAGTTTTGCTGCAGCAAAGCGGCGACTTGCGGCAGCTGTGCGCGGTCGAAGTCCAGCGCGCGAAGCCGGTCTGGAAGTCCGAGGTGCTCCACCACATTGGAGATCCTGTCGGCCAGCAGTGCCGCAGCGTTGCTGGTGGCGTAGCCGCGGCAGAAAACCTGGAGCTTGTCGCCGTAGCATTCCGCGCAGGCCCGCAGGACCGGGGCGAGGGTAATGCAGGAGGTGATGCTGTGTGGCAGGCCGAAGGTTCCACCCAGGATGTGCCCGATGCGGTGGCTCAGGCCATAGATGACCGATGCGGGAAAGAAGTAGGACTGCCAGGCGGCAAGCTGGAGTTGCAGCAGGTCATCGGTGCTGGCATGCCCTTCGCGCAGCGCCCGCTGCGTATCGAGTTGCTGCGGCCATTTCTCCAGCACGGCAAAGAAGCGCTCCACGCCAGCCGCCGCCAGGATGGCGTGCGGGTGGTCCACGGTGACCTGGCGCATGCCTTCCACGGCATGATCGATGCCCTTGATTGCCGAGGACAGCAGCAATTCACGCGGGGTGTTGAGCAGGAGCTTCGGGTCGAGCACAACGACTTTCGGCACCGTCTCCCGCACGGCATAGCTTCGCTTGAACGGCTGGGGTCCCGTGGTCTCGGTGATGCCGAAATAGTGCGAGAACTCGGAGCCCGACAACGTGGTCGGAAAGGCGGCGATGGCCAGGTGGCGGCCGGTCTCCTGATGGTGGAGATGGGAGACAGCCTTCGCGGCGTCAATCACGGAGCCGCCGCCCAGGGCGATGATCGAGTCCGCACCGGCATGCAGGCACGCCCCCAGCGCGCGACGCACCCCGAAATCCGGCGCATGCGGCGGCAGGTCGGTAAAGACGCCGACGCCTCCCTTCACGTGCGCCTGCAGGTGTTGCGCGTGGAAGTCCCGCAGCGGCTCGACGGTAAAGGTCAGCGGGCGCCGGATGCCGTGCTGGTCGAGCGACGCGACAGCCGTCGGAAGTATGTCGTGGCCCCAGAAGATCGCGTCTTGTGGCAGGCAGTTCAGCTGGTTCATGTATTCCACTCCAGGGTGACGTTGCGGTTGGCTTATCCCTGGTTGGAAACGATAGTTGATCTGCCCGGCATTGGAAGCTGGCTGGCGCCGAACGCAGCGTCCATGAATATGGAACGCCGCGGCGGGCCACAGCGGGCATGGCCCGCGTACCGTTGGAGGGGAAGGAGGTCGTGCCGGGTCAGCGGCCGTCGAACGCGATGACCTTGGGCAGCTCTATGGCGAGGAAATCGACCAGCGACCGCACCGCGGGAAGCAGGCCGGTCCGATAGGGAATCAGGGCGGAGATGCGCGCATCCGCGGCGATCCAGCCCGGCAGTATTTGCCGCAGCATGCCGGACTGCAGCTCGGCGCGGCAGATATACCCGGGCAGGGCTGCTACGCCAATGTTGGCGCAGGCAGCCTCCTTCACGGACATCATGCTGTTGCTCTGGAATCGTGGCTCGATCGGGATGGTGACGAGCCTGCCGTCGGGGCCGTGCAATTGCCACTGCGGCGGCCCTTTGCGCACCGCCGAGATGATGGCATGGGTTGCCAGTTGCTCCGGTTCCTCCAGGGGTGGCATCCGTTCGAGGTAGTCGGCACCCGCAAACAGGCACCACGGCGCCCTGGCAATGGGCCGTTGCACCAGGTTGGAATCCTGCAGTGCCGAGGTATGCCCGCGGATTGCCAGGTCGAAGCCCTCGCCGACGACGTCGACGAGCCTGTCCGTGGCAAATTCCACGATGCTGACCTTGGGATTGCTGCTCAGGAACGTCGGCAGGATCTCGCGCAGCGCAAACTGCGCAAGCTCGACCGCTACCGTCACGCGAATGATGCCGCTGGGTTCCACAAGCCTCTGGCGCATCGCCTGTTCCGCGACATCGGCGCTCTGCAACACGGCGACAGCGTACTGGTAGAACTCCGCGCCCACGTCGGTCACGGCGAACTGTCGCGAGGTCCGGTTGATCAGGCGCACGCCCAGCGACGCCTCCAGTTCTTTGACCCTGTGACTCAACGTCGACTTGGGCATTCCCAGGCTGTTACCGGCAGAGGTGAAGCCACCGCGGTCGACCACTTGCACGAAGTAATAAATGTCTTTCAGGTCCAGCATCAGGCGGCCTTGGTAGCGGTTGGTCCGATCGTGTGTGTCCATCGCATGGTACTGCATGGGGTACGCGCGGTGCCATGGTCCGGCACCGCCATCGACCGCCATTGCCATGCCTTCCGCCAGCGCACCCCTCGGCCGTACAGAAGACAGTGCGCCCGTTCCGCGCGCCTGGGCCAGCCGATCGTTCGCGTCCCTTGAACCCAGCGTACAAGCACCAGGCCTTCTCAAATGAAATGGAGCGACTAAGCTCTGTTCCATTAAAAGAGGAGACATGAAGATGGATGCAGCTGTTGTTGTCGACGCGCTGATCCGCGGGCGCCAGACCAAACGCGGTTTTCTCGATCAGGCGGTGCCCCTCGACACCGTGCGCGAGATTCTTTCCGTGGCGAAGTACGCGCCGAGTTCGAGCAATACCCAGCCCTGGCGCTGCTACATCGTCGTCGGCAAGGCCAGGGACCGGATCGTCGAGGCCGCGGTCGAGGCATACCGGGCCGACCCGGAAGACCTGGCGCCCGAATACCCCTTCTTTCCCAACCCACTGCACGAGCCTTACGCGGAACGCTTTAACACCTTCCGTGGCCAACTCGGCGATGCACAGGGTGTCCACAGGAGCGACAAGGTCGGACGCAGGCGCGATGTGGAGCGCCAGTTCAGGTTCTTTGACGCGCCCATCGGCATCATCTTCACGATGGACCGGCGCCTGGAGCGGGCCAGCTTCATCTGCTACGGCTGCTTCCTGCAGAGCATCATGCTGGCCGCCCGGGCCAGGGGCCTGGATACCTGTCCACAGCAGATCTGGTCGCTGCAGTTCCCCGTGCTGCGGGAGCATCTGGACATCCCTGAAACCGAGATGGTCATCGCAGGGATGTCGCTCGGCTACGCCGACGACAGCCTGCCAGAGAACAACATGCGCATGCACAAGCTCGAGCTTGATGAATTCGTATCGGTCGTCGAAGCGTGATGCGACAGAAGTGCCGATGCATTCCCTGACGGCAGATGCCGTGTCTTTTCACATCCCTCAACCTTGAGCGGGAGATTTAAATGTCGATTATCAAAGGATTTCATCACCTGACGGCCGGTGTCAGCGGCGCGCAGGAAGACGTGGATTTCTATGTCAAGCTGCTCGGACAGAGCCTGGTGAAGAAGACCGTGCTGCTCGATGGCGAAGACCCGATCTACCACCTCTACTACGGCAACGCCAATGGCGATCCCGGTACCCTGGTGACCTCGTTTCCCTTCAGGCAAAAGGGCGTGAAGGCCAGGCCCGGATCCGGACAGGTTCGCGTCATCAACTACTCGGTACCGCGTGACTCGCTGGATTTCTGGCGAGACCGGTTCCGTGCGCATGGGGTGTCGTATGCCCAGGACGTGACCGAGCGCTTTGGCGAAAGGCGGCAGCGGTTCTTCCACCCCTGCGGCATTGAATTCGACCTCGTGGAAACGGATCAGGATGCGCGGCCCGCCTGTGCGGCAGACGATATTCCCGATGGGGTGGCGATTCGCGGCGTGCACAGCGTCACGCTGTCGCTGCGCGAGGTCGCCGAATCGATCATCTTCATGACCGATGCACTCGATTTTCGCCATGTCGGTGACGCCGGTCCATACCATCGTTTCGAGACCAGCACGGGTGGCCCGGGCATGGTGGTTGAGTTTCTGCATGAGCCCGAGCGTCACCAGGGCTCGTCCATCTATGGCGAGGGTACCGTCCATCACGTGGCCTTTGCCGTCGACAATATGGACCAGCAGATGATCCTGAAGGAGCGGTTCATGGCAATGGGCCATATCGATACGTCCGAGTCGGTCCATCGGAACTACTTCCGCTCCATGTACTTCAAGATGCCAGGCGGTGTGATGTTCGAAGCGACAACGACCGACATCGGCTTCGCGATCGATGAGGAGCCCGGACACTTTGGCGAGGAGTTCCAGGTGCCGCCCTGGCTGAAAAGCCGCAAGGACGAGTTGCTCGGCCGGCTTGAGCCGATCGCCGTGTAAGCCCCCGACACAACCTGAAAACGAAAGTCACACACAATGTCAAAACCTAAAATTCTGGTTGCCTTCTACTCCCGTAATCGCTCGACGGAGTTGTTGGCCAAAGCCGTTGCCGAAGGCGCCATGGAGCTTGGTGCGGAAGTGCGCCTGCGGCGCGCACGGGAGGTGGTGGGCCCGGAGGTCATGCGCCAGGCGCCGGGCTGGCTGGAGAACGCCAACGCAATGAACGCGCGCTACGAAGCGCCGACGGAGGCGGACGCCGAATGGGCGGATGCCATCGTGTTCGGTACGCCGACACGGTTCGGCTCGATTTCCACGGAGCTGAAGGCTTATATCGATGGTCTCGGCGGCCTCTGGTTCCAGGGCAAGCTGAACGGCAAGGTCGGCTCCGTATTCGGATCGACGTCCTCCCTGCACGGGGGCAATGAGTCGACGCTGCTTTCCATCTATACCCCGATGGCGCATCTCGGGCTGATCATCGTGCCGCTCGGCTATGCCGATGCGGTGATGTTCAAGGCCGGCACGCCATACGGCGCCACGCACGTCTCGAACCGCGACGCCGACAAGCCGGATGAAGACCACCTTGCCGTGGCGCGATTCCAGGGCCGCCGGGTGACGTCCGTTGCGCTGGCCTTGCATCCCGAACGGGAAGCCGTACCTGCCTGACGCGGATGTGCCAGGGGCCGGCGGTCGCCGGCCGCCTGGCAGGATGCGCGTCCTGCCTCGACATGCACGTCAAGCAGTCAGCGCGCCGCTGCGCAACGATTGCGTGGCCAGGGCCTCGATGACGGATCGAGGCACTTCCGCAGAGGCCAGACCCGTCGCGTGCGTAAACCGGACGTCCTTGAGTCCGATGATGCCAAGCACTGCCGTCAGGTACGGGCGAAAGAAATCGGGCTGGACCGGCGGATCGCGGAACATGGCGCCGCCGGATGTTACCGCCACGAAGGTCGGGCGATCACGCAACAATCCAACTTTTCCTGTGGGCGTGTTGGTGAAGGTCACCTCGCGTCGAACCACGAGATCGATCCAGTGCTTGAGGACGGCCGGCACCGTGAAGTTGTGCACCGGAGTGGAAATCCAGAGCAGATCGGCCTGTTCGAGCTCCCGGATCAACGCGTCCGACACGGCAAGCGCTGCGCCATGGCGTTCCTTTGCCTCGGCGGCGGACAGCAGCAGCGCCTCCGCGTATTCAGCGGTGATGGCCGGTAGCGGCTCGGTACCAAGGTTGCGTCTCCTGACATGGATCTCGCGCCCGAAATGCGCGGACAACGCAGGCAGCAGTTGCTCGGTCAGGTGCCGGCTCGTGGAATAGTCACGGCGCGGGCTGCAATCGAGCAGCAGCAGGTTGAGGGGGATCATTGCAGATCCATGCTGAAGTGCAGGCCCCGGGCGAGCAGGCCTGAACGGAAATAGAAACGCTGGGCCAGCGCGTTCGCGAGCGCGGTATCCAGGACAAGTTGCTGGCAGCCTTCGGCGCGTCCAAGCTCGCCGAGCGCTTGCAGCAGACGTTCGCCGTGGCGCTGGCCCCGGCCTTCGGCGTCGGTGACCAGATCGTCGACGTACAGGAAGCGCCCGTGGATCATGTTGTCGAGACGGCGATATCCGGCCAGCGCAACAGGTTTGCCATCGTCCCAGACCGCGAGCAGCCGATATCCTTGCTCGCCCTGCAGCGTGACATTGGCCAGGAGGTCTTCCGGGGTTTGCAGTTGGGGACGCAGTTGCCGCATGACAGGGAAACAGGCACGGATGTCCGCCTCCGTCTCCGCATGTCTGAGAATCAGGTTGTTTGCCATGGTGCCGATCAATGCTGGTTTGTGCAGGCTTCAATGTAGCTGACCGATGACACGGTCAACAGGTGCATGTTTCTAGTTTTTGACTAGGCCATGATTTGGGCGCCTGCTCGATCCGCGAGCAGATTTATGCGCTTTCCCGCACGTGGATTGAACAGGCAGGCGTGCCGTAGTCGGCCCCGAAGCCGTTGGCAGTGCTGGCGCCACCGCCTTTTTGCGTCGCCCGGACAGTGGCGTCGACGAGGACGACCGGCGTCGGCTGCAGCTGCGCTCACGCCTTCCATGCCGCAGGCTGGGCCACCGATTTCCCGTAGCGTTCGCGCGCGGACCTGACCACTTCGATCGGCAGCTTGCCGTCATCCACCAGCGCCCGCAAAGCGGCGACCACGACGGAGAACCGATCCACCTCGAAGAACTCGCGCAGCGCCTGTCTGGTGTCGCTGCGCCCGAATCCATCCGTGCCGAGCGTCACATAGCGGCCAGGCACATAGGCGCGAATCAGTTCGGGCACCGCCCTGACATAGTCCGTGGCAGCAATCACCGGGCCGTTCGACTTTGCCAGAGTCGTCTCCACATACGATCCGGCGTGTTGGTCGCTCAGCCGGTTCGTCCGTTCCACCTCGATGGCCTCGCGCTGCAATTCGGTAAAGCTGGTGACGCTCCACACCTGCGCCACCACGCCCCAATCTTCTGCAAGGATTCGCGCGGCGGCGATGACCTCTGGCAGGATCGCGCCCGATCCCAGCAGGCTGACCTGGCTCGCGGCCTGGTTCTCCGGCGTCAGCGAGTACATGCCTTTCAGCATGCCATCGCGCAATGCTTCCGCTGACCCGCCGTGGCAGTCCGGTCCCGTCGGCATCGACGGTTGCGCATAGTTCTCGTTGCCGACCGTGACATAGTAGAAGACATCGCGCTGCTGTTCGCCCATCTCGCGCATGCCATGCTCCACGATCACCGCGACCTCGTAGGCAAATGCGGGGTCCCAGGCGCGGCAGTTCGGAATGGTCGATGCGGCAAGGTGGCTGGTGCCGTCCTGGTGTTGCAGGCCTTCGCCGCCCAGCGTGGTCTTGCCGGAAGTGGCGCCGATCAGGAAGCCGCGGGCGCGCTGGTCCGCGGCCGCCCAGATCAGGTCGCCGATGCGCTGGAAGCCGAACATCGAGTAGTAGATGTAGAACGGCAGCATCGGCAGGTCGTGCACGCTGTAGGCGGTGGCGGCAGCGATCCATGACGAGATCGCGCCGGCTTCGGAGATGCCTTCTTCCAGGATCTGCCCGCCGGTGGATTCGCGGTAGTAGAGCATCGAGCCCAGGTCCTCGGGCTCATAGCGCTGGCCGAGCGGGGAATAGATGCCGACCTGCCGGAACAGGTTGGCCATGCCGAAGGTGCGGGCCTCGTCGGCCACCACCGGCACGATGCGCGGGCCGAGCGCGGCATCCTTCAGCAGGCTGCCGAGCATGCGGACGACCGCCATTGTCGTCGACATCTCCTTGCCGCCTGCGTCCAGCGCGAAGCGCGCCCAGTTGTCCAGTGCCGGCACGGCGAGCCCCTCGGTCGCGGTCTGGCGGCGTCGCGGCAGGTAGCCGCCCAGCGCGGCGCGGCGCGCATGGAGATAGCGCATTTCCGGGCTGTCCGGCGCCGGCTTGTAGAACCGCACTTCCGCGACGTCCTCGTCCGACAGCGGCAGCTGGAAGCGGTCGCGGAACGCCTTCAGGTCATCGAGATCGAGCTTCTTCTGCTGGTGGGTAGTCATGCGGCCCTGGCCGGCCGCGCCCATGCCGAAGCCCTTCATCGTCTTGGCAAGGATCACGGTCGGCTGGCCGTGGTGGTCCATGGCCCTGGCATAGGCGGCATGGAGCTTGCGCAGGTCGTGGCCGCCGCGGCGCAGGCGATCGATATCGTCATGGCTCAGGTGCGCGGCCAGCGCGGCAAGCTCCGGGTTTTGCTGGAAGAAGTGTTCGCGGTTGTACGCCCCGTCGTTTGCCGAGAAGGTCTGGAACTGGCCGTCGACCGTCTGGGCGAAGGCGCGCAGCAGGGCCCCGGAACGATCGCGAGCGAACAGTTCGTCCCAGTCTGAACCCCACAAGACCTTGATCACATTCCATCCCGCGCCGGCGAACAGGGCTTCGAGTTCGTCGACGATGCGCCCGTTGCCGCGCACAGGCCCGTCGAGCCGCTGCAGGTTGCAGTTGATGACGAACACCAGGTTGTCCAACTGCTCACGGGCGGCGAGGGACAGCGCGCCGATCGACTCCGGCTCGTCCATCTCGCCGTCGCCAAAGAACCCCCAGACCTTGCGCTCTGATGCCGGCAGCAACCCGCGATTCTGCAGGTAGCGCATGAAGCGCGCCTGGTAGATCGAGTTGATCGGCCCGATGCCCATCGACCCCGTCGGGAACTGCCAGAAATCGGGCATCAGCCACGGGTGGGGATACGAACACAGGCCCGGCCCGGCGATTTCCCGGCGGTAGTGTTCAAGATGCGACTCGCTGAGGAACCCTTCGAGATAGGCGCGCGCATACACGCCTGGTGCCGAGTGAGGCTGGAAGTAGACGAGGTCGCCACCTTGTCCGGCATCGGCTGCGCGGAAGAAATGGTTGAACCCCACCTCGAACAAGTCCGCAGCGGAGGCATAGCTGGCGATATGCCCGCCCAGTTCTCCATAGGCGCGGTTGGCGCGCACCACCATGGCCAGCGCATTCCAGCGCAGGGCGGCGCCCAGGCGTGCCTCGGTCTCCAGGTCGCCCGGATAGGGCGGCTGTGCTTCGACGGGGATGGTATTCACATACGGGGTCGAAGTGATGCGCGCGGCCGCGAGGCCCCTGGTCGATGCATGGGCGGCCAGGCGCTGGAGCAGGAACTGCGCGCGCGCGTTGCCTGCGTGCGCGACGACGCCCTCCAGCGCGTCCAGCCACTCGCGCGTTTCCTGTGGATCGCTGTCCTCGTTGGCAGAGGGCAGGGCGAGCATCGATTGCATACCGTTTGACACATCCGTCATGGCACGACTCCGGTCCGAATTGCGGGGAAGGGATAGATCCTGTTGTCAACAAAGGCTACGCCTGGAGCTGCGGAATGTGTGTCTGTTTTATCTTGTGGAAACCGGTGGAGGCAGTATAAATTCTCCTGGAAGATGTCATTTAGAGGAATAGTTACATATGCTCGAAAATGCACAAAAGCTGGACCGTACCGACATTGCGATCCTCAACCAGCTTCAGCAGAACGCCCGCATCACCAACGCCGAGCTCGCGCGCGCCGTGAACCTGTCGCCGACACCCTGTTTCAACCGGGTCAAGGCCCTCGAGAAAGCGGGGCTGATCAAACAACAGGTCACGCTGCTGAATCCGGAGCCGCTGGGGCTGCGCATCAATGTGTTTATCCAGGTCAGCCTGGAGAAGCAGGTGGAAGATGCCTTGCGTCGCTTCGAAGAGGCGATCGACAAGCGTCCCGAGGTGATGGAGTGCTACCTGATGACGGGCGACGCCGACTACCTGCTGCGCGTGGTGGTGCCAAGCATGCAGAGCCTGGAGCGCTTCATCCTGGAGCAGCTCACCAAGATCCCTGGGGTCTCCAATATCCGCTCGAGCTTTGCGCTGAAGCAGGTGAGATACCGCACGGCGCTGCCGTTGCCGCCGGGCGGCTTGACGTTGAGCGTGGATAGCGAGGAGGACGCGTGGCGGTAGATACGGCACCTGAAGCGCGGTTCTAAATCCTGCCTTGCCAAACTCTGCTCAGGCAGCTATATTCCAGCCAACCGAATCTGGAGGCTTGGCCATGGACGCAAAGAAACGATCAGTGATTGCAGAACTGAGTACTGGCGAACTTGGCTTTCTCGTCACAGAGGTGCGCAACCATTTGCTTGCCGGCGTCGAGCGCGAGCTGGAACCGTTGCAGATCACAGCGGCTCAGTTCGTGGTGCTGAACAGCATCATGTCGGGCAAGGGCCGCACGCTCAGCGAATTCTGCCGGCTGCTCGGCTACGATTCGGGCGCCATGACGCGGCTGCTGGACCGCATCGAGGCCAAGGGCATCATCCGCCGCGTGGAGAACCCGGCCGAACGGCGCAGCCACATCGTGGAACTGACCGAGCAAGGCAAAGCGGTGTTCCCTCAGGCGCGGCTGGGTACCGAGGTGGCGATTCGCCGCCTGCTTGCCGGCTTCAGCGAAAACGATGCCGAGGCGCTGCGCGGGATGCTCAAGCGCATCCTGGCAAATGCGGCCGAGGGCTGATCCGGCCGGCTTTTTTTGAATATTTATCTGCCTAGGCATATTAAGCCTGGGCAAAGAGATGCGGAGAAAGGCGATGACTATTCCACGAAAGGCGCGAACCGTCCCGGCCTTGCGGCGCCTCGGCGTGCTGGGTGCAGCCGTGCTCCTGGCGAGCTGCGCCAGCATGACGGGGCTGGAGACGCAAGCCACGGTCGATGATGCCAACCGCCTCGCCGCGACCGCATCGCTGGGCGCTACCCCGGTGTCGCCGGCGGCATGGCCGGAGCGTGCATGGTGGCAGGGCTTTGGCGACCCGCAGCTGGATGCACTGGTCGAGGCGGCGCTGGCCGGAGAGCCGACGCTGCGCGTCGCCGCGGCGCGAGTGCGCCAGGCGGATGCGCTGGCGGGCGGTGCCGAAGCCGCGCTGTCTCCGCAAGTCAACCTGAACGCCCGGAGCACGCGCCAGCGCTTCAGCGAGAACAGTGTCGCGCCGCGGCCGCTGGCAGGCAGCTGGAAATGGGCCAGCGACGTGCAGCTTGGCCTCGGCTACGAACTGGACTTCTGGGGCAAGAACCAGGCGACCTTCGACGCCGCGCTCGACCGCGCCCGCGCCGCGGAAGTCGACTACCACGCGGCGGAACTGATCCTGACCACGTCCGTGGTGCGGACCTACCTGAAGCTCGACGCCGCCTATGCGCAGCGCACGCTGACCGAACAAACCTATCGCCAGCGCCAGAACACGCTGGACCTGACACGCCAGCGCGTGGCCGCGCAACTCGACTCGCGGCTCGACATGAAGCAGGCCGAAGCGGCGCTGCCGGCCACGCGCGAGCGGCTTGCCGCGATCAACGAGATCATTGCGCTGACCCAGAACCAGCTCGCCGCCCTGGTCGGCAAGGGCCCGGACGCCGGCGCCGATATCCGCCGCCCGCAGCTTCGCAATGACTACGCGGTAGCAGTCCCGGCTTCGCTGCCGGCCGAGCTGATCGGCCGCCGGCCGGACGTGGTCGCGCAGCGCTGGCGCGTGGAAGCCGCCAGCCATGACATCAAGGCGGCCAGGGCCCAGTTCTATCCCAACATCAGCCTGACCGCGTTTGCCGGCCTGCAAAGCCTGAGCCTGTCGGACCTGCTGACGGCGGGCAGCCGCACCTTCGGCATCGGCCCGGCGATCTCGCTGCCCATCTTCGATGGGGGCCGGCTGCGCTCCAACCTCGGCGCGCGGCAGGCGGAGTACGACGCCGCCGCGGAGCAATACAACGCCACGCTGGTCACCGCGCTGCACGACGTGGTCAGCCAGCTGGTGTCGCTGCGCTGGCTGGCCGAGCGCGCCGGCGAACAGCACCAGGCGCTGCAGCTGACGCAGGAGGCCTACGACATGGCCGTGTCGCGCTATCGCAGCGGCGTCGGCAACTACCTGCAGGTGCTGTCGGCCGAAGGCCAGGTCCTGCAGCAGAAGCAATTGCTGATCGATCTCGAAACCCAGGAACGCACGCTGCACCTGGAACTGATCCGCGCCCTCGGCGGCGGATACGAAACGGCTGCCGCGCCCGCCAACGACACGGGCACGGCCAAAACCCCCGCGACACGGAGCGCATCATGAATCCCGCAAGCCAACCCAATCCCACGAACAAGACACCGGCGGAGCAGGGCGATGCCCGCCCGTCGCGCCGCCGGCGCATCGTCGCCGCGGCCTCGCTCGCGGTGGCCCTTGCCGCGGCGGCGGGCTACTGGGTGCAATACGGGCGCCACCAGGTGTCGACGGAAGATGCGTATGTCGAGGGCAATGTGGTGCAGGTGACGCCGCAGGTAGGCGGCGTGGTGACTGCGATTCTTGCCGACAACACCGACCTGATCGAGTCCGGAAAGACGCTGGTCGAACTGAACGGCGTCGATGCACAGCTCGCTCTCGCCGCGGCGCAGGCCCAGCTTGCGCGCACGGTGCGCCAGGTGCGTGGCCAGTTTGCCGCCGCCGGCCAGGACCGCGCCAACGTGGAACTGCGCTCGGTCGACCTGGCGCGGGCCCAGGAAGATCTGGCGCGCCGCTCGGCGCTGGCCGCAAGCGGCGCGATCTCGGGCGAGGAGCTGGTCCACGCCACGCAGACCGTGCGCACCGCGAAGGCGTCGCTGGCCATGGCGAGCGAGCAGCTCAAGCGCAACCAGGCACTGGTCGAGCGCACCTCGGTGGACTCCCACCCCGACGTGCAGGCGGCGGCCGCCCAGGTGCGCAATGCCAGCATCGCGCTGTCGCGCACGCACATTCCCGCGCCGGTCGGCGGCGTGGTCACCAAGCGTTCGGTGCAAGTCGGGCAGCGTGTCAGCGCCGGGGTGCCGATGATGTCGGTGGTGCCGCTGGACCACCTGTGGGTCACGGCCAACCTGAAGGAATCGCAACTGCGCGATATCCGCCTGGGCCAGCCGGTCACGCTGACCACCGACCTGTACGGCGACGGCGTGGTGTTCCACGGCCGTGTCATCGGGCAGGACGCCGGCACCGGCAGTGCCTTTGCATTGCTGCCGGCGCAGAACGCCACCGGCAACTGGATCAAGGTGGTGCAGCGCGTGCCGGTGCGTATCGCGCTCACTCCCGCGGAAGTCGCGGCCCACCCGTTGCAGATCGGCCTGTCGATGAAGGTTTCGGTGGATACGCGTTCGCGCGACGGCAAGCGGCTGGTCGCCGTCGATGCGTCGGGCCAGAACTACCGCACCACGGTGTTCGCCGACGAGCTGGCGCGCGCCGACGAACTGGTGCGCCGCATTGTCCAAGAGAACCTGTAGGCACCGCAACACAACGGAGACGCCGGCATGAAACCCGCTAAACCCCAAGGCCTGCTGCTGCTGACGATCGGTGCGCTGACCTCGATCGACTTCCTGCAGAACGGCATGGTGGCCTTCGCCACCGCTCCCATCATGGGCGAGATCGGCGCCAGCCCCGAGGAGTACAGCACCGTCGCGGCGGCATACGCCAGCGTGGCCGTGGTGGTGATTGCGCTGCAGCGCTGGATGGTGGAGCGCGTGGGATGGCGCCGCTATGTCCAGGCCGCGCTTGGCGCGGCTGCGATCGGTGCGATCCTGTGTGCCACGGCCGAGAGCTATCCGGGCTTCCTGGTCGGCCGCATGGTGATGGCGCTCGGCTGCGCGGGCATGCTGACCTCGTCGCGGCTGGCGGTGAACCTGATCCCTCCGAGTCCGGGCAGGTTCCTCGGCATCAAGGCGCTGGCCACGGGCATTTGCTGCGGTACGGCGATCGGGCCCTGGCTGGCCTCCGTCATCGTCACGGCAGACCGGTGGCCCCTGATCTTTTGGCTGGTGGCCGCTGCCGTGCTGGCGTTGCTTCCGGCCACCCGCGTCCTGCCCACGGCCACGCTGGCGCCGGCGCAACGCTCGGACGCCCATCCGGTTCGGCTTGCGGCGCTGGCGGTCGGCAGCTTCCTGCTCCTGTTCGTGCTGCAGCGTTCCTATTACGACTTCTACGCCGACCAGCTGTGGCTGGTGATCGGCGCGGTTGCGGGCGCCACCGCGCTGCTTGCCTTTATCTGGACGGAATCCAGAAGCACACGTCCGCTGCTCAAGCTGCGCAGCCTGGTCGAGCCGCGCTACCTGAGCGGCCTGGCGCTCTTTACCTTCTGCTATGTGACGCTGGGCGCGAACGGCTACCTGCTGCCGATCATGCTGCAGCGCTCGTTGGGGCACTCGTGGTCCACCGCCGGACAGTTCTATGCGCTCGGGCTTGGCGCCGGCGTCGCGACCTGGCTGACAATGACGCGCCTGCTGCCGCGCTGGCCCAGCCCGCGCAAGTACTTTGTCGCGGGCTTCCTGGCGCTGGCGGCCTCCGCCTGGCTGATGAGCCGGACCACGCCCGCGCCCGACCTGTGGGGCCATATCCTGCCCGCGCTCGCGCTCTATGGGGTCTTCATCATGATGCTGATGCCGGTCACGGCCATGCAGACCTTCAACGGCGTCATGCACGACGAGTCGGTGTTCTCGCACGCGCAGCAGACCAAGAACATGCTGGGGCAGATGGGCCAGGCGCTGGGCGTGACGCTTGCCACGGTCGGGCAGCAGTGGTTGACGACGTGGCACTACAGCACGCTGCACGGCGCGATCAATCCTGCCAATCCGCAGTACCAGGAGACCCACGCGCGCTTCACGGCGGCGTTCTCGAACGCGATGGATCCCGTCCGCGCCGCGGAACTGGCCACCGCGCAGATCGCTCAGGTGCTGGCGCAGCAGTCCGCGCTGCTGGCTAACCTCGACCATTTTCGCGCGCTGGCGGTGGTGGCGGTGCTGGCGGTCGCGGTGAGCCTGGTCCAGAAGGTGATCCGATGAGCCGCGACCCGCAGCCGTCGGATGCGGTGGCACTGTCCGCGGTCCTGGTAGCGACCAGCCGCCTGCGGCGCGCCACCCAGCATGGTGCCATTCCGGTGTTGCGCGACGCGGACCTGACCGTGTCGCAGTGGCTGATCCTGTGCCATCTGCGCGGCGCCGACGGCAGCACCCTCACCGAAATCGCCGCCGCCATCGACCATGACGCTGGCGCGCTGTCGCGCGCGGTGTACCTGCTGCGCGAGCGCGAACTGATCGTGGCGCTGAAGGTGCCAGGAGACCGGCGCAGCGTCAGTTTGTGCATCAGCCCCTCGGGAGAGGCCCTGTGCGGCAAGGTCGATGCCCAACTGCGCAGGCAGATGGCCGACGCGCTCGATGGCGGCATGGCGGGGCCGGAATTGCGCATGTTGCTGCATCTGATGGACAAGGCCGTTGCGGCGCTGTCAGGGCCCGCCAGGCGGCCGCTGGCGAGCTAGTGCAGGCTCAGCGCGCGTCGAAGCGCGTTGCCAGCCTCCCGTGGCGGAAAGCGTCGACAACGAAATCGATGAACACCCGCGTCTTCGGGGGCAGCAGTTTCTTGTTGGGGTAGTACAGCGAGACCGGGCCGTTGTCGGCATACCAGGCCGGCAGCAGCCGCATCAGCGCACCGCTCTCCAGCCACCTGGCGGCATGCGGGGTCGGCAGCAGCGCAACGCCCAGGCCGAGAATGGCCGCATGCGCCATCGCTTCCGGGTCGTCGAAGACCATCCGCGTGCGGTGCTCGGCTGGCGCCTCTTCGCCGACCTGGTTGCGCAGCGTCCACGCGCGCAGCCGGCCGGTCGAACCTGAGCGCCGCACGATCCCGTCCAGCACGGCAAGATCGCGCGGATGCTTCGGCAACGGCCTGCCTTTCATGTACGCGGGCGATGCCGTCACCACGATGTGTGTAGGCGCCAGCTCGCGCGCGACCACGCCGTCGGTCAACTCGATCCCGCCGCCGATCGCGGCGTCGAAGCCGTCCTGGATCAGGTCCACGGGCCGGTTCTCGAAGTGCCAGTCCGGCACGATCGCGGGATAGCGTTCCAGGAATTCTCCCAGCAGCGGTACCAGGTATTCCCTGCCGAAGGCGAGCGCCATGCTGACTTTCAGCACCCCCGCGGGTTTGCCGGCGTCTTGCGAGGCACTGGCAAAGGCGTCGCGCAGGGTCGAGAACGGATCGGATACCTGCCGGAGAAACTGTTCGCCGCTTGCGGTCAGCGTCAGCTGGCGCGTGCTGCGCTGGAACAGCCGCAGGCCAAGGTGCGATTCCAGGCGCGCCACGTTCTTGCTGATCGCGGCAGGCGTCAACCCAAGCTGGCGTGCGGCGGCCGAGAAACTGCCGGCTTCGGCACTCCGGACGAACGATTCGAGGAGATTGAGCGCTTCCATGCCACCAGCTTATACCAGCGGTTGAAAAAGTTGATGCCGACTAGTGACTACCGGCGATGCAATGCGCCAACCATACTGGTCTCACCAACTTCTCATGTTCAGGAGCACTTCATGACCACCCTCTCCGGAAAAACCGCTTTTGTCACCGGTGGCGCCCGCGGCATCGGCGCGGCGATCGTCCGCCGCCTGGCGCGCGAGGGCGCGGCAGTCGCCTTCACTTACCAGCAATCGGCGGCCGCGGCCAATACGCTGGTGGCTGAAGTGGAGGCGGCCGGCGGCCGCGCGCTCGCCATCCAGGCCGACGCCGCCGACCCCGGAGCGCTCACCGGTGCGATCAACGACGTCGCACACCAGTTCGGCAAGCTCGACATCCTGGTCAACAACGCCGGCGTGCTGCTGCTCGGCCCGGTCGAGAGCTTCTCGCTGGAGGACTTCGACAAGACGCTCGCCGTCAACGTGCGCGCCGTCTTCGTCGCCGCGAAAGCTGCACTGCCGCACATGGGGCAGGGCGGCCGCATCATCAATATCGGCAGCACCAATGCCGACCGCATGCCGTTCCCCGGCGGCAGCGCGTATGCCATGAGCAAGTCCGCGCTGCTGGGCCTGGTGCAAGGCATGGCACGCGACCTGGGTCCGCGCGGCATCACCGTCAACAACATCCAGCCGGGTCCGACCAACACCGACATGAATCCGGAAGCCGGCGAATTCGGCGCCGCGCTGCATGACCTGATGGCGCTGCGACGCCACGCGACGCCGGACGAGATCGCGGGCATGGTGGCTTATGTCGCGGGCCCGGAAGCCGGATTTGTGACGGGCGCCAGCCTGATGATCGATGGCGGGTTCAGCGCCTGACTTTTGGTGCGATGGCGGCCTCACGCGGCCGCCGCGCGTAGCCGCCTCGCGGTAAAGCGCAGCAGGATCCGGCTGCCTTCCGGTAGCCTGGCCGCGTCGCGCGTGTGCAGCGTCACGCCGCACACGCCCGCGCGGACCTGCAGCATGGCCGGCATCCATCTCCCATCACCCGCTTGCGCCACCGCGCCGTCGTAATCGTCCGGGGCGGGCGTGCAGATCCCCTGCGGCAGCCTCACTGCCAGCGCATGAGCTGCCGGCCCGGCCATGACGGTGCCGGCCAGTTCGTGCGGATGCCCCAGCACGGCGCCGGCAAGCTCCACGTCGCCGGCCGATACCAGCTGCCGGGCGTAGGTCGAGGAGCACGGTGCATCGCTGCCGGCTTCGGCTGCCTGCCGCAGTGCCACCGGGTTGACCGTAAAGCCGTGGCGCAGCCCGGCTTGCACCAGGTAAGCCACGTCCCCCTTGCGCTGGTGCCCGCACGCAAAATTCTCTCCCACCACCAGGGCCCGCATGCCGAGCCCGCCCAGCAGGGTCTGTTCGACGAATGCGTCCACGGGCTGCGTGCTGCGCGCACGGTCAAAGCGGATCACCAGGCAGGCATCCACGGCACCGCTCGCGGCCAGCAGTGCCAGGCGCTGCCCGACGCTGCCGAGCAGCGGCGGCGCGCGGTGCGGCGTGACCACGGCACGCGGGTGCGGATCGAAGGTGACCACCACGGCAGGCAGCCCCAGCGCATCGCCGCGGGCGCGCAACTGCGCCAGCACGGCGCGGTGTCCGCGATGCACGCCATCGAACATGCCGATCGATACCACGGCGCCGGAGGGCGCGAAGGCTTCTGCTTCGGAGAGTAGCTGCATGGGAGGCTCCCGATGAAACATGAGAGCCATGCTAGGCGGCACCGGCCCGGGCTGCCAGCGGGCGCGCCGGCATAGCCACCATAACCAGCGCGATGGTGAGGGCTTCCCCCTATGCCTCGGCCACGGCCGACGCGTGCTGCTGGAACAACTCGCGCAGTACCCCGCGTATCCACTGGTTGCCACTCTCGCGATGCACGCGGTCGTGCCAGTACATCGCAACCTCGATCTCGGGCAAGTCCAGCGGCGGCGTGACCAGTTGCAGTCCCATCTCGTCCGCCAGCATCCGCCCCAGCGTCATCGGCAACAGCACCACGGCGTCGGAGCGACACGCGATCAGCGCGGCGGTCGTGAACATGGGCACGCGACAGACGATCTTCTCGCGCGGCACGGCGGCCTCGACGGCGCGTTCCACCGACAGGTGCTCGTGCCCGGTCCCGGCCGCCGTCACCAGCACGTGTTGTTCCGCGATGAACGCGGCAAGGTCCGGGCGCGCGCCCAGGCGCGGGTGGCCGCGGCGCGTCACGGCGACATAGCGCTCGCGCCACAGCGGCTGGCGCCGCACGCCCTGCGTCAGGCCGGGGAACGAGCCGATGGCCAGGTCGACCAGCCCGGACTCCAGCCACAGGTCGATGTGCTGTGCGTCGCAATTGACGGCCTGCACATGCACGCCGGGCGCGCCGTTGGCCAGGCGGTTGATGAGCGGCGGCAGCATCTGCGCCCCGCCGGCATCGATGATGAAGAAGCTGAAGGTGCGTGATGACGTGGCTGGATCGAAGGCCACGTGGTCGGAACGCAGCGCGCGCATGCGTTCCAGGATGCCGCGCACCGGCTCGGCCAGCGCCAGCGCCTTGGGCGTGGGTTCCATGCGCAAGGCCACGCGCACGAACAGCGGATCGCCAAAGTACGTGCGCAGCTTTGCCAGCGTCTTGCTCAGCGCCGGCTGCGTGATGTTGAGCACGCGTGCGGCCCTGGTCAGGCTGCGCTCGGCGAGCAGCACGTCGAGCACCTGCAGGTGATGCAGGCCCAGATCGTCTTCATGCCGCTGAGGAATAGTGTCCATGACGTCGTCTCAATAGTAGAAGTCCGGCGTTGCAACTAGTCTACGTGGAACGCGCAGCCATGAATACAACAAGCGCGCATCGCGCCGGTGGCGAAACCTGGATCCGGATGCGAGAAGTCATCACCAAAGGAGGACGACATGAACGGATTTCCCTTCGCGGCGCCGTCGGGCAGCCAGGACAGAGAAGTTCCCGATGGCATCAGTGCGCAGCGGTTCAGGGAGGCGCTGTCGCGCGCCGCAACGCCGGTGACGGTGATTGCCACCAACGGCCAGGCAGGCGAGGCGGGCGTGACCTGCTCGGCGGTCTGTTCGGTCTGCGACAACCCGCCGACAGTGCTGGTCTGCATCAATCGCAACAGCTACGCCAATGCGGTCATCAAGGCCAACGGGGTGCTCAGCGTCAACTGGCTGCACGCGGGACAGTCCGGGCTGTCACAGGTTTTCGCCGGCGCCGGCGGGCTGCCCATGCCCGAGCGCTTTGCCACCGGCACCTGGCATCGCCAGCGCACCGGTGCACCGTGCAGCAGCGATGCCGCGCTGACGCTGGACTGCCGCATCAGCGAGGCCTTCGAAGTGGGCAGCCACAGCATCTTCCTGGCCCGGGTCGTGTCGGCCGCGCACGACGAGACGGACAGCGTTCCCCCTTTGGTCTATTGCCAGCGCAGCTACGCGACTACCACACCGGTTGCTGCTTAGGCGCCGCGCGCCGCTTCCCCTGAACCCCCAACCACGCGAGTCCGCACGGCCCGCGCAGCAGAGCCTTTGCCAAGGAGACACCGCCATGATTCGTACCGGCACGCAGTACCTGGAATCCCTGAACGACGGCCGCAATGTCTGGGTCGGCAACGAGAAGATCGACAACGTTGCCACCCACCCCAAGACACGCGACTACGCGCAGCGCCACGCCGACTTCTACGACCTGCACCATCGCCCGGACCTGCAGGACGTGATGACCTATATCGACGAGGGTGGCCAGCGCCGGGCCATGCAGTGGTTCGGCCACCGCGACAAGGAGCAGCTGCGCCGCAAGCGCAAGTACCACGAGACTGTCATGCGCGAGATGGCGGGCGCGTCGTTCCCCCGCACGCCGGACGTCAACAACTATGTGCTGACCACCTACATCGACGACCCCGCGCCGTGGGAAACGCAGTCGATCGGCGACGACGGGCATATCAAGGCCGGCAAGATCGTCGACTTCATCCGCTACGCCCGGGAGCATGACCTGAACTGCGCCCCGCAGTTCGTGGACCCGCAGATGGACCGTTCCAACCCGGACGCGCAGGAGCGCTCGCCCGGCCTGCGCGTGGTGGAAAAGAACGAAAAGGGCATCGTGGTGAACGGCGTGAAGGCCATCGGCACCGGCGTGGCCTTTGCCGACTGGATCCACATCGGCGTGTTCTTCCGCCCCGGTATTCCCGGCGACCAGGTCATCTTTGCCGCGACACCGGTCAACACGCCGGGCGTCACCATCGTCTGCCGCGAGAGCCTGGTCAAGGATGACAAGGTCGAGCACCCGCTTGCCGCGCAGGGCGACGAACTCGACGGCATGACCGTATTCGAGAACGTCTTCATCCCGTGGTCGCACGTCTTCCATATCGGCAATCCCAACCATGCCAAGCTGTACCCGCAGCGCGTGTTCGACTGGCTGCACTACCACGCGCTGATCCGGCAGATGGTGCGGGCCGAGCTGGTGGCCGGCCTGGCGGTGCTGATCACCGAGCATATCGGCACCAACAAGATCCCGGCGGTGCAGACCCGTGTGGCCAAGCTGATCGGTTTCCACCAGGCCATGCTGGCACACCTGATCGCCAGCGAGGAACTGGGCTTCCATACGCCCGGCGGCCACTACAAGCCCAACATCCTGATCTACGACTTCGGCCGTGCGCTCTACCTCGAGAATTTCTCGCAGATGATCTACGAGCTGGTGGACCTGTCCGGCCGCAGTGCGCTGATCTTTGCCAGCGAGGACCAGTGGAACGACGACAAGCTCAATGGCTGGTTCGAGCGCATGAACAACGGCCCGGTGGGCCGCCCGCATGACCGCGTGAAGATCGGCCGCGTGATCCGCGACCTGTTCCTCACCGACTGGGGCAGCCGCCTGTTCGTGTTCGAGAACTTCAACGGCACGCCGCTGCAGGGCATCCGCATGCTGACCATGCAGCGCGCCGAGTTCTCGGGCTCCGGGCCGTACGGCAAGCTGGCGCGGCAGGTGTGCGGCATCGATTCGGCGGTGACCGACGACACCGAATACCGCAAGACCGCCGACTACGCCAAGGCGCTCGACGCCGCACGGCACCAGGAAGAAGTCGCGCTGGCGGGCGCCATGGCGATTTGACCCGCGCGGCGGACGGGGGAGGGGGCTCCGCCCGGCCCGCCCGCGTTTTTTCGCATCCACAAGAGAAGGAAACCATCATGACTGCCACCATTTCCCTTGCTACCCTGTTCGGCGAGGCACGCAGCCAGAACGGCTGGCTCGACCGCGACGTTCCCGACGCCAGGCTGCGCGAGATCTATGACCAGATGAAGTTCGGCCCGACCTCGGTCAACTGCTCGCCCGCGCGCATCGTCTTCGTCCGCAGCATGGAAGCCAAGCAAAAGCTCGCGGGCGCCGTGGCGCCGGCCAACGTCGACAAGGTGATGAACGCGCCGGTGGTGGCCATCGTCGGCTATGACACCCGCTTCTACGACCGCCTGCCTGAGCTGTTCCCGCACAACCCTGCGGTCAAGTCCTGGTTCGAAGGCCCGGAGAAGGCCGCTTTCGCCGAGACCACGGCGTTCCGCAACGGCACGCTGCAGGGCGCCTACCTGATCATGGCCGCGCGCGCGGTCGGGCTGGATTGCGGACCGATGTCGGGGTTCAACAATGCCGCGGTGGACGCGGCTTTCTTTGCGGGAACGACGATCCGGTCGAACTTTATCTGTGGACTGGGCCATGGCGATCCCGGCCGGGTGTTTCCGCGCAGCCCGCGCCTGGCGTTCGAGCAGGCCTGCACGCTGGCGTAGGCCCAAACGATCCGACCCCGGCTTCCCCACAATCCAACGGAGACAAGCATGCGCAATCTCGACGAGGACACCATCACCCAGGCGGTGCTGGCACGCCTGGCCGACACGCCCGATCCACGCGTCAGGGAGATCGTCGCCAGCCTGGTGCGGCACCTGCACGACTTTGCCCGTGACGTGAGGCTGACGGAAGCGGAGTGGTTGCAGGGCATCCGCTTCCTGACCGCCACCGGCCACAAGTGCGATGACAAGCGGCAGGAATTCATCCTGCTCAGCGACGTGCTCGGCCTGTCGATGCTGACGGTCTGCATGAACAACCGCAAGCCGGCCGGCTGCACCGAAGCCACGGTGTTCGGCCCGTTCCACGTGGAAGGCGCACCGCACTACGAGGATGGCGCCGATCTCGCCAACGGCGCCAAAGGAGAACCGTGCGAGGTGTCCTGCACCATCCGCGACCTCGCCGGTGAGCCGGTGCCGGGCGCGACCATCGACGTCTGGCAGGCCGATGCCGACGGCCGCTACGACGTGCAGTACGCCGGCCTGGACCAGGCTCAGGGGCGTGGCGTGCTGCATAGCGATGCGAACGGCAGGTTCCGCTTCCGCACGGTGCTGGCACAGGCGTACCCGATTCCGGATGACGGCCCGGTGGGTGACTTGCTGCGTGCCACCGGCCGCCACCCGTGGCGGCCCGCGCACCTGCATTTCATGATCCAGGCGCCGGGCTACGAGACGCTGGTCACCCATGTCTTCCGCAAGGGCGACCAGTATCTTGATTCCGACGCTGTGTTCGGCGTGCGCGAATCGCTGGTGGGCGAGTGGGTGCGGCAGGGCGATGGCAGCTGGCGGCTCGACTTCGACTTCGTGCTGAACCGCGCGGCGTGTTCAGATTAGGGGAGGGACCAGTTCGAAAGCCGCGAAGCTTGGGGCGGAAGTGAGTCGGGCATCACTGGCGCCGGGTATGCACTGGACGACCGCCCTGTGCGCCGCTAGAGGTGCGTAGGGCGGCCACCATTGCAGTCTCCTTTCGTCAGTATGGCGGGTTGACCACAACATACTGCGACCCCTGCGGCAGGTACCAGGTACTGCCGCATTGCTGGTAAACCATGCCACCGTAGTTGACAGGAACGCAGCTCGGCGGAACGGAGCGAACGAAGGAGCCCACCACCGCCGACGTGACCGCGACCGTGGCGGTGACCGCTGCGGCTGTCGCCACCGGGTGGTAATCGTTGTCCCAGCCGCAGCAGCCATGGCTATCGACATTTACGTTGACGTTCCGGTTGGTATTGACATTGACGTTGCGGCTGGCATTGACATTGTTGACGCTCGAGTTGCGGACGTTGTTGGTACGTACATCGGCACGCTGGTTGTTTACCTCGCGTGCGCCGCCGGCCGCGGCGGCGCGGCCTTGTCCACCGGCATGCGCGCCGGCGGCGCGGCCCTCGCCCCGAGCAGCTTCCGCGGTCGGCGTCCAGCCCGATGCCACCAGGACAAGCGCGGCCATGCACACCGCAAACGGCTTACCAAATGTGTAGGTCATGGCGATGCTCCTTTACCGGGCCTTCAGGGGAACAAACTCTGCCTGCCTGGCATCCTTGGGTGGCTTGAACGCGAACACGGAATCGCCGAACCTCGGATTCAGGTTCCACTTGTAAAGCGTGACCGATTGCGGCCTGGCCTCGTCGGACCGATTGGTGATGACGAGCTTGCGCGGCAGCGGCCGGCTGCCGGTGGCGATCCAGATCTGCCAGTCGAGCTGGCCCTGGCGGAAGGCATAGTGGTCGCACAGCTCGCCGCCGACGATGTCCTGGCCGGCAATCATCGCCGATTCCAGGTCGTCGAGCGGGGCGGCGGGCGTGCCCCACAGGAACAGGTCGGCCGAAGGAATCTCGACGCCGAACCGCTCCCTCAGGCGCTGGACGAGCACGCCGAGGTTGTCGGTGAAGTCCGCCTGCGAGTAGTACTTCTGCACGGGCATGGAAAGGGTCACCTTCTTGCCGTCATAGATCAGGTCGCGCTGCGAACGCGCGCTGCGCATCTGGGCGCGCAACCTGTCCGGCCGCCGGACATCGAGATCGGCCGTCGCCGCGTGCTGCAGCTTCTGGCCATCCATCAGCACCCGCTCCCCGGAAAGGTCGATGAAGACTTCGAACTGCTTGAGCGACTGGAGGTATTTACCCATGTCGTTCAGCGCCTGCACGGCGGCCGGGTCGACTGCCTTCGCATCAACCGGCGCCTTGGTGGGCGCAGCAGGCGTTGGGGCGGCCGAAGCCGCAGGCGGGCTTGGCGGCGTGCTGGAGGTCTTGGAAGGCGTGCTGCAAGCCGCCAGCGCGATGACTAGCAAGCTCAGAACCGGTATGCGTGCCATGGTGAACTCCAATAGAGGAGAATCCTTACCAGCGCAGGACGGGTGCCGTTGCCATGACGCCGGACTTGCGCGGCCGTGCCCTCATGCCAGCAATGGCGACGCCCGCAAATGTTCCATGACAGCCGGGCCTTAGTGAAGTGAAACTTTTTGCGGCGGACGTTAAGCCGCCTCGAAAGCCAGAAGTGCGGAACAATGCATAAATGTCACGAAGCCGGCGCAGCGCACCGGCCCGGGCTGACATACTGTCTTCCCGTTACTCACCTCAATCAATACTCGCGCCCGATTCCCGCACCAGCTTCGCCCACTTGTCCGTATCGTGCCGGATCAGCATCGAGAACTGCTCCGGTGTCGAAGTCAGCGGCGACGCCCCAGCGTGCACCAGCTTGTCACGCATCGCCTTGTCCTGCGCGATACGGGTGATCTCCTGCGACAGCCGGCTCGCGACCGCCGGCGGCAATCCGCGCGGCGCGACCACACCGAACCAGACGTCGGCCTCATAGCCGCTGATACCAGCCTCGGCCATGGTCGGCACGTCCGGCAGCGCTGGCGAGCGCGTAGCACTGGTCACCGCCAGCGCACGCAAGCGGCCCGCCTTCACGTGCGGCAGCGAGCCCGGCAGGTTGTCGAACATCAGCTGCACCTGGTTGGCCAGCAGGTCGGCCATTGCCGGTCCACTGCCCTTGTACGGCACGTGCACGATCTCAATGCCCGCCATCGACTTGAACAGTTCGCCCGAAAGGTGGTTGGTGGTGCCGTTGCCCGCCGAGCCCATGTTCAGCTTGCCGGGATTGGCCTTGGCATAGCTCACCAGTTCGCGCACGTTCCTGGCCGGCACGTTGGGGTTGACCACGAGGATGTTCGGCACGCCGGCGAACAGCGCCACCGGCGAGAAATCCTTCTGCGCATCGAACGGCAGCTTTTTGTAGAGCGTCGCGTTGATCGACTGCGTGCCCACGGTGCCGAACAGCAGGGTGTAGCCATCGGCCGGCGCCTTGGCCACCACGTCCGAGCCGATGGTGCCGCCAGCGCCGGGACGATTGTCCACGACGACCTGCTGGCCCAGCGTTTCGGACAGCCGGGTCGCCAGCACCCGGCCGAGCAGGTCGGTGGTACCGCCCGGGGGGAACGGCACCACCAGGCGAATCGGCTTGTCAGGGTAGGGGCCGGCGAGGGCCAGCGTGGTGGCGAGCGTAGTTGCTAGCGTCAGACACGTTGCAGCCAGCGCATGTGCGATTGGTTTCATGGGGGCGGGTTCTCCGTGGGACAAGGATAAGGGCAATGCCGGCTGCGATGCGCGCCGTGGTTCAGTGAATTGAGGCGGCGAGGTGGCCGACCGAGCGCTTGAGCGTCGCGCGGGCGGCGTCCAGGCGCGACCGTGTGGCGTCAAGGCTCTCCCGCGCCAGTTGGGTCGCGGCGTGCTGGGCGGCCACGTTGTCGCGCACCAGCGCCGGTGCCGGGCCGCCCGCTGCTGTGCGCGCGGCGACACCCTGCTCGGGATCCAGGCAGCGTGCTACCGCGGCCGCGCCCAGGCCCGCCGGGCGGCCCGCGACGCGCACCGCGGCGGCATCGACCATGTCCGCGCTGATTTCGTCCGCGGGAAGATGCTGGTCGAGCGCGTCGCGCACCACGGCACCGACGATGTGGTGGGCCTGGCGGAACGACATGCCGGCCTCGCGGACCAGCGCATCGGCGAGGTCTGTCGCCGTGGAGAAGTCGCGGCGTGCGCGCGACAGCATGCCGGCCCGTTGCGGCGTGGCGCTGGCGATCACCAGGCGCAGCAGCGACAGGCAGCGCAGGCATTCGTCGCCGGCCTCCCAGAAGCCGCGCATGCTTTCGCGGTTGCCGTCGCCGGAATGCGTGAAGTGGCTGCCCTTGAGCGCGGCCAGCGCACCGGTCAGCAGGCCCACCATGTGGCCGCCCTTGCCCTTCAGGTATTCGAGCACGACCGGGTTCTTCTTCTGCGGCATGATGCTGGAGGTGCCCGCCACGCTGTCCGGGAAGTCGATCAGGCCGAATTCCGGCGTGGCCCAGACGTACAGGTCCTGCGCCACGCGGCCCCAGGTGACGGCGGCGATGGTGATCGCCGACAGCATCTCCCACGCAAAGTCGCGCGATGCCACGGCATCGAGCGAGTTCGGCACGAAGGTGGAGAAACCCAGCCAGCGCGCCGTCGCCGCCCGGTCGATCGCGAATGCCGTGCCGGCCAGCGCGCCGGCGCCGAGCGGGCAGGCATCCAGCGCTGCCAGCGCCCGCTCCAGGCGCGCGATATCCCGGCCGAGCGCTTCGGCAAAGCCGGCGAGGTAGTAGCCATAGGTGATCGGCTGCGCTGCCTGCAGGTGGGTATACCCGGGCATCACCACGTCGGCGTAAGCGGCAGCCTGGTCCAGCGCCACCGAACGCACCGCGAGCATGGCATCCAGGATGTCCAGCGCCAGGTCGCGCGCGCGCAGCCGGTCATGCGTGGCGAGGATGTCGTTGCGGCTGCGCGCGACATGCAGCCTGCCGCCGGCGTCCGCGCCGGCGATCTGCATCAGGTGGGCTTCGTAGTTGAAGTACGCGTCTTCGCGCGCCGGATCCAGCTGCACGGCGCCGGCGCCCTCGGACTCGATGCGCTCCAGTGCCTGGGCCAGCACCGCAGCCACGTCCGCGGGGATCAGCTCAGTGCCGTGCAGCATCAGCAGGTGCGCCTGGTTGATGTCGGTGAGATAGCGGAAGCCGCTGCCGAACTCGCGCATCAGGCGCGGCAGGTAGATGTGTTCGCATACCTCGGCGGCGGTGGGCTGGGTCAGGCGGCGGCTGACTTTGGATTCCATGCTGTTCGATCTCCTGAAACGATGGAGCAAGTATGGAAATCCGCGGGATATATCGTCAAATCAGAACTTTGGCTGCAGATATGCGGATTTGATATGCTGCGGCTGCCCTCCGTGTTCCAGCCCAGCGCCCCCATGAACTACAAGCAGATCGAAGCGTTCCGTGCCGTCATGCTCACACGCTCCATGACCGAGGCGGCGGCGCAGCTGCACACCTCGCAGCCGAATATCAGCCGCGTGATCGGCCAGCTGGAGCGCGAAACGGGCTTCCGGCTGTTCGAGCGGGTCGGCAACCGGCTCGCGCCCACCGACGAGGCCGAGGCCCTGTTCCTGGATGTGGAGCGTTCCTTCGTTGGCCTGGACAGCCTGCGTGCCTCGGCGCGGTCGATCCGCGAGTCAGGGGTGGGCACGTTGCGTATCGGCACGGTGCCGTCGATTGCGATGAGCGTGATGCCGCAGGCCATCCTGGCCTTTCGCGAACGCTATCCGGACGTGCCGATCGCCGTGCATACCAACGATTCGCCCACGGTGGCCAAGTGGACCGCGGCGCGGTTCTGCGATATCGGGCTGGTGTCGTATATGGCCGAGACCACCGGCATCCGCAGCGAGCTGCTGCGCCGCGAGGACGGCGTATGCATCGTGCCGGCCACGCACCGGCTGGCGCGCAAGCGCCGCATCCACGCCAGCGACCTCGACGGCGAGCGCTTTATCTCGCTGACTCATGGCGACGGCACGCGCACCACGGTCGATGCCGCCTTCGTGCCGGATGACCGGCGCGTGTTGACGCTGGAGACGCCTTATGCCGCCACCATCTGCACGATGGTCGGCATGGGGCTGGGCGTCAGCGTGGTCAACCCGCTGGTGGTGCGCAGCCTGAAGCCGGCCGGCGTCAAGGCGATTCCGTTCGAGCCTGTCATCGCCTTCCAGAGCCATATCCTGTTCAACCCGCAGCGGCCGGTACCGGCGCTGGCGCAGTGGTTCCTGGCGTGCTTGCGGCGGGTGACGGGGTAAGGACAAGCCATTGCGGGCGCCAGCGGCAGGGCAGGCTTTAGCAAAGGCTTAAGCCATGCGCGCCGGCGCCGTAAAGGCCTGCAGGAACGCAAGTCCCGGCTGTGCCGCGGCGCTGCCTTCAATGACCGTCTTCAGCGTGGGTTCGGGCAGCCAGGGATAGGGCAACGACGACTGCAAGGCCGACAACACCGCCGCCCCCGGATCCGGCACCGAGTCCATCCGCTCGATATGAATATGCAGGCTGGCGATACGGTATGAACCGTCGTGCCCGGCGGCAAAGCCCCAGCGGTAGAAACCTTTCCCCGCGCGCAAGGTGTGGGCCGCCGTTTCGCGCATCACCACCAGCCACGGAATGGTCATGGTGTTCCCCGTGAACGCGGCGGCGGCGTCGCCGATGTAGTACGTCCGGCAGCGGTCGAACGTCCGCGCAAAGTCGCTCACCAGCGTCGCGGCGATGGCTGACGCGCCTTCCGTCTTCGCCGGAAAGCTGATGGTATCGGTGTCGATCGAGAACGTCAGCGACGCATCCTGCGCAAAAGCTTCAGCGATCAGCGCCGGCCGATTATTGTCCTTGGCCTCGACATAGAGGGCGAGCAGCGCTTTTGCCGCGGTGAGTGAGATCGGGTTCATGCCGGGTAACCTTTTGGGGTGTAGGGGATGGCACACAAGCGCCGGGGCGACGCAGGGAGTTTGATAGAATTTGGCACAAAGCTTGCATTGCAAGCTAAATGACCTAAGCGACGATGGCGACGAATCCTGCAAGCAAGACTCTGACGATCACGCACCCGGCTTGCCTGATCGATGGCTCGGACCGCGAGTTCCGGCACCTGGTCAATGGCCTGTTGCCGTTTGCCGCGCGGCTGCTTTCCGTGCGCGACGGCTTCGGCAGCCTGATCGGCCTGACCGGGGTACAGTACTCGCTGATCCGCTCCATTTCGCACCTTTCGCAGCAAGGCGAGGTAACGGTGAACCAGCTGGCCGACCACCTGCACCTGAGCGGCCCGTTCATTACCATCGAAACCGGCAAGCTGAAGAAGCTTGGCCTGATCGACAAGAAGGCCCATCCCGACGACAAGCGCAAGATGCGGCTGACCATCACGGCGGCGGGATCGAAGCTGCTCAATGAACTGCTGCCGGTGCAGCAGCAGATCAATGACGTGCTGTTCGACGGCGTCACCCGCACCGAATTCAAGGTGCTGTGCTCGGTGGTCGACCGCCTGGTCGCCAACGGCGACCGCGCCGCGCTCGACCTGGAGCACCTGCAGGCGCGCCGCCAGAAGGGCTAGCCCGCTGCCTTCAGTGCGCGGCCCACTGGACGGTGCCGACATCGATGCCCTCCTGGTGCATTTCCCATAGCGGGCTCAGTTCGCGCAGCCGCGACACCGTGGCGCTGACCTGCCGGATCACTTCATCGACTTCCGCTTCGGTGGTATAGCGGCCCAGCGTAAAGCGGATCGAGCTGTGCGCCAGTTCGTCGCTGCGGCCGAGCGCCCGCAGCACGAACGACGGCTCCAGCGAGGCTGAGGTGCAGGCCGAGCCCGAAGACACCGCCACGTCCTTAATGCCCATGATCAGGGATTCGCCTTCGACAAAGTTGAAGCTGATGTTCAGGTTGTGCGGGATGCGGTGCGCGAGGCTGCCATTGACGTAGACCTCGTCCAGCCGCGACAGCCCCGCCAGCAGCCGGTCGCGCAGCGCGCCTACACGGCGCGCTTCTTCCGCCAGTTCCAGTCTTGCCAGCCTGAAGGCTTCGCCCATGCCCACGATCTGGTGCGTCGGGAGGGTGCCGGAGCGCATGCCGCGCTCATGCCCGCCGCCGTGGATCTGCGCTTCCAGCCGGATGCGCGGCTTGCGTCGCACGTAGAGCGCGCCGATGCCCTTGGGGCCGTAGACCTTGTGCGCGGTCACCGTAAGCAGGTCGATCTTCAGCGCCTCCAGGTCGATGGGAACCTTGCCCGCCGCCTGCACCGCATCGCAGTGGAACACGATGCCTGCCGCGCGGCAGATCTCACCGATCTGCGCGACCGGCTGGATCACGCCGATCTCGTTGTTGACCATCATCACCGACACCAGGATGGTGTCCGGCCGCAATACGCCGCACAGCGTGTCGAGATCGACCAGGCCGTCTTCGCCGACATCCAGGTAGGTCACCGCAAAGCCCTGCCGTTCCAGCTCGCGGCAGGTATCGAGCACCGCCTTGTGCTCGGTCCTGACCGTGACGATGTGATTCCCCTTGCCCCGATAGAAATGCGCTGCGCCCTTGATGGCCAGGTTGTTGCCCTCGGTCGCGCCGGAGGTCCAGACGATCTCGCGCGGGTCAGCATTGAGCAGCGCCGAGACATGCGCGCGCGCGGCTTCCACCGCCTCTTCCGCCTGCCAGCCGTAGTAGTGGCTGCGCGAGGCCGGGTTGCCGAACTGGTGCTGCAGGAACGGGACCATCTTCTCGACGACGCGGGCGTCGACCGGCGTCGTCGCGCTGTAGTCCATGTAGATCGGAAGGGATTTCGGTTCGGTTGGCATGGGGCTCATTTCCTGGATGCGGAGGTGGGGAGGACCGTGTGCAGGCGAACCCGCTGGTCAAGGAAAGTGGGGCCGAGTCTAGCACCGGGTGCCCGCGCGCCGGGCGGGTGCCATGCTGCCGGTAGGGTTGCTTGACGCCTCTCCACTGGCTCTGCCGGCGTGTCTGGTGACCCGGCGTGCCGCCCGCAAAGTCTTGTTCAGCAAGGCTTTGCGGATTTCTTCAGGGGCCGGCGCGCGCGCCCTCCGGATCCCGCCTAGGGTTTCCACTAACTTGAATAGCGTTGTTACCTAGCATTCAATAATATCTAACTTACAAAGCTAATAAACAAAGCAATAGAGTTGATGGAACAAACATGCGTAGGAGTCGTGATGGCTGAGTCATCTGCCGGTCGTGGCGTCGAGATGGACGCCGATGCACAGCGCCGCTTCAGGAATGCGCTGGCGATGTTTGCAACGGGTGTCGCCGTGATCACGGCGCCGCGCGAAGAGGGGGTGCCGGTCGGCATCACGGTGGCGTCGTTCAACTCGGTGTCGCTGGACCCGCCGCTGGTGCTGTTCTCGGTCGACCGCCGCTGCCTGAGCCTTGGCGACTTGCGCACGGCCCCCCGCTTCGCGGTCAACGTGCTGGCCGAAGCGCAGCAGGAGATCTCGAACCGGTTCGCGAAGGCGAACACAGGCAAGTGGGAAGGCATCGACTTCGGCGCGCAGGACGGCGAGCGCCATGTGCTGCTGCCGGATGCGCTGGCCACGTTCGAATGCGAGCCCTACGCGCAGCACGACGGCGGCGACCACGTCATCTTCATCGGGCGGGTGGTCCGCCATCAGGCCCGGCACGACGGCCGGCCCCTGATCTTCTTTGGCGGCAAGTACCGGGCACTGGAAGACAGCCCGGCCGCCGCTTGAATCCACAAAACACAGGCAGTCAGGACAGGAGAACGACATGATCAAGACCGGTAGCCAACACATCGCGATGCTGCGCGATGGCCGCGAAGTGTATCTGGACGGCAAGCGGGTCACGGACGTCACGGTGCACCCGGCGTTCCGCAACTCGATTCGCAGCTACGCCAATCTCTACGATTACCAGGCGCGTCCCGAGAACATCGAGAAGATGACCTTCCAGCCCGCAGGCGCGGACCGGCGCGTGAGCCGCATCTGGGAGCTCCCCACCAGCTACAACGAGCTGGTCGAGCGCCGCCAGATGCTGGAAGCCTGGACCGCGCTGCACTATGGCTTCATGGGCCGCTCGCCCGACCATGTCGCCTCCTGTATCTCGGGCATGGTCATGGGCATCGACGTGCTCGAGCAGGCCGATCCCGCTCGCGCCGGTGCGTTGCGTGATTACTACCGCTATGCGCGGGACAACGACCTGTTCCTGACCTACGTCATCGTGAACCCGCAGGCCAACCAGGCCAAGGCGGCGCACGAGCAGGAAGACAAGTACCTGGCCGTGGGCATTGTCGACCAGGACGCCGAGGGCATCACGGTGCGCGGCGCGAAGATGCTGGCCACCAGCGGCATCATGGCCAACGAGGTGTTCTGCAGCTGCATCCAGCCGCTGCGCGAGGGCGACGAGATGTATGCGCTGTCGTTCGCGGTGCCGATGAACACCAAGGGGCTGAAGGTGATGTCGCGCAAGTCGTACGAGGCCAGCGCTACCTCGGTCTTCGACAACCCGCTCGCGAGCCGCTTCGACGAGAACGATGCCGTGCTCTATTTCGACGACGTCAAGGTGCCGTGGGACCGGATCTTCGTCGCGGGCGACGTAGCGATGTGCGCAAAGCAGTTCCACGCCACGCCCGCCCACGTCTACCAGAACTACCAGTGCCAGGTCCGGCTGATGGTGAAGCTGCGCTTCCTGGTCGGGCTCGCGCACCGGATCACCGAGATCAACGGCACCAACGGCTTCCCGCAGGTCAGGGAGCTGCTGGGCCAGCTCGCCGCGGAGGCGGGCATGGTCGAGGCCTGGGTCTACGGCATGGAGGCCAAGGGCCAGGTCAACCAGAACGGCTATTTCGTGCCCGACCGCAGCATGCTGTACGGCTCGCAGGTGGTGACGCAGCAGCTCTATGCCAAGGTGCTCAACACGCTGCGCGAGCTGGCCGGCGGCGGCATGATCATGCTGCCGTCGAGCATCGGGGATTTCGCCAACCCCGCGCTCGCCGGGATTATCGCCAAGACGCAGAAGTCGCCGGTGTGCAGCCCGGAGGAGCGCGTCAAGTTCTTCAAGCTGGCCTGGGATGCCGTCGGCTCCGAGTTTGCCTCGCGCCATAACCAGTACGAGATGTTCTACGCCGGCGCCACCTTCGTCACCAAGGGCCACGCCTACCGGACCTACGACTGGAAGAGCGCTTCCGGCCTGGTCGACCACATGCTCGGCAGCTACTCCCTCGAAGACGAACTGGCCCGGCTGCCGCAGGCGGCCTGACACGCCTGCATTGTTTCCCCCTTGCCCCGATAACGGAGATCAGCATGGCAATCAACAAGCTTCACGACGAATTCCATACCGTAGACCTGGCGTCCGGCTGGGAGGTCCCTCACGGCTATCCCGCCGGCATCCAGCAGAAGATCCTGTCCGGCGCGCTGGACGAAGGCGGCCGCGGCGGCAGCCGCACCCGCCTGCTGCGCTTTGACCCGGGTGTCTTCACCACCGCGCCGTTCGTGCACGAGTACTGGGAGGAGGTTTACCTGCTCAGCGGCGACCTGACCGTCGGCAACGATGTCAACGGGGAGGGCGGCGAAGCCTTCGCGCCCAACACCTACGCCTGCCGTCCGCCCGGCGCATTCCATGGTCCGTTCAAGTCGAGCGGCGGTTGCATGCTGCTGGAAATCCACTACTACGACCCGGCCTGATCATGGAAGCCACCGTAGCCTCCACCAGACGCCAGCTTGCCGACGGCAGCGCCAATGCGCAGTCACTGCTGGCAGCGTGCGTCGAACGCATCTGCAATCCGGGCGGCGAAGGCGCGCGCGTCTTCCCGCATGGCGTCAGCATGGCGGCCCGCAAGCAGGCCCAGGCGAGCGACATGCTGCGCGAACAGGGCGTGGCGGGCCCGCTTGCAGGGTTGCCCGTCTCCGTGAAGGACCTGTTCGACGTGCAGGGCGACGTGACCCGCGCCGGTGCCCGCGTGCTGCCGGAGCGGCCCGCCGGTGCGGATGCGCCGCCCATCGCCCGCTTGCGTGCGGCGGGGGCTGTGCTGGTCGGGCGTACCAATATGACCGAGTTCGCCTACTCCGGTGTCGGCATCAATCCGCACTATGGCACGCCGCGCAACCCGTTCGACCGGCAAGCCGGCCGCATTCCGGGCGGATCGTCGTCCGGGGCAGCGGTGTCCGTGACCGACGGCATGGCGCTGGCCGCGGTCGGTTCGGACACCGGCGGCTCCTGCCGCATCCCCGCGGCGCTGTGCGGCATCGTCGGCTTCAAGCCCACGGCAAGCCGCGTGCCGCTGCAGGGTGCGGTACCGCTGTCGCCCAGCTACGACTCGGTCGGGTGCCTGGCCAATACGGTTGCGTGCTGTGCCGCCGTCGATGCGGTGATGGCAGGCGAAGAGGGGCCCACGGCAGCGGTGCCGCTCGTGGGCCTGCGCCTGGCCGTGCCGACCGGGCTGGTGCTGGAAGGCATCTCCGATGAGGTTGCCGAGGTCTTCAGCCGCACGCTGCGCCGGCTGTCCGCGGCTGGCGCGTTGCTGCAGGACGTGGAGTTCGACAGCTGGGACCAGCTGGCCGAGCTCGGCGCCCACGGCGGCATGGTTGCCGCCGAGGCCAGCGCATGGCACGGCAGCCTGGTGGCGGCGCATGCCGACCGCTATGACCCGCGCGTGCTGTCGCGCATCCGGCTGGCGGACGGGCAGCGCGCCGCCGATTACCTGCGCATGCGGCAGCGCCGCGGCGAGCTGTGCCGGCGGGCGGACGCCGAACTGGCGGGCTTCGATGCCGTGGTCCTGCCGACCGTGCCGATCGTCGCGCCGCGCATTGCGGACCTCGACGATGACGACACCTTTTTTGCCACCAACCGGCTGCTGCTGCGCAACCCGGCCATCGCCAACATGCTGGACCTGTGCTCGCTGTCGGTCCCTTGCCATCGCCACGGCGAGGCGCCGGTCGGCCTGATGCTGTTCGGCCGCCACCTTGCCGACCGCAGGCTGCTGGCGATCGGCATGGGGATCGAGTCGGCGCTGCGCCATGAACGAGGTTAGACCCCGGCGGCAGCGCCGCCGACCGTAATACCCGGCATTTCCATAAATACATAGGAGACAACATGCCTGATATCCGTATCGGCGCGGCCGTGCTTGCCTGCGCCACCCTGTTCGCGGCGACTGCCGCGACGGCGCAAACAGCTCCCGTCAGCGCACCCGTCAGCGACGGCGTGGTCAAGGTCGGTGTCCTGACCGACATGTCGTCCATCTTTTCCGACATCGGCGGCAAGGGCTCGGTGGTGGCCGCGCAAATGGCCGTGGACGATTTCGGCGGCAAGGTGCTGGGCGCACCGATCCAGGTGGTGAGCGCCGACCACCAGAACAAGACCGACGTGGCTGCTACGCTGGCGCGCGGCTGGTTCGACAACCAGAAGGTCGACATCATCCAGGACGCGCTGCCGTCCTCGGTGGCGCTGGCCGTCTCCAACCTGGGCAAGCTCAAGCGCAAGATCGTCATTGCCAGCGGCGCCGGCACCACGCGCCTGAGTAACGAGGATTGCTCGCCTTACACTATCCAGTACTCGTACGACACCTACGCATTCGCCGCTAATACCGTCAAGGCCCTGGCACGGCGCGGCGACAACAGCTGGTACTTCCTGACCGTCGACTATGCCCTTGGTGCATCGCTCGAGAAGGACGGTACCGAGGCGCTGTCGGGCGTCGGCGGAACCATCAAGGGCAAGGCGAAGCATCCGATCAATTCGGCGGACCTGTCGTCCTACCTGCTGCAGGGGCAGGCTTCCGGCGCGAAGGTGATCGGCCTGGCCAACGCGGGCGCCGACACGGTCAATGCGATCAAGACGGCAGCGGACTTCGGCATGAACGGCGCGGGCAAGCAGAGGCTGGCCGGGCTGCACATGTTCATCAGCGACATCCACAGCCTGGGGCTGAAAGCCGCACAGGGCATGACGCTGACCACGGCGTTCTACTGGGACCGCGATGACGCCACGCGCGCCTGGTCGCAACGGTTCTTCGAGAAGACCGGGCGCATGCCGACGCTGGTCCATGCCGGCGTGTATTCGTCGACGATGCACTACCTCAAGGCGGTCCAGGCCGCGCGCACGGACGAAAGCGATGCCGTGCTGGCCAGGATGCGCGCGACGCCGGTCAATGACTTCTTCGCCAGCAACGGCACGATCCGCGCCGACGGCCTGATGGTCCACGACATGTACCTGGTCGAAGTGAAGCGCCCGCAGGAGTCGAAGCGGCCCTGGGACTACTACAAGATCAAGGCCGTGATCCCCGCGAACGAAGCATTTCGTCCGCTCAGCGCAAGCACCTGCCCGCTGGTCAGGAAGTAAGCCCCATCTACCTGGCCGGCGCCGGCACGTGTGCCAGCACCGGTCAGCCACAACACCGCAGAGAGCATCCGAAATGAAAACCCTTACCTTTGATATCGAAACCCGCCTCGGCAAGTCGCAGCGCGCCGTCACCATCTGCCAGTTGGTCGTGGCCGGATGGACCGGCCGGGACGTCGAAGCCATGGAGGCCCACATCCGCGAGCTGGAGGAACTGGGCGTGAAGCGTCCCGCCTATACCCCGGTCTTCTATCGCGTCGCGGCGGCGCGGCTGGGTACCGCGGGGGAGATCCAGGTCAGCGGCGAAGCGAGCAGCGGCGAGGCCGAGTTCCTGCTGGTCAGGGATGGCGGCGAGATCCTGGTGGGCATCGCCTCGGACCATACCGACCGCGAGGCCGAGACCTACGGCATTACCGTATCGAAGCAGATGTGCGAAAAGCCCTGTGCGCCGACCTTGTGGCGCCTGGCCGAAGTGGCGGGACACTGGGACCGGCTGGTGCTGCGCTCCTACGCCACCATCGACGGCGAACGTGTGCTGTACCAGGAGGGCCCGGTGACGGCCATGCGGTCCCCGACCGACCTGCTGGAGCGGTTCGCCGGCCACGGTGGTGACTTTGGCGAGGGCGCGGCCATGCTGTGCGGCACCTTGCCCGCCATCGGCGGCATCCGCCCGGCCGAGCGCTTCGAGATCGAACTGGAAGATCCGGTGCTTGGGCGCACGCTGCGCCATGCATACGCGGTCGCGACGCTGCCCGTCGAGGGTTGAGCATGGCGCGCCATCCACATTGCCACGGCAGCGCTACGGAGTTACGCCCATGCCCCAAGACGACCTGATACTGGCCACCCGGAACCTCGGGAAATCCTTCCGCGGCTTCACGGCGGTGAGCGATGTCAACCTGCGGGTGCGACGCGGGTCGATCCATGCATTGATCGGGCCCAACGGCGCGGGCAAGACCACTTGCTTCAACCTGCTCACCAAGTTCCTGGAGCCGACCACCGGCACCATCCTATTCAACGGCATCGACATCACCCGCGAGAAGCCCGCGCAGATCGCGCGCCGCGGCGTGATCCGTTCCTTCCAGATCTCGGCGGTGTTCCCGCACCTGACGGTGATGGAGAACGTGCGCATCGGCCTGCAGCGCCAGCTTGGCACCGCGTACCAGTTCTGGCGCAGCGAGCGCTCGCTGAACGTGCTCAACGACCGCGCCATGGAACTGCTCGAGCAGGTCGGGCTGACCGAGTTCGCGCACACCGTCACGGTGAACCTGCCGTACGGCCGCAAGCGCGCGCTCGAGATCGCCACGACGCTGGCGATGGAGCCCGAGCTGATGCTGCTGGACGAACCCACGCAGGGCATGGGCCATGAGGACGTGGACCGCGTCACGCAGCTGATCAGGAAGGTCTCGGCGGGCCGCACCATCCTGATGGTGGAGCACAACATGAGCGTGGTGTCGTCGATCGCGGACAAGATCACGGTGCTGCAGCGCGGCGCGATCCTGGCCGAGGGCCCTTACGCTGAAGTGTCGAAGGACCCGCGCGTGATGGAGGCCTACATGGGCACTGTCGACGCGGAACTGCAAGGCGCGCACTGAGGGGCACGACATGACGACATCGAATACACCTGCCCTCGAAATCAAGGGCCTGGAGGCCTGGTACGGCGAATCGCACATCCTGCACGGCGTGGACCTGACGGTGAACCGCGGTGAAGTGGTCACGCTGCTGGGCCGCAACGGCGCCGGTCGCACCACCACGCTGCGCGCGATCATGGGCCTGACGGGTGCGCGCAAGGGCTCGATCAAGGTCAATGGCCATGAAACCATCAGCCTGCCCACGCACAAGATCGCGCACTACGGCATTGGCTATTGCCCCGAAGAGCGCGCCATCTTCTCCAGCCTCTCATGCGAAGAAAACCTGATGCTGCCGCCCGTGCTCAAGGGCGCCGACACCAGCAAGGGCATGAGCGAGGCGGATATCTACGAGATGTTCCCGAACCTGAAGGAGCGGCGCCAGAGCCAGGGCACGCGTCTTTCCGGCGGCGAGCAGCAGATGCTGGCGGTCGGGCGCATCCTGCGCACGGGTGCCAACCTGCTGCTGCTCGATGAAATCTCGGAAGGGTTGGCACCGGTGATCGTGCAGGCGCTCGCGCGCATGATCCTGATGCTCAAGCAGAAGGGGTACACGGTGGTGATAGTGGAGCAGAACTTCCGCTTCGCCGCGCCGCTGGCCGACCGCTTCTACGTGATGGAGCACGGCAGCATCGTCGAGCGCTTCGCGGCCAGTGAGCTGCAGGCCAGGATGCCGGTGCTGCATGAACTGCTGGGCGTATGAGGAGCCCCTATGACTCTGTTTGAAATCCCGTTTCCGGCGCTGCTGTCGCAGCTGCTGCTGGGGCTCGTCAATGGTGCTTTCTACGCCATGCTGAGCCTGGGCCTGGCGGTCATCTTCGGCCTGCTGAACGTCATCAACTTTGCGCACGGTGCGCTCTTCATGCTCGGCGCGGTGCTGGCGTGGGCCGGCATGACCTATGCCGGGCTCAGCTACTGGGCGATGCTGCTGCTGTCGCCGCTGGTGGTCGCAGCACTGGGCGTGGCGATCGAGAAGACCATGCTGCGCTGGATCTACAAGCTGGACCATATCTACGGCCTGCTGCTGACGCTCGGCATCACGCTGGTGATCGAGGGCATCTTCCGCTCGGTCTATGGCGTGTCCGGGCTGCCCTATTCGCCGCCCGAAGCGCTGCAAGGCGCCGCCGACCTCGGCTTCATGCGCTTGCCCAACTACCGCGCGTGGGTAGTCGTGGCTTCGCTGGCGGTCTGCATGTCGACCTGGTACGTGATCGAGAAGACCCGGCTGGGCGCCTACCTGCGCGCGGGCACCGAGAACGCCAAGGTGGTGGAGGCCTTCGGCGTCAACGTGCCGCTGATGGTCACGCTGACCTACGGCTTCGGCGTGGCACTGGCGGCGTTTGCCGGCGTGCTGGCCGCGCCGGTCATGCAGGTGTCGCCGCTGATGGGGCAGAACCTGATCATCATCGTGTTCGCGGTGGTGGTGATCGGCGGCATGGGCTCGATCCTGGGCGCGATCCTGACCGGCCTGGGTCTGGGCGTGATCGAAGGGCTGACCAAGGTGTTTTATCCGGAAGCATCGTCGACCGTGGTGTTCGTGACCATGGTGATCGTGCTGCTGTTGCGCCCGGCAGGGCTGTTCGGAAAGGAGAAATGATGAACGGGCAATCTATCGCTGCACTGGGAATGCAGCCACCGCAGGCGGTACGCCGCCTGCCACGGCGGGCACTGTACGTGGCGCTGCTGGCGTGCCTGCTGGCGGCGCCGCTGGCAGGGGCCTATCCGGTGTTCGTGCTCAAGGTGCTGTGCTTCGCGCTGTTTGCATGCGCCTTCAACCTGCTGATCGGCTACACCGGGCTGCTGTCGTTCGGCCATGCGGCCTTTTTTGGCGGCGCCGGCTACGCGGCCGGCCATGCGATGAAGGCCTGGGGCGTGACGCCGGAGATCGGCCTGATCCTGGGCATGGCCACCGGCGCTCTGATCGGCTACGTGGTGGGCTCGCTGGCGATCCGCCGGCAGGGCATCTACTTCTCGATGATCACGCTGGCACTGGCGCAGATGCTGTTCTTCATCTGCCTGCAGGCGCCGTTCACCGGCGGCGAGGACGGCCTGCAGGGCATCCCACGCGGCAAGCTGTTCGGCGTGCTGTCGCTGTCTAGTGACCTGACGCTGTACTACGTGGCGCTGGCGATCATCGTCGCGGCCTTTGCGCTGATCGTGCGCACGGTGCATTCGCCGTTCGGGCAGATCCTGAAGGCGATCAAGGAGAACGAGCCGCGCGCGATCTCGCTGGGCTATGACGTCGACCGCTTCAAGGTGACCGCCTTCGTGCTGTCGGCGGCGCTGTCGGGGCTGGCCGGCTCGATCAAGGCGCTGGTGCTGGGCTTCGAGACGCTGACCGATGTGCACTGGTCGATGTCCGGGATGGTCATCCTGATGACCTTGCTGGGCGGCCTCGGCACGCTGTCCGGGCCGATCGTCGGCGCCTTTGTCGTGGTCGCGCTGGAGAACAAGCTCGGCGAACTGGGCAGCTACCTGGCGGCCGCGACGGGCATCGACTGGTTCAACGGGCTCGGGGAATCGGTGTCGATGGTGACCGGCATTATCTTCATCGTCTGCGTGCTGACGTTCCGCAGGGGCATCGTCGGCAGTCTGGGGCGAAGTCCTGGATGAGGCCCGGTTTTCCCCTCTCCCGCTTGCGCTTGCCTTTACCCACAACTTCCGGCGGCTTACTCGTTTTTCTGGAAGATCCGATACATTTCGGTGATTTCGTGCAGGGCGAGGAAGCCGCGCCACAGGACGGTGGCTCCCGGGGGATCGTCGTTTTTGCGACCCAGGTAGCCACCGAGCTTGGCGATCCAAAGGACAGCTTCGCTGAGTTTGGGCGCCTGCTCCGGTGGCTTGGTGGTGCCGTGCGTGCGGCAGTACAAAGCCCGCCATTCGAGCGATTGCAGTAGCACCGAGCAAGGGATATCGGCTTCGAGCCGGCCCAGCATGGTCGCGTACATAATGCGCCAGCCGATCACGGCGAACAGCGCCGTGGCCCGCAGGAACCGCTCCAGCGTCCCGAACTGCCGGGCCTCGATCTGGCAGCCACTTTTCAGGACACGATGCCAGGATTCAATGGTCCAGCGCCGGGCGTACCAGCTCAGCCGTTCGAGCACATCTTCCAGCGTTTGGGTGGGCATCGAACTGAGCAACATCCATTCGAGCGGCTCAACGCCTTCGGGCGGCTCGATTTCCAGCGCGTGAATGGCAAACACTTCGAGACTCGGTAGCCCCTCTGCACCGCGGCTGCGCGGCGCTCGCAGTTGGACCGGCACACAGCGCAAAGCCAGTCGGGCACTACGTGCCTGCCTGGCGCCGGACCTGGGCACGTGCAGTACGGTCTCCCCAAGTACAGGAGCCGCGGCAACCGTCTCCCACAGATACTTCTCTGGGTGGTCCACGCCCCGATTCCAGGCGGCCCGCACCAACCAGTCCACCCCCGCTGGGCGCGGCGCCAGAAACACGTCATACACATCGCCCTCGCGATCGCTGACGGCAACAAGGTGCGTGTCCGGACACTGCATCTTGAGCGGCTCAAGGCATTCCAGCCCCTCCAGCCACTTCACGCTTTCCTTCTCGCGAATGGACAGCGCCCGGCGCTGCCTGGCCTTGCCCGATGCTTGCGGCGCACGCACCCACGTCTTCATGCTCAACACGCCCAGTGGCAGGCCCTCAGGCGTCACCGCCAGCACGCTGTGCAACATGAATCCGTGCAAATTGCCGCCCGTGCCGTGACCAAGTCCCTCAGTCGCGGGCAAATTTGCCAGATTGAATTCCGTGGTGTCCTGCACCGTCAGGACGACAGGCACCTGCTGCATGCGACCCACGGTTTGAACGACGTGGCTCGCCAGTATTCCGTCCGGGTCGACCGCCTCATTATCAAAGAAGCGATATGCCGCCTTGAGTTGGGCACCACTCAAGGCCTGCGGGAACGAAACATGGGCTTTTTGCGCCAGTCCGCGCGCCAATGCCACAAGGCGCTGCGTGCGACGTGCATCGCCCAACTGAGCGCCACCGAATTCGTCGCTGGCCCAGTCTTCCAGATCTTCCGTATCAGGCAAAATTGCCACCACTGATTGTCAACTTCACCCGAAGTTAACACCGTCCAATCCGGTTTACAACCTTTCCTATCGAGATGTGGGTAAAGGCAAGCCCGCTTGCGGGAGAGGGGAGAAAACACCCGCGAGCTCAGGCCTTGGCCAATGCCAGCGCCGCAGCCGGCGCGACCGCCGTCTTTGCGCCGAGGTGTTGCTCAACCACCCCAGCCACCATATCCGCCGTCACCGCGGACAACGTCCAGCCCAGGTGCCCATGCCCCGTGTTGTAGAAGACGCACGGCGCTTTCCCTCGGCCTACGCGCGGCAGCATGTCCGGCATCATCGGCCGCAATCCGGCCCAGGGCACCACGCTGCGCGTGCTGACACCCGGGAAGCACTGCTGCACCCACTCCACCAGCGGCCGGATGCGATCGGCGCGGATGTCGCGGTTGTAGCCGTTGAACTCCGCGGTGCCGGCCACGCGGAAGCGGTCGTCGCCCAGGCGGCTGGTGACCAGCTTGGTTGCATCGTCGAGCAGGCTGACGGTCGGCGCCGCGGCGCGGCTGGCCTCGTCGGCCAGGTTGACCGTGATCGAATAGCCTTTGACCGGGTAGATGTTGACACGGTCCCCCAGGCCGGCCGCCAGCGCGCGGCTGGCGGTGCCGGCGCAGATCATGGCGCCGTCGAAGGTCGACGTGGACGTATCGGTGCCTTGCTGCACGGTCACGCTGGCGCGCCTGCCGTCGGTCTTGACGGCGCTGACGTCCTGCCCGTAGAGGCAGCGCACGCCGAGCCGGTCGATGGCCGCGGCCAGGCCGCTGGTGAACTTGTGGATATCGCCGGTCGAGTCGCTCTCGGTGAAATACCCGCCGTAGTAGGAGCCCACCAGCGTCGGCTCGATCGCCCGCATCTCCTGCGGCGTCACGGCGCGCCGCTCCAGCCCGCCCTGCGCCAGCAGCGCGGAGACGCGGCCGGCATGCTCGAAGCCGGCCTTGTCGCGGTAGATATGGAGGATGCCCTCTTTCTTCAGGTCGAAATCGATGCCCTCCTGCGCCGCCCAGGCGAACAGGTGCTCGCGGGCCGCGATGGCCAGGCGCGCGGTCTCGGCAGTATTGCTGCGGTAGTGGGGGATCGACGCGATGAACTCGGCAAACCACGTGAGCTTGTGCCAGCTCGGGCTGGGATTGACCAGCAGCGGGGCGTCGCTCCTGAGCATCCATTTGAGCCCCTTGACGATGGTCGACCAGTGGGTCCAGACCTCGGCATTGGAGGCGGACAGCTGTCCGCCATTGGCGAACGAGGTCTCCATGGCGGCATAGCGATGCCGTTCGAACAGCGTGACGGAGAATCCGCGCCGGGCGAGCGCGTAGGCTGTGGTGACACCGGTGATGCCACCGCCGATGACGGCGATTGTCTTCATGAGCTGCAGGCTCCAGGAACGTCGATGGTGGGAGTCCATACGCAATATGCGTAGCGGACGCCCCCTCTGTTCTGGACCTGAGAGATTCACGACGCCTCGCCGGGGCGATGCGCGCTTGCTCCTTCGGTATGCCGGCGGACGATGACGCCGGACATTCTTCAGAGTGCACTGCTAGTGATACCGGTCCTTTTGCCTGAGAGTTTCCGGGGCGGTTGCTCCTTCGGCGCTGTCCCGCGGCGGTTGCCGCCGGAACAGTCTCTCCCAGCATCACACTGGCTTGACGCCAATCCGGGCAATGTAGAGACAAGGCACGGCCTTGGATATGCGGGTTTACGCGAGTGGCGCGATGCGGCAATCCACCGTTCGCCGTGGGACGAGGCGAGCACTTTCACCGCGGCTCCGGCGTCGCCCGCGTCGCTATGTCGCACCGGCCGGGACCTGCTTGCCACCTAAAATGTCAGCGCTCGCTCTCGGGAGGAAGCGCCGGACACACAGCGCGCGCAGGGCAGGCGAGCCAAAAAAGACGAGAACAAGGTTTTCCAGTGAAGAGAAATCGGATTGCGCTGGCCGCATCGGCCGCGCTGATGGGCCCCGGCATGGCGGGCGCCCAGGTTGCCGCGCCTGAGCCACTGCAGGAGGTGGTGGTCTCGGCCAAGACCGAGCGTAGTGAAACTCCCGCCACGCCGCCCAATACGCCGTCGCCGGCCTATGGCATCAGCAGCAAGCGCATGGCGGACTTCAATGTGGTGAACACCGAGGACGCGCTCAAGTACGCGCCCAATCTCGCCGTGCGCAAGCGCTTTATCGGCGATATGAATTCGATCATCTCGGTGCGCAGCACCAGCTCGCGCCAGTCGGCGCGGGGGCTAGTCTATGCGGACGGCCTGCTGCTGTCCAACCTGCTGGGCTCGGATTTCACATTTCCGCCGCGCTGGTCGCTGGTCAATGCCGCCGAGATCGAGCGCGTGGACGTGCTGTACGGCCCGTATTCCGCGCTGTACCCGGGCAATTCGCTGGGCGCGACGGTGCTGATCTCGACGCGCACCCCGGAGAAGTTCGAGGGCGATGCCAGCGTGCAGCTGTTCACGCAGCGCTTCGGCCTGTACGGCACGCATGACAACTTCAACGGCGTGCATGCCAACGCCTACGTGGGCGACCGCGTCGGCCCGTTCTCCTGGCTGGTCAGCGTGGACCGGCAGGACAGCAAGAGCCAGCCGCTGAGCTTCTACACCGCGGCGCGTTCGTCCGCGCGCGCCACTTCCGCCGACAAGCCGGTCACCGGCGCCTTCTTCGACAAGGACCAGACCGGCGCCGACCGCGTGGTGATGGGCGTCAACAGCGAGGGCGTCACGCACACGGTGCAGGACCAGCTCAAGGTCAAGCTGGGCTATGACATCACCAATACGCTGCAAGCGCAGTTCACCGCCGCGTACTGGCAACAGGACCGCTCCAGCGCCACCGGCAGCTACCTGCGCGATGCCAACGGCAACGTCGTCTCCAGCGGCCCGGTGAATATCGGAGGCTTTCGCTATGTGATTCCCGCCAACGCCTTTGCCCCGAGCAACGGCGAGGACGCGCGCTGGCTCTACGGCCTGTCGCTGCGCACGCGCAACGAGACCGGCTGGAACTTCTCCGGCGTGGCGTCGCTGTTCGATGTCAGCAAGGACGTGAGCCGCACCGCCAGCACGGCTGGCAACGGTCCGGGCACCGTTACCTATGGCGACGGCACCGGCTGGCGCACGCTGGACCTGAAGGCCGACTACCGTCCGCAGCAACTGCAGGGCGGGCACTGGGTCACCTTCGGTTACCACTACGACAACTACCGGCTGACCAATACCACCTACAACACCTCGGACTGGCAGGCGGCGACCATCACCGCCTTCAACAATGCCTTTGCCGGCAAGACCGAGACCCAGGCGCTGTATGCGCAGGATGCCTGGTACTTCGCCCCGGACTGGAAGCTGATCCCCGGCGTGCGCTACGAGCACTGGCGCGCCTATGACGGCAGCCGCAGCCAACCCGGCGTGAATATCGGCTACCCGGTGCGCAGCGAATCCAACTGGTCGCCCAAGCTGGCGCTCGAGAAAGCGATCGGGCAGGACTGGCTGGGCCGGCTGTCGCTGGGCCAGGCCTATCGCTACCCGACTGTCAGCGAGCTGTTCCAGGGGCGCATCACCGGCACCTCGCTGATCAACAACGATCCCAACCTGCGGCCCGAGCGCTCGTTCTCCAAGGACCTGACCTTCGAGCGGACGGTGGAGCGGGCGTATTTCCGCGTCTCGGTGTATGAGGACGATATCCGCGACGCGCTGGTGAGCCAGACCAACACCACCGTGTTCCCGACCGTCACCAGCTTCCAGAACGTGGACCGCGTGCGCACGCGCGGCATCGAGCTGGCGTATGACGCGCGCGATGTCTTTATCAACGGCTTCGACCTGTCGGCCAGCGGCGCCTACAACCATTCGAAGACGCTGGAGAACGCCAACAACCCGGCCTCGGTGGGCAAGTATTTCTACCGGATCCCCAAGTGGCGCGCCAACCTGGTCGGCACCTATCGCATCACGCCGGCCTGGGCCGGCACGCTGGCCATGACCTATTCCGGGCGGCAGTACAATACGCTCGACAATTCGGACGTCAACCCTGACACCTTCGGCGGCACCAGCAGCTTCCTGACCTTCGATGTCAAGGTGACTTACCGGCCTGCCAAGAACGTGCGCCTCGGGCTTGGCATCGACAACCTGACCGACCAGCGCTACTACGTCTACCACCCGTATCCGGGGCGGACGTTCTACGCCGAGGCCAAGCTCTCCTTCTAAGCAATTGAACAGGCTGACCACAACCATGACAGGCATGCGCCCCGGCTTTCGCTTTCTCGTTGCCGGGCTGCTGGCCTGCACCGCGCTGGCGGGCACCGCGCAAACGCATGGCAACCACGGCGGCCACGGTGGCCAGGCCAAGGCCGCGAAGATGAGCGAACTGGGCACCGGCGCCGCGTTCGACCGGGACGGCAAGCTGTGGATCGCCTACAAGGACGGCCCCTATGTCGCGGTGCGTTCGTCGACGGATTTCGGCCGCAGCTTCGGACCCGCGCAGCACATCAACAGCACGCCGGAGCCGGTTGCCGCCGACCACGACAGCCGGCCCAAGGTGGCCACCGGGCGCGACGGCGAGATCTTCGTCACCTGGACCCAGCCGCGGCCCAAGCCCTGGACCGGCTTTATCCGCTTTGCGCGCTCCACCGACGGTGGCAAGTCCTTCGCCACGCCGCTGACGGTACATGCCAATCGCGACGAGATCACGCACCGCTTCGACGCCATCGCGGTCGACCAGTCCGGCCGCATCTTCGTCAGCTGGATCGACAAGCGCGACGTCATCGCCGCCGAGGCGCGCAAGCAGCCGTATGCCGGCGCCGCGATCTACTACGCGGTATCGGCCGACCACGGCAAGAGCTTCCAGGGCGACTACAAGATCGCCGACCAGTCGTGCGAATGCTGCCGCATTGCCATGTCGCCCACGCCCGACGGCAACATGCTGGCGTTGTGGCGCCACGTGTTCCCGCCCAACGCACGCGACCACGCGCTCGCGCAGCTTGGCGCCGACGGCACCGCCACGCCGCTGCAGCGCGCCACCTTCGACGACTGGCGCATCGACGCCTGCCCGCATCAGGGGCCGGGCGCGTCGGTGGCGCCGGACGGCACGCTGCACATGGTCTGGTTCAACATGCGCGAAGGCAAGCCCACGGTGTCGGTCGGCCGCTGGAAGGACGGCAAGCTGCAGGCGCAGCGCCCGCTCGAAGACCCGCGCGCGCAGCATGCCGATATTGTCGCGCTCGACAATAACGAGATCGCGGTCGCCTGGAAGTCGTTCGACGGCCAGCAGACGCGCCTGTCCGCCATGCTGTCGCACGACGGCGGCAAGACCTGGCAGACCCGGCAGGTGGCCCGCACCGAGCGCGACTCCGATCAACCACACGTGCTGCAGCATGCAGGCCGCGCCTACGTGTTGTGGCGCACCGAGGCCGAAGGCTTCCAGGTGTTCCCGCTGGCAAAGGAGGGCGCATGAAGCCGATCCGCCGCAAGCTGCTGGCTGCCGCAGCGTTTGCCCTGATGGGCAGGTCCGTCGCCAATGCCGCCGGCAAGAAGGATGATGCGGCAACCAGCCGCGTGGCCGTATTCGAATCCGCCAGCGCCGCACAACTCACCGCCAGCCAGAAAGGCAATCCGTTCGTGCTGCTGGTGTGGTCGCTCGACTGCGTCTATTGCAAGCGCAATTTCGACGCCATCGGCAAGCTGCGCGCGCGCTATCCTGACCTGCGCGTCGTCACGCTGGCGATGGACAATCCCGAGGCGCTGCCGCAGGTGCAGCAGCTGCTCAGGCGGGTCAACCTCACGCGCAACGCATGGGTGTCCGGCAGCGAGCCACAGGAACGGCTGCGCTATGCGGTCGATCCCGACTGGATGGGGGAGATGCCGCGCACCTACTTCTATCGCGCGGACGGGCAGCGGCAGGGCGTGTCAGGCGTGATCAGCGACGCGGACTGGGACAAGCACCTGCGCTGGGCCGGCATCGCCGGCTGAGTTCGCCCGGACGCGCCGGCGCCGGCGGCCGCAAGGGGCGGCCGGGCCGGCGCCATGCCTCAGGACAATTCCTTCGGCAGCTTGCCGCCATTCGCCGCCAGCTCCTGCATCAGGCGCTTGTGCAACCAGATGTTCATCGCCGCTGAGTCGTTCATGTCGCCGCTGTATTGAAGTTCGCGCGCCAGCTCCTTGCGGTGTTCCAGGCTGCTGTCGACGCCCAGCGCCTTCATCGTATCGACGATGGAGGTGCGCCATTCCAGCTTCTGCCCGCCTTCCGTGACGAGGCGGTCCATGATGGCCTCGACATCGACGCCGGACAGCGGCTCGGGCTTGGCCGCAGTGGCCGCCCCGGCGCTGCCCGGGGCGGTGCCGCCTGCCGGCGCGGTGGTGGCAGGGCCCGACGGCGTCGCGCCGGCGGATGTCGGCGTGCCGGCGGTGGTCGTGGCAGCCGGCTTGGCCTTCCCTAGCAGCTTGTTGAGGATGTCCTTGAAGATGCTCATGGCTGGCTCCTGAATTGGTGTTGGGGGCTACAGCGCACGCATGTTCCGGGCCATGGTGCCGCCTGCGCCCGGGCGCCGGTCTGCCGCTGACGCTTTGTAAATGTTGCGTGCAGCGCGGGCCAGGTTCGTCACGACGTTTGCTGCACATGACGGCGTACGCGCCACCGCCTTCAAGAACAATCACGACGATCGGTCCTCCTACGCCGCAGGCCAGCGCGGCCGCGCCGTGTTGCCGTCCGGCGATACGCGCTCCGGATTGGCCCCCCGCCTGCCCCCCCGTCGGACCCCCCGCCATCCCTTGCCGCTTGCCCTCGCCACAACGGATGATCTATCACAGTTGTGTGGGTGGCAGGCCCTGACGCCTGCGTGAGACAGGAGCGAATCATGAGTGGCAAGAAGATCCTCGTTGTACTGACCAGCTTTGAGAAGTACCCGAACATGGACCGTGCAACCGGCCTCTGGCTGGGCGAGGCCGTGCATTTCGTCAAGAAGGTGGAAGCCGCGGGCTACCAGGTGGACTTTGTCAGTCCCAAGGGCGGCTATACGCCGATCGATCCCCATAGCCTGCAGATGGCCGAGCCGGTGGATTGGGAGTGGTACCAGAAGAAGGACTTCATGAACCGGCTGGGCCAGACCCTCAAGCCCAGCGAGGTCAGGGCCGGCGACTACGTGGCCATCTACTTCGCCGGCGGCCACGGCGTGATCTGGGATTTCCCGGACAACGAGGAACTGCAGGCGCTCAGCCGCAACATTTATGAATCGGGTGGCTATGTCACCTCGGTATGCCACGGTGCCGTGGGACTGCTGAATATCAAACTGTCCGACGGCACGCTGCTGATCAACAACAAGAAGGTCACCGGCTTCTCGAACCAGGAAGAGAAGCTGGCCGGGCTCGACAGCCATGTCCCGTACCTGACCGAGACGGAAATGCTTGCGCGCGGAGCAAAGTACACCAAGGCGCCCGAGCCGTGGCAGTCGTTTGCGGTGGAGGATTCGCGCGTGATCACGGGTCAGAACCCGGCCTCCGGCGGGGCGGTTGCCGATCTGCTGCTGTCGGCACTGAAGGCGTGAGGCCGTAAGGCGCCGTGAAGGCGGCGGGCGCGGCCTGTGCGGTGCGCGCCCGCCGTCACCGCAATGACGCAGCCATCCCCGGCCCTCACCACACAGCGATCCCCGTGGCGGCCCGCGCTGATCGCGACCAAGCTGGCGCCGCCCAGGACGCGCCACTACGTCAGCCGCGAGCAGGCCATCTGGCAATTGCGCCCGGGCCTGGAGCGCAAGCTGACCGTGCTGACCGCACCGGCAGGGTGCGGCAAGACCTCGTTGCTGGGCGAATGGAAGAACATCCTGGCTGCGGAAGGCGTTGCGGTCGGCTGGCTCAGCATCGACCGCGATGACGACGATCTCTACCAGTTCGGGGCCTACCTGCTTGCCGCGGTGCGCGAGGCCTGCGGGGAGATCGGCAACAGCGTGCGCGAACGGCTCGAGAACGATGCGCTGGCGCCGGCGGACGCGATCTTTGCCGAGCTGCTCAACGAGATCGCGGCGCTGCCGCGCCAGATGGTATTGGTGCTGGACGACTTCGACCGGCTGGAGGCGCCGGCGATCCACGAGGCGGTGTTCCGCCTGCTGCGCTATGCGCCCGACAACCTGCACGTCCTGGTCGCGGGACGCGGCGAGCCGGCATTTCCGCAAAGCTATTTCGAGGTGCGCGGGCAGTTGCTCAGGCTCGACGCGGAGGTGCTGCGCTTCGACAGCGCGGAGACGCAGGCGTTCTTCAGCCGCGTATCCGGGCTGAGCCTGAGTGCGGCGCAAGCCGAGACGCTGCTGCATGCGACCGAAGGCTGGGTGGCCGGGCTGCAGCTGGCCACGTTTGCGCTGGGCGAACCTGGTGGCATCGACGATTTCGCCATCCGCCTGCCGCATGCACGCCACAGCATCGCCGCCTACCTCAACGAGAATGTGTTCGTGCACGTGCCCCAGCCGTTGCAGGCCTTCCTGCTGCAAACTTCGGTGCTGGACCGGATGTCGGTGCCGCTGTGCAACGCAGTGACCGGGACCGAATCGGCACAGGCCAGCTTCGATTGGCTGGTTGCGCACAATCTGTTTTTCCGCCCGCTGGACGCGGACTGCCAGTGGTACCGCTATCACGCACTGTTTGCGGAATACCTGCGCACGCGCCTCGCCCGGGAACGGCCGCAGGAGCTCGCGGCGCTGCATCGCCGCGCCAGCGAATGGTATGCCGGGCAGTCGCTGTGGGCCGAGGCGGTCAGGCATGCACTGGCGGCCGGCGATGTCGAACGCGCCGCGGCCTGGGTCGAGCAATGCGCGATGGGCCTGGTCGAGGCCAGCGACGTGCGCACGCTGCTGAGCTGGGTCGCAAAGCTGCCCGCCGAGGCGGTGCGCGCACGACTGCGGCTGCGCCTGGCGCATGCGTGGGCACTGGCGCTGACGATGCAGGCGGTGCCGGCACAACAGGCGCTGGCCGCGGTCGAGGACGATATAGCGCACGGCCTGCTGCCGGTGACCGACACGCTGCGGGTTGAACTGGAAGCGGTCAAGGCGTTGATCGCCGGCCTGTGCGACGAGAGCCAGCGTTCGCTCGAGCTGGGCCGGAGCGTGCTGGACCTGCACCCGCCGCAAGGCACGTGGGCGGAGGGCATCGGGCTTACCACCCACGTCTTCGGGCTGACCTATGCATCCCGCTTCGAAGCGGTAGAGCTGCTGCGACATCCGTCTGGCGTTGGCAGCAGGGCATCGGCACCGCTCTACGCCACGGTGTACCGGCAGAGCATGCTGGGGCTCAGCCTGTTCGTGCAGGGCCGGCTTGGCGAAGCCGTGCAGACGCTGGAGGACGTGCTGCGCGAGGCCAACACGCGTGCCGGCGCGCAGTCAGCCGCGTCAGTGCTGCCGGTAGGCTACCTGGCCGCAATCCACTACGAGTGGAACGACATCGAGCGGGTCGCCGCACTGCTGGAGGGACGCTTCGAGATCGCGCTGCAGGCCTGCTCGCTCGGCCCGCTGGCCGGCTTCTGCGTGACGCTGGCGCGCCTGCGCTGCATGGAGGGCAAGGAGGACGAGGCCTACCGCATCCTGGAGGATGCCGAAGCCGTGGCACGCAGCCGCCAGTGGCTGCGGATGCAGGTCGCGTGCAAGGCGGAAGCGATCCGGATGGCGATTCGGGCCGGCAACCTGGGTCGCGCGGCGCGGATCGGCCATGAGCTCGAGGCGCTCGCCGGTACCCGCCCCGAGGCGCTGCAAGGCAGCTTCCTGGAAACGTGGCAGCGCTTCCAGATCGCGCAGGGCCGCCTGCTGGTCGCTCGCGGCAGGCCGGCCGAAGCCGTCCCGGTGCTGCGAGGCGTGCATGCCGAGCTGCACGCGGCACGGATGCAATACCTCGCCGCGCAGGTCAGCGTCGCCCTTGCCACCGCCTTGCACGCGGCCGGGCAGGGCGATGAGGCGGTGCAGGCCATCGCGCCCGCGTTTGCCTACGGGCAGCAGCATGGCCTGCATCGGACCTTTATCGACGGTGGTCCGGCCGTGCGGGAAATCCTCGACGGCATGCGATCGGGGCCGCACCGCCATGCGGGGCTCGAGCCGTGGTACCTGGCAGAACTCAGCGCCGGCTTCGACGCACCCGCCGGCGTGCCGGGTGCGAGCGCGGGTGCGTCGTCGGGACCGGCGCAGGAAGCGCTCGGTGCAAGCCGGCTCAGTGCCCGCGAGGTGGAGATCCTCGACTACGTCGCACGCGGGCTGTCGAACAAGGAAATCGCGCGTGCGATTCGTGTGGCCCCGGAGACGGTCAAGTGGCACCTGAAGAATGTCTACGAGAAGCTCAAGGTCAATTCCCGCATCCAGGCCGTGCGCAGCGGCCTGGGCCGCGATTTGCCGCTGGTGGCTGACCGAAGCTTGCGCAAGAGCTGAGGGCTGATCGTGGCCGACGCCGGCACACGCGTGCCGGCGCCCGTCACGCCTCCATCGTCAGGACGATCTTGCCGATGTGGGTGCCGGAGTCCATCAGTTCGTGCGCCTGCCGCGCATGCTCCAGCGCAAAGGTCTGGTAGAGGACGGGCTTGACCTGGCCCGATGCCATCAGCGGCCACACGTGGGTTTCCAGCTCGCGGATGATCTCGGCCTTTTCCGCGGGCGTGCGCGAGCGCAGTGTCGAGCCGATATGGGTCAGGCGCTTGGTCAGCATCGGGAACAGGTCGACTTCGCGGGCGACGCCCTTGATCACGCCGATCTGAACGATGCGGCCGTTGATCGCCGCGGCGGCATAGTTGCGCGGCACGTAGTCGCCCGCAATGATGTCGACGATGACGTCGGCACCCTTGCCGCCGGTCTCGCGCATCACGGCGTCCACGAAATCCTCTTCCAGGTAGTTCACCGCATAGTCCGCGCCGAGCGCCAGGCTGGCGTCGCGCTGCGCCGCGGAGCTGACCGTGGTGATGATGGTGGCGGCGCCGAATGCCCTGGCGAGCATGGTCGCCGTGGTGCCGATGCCCGAAGCGCCGCCATGGATCAGCACGGTATCGCCGCGGGTGAAACGGCCGCGCTGGAACAGGTTCAGCCACACGGTCATGAAGGTCTCGGGCATGGCGGCGGCTTCCACCAGCTGCAGCCCCTGGGGCAGATGCAGCGTGGTGTCTTCGCTGGCGACGCCATACTCGGCATAGCCGCCGCCCGGGACCAGCGCGCACACGGTGTCGCCGATGCTGAAGTGGGTGACGCCGCTGCCGATGGCCAGCACCTCTCCCGCGACTTCGAGGCCGGGAATGTCGGAAGCGCCGGGAGGAGGATCGTACAAGCCCTTGCGCTGGAACACGTCAGGGCCGTTGACGCCGGCGGCGCGGTGCCGGATCAGCAGCTCGCCGGGGCCGGGGACGGGGACGGGCCGTTGCACCGGCACCAGCACTTCCGGGCCGCCGGGACGGACGATTTCGATGGCCGTCATCGAGGTTGGGATATGGGGGGAATTCGCACGCATGGTAGTTCCTGGGGTACGTCGTTGAGTGTGCAGAGGCAGTAGCCACGATGGCTTGCCTCAAGGTGGAGGCAGTATAGGTTTGCGAAATCGCCAGCGGTGATGCAGCAATTCATGGCTCCGATGCAGAATTGCATCGTCAGTGCTCCGAAGCCGCCGCTGCGCCATGGCCGGTCTCTGCGCGCACAAGTTGCACGTCGAATGCCTCGCGCTCCGCAACCGCACGCGGGCTGCGGTCGAGCCGCGAGCACGCCCAGGTGACCAGGAATGCGAGCGGCACCGTGAACAACGCCGGATGGTCATAGGGAAAGAGCGCGGCAGGATGCCCAAGCACGTTCTTCCACACCGCCGGCGAAAGGATCACCAGCACGACCGACGACACCAGGCCAGTGGCCACGCCCCAGACCGCGCCACGGCTGGTCAGCCCCTTCCAGTACATCGACAGCACCAGCACCGGGAAATTTGCCGACGCCGCCACGTTGAATGCCAGCGCCACCAGGAAGGCCAGGTTCTGCCCCCTGAAGCCGATGCCGAGCAGCACCGCAACCACGCCGATCACCACCGTCGCCCGTCGGGTGACGGCGATCTCTGCCGCCTCAGTAGTACTGCCGCGCCGCAGGACGTTGGCATAGAGATCGTGCGAGATCGCCGACGCGCCCGCGAGCGTCAGTCCTGAAACCACCGCAAGGATGGTGGCAAACGCCACCGCCGCCAGGAAGCCGAGGAAGAGATTGCCGCCGGTGGCACGGGCAAGGTGCATCGCCACCATGTTCGCGCCGCCCAGCAGGCGCCCGCCGGCCTGCCCCAGCTCGAAGTAGCGGCCATCGGTGCCGACGATGACAATGGCGGCAAGGCCGATGGCGAACATGGCGAGGAACATGTAGCCGATGCAGGAGCTGGCCACCAGCACGCTCTTGCGCGCCTCGCGTGCATTGGGCACGGTGAAGAAACGCATCAGGATATGCGGCAGGCCCGACAGGCCCAGCACGGTTGCCACGCACAGCGACAGCGCCGAGACCGGGTCCGCGAACAGCGTCCCCGGCGCCAGCAGCGCGCTGCCGCTCTGATGTACCGCCGTCGCGCGCCTGGCCAGCACCTCGAAGCTGAAGCCGAACTGCACCATCGACAACAGCAGCAGCAAGGTGCCGCCGAACAGCAGCAGGACCGCCTTGATGATCTGGACCCAGGTCGTGGCGATCATGCCGCCGACGCTGACGTAGACCATCATCAGTGCGCCGACCCCGATCACGGCATAGGCGTAGTCGATGCCAAATAGCAGCTGCACCAGCTCGCCCGCGCCGACCATCTGCACGATCAGGTAAAGCAGCACCACCACCAGGCTGCTCGCCGCGGCCACGCAGCGGGTGCTGACGGGGTCGAGCCGGTCGGAGATGATGTCCACGAAGGTGAATTTGCCGAGGTTGCGCAGCCGCTCCGCCATCAGGAACAGCATCACCGGCCAGCCGACAAAGAATCCGACGATGTAGAGCAAGCCGTCGAAGCCGCGTGCGTAGACCAGGCTGACAACGCCCAGCAGTGTCGCCGCGGACATGTAGTCGCCCGCCACCGCCAGGCCGTTCTGCGTGCCCGAGATGCCGGCGCCGGCGGTAAAGAAGTCCTGGGCGGTCCGCGTCCGCCGCGATGCCCACCAGGTGATGGCGAGCGTCAGTGCGACAAAGACCAGGAACATCGCGATGGCTTCGGGGTTCAGCGGCTGGGCCTGTCCGGCTTCGATGGCTGGGCCGGCCTGTGCCACTGTCGGAGCTGCCGCAAGGGAAGACATCGCCGTCAAGGCGTCAGCGTGGCGCGGCTTCATTGACGGGCCTCCTGCAGGATCGTCCCGACGAGGGCTTCCAGCACCCCATTTGCCCGATGCACATAGAACCACGTCGCCAGCCATCCGAGCAGGATGACGCCGATGGCAAGGGCGATGCCGAGATTGATCATTCCGCTTGCATGGAGTGGCCGGCCCAGCACGTGCGGCGCGGCAGCTACTGCGAGCATCAGCGCAAGATACGGACCGAGTACCAGTACAAGCAGCCCGCATGACAGGCGGGCGCGGCGGCGCGCCAGCTCCGCGAACCTGGGATGGCGCCGGATGCGCGCGATGGTGGTGGAATCCTGCATGACTTGTCTCCTGTGATGTTGTGGTCGTTGGCTTGCGGCAATGCCTATCCGTTCGCGCCGCCCGCCGGGGAAACGGCTGCGTATTTTTCGCGAAGCAGGCGCTTGTTGATCTTGCCGACGCTGGTTTTCTCGATGGCCTCCACGAACAGCACGTGGTCCGGCACCGCGTACCGCGAGATCGCGCCGCGGCGCACATATTCGTGCAGGTGCGTGCGGATCGCGGCGGCGTCGGCGGCCTGCCCGGGCCGCAGCACGATCACGGGCAGCGGCCGTTCGCCCCAGCGCGCGTCCTTGATGCCGATCACGGCCACTTCGCTGACCGCGGCGTGGCGCGAGATCAGGTCTTCCAGCTCCAGCGACGAGACCCATTCGCCGCCGCTCTTGATCACGTCCTTGATGCGGTCGGTGACCTGGAGGTAGCCGTCGCTGTCGATGGCGCCGATATCGCCGGTATGGAGATAGTCGCCAGCCCACAGGTGCTCGGATTCGGCGGCATTGCCGAGATAGCCCTGGGTCAGCCAGGGTGCGCGCACCACGATCTCGCCTGTGGCCTTGCCGTCGTGCGCGATGTCGCGCATCTCGTCGTCGACGATGCGCAGGTCCACCAGCGGGATCGGCAACCCGGTCCTGGTGCGGATGTCCAGCGCGGCTTCGGCATCGGCAAGCAACGGCGTCTTGACCTGCGCCAGCGTGAGGATGGGACAGGTCTCGGACATGCCGTAGCCGGTAAAGACGTCGATGCCGCGCGCCAGCGCCGCCTGCGCCAGCCCGCGCGGCAGCGCCGAGCCGCCGACGATGATCTTCAGGCGGCTCAGGTCCGTGTGCGCGCAATCGGGATGCGACAGCAGCATATGCAGCAGCGTGGGTACGCCATGCGAGAAGGTCACGCCCTCGCGCGCGATCAGCGCGAGCAGATGGTCGGCGGCATAGCGGCCCGGATATACCTGGCGCAGGCCGAGCGCGGTTGCCACGAAAGGCATCCCCCATGCATGCACATGGAACATCGGCGTGAGCGGCATGTAGACATCGTCCCGGTGCACCCGGCCTTGCACCGGGGCGCTGGTCAGCGCCGTCATGGTCGCCAGCGTGTGCAGCACGATCTGCCGGTGGCTGAAGTAGACCCCCTTGGGCAAGCCGGTGGTGCCGGTGGTGTAGAAGGTCGTGGCGCGCGCGTTCTCGTCGAAGTCCGCAAACGCATAGTCAGGCGGTGACGAGGCCAGCATCGCTTCATACCCGGCAAGGAAGCCGTCGGGCAGCGGCGCGCTGTCCATGCCGAAACTGCTGTCGCAGGCCAGGACATAGCACTCGATGGTGCCCAGCTGGTCGCGGATGGCATCGATCACCGGCAGGAAGTCGGCATGGACGATCAGCAGCCTGGCGCCTGCGTGGTTCAGCGTGTAGGCGATCTGCTCGGGCGACAGGCGCACATTCACGGTCATCAGCACGGCGCGCATCATGGGGATGGCGAAGTAGCCCTCCAGGTAGCGATGGCTGTCCCAGTCCATCACCGCGACGGTGTCGCCGGGCCGGATGCCGAGCGTGTGCAGGCCGCTGGCCAGCTGGCCGATGCGATGGCGCAAGTTCCAGTAGCTGAGCCTGGCCTGGTCGCGATAGACGATCTCCTGCTCCGGATTGACCGCCAGCGGTGTATGCAGGAGCTGCTTGATCAGAAGCGGGTAGGCGTACGCCGACGGCGTTCGCGGGATGGGGGTTGGCTGTGACACGGAGCCTCCTGGTTCGCGGTGGCGGCGGCCCGGGGCAGCGCGGCCAGCGTGGGTGCGCGCCATCCGCGGGAATGCCGGATGGCTGGCAGCGTAAGCGCGCGCAGGCCGCAATCCAGCCCCCCGATCGGGGAGTCCCGCGGCTTCGGGTGGGTGGCCAGGCGGGGGGCGGGAGGACGAAGCTGGGGCCTCCCCGATTGGGGGGCTGGCGTTGCCGGGGTTGTCGCCTACGCTGTGCGCTCCACTGACGGTGCCCAACGACGAAGGAGACGACGCCATGGATTCCTCCCCCTATTTCCGACCCGTGTTCCCTGACCTGGCAGGCAAGGTGGCATTGGTCACCGGCGCGTTCGGCGGTCTCGGCCGCCACTTTGCGCTGACACTGGCCGGCGCGGGGTGCAGCGTGGCGCTCGCGGGCAGGCGTGACGCCGACGGCGAGCCGTTGCTGGAAGAGATCCGCGCCGCCGGCGGGACGGGGTGCGTCGTGAAGCTCGACGTGCGCGATGCCGCCTCGGTGTCGGACGCCTTCACGCAAGCGCGCGAGGCGCTCGGCACCGTGGAGATCGTCATCAACAGCGCCGGCATCGCCACGACGGAAGCAGCGCTTGCGACGACCGAGGCGGACTGGGCCAGTGTCATCGACACCAACCTGAGCGGCGCCTGGCGGGTCGCCCAACGCGCGGCGCGGCACATGCGCGAGGCCGGCCGGCAGGGCAGCATCGTCAACATTGCCTCGATCCTCGGCCTGCGCGTGGCCCAGCAGGTGCCGGCGTACACCGCAGCCAAGGCCGGGCTGATCCACCTGACGCGCTCGCTGGCGCTGGAATGGGCGCGCCATGGCATCCGTGTGAACGCGCTGGCGCCGGGCTATTTCGAAACCGGGATCAACCGCGCCTACTTCGAAACCGAAAGCGGGCAGGCCATGATCCGGCGCATTCCGCAACGGCGCCTGGGGCATCCGTCGCAACTGGACGGTGCGCTGATGCTATTGGCATCTGACGCCGGCAGCTACATCACCGGCGCGGTGCTGCCGGTGGATGGCGGGCACCTGGTGGGCTCGCTCTGATACACGCTCTGACATACGTATTCGCGATGAACGAAACGCATCACTACGACTGGGACGCGCTGGCCAGGTCGCTGCGCGCGCACGGGCTGATCGACCAGCCGCAGGTGTCCGTGTCCCGCCTTGCGGGCGGGCAATCCAATCCGACTTTCCTGGTGGCATCCGACGAACGCCGCTATGTGCTGCGCACCAGGCCGCCTGGCCGGGTCCATGCCAACGCCCATGCCATCGACCGCGAGTACCGCGTGATGCAGGCACTACGCGACAGCGGCGTGCCGGTCCCGGCCGTGTACCTCTACAGCGAAGACCGCTCGGTCACCGGCAGCCCGTTCTATGTGATGGCGTACCTGGAGGGCAGGGTGCTGCTCGACCAGTCGCTGCCAGGCATGCCGCCCGCGCAGCGCAGCGCCATCTACGCGGAGATGAACCGCGTGCTGGCCGCGCTGCACCGTGTCGACTTCCGGCAGGCGGGGCTGGCCGACTACAGCCGCACCGGCAACTACCTCGAACGCCAGATCGCCGGCTGGAGCCGCCAGTGCCGCGAACTGCCGGTTGCGGAGTGCCAGGCCATGCAGTCGCTGATGAACTGGTTGCCAAAGAACATCCCCGCCACAGAAGGCACGTGCATCGTCCATGGCGACTTCCGGCTGGATAACGTGGTTTTCCACCCCAGCGAACCCAGGATCATCGGCGTGCTGGACTGGGAGCTGTCGGCCCTTGGCGATCCGCTGGTCGATTTCGCGTATCACTGCCTGAGCTGGCATATCCCGCCGTCGCTGTGGCGCGGGATCGCCGGACTGGATCTCGATGGTCTCGGCATCCCGGCAGAGGCAAGCTATATGCAGTGGTACTGCGTTGCGACCGACAGGCAGGGCATCGGGCATTGGGACTTCTATCTCGCCTACAACCTGTTCCGCCTGGCCGCCATCCTGTTCGGCATCGCGCAGCGTGCGCGGCAGGGCAATGCGGCCGCTGCCGATGCGGTGGAAACGGGACAGAAGGCCAGGCCGATGGCCGAGCTGGCGTGGCACTACGCGATGCGGCACGAGGCCGCGCGGCGGGTGCAGGGCTGATGGCCCCGCCGCTACTCATACAAGTGAAAGGCGCTGAAATCCCGTAGCCGGTATCCAGCCTTGGCGAGCTTGTCTAACTCCTCCTGGTAGCTGTCGCTCAGCATGTTGTGGCGCGCCTGCCAGACCGGACCGTCCGTCTTCTCCCAGATGGCCGCATAGCGGCCGCTGTCGCCGGCCTTCCAGCTGCTCAGGTGCACCAGCCGGTAGCCCTGCTGGCCGAGCTCGTTGAAGGCCTGCTGGTACTGCGCCGAGCTCATGCCGTAGCGCGCGGCGAAAGGCGGACTGGCACGCTTCTCGAAGATGGCGGCGTAAAGGTCCTGGCCGTTGACGTTGTAGCCGCTCACGCGCACGGGGCCGAAGCCGTCCCGCACCGCGCGGTCGATCTCGGCCTGGTAGGCCGCCGCGGTAATGCCGTGGAAGGCGCGGAACTCGGGGCCCTGCACCTTTTCGAAAATGACCGCGTAGCGGTCGATGCCGCCGCTGGTGAAGCCGGCCACGTCGACCGGCCGGTAGCCGGCCTGGACCCAGCGGTCGAGCTCGCGCTGGTACTCTGCGCGCGTGAGGCCCTGGCGCGCGACAAAGGCCGGGCCCTCCCGCTGCTCGAAGAGCGCAGCGTAGGTCGGCCTGCCATTGACGCCATACCCGCGCACGACAACCGGCCGGAAACCACGCGCCACCAGGCTCTCGAACTCCTGCTGATACTGCTGCGCGCTCAGCCCATTCCGCGCCTCCCAGGCGGGTCCGGAAGACTTGTCCCACACTGCTGCAAAGATGGTGAGCTCGGGATTGGTGCGCAATGCCGAGCGCGATGATGCGGTATTGCTGCGGCAGCAAAACACCTTGCTGCCGGTCACGCACGCGGCACCGCTGAAGCTGCCCGCGGGCGGCGTGCGCCGCTGCTCGCCGGCGCCGCAACTGCCGTCGCAAGAGGGCGCGGTGCCATCCCAGCGGCATTCGCTGCCCTGGGTCGCGGGGCAGCACAGCGCCTTGCTGCCGGTCGAGCAGGCTTCGCCGAAGTCCGTATTCTGGATGCCGGGAAACGCGTCCTGCCAGTGATCCGGCGATGAGCTGAGACGCATGGTCTCCGACTCGCCGTCGCGGCAGGAGCCGCTGCAGAAGGGCGCGGTACCGTCCCAGCGGCACGTCTGCGCCAGCGCCAGGGAGGCTGCCGTGGCGGCAAGCAGGGCGACGAGCGCCGCGATGAAGGGCTTGAACATGCGAGCCTCCCTCCGGAAAGCCGGCGCGCAAGCGGTGGGTCCGCTGGCCGAATGCAGTGCCCTTGCGCGCATAGGGCGTGCGCTACGGGCAAGTTTAGGCAGGCGTGGCGGGCCAGCGGAAAGAGTTTCTAAGGACGGATCTGTGCGGCAAGCAAGACGTAACAGCGCTGATACCGCCTCATGCGCCACAAAGTCCAAAGGATTTTGCGCCCGATCAAGTTACGGTGTGGATCACTGCCTACAGTGAAGGCGGCGGCAGCCGGCCAGTCCGGGGTCGCCATTGCCGTCCGGTCTCGTCCAGGCGCCTGCCCGCCTGAGATCCGCAGGATCGATGCCATCGTGCCCGCGATGACATCGACGATGACCTCCGCCGTGGACAGACAGGTCGAGGTGCGCGCCCGTGTTGACTACTTCCATCGATCCGCATGCCGCCGAAGAGCGACCCCGCCTGCTCGATACCGTCGACCGGGTCTCCGAGATGTGCTTCGGCCTGTTCATGGCGCTGACCTTCGTGGGGGCGGTATCGGCTGTGGCGGCCCCAGCAGATGCCGGCCGCGTCATGTTCCAAACGGCCCTCGGCTGCAACCTGGCCTGGGGGCTTGTCGACGCGGTGATGTACCTGGTCCGGACCCTGACCGAGCGGGGGCGCAAGCTGTCGCTGGTCAAGGCGGTGCGCGCAAGCGACCCGTCCGATGGCATCGCACGCCTGCGCGAAGCGCTTTCGCCGGCCTTGCGGACGCTGGTCGCCGACACGGAGCTGGAGGCAATGCGCAGCCGTATCGCCAGGTCGACCGACTGGCCCGAGAAGCCCGCGCTGCGCGGCCAGGACTTTCTCGCGGCAGCGGCGATCTTCGGGATTGTCGTGCTCGCGACGTTCCCGGTTGCGCTTCCCTTTATCCTCATTCACGAGGTCCCGGCGGCGCTGCTGGTATCGCGGGTCCTGACCATCGTGATGTTGTTCGGCGCCGGCATTGCCCTCGGGCGCCACGCCGGCTTCGGCGGCTGGATAGCAGGCGTGGCCATGACGGTGCTGGGCATCGCGCTGACAGTGGCCATCATCCTGCTGGGAGGCTGAGCATGTGGGCCGCGCGGCTGGCCGCGCCCTGCCTGCTGCTGGCCGCGGCAACCGCGCCGCTGGATGCGCGCGCAGCCGAACAAAGCGAAGCCCAGCCACCGGCGGCGGAAGCGCCCGCCTGGAGCGGCTCGCTCGCAGCCTACCTCAACCTGCCGCGCGGCAATGAGGCCTATGTCACCGGCATCGCCATCGCCAATCGCGGCGCCTTGCACCTGGAAGCCCGCAGCAACTACGAAGGCATGGACGCGTACTCGTTCTTCGTCGGGTACAACCTCGGTGTCGGCGAAGCCGTGCGCCTGGACTTCACGCCGATCCTGGGGTTTGTCACGGGCAGCACGCACAGCGTGGTGGGCGGCTTCGAGGCCACGTTGACCGGCCGGTATGCGGATGCCTATATCGAGTTCGAGTACGTGCCGGACGCCCAGCCGTCCGGCTACGCCTACGCCTGGAGCGAGCTGGCGTTCCGCCCGGTCGAATGGTTCCGCATCGGCCTTGCCGCCCAGCGCACGCGCGTGCATGACAACGGCCGCAACCTGCAACGCGGCGTGTTTGCGCAGGTGAAGGGCAAGCACGTCGCCGCCGCGGTGTACTGGTTCAACCCGGCGTCGCATGAGCAGGTCACCGTGATTTCCGTGGCGATCAGCTTCTGACGGGGGCTAAGGATTCCCCTTGGCCATGCGCATCGGATCGACCAGCCGGTCGAATTCCTCCCCGCTCAGCAATCCCAGTTCAAGCGCTGCCGCGCGCGGCGCAATGCCGCGGCTGACGGCGGTATTCGTGATCTGCGCGGCGCGATCGTACCCCAGCACGGAATTGAGCGCCGTCACGGCGAGCAGGGGGTTCTCCAGGTTTCGCGCAAGCTTCTCACGGTTCGGCGCAAGCCCCCGGACCAGCCGTTGCGCAAACATGCGGGCGCTGTCCGCCAGCACGCGAATCGACTGCAGCACGTTGTAGATCAGTACCGGCTTGGCGACGTTGAGCTCGAAGCTGCCGGAGGCGCCGGCCATGGTGACCGTCATGTGGTTGCCGCACACCTGCATGGCCGCCTGGACCACGACCTCCGCCACAGTCGGATTGCGCTTGCCCGGCATGATGGATGAGGTCAGGCCATCCTCGGGGATCAGCAGCTCGCCCAGGCCGCAGTTCGGGCCCGATCCGAGCCAGCGCAGGTCGTTGGCGATCTTCGTGAACGACACCGCGATCACGTTGAGCACGCCCGACAGCTCGACCAGTGCATCGTGGGCCGCCATGCCTTCGACCTTGCACGGGTTCGGCCGGAACGCCAGGCCGCTCAGCTGGCTGGCCTCTTCGCAGAATGCCGCGGCAAAACCGGGCGGGGCGTTCAGGCCCGTGCCGGCGGCGGTGCCGCCTTGCGGCAGCACCAGCAGGCGCGGCATGGTGCCGTGCAGGCGTTCGAGCGCATTGTCGAGCTGCGCGGTGAAGCCTTCGAACGCCATCCCCATTGTCATCGGCACGGCATCCATCAAATGCGTGCGCGCGATCTTCAGCACATCGGCAAAGGCATCGGCACGCTCGCGCAGGCTGTCGCGCAGCAGCACCAGGGCAGGGATCAGCCTGTCCTTTAGCTCGAGCGCCGCGGTCATATGCATGACCGTGGGAAAGCTGTCGTTGGAAGACTGCGAGGCGTTCACATGGTCGTTCGGATGGACCGGCGATTTCGTGCCGAGCGGCTGGCCCAGGCACTCGTTGGCCCGGTTCGCGATCACCTCGTTCGCATTCATGTTGGTCTGCGTGCCGGACCCCGTTTGCCAGATGGTGAGCGGGAAGTGCTGGTCGAACTTGCCGCTGCGCAGCTCCGCTGCAGCGGCGACGATCATCTCGCCCAGGCCCGGATCCAGCACGCCACAGCGCATGTTCGCCTGCGCCGCCGCCATCTTGTGCAGGCCGAACGCATGGATCAGGCACGCCGGGAAGCGCTCCTCACCCACCTCGAAGATGGCCAGGGCGCGCTGCGTCTGCGCCCCCCAGTAGCGGTCGGCCCGGATATCGACCGGGCCGAAGGCATCATGCTCGACGCGAAACGCTGTCATGGCGCTCAGTCCAGCGAGATGTTGGCCTTGGCCGCCACGGTCTTCCAGCGTTCGACTTCCGCAGCCGTGTGCTTGCCCAGCGCGCTGGCCGTGTAGCGCTCGGGCGGCAGCATCTGGATCGCCTGTGCCGACATCTTCGCGGTGAACGCCTTGTCGGTCATGACCTTCAGATAGGCCTGCTGCATCTTGTCGATGACCGCTTGCGGCGTCCCCTTCGGTGCGTAGATGCCGTACCAGGTGCTGGCCTCGAATCCCGGCACCACGGTTTCCGCCAGCGTCGGCACGTCCTTGAGTTGCGCCACCCTGGCTGCGGAGGTCACCGCCAGCGGCCGGACCTTGGATTCCGTGATCTGCGGCAGCGCGGTATTGGTCTGGTCGAACATGCCGTCGACCTGTCCGCCGATCACGTCGATCAGTGCCGGGCCCGCGCCCTTGTACGGCACCAGCGAGACCTTGATGCCGGCCGACGCGGCGAACAGCGCCGCCACCAGGTGCGAGGTCGAGCCCACCCCGGCATTGCTGATAAACAGCTTGCCGGGGTTCTTCTTGCCCATTTCGACCAGCTCGCGCACATCCTTGGCCGGGTGGTCCTTGCGGACCATCAGCACCATCGGCGTATCGGGAAAGCGGAACACCGGCGCGAAATCCTTGACCGGGTCATAGGGCAGCTTCTTGTACAGCGCGGGCGCGGCGCCCATGTAGCCCATGTGCCCGACCAGCATGGTGTAGCCGTCGGCCTGCGCTCGCGCTGCCTTGGCGGCGCCGACCGTACCGCCGGCGCCCGGCGAGTTGTCGATGATGATCGACTGGCCGACCTCGCGCGAGACGCGGTCGGCAATGGTCCGCGCCAGCGCGTCGGTCGGTCCGCCGGCGGCGAACGGCACGATCCAGGTGATGGGCTTGGCGGGATACGACTGCGCGAAGGCCGGCATGGCCGCGGCCAGTGCGGCGGCGGTGATGGCGGCGCTGGCGGCGAAGGTGCGGATGCGATTCATGAAGGGTGTCTCCTGCTTATGGTGTCTGTGGTGTGTTTCAGGTTGCGATGCCGGCCTCAGGCTGCGGATTGCCTGGACAGGGCGACGGCGCGGTCGACCATCTGGGGCGCGAGGCCCAGGTAGTTCGCCGGATCGGTCATGCGATCGATGGCGGCGCGGTCGAAATGGCGGGTGACTTCGGGCAGCGCGGCCAGGGCATCGGCCAGCGTGCCGCCGCGCTCGTTGACGGTGCGGCAGGCGTCATAGACCACGTCGTGCGCCTGCTGCCGGCCGATGTGGGGCGCCATGCCCATCATCACGGCCTCGGCCACGATCAGGCCGTTGGTGATGCCGAGGTTGTGCTTCATGCGGGCTTCATCGACGATCAGGCCGCCCAGCGCAAACTTGGCCTGGTGCAGCGCGCCGGCGCTCAGGATGAAGCTCTCCGGGATGGCGATCCATTCTGCGTGCCACGGGCCGGTGGCGCGCTCGAAGTCCTGCACCATGGCATCGACCATCAGCCCCGCGTGCTGGCGCACGGCCTTGGAGGCCGCCAGCATCAGCTCGCTGGAAATCGGGTTGCGCTTTTGCGGCATGGTGCTGCTGGCGCCGCGGCCCTTGACGAAGGGTTCATAGACTTCGGCGAACTCGGTCGACGCCATGATCATGATGTCGAGCGCGATCTTGCCGAGCGAGCCGGTGATGAGCGCGAGCAGGTTCACCGCTTCGGCAAAGCCGTCGCGCGCCACATGCCAGGTCGTCGCGGGCACGCCGAGGCCGAGTTCATCGGCCAGCGCCTCCTGCACTGCGAAGCCCTGGTCGCCCAGCGAGGCCAGCGTGCCGGCCGCACCGGCGAACTCGACCACCGCCACGCGGGGACGCAGTTCGGCCAGGCGCTGCTGGTGGCGGTCGAACATCGCCAGCCAGATCGCGACCTTGTAGCCGAAGGTGACGGGCAGTGCTTGCTGCAGGTGGGTGCGGCCCGCCATGGGCGTATTGCGATGCTTCACGGCGAGGTCGGCCAGGATGCCGCGCAGCTCGCGGATATCCGCATCGATGCTGTCGAGCGCGTCGCGCACCTGCAGCGCGACGGCGGTGTCCATGATGTCCTGGGTGGTAGCGCCCCAGTGCACATAGCGCCCGGCGTCCCCGCACATCGACACGAGCTGGTGCACCAGCGGCAGGATCGGGTAGCCGACGATGTCGGTTTCCTCGCGCATATGGTCGAAGTCGATCCGCTCGATGCGGGATTCGCGGGCGATGGTCTCGGCCGCTTCCGGGGGGATCACGCCGGCCTTGGCCTCGGCCCGGGCAAGTCCGACCTCGACGTCGATATACCGCTGGACCAGCGCGATATCGGAGAAAATCTCGCGCATCTTGCTGGTGCCGAATGCGTCGCGGAAGAGGATGGAGTCGACGACAGTGCTGGCCGCCGCGGTAGTGAACATGGACATGGTGCTACCTTGGAGAGGTGAGAGGTGCGTTAATATGTTCGAACATATCGGTATGTAGCCATTAAATATGTTCGAACATATTTAGGAAATGATGGTTAACCCGTGTTCGCGTTTTGTGACGCGGCAGGCATTCATGAACAAGACCAATTCAGCAGACATCAGCAGGCAGCTCATCGAGGGCATCACCAGCGGTCGCTTTGCGGTCGGCTCGCTGCTGCCGACGGAATTCGAGCTGTGCGAGCAGTACCAGGCCAGCCGCTACACCATCCGCGCGGTGCTGCAGGAGTTGCAGCAGCTGGGGCTGGTGTCGCGGCGCAAGAACGTGGGCACGCGGGTGGAGTCGGCCAGGCCCAGGCCGGTATTCCGGCCCTCGCTGGCGTCAGTGGACGACCTGGTGCAGTTCGGCGCGGAGCACCTGCGGGTGGTGCAGTCGGTGGAGGAGATCGCTGTGCCGGCCGACGTCGCGGCGGAGATCGGATGCGAGCCCGGCGTGCGCTGGCTGCGCATCTCCAGCCTGCGCATGGATGGCGGCAAGGACGGCCCGCCGATGGCGTGGACCGATGTGTATGTGGATCCGGCCTATGCGGAGATCGGCGACATGGTGCGCGCGTCGCCGGACACGCTGGTCAGCGCGCTGATCGAGTCGCGCTACGACCGGCAGATTGCGGAGATCTACCAGGATGTGCGCGCCTTTGCCGTCAAGGACGGACGCATTGCTGACGCGCTCAGGCTGGAGGCGGGCGCCGCTGCGCTGAAGATTGTGCGGCGCTATATGGACGCGGCTGGCGAGACCTTCGAGGTCTCGGTCACCGTGCATCCGGCGGATAGTTTCTCGGTGTCGATGCGGATGCAGCGCTCGGCGGGGTGAGGGCCCTTGTCACGCTGACGGAGGTGCAGGCATCGGCTTAGCCGCCGTGGGACGCCTCGCCAAAATCGAGCAACACCTTGCAGCTCTGCTGCGGATGGCGTTCAGCCAGGTCGAAGGCGGCGGCGACGTCGCGGAAGTCGAACTGGTGCGTGACGATGTGGCCGGGATTCACCAGGCCGCGCGTGATCCAGTCGATCACGGTGGGGAAGTGGCTGCTGTCGCCGACGCTGATGGAACTGGGCAATGCCAACCTGGTGATCTTCTTCCTGCTGATGCTCGTCACCTGCGTCGTCATCGGCGTGCCCATCGCCTTCGCTTTCGGGCTGGCGACCTTGTCATACCTGGCGCTGTCCACCGCCACGCCGCTGTCCATCATCCCGAACCGCATGCAGGACGGGATGTCCCACCTGATCCTGCTGGCGGTGCCTTTGTTTGTCTTCCTGGGCGGGCTGATCGAGATGACCGGTCTTGCGCGGGCGATGATCAGCTTCCTCGTCACGCTGATCGGCCACGTGCGCGGCGGCCTGCAGCATGTACTGCTGGGCGCGATGTATATCGTCTCCGGCATCTCCGGCGCCAAGGCCGCCGACATGGCTGCAGTGGCCCCGGCGCTGTTTCCGGAGATGAGGAAGCGCGGTGCCAGGGACGGCGACCTGATCGGCTTGCTATCGGCATCGGGGGCCATGTCAGAAACTATTCCGCCAAGCATTGTGCTGATCACGGTCGGGTCGGTGACCGGCGTGTCGATCACGTCGTTGTTTATCGGCGGCCTGATGCCGGCTGTGGTCGGGCTGGTCATGATGGCCTTCGTGGTCTGGTCCCAGACGCGCAGGGAGGACATGAGCGCTGCCGTACGTGCGCCACGGCGGGAAATCCTCAGGTCCCTGCTGGTTGCGCTGCCCGCGCTGGCGCTGCCGGTCATTATCCGCAGCGCGGTCGTGGAGGGCATGGCCACGGCAACCGAGGTATCGACCATCGGTATCTTCTATACCGTGCTGGCGGGCGTCGTGGTCTATCGGCAGTTCGACTGGCGCCGGATCTACCCGATGCTGCTTGATACGGCGGCGCTGTCGGGTGCGATCCTGCTGATTGTCGGCTGCGCCACCACCATGGCGTGGGCGCTGACGCAATCAGGTTTGCCGAGGACCTGGTCGGCATCATGTCCGCCGTGCCAGGCGGCAAGATCGGCTTCTTGCTCGTTTCTGCGCTGGCCTTTGTCATCCTGGGCAGCCTGCTGGAGGGCATCCCCGCGATCGTGCTGTTCGGGCCCTTGCTGTTCCCGATTGCGAAGCTGGTCGGCGTGCATGAGGTGCACTACGCGATGGTGGTGATCTTCGCGATGGGGCTGGGTTTGTTCGCGCCGCCTTTTGGCGTGGGGTTCTATGCGGCCTGTGCGATCGGACGGGTTTCACCCGATGTGGCGATGCCGCGGGTCTGGCCGCATATGGCGGCGCTGTTTATCGCGCTGTTGCTGTTGCTGTTGACGTTGGTGCCTTGGTTCTCCATCGGCTTCCTGTGACCAGCGCTGCGCGGTGCGTAGTCCAAAGCTGACAAGCCGCCTTCCGGTGGCTTGTCCTCCTGTCAGTGCGTTTCACCCGCCAGATCAATCCGGCTTGATCCCCGCCCGCGCGATGATCGGCTTCCATCGCTGCTGTTCCTGCGCGATAAACTTCGCGAACTCCGCGGGCGTATTGCCGATGACAATGGCCGCGTCCCCGCTCAGGCGCTCGACCGACGTGGGGCTCTTCACTGCCTTGATGGTCGCATCGGCCAGCTTGTCCGCGGCAGCCTGCGGCAGCGACGCGGGTGCGAGCAGCCCGTACCATTGCGTCATCTCGAAATTGGCATAGCCCTGCTCCGCCACGGTGGGCACGTCCGGCAGCTGCGGGATGCGTTGGGTCGTGCCCGTGGCGATGCAACGCACCTTGCCCGCCTTGATGAACTGGAGGATCGCCGGCGCGCCCACTGCTGCGGCATCCAGCCGGCCCGAGAGCAGGTCGGTGATCTGCGGGCCGCTGCCGCGATACGGCACGTGGGTGATAAAGGTGCCGGTCGCGGCCTTCAGGTATTCGAACGCGAGATGGCCGGCGCTGCCGTTGCCGGCCGAGCCGTAGTTCAGCTTGCCGGGCTTGCTCTTGGCAAGCGCGACGAATTCCTTCAGGTTCTTCGCCGGCACATCGGGATGGACCACATACAGGCTCGGCACCTTGGACAGCAGCGAGATGGGGCGGAAGTCCTTGTTGGGGTCGTACGGCAGCTTGGGGAAGATGAACGGGTTGACCGCCAGCGTGCCGATGTGGCCCAGGATCAGCGTATGGTTGTCTTCGGCGCGCGCGACTTCGCCCATGGCGATATTGCCGGCGGCGCCCGGCTTGTTCTCGACGAACACCGATACGCCGAGCAGCTTGGTCAGCTCCGCCGCGGTGGAACGGGCGACGATTTCCGAGCTGCCGCCCGGTGCAAAGGGCACCACCAGGCGGATCGGCTTGGCCGGCCAGGCCTGCGCGCGGGCCAGCGACGGTGCCAGCGCGCACGCGCCCAGCGCGGCGGAGGCCTTGAGTAAATGGCGGCGAATGGGGTCGATGTCGGTCATGTGAGTCTCCGGAAATATTGGGTCGTTAGCGCGCAGGTCATTTGCGCGGGCCATTAACGCGAGGGAAGGCGGCGGGTCGTTACTCGGGCTTGACGTTGCCGTCCCTGATGACCTTGGCCCATAGCCTGGTCTGTCCGTCGATGAACTGGCGCGCCTGCGCGGGCGGGGCGGCGACCAGCTCGCCACCCAGCTCGGTCACGCGCTGTTTGATCTCCGGGCTGTTCATGACTTTCTGCAAGCCATCGGCAAGCTTGCCGGCGATTGGCTCGGGCGTTGCGGCCGGCAGGAAGGCGGCATTCCACTCGTAGACCTCGTAGCCCGCCACGCCGGCTTCCTGCATCGTTGGCACATCCGGCAGCGCGCTGGTGCGGCTATGGCTGGTCACCGCCAGCGGCTTGAGCTTGCCGGCCTTGATGTGCTGCAGGCTGGAGGCGACGTTGGCAAAGAACAGCGGCACCTGCCCCGCGATGACATCGGTCATGGCCGGGCCGCCGCCCTTGTAGGGCACATGCAGCAGGTCCACGCCCGCGCGCTGCTCGAACAGCACGCCGGCCAGGTGCTGCGCGGAGCCGTTGCCGGACGAGGCGAATGCGACCGAGCCCGGCTTCTGCTTTGCCATCGCCAATACGTCGCTGACCTTGCTGGCGGGGAAGCTTGCGGTGGCGACCAGCACGTTGGGGTAGCGCGCCAGCACGCCCACGGGCGTGAAAGCCTTGCCCGGATCGTAGGGCAGCTTCGGATAGAGGCTCGGGTTCACCGCATAAGACGACGCATCGACCATCAGCGTGTAGCCGTCCGGCGCCGCCTTGGCGACATAGGCCGCGCCAATCTGCCCGCCGGCACCCGGCCGGTTCTCCACGATGACCGACTGGCCCAGCTCACGGCCAAGTCCGGGCGCGATCTGGCGCGCCATCAGGTCGGCGCCGCCACCCGGAGGATAGGTCACCACGATGGTGATCGGGCGCGACGGCCATGCGGCCGCGGGGTCGGCGGCCTGCGCCGGTGCCGGTTGCAGCAGGATGCCTGCGGCGCCAATGGCCGCGGCCATCGCCTTGATGCTTTGCATGAATCTGTCTCCTCGGGTGCGGACTTGTTATCGGATGTCCGCGGTATAGCGAAAGGCGTAGGCATCGCCCCGGGTCAGCCGGTATTCGATGCAGGTTCCACGCAGGTCGAAGGCGTGTCGTGTCACCACCGCGCACGGATGCGCATCCGGCAGTTCGAGCAGCGGGGCCTCGTCCACCGTCAGCGTGCGGAAGGTCACTTCATCCACGGCGCGGTGCACCGTGATCCCGCACTGGCTGCCGAGCAACGGATAAAGCAGGTCGCCCCACTGCCACACAGGCAGTTGCTGCAGCGCCTCGCAGCGCGGCAGCGGCAGCCAGATCGATTCCAGCAGCCGGGGCTTTTCGTCCAGCCAGCGGCGGCGCGAGATCGCCAGGCCGCGTGCGCCGGCGGGCAGCTCGAAGCGCTCGGCCATGGCCTTGTCCAGCCGCACGGAGCGGCACGACAGGATCTCCGAGCGGGGCACGGCAGCCATCGCATCGGCGGCGCCGAAACGGAAGAAGCGCATCAGGCTGCCACCGGTCAGGCCTTTGCGCACGAAGGTGCCCTTGCCCTGCACGCGCTCCAGCAGGCCCTGGTGCACCAGCACGGCAATCGCCTGGCGGATCGTTCCCAGCGCAATGCCAAATTCCTTTGCCAGCAACCCTTCGGCCGGTATCGCCTCGCCCGGCGGCCATTCGCCGGACACGATCCGGGCCTGCAACTCGGCCGCGATCTTGCCGTATCGGCTCACTCCCGCGGTGGCCGCTGTCATCAGGGAAACGTCGTTGTCTCGCATGTCAGGGCGTGGTAAATTGAATGTCGATGTCCTCTAGAGGACTAGAATACTGACGCGGACCCGGATCCCATATCCGTAAATACCCGCGGGGTGCCGAGGGTAGGCCTATGAGGCAGACAGATGAGTAAAAGTGCTTTGCCGGTGGTGGACTGCCACTTCCATGTGTTCGACGCGGGCGGGGCCGCGCCTTCGGCCCGCTATCGCCCCCCCTATGCCGCCGGCCTGCAGGACTGGCACAGCCTCGTTGCCACGCTGGGCGATCCCTGCGGCGTGGTGGTGCAGACCAGCTTTCTCGGCACTGACAATTCCGCATTGCTTGCCGCGCTGCGCGCCATGCCCGCGCGTTTGCGAGGTGTCGCGGTGGTGGATCCGGGCGTGTCCGACGATGCCTTGCGCGAACTGCATGACGCCGGCGTGCGCGGCATCCGGCTGAACCTGTACCGCGATCCCGACTGGCAGCGCATTGCCACCGCACCCTGGCGCGTGCTGTTCGCGCGCATCGCTGCGTTGGGCTGGCATGTCGAACTTCATACCGACAATGGCGACGGCAGCACCGTGCTGGCGCAACTGGATGTCGCACTGGGCGACACCGGCGTACCGGTCGTGATCGACCACTTCGGCAGGCCGGGCGCCGCCGGTATCGACGATCCGGTTTTCAGCGTGGCCGCGGCTGTGCGCGAGCGCCGCCAGGTATGGGTCAAGTTCAGCGCGCCTTACAGGCTGAATGCGCTGCAGGATTGGCGGCAGCTGGCGCGGAAGTGGCTCGATGTCGCGGGTGCCGACAGGCTGCTGTGGGGCAGCGACTGGCCGTGGACCAATCATGAGGCGCCGGCGCGGGCGAAGGAATGCGAAGCCTTGTCGGGGTGGCTGGGCACGCCGTTGCCGGGTATTGCGGAGATGCCGCGCGATGCGTTGGCGGATGCGTTCCGGTGGAGGAATGCGGCGGCGTTGTATGGCTTTGCGATGGAACAGTAGGGTCGCAATCCCACGCCGGGATCGCTCCTATTCTTGATTTCAGCGCAAATATCATTCGCGCATCCAAGGCTGTTTCGCAAGGCGTGTCCTGCCCAGAATGCCTCCTGTTTGCTCGACCAGAACAGGAGATTCCCAATGAAGCCCTTCGCAGCATCCAGGCCGCCCTTCGCCGGCCGCAGCTACCGCGTCGACTACGAGGGCTTGTCCGCCCACAACATCTATGCCGAGGATGGCCGCTCGTTGCGCTACGCCATCGTCTCAGGCCCCTACGCGGGCGCAAGTGGCGAGGCCGCGTGCGAATGGCGCCAGGTTGCAGAAGGGATCTACGTGATCTCGTGGCAGGAGGCCAACGGCGCCACGGTGGTCCATGTCGACGACTTTGCGCGTGGGCAATCGCAGGCGTTCTTTACCACGCCGGACCTGCAGTTCGTGCGCATGCAGGGGCCGCTGGTGCCGCTGCAGGAGGGCGAGCCCGCTGCTGGCTGAGGCGTTGGCAAAGAGGGGCCCACACCGCCGTGGCCGCGTCGGGCCGCGGCGGTTGTGCATGCCGGCATCACGCCGGCGCTGCCTCAGGCCTGGTCGATGGGAAGCGGTGCCTCGGGCGCGACGAGCCCTTGCGCGCGCAGCTCGCGCCAGAAGTCCGCCGGAACGGCCTCGGCAAGCGCTGCCTGGTCCTCGGCGATCCGCTCGGGGCGGCTCGCGCCCGGGATCACCGCGGCGACCGCCGGATGGGCCAGCGAGAACTGCAGCGCCGCCGCCTTGACGCTGATGCCGTGGCGTTGCGCGAGCGCCTTGATGCGCTCCACCCTGGCGAGGATCTCGGGCGGGGCCTTCTGGTATTCGAAGTGCGTACCGCCGGCGAGGATGCCGGAGCTGTACGGACCGCCGACCACGATCTCGGTATTGCGCCGGGCCGCGGCCGGCATCACGCGCTGCAGCGCGCGGCCATGGTCGAGCAGCGTGTAGCGGCCCGCCAGCAGGAAGCCGTCCGGCTGCGGCTCATCCAGGTCGAGCGTCAGCTCGATCGGCTCGACGCGGTTGACGCCGAGGCCCCAGGCCTTGATGGCGCCTTGCTCGCGCAGGCGGGTCAGCACGCGGAACGCGCCCTTGCGCGCGATCTCGAACTGCGCGAGCCATTCATCGCCATAGAAGTCCTGCGCGATGTCGTGGATCCACACGATGTCGATGTGATCGGTATTCAGCCGCTTGAGGCTGTCCTCGAACGAGCGCATGGTGCCGTCGGCGCTGTAGTCGTTGACGATCTTGTTGGGCCGGCCGGAAGCGAATACACCGGCCTTCTCGCCAAGGTCGCGCGCGCTGACGTCCTCGACTTCATCCAGGATCACGCGGCCGACCTTGGTGCTCAGCACATAGTCCTTGCGATCGTGGCTGGCGAGGATCCGGCCCAGCCGGATCTCGGACAGGCCGGCGCCGTAGAACGGGGCGGTGTCGAAGTAGCGGATGCCGTGGTCCCAGGCCGCTTCCACGGTGGCCTCGGCTTCCGCTTCCGGGATCTCGCGGAACATGTTGCCGAGCGGGGCGGTGCCGAACCCAAGCCGGGTGCCCGCGGGCAGTTTGTCCTTGATGCTCATGACTTGCTCCATAACGTAACGATTGGTGAAGCCAAGTCTAGGATGGCAACTTAAGTCTGTCTAAGACATAATTGTCTGTAGTTAAGTCCTGCGGAGTCTCAAATGTTGGATATACGGCAACTTCACTATTTCGTCGCGGTGGCCGAGGACGAGCACGTGGGCCGGGCCGCCGAGCGCCTGCATATCTCGCAATCCCCGCTGAGCCGGCAGATCGCGCAGCTCGAGGACAAGCTCGGGCTTATGCTGTTCGAGCGCTCCCAGCAGCGCATCCGCCTCACGCCCGACGGACGCACGTTCCTGGCGGAGACCAAGGCCTTCCTGACCCATGCCAACCGGCTTGAATCGCTGGCGCGGCGCCTTGGCAAGGGCGACGAGGGCGGGCTGTGCATCGGCTACCTGGAATACGCGATGCATTCAGGCGTGCTGCCCAATGCGCTGCGCGCCTTGCGCGCCGAGCGGCCCGCGGTCCACATCGCGCTCTACAACTACAACTCGGCCGCGCAGATCGAGGGCTTGCGCCAGCGCAGCCTCGACATCGCCCTGGTCTGCGAGCCGCCCGCGCCCGACGATCCCGACCTCGAGTGCGCGCAGGTGCTCAACGATCCGATGCTGCTCGCGATGCCCGAGGGCCATCCGCTGGCCGCTGTCGCGCAGCTGACGCCCGAGGATTTGGCCGTGCAGAAGTGGATCGGCGTGATGCACAAGGAGAACGCGCTGGGCCATGATCCCTTTATCGCTGCCTGCGCGCGCGCCGGCTTCACACCCGCGATCACGATGGAGGCCACCGAGCCGCTGGCCGCGCTCGGACTGGTTGCCGCCGGGCTCGGCGTGACCATGATCCAGCAGAGCCTGCGCCACCAGGCACCGGGCGGCGTGGTGCTGCACGACCTGTCGTGGTTCACGTACCGCACGCCGCTGTGGGCCGCCTGGCACAAGGTCAACCTGCGCCCGCTGGTGGAGATTTTCCGCAAGACGCTGCTGGCCACGAGTGCCGACGCGCTCGCCGGCACGCCGGCCTATCCGCGCCTGACGCCGGCTGCGGCGTGAGCGGCTCGGCGTGCACCTGTACTTCCCGAGCCGCCGCCAGTCATCTCCTGCCTTTGCGTTGCTGGGATGCCTTGCGCTATCGCGCTTGATGTGGCGGACGTTGGTCAGGGTTTTCCCTGCGTAGCCTGTGGCCCGTGCAGAGCGCGCACCTCGTGCCGGCCCGGCCAGTTCCGATTTCCGTAAGGATCCGCGTCGCGGCTTAATTGACGCTCGGTCCCCGTCTTCTTATCGTTGGTCCCATAACAGCAAAGCTGAAATGACGACCGGCCTGCGCGATTCTCCTGCGGGCTGTATCGCGCTATCCCAGGAGACAGACGTGACCATCCACAGCATCCCCACCTCGCCGTAGCGGCCGCCCCGGGGGCGGCCCGCGCTTCCGGCACTCCCTGCCAAAGCACTTCCTTCGCTTGACCCACCAAGCGGCGGGCGCCCCTGCGCGCCTTCCGCGACGGAGACGCTATGTCGCAACACCTGATTTCCATCTCTGTCCTGGCGCTGATGTTTGTCATCGCCACGGTCCTGCCCATCAATATGGGCGCGCTGGCCTTCGTCGGCGCGTTCCTGGTCGGCACCCTGGTTGCCGCGATGCCGGCCAAGGGTATCCTGGCCGGCTTCCCCGCCGACCTGTTCCTGACGCTGGTCGGCATCACTTACCTGTTCGCTGTGGCGCAGAACAACGGCACCATCGACTGGCTGGTGAGGCTTGCGGTGCGCGCCGTGGGCGGCCGGATCGCGGCGATTCCGTGGATCATGTTCATGATCGCGGCGGTGCTGACCTCGGTCGGCGCGGTCAGCCCGGCAGCGGTGGCGATCATTGCGCCGATCGCGCTGGGGTTTGCCGCGCGCTATGGCATCAATCCGCTGCTGATGGGGCTGATGGTGATCCACGGTGCGCAGGGCGGCGGCTTCTCGCCGATCAGCATCTATGGCGGCATCACCAACAAGATCGTGCAGAAGGCGGGCCTGCCGCTGAACGAGATGGCGACGGCCTTTGCCAGCCTGGGTGTCAACCTTGCCGTGGCCGCGGGACTGTTCGTCGCATTCGGCGGCCTGCGCCTGATGCGGCAATCGGCGCCGGCGGCAGCACCGCAGGCGGCCGCCGACGGTGTGCTGGCCATGAGCCCTCCCTTCGGCGCACACACCGTGCCGGCGCAGGGCGCGCAGATCTATGGCGATGCCGAGGCCGAGGCCGGCATGGAAGAGCGGAAGACGATGGCACGCGACCGCGGGTCGATGCTCGAAGGCAATGCCGCCAGCACCGCCGAGGCGCCGGCCGGCCTCTACCAGTACCTGACCGTGGCCGGCCTGGTGGCGCTGGCTGTCCTGACCCTCTACTTCAAGCTCGATATCGGCTTTGTCTCGCTGACCATCGCGCTGCTGCTCACGCTGATGGCGCCGGAACTGCAGAAGCGCGCACTGAGCCAGGTGTCGTGGCCCGAGATCATGCTGATCGTCGGCGTCAGCACCTACGTGGGCGTGATGGACAAGATGGGCACGATCGATTTCGTCGGCCACAGCGTGGCCCACCTGACCTCGCCGCTGATGGCGGCGCTGCTGCTGTGCTTCGTAGGAGCGGTGGTGTCGGCGTTCGCATCGTCGACCGCGGTGCTGGGCTCGCTGATCCCGCTTGCCGTGCCGTTCCTGCAGCAAGGCTCCGACGTCAGCGCGATCGGCTTTATCGCGGCGATGGCGGTGTCTTCGACGATCGTGGATGTGAGCCCGTTCTCGACCAACGGTGCGCTGGTACTGGCCAACGCCCAGGGCGTGGACCGGCAGGCCTTCTTCCGCAAGCTGATGATCTATGGCGCGCTGGTGACCGTGATTGCGCCGGTCGTGCTGTGGTTCATCTTCGTTGTGCTCTGAGTTCCTTCCATCGCCTACACCAGACTCGAAAACATGAAATTGCTCGAATCCATCATGCAGGCGCCGCAGGCCATTGTGCCTGTGCAATCCCGGGCCAGGCCGGCCGCCATCCCCGACCTCGCCGCCTACCAGGCGCTGTGCGAAGAAGCCGAGCACGACTATGAGGGCTTCTGGGCCCGCCACGCGCGCGAGTTGCTGCACTGGAACAAGCCCTTCACCAAGGTGCTGGACGAGAGCAACGCGCCGTTCTACAAGTGGTTCGAGGACGGCGAGCTCAACGCGTCTTACAACTGCCTGGACCGCAACCTGCAGAACGGCAATGCCGACAAGGTCGCGATCGTGTTCGAGGCCGACGACGGCACCGTCAGCCGCGTGACCTACCGCGAGCTGCATGGCAAGGTCTGCCGCTTCGCCAATGGCCTGAAGTCGCTTGGCATCAAGAAGGGTGACCGGGTCGTGATCTACATGCCGATGTCGGTCGAAGGCGTGGTGGCGATGCAGGGCTGCGCACGGCTAGGTGCCACGCATTCGGTGGTGTTCGGTGGTTTCTCGGCCAAGTCGCTGCAGGAGCGGCTGGTTGACGTCGGCGCGGTGGCGCTGATCACCGCCGACGAGCAGATGCGCGGCGGCAAGGCGCTGCCGCTGAAGGCGATCGCCGATGATGCGCTGGCACTGGGCGGCTGCGAGGCGGTCAGGAACGTGATCGTCTACCGCCGCACCGGCGGCAACGTGCCCTGGACCGAGGGCCGCGACCGCTGGATGGAAGACGTCAGCGCCGGCCAGCCGGACACCTGCGAAGCCGAGCCGGTGAGCGCCGAGCATCCGCTGTTCGTGCTCTACACCTCCGGTTCCACCGGCAAGCCCAAGGGCGTGCAGCACAGCACCGGCGGCTACCTGCTATGGGCGCTGATGACGATGAAGTGGACCTTCGACATCAAGCCCGACGACTTGTTCTGGTGTACCGCGGACATCGGCTGGGTCACTGGCCATACCTATATTGCCTATGGCCCGCTGGCCGCTGGCGCCACCCAGGTGGTGTTCGAAGGCGTGCCCACGTACCCCAACGCCGGCCGCTTCTGGGACATGATCGCGCGCCACAAGGTCAGCATCTTCTACACCGCGCCGACCGCGATCCGCTCGCTGATCAAGGCCGCCGAAGCCGACGAGAAGATCCACCCCAAGCAATACGACCTGTCCAGCCTGCGCCTGCTCGGCACCGTGGGCGAGCCGATCAACCCCGAAGCCTGGATGTGGTACTACAAGAACATCGGCAACGAGCGCTGCCCGATCGTCGACACCTTCTGGCAGACCGAGACCGGCGGCCACATGATCACGCCGCTGCCGGGCGCGACGCCGCTGGTGCCGGGCTCGTGCACGCTGCCGCTGCCGGGCATCATGGCCGCGATCGTCGACGAGACCGGCCATGACGTGCCCAACGGCAACGGCGGCATCCTGGTGGTCAAGCGCCCGTGGCCGGCAATGATCCGCACCATCTGGGGCGACCCGGAGCGCTTCAAGAAGAGCTACTTCCCCGAGGAGCTGGGCGGCAACCTCTACCTGGCCGGCGACGGCTCGATCCGCGACAAGGACACCGGCTACTTCACCATCATGGGCCGCATCGACGACGTGCTGAACGTGTCGGGGCACCGCATGGGCACGATGGAGATCGAGTCGGCGCTGGTGGCGAACTCGCTGGTGGCCGAAGCCGCGGTGGTGGGCCGCCCGGACGACATGACCGGCGAAGCCATCTGCGCCTTCGTCGTACTGAAGCGCGCGCGTCCCACTGGCGAAGAGGCCGTCAAGATCGCCACCGAGCTGCGCAACTGGGTCGGCAAGGAAATCGGCCCGATCGCCAAGCCCAAGGACATCCGCTTTGGCGACAACCTGCCCAAGACGCGCTCGGGCAAGATCATGCGGCGCCTGCTGCGGTCGCTGGCCAAGGGTGAGGCAATCACGCAGGACACCTCGACGCTGGAGAACCCGGCGATCCTGGAGCAGCTCGGCCAGGCCAGTTAGCCATGCGAACCAGCCGCCACGCGGCTAAGATAGGAGGCCGCCCCCCACACCCGAGCCCAGCACCATGAGAATCCGCATTGGCGAAGAGATCACCTTCCGCAAACTCGAAGCCCTGCTGGCGTTCATGGAATCGGGCAACCTGGCCAAGGCGGCCGAGATCCTGGACACCAGCACGGTCAGCGTGCACCGTGCGCTGCATTCGCTGGAGGAGGGCACCAGTTGCGCGCTGTTCCGGCATGAGGGCCGCAACCTGATCCCGACCGATGCGGCCTATGTGCTGGCGGATACGGCAAGAGAAGTGCTCAAGACCATGGCCGACGGCATCCGCGCCACGCGCGAGGCCGCCGGCTATTCGGCCGACCAGCTCAAGATCGGCTCGCTCTATTCACTGACGGTCCAGACCGTGCCCAAGATCGTGATCGGGCTGAAGCTGCGGCGCCCGGAGCTGCAGACCGAACTCGTGCTGGGCTCCAATGCGGACCTGCTGCAAAAGCTCAAGCAAGGCTCGATCGACGCCACGCTGATGGCGGTGCCCGAGCCGGATCCGGATATCGAATCGATCCCGCTGTTCGAGGACGATATCTTCTTTGCGGCGCCGGCCAACTCCCCTTATGCCTCGATGCCGGCGGTCGACCTGCGCGCCTGCCGCGACGAACCATTTGTCGCGCTGAGCGAGGGTTTCGTCACCTATCATGGATTTGTCGAGGCGTTCCGGATCGCGGAGTTCACGCCGAATCTCGTCATGAAGGTGGGCGATATCTTCTCGCTGATGAACCTGGTGGGCGGCGGCATCGGCTGCACGCTGCTGCCCGGCCGGGTCCGGGGCGTGTATTCGCGCAACGTGGCGTTCGTGCCACTGACCGGCGAGTACGACATCAAGCAGAGCATCGGCCTGAGCTTCCTGCGCCGCCGCGAACGCGATCCCAACCTGCTGGCGCTGGCCGCGGTGTGCCGCATGGCCATGCGCGAGACGGACCAATAGGGCGCCGGGGCCGCTTCCAGCCTTGCTGCTGGCCTCGCTTCCGGCCAGCGTAACGGTTCTCCCCCCGGCGTGATTGTTCGGTGACCTCCACCTGTTTAAGGTGGACCCATCAGACAGACGTCAGCCGGAGATGCGATGACCACCACCAGCACGGGCCGCCAATGGAACACCCGCAGGGAAGCCAAGGCGCGCCGCAAGCAGAACGCCGCCGCGATCGCGCAGGGCAAGCTGGTCCCGACCAGCGATATCGTGCCCTTCCTGGAGGCCGTGCTGCTTCCGGGCGACCGCGTGGTGCTCGAGGGCAACAACCAGAAGCAGGCTGACTTCCTGTCGCGCTCGCTGGCGCAGGTCGATCCCGCGCGCGTGAACGCGCTGCACATGATCATTCCCAGCGTCAGCCGGGTCGAGCACCTGGACCTGTTCGAGCGCGGCATCGCGCGCAAGCTGGATTTCTCGTACGCCGGCGCGCAGAGCATCCGCATCTCGCAGTTCCTGGAAGACGGGCAGCTCGAAGTGGGTGCGATCCACACCTATATCGAACTCTATGCGCGGCTGTATGTGGACCTGGTTCCCAACGTCGTGCTGATCGCCGGATACAAGGCCGATCGCGACGGCAATCTCTACACCGGCCCGAGCACCGAAGACACGCCGGCACTCGTCGAGGCCGCCGCCTTCCGCGACGGCCTGGTCATCGCGCAAGTCAACGAGATCGTCGACGACCCCGCCGGCCTGCCGCGCGTGGACGTGCCGGGCTCCTGGATCGACTACGTGGTGCAAGCGGACAAGCCCTTCTTCTGCGAACCGCTGTTCACGCGCGACCCGCGCCTGATCAAGCCGGTCCACGTGCTGATGGCGATGATGGCGATCCGCGGCATCTACGAGCGCCACCAGGTGCAGTCGCTCAACCACGGCATTGGCTTCAACACCGCGGCGATCGAACTGATCTTGCCTACCTATGGCGAGTCGCTGGGGCTGAAAGGCAAGATCTGCAAGTACTGGACCCTCAACCCGCATCCGACGCTGATCCCTGCCATCGAGACCGGCTGGGTCGAGAGCGTGCACAGCTTTGGCAGCGAACTGGGCATGGAGGCTTATGTTGCCGCAAGGCCGGATGTCTTCTTCACCGGTGCGGATGGTTCGATGCGCTCGAACCGTGCCTTCTGCCAGCTTGCCGGCCAGTACGCGGTGGACCTCTTCATCGGCTCGACCCTGCAGATCGACGGCGACGGCCACTCGTCCACGGTGACCCGCGGGCGCCTGTCGGGCTTTGGCGGCGCGCCCAACATGGGCCACCAGCCCGGCGGGCGCCGGCACCCGACGCCGGCCTGGCTGGACCTGATCGAGACCGACGATCCGCTCGCGCGCGGCCGCAAGCTGGTGGTGCAGATGGTCGAAACCTTCCAGGCAGGCGGCAAGCCCACCTTCGTGGAATCGATGGACGCGGTCGACGTCGCGCGCGAAAGCGGCATGCCGCTGGCGCCGGTGATGATCTACGGCGACGACGTCACGCACGTGCTGACCGAGGAGGGCATCGCCTACCTGTACAAGGCGCAATCGCTGGAAGAGCGGCGCCGGATGATCGCCGCGGTGGCCGGCGTCACGCCGATCGGCATGAAGCATGACCCCGCCACGACGCGCCGCATGCGCAGCGACGGCCTGATCGCGCTGCCTGAAGACCTGGGCGTGCAGCGCAGCCAGGCCACGCGCAGCCTGCTGGCCGCCAAGAGCATGGCCGACCTGGTGGACTGGTCCGGCGGCCTGTACGCGCCGCCGGCCCGCTTCCGGAGCTGGTAATGGCGAGCGCAGCTGCAAGGATCCTGCATACGCCGGCACAGCCCTGGCACCAGCCTGCGGCCTCCACCCGCGCCCAGGCACTGGCTGGCCTGGCCGTCAGCGCGATTGTCGAGGAAGCACGCCTGTCGCCCAAGCCCGGCCTGGTCGACAGCCGCGGCAGCGGTGCGCATACCGACCTGACATTGCCGCTGATGCTGCGCTCTGCGCAGTCGCTGGAACCATCGTTCGTGGCCATGGCCGACGCCGGCCTGCAGGCGCCGCGCGTTGCGTATGGGCTGCGCGAACGGCTGGGCGCACTCGGCCGCGAGGCCGAGGCCGTCATGCTGTCTGCCACCGGCGGCGTCAACACGCATCGCGGCGCGATCTGGTGCATCGGCTTGCTGGTCGGCGCCGCGGGACACGTCAGCGCTGCCGGGCACCGTGCCAGTGCCGCCGCGATCAGTGCTACAGCCGGCGCCATTGCCGCGCTGCCGGACCGTCACCGCCCCGCGGTGACCGGGAACAAGGGCGAGCTCGCGTGCCTGGCGTACGGGGTTGGCGGTGCGCGGGAGCAGGCACGGGCGGGTTTCCCGCACGTGATGCGGCTGGCGCTGCCGGCATTGCAGCGCAGCCGCGCGCGCGGCGACAGCGAATCCACGGCACGCCTCAATGCGCTGCTGGCGCTGATGAGCGCGCTGGACGATACCTGCGTGCTGGCGAGGTCCGGGCACAAGGGCCTGGGCTACATGCAGGCCGGTGCGAAGGCGGTACTCGCCGCCGGTGGCGCGGGCACGGTGGCCGGACGGCGGCACCTGCGCAGCCTGGACGCCGGCATGCTGGCGCAGCGCGCCTCACCGGGCGGCGCGGCGGACCTGCTGGCCGCCACCATCTTTTTGGACCGGCTGTCGCACGACGACGATGCCGGCGGGCACGACTTCAGGGGACTGTGATGGAACAACTGCGATTTGAATTTCCGGCAGGGCAGCCTGCCGCTGGGCGCGTGCTGGTCGGCGTGGTGGGATCGGGCGACCTCGAGGTGCTGGTCGAGCCCGGCAGCGGCGGCGTGACCACAGTGGAGGTCACCACCTCGATCAATGGCTATAGCCGCGTCTGGGATGCGCAGCTTTCGCGCGTCTTTGCCGCCGAGCCGCGGGCATCGATGCAGATCCGCATCCACGATTTCGGCGCGACGCCGGGTGTGGTCGGCATGCGCCTGGCCGAAGCCTTTGAGGCGCTGGGGGGCGTACAGCAACCAGGAGAGGGGTCATGAGCACCGAGGCACTGCTGGCGCGCAACAGCTTTATCGAACTGGGGGCACGCGAGCGCGCGCGCGTGCTGCTCGACGCGGGCACCTTCCGCGAACTGGCCGGCCCGTTCGACGGCCTGCAATCACCATGGCTGCCGCCGCAGGGCGTGGTGCCCCAGAGCGATGATGGCGTGGTGGTTGCCAAGGGACGCATCGACGGGATGCCGGTGGTGGTGCTGGCGATTGAAGGCGCGTTCCAGGGCGGCAGCCTCGGCGAAGTCGGCGGCGCCAAGATCGCCGGCGCGCTCGAGCTCGCGGCCGAGGATAATCGCCGCGGCGAACCGACGCGCGCGGTGCTGCTGCTGGAAACCGGCGGCGTGCGCCTGCAGGAAGCCAATCTGGGCCTCGCCGCAATTGCCGATATCCACGCCGCGATCGTCGACCTGCGGCGCTACCAGCCCGTGGTGGGTGTGATCGCGGGGCAGGTGGGGTGCTTTGGCGGCATGTCGATCGCCGCCGGGCTGTGTACCGCGCTGGTGATGACGCAGGAAGGGCGCCTGGGCCTGAACGGCCCGGCCGTGATCGAGCAGGAGGCGGGCATTGCCGAGTATGACTCGCGCGACCGGCCCTTTATCTGGAGCTTTACCGGCGGCACGCAGCGCGTTGCCAGCGGCTTTGCGGATATTTACGTCGATGACGACTGCGACGCCATGCGCAGCGAAGTCGCCACACTGGTGCGCGGCCCCGTTGCCGCCAGCCATCGCAGCGAGCGCTACGCGCAGTACCTGGCCGCGCTGCAAGACTATGACGCCAGCGTCCAGCCGACACCGGCGGGGGTGCAAGACCTGTTTCAATGGGAGAACGACGCATGAACGCACAACTCCATCCCGCGCCTGGACGCGAAATCAGCCGCGGCGCACGATGGCTGCAGGCGCTGGCGCCGACGGCGTCGTACCTGCCTGGCTTCCCGGACTCGGTGGCAGTTGCGGACGGCGAACTGGCCGGCGGAGCGGTGCGCTGGATCGCGCTCGTGCCGGATGCGACCAGCCGCTTCCCGCGTGCGCGCAACGGCGAGGCCGGCCTGCTTGAAGGCTGGTCGCTGGCGCGCGCGGTGCGCGAGGTGATCGAAGCGGATCGCAACGCGCAGGTCAAGCGCGCAATCGTGGCGATCGTCGATACGCCCAGCCAGGCGTATGGCCGGCGCGAAGAAGCGCTCGGCATCCACCAGTCACTGGCCGGCGCCGTGGCCGCCTATGCCGACGCGCGCCTGGCCGGCCATCCGGTGGTGGCGCTGATCGTCGGGCGCGCCATGTCGGGGGCCTTCCTTGCGCACGGCTACCAGGCCAACCGCATCATCGCGCTCGATGACAAGGGCGTGCTGGTGCATGCGATGGGCAAGGAAGCCGCCGCCAGGATCACCATGCGCACGGTCGAGGACCTCGAAGCGCTGGCATCGACCGTGCCGCCGATGGCCTATGACATCGAGAACTTCGCCACGCTGGGCATCCTGTGGCGGCTCATTGATGTGGAATCGGCCAGCGAACCAATGGCGGCGGATGTGCACCTGGCCCGCGACACCATCCTCTCCGCGCTGGCGGATATCCAGCGCGATCAGGCGCACGACCTGTCGAGCCGGCGCGCGGGGGCCAACCGCAAGGCGTCGGCCGACGTGCGCGCCTGCCTGACGCGGCAATGGCAGGCCTGAACGCCGCCACGCTGGCACCGCATGACCTGGTCTGGCTGGCCGATCCTGCCACCAGCCTCGACCGGGATGCCTTGCCGGACTGGGTCTCGCTGACAGCGCTGCGCGAGATGCCGGTGGTGGTGCGTCGCGATGGCTGCCGCATCGGTGAGATTCCCGTCGGGCTGCGCGGCCGCACGCGCTCGGAACGCTATGGCACCTGGGTCGCGCCCTCGGCGATCTGCAAGATCGTTACGCCGATCGAGCTGGCCGCGCAGCGCACCTGGCGCCATCGACCGGAGCTGGCGACACTGCCGGCAATCGTCGCGCTCGAGGCTATCGCAGACTGGCTCGACGCAGCGGATATCCGGTGGGGCGTGACCGGCAGTGCAGGCTTCTCGCTTGCCTGTGCGCACAACGTGCTGCATGCCGACAGTGACCTCGACCTCGTTGTGCAAGCTGCGCAACCGCTGCCGGCCCGGCACGTGGAGCTGCTTGCCGAACTGCAGCGCGCCGCGCCGGCCAGGATCGACATCCAGGTTGCGACGCCGTTCGGCGGCTTCTCGTTGCTGGAGCGAGTGCGCAGCGGCGGCAAGGTGCTGCTGAAGACTGCGCACGGCCCGAGGATGACCGTCGATCCCTGGCAACCCGCGCCATGAACATCCTGTTCACCTTTCCCGGCCAGGGCGCGCAGCGCCCGGGCATGCTGAAGGACCTGCCGGCGCATCCAGCGGTCGCAGCGGTGCTGGCGGAGGCGGAGGAGGTCCTGCAGGTAGCAGTAGCGGAGATGGATTCGCCGGCAAGCCTGCAATCCACGGTCTGGACGCAGCTTTGCCTGCTGACCGCAGGCGTGGCGATGACGCGCTGCCTGGCCGCGCATGAGGCCAGCGCGGATGCAGTTGCCGGCCTGTCCATCGGCGCCTACGCGGCAGCGGTGAGCGCAGGGGTGCTGTCTTTCGCCGATGCGCTCAGGCTGGTGCGGCTGCGCGGCGAACTGATGGCACAGGCCTACCCACAGGGCTACGGCATGACGGCCATCATCGGCCTGGACCGAAGCCGGCTCGAACCGCTGGTCGCGCAAGTCTGCTCGCCGCAGCAACCGGTGTACCTGGCCAACTTCAATGCGCCGACCCAGATCGTGATCGCGGGCAAGCTGTCGGCACTGGCAGAAGTATCGGCGCTCGCCCTCGCGGCCAGTGCGCAGGCCGCAAAGCCCGTGGCCATCCACGTCCCGTCGCACTGTCCGTTGCTCGATGACGCTGCGCAGACACTGGGCGATGCCATGCAAGACGTACCGCTGTCGCCGCCCACGCTGCGCTACTTCAGCGCCAGCAAGGCACGCGAACTGCGCGATCCCCGCAAGATCGCCGAGGACCTCGTGCAGAACATGGCCACCCCTGTGCGCTGGCATGAAACCATGCTGCTGGTCCGTGCCAATGGTGCGAGGCTGGTGGTGGAAGCGCCGCCGGGCGACGTGCTGACACGGCTGGCGCAGCCGGTGTTTGCCGATGGCATGGCGCTGGCGTGCGACCGGACCCGGGTGGATTCGATCGCGGCGATCATGCGGCGCGAGCGGCGAGAGAGTTAGGGTTCTCCGGACGAGCCCTTACTTGCGCGCTTTCCCGCGCACCGTCTTCTTCGCACTCCCGGCTCTTGCCGCTTCCTTGTCCGGCAGCGCACCGCCGCCATGCAACTGTTCCAGCCACGACATCGCATCGACGTACGACAGGAACTGGTGCAGGTAGCCCGGCGACATCTCGCGCATCAGCGACAGCGAGCGATGTACCAGGTGGTTCGAGTTGAGCGGGCCGGCATGCTCCGGCACGTGCTCCAGCGACTGGCGCAGCTGCCGGTCGACGCTGACCCTGGCCCAGGTATCGCGGAAATAATCGACCAGCTCCGGTTCGACCGGGGCGGGGCGCCGCGGCAGGGGCGTGCGCGTTGCGGGAGCGCTTTGCGCGGGCTGCGCATGGGCCTGCATATGCCCGACCAGGCCGGCAAGCATGCCGGCAGCAGGCTTGCGTGGGAGCACGGCGCTGCTGGCGTGGACGCCTTCGCACGCGGCGCTCTCCATCGTCTTGCCATAGGCCTCGACCAGGCTGGCCAGCCGGTCGTCCAGCAGGCGCCGCGCGGCGCCGCTGTGGCCGGCCGCGCGCCGGGCCAGCGCTTCGATAAAGCGGAAGCGCACCGGGTCGAGCCGGTCGGCGCCGCGCTCGCGCCAGGCCTCGAGCGTTGCGCGGACGTCGCCGTTCTTGCCGCTATCCATTGCGCTTGGCGGTGCCCGTGGTCACCCGCGGGATCGGCGCGATTTCCACGCGACGGTTGCGGGCCCGGCTTTCGGCGTCGGCGTTCGGCGTCACCGGCTGCTGCGAGCCGAAGGCCGCCGAGAACACCGACGCGGCCGGCACGCCGGCATCGATCAATGCGCGGGTCACGGTCAGTGCGCGCTGCGCGGACAGTTCCCAGTTGTCGGCGAAGCGGCGGTTGCCTTCGCGTACCTGCTGGTCGTCGGTGAAGCCGCTGACCATCAGGATCTCGTCGCGGCTGCGCAGGTAGGCCGACAGCGGCGCGGCCAGGCTGCGGAGCACTTCGCGGCCTTGGGGCTGCAACTGGTCGGAGTTGAGCGAGAACAGCACACTGCCGTTGATGCCGATGCGCCCGTTGACCAGCGTCACCCGGCCGGCGGCGAGCGGTCCGGCCAACGCCTTCTCCAGCGTCTCGCGGCGCTGCGCTTCCTCCTGCCGCTGCCTGACCTCGTCTTCCAGCCTCGCCGTCAGTTCGAGCTGCACGCCGATCACGCCCAGCAGGATCAGCACGAAGGCGCCCAGCAGCACCGACATCAGGTCGCCGAAGACGGCCCACGCCGGTACGGTCGGCTCCACGCCGGCGTCGAAGTCGTCCCTCATGCCGCCTCTGCGCGGGATGCGCCCTGGCCGCCGAGTTGCTGCAGGTCTTCAAGGATCTGCTTCTGCGACATCATGCTGAGGTCGACCACTTCGCGGGCCTGCGCCACGTAATAGGCGAGTTGCTCGTCGCTGCGTACCATCGACTTGTCGAGCGCGGCCTCGATGCGCTGCAGGTGGCCCATCAGCTTGTCGTTCGAATCGCTGAAGAGCTGCACCGCCACGCCGAAGGCCTCGCCCAGGCTGGCCACCTCGACGGCACTGCCCGTGACCTGCGCGGCGACTGCGGCGAGCTTGTCGGCTTCGGCTTCGACCTTGTCGGTGAAGCGGGTGCCGACCCGGTCGAGCAGGTCGGCGGTGGTGCCGACCAGCTTGTCGACCGCGGTGCGTTGCTCGGTGGAGGCGTGGTTGACGGCGTCGAGCAGCGTGCCCAGCGTCTCCAGCATGCGGCTGCGTTCTTCCAGCATGGCGTTGTCGCGGGCCATGCCGTCGGTGAGCTTCTGGCGCAGTTCGGCGATGACCTCGGCCGCGGCCTTGGGCGCTTCGGTGGCTGCCTGCACCAGGCGCGAGACCTCGGCGATGGTGCTGCTGGCGTGCGCCTGCGTTTGCGTGGAGATGTCGCGTGCGGTCTGCGCAAGCGTGTCGCAGATCTCCTGCTGGCGGCTGGTGGTGTGGGCGCCGGCCTGCTCCCATTCCTGGCGCAGCGACGCGGCCATGGCAGCGAGCGAGCCGGTCCATGCGGTAAGCCGCCGCTCATCCTTGGCGGCCAGTTCCGCCTGCATCGCGGCGGCGGCCTTCGGGGCCTCCGCGGCGGCCTGCACCAGGCGGTCGATTTCGGCGATGGTGCCGCTGGCGTGTGCCTGCGTTTGCGTCGAGATATCGCGTGCAGTCTGGGCCAGCGCTTCGCAGATCTCCTGCTGGCGGCTGGCGGTGCTGGTGCCTGCCTGCTCCCATTCCTGGCGCAGCGATGCGGCCATGGCAGCGAGCGAGCCGGTCCACGCGGTGAGCCGCTGCTCGTCCTTGGCGGCCAGTTCCGCCTGCATCGCGGCGGCGGCCTTCGGGGCCTCCGCTGCTAACTGCACCAGGCGGTCGATCTCGGCGATGGTGCTGCTGGCGTGCGCCTGCGTTTGCGTGGAGATGTCGCGTGCGGTCTGCGCGAGGGTTGCGCAGATCTCTTGCTGGCGGGTCGCGGTGTGCGCGCCGGCCTGCTCCCATTCCGAGCGCAGCGCCGATGCCATGGCGCCGAGCGACTCCGTCCACGCCGCCAGCCGCTGCTGGTCCTGCGCGGCTAGTTCCGCCTGCAACGCTGCCGCGGCCATCGGGGCCTCCGCTGCTACCTGCACCAGGCGGTCGATCTCGGCGATGGTGCTGCTGGCGTGCGCCTGTGTTTGCGTGGAGATTTCGCGCGCGGTCTGCGTGAGTGCGGCGCAGATCTCCCGTTGCCGGCCAGCCGTGTGCGCGCCGGCCTGCTCCCATTCCGTGCGCAGCGCCGATGCCATGGCGCCGAGCGAGTCGGTCCACGCCGCCAGCCGCTGCTCATCCTTGGCGGCCAGTTCCGCCTGCATCGCCGCGGCGGCCTTCGGGGCTTCCGCGGCGGCCTGCACCAGGCGGTCGATCTCGGCGAGGGTGCCGCTGGCGTGCGTTTGTGCCTGGGCGGCGATGTCGTTCGCGGTTTTGGCGAGCGTCTCGCAGATTTCCCGCTGGCGGGTCGCGGTATGCGCGCTTGCCTGCTGCCATTCCTGGCGCAGCGATGCCGCCATCGCGCCCAGGACTTCAGTCCAGGCCGCCAGGCGCTGCTCGTCCCGCGCCGCCAGTTGTGCCTGCAAGCCGGCATGCGACTGGTCCACGGCCTGGACCAGCGCGGTGGACTGCTGTGCAAAGGCGGCCGTGGCGCTGGCCAGCGCCTGCTGGTTGTCGCCGGCGAGCTTCTCGCTGGCGCGCTCCTGCCGGCCCAGCGCTTCGGTCCATGCTGCCGCGGTGCTGGCCGCCGCCGCGTCCACCCGTGTGGCGACGCCGTCCAGCAGGCCGGCCGAGCGTTGGTCGAAGGTCTGAGCAAATCCATCCAGCGTGGTGCGCAGGTCGTTGGCGATCGCCTCGCTGGTACGCTGTTGTCCGGCCAGCGCCTGGTTCCAGATATCGGCCACGTTGGTGGTCGTGGTCTCGAAGCGCGCCGATACACCGTCCAGGTGCTGCTGCACGGCCTGCGTCACGGTCTCGCGCAAGGACGCGGTTTCCTGTGCCAGGCCCGCCATGGTGGCATCCACGGCCGGCTGGATCGCTGCGCTGGCCGCGCGGGCGCTGTCGGCGATGCTGTCCTTCAGCGATTGTTCGACGGAAGACGCCAGGCGCGTGTATGCCACTTCGGTCTTGCCGTGGAAGGCGTCCTGGCTGGCGGCGAGCCGCTCGGTCAGCGCCAGGTTCTGCTGCTCCATCGCGGTCATCATGGCTTGCAGCCGGTCGACCAGCGCGGGCATCACGTCAGCCTGGCGCTGCAGCAGCCGGAAGGCTTCTTCACGCTGGTGGCCGCGCGAGTAGGGGCGCAAGGCCGTGGCGATGCGGGCGTCGAGGCTCTGCGCGGCCTGGATCCGCTCGCGCCGGCACAGCGCGGCCAGCAGCCCCAGCATTGCCGACGTGGCCACGCCCGCGACCGAGGTACCGAAGGCAAAGCCCAGGCCCTTGACCGGTGCCGCCATCGACGCGCGGATCGCCTGCAGGTCGGTTGCGCTTTCCAGCGCGAGCCCCGTGCCGCGCAGCGTCGCCACCATGCCCAGGAAGGTGCCCAGCATGCCCAGCAACACCAGCAGGCCGACCAGGTAGGGCGTCAGCGCCGGGCCGGGCAGGGCGACGCGATCGCCCTCGATGCGCAGGCGCACGGCATCGCGCAGGCTGGGGTGCAGGCGCTCCAGCCAGCTGGCGAGGTTCGCCGGCGCTTCGGAAAGGCTGGAGAGGGCTTGCGACAGGGTGGAAGTGGCCTGCCGATAGCGTTGCAGCTCGTGCGCGCCCGCCAGGTAGCAGCCGCCGATCAGCAGCGTGACGACCAGCGCCAGGGCGTTCGAGCCCGCATAGCTGGCGCCGATCCAGCCCACGACGGCCAAGCCTGCCAGGAAAGCAACAATATGGATGAGGTATCGGGTCATGATGTCCTGATTAGCTGTCACGGAGCGCCGCGAGCAATCCTTCAATGGGCTGGAAGCGCAGGTCCAGCTCGGCGAGCAATACGCTCTGCATATCCTTGCGAAACACGGCCAGCCATGCGCCGGCCGTGACCGGTGCAGGTTGCCCCGCGGCCTGCGCCTCGGCGAGCGCCGCCGCTTCGGCCTGGCGCAGGCGCTGGAAGTGCGCCTCCAGCAGTGCCGGCACCGTTCCAAGCAGGCTCTGCTCGCGCGCCCCCAGTACGCGCTCCATCACGGTATCGACCATCGCCAGCTTCGCCATGCCGGGCGCGCGGCCCGACAGCGCGATGCGCAGGCGGCCGCGCAGGTTGCCGATGGCGGTCTCCATCGACTGTTGCTGCGTCACATAGCGCTGGCGATAGACCGCGTAGTCGACCTGCGCCTCCATCGGATCCGGTAGCGCGGACGGCCGGGCCGGCCCGCGCCGCCTGCCGGCGCCAGCACCATCTTCCCTGGCCGCATTGGCCAGCGCGGTGTGCACGCGGGCGCACTCGCGCTCCTCCTCGGTGCTGTCGGAGGCTTGTGCGTCCGGCGCCACGGCCGGCGGGCTGCCCTTCAGCGCCGCCGACAAGGCGATCGCGTCCGCCCAGCCCAGCCATTGGCTGAGCTGGCTCGACAGCGAGTTTCCGGGTTCGGGGACATCGGCGTCCGTCAGGCGAGCCAGCAGCCGGACCAGGGTCGGGCCGCTGAAACCTGTGCGCCGGGGGGCTTGCGACATGCTGCGGGGTCGGAAAAATCCAGCAGTTTACACGCCCGCGGGGGGCAGTCGGCGGTTGTGGGGGGGAAGTCGCTGGCAGGGCGGGTACCGGGGAGCTGGCAGGAGGCGATGTTCGGCGAAGGATTCCGTCATTGATGGCCTTGGTGTTCATATCTATCATATGTTCATGAATAGTGAACAGACGCTAAATATGAACAGTGAAGTGATCATAAGTGCTGTTAGTGTGGCGTTTGAGACGCTTAAGCGTTCCTCGGGCGTGGACGCCCATATCGGTCCTGCTACCGACAGCACACAGGATTTTCCGGTGGTGCTGAAGCGGGGAACCATTGCCCAGAGCTACCAGGCGACATGGAAAACCACGATCGCCAGCACCGCGGCGTTGACGCTTGTTCGCACGCGCTCTGAAGAAAAAGCGCCCGACCTGATCATCACGACCTATCTCAGTCCCTTCCTGGCCGAGCATTGCCGGGACATCGGCCTGCAATTCATCGACACAGCAGGCAACGCTTATCTGGAGACCGCCGGTCTCTATGTCTACGTGAGCGGCGGACGGCCGGATACCACCCTGTTGCCGGCCAGGGCGCGTGGCACCGGTAACCCCACAGCCTTGCGCATGATCTTCGCGCTGCTCAACCGGCCGTCCCTGTTGCAGGCGACCTATCGCGAGATTGCACAAGCCAGTGACATTGCCCTCGGGTCTGTCGGCGGAGTTTTCAGGGAGCTCGCAGCGCGGGGTTTGCTGCTGGAGGAGCCGACGACAAAGCGCAGGCGGCTGACCGCGACTGACCGGCTCCTTGACGAGTGGGTCGCCAACTATCCCTCCATCCTGCGGCCCCGACTGCAAGTCGGCCGATATGAAGCGCCCGATCCTGACTGGTGGCGCGCGGCGTCCGAAATGGTTTCAGGAAATGCTTATTGGAGCGGAGACGTCGCCGCCGAGAAGATGACTGGGTTCCTGCAGGCGGAGACGCAAACCATGTATGTCGACGTAGAGCACAAGGGCTCGATCCTCAAGCACTTGATGCACAAGTACCGGTTGCGCCCTCAGCCAGACGGCGCGATCGAAATTCTCGATGCATTCTGGCCCGCGTCGATGGCCAATGCCGAGCCTGCTGGCATCGCGCCAGCGGTAGTTGTCTATGCGGACCTGATGGCCAGCCTTGATTCACGCAGTCTGGAAGCGGCCGGTGTGTTGCGCTCAGGCGTCATCCAGCATGCGCTTGATCAGTTCTGACCGACCGCTGGATCCTGCTGCCGTGGCGGTGGAAACCTGGGCGGAGTTTGGCGAGATAGGCGCAGCGTTAGTGCGGCACGCAGGGTTTCGGGCAGCAGCGGACGCCCCACACCGGTTCTATTACGCTACGCTGATGCGCAACTATTCGGAGGCCGGGAACATCGATCGCGTCTTCGAACTCGACGAGGCTGTCTTTGCGGCGCTGGGGTACGATCCCGATGCGGCTGGCGTTCTGCTGCTTGGCGCGGATATCGCGAAGCTTGCGAAACGGGCCACATTGGCGCAATGCCGGGCTATTCTCGACCACCGGCTGGCCATGCATATGGCGCGGACACGGCCAAACGTCGAGGAGGGGAAGGCACTGGCTGATCATCGGTTGCTGGGGATTCTTGCCAGAGGCCTACGAGGATAGATAGTCCCGCGGGCACACCCGGCCTGGCCAAGGCCCGCACGGCTCAGCGCGCGCTGGGCTGTCTGGTTTGCGGCGGCCAGGGCTGAGCGGTAGGCACGGATAAATCAAAATGGGCAGCGCCACGCGCTGCCCGTTGCAATTACCTGGCCTGCTGTACCGGCACGGCCACCGCTGCAGCCGCCCGGATGATCGATTGGCTTTACCAGTCGCCGGGGTCAGCCTCGCGCCGCCAGCAAATCCCGTACCGCGGGCCCGGCCAGCGCCGCCAGCACGCGCAATGCCGCCAGCTCCGCCGCTGACCACTCCGCTCGGTCAGCCAGGTAGTTGAAGGTGCCGATCACCCACCCCCGGTGGCACAGGGGCACGTTCACCACGGCCGTGCAGCCGAGGCCGCGGATGACCTGCACATCGTCGAACACCGCCGCCAGCGCCGCGTCGCCCTCGCCAGTGAAGAGCTCGCCGCGTTCGAGCAACTGGCGCCGCCACGGGCTGTCGCCCTTCGACTTGCGCCCGCCGACCGGGTACGCGGAGGTATCCGACGACCACAGGCGTTCGATCTGCGCCCGGCCGGCATGCCAGGCATTGATCGTCAGCAGGCCGGGCCCGATCGTCTGCAAGGTTGCCGCGCCGATCGCATCGAACGCGGCGGCGGGATCGCTGGCCTGCTGCAGCCGGTCGCACAGGACGTTGGCCTTGGCCACCAGCAGGGCCGTGCGCATATGGCTCACTTCATTCCCCCTTGATGCCGAGTTCGCGGATCAGCTTGCCGTAGCGGTCGGCATCGCGGTGCAGGATGGTGCCGAACTGCTGCGGGGTGGACGTCGCGGTCTCGACGCCGATGGCGTTCATCCTGGACTTGACCTCGGGCAGGGACATCACGGCGTTGATCTCGCGGTTCAGGCGCGCGGTCAGGTCCGCCGGCATGCCCTTCGGACCGAAGGCGCCGTACCAGACCGCCAGTTCATAGCCGGGGACGGTCTCGGCCACGGTCGGCACATCGGGCAGCAACGGTGAGCGCTTGCTCTCGGTGACGGCTAGCAGGCGCAGCTTGCCGCCCTTCACGTGCGGCAGGGTCTGGGTGCCGGCGGAGAACAGCAGCTGGGTCTGGCCGGCCACGGTATCGACCACGGCGGGCGCGCCGCCCTTGTAGGGCACGTGCAGCATCTGGATGCCGGCCATCTTCTCGAACAGCACCGCGCTCAGGTGGTTGGTCGAGCCGGGACCGGCGCTGGCGTAGGCGAGCTTGCCCGGGTTGGCCTTGGCGTAGGCGATCAGATCCTTGACGTTCTGCGCCGGCACCGACGGATGGACCACCATGGTGTTGGTCACGTAGGCCAGCAGACCCAGCGGCGTGAAATCCTCCACGCCGCGGAAGGGCATGTTTGGCATCAGCGCCGGGTTCATCGCGTGCGTGCTCATCGAGCCGACCAGCAGCGTGTAGCCGTCGGGTTTGGCGCGCGCGACCATGGCCGAGCCGATATTGCCGGACGCGCCCGGCTTGTTGTCCACGATCACCGGCTGGCCGAGCGAACGGGTCAGGTGTTCGGACAGCACGCGCGCCAGGATATCGGTCGAGCCGCCGGCCGCCCACGGCACGATCAGCGTGACCGGCTTCTGCGGCCAGGCATCGGCCGCAGAAGCCGCGCCGGTAAAGCACATCGCCAGCACGGCCATGCCGCCCAGCAGGGTCTTGGTGATCAACCGCATTGTCTTACTCCTCCTCGTCCCGGGCGGGCGCACGATGCGGCCCGCCGCAATTCTCGTCAGTGGTCTCGTCAATCGTCAGCGCCCGACCGCATAGCCCTGCATGCCGCGCGGATTGGCGCCGGCGCGCAGCACCAGCCGGCCGCCGGCATCGAATTCGCGCGAGCAGGCCGACATGCGGCCCTCGGACCAGGGCTCGCCCACGCGCACTTCGTGTCCGCGTTCGCGCAGCGCCGCCAGGGTGCTTTCAGGGAAGCGCGATTCGACGCTGATGCGGTTGAGCACGGTCTGGCGCGGCCAGAACGATGCCGGGAAGTGGTCGATATGCCAGGCCGGCGCGTCGATCGCCTCCTGCAGGTTCATGCCGTGGACGGCGTGGCGCAGGAAGAATGCCAGCGACCACTGGTCCTGCTGGTCGCCGCCGGGCGTGCCGAACACCATGTAGGGCTCGCCGTCGCGCAGCGCCAGCGACGGCGACAGCGTGGTGCACGGCCGCTTGCCGGGCGCGAGGGTGTTGGGGAGGCCGGGCTCCAGCCAGGTCATCTGCAGGCGGGTATTGAGGGCAAAGCCGAGCGACGGGATGGTCGGGCTCGACGACAGCCAGCCGCCCGACGGCGTCGCCGCGACCATATTGCCGTGGCGGTCGATCACATCGATGTGGCAGGTATCGCCGACAAAGATCTCCTGCTCGGCCCATTCGGCCACCGGCGGCAGTTCGGCAAAGGTCGGCTCGCCCACGCCGAAGCGCACGTCGGCGCGCTGCAGCGTGCGCTCGGCCGCGGCCAGGTCGGGCAGGCGCGGCGCCATGCCGTTCACCGTGCCCGGGTCGAGCGACAACGCGGCACGCGTGCCGATGCGCCGCACGCGCGCCGCCAGGTAGCCATCATCGAGCAGCGCCGCCAGCGGGCTCTGTGCAAAATGCGGATCACCGTACCAGGCCAGTCGGTCGGCCATGGCCAGCTTGGTGGCTTCGGCAATGCGGTGCACGAACTCGGGCGACTCCGGCGCATGCTGCTCCAGGCCGGCGTGGCGCAGCATGCCCAACTGCTGCAGGAACACCGGCCCCTGGCTCCAGATGCCGCACTTGGCCACGGTGTAGCGGCCGAAGTCCAGCGTGACGGGGGCCTCGATCTCCGGCGCCCAGTTGGCCATGTCGTCATAGCGCAGCAGCCCGGTGTGCTTGTCGCCGGTGGTGTCGCGCACCGGCGTGTTGCGGCAGTACGCATCGATCTCCTGCGCGACGAAGCCGCGGTACCAGCAGTCCATCGCCGCATCGATCTGGCCGGTGCGGGTATCGCGGTGGCGCCGGGCCTCTTCGACGATGCGGGTGTAGGTGGCGGCCAGCGCGGGCAGCGTGTGCAGGCTGCCGGGGCGCGGCACCTTGCCGTCCGGCAGCCACGTCTGTGCCGAGCTGTGCCACTCGTCGCGGAACAGCGCCTGCACCGCCAGGATCGCGCGCGAGATGCGCGGCACCAGCGGGAAGCCTTCGCGGGCATAGCCGATGGCGGGCGCCAGCACGTCGGCCAGCGACCAGGTGCCGTGCTCGCGCAGCATCGTCAGCCACGCTCCGAAGGCGCCGGGCACGGCTGCCGGTATCAGGCCGATGCCGGGCACCAGGTCCAGGCCCATGGCGCGCAGCGCGTCCGGATCGGCCAGCGCCGGGGCCGGGCCCTGGCCGCAGACCGTGCGCATGGCGCGCTCGCGCTCGCTCCAGTAGACGATCGGCACTTCGCCGCCGGGGCCGTTCAGGTGCGGCTCGACCACCTGCAGCACAAAGCCGGCGGCAACCGCGGCGTCGAAGGCATTGCCGCCGCGCTCCAGCACGCCCATGGCGGTCTGCGTGGCCAGCCAGTGCGTGGAGGCGGCGACGCCAAAGGTGCCAACGATCTCGGGACGGGTGGTGAACATGGATTGCAGCTCCTGTGATGCAGGCAGTATAGGATTGGCGAATAACCATCAGCGCCTGATTAGTTATCGTGGTATTACCATCTGGTAATACAACTCGCCCATTTTTGCAGGAAGCGCCGTGTCCATCGCCCCCGACAAGCTGGTCCACAACCTCGTGTCCCGCCTGCGCCTCAGGCACCTGCCGCTGCTGCTGGCGCTGGAGCGGCAGCGTTCGGTGTCGCGGGTGGCGGCCGAGCTGAACCTGTCGCAGCCGGCCGTCACCAAGACCCTGCGCGAGATCGAAGACATCTTCATGGTGCCGCTGTTCACCCGCACCCGGCGCGGCCTGGAGCCCACGCCCACCGGCCGCGCGGTGCTGGCGCACGCAAGGCTGACGCTGGCCGATGCCGATGCGCTGGGGCGCGAACTGGCGGCGATCGGGTCCGGGCTGTCGGGCCGGCTGCGCATCGGCGTGATCCCCTACATCAGCCGCAGCGTGCTCGACGCCGCCTGCACCTTCGGCCTGACGCAGACACCGCGGGTCTCGGTGCTGGTACGCGAAGGCACCACCGACGAGTTGGTCAACGCGCTGCGCGAACACGAACTGGACTGCGTGGTGGCGCGCACCTTCTATGCGCCGGGCGCGGATATTGCGCAGCAGCCGCTGTACCGCGAAGAACCGGCACTGGTCGTGCCCACCGCGGCCGCCGCCCGGCTGGCGCGCGGCCCGCTCGACTGGCGCCAGCTGGCCGAGCGCGACTGGATCCTGCCACCGCCCAACACGCCGATCCGGCGCACCATCAACACCATCTTTGCGGTGGCCGGGGTGGCGCAGCCAACGCCGATCGTCGAGACCTATTCGATCAAGACCATGGCCACGCTGATGCGCAAGCATCCGGCGGCGGCGACCATCGTGCCGAAGGCGGTCGCCAGCGAACTGGTCGATGCCAAGGGGGCGACGGCGCTGCCGCATGCGCTGAGCTGGGACCTGCCGCCGGTGGGGGTGATGTGGCGGCGGCAGGCGGTGGAGGATGATGTGGTGGCGGCGCTGGTGGCTTGCCTGGGGGCGTTGCGGTGGGAGGGAGAGTGAGCCGGCTGGCCGCTGACGCCATGCCCATCCCACACATCGCGCGCGTCCCCAGCCGCGCGGCGGCTCCGACACATTCAGCCTGTACCAGGACCTCATAGGGTTTCTCCCGAAATCCCTTCGTATCCGCTTGTTTTGATTGCGGTTTAGGCCCGCGCCAGCGTCCCGCTGGCCGCTGGGGCCCCCTTTCTGCCCTTGACCAAACGTTTGCAGCGCCGATAATGCAAAGACTTTGCAAACGTTTGCAGTGAGGCAAGAAAAACATGGAAACTTCCTTTGAGACGCAGCAAGCGTCGCCAGGCCTGTGCCCCGCACTGATCGAAGACGAGCATTCGGTAACCCGCATCGTCGAAGCCGCCATGGCCAACACGTCCGACCCGCGCCTGCGCTTCGTCATGGGCTCGCTGGTTCGGCACCTGCACGGCTTCCTGCGCGAAGCGCGGCTGACCGACGCGGAATTCGAGTTCGCGCTGGAGTTCCTGGCCCGCCTTGGCCACGCCACGCATGCCAGCCACAACGAGGTCGTGCTGGCGGCCGACGTGCTGGGCCTGTCGACGCTGGTGACCGTGATGAACAACAGCACCAGGGACGGGCGCACGCCCGGTGCGTTGCTCGGCCCGTTCTATCGCGCCAACGCCCCGCGCTATGCCTGTGGCGACTGCGTGGTGCAGGACGACGCGCCGGGCTTGCCGCTGCTGGTCTGCGGTACCGTGCGCGCCACTGACGGCACGCCGCTCGCCGGCGCGCTGGTCGAGATCTGGCAGGCATCGCCGGTAGGCCTGTACGACAACCAGGACCCGAACCAGCCCGACCGCAACCTGCGCGGCTGCTTCCATACCGACGAGAACGGCAACTACCACTTCCGCACGGTGCGCCCCGCCGGCTATCCGGTGCCGACCGACGGACCGGTGGGCACGTTGCTGGCCGCGCAGCAGCGCCATCCGTACCGGCCCGCGCATATCCACTTCATCGTCGCGGCGCCGGGGTACCGCACGCTCGTGACCCAGGTGTTCGCCGACGAGGCGGACAAGCTCGAGTCCGATGTCACGTTCGGCGTGCATCGGCTGCTGGTGGGCAACCTGCGGCTGCACGACCACGGCCGCAGCGACTGGGGCGACGTGGCGGCGCCGTTCTACACGCTGCAGTTCGATTTCACGCTGGAGCCGGGCCAGCAGACCTTCCCGAAGCCGCCGATCGACTGACGGCTTCCTCGACCTCCACCCACGCATTTCGACATCGAAAACCATGAGCGCATCCTCTCTTTCCGGCAAGGTTGCCGTGATCCTCGGCGGCACCGGCGGCATCGGCTTCGCCGCCGGTGAAACGCTGGCCCGCCTTGGCGCAAGCATCGTCCTGACCGGGCGCGACGCCGAGAAGGCGGCCAGCGCCGCGGCCGCGCTGCCGGCCGGCAACCATCTCGCCGCCGTGGCGGAGATTGCCGACAGCGCCTCGCTGCGCGCGCTGGCCGACAAGGTCAGCCACCTCTACGGCCGCGCCGATATCCTGGTGAACACCGCGGGCTTTACGCGGGCGATCCCGCATGCCGACCTCGACGCGCTGGACGATGCCCTGATCGACGAACTATTTGCCGTCAACTGGCGCGGCCAGTTCGCAGCGATCCGCGCCTTTGCGCCGCACCTGCGCGCCAATGGCGACGGGCTGGTGGTCAATGTCGGCTCAATCGCTGGCCGTACGGGTCAGGGCAGCAACGTCGCGTACTGCGCGGCCAAGGCCGGGCTCGATGTCATGGCGATGTCGCTCGGGCGCGCGCTGGCGCCGCAGATCCGCGTGCTGAACGTCTCGCCGGGCGTGGTCGATACCGCCTTCGTGCCGGGGCGCGACAGCAGTTTCAACGAGCGCGCCGCGAAATCGACGCCGCTCAAGCGCATCGGCACTGCGCAGGATGTGGCCGATGCCATCGCCGCCTGCGCCACCTCGCTGCGCTTTGCCACCGGCACCACCATCGTCGTCGACGGTGGCCGCCAGCTCGGATAAGCCACGCCTTTCCTTTTCCATCACCACCCATCGCTCATGCACGCACGCAAGACCATCATCACCTGCGCGGTGACCGGCAACATCACCACCCCCGAGCAGCATCCCGGCCTGCCCGTCACGCCGGCGCAGATCGCCGACGCCGCGCTGGAAGCCGCCGAAGCCGGCGCGGCCGCCGCCCACATCCACGTGCGCGATCCCGAAACGGGCCGCCCGTCGATGTCGCTCGAGTACTACGCCGATGTCATCGACCGCATCCGCGCACGCAACCGCGCGCTGATCATCAACCTCACCACCGGCCCCGGCGGCCGCTTCGTGCCGAGCGAGGACGAGCCGCGCGTGGCGGCGCCGGGCACGACGCTGCTGCCTCCGGCCAGGCGGGTCGAACACATCACCGCGCTGCGGCCCGACGTGTGTTCGCTAGACCTGAACACCATGAACTCTGGCGGCGACGTCGTGATCAATACGCCCGCCAACGTGCGCAAGATGGCCGCGGCGATCCGTGCCGCGGGCGTCATGCCGGAGCTGGAGATCTTCGATTCCGGCGACCTCAACATGGCGCTCGACTTTATCCGCGAGGGCGTGCTGGATGGCCCCGGGCTGTGGACCTTCGTGCTGGGCGTCAAGTACGGTTTTGCGCCTACCCCTGAGACCATTTTCTATGCCCGCAGCATGCTGCCCGCCGGCGCGCACTGGTCGGCCTTCGGCATCGGCCGCGCGGAGTTCCCGATCGTCGCGCAGGCGTGGCTGGCCGGCGGACATGTGCGCGTCGGGCTGGAAGACAACATCTACCTGGAGAAGGGCGTGCTGGCGCCGAGCAACGCCGCATTGGTCGCCAAGGCGCGCGACATCGTCAGGTCGCTTGGCGGCGAGCTTGCCTCGTCGGCCGATGCCCGTCGCACGCTCGGCCTGCGCGAAGCCTGAGTCCCTAACAGCATTGCAGATTTCAAACAGAAACCATCATGAACACCATCCGAGTCACCCAGAAAGCCCCCGGCATCGATGCCCTGCAGCTTGAGCTGCTCGGCGTGCCGCGCCCTGAAGCGGCAGCGGACCAATGCATCATCGAAGTCGCCAGCGCCGGGGTCAACCCGAGCGACGTCAAGGCAACCCTTGGCCTGATGCCGCACGCCATCTGGCCGCGCACGCCGGGCCGCGACTATGCCGGCCTGGTGGTCGATGGCCCCGCCGGCCTGCTGGGCCTGCAGGTGTGGGGCAGCGGCGGCGAGCTCGGCATCCGCCGCGACGGCACGCATGGCAAGTACCTGCGCATCGAGGCAGCGTCCGTGCGCGCCAAGCCGGCGTCGCTGTCGCTGCTGGAAGCCGGCGCCGTGGGCGTGCCGTTCATCACCGCCTATGAAGGCCTGCGCCGCGCGGGCATGCCGCAGGCCGGCAGCACCGTGCTGGTATGCGGCGGCAACGGCAAGGTCGGCCAGGCCACCATCCAGATCGCCACGGCGCTGGGCGCCCGCGTCTTTGCCGTGGAGCGCACCGCGGAGGCCTATCGTGGCCATGCCAGCGGCGACGTGCGCATGATCGATGCCAGCCGCGAAGCCATCGCCGCCGTGGTGCGCGAGGAGACCGGCGGCCACGGCGCGGATATCGTCTACAACACCGTCGGCAGCCCGTACTTCGAACAGGCCAACCAGGCGATGGCGATCGGTGCGACGCAGATCTTTATCTCGACCATCGAGAAGCCGGTGCCGTTCGATATCTTTGCGTTCTATCGCGGCCAGCACACCTATGTGGGGGTCGACACGCTCGCGCTGGACAGCGGTGCCTGCGCACGCATCCTCGACCAGCTGGCGCCGATGTTTGCCGCCGGCAAGCTGCGGCCGTTCCCGGTGCTGGCCGACTACACCTATTCGCTCGCAGAGGCCAAGGACGCCTATCGTGCCGTGCTGCAGGGTGCGACCGAACGCGTGGTGCTCAAGCCATGAATACGACCCGGTTTGCACAGGCGCCGGCCTACTATCCGGCCAACCACGAAGGCATGCATTGCCTGCGGCTGCAGGGGCATGAAGCCGGGCCATCCGATGCGCTGTGGCTGGGTGTGTCGGTACTGCTGCCGGGCGGCCATACGTCGATGGATGCCTCGCCCGTGGAAAAGCATTACGTCGTGCTCGAAGGCGAGGTCTGCATCCGCACGCCGGAAGGCACCGTGACGCTGGGCCAGTTCGATTCGGTGCGGCTCGCGCCGGGCGAGGCGCGGCAGGTGTCGAACCCGGGCAACCGGCCGGCGATGCTGTTGCTGGCGATGCCGTATCCCAGGGGCTGATTTTTTTTGGGTCGCTTTTGCAAACGATTGCAGGACGGGAAGGCGGGCGGCCCATGCACAACAAGACCACCACAAGAAGCAGGGGAGACAAATGACATCCGTTCCGAAGCGCAGCAGCGTCCTGCTGCTGGCCACGGTCGCGGCCGGCTGGGTCGGCGAGGCCGGCGCGCAGTCTTCAGTGACGCTGTACGGGCGCCTCAATACGGCGCTGGAGTATTCGTACGCCAACACGGCCACCGACGGCATCAAGCTGGGCGGCACCGGCCGGCTGACCAACAACCGCTCCGTCTTCGGCATGCGCGGCGAGGAAGGACTGGGCGGCAGCCTGAAGGCGATCTGGCAGATCGAAAGCAACGTTTCGCTCGACACCGGCCAGGGCCAGATCGCGGGCCGCAACTCGCGCATCGGGCTGCAGGGGGATGCCGGCACGTTCTTCATGGGCCACTGGCAAACGCCCTATACCGAGGCGACCGCGGGCTATGACCCGTACTACCCGACCACCGCCGGCTATATGGCGCTGATCGGCAATGGCTCCACGTCCAGCTCGGACAACGTCCAGGACACCAGTTCGTTCGACCGCCGGCAGAAGAACCTTGTCGTCTACAAGACGCCGTCGCTGGCCGGCTTCAGCGGCGCCGCGGCGTGGGGCGTGAACGAGGAGAGGACCAGCGTACCGCGCAACCCGGGGCTCTATTCGTTTTCCGCGGCTTATGACAATGGGCCGCTCAACATTGCGCTGGCCTATGAAATCCACCAGCACTACCAGACCGCCGGCCGCAAGGACGATGCGATGAAGGCGGGCGTGTCCTACAAGTTTCCGAGCACTACCGTCGCGTTGCTCTATGAACGGCTCCACTACCGCACCGCCACGGGCGACCTGACCCGCAACGGCTACTACGCCTCGCTGGTGCAGAAGCTCGGCCCGGGCAGCGTGCGCGTCGGCTTTGCGCTGGCGAGCAACGGTGCTGGCAATGCGACGGAAACGGTCGGCTTCTTCCGCAGCGGCGCGGAGACGGGCGCCACGCAGGTCACCGTCGGCTACGACTATCCGTTGTCAAAGCGTACCGCGCTGTTTGCGTACTACAGCCGCATCAACAACAAGCGCAACGCGATCTATGACTTTGCCATCAACGAGCTTGGCGTGAGCGCCGGCGCCGACCCGCAGACCTTCGCGCTCGGCATGCGGCATTTCTTCTGAGGCGTGGCGGCGCGCCCGGCAGGGGCGTGCCGCCCTGATCGGCGATGCGCGACGTTCGCGCTCGCTTCGGCAGTGAGGAGACATAACATGATTCGATCCATCCAAGGCGCCGTGCTGGCCCTGACCTCGTCGTTCATGCTGGCGGCCGCTCCCGCCGCCAGCGCGCAACCGCAGTACCCCAGCAAGCCGATCCGGCTGGTGGTGCCGTTCTCGGCAGGCAGCGCCACCGACATCCTGGCGCGCATTATCGGCAGCAAGATGGGCGAGGGCGGGACCTACCAGGTGATCGTCGACAACCGGCCCGGCGCCGGCGGCACGGTCGGTGCCACCGGCGTGGCCAAGGCGGCGCCGGACGGCTACACCCTGATCCTGGTGTCGGTCGGGCATGCGATCAATGCCACGCTGTATCCCAAGCTCTCCTATGACACGGTGAAGGACTTCACGCCGGTCTCGATGGTGGCAACCGTGCCCAATGTGCTGGTGGTCAACGCCGCCAGCAAGTACAAGTCCGTGCGGGACGTCGTGGCGGCCGCCAGGGCAACGCCGGGCGCGCTGAACTTCGACTCCGCGGGTTCCGGCAGTTCCACCCACCTCAGCGGCGAGATGTTCAAGATGCAGGCGGGCATCGACATCACCCATATCCCGTACAAGGGCACCGGCGAAGCGCTGACGGATGTCATGGCCGGCCGCGGCGACATGATGTTCGCGCCCACCGTATCGGCCATGCCATTTGTGAAGCAGGGCAAGCTGCGCGCGCTGGCGGTGACCACGGCCAGGCGAGCCAGCGCGCTGCCGGATATCCCGACTGTCGCGGAGTCCGGTTTCCCCGGCTTTGCGTTCGATTCCTGGTTCGGCGTACTGGCCCCTGCCGGCACACCGAAGGAAATCGTCGACGCACTCAATGCCGAGATCGGCAAGGCACTGGCGGCGCCTGACGTGCGCGAGCGCCTGGCCGCGCAGGGCGCCGAGCCGAAGCGCTCGTCACCACAGGAATTTGCGGCCTATATCCAGTCGGAGATCGGCAAGCTTGCGCCGGTGGTGCGGCAATCCGGGGTGCAGGCTGGCCAGTAGCGGCAAGCGGCGGCGGTGGAGCAAAACGCAGGGGGCAAGGGTGGGGCTGGCTTAAAATGGCGTATTCCAATCCCCCCTGGGCCGCCGCCCAGCCACCTGCCGCCATGCCCGAGCGCAAGCGCCTCACCCTCAAAGACCTGGCTGCCGAGATCGACGTGCATTACTCGACCGTCTCGCGAGTGATGAACCCGGCCACGCGGCACCTGGTGGCGGAAGAGGTGGCGGCACGCATCCTGGAAGTTGCCGAAGCGCGCGGCTTCCGCCCCAATCGCATCGCGGCGGGCTTGCGTACCCAGCGCTCCGGACTGGTGGGCGTGGTGCTGCCCGACATCGCCAACCCCGTGTTCCCGCCGATCCTGGCCGGGATCGAATCCGTGCTGGCCCAGCAAGGCTACGTGCCGATCGTGGTCAATGCCGGCACCGACAAGACCCGCCAGCGCTTCGTGATCGACCAGATGCTGGGACGGCAGGTTGAAGGGCTGGTGCTGGCCACCGCGGAACGGGAGGATCCGATCCTCGACTACTGCCTGAAACAGCATATCCCGGTGGTCATGGTCAACCGGGGCGAAGGTACCGGCGGGGTCTCGTGCGTGGTGAGCGACAACCTGCTGGCCATGCGGCAGACGGTCGACCACCTGGTCGGGCTGGGCCATCGCCATATCGGGCATATTGCCGGGCCGGCGTCGCTGTCCACCGGCTATCTGCGTCGCGAAGGTTTTATCCAGGCGGTCAAGCGGCACCGGCTGCGCCGCGGTGAATGGCAGGTGGTGGAAGCGGCCAGCTATTCGCGCGAAGCCGGGCGGATTGCCTGTGAGCAACTCTTCGAGGCATTCCCCGGGATGACCGCCATCGCTGCCGGCAACGACCTGGTGGCGATGGGCTGCTACGACTTCCTGCGTGAACGTGGCTTGCGTTGTCCCGATGACGTTTCGATCGTGGGGCATAACGACATGCCATTCGTCGACGCGCTGACGCCGCCGCTGACGACGGTGCGGATTGCCGTGCACGAGATGGGCGAGGAAGCGGCCAGGCTACTGCTGCGCAAGATCGAGAAGCCGGCGTCGGATGCCGTGACGGTGCAATTGACGCCGGAGCTGATCGTGCGCGGCTCTACGGCGAAGCCGGGTTCACGCGTGGTCTGAGCCTGTAGCGCAGAAGAAGTCAGTCAACCTGTTGCCGTCGACTTCGACCAGCTGATCGAGGCGCAAGGTCTCGCCCGAGCTGAGCGAGAGATACTCAGCGCCATCCCGGCTGTACACGTCATGGATGATCGCAGTGCGTTGCCGCAATGCGCCATCGTCGTCGTGGAAGCTGATGGACGCCGGCCTGCGTACGGTCGCGAGCGCCTCAAGCACATCATGGAACTCGCAGCTGATCGGGTTGTAGTGGGTGGCATTGCTGCTCATGATCGTGGCTCCAGCCGGTTGCTCCGCGACTCGCCATCGAACGAGTCGCGATAGTTGGATTGGTGGCTCTCGCGAAGGCTTCGTGCGCCGGGACAACACCTCATTCCTCGGCCTTCACGGAGTCGACGAGATTGTCGCGTAGCGTGGCGACTGCCTTCTGGATGCCCGCGAACTCGTCCGGTGTCAGCCCGGTTGCTTCGGCGAGGCCGGTTTCCAGGCGTTTTTCGCGCAGCCGCCGGCCGCTCTTGGTCAGCGTGACCCGCACCTGGCGCTCGTCCTCGGGATCGCGCTGTCGCTCGACATAGCCCATCGCCTCCAGCTTCTTCAGGATCGGGGTGAGGGTGTTCGATTCGAGAAACAGCTTCTCGCCCAGGCTGCCGACGGTCTGATGGTCTTGCTCCCATAGCGCCACGATGGTGATGTATTGCGTATAGGTCAACCCAAGCTGCTCCAGGATTGGCTTGTATGCCTTGCCGAACGCCAGGTTGGCGGAATAGACGGCAAAACACAGGAAGTCGGAGAGCGTCGGGTTCGCGGCGGCCGCCTTGTCGGTCGATTTCATGGGCTTCCTCTCTGGGCAAAGGCTGGTGGGTTCGCAAGAGCCCATTATAGATCGGATGCGATTTTATCGGAGGTGTACTAAATTACTGCGGCGATGCCGCGTGCCGCTCTGCGCGCCAGTGCCGGCCGGGCCACCACCCGTTCAGGGGCGGTGGCATACGGCGTGGGCCCGGTAGCGCTGCCATTGCCGAGCCATCAGCCGTGGGCCCCATCGTAGTACGGGCTGCGGGCATCGTGGACGGAGCGCGCACCGTCGGTGTAAGTGTCGTGCACGCCGCTCACCGAACGCGCGCCGTCAAAGTACGGGTTCCGCGCGCTGGTGACCGAACGGGCACCGTCCGTGAACGGGTCGCGCGCGCCCGCTTGGGAGATTCCGGCGGCCTGCGCACTGGCAGCGGCGGCAAGCAGTGCGACGGTGAAGACAAAACGCTTGGCGATGTTGGCGGTCATGATGGTTTCCTTCAGGTTCGTGTCAAGTTGTGCGCGGCCGGGGCCGCGCGGAAGAGCTTGTTGCGTGATCGTATGCGATTTAATCGCATACGATCAATTTGCAAATGTCAAAGAAGCTGGTCGATGTTCAGGGCCAGGCAGTACATCACGCGGTGACTACGTTCAGGGCCACGTCGATATTGCCTCGCGTCGCCTTCGAGTACGGGCAGATTTCATCGGCGGCGTGCGCGATGGCCGTCGCCACGTCGTGCGCGACGCCCGGCAAGCGGACATTGAAGCGCGCCTGCAGGAAGTACTCCTTTCCGGTCTGGCCCAGGTCGACCTCGATTTCGACGGACAGGTCAGGCGGAAGCGTCACCTTCTTCTCCTTGGCCACGAGCCCGATCGCGGCGATGTAACAGGCCGACCATGCCCCGGCGAACAGTTGCTCCGCAGTCGGGTGCGACTGGATGCCGGCAAAGACGTGGGCCGGCTCGGCGCTGCCGGGCGACGAGAGTTTGATGTCAACGCTGTCGCGGCCAGCGTCGCTCAGCGTGGTGTGGGTTTTGCCGGTCAGGAGGACTTTGTCGATCTTGCTCATGGATGATCCTTAAAGGTGGTTGAGTCGTTTATTTATATCGCGTGAGATTAAATCGGATGCGATGGAATGAATGATGGTGCATGAGCGGATCGATGTCAAGGAGAAAAACGCAGGCAAGTTGTAACAGGCTCAACGGCTCATCCAAGACGGCAGGAGGTGGCGGCGGAAGCATCCCCGTCCGGCGGAAGTAGAATTCCCGGATGTTCCCCACCCAGGTCGGACCGCGTCACCTGACCCTGATCCGTTGCCGATCCCCGAGCCATGCGAATTCCACCGATGAAGGCAATCGTCGCCTTCGAAAGCGTTGCCAGGACAAAAAGCGTCAGCCGGGCGTCGGAGGAGTTGGGCCTGACGGCGTCCGCCGTCAGCCATCAGATCAGCAATCTCGAGGACGCGATCGGGCAGGCGCTCTTCTTCCGGCAGGGACGTGGCCTGGTCCTGACGCCGGTGGGCGAGCAGTACCTGCGCGACATCACCGGGGCGCTGGCGGAACTGAACCGCGCGACCGAGCGCGCTTCCAGCCAGTCCGACGTCCAGATCCTGCGCGTGCATTCGAGCCCGAGCTTCGGCCTGATGTGGCTGCTGCCGCGGCTGGAATCGTTCCAGGCAGACAACGGAGACATCCAGCTGAACCTGTCCTGCTCGTACGAGGACGTCTCCTTCACGAGCGGGTACTACGACGTCGACATCCGCCACGGCTATGCCCACTGGCGTGACCTGCAGGTCAGGACGCTGCGCAAGGAGACGATTACCCCGCTGGCCTCGCCGGCCTACCTCGCCAGGCATGCGATCCAGTCGCCGGCCGATCTGCTGGCGCAGCGCCTGATCTATTCGGAGACGCCGCTGGTCCAATGGCAGCAGTGGTTCCCCCGCTTCGGTGTCCCCACCGACCGCAAGACGTTCGATTTCACCTTCGATCGCTCCTACATGTCGCTGGAGACGGCCGCCCTGGGACTCGGCGTGGCCCTCGAAAGCACGCTGCTGGCGTCGGTCCTGATCCGCAAGGGGGCGCTCGTGCCGGTGTTCGATGCATCCCATGCAGTCGAGGTCGGCAGCCACCATCTGGTCTATCCGGCACAGAACGCCGACCTTCCGCGCGTCGAGCGGTTTCTGGCCTGGGTGGAGCGGCAGTTGCCCGGCTGAATCCGTCCATAACGCGCCGCTTTCCGGCGCGAAGTGTCGTGTGAGGCGCGCATGAGCAGGCGCCGTGACGCATGCTCACCTGAAAATTTCTCAGCAATACCTGAGCCAGACCGCGTTGATCGCAAAGCCTACAGCGACAAAACTTGACCCATCAAATCATCAACAGTCAGGAGACAAAAGATGCTGGTCGAGAACAATGTCGTCATCATCACGGGGGCCGCTTCGCCGCGCGGCATCGGTAAGGCTGCGGCGAGGGCATTTGCCGCGCAGGGGGCCACGGTGGTCATCCTGGACCTGCGGCAGGAGGACGCCGAGGCGGCGGCGCGGGAACTGGGCGAGCAGCATTTCGGCCTGGCCTGCGACGTGACCGACAAGGCGGCCTGCGAGCGGGCGGCGCAGGCGGTGGTGCAGCGTTATGGCCGCATCGACGCGTTGATCAACAACGCCGGCATCACCCAGCCGGTGCGCACGCTGGACATCCAGGCGGCCAACTTCGACGCCGTGGTCGACGTCAACCTGCGCGGCACCCTGTACATGTCGCAGGCGGTCCTGCCGCAGATGAAGGAGCAGAAGCGCGGCAGCATCGTGTGCATGTCATCGGTCTCCGCCCAGCGCGGCGGCGGCATCTTCGGCGGCCCGCACTACAGCGCCGCCAAGGCCGGCGTGCTGGGGCTGGCCCGTGCCATGGCGCGGGAGTTCGGACCCGATGGAATACGCGTCAATTCGATCACGCCCGGCCTGATCCAGACCGACATCACCGGCGACAAGCTCACCCCCGAGATGCGCGCCGACATCATCAAGGGCATCCCCCTGGGCCGCCTGGGCAACGCCGCCGACGTGGCTAACGCCTGCATCTTCCTGGCGAGCGACCTGTCCGCCTACCTGACCGGCATCACGCTCGACGTCAACGGCGGCATGCTGATCCACTAATCTTCCTGATAAGCCGCCCACAGAGGCGGGCCACCACAAATGCCGTTGCGCCATACCCGCGGCGCACATGGCAGGAGACAACCGATGAAAACCAAATACGCGCCTTCGCCCATCGGCGGCGAAGCGATGCCGCACGCCGACGCGGCCACGTTCGAAACCCGGACCTACGCCAAGGTCGTGCGGCGCCTGATCCCGTTCCTGATGCTGTGCTACCTGGGCGCCTACCTGGACCGGGTCAACGTAGGCTTTGCCAAGCTGCAGATGCTGAGCGACCTGCAGTTCAGCGAAACCATCTACGGCCTCGGCGCCGGCATCTTCTTCCTTGGCTACTTCCTCTTTGAAGTGCCCAGCAACGTCATCCTCCACAAGGTCGGTGCCAAGCGGTGGCTAGCCCGGATCATGCTGACCTGGGCGGTGATTTCCGCCTGCTTCGCCTTTGTCAGCACGCCGACCCAGTTCTACATCCTGCGCTTCCTGCTCGGTGTGGCGGAGGCGGGCTTCGCGCCCGGCGTGATCCTGTACATGACGTACTGGTTCCCCTCGGAACGCCGCGCCAAGGCGCTGTCGATGTTCTTCATGGCGATCCCGCTGGCGGGCATCGTGGGCGGGCCGCTGTCGGGCTACATCATGCACGCCTTCCACGGCGTGGGCGACCTGGCCGGGTGGAAGTGGCTGTTCCTGATCGAGGCGCTGCCGTCGCTGTGCCTGGGCGTCGCCATCCTGTTCTACCTGGACAACGGCATCGAGCAGGCGCACTGGCTCACCGATGCGGAGAAGGCGCTGCTCAAGCGCAATATCGAGGGCGACAACGCGCAGAAGGTGGTCCACGTGTCGATCCGGTCGTTCATGGGCGACCGCCGCCTGTGGCTGATGGCCGCGATCTACTTCTGCGTGGTGCTGGGCCAGTACGGGCTGACCTTCTGGCTGCCAACCATCATCCGCAAGTCTGGCGTGGCCGATCCGCTGTGGGTGGGCATCTTTACCGCGCTGCCGTATCTGTGCGCCATCGTGGCGCTGCCGTTGGTCGGCATGAGCGCCGACCGCCAGCGTGAACGCCGCTTCCACCTGATCGTGCCGATGCTGGTCGCCGCGGCGGGCTTTGCGACCCTGCCGATGCTGGGCAGCGTCACCGCTTCGCTGATCTGCCTGTGCGTCGCCGCCGCCGGCATCCTGGCCTCGTCGTCGCAGTTCTGGGCTTTGCCGACCGCGCTGCTGGGCGGCATGTCCGCAGCGGCAGGGATCGCGGCGGTCAACTGCGTCGCCAACCTGGCCGGCTTCTTCTCGCCCGCCATCGTGGGTTGGCTCAACGACCTGACTGGCAAGTCCACCGCCGGTCTCATCTTTATCTCGGCCACGGTGGTGGCGGGCGCCATGCTCGTCTTCCTGGTGCCAGCCAAGGCGGTCAATCGCTGAGCGGCCGCGCCTTACCGATTGCCTCATCTTTCCAATTGATTGCAGGAGACACCATGCAACACCAGACTTCCGACCAGGCCGTGACCCTGCGGGAACGCGCCTACCGGATCCGCCGCAATGCCCTGCTGATGGGCGAGGTCCAGGGCCAGGGCTATATCGGCCAGGCGCTCGATATCGCCGATGTGCTCGCGGTCGCCTACTTCGGTGCCATGCACTACCGCCCGGAAGACCCCAAGTGGGAGGGGCGCGACCGATTCCTGCTGTCGAATGGCCACTACGCGATTGCGCTGTACGCGGCACTGTTGGAGGCAGGCATCCTGCCCCCGGAAGAGCTGGAGACCTATGGCAGCGACGACAGCCGCCTGCCGATGTCGGGCATGGCCAGCTACACGCCGGGCATGGAGATGTCGGGCGGATCGCTCGGCCAGGGGCTGACCATCGCCGTTGGCCGTTGCCTGGGGCTCAAGCGCAAGGGCTCCGACGCCTTCGTCTACACGCTGTTCTCCGACGGCGAGCTGGACGAGGGCGCGATCTGGGAGGGCATCCTGTCCGCCAGCCATTGGAAGCTCGACAACCTGATCGCCGTGGTCGACGTCAACAACCAGCAGGCCGACGGCCCGTCGACGCAGATCATGGCGTTCGAGCCGCTGCTGCCCAAGCTCGAAGCCTTCGGCTGGTTCACGCAGCGCGTGGACGGCAACGACATCGATGCCGTGGCAGAGGCCTTCCGCGCCGCCCGCGCCCATCCGGGCGCCCAGCCGCGCATGATCATCTGCGATACGCGCATGGGGTGCGGCGTGCCGTTCCTCGAACAGCGCGAGAAGAACCACTTTATCCGCGTGGATGCCGACGAATGGCAACTCGCACTGCAGGCCCTGGAAGCCGGGAGACAAGCATGAGCAGCACCAATACGAACACCAACGCCAGGCCGAAGCTGAAGACCTCGGCGATGATCGCCTCCATCGCCGGCGAGGGGCAGGCCACCCGCTCGGCGCCGTTCGGGCACGCCCTGGTGGAACTGGGCCGGCAGAAGTCCAATGTCATCGGCATGACCGCCGACCTGGGCAAGTACACCGACCTGCATCTCTTTGCGAAGGCGTTTCCCGAGCGCTACTACCAGATGGGGATGGCCGAGCAACTGCTGATGGGCGCGGCCGCCGGCTTCGCGCACGAAGGCGCCCAGCCATTCGTCACGACGTATGCGGTGTTTGCCACGCGACGCGCCTATGACTTCATGCACCAGGCCATTGCCGAGGACAACCTCGACGTGAAGATTGTGTGCGCGTTGCCGGGGCTGACCACCGGATACGGCCCCAGCCACCAGGCCGCGGAGGATCTCGCGCTGATGCGTGCGATGCCCAATATGACCGTCATCGACCCGTGCGATGCCATCGATATCGAGCAGATGGTGCCGGCCATCGCCGCGCACAACGGCCCGGTGTATGCGCGCCTGCTGCGCGGCAACGTGCCGGTGGTGCTGGACGAATACGACTACAAGTTCGAACTGGGCAAGGCCAAGCTGCTGCGCGACGGCGCCGAGGTGCTGGTGATTTCATCCGGCATCATGACAATGAGGGCGCTGGAGGTGGCCAAGGCACTCGAAGCCGATCGCGTTGGCGTGGCGGTGCTGCACGTGCCGACCATCAAGCCGCTGGACACTGCAACGATCCTGCGCGAAGCGAAGCGATCGGGGCGCCTGGTGGTGGTGGCGGAAAACCACACCGTGATCGGTGGGCTGGGTGAGGCGGTGGCGACCACGCTGATGCAAGCCGGCGTCTCCGTGCCATTCCGGCAGGTCGGCTTGCCGGATGCCTTCCTGGATGCCGGTGCGTTGCCGACGCTGCATGACCGCTATGGCATCTCGGCGAATGTGATGGCGGGTTCGATCAAGCGTTGGCTCGCATAAACAGCACTGCAGTTGGGGGCGGCTTTGGATCGGCGCGCCAATTACATTATCCCTTGGCCAACCGCTTCAAGGCCCCCGCATCCACCAACTCGATCGCCCGGTATCGCCGCCGGATCAATCCCGCGTCCTCCCACGCCTGCAGGTACTTGGCCACCGTCTGCCGCGACCGGTTGACCATATCGCCAAGGTGCTCCGCGCTGATGCGCACGACATGGTCGGTGCGATCGGCCAGTTGCAGCAGGCGCGCCGCCATCCGCGCATCGACCGGTGCCTGCTCCGCGCTCTCCGCATTGTCGAACGCCACGCGCAGGCGCGCGCAGATCTGCTGCACGATGAGCTGCATGCCTTCCGGATGCGCGGCCAGGATCCGGTGGAATTCGCGCCGGCCCAGCACCAGCAGCTCGGTGTTGCCCACCGCAAAGGCATCGTGCGTGCGCGGCTTGCCATCCAGCAGAGAGATCTCGCCGAACCACCGGCCGCGCCCGATCACCGAATACACCGACTCGCGCCCGCCGGTACTGACGCGGCTCATGCGCACCCGGCCTGACAGCACCATGCAGAAATAGGTAGGCGGATCGCCGCGCGCAAAGATCATTTCGCCGTCACCAAAGCGCAGGCGGCGTGCGGCATTCGCCACGGCATCGAGCACGCCGGGCGGCGCGTTGCGCAGCCAGCCGCTTGCCAGCACGCTGCGCGGCAGCGTCCGGATTGGTTCCGAGCCTTTCACATCGCTCTCCCTGGTGGCGTCGAGATTGTCAACTACTTAACAGACTTCGGCGCCGTGCGCCATGAGAATGCACCCGTTCAATGACTGACATGCCCCCGCGGAGACACCTAGATGGTCCAGATCCAGCTCGTCGATTCAGTAAGAGACCGCGTCTCCGACGCCGAATGGCAGATGCGCGTCGACCTGGCGGCCGCTTACCGCCTGGTCGCCCACTTCGGCTGGGACGACCTGATCTTCACCCATATCTCGGCACGGGTGCCGGATGCGCCCGACCAGTTCCTGATCAATCCCTACGGGATGATGTTCGACGAGATCACCGCCTCCAGCCTGGTGAAGGTCGACCATGAAGGGCAGCCCGTGCTGGCGACGCCGTATGACGTCAACCCCGCCGGCTTCATCATCCACAGCGCGGTGCACGAGGCGCGCCCCGAAGTCGGATGCGTGATGCACACGCATACGCCGCACGGCGTCGCGGTGTCCGCGCAGCAGGCGGGGCTGCTGCCGATCTCGCAGCAATCGATGTTCGCGCTGACCGGGCTGGCGTACCACGACTATGAAGGCGTGGCGCTGCGCCAGGACGAGAAGGCGCGGCTGGTGGCCGACCTGGGCCGCTGCAAGCAGATGATCCTGCGCAACCATGGCCTGCTGACGTGCGGCCGCACCGTCGCCGATGCCTTCCTGACCATGTACACGCTGGAATCCGCCTGCCGCATCCAGATCCTGGCGCAGAGCGGCGGCTCGCCGTTGACCACGGTGCCGGAAGCCGCCGGCGCCAACATGGGCCAGCAGGCGCGCCAGGCCACCAAGGGCAAGGGCTCCAACCTCGCCTGGCCGGGCCTGCTGCGACGCCTGGACCGCATCAACCCCGACTACCGCAACTGACCATGGCCATCCTCGTCCACCTGCCGTCGTTCATGGCGGTCCCGATCACCGCGGCGCTGCGCGAAGCCGCGCCGGATATCACCGTGTGGAACGGCCGCGAGGCCGCGATACCGGAAGACGTCGAGGCCATCGTCGCCTGGGGGCTCAAGCCCGGCGTGCTGCCCGCCTACCCGAAGCTGCGGCTGGTCTGCGCCGCCACTGCGGGCGTCGACAAGCTGCTGGCCGCGCCCGACCTGCCCGACAGCATGCCGGTCACGCGCATCGTCGATCCCGGCCAGCAGGCCGGCATCGCCCACTACGTGCTGGCCACCGCGCTGCGCCACACCCGCGACCTCGCCACCTACGCGGCGCAGCAACGCCGTGGCGAGTGGAAGCGCCATCCGGGCCGCGACCAGTCGCGCTGCCGCGTCGGCGTGCTGGGGCTGGGCGAGATCGGCAGCGAGGTGGCGCGCATGTTCGCCGCCATCGGCTACCCGGTCGGCGGCTGGAGCCGCAGCGCCAAGCACCTGCCCGGCGTGACCGACTACACCGGCGACGACGGCCTTGACGCGATGCTGGCGCAGAGCGACATCCTGGTCTGCACGCTGCCGCTGACCCCGCGGACCGATGGCATGCTCGACCGCCAGACACTGTCGCGGCTGCCAAAGGGTGCGTTCTTCATCAACGTCGGACGCGGCGAGCATGTGGTCGAGGCCGACCTGATCGCGCTGATCGACGAGGGACATCTCGCCGGCGCGGCGCTCGACGTGTTCGCCAAGGAACCGCCGTCGGCGGACGACCCGATCTGGAACTATCCCCGCATCGAAGCCACGCCGCATATCGCGGCGGACCCGTCGTACGAGCTGGTGGCGCGGCAGTGCATCGAAAACCTGCGTCGCGCGCGGGACGGGCGGGCGCTGCTGAACCAGGTGGACCGGCAGGCCGGCTATTGACGGGCTGGCCGGGCCATCAGCGCGCGCGCTGCCAGCCCGTTACAGCGGCGCGGGCTGGGGCGCTGCAGCAGGCGTGGCCGCGGCGGGCTTCTTGTCGGCAGTGCCGCTGTACGCGAAGTACCTGGCCTTGGCACCCTTCGCCCAGTACGCCACCGTAAAGTGCTTGCTGTCGCGCCCGTAGAGCAGCTCCAGGCTGCCGTTGGCGGCCGCCCACTCGGCGTAGCCGTTCTCGGCCGCACCTTCGGTCTTGCGCAGGGAGGCATAGCGGTCGTCCAGCTTCTTGCGCACTTCATCCAGCGCCGACCGCTCAAACGTCATCGTCATCAGCACCACGGTGTCCTGGGCGTCGCAGTTCAGGATGACACGCGTCAGGCCTGGAAGGTGGAAGCGTTCCAGATGCCTGAGCTCCACCGTATCGCCACCGGCCCACTCGGATTTGCCGGTCCTGGCGTGATTCTGTGGCGGCGCCAGCCGCGAGCACCTGGCCTTGCCAAGCTCCAGTCCGAGCGGCGCCGCGGTATTGCCTGAGGCTTCGGGCTGGGTTGCAGGAGGTGCCGCGTGGGCGGCGAGGGATGTCAACAGGGCGGCGCAGAGTAGGGTGACCTTCTTCATCTCGAGGCTGGCAAGTAAATTCACGGTGCTGGAACAGATTGTCACCGCGGATTCTACGGCCTTCCTGGCTGCGTCCTGCATTTGGAACGTTTGGGTGGGTCTCACACGCCGCGCGGGATAGCTTCTTGCTGGTCTACGGATTGGAGATTGCCCTGTCTGTCTGGGATTACTCTTGCAATCGTGAGTCACCGCTGTGCGGCCGAAACTGGCAGGCAAGCGACCCTGGTCGGTCGCATCCTGCCCAGGTCTTGCACGGGACAATAGACAAAAGCGGAAAGGATGTTCGCCTGGGATCCCGGCGAACGTATTACTGGAAGATCAGCACGGTCCCAATGGCCAATACCGTCAGCAGCGTGCCCAGGCATGCCACGTTCAGGGCTTTTGCCCGGCGCATGGGCCGGCAGATTGCCCACTCGGACTTACGGAATTCGGTCAGTCCACCTGAGTAAAGCTTTTCCCAACGCATTTCCATGGTCAGCCCCCCGTCATCCATAAGCCCATTCTTCAGGGTAGCGGGGGCCTTTGCAATAGGTAAAGCGGGTGAGATGGCAGGAGGGTGGACCGTGTCTGCGCACTAATCCATTTGGCTGATAGTCGAGTTGGTCGGCCCAGGACTGCCTGTCACAAGGCAATATGCATCAACGTCCCGACATCTTGCTGGTCGCGGCGGAATTCCTGCGAGGGGAGTACGGCCGGTGGCAAGTCTGAATCGCTGATTGGCATAAAGCCCAGGCGCGCGAAATAGCCGGCCGCGGTCTTTGTCTGCAGCACGATGGACTCGACGCCCTCCGGACGGACGGCTGCCACGATGGCGGAGATCAGAAGCTCGCCAAGACCTGCAGACCTTGCGCGTAGCGCAACAGCGAGTCCGCGAAGGACGCCGGTATTCTCATAGCGCTCCAAACCTGCGCAACCGAGAAGCCCCGCGTTGTCGCGGACTACCATGTATTGAGTGATATGTTCGCGCACCCCCGTGACGGACAGGGAGGAGGCGCGTAGGAGTGCTTCGATCTCCGGCCGGTCGGTCTCGGTGGCATAGTGAGGACGCATGGCGTGTTCCTTCACGCTTAATTGGTCCTTCTATCCTACTTTTGTGGGGACCCTTCCGCCTGTAGGGATTGTTCTTAAGTAGATTTGCTACCTTATGCTGTCTTGCTTGCCTTATGGGGATCTGGCACCTCATGCCGAGCGAGAACGCGAGCGATATGAAAGATGATGATGAGGCGCTGTGTCACGGCCCAGGTATTGGCCGTGGGGGGCGGGCAAGTGCGTTGCTAAGCCGACTGTGGAAAGGCCGGGCCCGTCTACCTCCAGACGAGTGTCGTTTCCTGCAGCAAGTGGCCAGGCAAGATGTAGTCGCCGTGCTCGATGGCCAGGCTTTCCAGTTCGCACAGGCTCTCCTCGGTCAGTGCATTCAGGTCGAATCTGCAGTAGAGGTACCGCTGTCTGAACGTGAGTTTTTCGCCCCGCAGCCCTCGGGCCAGGGCGTCAGCGGATTCGACGCAGATATGCTCGGAGGTTCGATACTGGACATCGACGCCACATTTTTGTCCAAGGCGTCCGAGCTCGAGCGCATCCTCCCACGCCGACTCATAGTCCAGTTCGACCGTGCCCTCTGCGCGTGCCTTGATGTACTCAACTGCACTGGCCCGATTGCGGGCGATGTATGCGCTCATGGGAAGTCTCCGCGATGGAGTCATCGCGCAAAAATATACCCGTAAGCAGGGATGTGACGCAAGCGGGTGAAGGCGACCATTGGGCGGTGGGCTCGGCGCGGCTCTATTACCTGGCCACGTGGGCCAGGCGATTCCGCCAGTACCGAAGCGAGTGCTTCGCTTTGTGGAGCACCGGCTTGCGGTGGATTCCCACTCGGATGATAAGGGCGTAGAGCGCGATCAGCATCCCCAGGAAAGCAAGTGGCCAGATTGTCATTGGACCTCCCTCGGACGACCCGAGTCCGTGTGGGCGCGTTCGAAGGGCCGCACTCCAGCTGCACCAAGTGTGTGGCCACACCTCATCGCATACCCCCTTTCATGCTCTCGGCTTCCATCGCGGCGTGCCATTCCTCATACGCCTCGATTGGCTCCATTTCCTGGTCGATGAACGCGGCAGCGCGTTCTGCGACGGAAAATGCATCAGGGGGGATGTCACCTTGGTTGTCATCCTCGGTACTTGGAGGCAACAACATGTCCTCGAGCATGCCGTGCAACTCGGGTGTATTCCATGGCTGGCCCAGCCTGGCCTTCCTTTTGAAGTAGTGACGGATCTCCGAGTTTTGTTCTGCGGTAAGTGGAAGCCCTCGGAAAGTCGTGTCCTTGTTGTCATGAATCATATGCATCTCCCGAAGCAGTCTGCGCTTCCATTGGAGGTATTTAGAATCCATGTGGAACGTCACCGGCTGCCTGGTTGGCAAGATCTTGCGTCCTCGTGCCCAAGCTTACTCACTTCCGCTTCTTGGCGACATCATCGTTCCCCACGCGAGACTGAACCGTGCTGAAGGGGGAAGCGGGTACCGACGGCTTCTTGGGTTGCTTCGGTTTCTTGGCTTCGCGATTGCCACGTAGTTGACTTTTGGCCATGCTGGTACTCCTGGTCATTTGCTCCGCCGGACTGGCAATCTCAGCATACGCGCTAAATCTCCGACACAGGAGATATCTTTCCTGGGACTCGGGTTGCGACGATTGCCGGCAAACCTCAAGCTATGTCCCGCAGAAAATGACCAAAATGCGGCAGGTTTGCGACGCCCGCAAAGTCGCCGTGGGAGCGGATCGACAACCCTGTTCAGGGAAACGAGCGCATACCGGGTCATAGCACGACATCGTTGTGGACGTTGAGTGCGCTCGCGCATCCTGGCGCCATATTGGAGCGTTCCGTCAGGCCCACGTTTGCACGCGGTGGCCAACTAGGCACATCAGGAACGCATCTCAGTGAGCCAACCACTTCGGCATGCTTGGTGGCAAGCCAGGCGGCCCGCTGTCCCGTTCACCAATGTACCCACTTGGGCGCCTCGCCTACGCGCCCTGATGCGCTCACCGCTGGTCGTATCCTGGTTGTCGACGATAACCAGGACGCTGCCGAAAGCGCCAGGATGCTGGAGGAGCTCAGCCACCGTGGTGTGAGTCGCCGCGTGGCATGCCCAGGCGACCAGAAGCCATCGCTCCCACTCAATGCTTGATGTCCCGAGCCGCTTGGCGTGTGCTTCAGCCAGCCAGCTCCCGGTGTAACGCCACGTATTCCTGCGCAAGCTTGTGGCGCGGATCCAGATGGATCATGGGGGTGGCGTGCTGGTGCGATTCCCGGATCTTCACCGATGAAGACAGCCGCGATTCCAGTACCGGCAGGCCCTCGCTTACCAGTTCTTCGACCAGTTTGATCGGCAGGCTGGCGCGCGGCTGGAACTGGTTGATGACGATTCCTTCGACCTGCAGCCCATCGTTGTGGTCCTGCTGGATTTCCTTCACGTTATCCAGCAGCGTGTAGAGGGCACGGCGCGAGAAGTCATCGCAATCGAACGGGATCAGGCAGCGCTCCACGGCGATCAGTGCGGACCGGGTATAGAAATTCAGGGCCGGTGGCGTGTCGATGTAAATGGCGTCATAGATTGCTTCCAGCTCGAGCAGGGCATCGCGCAGCTTGTAGATCTTGTAGCGGGATTCGAGCTTGCCATGGAGGGAATCCAGATCAGGATGCGCCGGCATCACATCCAGGTTCTCAAACGGCGTCGGGTGGACAAAGGACGTCAGGTCCACCGGCTTGAAGGTGTAGGTCAGGGAAGTTTCAAAGAAGTTCGCCACCGTCGGGCTTGCCTCTGCGGCCTTCGCGCCCAGCAGGTACTGGCTCGAGTTCCCTTGCGCATCCAGGTCGATGACCAGGGTACGCAAGCCCTCGCTGGCGCTGATCGCCGCGAGATTGCATACGATAGTCGACTTGCCAACCCCACCCTTCTGATTGAATACGACGCGCCGCATTTGCCCCTCTGGAGTAGATCGTTCCGAAGGCGCAAGCATACCTTAGCGAGGCGATGCGCGGCAGAAGTGGCCCGGGCAACGACAACGCGGGCAGGGACAAGACCTCTGTCTCTCTTGGGGGGATAGTATCGTCGGCGAGCGATGATGGCGGGGTGCCACCATCGCTGATTCCGAACACCCTACCAGCTGAGTTTCGGGGTGATCAGGAAGTCGACGAGGAACGTGGTTCCGGTCATTGCGCCTGAGTTGTTCAGCCCGAAGATCCACCGCGGGGCGCCATCGGCAGTGGCGTCGTAGTCGATGAGGTCGGCGAGGGCCAGGCGGGTTCCTTTCCTGGGGACTATGTAACTCTGCGGATCGTTGAATGACAGCGTTATGACAATCAGTCGGCTGTTATTGATCAGAAGAAAGTTGCTGATGGTTGGGTACTCCGGGGTTCCCTCCGTGAAGTAGGTCTCGAACCTGGCGCCAGGGTTCCAGATTCCGATTCGTTCAAGTCCTGAGATCACGAAGGAGTACCCCACCACGTCGCCAAGATCATTGACGCCAAGCGCCCAGGAGTGGGGCTCCGTGGGCAATGGCGGCAGAAGCGTCGTATGTCCCGTGATGATGTTGTGACGATATGCCGTATAGATTCCGTTGAGGTAACGGTAGCCGACGACTGTCCCAAAGTTGTTGATCGTGGCAATGACGATATTGCCTTCGAGGTTCAGGTTCAAAGGCCGGAGCTTGCCGTTGGCGTAGATGTATGGCGTGCCCTGTCCGTTGGCGTCAAATGAACCAATAATGGCAACGCCAAAATCATTGATGGTGAAGACCAGGCTGGAGATTTCACCGGGAGCCCGCGGAATCAGTTCAATGCTGTGTTCGCGGAAAAGTGCCGCCTGCGTTAAGCCTTGATTCGGGTCGGTGATGACATAGCCGCCGATGTTGCCAAGGTGCGATACGGCCGTGGGGAATGCCCCTGGGGAAAGCACCTTTATAGCGCCCCTCTCATAGATTGCCAGGAAGCCGTTGAAGTCATTGTCATACACATTGCCAACGACCCTGTTGTTGTCGGTGATGCCGACAGGAATGAAAAGCGGGAAGAATCCCGACGGCGCCAGGGCATCCAGGTTCAGATAGGCGTATCGGAAGCGGAAACCGGCTGCCGGTGGGAACTGCCCCAGTGACCTGCTCGTCGCCGTTGTTGCCTGGTCAACGCTGGCGGGCTGCGGAACCAGCACCTGGAACGTGGTTGGAGACCGTCTGGCCATCGCTTGATAGACAGCGGCGGGGACGTTCCTTGTTTGCCCGGCCAGGCATGGGTCAACAAGGCCATTGATCCCTTGCTTGTGGATCGCTTGAATGTCGTTGGCAACTTCATCCCGATTGCGGGTGGAGGCGTCAATGAATCGCGCGCCAGTCTGGGTGCGATAGACGCATCCAATCCTCGTGTCGGAGCTTTGACTGGTTTGGGCGTTCGCCGTCGAGGCTACGTAGCCGAGGTCAAGCGAAAGCACGCTGATAGGTAAGCGCCTCACGAAGACCGTTCTGGCGCACTGATTGAGGTCTTGGGTAATTTGGTGCCCACCAAATTATTGCGGACACCAAAGTGGACAAGACGTTGAGTGGGCGCCGTGCTGGCGGCGTGTACAAGCGGCCGAACTTCCCGGCCGAGTTCAAACGGCGGCTGGTCGAACAATCATTTGAGCCAGGCGCGTCGGTGGCGCTGGTCGCGCGCAGCAACGATATCAACGCGAACCTGCTGTTCAAGTGGCGGCGGCATTATCTGGACGGAGCTTACGGGTTGCCGACGTCGGCTGAGGGCGTAGCGACGAAACAGGAGACAACGGTGCCGGCACTGTTGCCGGTGAGCATCGTCGCCGAGGCGGCCGCGCATACGCCGGCGGCGCCGCTCAGTGCAGCACAGCCGTCCGAGAATGTCTGCGAGATTGAATTCGACCGTGCGCGCTTGCGGATTCGCGGCGAGGTGGCGCCGGATATGCTGCGCCTGCTGATTCGCGAGCTGTCCCGATGATTGGCTTGCCGGCGGGCACGCGCATCTGGATGGCAGCGGGAGCGACCGACATGCGCTGCGGCTTCCATGGCCTGGCCGCGAAGGTGCAGACCGCGCTGCAGGAAAACCCGCTGGGTGGCCACGTGTTTATCTTCCGGGGCCGCCGAGGGGACCTGGTCAAGATTCTCTGGGCCACCAGTGACGGACTTTGGCTGCTCGCCAAGCGGCTCGAGCGCGGCCGTTTCGTCTGGCCTCAGGCCGACAGCGGCAAGATCCACCTGACACACGCGCAACTGTCGATGCTGCTCGAGGGGATCGACTGGCGGCAACCGCGCCGCACGGCCGAGCCGCTGTCGATGTTGTAAACGCTGTTGTAAACGGCGCGGCACCTGCGTAAACTGCGCGGCATGCCGGATGCCAACGACCTTCCTGACGACATCGATGCCCTCAAAGCCATGTTGCTCGAGGCCCAGGCGTCGCTGTCGCGAATGCGGCAGGATCTGGTCGAGCGCGATCTGGAAATCGAACAACTCAAGGCGCAGATCGAGAAGCTCAAGCGCATGCAGTTCGGTCGCAGATCTGAGCAACTGGACCGGGAGATTGCACGCCTGGAGACCCGGCTGGAGGACCTGACTGGCAGCCGCGGTGCGGCAGAGGTTCGCGAAGCGCCGGCAAGCGGCGAGAGCAAGGCGCCCAGCCATCAGCGCGCTTCGCGCGAAGCCCTGCCGGACCACCTGCCGCACGAGGAACAGGTGCTTGAGCCCGAGGCGAGTTGCCCCGAGTGCGGCGGCCAGATGCAACCGCTGGGCGAGGACGTGTCCGAACAGCTTGGCCGTATCGCGGCGGCGTTCAAGGTCATTCGCACCGTCCGGCGCAAGAAGATCTGCGCCTGCTGCCGGCACATCGCGCAGCCGGCGGCACCGAGCTTGCCGATCGAGCGCGGCATTGCCCACCCGAGCTTGCTCGCCGACATCCTCGTGGCCAAATATGCCGACCATCAACCGCTGTACCGACAGTCGGCCATCGCCGCACGCGAGAACGTCACGCTGGACCCGGCCAGCATGGGCCGATGGGTCGGCATGTGCGAGGCATTGCTCGATCCGCTGGTGCAGGCCTTGCGCCGCTACGTGATAGCCGGTACCAAGCTGCACGCCGACGACACGCCGATTCCCGTGCTTGCGCCTGGCAACAAGAAGACGCGAACTGGCCGGCTGTGGGTCTATGTGCGCGACGATACCCGGGCAGGCTCGGCAGAACCGCCTGCGGTATGGTTCGCATATTCGCCCAACCGCAGGGGGGAGCATCCTCAGCGCCATCTGAGCGGATTTGGCGGCATTCTGCAGGCGGACGCATACGCCGGCTTCAACGAGTTGTTTGCAGACGGCTCGGTTCGCGAAGCGGCATGCCATGCGCATGCGCGACGCAAGTTCTACGACATTCACGTGCGCACGCCGTCCGAAACGACTGCCGAGGCACTGCGTTGTATCGGTGAGCTTTACGCCATCGAGGCCGGCATCCGCGGCAAACCGCCGGCTGAGCGGCTGCGGGTGCGCCAGGAGAAAGCCCGCCCTCTGCTTGAGCGCTACGGCGCCTGGCTCAGGGCGAAACTGCAGACGTTGTCGGCAAAATCCGAGACGGCCAAGGCGATCCAATACACGCTCAACCAGTGGGATGCGCTGACGTTGTACTGCGACGACGGGACCGCCGAGATTGACAACAACATCGCCGAGAACGCGCTGCGCTGTGTCGCCCTGGGCCGCAAGAACTTCTTGTTTGCCGGTTCCGACAGCGGCGGCGAACGGGCGGCGGCCATGTATTCGCTGGTCGCCTCGTGCAAGCTCAATGGCATCGACCCGCGCGCCTACCTGTGCCATGTGCTGACCGGCATTGCCGATCACCCGATCAACCGCGTTGAAGAATTGCTGCCCTGGCGTGCCCACGCACACCTGCGGAACCTGCCCACCGCGCCGCCAGGCGCCTGACCAACTGCTGCCGTCTGAATGACCCCGCTTCACGGCTCACGGCGTGGAAGCGCCCCCACTCGCCTGCACAAAACACTCCGTTACCCGGTAACGTGGCTGGGCGCCCGGCGAGCGAAGAAGTACGTGTCCCAATCAGGCGAGTCCGGATCGAGTCTGCGGACAATCGCGTCGTCAGCCCGCACGATCAACCGCTCCAGCATCTCTCGCTTCGTTACCGAGTAACGGCGCGCCAGGCGAGCAAGGGCAAAGTCCGCCTCCGTGGTCACCCACATGCTCAACCGACGCTCTCCGTTACCATCGTTGCCTGTCGTCACGCGCCTTGCTCGGTAGGCGGCTTGCCGCTGTGCCGTCGTTTGTGCCATCTCGCTTCTCCTTTGCGACCGTTACCCAGTAACGACCTCGCTGTGCGTTACTGGGTAACGGAACATCCTCAAAGCAGACAGCATCTCGTGATCTATGGGACAGGGGCAAGAACGGTCTTCGTGAGGCGCTTACACTGATAGCACAGAGGATGAATTTCTTCTTGTTCATGGCATTCTTCCTTCGCGTTCTGATAACGCAACCCAGGATGCCCCGCTGGCGCTGAAGGCGAGCAGCCACTGATAACGCGCCGGCGTAATCGGGGCTCCTTGGGGGTATGAAGGCGTGGAGTGCCCAATGGAAGGGGCGACTCCACGCTGCCCGCTGAGTTGAAAAGCTCCGGCTCGCGCGGAAAGTGTTTCTCCCCTGAAGCTGTGTGGGACCCCGCGGAGTGCAACGCTTTTCGCTGATGTGCAGCGCCAGGTGAGATGTGTCGTTCAGTGTGGCGACGCAGCGTCCATGCGTACCGACACAGGTAACCCGGAAGCGCCATGTTATGAGGGACGATTTAGCTGCACACCGACGACGCGCCAGATTACTTCATCGTTATGCTGGTGTGCGGGCTGACCCGTACCCAGAGGGCCTGGAAGTACAGGGACTGGTATCGGGCCTTCCCCGATTCAATCTAGCACCCGATCAGATGCTTCTCAAATTCGATTCGGGTCGCCTTGAGGGGCGGCACAATCTTTCACCCGTTTGAGTTTGATGGTTGTCCTCGCGCAGCAAAGAAGCTCAGCAGCCAAGGTAACGGCGAGCACAACATTCGCGGGCTTTCGATCCCGCCATTCTCATCCTGGGCAACGTCTGGCCATCCTGCAGACGAACCTTTGCCGCACGTTGCGCCAAATGCAAGCATGTGCTGATGAGCCCGCAGGCACGGCCGTGCCGATTCCTACACAGCATGGCATCCGTGCAGCCGTCGGTGGCGTTCAGTACCCCTGCATCCATTGCCTACGCGTTTACCCGGGGCGAAATTCGACGCCCCGTGTAAGAAGCAGGTAAGGGGAGCCCGTTAATTTATGCAGCACGGACTTCGGATGACGCCACGCATGGGCCTGTCGGAACGGCACGCCAGCGCGGACTAATCGCATCCGGCGCAGCATCGGCTGCAACCGCAATGCGAAGCATAAATGGCAGGAGACAGGAATGAATGAAGATCTGGTCAGGAGACTGAAGGCAAATCCCCGGTATCGCGAGCTGGTCCACAGGCGCTCAAGGCTTGGATGGACGTTGACCGCCGCCATGCTCGTCATCTATTACGGCTACGTGCTGCTCATCGCCTTTGACAAGGAACTTCTTGCCGCGAAGATGGGAACCGGGGTGATGACGTGGGGCATGCCCATCGGCCTGTTCGTGATCGTCTTTACCGTCGCCATCACCGGGTTCTACGTACGCCATGCCAACGGCGCCTACGATGAGCTGACAGAGCAGATCAAGCGGGAGGTCGCATGAAGACCCGTCACGCAATCCTCGCCTGTGCGGCGCTGCTGTTGTCGACGGCCGCGCTCGCGGCCGGTGGCGACCTTGGCCAGGCGGTGCGGCAGCCGACCAACTGGACGGCAATCGGGATGTTCATGCTGTTCGTCATCGGCACGCTGTACATCACCAAGTGGGCGGCATCGAAGACCAAATCCGCCGCGGCGTTTTATACGGGTGGGGGCGGCATCACCGGCTTCCAGAACGGCCTGGCGATCGCCGGGGATTTCATGTCGGCGGCGTCATTTCTCGGCATTTCGGCTGCGGTCTACGCCAACGGCTATGACGGCCTGATCTATTCCATTGGCTTCCTTGTCGGCTGGCCGGTCATTACCTTCCTGATGGCGGAGCGGCTGCGCAACCTGGGCCGGTTCACCTTCGCCGACGTGGCGGCGTATCGCTTCAAGCAGGGGCCGGTGCGTGCATTCGCGGCGTCGGGCACGCTGGTGGTGGTGGCTTTCTACCTGATCGCGCAGATGGTGGGCGCGGGGCAACTGATTAAGCTGCTGTTCGGGCTGGAATACTGGATCGCCGTGGTCATCGTGGGCGGGCTCATGATGGTGTACGTGCTGTTCGGCGGCATGACGGCGACGACGTGGGTACAGATCATCAAGGCCTGCCTGCTGCTCGGCGGCGCTTCGTTCATGGCCTTCATGGTGCTGGCCCAGTTCCACTTCAGCCCCGAGGCCTTGTTCGCGAAAGCCGTCGAAGTCCACGCCAAGCAGGACTCCATCATGGGGCCGGGCAACTTCATCAAGGATCCCGTCTCGGCGATCTCGTTTGGCATTGCGCTGATGTTCGGTACGGCAGGCCTGCCGCACATCCTGATGCGCTTCTTCACCGTGCCCAACGCCAAGGAGGCGCGCAAGTCGGTGTTCTGGGCAACGACCTGGATCGGCTACTTCTATATCCTGACCTTCATCATCGGCTTTGGCGCGATCGTGCTGGTCGGAACCAACCCGAGCTTCCAGGATGCCAGCGGCAAGCTGCATGGCGGCGTCAATATGGCGGCCGTACATCTTGCCAGCGCGGTTGGCGGGAATGTGTTCCTCGGTTTCATCTCCGCCGTGGCGTTTGCAACGATCCTGGCCGTCGTGGCCGGCCTGACCCTTGCCGGTGCATCAGCCGTGTCGCACGATCTCTATGCAACGGTATTCAAGAAGGGCAAGGCGACCAGTGCCGTTGAATTGCGTGTGTCGCGTATCACGACCGTGATTCTCGGCATGGTCGCGGTGGTCCTCGGCATTGTCTTCGAGAAGCAGAACATCGCGTTCATGGTATCGCTTGCCTTCGCCGTGGCGGCGTCGGCCAACTTCCCGGTGCTGTTCATGTCGGTGCTGTGGAAGGGTTGCACCACCCGGGGCGCGACCGCGGGCGGCTTCCTGGGACTGTTGACGGCGGTGGTCCTGACCATCCTGTCGCAGGCGGTCTGGGTCGATGTGTTCCACTTCAAGGACGCGCCGTTCCCCTACACGTCCCCGGCATTGTTCTCGATGACGGCTGGCTTCCTCGGGATCTGGTTCTTCTCGATTACCGACAAGTCGAAGCGGGCGCTACTGGACAAGGCTGGCTTTGAAGCCCAGGAGTTGCGCTCCGAGACCGGTATCGGCGCTGTGGAGGCAGCAAGTCACTGAACAGCGGTCTCGACGCATCTGGCTTGTGCCTGCCGCCGTTCAAGGATGACTGGCGGTGGGCGCTTCTGGCCGGGAAGGGGGGTGGTCGGCGATTAGCCGGTTGGCCACCGTCGACCCTTCCCAGTTGTGCGTTTACCGAAGCTCGAAATCGGACAGGTCGATCCAGACCAGCGTGCGATCGCGATCCGGGCGCAGATCCGCGCCGCGCGGGTGGGCACGTCGCTGACGCGGGAAGCGGATGCCCTGGGCTTCAACGATGTCATAAACATACTGAGCCGCAGGTAGGCCGCCGGACACGTCAACCTGATAGTCGTGACGGCGAAGCAGGAAATCCGGACCGAAATAGAATTCCTGAACCGGACTGTGGGTGGCAATGGCAGGCGGAAACGTGGCACGCAGAACCCGCCAGGTCTCGCCGTCCTCGCTCCAGGGAGCGACCTCCTCGACGGCAACGCCTGGCATGGCGAGCAGAAACGGCGTTGTCAGATAGGTCCACAGGGCATAGCCACTGAAATAGGCACGGTGCAGTGGATCCCAGTGTGTGTCCAGGCCGTGGCCGTCAAACGCTGTCTTTGGATTTTCCCGATCTGCGATGGTCGCGTTGTTGCCGTCCCGGATCACGACCCGGTTCGGAACGAACGTCATGACGTGGTCGGATGCTCCGTAGGGAGTCACCGTCATCCATTCCTCCTGGGTCTTTGCGGTGACACGACGGGGGTTGTCGTCCGCGACCAGGCCTTTTGCCGGCCAAAGATCGCCTCCGGAGACGATGGTGGCGCTTACCGTCTGGAAAGCATTCCAGCGTTCAAGACCGCCATGTGCGGCAACAACCTGCTCCAGTAGATCGTTCATATCAAAGCTCCATCAGGCGGCGTGCCCGTTCATGAACCCTCGAACCTCACCGCTTGCCCTCCTTGAACGCAATCCGCCTCGCTTCCCGCTCGCGTTCAAAGCCCGGGCTCAGCGACAGCTCGAGATCGCTCCTGTCGACCGTTGTCCCGCACGCCGGGCACGCGCTGCCGGGCCCGACTTCGTGCCCACAGGCGCGATGGGTGACTTTCACGGCAAAATCTTCCCCCCGGCTCTTGCACCAGGTCTCGCCCCACACCCTGAGGGCCTGCACGACGGGGTAGAACGCGTTGCCCTTCGGGGTCAGCCGATATTCGTACCGCAGCGGCCGTTCGCTGTACGGATGGCGCTCGATGATGCCGTCCGCTTCCAGCGCCTTCAGGCGCGTGGCAAGCATCTGCGGTGTCGCTTCGGTCTGGATCTGGATCTCCTCGAAGCGGGTGGCACCTAGGTACAGCTCGCGCAGGATCAGCACGCTCCATTTGTCGCCCACCACCTCCACGGATCGGGCGATCGGGCAGCTCGTGGTTACCGGTTTGGCGTTGCGTCGCACCTTTCCCTCCCAGTCGTCTATTGATTTCATAGTAGCACGATCTGCCGCTAGGATATGCATTATGTGACTTATACTGCACCAGTGTCGCGAATTTTGGCCGAGTTAAAGCATGGCTGAGCGTCGGGCAGGTTGGCAACTATGATTGCCATATGTATTGAGATACTGAGGTGGGACGGATCCGCCCGAACTGACAGAGGACATTCCGAGCCCCGATCCTGCTGTGGCCGGTCCTTGAGCGCGCCGCGCTCCCGGCACTTTCCTGCATCCGGCGAGACCACACCGCCTTCCCCCGCCTCCTTCCGGCCTGCTCGCAAGGCCGGTTTCCTGCGCCTCTTTGTACCTCCTTGTATCGAGCCGGCGGCACGATACGTGCCCTCACACAAACGGCCTTTGCCCGCAATGGGCGAGATACATCGGTCTTCTTAAATGCGTCTGGCGGCACGGCGGCGCGCAAGCATAGCGATCCCCGGCCCGCAATACCCCACGCAATCTCTCCAGGAAACCAATATGACTACCCAATTCACCAAGCGCATCGTCCTTGCCATCGCCCTGGTTGCCGCCGCAGCGGGCGCCCAGGCCGGCAACGTGGGCGCGCGCGACCCGTACAGCGACGGCGCCCGTTCCGTGCAGGGCGCACGCGACCCGTTCACCGACGGTGCCCGCTCCGTGCAGGACGCTCGCGATCCGTTCACCGACGGCGCGCGCAACGTCGATCCCTACCTGGACGGCGCCCGCGCCTGATGTCCCACTTGCGCCGGCTCAAGGCCCTGGTCGACAAGACCGAGCCCCTCTATGTCTCCGAGCCCCTGAGCTGGTCTCGGATCGGCGGATTCAATTCGCACGACCTGCTGCCGCTCCCCTATACCGAAGAGGCGCTGGATATCGTCTGCGCCAAATATCTCGATGGCGCAGGACGTGCTCGGCCGCGCCATGCTGTTCGAGAACCCGACCAGCTATCTTGCCTTCGACGGCGGTGACGGAGTTGGTGCGCGGCGGCAAATGGCGTACGTAATCCCGGCTGGGCGCGGCGGTCGTCATATATAGCCGTCACGCCTGTCGCGACTGTAGCGCCTGCGCACCAATGGCTACAGGCGTTGATGATCGCCGCGATGGCGATCGACTTTCAGCAATGCCTGGCACTCACGGCAACTGCGCCACCCGGGGAGCTTACTCCGGGTGGCGCAGTTGCACGTGGGCGCGCGTCGTTCTTGCCGGATCAGCGCGCGGCGGCGTCTCCCTGGGCCGCCCGCAGGCTTTCATAAACGGCAAACCGGCGCTGGTATTCCGCGCTGTTGACATCGGGGCCGCGGTCGCCGCGCCAGTACTCGGCTAGGCCTGCGCGCGTCCAGGCTTCAAGGTCGGCACGCACTTCCGCGCGCGTCAGGGGTCGGGCTGCACCGCTGGCGTCGGCGGCATGTGCCGCGACCGCGAGCGTCGAGAAGAGCAGGGCAGCGGCGAGGGAAGAGATCGTGATGGGTTTCATGTTGGTTTAGGTCCTTCTTGAGTTCTGCAGGGCATCCGGTACGATGGTTCAAGTGCGCACGGCGTTGATCACCCCATGGCATCTGAACCGCGTCCGGAGCTTGCATTTCACCGCTGCGGTGTATCCCCAATGTTTCCGCCAGGGGCGATGCTTGTATAACTGCTTGTCAATGCCGTTGCTTCACACATTGCGATACGCGAGCGGCGTGGGTTCGTCGCGCGGTGACGGTTTGGCGGCACATTTCCTGCCGTCGCCATGTATCGATGTGTGTGCAGGCGGCATCCATACACAGACGCTTTCAAATCCACGCCCTCATGGAAACAGGGCGGATACACGCCCACCGTCAAATCGCTGCTGCCCTGAAGACGAGCCAAAAAAGACGATTGGAGGACCCATGAAGAAGACATTCGCGGTAATCGCCGCATCCGTAGCTACCAATGCGGTGTATGCCCAGACCAGCGTCACCCTGTTCGGGATCGTCGATGCCGGCATCGAATACAACAGCAATGCAGGCGCCGGTGGCGACAACCTGTTCCGGATGAGTTCCGGCAACCAGTCCGGTTCGCGCTGGGGCCTGCGCGGCACGGAGGACCTGGGGGGCGGGCTGAAGGCTGTCTTCCTGCTGGAAAGTGGCTTCGACCTGGATACCGGCAACTCGGCCCAGGGCGGGCGCCTGTTCGGGCGCAATGCCTATGTCGGCGTGGAAAGCCCATATGGCGGTCTGCTGTTCGGACGGCAGCAGACCGCCTTGCGCGACTTCAACAACCTGTATGATCCCGCCGCGACGGCCGACCGCTACGGCATCCTGGGGATCGCGCCTGAGTTTGGCGCGCGCGCGGACAATGCCGTCAAGTATGTCGGCAAGTTCGGCGACCTCACCGCATCGGCCTTCTACTCATTCCAGGCCAACGGCAACGAGGTAGCGGGCAGCAACGTATTCGGCCGCGAGTACGGCGCCTACCTCAGCTACGCCAGCGGCCCGTTTTCGCTAGGCCTGGCCTATGACGATGCGCATGTCGGCACCCCGGCCAACCAGGCGCCGGTGCTGCGGCGCTATGCGGTGGCCGGCACGTATGCGGTGGGACCGGCCAAGGTGTTCGCCGGCTACCGGCTGGCCAAGGCCTTCGACGGCGCCATGTTGCCCGGCGCGCAAGCGGCCAATGCCGGCTCGAACCTCTACTGGCTCGGCCTGTCGTACAAGCTGACGCCGGCGTTCACGCTGATGGGTGCGGCTTACTACCAGGATTTCCGCCATACCGGGTCGGACCCGTGGCAGTTCGTGGTGACGGGCGACTACACGTTCACCAAGCGCACCGATCTCTATGCGTCGGTGGCCTATGCGCTCAACAAGGAAAACTCGTACCTGGGCGTTAACGGCTACAACAGCGGCACCGGCGCGAACGCCATCATCAACGTGCAGCCGGGCTCGAACCAGCTGGGCGCGGTGGTAGGCATCCGCCACAGGTTCTGAGGGCGCCAACCGGGCACGGAGAGAATGCTCTGGCAAATCGAACCCGAGGGTTGCACAATGGCCTGCATGCGTCCTGACTGACGCGAGGAGCTCGGCATGAATCCCTCCAGGCTAATCGTCGTGGCCGCGCTGGCCGCGGCGGCCCTCCCGGTGATGGCACAACCCGAGACGCGCGTGGACGTGGCATCGGGCGTGGGTGCCACCATGGTGACCGGTACCGTCAAGGCCACGGCCACGGTGACGGCCATCGATGCTGCCACGCGCACCGTCACGCTCAAGAACAAGCAGGGCAAGCTCACCGATGTCCAGGTCGGCGACGACGTGCTCAACTTTGAGCAACTCCGTGTGGGCGATGTGGTCACGGTCGAATACAAGGAGGCTTTGTCGGTCAGCCTGAACCGGCAGACCGGCATGCGCTCCAGCATCGAACGCGAGACCGTGGACCGGGCGGCGCCCGGCGCCAAGCCCGGCGGCACGGTCGGGCGCGAGGTCACGGTCACCGCCGACGTGGTGGCTGTCAACCAAAAGACCGGCATGGTGACGCTCAAGGGGCCGAAGGGCAGGATGGTGGACGTCCATGTCCAGGATCCGGGGCAACTGAAGGCGGTTCGCCGCGGAGACCAGGTGCAGGCCGTCTACACCGAAGCGCTTGCGATCTCTGTCACGCCCGCGAAGTCGCGCTGAGGGGAGGGATGGCCATGCCAGCGGCGGCTTGAAGCCGCGGCTGGCGCAGATGGCATGGGTCTCTCGCGCCGCTTCTCCCTGGCTTCAGCGGGCAAACGTCGCCTTCACCCACTCCCGCAGCAGCCTGGTCGCAGGACGCTCCACGGCACGCGCGCTGTAGACGAGGTCATACCCGAAGCTCTGGGCGCTGACGCGTTCGAGGCTTGCCGCTACTTCCCAAACTCACTGAACTTCGCCGCAAGGAACTCCACGAACAGCCGGATCCGCGACGACAGCTGGTGCCTCTGCTGGTAGACGGCATAGATGTCGGCTTCCGGCGTCGCGTACTGCGGCAGGACCTGCACCAGCCGCCCGCTGCGCAGGAAACGCTCGATGTCCCACTCGGCCCGCATCAGGATGCCGTGACCTTCGAGCGCCCAGTTCACGGCGATCTCGCCGTCATTGGTGGTGAGATTGCCGCGCACGCGGACCGATTCCGTGCGCGCTTTCGCTCCCTTGCCGGTGGTCAGGCGCCAGACGCCGTAGGCGTCGCTGCCCTGGCGGATGCCGATGCAGTTGTGGCGGCGCAGGTCCGACGGTGTGTGCGGCGCGCCGTGGTCGCGCAGGTATTTGGGCGAGGCGCACAGCAGCCGCCGGTTCGGCGCCAGCCGCTTGGCCACGATGCGCGCGTCGGGCGGCGGGCCAAAACGGATGCAGACGTCGAACGCGTCTTCGGTCAGCGGCGGCGGGTCGGCGGACAGCTGCAACTGCACGTCGACCTCGGGGTAGGTGGTGACGTACTCCGAAATCACCGGCGCCACGTGCATGCGCCCGAACCCGAGCGTGGCGTTGACCCGCAGCAGGCCACTCGGCCGGCCCTTGGAACGGGTCAGCAGCTGGTCGAGGTCGTCGATTTCGCTGAGGATGCGCCTGGCGTGCTCGAGGTAGACCTCGCCTTCGGGGGTCAGGCTCATGCGCCGTGTCGTGCGTGTCACCAGCGGCATGCCGATGCGCGACTCCATCTGCGCCAGGCGCTTGCTGACCGCCGCCGTGGTGATGCCGAGGTCTCGCGCCGCGGCGCTGAGGCTGCCTGCGGTGGCCACTGAGGTGAAGAATCCCAGCTCCGATGGCTGGATACCCGGTGAGGAGGCCATTCCGATCTTTAATCTGAGGTTAACAATGCTTTAACTTTACAAGCGATCCAATACCCTGTCCACGGCCCAGAATCCGTCCCACGCACTCAAGCGCATTCAACGAGATTCTGACCAGGAGACAACCATGAAGACTTACCGCATCGCAACTATCCCGGGCGACGGCATTGGCAAAGAGGTGGTGCCGGCCGGCCGCCAGGTGATGGAGGCCCTGGCGTCGGCAGGCGCTGACTTCCGCTTCGAGTTCGAGGACTTCGACTGGGGCGGCGACTACTACCGCCAGCACGGCGTGATGATGCCCGCCGACGGCCTCGATGCGCTGCGCGACAAGGATGCGATCCTGTTCGGCTCGGCCGGCGACCCGCATATCCCCGACCACATCACGTTGTGGGGCCTGCGCCTGAAGATCTGCCAGGGCTTCGACCAGTACGCCAACGTGCGCCCGACGCGCATCCTGCCGGGCATCGATGCCCCGCTCAAGCGCTGCGCCGCGGAAGACCTGAACTGGGTGATCGTGCGCGAGAACTCGGAAGGCGAATACTCGGGCGTGGGCGGCCGCGTGCATCAGGGCCATCCCATCGAAGCCGCCACCGACGTGTCGATGATGACCCGCGTCGGCGTGGAGCGCATCCTGCGCTTCGCCTTCAAGCTGGCCCAGTCGCGGCCGCGCAAGCTGCTGACCGTCATCACCAAGTCCAACGCGCAGCGCCATGCCATGGTGATGTGGGACGAGGTCGCGGTGCAGGTGGCCAAGGACTTCCCGGACGTCAAGTGGGACAAGGAACTGGTCGATGCCGCCACGGCGCGCATGGTCAACCGCCCCGCGTCGCTGGACACCATCGTCGCCACCAACCTGCACGCCGACATCCTGAGCGACCTGGCGGCGGCGCTGGCCGGCAGCCTGGGTATCGCGCCGACCGGCAATATCGATCCGGAACGCCGCTATCCGTCGATGTTCGAACCGATCCACGGCTCGGCCTTCGACATCATGGGCAAGGGCCTGGCCAACCCGGTCGGCACCTTCTGGTCGGTGGTCATGCTGCTGGAGCACCTCGGCGAGAACGAGGCGGCGCAGCGCGTGATGAAGGCCGTCGAAGCCGTCACAGCCAACCCCGCGCTGCATACCGGCGACCTGGGCGGCAAGGCCACCACGGCCGAAGTGACCAAGGCCGTGTGCGATCTGCTCGCCGCCGGCAAGCAGGTCAAGGCGGCCTGAGCGCCAGCCTCGCCACTCTTCGCGCCCGGCGCCGGCCGGGCCGCACCCTGCGGGCCACCCCGGCCCGCATCGCCTTCCGGGCCAGGAAAGCAGCCGACCAGAGCTGCTCCGGGAGCGCTTTGCCTTACGACACAGCAGGAGACAGCAATGATTCAACGGCTGCTTGGCAAGCTCTACGTCCAGGTACTGATCGGCGTGGGCGCCGGCGTTGCACTGGGCGTGTGGGCGCCCGATATCGGCAGTGACCTGAAGCCGCTTGGCGACGTGTTCATCAAGCTGATCAAGATGGTGTTCGCGCCGATTATCTTCGCGACCGTGGTGCTCGGCATCGCGCGCATGGAGAACATGAAGGAGCTCGGACGCGTCGGCGTGCGGGCCCTGATTTACTTTGAGGTGCTGTCGACATTCGCGCTGGCCCTCGGGCTCGTGGTCGTCAACCTGGTCCAGCCGGGCCACGGCATGAATATCGATCCCGCCCACCTCGACACCAAGGCGATCGCCAGCTACACGCACGCCGCGGAGAAGCCGCACACGTTCATCGATTTCCTGATGAACCTGGTGCCAACCAGCATCATCGACGCGCTGGCCAAGAACGACATCCTGCAGATCCTGGTGTTTGCCACGCTGTTCGGCATCGCGCTGTCGCATATCGGCGCGCGCGCCAAGCCGGTGGTGGACTTCCTCGACTCCTTTACCCACGGCATCTTCACGGTGGTGGGGATGATCATGCGTCTGGCGCCGATCGCGGCGTTCGGCGCCATGGCCTTTACCGTCGGCAAGTACGGGCTGGGCTCGGTGGTCTCGCTGGGCAAGCTGATGGGCACCATGTACCTCACCTGCTTCCTGTTCGTGGTGATCGTGCTGGGTGGCGTGGCAAAGCTTTCCGGCTTCAGCCTTTGGAAATTCCTGAAGTACATCCGCGACGAACTGTTCACCGTGCTCGGCACCAGCTCGTCGGAATCGGTGGTGCCGCAGCTGATGCGCAAGCTGGAAAACGCCGGCGTGTCCAAGCCGGTGGTGGGGCTGGTGGTGCCTTCCGGACTGACCTTCAACCCTGACGGACAGTGCATCTACTACACCATGGCGGCGATCTTTGTCGCCCAGGCGACCAACACGCCGCTGACCATGACGGACCAGCTGGTCGTGCTCGGCGTGCTGCTGCTGACGTCGAAGGGCTCGGCGGGCGTGACCGGCTCCGGGTTTATCACGCTGGCGGCGACGCTGGCATCGCTCGGCAAGATCCCTGTCGCCGGCATGGTGCTGCTGCTGGGTGTCGACCGCTTTATGTCGGAAGCGCGCGCCATCACCAACACGATCGGCAATGCGGTAGGCACGCTGGCGATTGCGCGCTGGGTGGGCGCAGTGGACCGCAAGCAGCTTGCGGATGCGCTGGACGGCAAGCTGGAAGAGGAAGGCGACACGGTGCCCGAGGGCCATCAGGACGCCTCCCCGATCGGCTCGCGCATTGCACGCGCCGCCGATGCCCACGCCACGCTGATGCACTAAGGGGGCGACGTGACTACGCATCGTTCCGAAGCGGCCGCGTTGCTGCGGCGCATGTTCGACGCCGCCATCGCCGCGGCCCAGCCGGCCCGCACGCTGGCGCAGTACCTGCCCGCACCGCCGCGCGGCCGCACCATCGTCATCGGTGCCGGCAAGGCCTCGGCGGCGATGGCGAGCGCGCTGGAAGCGGCGTGGCCCGGCCCGCTCGAAGGCCTGGTCGTGACGCGCTACGGCTATGCCGTGCCTTGCTCGCGCATCGAGATCGTGCAAGCCGCGCATCCCGTGCCGGACGATGCCGGGCTGGCTGCCGCACAACGCATGCTGCGGCTGGTGTCCGGCCTGGGCGAGGGCGACCTCGTCATCAGCCTGGTCTCCGGAGGCGGATCGTCGCTGCTTCCCCTTCCGCTGGCAGGCATCACGCTGGACGACAAGCAGCGCATCAACCGCGCGCTGCTCAAGTCCGGCGCGACGATCTCCGAGATGAACTGCGTGCGCCGGCACCTGTCCGCGATCAAGGGCGGACGGCTGGCCGCGGCATGCTATCCGGCGCAGGTGCTGAACCTGCTGATCTCCGATGTGCCGGGCGATGACCCGATCGATATCGCGTCCGGCCCGACGGTGCCCGATCCCACTACGCGTGCCGATGCGCTGGCCATCGTCAGGCGCTATGCGATCGACCTGCCTGCCCATGTACTGGCCGTGCTGGAGTCCGACGCCGCCGAGACGCTCAAGCCCGGCGACCCGCGGCTGGCACGGATCCGCACCGAATTCATCGCCACGCCGCGGCTGGCGCTGGAAGCGGCGGCCCGCGTCGGCCGCGACGCCGGCTATGCGGTCCACGTGCTGGGCGACGCCATCGAAGGCGAAGCCCGCGATGTCGGCACCGTCATGGGTGGCATCGCGCTGGCAGCGGCCCGGCATGGCGAACCGTTTGCCGCACCGTGCGTGCTGCTGTCCGGCGGCGAGACCACCGTGACCGTCCGTGGCACGGGGCGGGGCGGCCGCAACGTCGAGTTCCTGCTGTCGCTGGCGCTGACCCTGCGCGGCGAAGCCGGGGTCCATGCGATCGCCGGTGATACGGACGGTGTCGATGGCCAGGAAGAGATCGCCGGGGCCATGATCGGGCCCGACACGCTGGAGCGCGCCTGGCGCGCCGGCCTGCGGCCGCACGATGCGCTGGCCGCCAACGACGGCCACGGATTTTTCGAGGCGCTGGGCGATGCCGTGATAACCGGCCCCACGCTGACCAATGTCAATGATTTTCGCGCGATCCTGTTGACGCGCGCTTCCGGAGCAAACGCATGAGACGCCTTCGCAACGCAAAGATCGTGGCCACGCTGGGCCCGGCGAGCACAGACCCGGCCATCATCGAGCAGCTTTTCGATGCGGGCGCCGATGTGTTCCGCCTCAATTTCAGCCACGGCACCCATGCTGACCACCAGCAACGCCTGCAGTCCATCCGCGCCATCGAGCACGAGCGCGGCAGGCCCATCGGCGTGCTGCTGGACCTGCAAGGCCCCAAGCTGCGCATCGGCACGTTTGCGGGCGGTCCGGTGAAACTGGCCGCGCAGGCGAAGTTCCGGTTCGACCTGGACGCGTCGACGCCGGGTTCCGTGGAGCGCGTCAGCCTGCCGCATCCCGAGATCTTCGCGGCGCTGCAGGAAGGCACGGAACTGCTGGTGGATGACGGACGCGTGCGCCTGCGCGTGGAGCGGTGTGGCTCCGACTTTGCCGAGACCACGGTGGTCAATGGCGGCACGCTGTCCGACCGCAAGGGCGTCAATGTGCCGGGCGTGGTGCTGCCTTTGTCGGCGATGACCGAGAAGGACCGGCGCGACCTGGACTTCGGCCTGACGCTGGGTGTGGACTGGATTGCGCTGTCGTTCGTGCAGCGCGCCGAGGATATCCAGGAAATCAAGCAGATCGTGGACGGCCGCGCCGGCATCATCGCCAAGCTGGAGAAGCCTGCCGCCATCCAGAGCCTGGAAGCGATCGTCGCCGAATCGGATGCGGTCATGGTGGCCCGTGGCGACCTCGGCGTGGAGATGCCGGCGGAGCAGGTGCCGTCGCTGCAAAAGCGCATCGTCCGTGCCTGCCGCAAGGCCGGCAAACCGGTGATTGTCGCCACCCAGATGCTGGAGTCGATGGTCAGCGCACCGGTGCCGACGCGTGCCGAGGCTTCCGATGTGGCGACTGCCGTCTACGACGGCGCCGATGCCGTGATGCTGTCGGCGGAATCCGCCTCGGGCCAGTATCCGGTGGAAGCGGTGCGCATGATGGACAGCATCATCACGCGCACCGAAGCCGACCCGCACTACCACGAAGCCATCCAGGCTTCGCATTCGGCACCGCGCGCCGAGGCTGCCGACGCCATCGGCTACGCCGTCAGGCACGTGGCGAACCTGCTGCGCGTGCCTGCCGCGGTGGCCTACACGAGTTCGGGATACTCCGCGCTGCGCATGGCACGCGAGCGGCCGGAAGTGCCGATCCTCGGCATGACGCCACGGGTCGCCACCGCGCGCCGGCTGGCGCTGGCCTGGGGCGTGCATGCGGTGCTTTGCCATGAAGTGGTCGACGTGCTGGAGATGACCGACCTGGCCAGCCGGACCGTGCTGAAGGAGCAGTTCGGCGAGGTCGGGCAGCAGATCGTCATTTCGGCCGGCCTGCCGTTCACCGTGGCCGGTACCACCAACCTGCTGCGCATCGCGCAGGTCCAATAAAGGAGAGACCCATGACTGCAATCCGGGAAATCCGCGGCTACGAGATCCTCGATTCCCGTGGCAACCCCACGGTGGCGGCGCAGGTGTTGCTGGTCGACGGCTCGCAGGGCTTTGCCGCGGCGCCTTCGGGCGCGTCCACGGGCTCGCGTGAAGCGATCGAGCTGCGCGATGGCGACAAGCGGCGCTATCTCGGCAAGGGCGTGCAGAAGGCCGTGCAGCATATCAACGTCGATATCGCACGGACGCTGGCCGGCATGCACGCAGCGGAGCAGGCCGAGGTGGATGCCTGCCTGATCCGCCTCGACGGCACACCGGACAAGTCGCGCCTGGGCGCCAATGCGCTGCTGGCGGTCTCGCTGGCGAACGCGAGGGCAGCCGCGGCTTCCGCCGGGCTGCCGCTGTACCGGTCCGTGGGCAACGGCAATGGCGAGACCCGCCTGCCCCTGCCGATGATGAACATCATCAACGGCGGTGCGCATGCGGACAACAGCGTCGACATGCAGGAGTTCATGATCCTGCCGGTCGGCGCGCCGAGCTTCTCGGAAGCGTTGCGCTGGGGCGCGGAGGTGTTCCACACGCTCAAGGGCGTACTGAAGGCGCGCGGCTTTGCCACTTCCGTCGGTGACGAAGGCGGTTTCGCGCCGGACCTGTCGTCCAACGAACATGCCCTGGAAGTCATCATGCAGGCGATCGAAGCCGCCGGCTTCCGGCTAGGCCGGGATATCGCGCTGGGTTTGGATGTGGCCAGCTCGGAGTTCTACGCGGATGACCGCTATGTGCTGCAGTCGGAAGGCCGCTCGTACGACGCCGGGGACTTTGTCGACCTGCTCGCCAGCTGGGTTCGCCAGTACCCCATCGTCACCATTGAGGACGGCATGGCCGAGCAGGACTGGCAGGGATGGCGCCTGCTGACCGGGTGCCTGGGCGGACAGGTGCAGCTCGTCGGCGACGACCTGTTCGTGACCAACGCGGCAATCCTGGAAGAGGGCATCGAGCAGGGCGTGGCTAACGCCATCCTGATCAAGCCCAACCAGATCGGCACGTTGACCGAAACGCTGCAGGCAATCGCAGTGGCGGAACGCGCCGGCTATGCCTCGGTGATCTCGCACCGCTCAGGCGAGACCGAAGACACCACCATCGCGGACCTGAGCGTGTGCACGGCGGCAACGCAGATCAAGACCGGCTCGCTGAGCCGCTCGGATCGCGTGGCCAAGTACAACCGGCTGTTGTTTATCGAGGCGGAACTGGGATGCGCCGCGACCTTTGCGGGCCGGCAGGCCATCCAGCAGGCAGCAAACAAGCCTTAAGCATTTCGCTTTCGGCTTGCCATATAAATCAAATTCAGGAGACAAAGCATGCGTGGTACTGAACTCGTGCGTCGCATTTCAACGCTGGCCGTGCTGGCCGCCGGCATCACCCTCAGCGGTGCCGGCCTGGCGCAAACCTGGCCGGCCAAGCCGATCACCCTGGTCGTGCCGTTTCCCTCGGGCGGCACCACCGACGTGCTGGCCCGCGCGCTGGGCGACCAGTTGTCGAAGAGCCTGGGCCAGCCCGTGATCGTGGAGAACCGCCCCGGCGCGGGCGCCACGTTGGGCGCGGACTACGTCGCCAAGAACAAGCCGGATGGCTACACGCTGCTGATGGGCGCGGTGCACCACACCATCGCCACCAGCGTCTACAAGAAGCTGCCATACAGCTTCCAGAAGGACCTGACGCCGATCGCCACGGTGGCTATGGTGCCCAATGTGCTGGTGATCAATGCCGCGAAAACGCCGGCGAAGTCTGTCAGCGAACTGGTGACGCTGGCCAAGACCGCGTCGCCGGAGTTCGCCTACGGTTCCAACGGCAACGGCACCGCGCAGCACCTGATCGGCACCCAGTTCCAGGCCGCTACCGGTGCAAAGCTGCTTCATGTGCCTTACAAGGGCAGCGGGCCGCTGACGACCGACCTGCTTGGCGGGCAGGTCACGATGTCGTTCGATACGCTGACGCCGGTGCTGCAGCACATCAAGTCCGGCAAGCTGCGTGCGCTGGCCGTCACCACGGCACGGCGCTCCAGCGTGCTGCCCGATGTGCCGACGCTGGAGGAAGCGGGGTTCAAGGGCTTTGATATCGGCACGTGGTTCGGCGTGCTGGCGCCGGCGGCGACGCCCGAGCCTGTGGTCAGCAAGCTGAACGCGGAGATCGTCAGGATCGTGAAGTCGCCCGACTTCCAGCAGAAGATGCTGGGCATCGGCGCCGAGCCGATGCCCAGCACGCCGCAGGAGTTCGCCAAGCGGATCAACGACGAAACGGTCAAGTTCGCCAAGCTGGTGAAGGACGGCAAGGTAACGATCGAGTGATGTGGGAACCCCGGGGTGGCGATTGCGGTAAGCTTCAAGTGCATTCACCGCTCCAACCCATGAACCACGACCGATCCATTGCCACCCAGATCGTTGCGCTGATCCAGTCTGAAGGCCTGCCCGTGGGCGCGCACCTGCCGGCGCAGATGCTGGCCGACAAGCTGCGCGTCTCGCGCTCGCCCGTCAATGAGGCGCTTGCGCTGCTGCATGAGAAGGGCGTGCTCACGCGCGAGAAGAACCGCGGCTTTTTCCTGGCCAGGCCCGTTGCCGCACCGGCCGCGGAACTGGCCTCGCAGCTCGGCCTGGCCGAGCCGGATGTGGCCGCCGCCGCCTACTTCCGGATCGCCGAAGACCTGCTGCAGGGCACGCTGGACACGCAAGTGTCGGAACAGCTCCTCAAGGCACGCTACGGCCTGACCACCACCCAGCTCAACACCGTGCTCAAGCGCATCGCGCAGGAGGGCTGGGCCGAGCGCAAACCGGGCTATGGCTGGGAGTTTTCGTCGATGCTGACCACGCCGAATTCGCTGCTGCAGTCCTACCGGCTGCGGCTGGCGCTGGAGCCGGCCGCGTTGCTGGAGCCCGGCTACCGGCTCGAGTCCCGCACCCTCGAGCGGCTGCGCGCCGCGGAGTTTCACCTGCTGAACGGCGGGATCGAGACCGACACGGCCGACCAGCTCCACGATCGCGGTGTGCGCTTCCATGAATCGCTGGTCGAGGCCTCGGGCAATCCCTTCTTCATCGATACCATCCGGCGCGTCAACCGGGTGCGCCGGCTGCTGTCCTACCGCTCAATGCGCGACCGGGAACGCTATCCGGAACACGCGAAACAGCACCTGCACATTCTTGACCTGCTGGAGCGTGAGCGCAACGAAGAAGCAGCGCAGGCCATGCGCGAGCACCTCGAACACACGCTGACCGCGCTGGCGCAGATCAGCCGGCTCCTCGAACCCTAGTACTGCCAGGCGCGCGATGCCGTTCCCGCCTCGGCGTCAGGCTGCGGACGGCGAGGCGCCCGTGCGGGTGTTCAGCAAGTCCAGCGCCACATCGACGATCATGTCCTCCTGCCCGCCCACCATGCGGCGGCGCCCCAGCTCCACCAACACATCGACGGTCTTCAGGCCGTAGCGCGCCGCAGCGACTTCGCTGTGGCGCAGGAAGCTGGAATACACCCCCGCATAGCCCAGCGCCAGCGTCTCGCGGTCGACCCGCACCGGGCGGTCCTGCAGCGGGCGCACCAGGTCGTCGGCGGCGTCCATCAGCTTGTACAGGTCGCAGCCATGATGCCAGCCCATGCGCTCGGCCGCGGCGATAAAGACTTCGAGCGGCGCGTTGCCGGCGCCGGCGCCCATGCCCGCCAGGCTGGCGTCAATGCGGTCGCAGCCTTCTTCAACCGCCACGATGCTGTTGGCAACCCCTAGGCTCAGGTTGTGGTGGGCGTGCATGCCGGTCCGGGTCTCGGGCTTCAGCACGTCCTTGAAGGCGCGGAAGCGTTCGCGCACGTCCTGCATCGTCAGCGCGCCGCCGGAATCGACCACATAGCAGCAGGTCGCGCCGTAGCTTTCCATCAGCTTTGCCTGCTGCGCCAGGTGCTGCGGCGTGGTCATGTGGCTCATCATCAGGAAGCCCACGGCCTCCATGCCCAGCTCGCGCGCCGCCTCGATATGCTGGCGCGAGATATCGGCCTCGGTGCAATGCGTGGCCACGCGCACGATGCGGGCGCCGGCATCGTAGGCGGCCTTGAGGTCGTGCACGGTGCCGATGCCGGGTAGCAGCAGCGTAGCGATCTTCGCATTGCGCACCACGTCGGCCACCGCTTCGATCCATTCCAGGTCGGTATGCGCGCCGAAGCCGTAGTTGAAGCTCGAGCCCTGCAGCCCGTCGCCGTGGGCCACTTCGATCGAATCGACGCCGGCCTCGTCGAGCGCGCGCGCGATCTGGCGAACCTGTTCCAGGCTGTACTGGTGGCGGATGGCATGGCTGCCGTCGCGCAGCGTCACATCGGAGATATAGAGTGTCTTGTTGGTGCTCATGGCATCGGCTCCTGTCAGGCGGCAGCGGACTCGGCAAGCATGGCAGCGGCCATGCTCTCGGCGGTGTTCAGCGCGGCGCTGGTCATGATGTCCAGGTTGCCGGCATAGGCGGGCAGGTAGTGAGCGGCACCCTCGACTTCGAGAAAGACCGTGGTCTTCAGGCCCGCCAGGCGGCCCAGGCCCGGGATGTTCAGCGGCGCATCGGCCGGGATGGCCTCGAACTGCACCGCCTGCTTGAGCCGGTAGCCTGGCACGTAGCGCTGCACGTCCGCGGCCATGCGTTCGACCGACGCGGCGATGGCGTCCTGGTCGGCCGGCTCACTCAGGCAGTACACGGTGTCGCGCATGATCAGCGGCGGCTCGGCCGGGTTCAGGACGATGATGGCCTTGCCGCGGCGGGCGCCGCCCACCTGCTCGATGGCGCGCGAGGTGGTCTCGGTGAATTCGTCGATATTGGCACGCGTGCCCGGCCCGGCGCTCTTGCTGGAGATGCTGGCGACGATCTCCGCGTAGTGCACCGGCGCCACGCGCGACACCGCCGCCACCATCGGGATGGTGGCCTGGCCGCCGCAGGTGACCATGTTGACGTTGGGTGCGTCCAGGTGCGCGGCGCCGTTGACCACCGGAATGCAGTACGGGCCGATCGCTGCCGGGGTCAGGTCGATCATGCGGATCGACGGGCGCAACCCGCGCAGGAAGGCATCGTTGTTCACATGCGCGCCGGCGCTGGTGGCATCGAAGACGAGATCGATGTCATCGAAGACCGGCAGGCGCGTGAGCCCTTGCACGCCTTCATGCGTGGTGGCGACGCCCATCCGGGCCGCGCGGGCCAGGCCATCGGAGGCGGGGTCGATGCCGACCATCGCGCCCATCTCGACATGCCGGCCATGCCGCAGGATCTTGATCATCAGGTCGGTGCCGATATTGCCCGAGCCGATGATGGCGGCTTTGAGCTTGCGTGTCATGGGGATTCTCCTGTACGGGTTATTCGACGCTGGCGCCGCTGGCCTTGACCAGCGGGGTCCAGCGCGTGCTTTCACTGGCGAGGAAGGTGCCGAACTGCTGCGGGCTCATCGGCATGGGATCGAGGCCCTGGTCGGCAAAGCGCTTTGCCACTTCCGGCGCCTTCAGCGCCTTCAGCGCGGATTCGTTGAGCCGGGCGACCACGGCATCGGGCGTACCGGTGCGCACCACCATGCCGAACCAGACGCCTGCGTCCAGCCCCGGCACCCCCAGTTCCGCCAGCGTGCGCACATCGGGCAGGCTCGGTGAACGCTTGCTGGCGGCGATCGCCAGCGGCTTGACCTTGCCGCCCTTGATCAGCGGGGAGGTGGTGATCACCGGGTCGAACATCATGTCGACCTGGCCCGCCATCACATCCTGCAGCGCGGGCGCCGAGCCCTTGTAGGCGACATGGGTGAACTTGCCACCGCTACTGTCGGCGAACAGCCCGCCGAGCAGGTGCCCGATCGAGCCGATGCCTTGCGAGGCGTAGTTGACGCCGTCCGCGCGCGACTTGGCCATCGCCACCAGTTCTTTGACCGAGTTGGCCGGGCTTCCCTGCGGCACGACCAGCACCAGCGGCGAGGCCGCCAGCGCCGTCACCGGCTTGAAGTCCTTGAGCGGATCATACGAGAAATTGCGGTACAGCCCGGGGTTGATCGCGAACATCTCGGTGGCCGCGACGAATACGGTGTGCCCGTCGGGTTCGGCGCGCTTGACCGCCAGCGCGGCGATCTGGCCACCGCCGCCGGGGCGGTTCTCGACGATCACCGGCTTGCCGAGGTCGGTCTGCATCTGCAGCGCGACCTGGCGCGCGATCATGTCGGTGATGCCGCCCGCGGGGAACGGCACGACGATGGTGACGGGGCGGGTGGGGAACGCCGGCGCTTGAGCCGAGGCCGGCGCAGCGAGGGCGCTCCCGGTGCCGATGAGGGTGGCGGCCGCGGCGAGCGGCGCGATCAGGGATGCCAGAAGGCGATGGGGGCGATGGGGCTGTTGCATGCTTTGTCTCCGTTTGCTCTGTCGTTATGTTCTGTAAATCGTTCGGGCCGCCGCGTCAGTCGCTGGCGAACTTCGCGCGCACGGTGCCGACACCGGAGATGCGCGCCTCATAGGTCTGGCCGGGCTGCGCGGGCACCATCGGGCCGAGCGCACCGGTCAGCACGAGGTCGCCCGCGCGCAGTGGCTCGCGCAGGCTGGCGAGCTTGCGTGCCAGCCACACTGCCGCGTTGAGCGGATGGCCCAGGCAGGCAGCGCCGTTGCCATGCGAGACACGCTCGTCGCCGCGGGTCATTGCCATCTCCACGGTCTTCAGGTCGAGGCCGGCCAGCGGCACCGGCACCGCGCCCAGCACCACCAGCCCGCTGGAGGCGTTGTCGGCCACGGTGTCGACATACGAGATGTCCCAGTTGGCGATGCGGCTGCCAACCACCTCGATGGCGGGCAGCACGTAGTCCACGGCGTTGAGCACATCGAGCACGGTGGCATCGGCTGTGTCGATATCGCGCCGCAGGACCAGCGCGATTTCCGCCTCGACCTTGGGCTGCAGCGTGCGCGCCATCGGGATAGGTTCGTCGTCGCCGTAGACCATGTCGGCGAACAGCGTGCCGAAGTCGGGCTGGTCGACGCCGAGCTGGCGCTGCACGGCGGGCGAGGTCAGGCCGATCTTGCGGCCGACCACGCGCCGGCCTGCGGCCTGCCAGACAGCGACGTTGGCGCGCTGCACGGCATAGGCGGTGGTGGCATCGCCGGCGGCGATCTCGCCGCGCAGTGGGGCCATGGGTTCGCGCTTGCGTTCGGCTTCGCGCAGGCGCGCGGCCAGGGCGAGGATGGTTTCCTGATCGGGCATGGGTGTCCTTGTCGGTGAAGTCGTTGTCAGTGCGCGGTCAGGCAACGGTGTCTGCCTGCATCACGGCGAAGCCGGCGATCCATTCGAGTATCGGCCGGTAGTACTCGATTTGGGCGCGATACGGCCCGTTGGCAGCGAGCGCGGCAAAGGCAGCGATCCAGGTGCGCACCTCGTGGGCGGACTTGCCCGCGTCGCGCGAGATCGCGTCGTTGGTCATGCCGTCCACGCGCGGCAGTTCGCCGTCGGCCAGCATGGCCAGGAACTCGCGGTCCCACTCGGGGTTGAGCGGATGCAGGTGGCTGTCCCCGGCGGCGAAGGCGCGCGCGGCGGCCACGGTGCGCGCCTGGCGCGCTTCGCGCGAAGCCGGCGGGGGATTGCGGCCGGCGATCAGCCGTTCTGCCACTTCCTCGCTGGCGCCGTCGATCTCCGGCACCGGCGGCTCGTGCGAAATGCCACCGGAGCCGACCACCAGCACGCGGCGGTCCAGCCGCGACAGGTAGCGGCCGATCGCATCGCCCAGCAGCCGCGCGCGCCGGCAGGTCGCCATCGGTGGCGCCACCGAGTTGATGAAGACCGGGATCACCGGATAGCGGTCCAGCGCGCCGGTCAGCACTTCCAGCGCTTGCGCGCAGCCGTGGTCGACCTGCATGCGGTAGGACACCGACACGTCTAGGTCCTGCGCCATCACTGCTTCGGCCATGCCGAGCGCGAGTTCGCGCGGCACGTCGAGCGGGCCGGCCAGGCTGTTGAAGTCGCCGATGGCGCTGGCCGCGACGCCGATGCAGAACGGCGGCATCACGTCATAGAAAAAACCGTTGTAGTGGTCGGGGGCGAACACCACCACCAGCTCGGGATCGAACGCTTCCACGCGGGCACGTGCGGCGGCGTGGACCCGTTCGACCTCGGCCACGATCTCGGGCGCGGGGTCGTAGTAGCCATGCAGCGGCGTGTGCGACAGGCATTCCAGGTGCATCGGCATGTCAGGCTCCCGCGGCAAGCTGTTGCACGGAGGCGGCGTGCGTGTCCCGTGCCGCGCTGGCGCGGGCGGCTGCGCGGGTGTCGGCGTCATTCGCGGCCGGGCAGCGCAGCGCCAGCTTTTGCGCCAGCGCCAGCACGGCGCCCGAGACCTGCTGCGGCGAACACATGCCCGCGACAAACCGGTCGGGCCGCAGCAGCACCACCGAGTGGGGCTGGCTGCCAAACCAGTCCTTGAGTCGCCCATGCACGTCGCCCACCGCGATCACGCCGTCCGGCACGTCGTCGCGATAGTCCAGCTGCGGATCCGGCTTGGCGATCACGAATACGCCGCCCAGCTGGCGCCATGCGGCGCGTGCCTGCGCCGACAGGCCGAAGGTCGGATCGGTGCCCCAGCCCAGGATCGCGAAGCGGTTGCCGATCACATCGTCCAGGCGTTCCACGGATTTGGCCTCGGTACGCACCATGGGCTGGATAAACATCCGGCCCACCGGCGAGTTGCCGGCCGGATCGCGGCCATGCACCAGCCGGCCCACCAGCGATTCGCGCTTCTCGCTCATCAGGCCGAGGAGGCGGCCCAGGGCGGAGTGGCCGGAGCGTTCCAGCCAGCGTGCCAGCAGACCTGCGCGGCGCTGCGCTTCGGGCAGCAGTACCACGCCTTGCTCATAGCGCGGCATGGGTTTGAAACGCATTTCGACAAAGTACCGCTTCACCGAAGGGAAAGCGTTCAGCACCTTGGTCAACCCGTCGCGCATTGCCGCGCCCGCGCGGCTGGACGGGGCGAAGATGTCGCCCGCCACCTCGGACAGGTGGATCATCGCCCGCGCATGGGCACGGCGTTCCGCCGTATAGGTGTCGAGCAGCGCGTCGCCAGCCTGGCCCTTGACGACCATCGCCAGTTTCCAGCCGAGGTTGGCGGCATCGCGGATGCCGCTGTTGTAACCCTGGCCCTGCCACACCGGCATGATATGGGCGGCATCGCCGGCCAGCAGCACGCGGCCGGCGCGGAAGTCGCGCGCCAGGCGCGCGTTGTGGGTATAGACGCGCTTGCGGATGTAGTCGACCTGGTCCGGCTCGGCCACCACCTTGCGCATCAGCGCGGCCATGTTCTCGGGCCGGGACAGTTCTTCCTCGGTCTCGCCGGGCATCACCATGAACTCGAAGCGCCGGATGCCGTGCGGCAGCGCCGCTGACACGTAGGGCCTTTCCGGGTCGCAATGCATGTAGATATGCGGCGTGCCGATGGGGTCGTTGCGCACGTCCACCACGATCCACTGGTTGGGTTTGGTGCGGCCTTCGAAGGGCAGGTCGAGGGCGCGGCGCACGAAGCTGTTGCCTCCGTCCGCGCCCACCATGTATGCGGCGCGGATCTGCACAAGGCGGCCCGCTTCGTCGGCGGCATCGACCTGTACGCCGTGCTCATCCTGCGTGAACGATGCCACGCTGTGGCCGAGCAGCGTGCGCACATGGTCAAAGCGCTGCAAGCCATCGAACAGGATGCGGTCCGCCAGAGGCTGGATAAAGGCATTGCGGCGCGGCCAGCCGAACTCGTCGGTGCGCGGCTCGATCGAGGCAAAGCAGCGCCCGCCCGGCGTGACGAAGCGCATCCAGTGGTACGGCGTGGTGTGCGGCAGCAGCGCCTGCGCCAGGCCCACCGACTGGAACACCCGCAGCGCCTCGTCGTCCAGGCCGATGGCGCGCGGATAGTCGATGATCTGCGGCAGTTTCTCCACCAGCACCACGCGCACGCCCTGCAGGCCCAGGATATTGGCGAGCGTCAGGCCGACCGGCCCGGCGCCGATGATGGCAACGTCGCAATCGACAATTTCAGGACGAGCGTCACCGCCCGCCATTGCGATGGCGTGGGTCATGTCTGTCTCCGTTGAATGTTATGTGTTCCGGTCTTCTCTAGCGGCGCGGCGGCTCAGACCGTCGTCGCCTCGGGCACCGGCTTGCCGAGCAGGAAGTTCAGGTGGATCCGGTTGAAGGTGTCGGCGTCCTCGAACTGCGGCCAGTGGCCGCAACCGTCCATCACGGTGAAGAGCGCGCCGGGAATCATGGTGGCGATGCGGCGGCCTTCGGATACATCGGCGGTGGGATCGTCGGAGGTCCACAGCACCAGCGTTGGTGCCTGGATGCGGCCATAGTCGGCCGCGCGCAGGATATTGCGCTGGCGCGTCTCCATGTCCTGCAGCACGATGTTGTCGCGCTGCGCCTCGACCATGCCGGGTTGCGCGTAGATGGCCTGGCGCGTGGCGACCAGGTCGTCGAACACCTTGGCCTTGTCGGCCATCAGCCATTCGACGCGGGCCTTGATGAAGTCCCAGCCCGGGTCTTCGACCGCGCGCATCGACAGCGTCTTGAGTCGCTCCATCACCACGGGATCGGCCTGCGAGCCGCCGGCGGTGTTCAGCACCAGCCGATCCACGCGTTCGGGGTGGTCAATGGCCAGGCGCGATGCCACCCAGCCGCCCAGCGACTCGCCGCTGAACGAGGCGCGTTCGATGCCCAGCGCATCCAGCACGCGGACCACATGGTCGACATAGGCCGAGACGTCGCGCGGGCCGGCGGGCTTGTCGGTCCAGCCGTGGCCGATCATGTCGATGGCCCAGACGTCGAAGTGTTCGGCGTGCGCCTTCAGGTTGCGCACATAGGCCTCGGCGTGGCCGCCCACGCCGTGTAGGAGGATCAGCGCCGGCTTGCCGCGTTCGCCGGCGTGCAGGTAGCGGGTGCTGATGCCGCCGGCATCGAGCCAGCCCTGGGTGAAGGTGACGCCGCGCAGCTCGGCCCAGATGCTCTGGAACGGATGCGCTGCGGCGGGCGATTGGGAAGTGGCGGCGAGGGCGGGGGCGGCTTGGGTCGACATACTGGTCTCCTGGGGTCTTGGAATGAGGACTTGCTTGGACGGAAGTCTAGAGACCGCGTTGTCACCGGCAAAAAAAATGTGCAAACTGTGCAAGGAGTGCACAACGTTGATTTAAAAGGACTTTTTATGCCCCTGGACCGGGATGCCGTCTACGCCAACGTCAGGGGGCTGACACGGGGCCTGGATGTGCTGCGCGCGCTGAACCGCATGGAGAGCGGCCGCGCCACCGCCCAGCAACTGGCGGTGGAGACGGGCCTGCACCGCACCACCGTCAGGCGTTTGCTGGAGACGCTGGTGGCCGAGGGATTTGTGCGCCGCAGCGAGTCTGACGACACCTTCAGGCTGACGCTGCAGGTGCGCGCGCTCAGCGAAGGCTTTACCGACGACGAATGGATTTCGACGATCGCGGCGCCGTTGATGGGTGAGTTGCTGCAGCAGGTGGTATGGCCTTCGGACCTGACCACGCCCGATGGCGACGCGATGATCATTCGCGAGACCACGCACCGTTTCAGCCCGCTGTCTTTCCATCGCGCCATGGTCGGGCGCCGCTTGCCGATGCTGCTGACGGCGGCGGGCCGCGCCTATTTCACCAATTGCCCTGAGACCGAACAGGAGAACATCCTGTCGGTGCTGCGGTCCGGCGCCGGTGGTGAAGGGCAGGCCGCGCTCGCGGCCGATGCCACCTATATCCGCAACCTGATCCGGCGGGTGCGCGAGGACGGCTTCAGCACCAACCATGGCGACTGGACCGAGCAGCGCAATATCAGCGCGGTCGCCGTGCCGCTATGCGTGGGCGAACGCGTGCTGGGCAGCCTGAACGTGGTGTACCTGTCGCGCGCGCTGAAGCCGGCGGAGGCGGAAGCAAAGTTCGTGGCACCGCTGGCGAGCGTTGCTGCCCGGATCGCCAGCACCATGGCTGCTCGCCGGCCGGCGGGCGATGCCCCCGGCGCGGGCTGACGCTACGGGTCCTGCGCCACGGCGCGCGCCGTGGCCCGCGCCACCAGCGAGTCTTCCGGCATGGCGACCGGTTCCAGCGGGGCGAAGGCAATACGCTGCGCGTCCTTCTGCGGCACGCCCAGCGTCATCCCGCCTTTCACTCTGCCCCAGGATCGGTCGTCGACGCCGGGCATGCACCAACGTCAGCCCTGCGCTGCACCTGTGTGGTGATATCCCGCACGCCTACCGGTGCCACGCAGTGGCGCTCCCCTCATTTATTGCTCGCAAATTTTGCATACAAGGCGGGCATACGACTTGCGAGGAAGGTGGCTTCGACAGAAGTCCAACCTTCGGCAAAAGAGGAAAGCCCAGATGGTCCACAACCCTTGTTCCGCCATGATCGCCCGCGTGCGCGATACCGCTTCGGCCGGCCGCCGCGCCTTGCTGCTCGGCCTGTTTGCCGGCGTTTACATGACGGCCGTGCCGGTGACTGCGCAGGCGGACACCCTGTCCGATATCACCAAGGCCGGCGTGCTGCGCGTGGCGGTGCCGCAGGATTTCCCGCCGTTCGGTTCGATCGGTGCCGATATGGCTGCGCAGGGACTGGATATCGATGTCGCCACGCTGATGGCTAAGAAGATGGGCGTGAAACTGCAACTGGTGCCGGTGTCCAGCACCAACCGCGTGCCTTACCTTCAGACTCGCAAGGTCGACCTGATCATCTCCAGCCTTGGGAAGAACCCGGAGCGCGAAAAAGTATTGGACTTCTCCGAGCCATATGCCCCGTTCTTCAACGGCGTGTTCGGACCGGCGGACCTGCCCGTGAAGGCCGCGGCCGACCTGGCGGGCAAGACCGTTGGCGTGACCCGCGGCGCAGTGGAGGACCTGGAACTGTCCAAGATCGCCCCCGCCAGCGCGGTCATCAAGCGCTACGAGGACAACAACGCCACCATCGCCGCCTTCCTGTCCGGCCAGGTCCAGCTGATCGCGACCGGCAACGTGGTGGCGTCGGCGCTGATCGCCAAGCATCCGCCCAAGGCGCCGGAGACAAAATTCCTGATCAAGAACTCACCTTGCTTTATCGGCATGAACAAGGGCGAGACGGCGCTGCAGGCCAAGGTCAATGCCATCCTGGCTGAGTCGAAGAAGGACGGTTCGCTCAATTCGCTGTCGATCAAGTGGCTGCTGCGGCCGCTGCCGGCGCAGCTTTGATGGCGTAGGGACCGGTCCTTCGTCATGGCATACCAGTTTGATTTCACGTCGGTGTTCGACTACACCGACGTCCTGCTAAAGGGCATTGCGGTGACGGCCCAGCTCACGCTCACCGGTGGGGTGCTGGGCGTGGCGCTGGCCATCTTCGGCGCGTGGGCCAGGACGCAAGGGCCGGCCTGGCTGCGCGCGTGCGTCAGCGCCTACGTGGAGCTGATCCGCAACACGCCTTTCCTGATCCAGCTCTTCTTTATCTTCTTCGGCTTGCCTAGCCTGGGCGTGCACCTGCCCGAAATGGTGGCCGCATCGCTGGCCATGGTGATCAACCTGGGCGCCTACGGCACCGAGATCGTGCGCGCTGGCGTGGCCGCCACGCCGCGCGGGCAGTTCGAGGCCGGCGGCAGTCTGGCCATGTCGCCGCTGCAGGTGTTTCGCCATGTGGTCCTGCGCCCCGCGCTGCAGAGAATCTGGCCGGCGCTGTCGAGCCAGATTGTCATCGTGATGCTGGGTTCCGCGGTGTGCTCGCAGATCGCGGCGCAAGACCTTACCTACGCCGCGAACTTCATCCAGGGCCGCAATTTCCGCGCCTTCGAGGTGTACCTGGTCAGTACCGGGGTCTACCTGTTGCTGGCGCTGCTGCTGCGCCAGCTGCTGCGCGGCATCGGCCACCAGCTCTTTGTGCGGAGGTCCTGATGATCGAGTTCACCTTCTGGGACATCCTGCGCAACCTGCTGCTGGCGGCGCGCTGGACCGTGGTGCTGTCGCTGGTGGCCTTCGTCGGCGGCGGCATGGTGGCGACGCTGGTGCTGCTGCTGCGCACCAGCAAGCGGCCACTGCTGCGGCGCGCGGCTGGTATTTATATCGAGCTGTTCCAGGGCACACCGTTGCTGATGCAGCTGTTCCTGGCTTTCTTCGGCCTGGCGCTGTTCGGCATCGAAGTGCCCGCATGGCTCGCCGCCGGGCTGGCGCTGACGCTATGGAGCGCCGCATTCCTCGCGGAGATCTGGCGCGGCTGCGTCGAGGCGATCCCGCGCGGGCAGTGGGAGTCCTCCGGCAGCCTGGCCATGAGCTATCTCCAGCAGATGCGCTATGTGATCCTGCCGCAAGCCCTGCGCATCGCCGTGGCGCCCACGGTCGGCTTTAGCGTGCAGATCGTCAAGGGCACCGCGCTGGCATCGATCATCGGCTTCACCGAGCTGTCCAAGGCCGGCACCATGATCGTCAACGCCAGCTTCCAACCGTTCACCGTGTATGCCGCCGTCGCGCTGATCTACTTCGCGCTGTGCTGGCCGCTATCGCAATACAGCAAATCGCTGGAGAGGAAATTCAATGCCGCTCATCGCCATTGACCAGGTCCACAAGTCCTTTGGCAGCAACCAGGTGCTGAAGGGCGTATCGCTCAACGTGGAGCCGGGAGAAGTGATTGCCATCATCGGCAAGAGCGGCTCGGGCAAGAGCACCTTGCTTCGCTGCATCAATGGCCTGGAAACCATCGACTCCGGCGCCATCACCGTTGCCGGTGCGCACCTTGCCGACAGCGAACTGCAGTTGCGTGCGTTGCGGCTCAAGGTCGGGATGATCTTCCAGCAGTTCAACCTGTTTCCGCACCTGAGCGCGGGACGCAACGTGATGCTGGCGCCGATGATCGTCAAGGGCGTGCCAGAGTCCGAGGCACGCTTGCTTGCCGAAGTGAACCTGGCGCGCGTGGGCTTGTCGGCCAGGTTCGATGCCTATCCCGACCAGCTCTCGGGTGGCCAGCAGCAGCGTGTGGCGATCGCACGCGCGCTGGCCATGCAACCCGCGGCGCTGCTGTGCGACGAGATTACTTCAGCGCTGGATCCGGAGCTGGTCAATGAGGTCCTGCAGGTGGTGCGCGGCCTGGCCGCGGACGGCATGACGTTGCTGATGGTCACGCACGAGATGCGCTTCGCGCGCGAGGTGTGCGACCGCGTGGTCTTCATGCACCAAGGCAAGGTGCGCGAGGCGGGGCGGCCCGAGGAGGTGTTTGCGCGGCCGCAGACGGCGGAACTTCAGCAGTTCCTGGGGATGGCGGAAGTCTAGCGCGCTGCGACGTCACTCGCGTTCACGGTCCGCCTTCAGCAGCTTGAGCCGCGTCTGCCCATCGGGCGTGAAATGCGTCCCGAACCGCACCAACCCCACCCGATGCAGATGGCAACTCATGGTGAAACTGAGCAGCATGCCGGGCTCGGTCTCTTCGATGGTGATGTCGATCGCCTTCAGCCTCGGCTCATAGCGCAGCAGCGTGGTTTCGATCTCGTGCTTGAGCGTGTGAGCCGAGGCCGGCAGATGGCGGTAGATCCGGGACAGATCGCCCAACCCATAGTCCGGCAGGTGCGCCAGGCCGCCGCGGCGGCTGTTGAGAATGCGCTGGATATTGTCCTGCACCGACAGGAAGGTCTGCGTCGCCGCATCGAATTCGTCGACCGCGACGCCGTTGGCGAAGTACCCCGTCACGGCCTCGAAGAGTCCCTGCAGATGATTCGGTAATTTCACGATCACGAAAATATGGGCAATGGCGGCGACTACGGCAGGTGCAATGAATAAGCCAAAGTCAGTCATATCGACAATGGCATCCGCCTGAACCGTGCCCTGTGGCTGCTGGCCGAGGGTATGCGCCGGCTCAAAGCCTGACCCGGCCCGGAGGGGCCTTTACCACTTGTTGGCCCCTCCGGGGCGGAGCCGTAGGCACATTGCTCCATCTGTGTTGCGGGATTGGACTTTTGCACAGTTCTACCGGACTTTCGCCTGAATGAACACCGGCCTGCCTTGTCTCGCTGGACTCGCGAGTCCGATCGCCATCGCAGGCGGGTGAGCTCGTGCGGCCGACACGAGGCTGGCGGGCGCTTACGTTTGTCAACAAGCAGAAGAATGGTGGTAGTGGGGCGGGGGAGACGACGGCAAGGCCCTCCACGCGAGTTCGCCGTCGTCACACAAATTGCGGAAGACCCGTTGAAATGTCCGGTGAGTCTTCAACTTTTCTTGGTCAGTTTTTGGGGTTGCCCGTGGAGCGGTGGTGCTGGCCTGATGCAGCCAAGTTGTCCGGGTTTTTTTGAGGGCTGGCCGGGGGCACTCAAAAAACCCGCCTGGTTTGGCGGGTTTCGTGGGTGCTGGTCACAGCGGATTCCTATTTAGTTCCACGCTTTTTGGCTGTTGTGCTCAGAGGGTGACCGGTGAACTCAATCACCTTGTTCTTGCGCGCGGATACCGGCTGCTCAGCTAGGCACCCGGCAATGAATTTGGTCACAACGGCGTCCAGATTGGCCTTCTCTGCAGGGCCAATCCTATCGAATTCTTCTCGCGGAACGGAGAACGGCCAGGACGCTTTCAGCGGCGATGCAACTGTTCGCTGGGTTCCGGCAGCCGGTGCTGAGGCGCGCTCCGCGCCAAACATCAATGCTTCCTCGGATAGCTCAAGTATCTGAGCCACTGCGGCCACTCGCGCGCGCTTTGGCGCGATCTCATCGGCGAGCCACTTTCTTACCGTCTCATAGCTGACGCCCGCCTCGTCCGCCAGCCACTTTGGCGATTTGTCGAGGCGCGTCAATGCGCTACGGATTCTGGAGCCGATCGTTTCCATGCGCGAAGGATACAACTTTATGTTGTGATCGACATCACACTAATTTGTTGTGACATGCACGTTTTTGTTGTACGCTCCTGATCAAACTGGAGCTTACGCAATGAGCGCTATTGAAAGATTGGTTGAGGTGAACGGTGGGCCCGTCGCTGTGGCGAGGGCGCTAAACGACGTTGTCGCCTATCAGGAGGTTCAGCGCTGGGTGAAGCGGGGCTACGCCGCGCCGAAGCACTTCCAGCGACTAGTGGTTCTGCTTCCCAGCGAGATGACGATTGATGACCTGTTTGCCGACATGACTTCCGGATCGGCACGCAGGCCAAGTGGCAAGAGGCAAGCCGCCGCTGATTCTCACCAGATGGCAGCGGCATAACCGTGCCTATTTCCCCCGTTACCCGACCGCTTGAATGATCCGCAGACGGCTTTCGCCGTGCGTCCCCGCACATGGGCTTTCTATTCGCGATGACTGACTGGCGGATGACCCAACGTCAAACACAACCGATTGCATTGGCTTCGACGGTCCGGCCGGTTGTCGCGATGCTGCCAATTTCAGTGCCGTGTGCCACGTGTCGTCCGCACCGAGCAGGGCAGGGAGGTTTGCGTGAGTCGCCTTCACAGGGCGCCTGCAAGGATCAGGTCCACGGTCCACATGCTCCTGAACGTCGGCCAATACTTCTGCGCAGCATGGGCTGCTCCCCAGGGTGGCGCGTGGCGTCGATGCTCGCTTCCTGAGTGAGCGTCTGGTTGCTCTGGACGATGCGCGCGCTGCATCGCCGTGCATGTCAGGCTGGACTGTACATCGATCTGCTGCGGCACCCGCGACGGAAGCAGGTCGTCGACCACACCTTGCGCACGCGCGTCTTTGAACGCGACGCCTGCGCTGAAGCACGACGACACACGCTGATGATTGCAGTCGGTGTTGATTCGTGTTGGTTTCGAAGGGAAGTCTTTTAAAGGAGTTCACGACTATGATGCAAAGGCTTATCACCGCTGAACAACGCGCGCAACTGCTCGCAAACGGCCAAGCGTACGCCGCCGGCTACGCTAGCGATCTTCTGCCGGTGGTGCGACTGTTCACGCCGGATGCGCATGCGACCTGGCTACTGGCCGCGCTCGACCCGGCCGATGGGGATACCGCCTACGGTTTGTGCGACGTGGGTATCGGCATGCCCGAACTGGGCCATGTAAAGCTGTCCGACCTGGCATCCATCGTTGGGCCGCTCAAAAGGCCGATTCTTCGCGACCTGTACTTCCAGCCAACGCGATCGCTATCTGCGTACGCGCAGCTGGCGCAGCTTGACGGCTCGATCCCCGACTGACCGAGGCCGCAGGCCATCCCGGTAGGCTGGCCCGACAGCCTCTGCTGCGCCCAATTGAAGGCTGCAGGGCCGGTCGGTGTCGCACAGTGCGACCCGTATGGAAAGACGGTGCGCACGACTTGATATCCGCGCGCCAACTGTGCATTTCCATGCGGGCGTGGCGCACCCGACGATGCCTGATCGGCATCGCACACGCGTAACCGCTGGGGTCTTGGTCTCAAAAGGACCAGCCCTGACCGAAGTCCATTGATCACTACCTGACGAGGACCGACCGTGAATCCACAACAAGAACTACCTGTGAATCCCGTGAGCGCAGCTGGGGGCGTCTCGCCCGCACCGGCACGCCCGCTGAGTGCTCGCGACTATAGGACCTTGGCCTTGGCGGCCCTTGGCGGCACGCTCGAATTCTATGACTTCGTCATCTACGTCTTCTTCGTCACGGTGCTGGGCGCGCTATTCTTCCCGGCCAACATGCCAGACTGGCTGCGACAACTGCAGACGTTCGGCATTTTCGCCGCGGGCTACCTGGCACGCCCGCTGGGCGGCATCGTGATCGCACACTTTGGTGACCGGCTTGGCCGCAAGCGCATGTTCACGCTGTCGATCTTGCTGATGGCAGCGCCCACGCTGATGATCGGCCTGCTGCCCATCTACGCCAGCATCGGCGTCGCGGCGCCGCTGTTGCTGCTGGCGATGCGGGTGCTGCAGGGCGCGGCCATCGGTGGCGAGATGCCCGGTGCCTGGGTGTTTGTCGGCGAACACGTGCCGAGCCGGCATTACGGGTTCGGCATCGGGACCCTGACCTCGGGCATCACTGGCGGCATCCTGCTGGGTTCGCTCGTTGCCGTCACCATCAATCGCCATTACTCACCGGAGCAGGTGAACGATTTCGCCTGGCGCATCCCCTTCATCCTGGGCGGCGTCTTCGGACTTGTGTCCGTGTACCTGCGCCGGTTTCTGCATGAGACCCCCGTGTTCCGCGAGTTGGCTGAGCGCAGCAACCTCGCGCGCGAACTGCCGATCCGCACCGTGCTGCGCGATCACCGCTCGGCCAGCATGTTCGTTGCACTGCTGACCTGGGTACTTTCTACCTCTATCGTCGTAGTGGTGCTCTACACGCCCGCCTACCTGCAGAAGGTCCACCACATTCCGGCCGCGCTCGCCCTCGAGACCAATGCTTTCGCCACCCTCACGCTGACCGTCGGCTGCGTGATCGTCGGATGGGCGTGCGACCGCATCGGCATCCGTGCCGTCATGCTGATCGGCTGGGGCGGACTGTTCATGACGGCTTACCTCTTCTACGGCAGCCTGCCCGGCACGCCTGCCACGCTGTTCTGGCATTATGGGCTGCTGGGCCTGTTCGTCGGCACCATCGCCACCGTGCCGATTGCCGGCGTGCGCGCCTTTCCCGCACCGGTGCGCTTCACGGGTCTCTCGTTTGCCTACAACATGTCTTACGCGGTCTTTGGCGGCCTCACGCCGATGATCCTCACGCTGTGGCTACAGCACGACACCATGGCGCCTGCTCACTACGTGGCAGTACTGGCCGCTGTCGGGTTTTCGCTTGCGCTCTGGCCACTAGCCAAATGCGGCCATGCCATGCGCAATGGCGCGGCCAACACGGGCGGCCACGTCAGTCGATAACGATGGAGCGACGAAATGAATGCGACTGACAACACGCAACAAGCCCGCCTGCTGACGCCCGCCGAGCTGGCTGTGTGCATCACGGTGTTCCGCGATGCGCGGCAATGGTCACAGGAGCAGTTGGCCGCAATATCCGGGCTCAACGTGCGAACCGTTCAGCGCGTCGAGCACGGTTGGCCCGCCGGCCCCGACACCTGCCGCGCCCTTGCCAGCGCGTTCGATTTCGCGGACATCGACGCGCTCAACAAGCCATTCGCCATTCCCCCCGAAGACGAACTCAAGGCTGCGCAAGAACAGTTCGACCAGGAGCACGTCACCTTGGCGGCGATTCCGCTGACTACAGGTAAGCAATTGGCCGAGCTGGCGCAGACCAGCACGATGGACATGTCGGAACTGGCCTTCGAGATGGGCCGCGAAGCGGATAAGCGCTTCGCCGCGCTGATGGAATATTTCGGCAACTACCGGGATGGCCAGGGCGCCTATACCGAAGCACAGAAGCGCGAGGCGTCTGACACGATGCAAGCCAACATCGATGTGCTCAAGACCCTTGGCGTTTCGCTACGCTATGTCGAGCGCAAAGTGCTGCTGAAGGGTGCCTCGGAACCGGACAGGCCAATGCCAGCTAACGTCCTGTACGTGATCGGGTTTCCGCTCGGCAAGGAACCCAAGCTATTCGCCACGCCAAAGTCTGCCTACATCCGCCTGTAGGTTGAAGGGTCAAGTTCCACGCTTGTCAGCGCCGCTCTGAGCCGCCCCCGCCGAATAGCCGAAGGAATGGCACATGATGAAGAAGGGAGACGCGCGCTGCGCACCTCGATGGTTCGATCCACGACTGATCTTGACTCGTAGCCCCAATTCATGGTCGTCAATACGGCGGGCCTTCCAGACGCAGGCCATTGCGGCGCATTGTGGCTATTTCAGTCTGATTCAAGACGACGGCGGTCGAGATGGAGATTCTTGCGCTAAGGCGGTGCGATTTGACTCGGGGCTCGGGAAAAACCATTATTTGACACAATATCAATATTTCTGGGTGAGGCATGGCCGCACTTTGGCGGCATGCGCCTGCGGCGCGTGCCGCCTTCGTTCCGGATGAGCTGCGACGAGGCAAAGGTTTACTATTATTTGACACGCTATCAAATAAAACCTACATTATTGAGACCGTGGCATTTATCACAGGAGACATCGTGACTGATCAACACAAGGCGCAGGTGACGGCGGGCATGCGAGGTGCATCATGGGACGCGCGGCTGATGTCTCGTCCGTACCAGATGGTTCCCTATGCACTTGGCACGGCAGACGGGCAACGCACACTCGGCTTCCTGTTCACGGTGAACGGCCAGGAAAAGACAGTCGTCTCGCTGATGCATCCGCGTGAAATGGCCATCACCCACTACCTAGTGCCATTCGTGCTGGATGCCGGCTGTGCCTGCTGGGTTCAGGGTCCGCGTTCGATCGGCAGCGATCTGCGGCTGGAGCACGAGATCGCGCTGCTCGACGTGGCGGCCGGCATGACGCACCTGCGCGAGTTGGGCTACGAGCGTATCGTGTTGCTGGGCAACTCCGGCGGCGCGGGGCTCTATGCGTTCTACAACCAACAGGCACTGACGCCGCCCGAACAACGTATCGCGCGGTCCCCGGGCGGACGGCCCACCAATCTCGCTGAAGTGCAGATGCCTGAGGTAGACGGCATGATCCTGGTATCGCCGCATCCCGGCCAGGGCAAGCTGCTGATGAGCGGCGTCGATCCTTCCGTGACCGACGAGGACGCTCCCATGCAGACCGACCCGTCGCTGGACCCGTTCTCCGCGGCCAACGGCTTTGACGCCGCGAGCGGGCGCGGCAAGTATGAGCCGGCATTCGTTGAGCGCTACCGTGCCGCACAAGTCGAGCGCGTGGCGCGTATCGATGCGCGTGCCAGGCAGATGATAAAGGCCAAGCACGAAGCGCGGCAACGCATCAAGACGGGCACCGGCTCCGACGCGGACCGCCGCGTTGCCGCGCATGCGCCGATCTTCCAGGTTTGGCGCACGGATGCGGACCTGCGTTCGTGGGACATCTTGCTTGATCCTTCCGACCGCAAGACAGGTTCGCTGTGGGGCAAGGATCCGTTTGTATCGAACTGGGGCAGCGTGGGCTTCGGGCGAGTGGTGACGCCGGAATCGTGGCTGTCGACCTGGTCCGGGCTGTCGTCGAACGCCGCGCTGGACAAGACCATCGGCGCGCTTCACCAGCCGACCTTGCTGCTCGAATACACCGGCGACCAATGCACGTTCCCGGCGGATATCGAGGCGATCTACCGCCAGATCCCCAGCGAGCAGAAGCAGCACATTCGCGTGCGCGGCAATCACCACGGCATGGCCCTGAGCCGGGACGAAGAGGCCGGCCAGTGCATCGCCGGCCGGCACATCGTCGAGTGGCTGCGCGAGAAGATGGTGTAAGCCGAGCGAATCCAACAGAGCAGGGCGCCACCCCCCCCCCGACATGCAGGCGCCCGCTCCAACGACAACAAGGGTAGAGAGACATGCTGCAGATCCACACCGTACGCCCCCCGCAGTTGCTGGACGGCGTCAGATATCCGGACGAAGAGCGCCTGCGGCGCTATGTTGCCGAAGGCGTGCTGACCAGCGAAACGCTGGCAGGCGCGTTCCAGGAATCGTTCCGGCGCCATGCCGACCGGCTGGCGCTGGCCGGTCCGGAAGGCGAACTGACGTATCGGGACCTCGACGAACAGACCGATCGCCTGGGCGCGGCCCTGCTGGCGCTCGGCATGAAGCCGCTGGACCGCGCGGTATTCCAGTGCGGCAACTGCAATGAGTTGTTGCTGGCGTTCTTCGGCTGCCTGAAGGCCGGCATCATTCCGCTGTGCTCGCTGCAGGCCTTCCGCAAGCTGGAGATTGGCTACCTGGGCAAGCTGTGCGAGGCGCGCCTGCATCTCGTGCAGGGCGATGATCCCAAGTTTGACGACGTTGCTTTCGCCGAGGAGATGCAGGCGGAAGTACCAAGCTTCGACTACATCCTGCAAGCGCGCGGCGAGCGTCGCGGCAACGCGGTCCTGGTGGCGCACCTGATTCGCGACATGCCGCTGGACAAGGCGCGCGGGCTGCTGCGCGAAGTCAGCCTCGATCCCTTCCAGGTCGCCGTCTTCCAGCTCTCTGGCGGTACCACCGGCGTGCCCAAGATCATCCCGCGCTTCCAGAACGAGTACCTGTACAACATGCGCGCGGTCGCGGCATGCAACGGCTACACGCAGGACGACGCGCTGTTCTTCCCCACGCCGTACATGCACAACCTGAACATGGGCTGCTTCTTCGGCCCGTTCCTGCTGACCGGCGCCACCGTGACCGTCACACCCGATATCGGCGAAGAGAACCTGCAGCGGCTGGTGCGGGACTATCGTCCAACCTGGTTCGGCGTGGCCGGTCCGATCCTTACCCGGATCGCGCCGGAGCTGGCCAAGGCCGGCCCTGCGGAACGCGCGCGCCGCAATTTCATCTCGCCGAAGAACGGTCCTGGCCTGACCCGGCTCACCGGTTCGCCGACGCACCATATCTTCGGCATGACCGAAGGCGTGATCATGTTCGCGCGCCGCGATGACCCGCAGGAGATTCGCAACACTTCGATTGGCAGCCCTGTTTCCGCCTATGACGAAGTGAAGATCGTCCGCCCTGGCACCGAAGAGCTGGTTGCCGACGGCGAAACCGGCGAGGCGCTGTGCCGCGGCCCCTACACCATCCGCGGCTACTACAAGTCCGAGCAGGAAGACGTCACGCGCTTCACGGCCGATGGCTTCTACCGTTCCGGCGACCTGATGTCGTCGCGCGTCGTCGACGGCAAGCGCTACTACTTCTTCTGCGGGCGCATCAAGGACGTGGTCGACCGCGGCGGCGAGAAGATCAACGCCGAGGAGCTGGAGAACGTCATCAACCAGCATCCCGCCGTGCTCGCCAGCGCGGTGGTGGGCATGCCGGACCGTATCTACGGCGAGCGCGTGTGCGCCTTTGTCGTGCCCAAGCCGCCCGCCACCAGCCTGACCCTGTCGCAGCTTACCCAGTACTTGCAGGAAGCGGGCTTGGCCAAGTTCAAATGGCCGGAGCGTCTCGAAGTGATCGGCGAATTCCCGCTGACCGCCTCCGGGAAGCTGAGCAAGGTCCTGCTGCGCCAGCAGATCACCCAGACGCTCGAGACCGAAGCGGCTCGCAGCACCACCACCGAAGGGACGTGATATGACCGAAGCGACTAACCCTGGCGCAGCGCCGTCCGTGCAGCTGCATGGCGTTCACCACACGGCGCGTCCCACCTGGAAGCTGGCCGAGACCGTGCATTTCTACCGCGACTTGCTGGGCCTGCCGCTGGTACACGCAATCTCGGCCAAGGGCTGGGGCCCGGACAACCATGCCGACTTCCTGCACTTCTTCTTCGACAGCGGCAACGGCAGCACCATCGCCTTCTTCTACTACATCGGCACCGAGCGCCCGGACTGGCTGACCGTGCGCGAGCACTACCAGGACCGCGCCACGCATACCGCCTGGCGCGTGCGCGACGAGGCCGAGCTGCTGCTGTGGCGCCAGCGCGTGGAGGCGGTCGGTATCCCGCTGCGCTACCAGATCCGCCACGAGGTGATCGAGTCGATCTACTTCAACGACCCGAACGGCTACCCGATCGAGATCACGTGGCAGGTGCGCCCGTTCAGCGAGGCCGACGCACTGGACGCGAAGCTGACGATCGAAGCTGCCATCGAACTGGAGAACGAGGCCAAGGACGGCAAGCCCTTCGGATCGATCGAGCCGGTGTGGCAGCGCAAGGCCGGCCAGATCGCCGCGCCGGCCGAATCCGCTGGCAAGGCATCGGTGTTCGTGCTGGACGTGCCGGAGTTCGCGGCGCTGATCGATGTCGCCGGCAAGACCGAGGGCTACGCCACTACCGCGCTCGGCAATGGCTACGTGCGCATCGACGGCAATCCCACCATCAGCTTCCGGCGCAAGGCGCTGGGCTTCAAGCCGGCAGTCTGGTACGGCGCGCTGACCGGCGGCCTGGCAGGCCGCATCGAGCAGTTCGACATGGATGCACTGGTCATCTCACCCGGGGACGCAAAATGAAGATCGTCATCATCGGCGGTGGCCCCTCCGGCCTGTTCCTGTCGATCCTGCTGAAGGAGCGGCTGGTTTCGGTCGACATCGATATCTACGAGCAAAACCCGGAAGACGCCACCTTCGGTTTCGGCGTGGTGCTGGCCGATACCGGCCTGTCGAACCTGCGTGCCGCTTCACCGACCGTGGTCGACGAACTGGCCAAGGCAATGCGCTTCAGCGACCGCCATTCGATCGTCAGCCATGAGTTCCCGATCACGATGAAGCGCCCGGGCGCGGGAGGCGGCGCGATCCCGCGCATCCGGCTGCTGTCGATCCTGCAGGCGCAGGCGCGGGAACTGGGTGTGCGGATCACCTACAACAAGCGCATCAGCGACTTCGCGGCGCTCGATGCCGACCTCGTTGTCGGTGCGGACGGGGTCAATTCACTGCTGCGCGCCGCGAACGAGGAGGGGTTCGGCACCAGACGCCGCAGCCTGACCAACCATTTCGCCTGGTATGGCGTGGAGAAAGCCTTTCCCAACCCGGCGCTGGTGTTCCGCAAGTACAAGGGCGGGTATTTCGTCGCGCACTACTATCCGTATTCGGACTCGATGAGCACCTTCGTTGCCGAGTGCGACCACCAGACCTGGATCGACTTCGGCATGGAGACGATGACGCAGGAAGAGCGCCAGGCGCTGTTCGAGAAGATCTTTGCTGCGGAGCTGGGTGGGGACAAGCTGGTGTCCAACAACTCTGTCTGGCGCCAGTTCCCGGTCGTGATCAACGATACCTGGCATGTCGGCAACCAGGTGCTGATTGGCGATGCGCTGACCAGCGCGCACTTCTCGATCGGCTCCGGCACGCGTATCGCCATGGAGGATGCGATCGCACTGGCGGATGCCATCGTCGCCTTTCCTGATGACGTCCAGGCCGCGCTGCAGCGCTACGACGAAGTGCGCCGCCCCGAGAAGGCCAAGCTGATCCGCGCGTCGGAGGCCTCGTACTACTGGTATGAGCGCATCCGCGAATGGATGGACCTGCCCACGCCGCATGAGTTTGTCTTCCGCTTCATGACCCGCACCGGGCGGGTCGACCTGAACCGGCTCAAGGAGCAATACCCGAACCTGCTGGCAGAGCTTACGGCAGCCGGCGTCTCCGTGGAAGCAGGGCAGCAGCCATGATCCGCGCGACCGAGTACGTCTTGAGCGACCAGCCCTTCGTGGTGCGCCGCACGGTGCGCTGGAGCGACTGCGACCCGGCCGGCGTGGTCTACACCGGCCGCTTCACGGACTACCTGCTCGGCGCGGTCGGCCTGTTCTCGGACCATATCGCCGGCGGCGCCGGCCGGCTCGGCGCCGTGCATGGCGTGGGCACCCCGTGCAAGGCCATGCGCTTCGAGTTCATCGGCACGCTGTGGCCGGATGATGTGATCGACATCGAGTGCTGGGTGGAAGCCATCCGCACGCGCTCCTACGATATCCGCTGCATGGCGCGGCGGCCCGAGGGCGCGGCAGTGTTCGACGCCACCTTCTCCCCGATCTGCGTACGGCTGGACGAGCGCGTCGGCACGCCCATCCCCGACTCGCTGCGCGCGGCGCTGTCGGCCTTCCTGCGACCCGCCGCAGCCGCATAGCACCGCCTTATCTCGCAACCATCATGCAATACAGAATCGGACAAATCGTTCCCAGCTCCAATATCACGATGGAGCGCGAAGTGCCGGCCATTTTCGCCGGCCGCATGCAGGTGCTTCCCGAGCGCTTCTCTTTCCATTCGAGCCGCGTGCGCATGCACCGGGTGGTGGCGGAAGAGCTCGAGAAGATGAACCGCGACATGGGCCGCTGCGCGCAGGAGCTTGCCGACGCGCGCGTCGACATCATGAGTACCGCCTGCCTGGTGGCCACCATGTGCATGGGCAAGGGATATCACCGGCAGGTGATCGAAGACCTGAACGCCGCCATCGACGGTGTGCCTTACCAGCCGGCGATCATGACCTCCGCCGGCGCGCTGGTGGAGGAGCTCAGGGACTTCGGCGCCAAAAGCATTGCGCTGCTCGCCCCTTACAGCGACGCGTTGACGCGCACCGTGGTCGAGTACATCGAAAGCGAAGGGATCGTGGTGAAGGACGCCATCAATTTCTCGATTCTCGACAACCTGGATGTCGGCGCGCGCGACCCGATGCAGTTGCTTGAAGACGTCAAACGGCTGGACTCGGCCGGCGTGGACACCGTAGTGCTGTCCGCCTGCGTGCAGATGCCCTCGTTGCCGGCGATCGAGCAGGCGCAACTGGCGCTCGGCATCCCGGTCACGTCGACCGCAGTCTGCACGGCGCGGCAGATGATGCGCCGGCTCGGGATCCTGGCCGAGGCGCCCAACGCCGGCGCCTACCTCGGCAGCAAGACCGGCCTCGCCTAGCGGTACCCAGGCTTTCCCGCCGCCGCCCGCAGAGGCGGCGCCACACCATAAACGGAGACAACCACCATGCAGCCTGCCCTCCAACCGGCGCCCCCGGCCGGGCGCTGGACCTATGTCGCGGTCATACTCGGCGCCGCACTGGGGATGCTCGCGGGCTACGCGCCCCTGTTCAATGCCACTGCCGGCGTGTTCGTGAAGCCGCTGGCGGCGGAGTTCGGCTGGGGCCGCTCGGAAGCCTCGCTGTCCTATGCCGCGTCGATGTTCGGGCTGGCCGTGGTCAGTCCGCTGGTCGGGACCATGATGGACCGCTACGGCATCCGCAAGGTGATCTCGGTCTCGGCGCTGGTGTTCGGCCTCGCCACCGCATGCATGGCGCTGCAGAACGGCAGCAAGGCGCTGTGGGTCAGCCTGTCGGTGGTGGTGGGGGTGTTCGGTGCGGCGACATCCGTGCTGGGCTACCTGGCTGTGCTCCCGCAATGGTTCGACCGGCGCCTGGGGCTGGCGCTGGGCATTGCGATGTGCGGGCTGGGCGCCGGCACGGTGCTGATGCCCGCGACCGCGCAGTACCTTGTGACCGGGTACGGCTGGCGCACGGCCTATGTGGCGCTGGGCATCGGCTCGATCATGCTGTCCCTGCTTGCCTGTGCGCTGCTGCGCGAGCGGCGCGCCGCCGGAGTTGGCCAACCGAAAGCGCAGGCAGCGCTGGCGGAAGGCGTGCCGCTCAGGCAGGCCCTGCGCAGCTACCGCCTTTGGGCCATCTGGGGTGTGTTCGTGCTCGGCTCTTCGGCCACGCTGTCGCTGGGCCCGCACCTGCCAGCCATGTTTGCGGACAAGGGCTTCAATCCCGCCGACGCCGCACGCAGTGCCTCGATGGTCGGTGTCGGCCTGCTGATCGGCCGGATCCTGACCGGTATCCTGATCGACCGCATCCATGCGCCGTTCGTTGCCTGTGTCTTCTTTATCGGCGGCGCGGCCGGCATCTACCTGCTCGGTTCGAGCAACGACTACCAGATGCTGCTGGTGGCGGCGACGCTGATCGGCCTGACGATCGGGGCGGAAGGCGACCTGATCTCCTACCTGGTCCGGTCGTACTTCGGGCTGCGGTCGTTCGGTGCGCTGTTCGGCGTCGCGTTCTCCGGCTACGGGTTTGGCGCGGTGATCGGGCCCATCGGGCTGGGTGCCTGGTTCGACCGGCACGGCAGCTACGGCGTGCCCTTCGTGGTGCTGCCCTACATGCTGCTGGTGGCGGGTGTGCTGACGTTGTCGCTCGGCAGGTATCGGCGGTCCTGCGCGCATGCCGGCAGCATGCCGGAGCCGGCCGGCGCCTGATTTTTCGAATGCGGGTGCGCCGGGGTAGAATTCCCAGGGCCGCAATTTTTCTGCGGCCGTGTGCCATCGACCGGTAAATCCAGGATGCCCGCCGCCCGCAAGTCTTCCGCCGACGCCGCCAGCAAGGCGCCCAAAGCTCCCGAGGTGCCCTCTGCGCCGCGCCGCCGTGGGCGGCCGCCCAAGACCGACTCGCCCATCGGCGCCGAGCCGATGCTCAGCCGCGTGGCCATCCTGCAGCACGCGATCAAGCTGACCAAGACCATGCCGCTGGACCAGATTTCCATGGTGCAGCTGGCCAAGGACTTCGGCGTGGCACCCGGCCTGATCCACTATTACCTCGGCGGCCGGGACCAGCTGGTTTCCGGCGTGCTCAACGACTACTACCGCCAGCGGGTAGGGCGCCTGCCGTCGCTGACCGGGGACTGGCGCGCCGATGTCGAAGCCATCGCGCGGCTGAGCTTCGAAGTGGCGGTGGAGAATCCCGGCGTCAGCATCTATGTCGCGTCGCACAACCGCTTCCGCCTGTTCCAGGACGTGGCACCGGGTGAGACCGACTACGGCATGGAGCTCTTCAATCGCATGACGTCGGCGATCATGCAGGGCGGCTTTACCGCGGAGCAGGTGGCGCTGGGTTACCACCTGATCGCGCAGTATCTGGTCTCCGCCAGCATGGCGGAAGCATCGCGCCAGCTGCCCGTATACCACCAGGGCTTTATCGAGAAGAAGCTCGATTCCGCGTCCGAGCTGCAATATCCTGGCGCGCGCTTTGTCAGCAAGGCTTTTTCCCGGCTCTCCTCCGATATCGCCTTCGAGGAGGGCTTGCGCATCACGCTCGACGGCATAGAAGCGTGGAAGCAGCAGAACCGCCAGCCGGCACGCAAGCCGCGCAGCAAGGCCGCCTGATCTCCCTTTCCTCGTTGTCCCATTCCGCCAGGGCGCGTCGTTCGTGACGCCGCCCTGACTTTGCTCGCATGCAGCGAGGTCCGGTAGTGGTAAGTCCTTATTTGAGATGACACCAATTAAATTAGAATTAATTGACGCTATATCAAATATGCATCGCCAATGACGCCCCCGGCGACGATGTGCTACATACGGGAGACAACATGAAACGTCGCGCCTGCCTCGGGCTGCTTCTTCTGGCCGGGTTCAGTGCCGCAGCCACTGCCAATGCTGCCGGCTATCCGGGCAAGATGGTGCGCATCGTCGTGCCATCGATCGCGGGCAGCGCCCCCGACATCATTGCCCGGCAGGTGGCCGAGCGGCTGACGGCAACCTGGAAGCAACAGGTCATCGTCGAGAACCGCCCCGGCGGCAACGGCATCGTGGCGATGAGCGCGCTGCGGCAATCGGCCCCCGACGGCTACACGCTGGGCCTGTTCCATGCCGCCGCCGCCGTCATCACGCCGATGATGTACAAGGAAGCGAAGTTCGACATCCAGCGCGACACGGAGGTGGCCGCCACCCTGGCCTACACGCCGATGATGTTCGTCGCCGACCCCAAGGCCGGGTACCAGAGCCTTGCCGATGTGCTCAAGGCAGGCAAGGCGCGCCCGGACGACATCACCATTGGCAGCCCGACCCGCGGCTCCGTGCCGCACCTGACCGCCGAGATGATGGGCCAGTTGCAGAAGACGAAGTTTCGGCAGGTCAGTTTCAGCGGCACCACCCAGGCGATCCAGGCCGTGGTGAAGGGCGATGTGCCGGTCTATGTCGACGGTATCGCACCATTGGTGCCGCTGGTGCGCAGCGGCCGGCTGAAGGCGCTGGCGGTCACCTCCGACACCGCACTGCCTGGACTGGATGGCATTCCGCTGGCGAAGGACGTGGCACCCGGACTGGTCGCCAAGGGCTGGTTCGCGATGTTTGCGCCCAAGGGCACGCCGGTTGCCGTGCTCGACGAGATCAACAGGGCGGTGAGCAGCAGTCTGGCGCAGCCTGCCTTCATCGAGCGCTTGAAGGACCTGGGCACGTATCCGATGGCGCAAGGCCGGGAACAGAGCGCGCGCTTCGTACAGGCGGAGAAGGTGCGCTGGGAGAAGGTTATCCAGGATGCGGGCGTGAAGCCCGAATGACGTTGGGAGGCGAGAAGCGGGAAAAGACGGAGAAGGGCAGGCCCGGGGCATGACGCCCGAACCGGCGGGCGCTCGTCTCCGGTCGGCTAGGGCAAATGCCTGCCCGGCAGCGAGGATGCCGGTGCGCGCACGGTGCCCGGGCGCGCATCATGGCGCTCGGTGCTCCGCGTGCGTCCCTTGTCCCGCTTCGCCGCATTGAATGCGCGACTATCCGACAGGCCCCGATTCCCGTTGCCGTGCGCCGGGCCGGAAAAAGCGCCAATCCTGACTTCCTCGCCCATCCCGCCGACAACATGCTGCGCGTGAGCGGTTCCCGAGGCGGCAGCCATCATGGCCATTGCCATCAGGGAAAGCGAGTGGATCGTTTTCATGCGTTCTCCTCCATCCGTGTCATTGGGCGCCCGGCAGCAAGGGTTTGGCCGCGGCGTCATTTTGGCTGCGGAGGATAGTGCAAACAGATCCCGGTATATGTAATCGATTGTTAATGGGCGCCGGCCCGCCGCCTTGCCGCAGGCCGGGTGTGACCGGCATCAGCCGGGTCGCCGCCCATGAAAGGCATCATCCAGCAGCTGCCGGATGCCGGCAGCGTCCAGCGGGCGTGGATTGGGATACTGTTCACGCAGCGCCAGCTCGCATGCACGATCGAGATCTTCCTCGCGCATGCCGATATCGCGCAGCGCAACGGGTGCGCCCAGCGAAGCCGCCAGGTCAAACACCGCCTGCGCACCGCTGACGCTGTCGCGTCCCAGCGCGGCCGCGACGGCCGCCATGGCTTCCGGCGCCGCCGGCGCGTTGTAGCCCAGTGCATGCGGCAGCACGATCGTGTGCACCTCGGCATGGGGCAGGTTGTAGGTGCCTCCAAGCGTGTGGCAAAGCTTGTGGTGCAGGCCTACCCCGACGCTGCCCAGCACGGCGCCACAGAGCCAGGCCCCATAGAGCGCATCGCCGCGCGCCGCCAGCACCTCTGCGTCATCCTGCCCGCTGCCCCGTGCGATGACGGGCAGGGCGCGGCCCAGCGCCGCGATGCCGTCGCGGCACATCCATTCGCTGACCGGGTTGCGGTCCGCGGCGTACAGCCCTTCGGCGGCATGGGCGATGGCGTTGATCCCGCTGGTCACGCTGACCGGAACCGGCAGGCCGAGAGACAGGTCGGGATCGTAGATCACAGTGCGCGGCAGCACCCGCGCATTGCGGCCCGTGCGCTTGAGCCCGCCCTCGGTCATGCCGTAGATCGGCGTCATCTCCGATCCGGCATAGGTCGTCGGCACGGCAACGATCGGCAGCGCCGATTCGAGGGCGATGGCCTTGCCCAGTCCGATGGTCGAGCCGCCGCCGATCGCCACCACGCAATCGGCGCCAAGTTCAGCCGCGGTCGAGCGCGCCAGGCGCGCCTGTTCCACCGGCACATGCATGACCGCGCCGTCGAAGATGCCGGCGCAGCGCGCGCCCAGCACCGCCGCCGCACGTTCGGCCAGGTCGCGTTGCGCCGGTGTGCAAAGCACCAGCACCTTGCCGGCACCGAGGGTGTCGACCTCTTCGCCCAGCGCCGCGAGCGCGCCGGGACGGAAAACGATGCGTTGCGGGTGAGTCTGGTAGATAAACGGTTGCATGATGGGCGAGCACCTATTCCGTTGCGATATGGCGAGCCTTGATCAGCCGGCCCCAGCGTGCGGATTCTTCCTGGATCAGCTTGTTGGCCTGCGCGGCATCCCCCGCAATGACTTCGAAGCCGCCGTCCGCAAGTAGCTTGGCAATCGCGGGATCGCGCAGCGTGGCGTTGACCTCGGCCGCGAGCTTGCCGACCACGTTCGGCGGCGTCTTTGCCGGCGCGATCATCGCCACCCAGGAATAGGCCTCGAACCCCTTGTAGGCTTCGGCCACTGCCGGTACGGCTGGCAGTCGCGCATCGCGTTGCCGCGCGGTCACGGCCAGCGCGCGCAGCTTGCCGGCCTGTACGTACGGCAACACCAGCGGCAGGCTGGCGATCATCGAATCGACGTGGCTGCCGAGCAGGTCATTGATCGCCGGACCGCCGCCCTTGTACGGGGTATGGATCCCGCTGGTGCCGGCCGCTTCATGGAACAGTTCGGCCACCAGCTGGTTGGAACTGCCCGCACCCACCGACGCGTAAGACACGGCGTTTGGCTTCTTCGCCGCCGCCACGTAGTCTTGCAGCGTCTTGTAAGGCGAACTGGCAGGGACGACCAGCACCATCGGCGAGCGCACCATGTACGAGACGCCGGTCAGGTCCTTGTGCGAGGCGTACGGCAGTTTGGGATAGATATAAGGCTCGGTGGCGAAGGCATCGAACACCATGCCGATGGTGTAGCCGTCCGCAGCACTGCGCGCGATCTGCCCGGTGCCGATGGTGCCGCCTGCGCCAGCGCGGTTGTCGATCATCACGGGCTGCGCCAGCCGCTTGCGCAGTCCGTCCTGGACCTGGCGGGCGACCTTGTCGACCGTGCCACCTGCCGCATAGGGCACGATCAGCGTCACGGGTTTGGCGGGCCAGCTCTCGGCGCGAGCGCTGGCGGGCGCGGCCATCGCCACGGCGATCGCGGCGAGCATGCCAGCGGCCGTCAGGCGTCGCCGGACGTGGGGCATCGTCATCTTTGCAGTTGTCTCCATCGGGATCGGCTCCGTTGTCGGTCTTGATATGTCCGGCGCTTCACTTTTGCTTATTTCGCCAAAGCTCGCCGGTTGCGTTGGCCAGTCGAATGTTAAACTCGCCGCCATACACGCGGGAAGCTGATGTGCTCGCGCAACGCCTTTGCGAGGATCGCAAAAATGGAATCCGCTCGCTTCGCCGAAAACCTGGCCATCTTTGTCGAAGTCGCGCAGTCTGGCAGCTTCTCGGCCGTGGCTCGCCAGCGCGGCATGGTCGCGTCGTCGGTCGCCCGCCAGATCGACACGCTGGAGCGGGAGCTCGGCGTGCCGCTGTTCACGCGGTCCACCCGGGCGCTGGTCCGCACCGACGCCGGCGACCTGCTGTTCGCGCGGGCCACGCGCATCCTGCATGAACTCAGCGATACGCGCGACGCCGTCACCGCGCTGGAGCAGGGCGTCAGTGGCCTGGTGCGGGTAGCGTGCCTTCCCGCCTTCGGCCGGCGCCACGTGGTGCCGCACCTGGGCGCGCTCTACGCGCAATACCCGCGCCTGACCGTGGAGCTGGCGCTGACCGAGCGCGTGGTGGATCCCGTGGTGGAACGCTTCGACGTTGTGATACGTGTCGGCCAGCAGGCCGACAGCTCGCTGATTGCACGATGCATATCCGATCAGCGCTACATCATCTGTGCGACCCCCGCCTACCTGGCGCAACATGGACGCCCCGTCCATGCGGATGAACTCAGGCGGCACCGCCTCATCGATCGTGGCCACAGCACCAGCATGCGCGGCTGGCGGGAATTGCTGACACCGGCGCACAGCGCACAGGCAACCTTTGCGCTCGAGTGCGATGACTGTGACGCGCGCCGGCTGTCTGTGCTCCAGGGGCTCGGCATCGCGCTGATGCCAGACTGGTCGGTGGGCCCGGATATCGGCGCGGGCCGCCTGGTGGAACTCACGCTAGACGGGCTGTTGCCGCAAGCGCAGGGGGGCATCTACCTGCTGCGCGCGACGCAGCACGCCAGCGCCAAGGTCAAGGCCTTCTGCACGCACCTGACGGCGAGCATTGGCAGCCCGCCTAGCTGGCAGTTGGCGATGACGGGGGAGGTGGCGCTGGCTTAGGAACGCAAGGCTCAGAAGCGATGCCGCATCCCCACCCCGAACGCATCGCCATGGGATTGGGAAGTCAGCTTGTCGTAAAAGTAGGCCGCGTACAAGTCGGTGCGCTTTGACAGGTTGTAGTCATAGGCGATTGCCGCGGTATTCCTGCTGAAGTCGTTAGTGCCATGCCTGGTCCGGCCGTACGCGTATGACAGCAAGACGCTGCCAGCGCCAAGGGGAACCGAGGCGCCGAGCTGGGCGTTCGTGTGTCTGATGTCGCCCGCGCCCCCATTGATATCGGTCTTGATGTACTGACCCTGGGCAAACATCTTGACCACCTTGAAATCGTAAGACAGTCCGACCTGGGCCGCATTCTGCTTGTTGAAGCCAACCAGGGCGCTGGGAGCGGTGACGTCTCCTGGTGTCGCATTGAACTTGACTTGCTGGAACGCTGCCGTGGCTCCGAATGCGCCGTTGAAATAGGTCAGGTTTCCGCCCCACTTGCTCTGGCCGGTACTGCCGGCCTGCTCGCCGAAGGCGTAGATGAGGTTGGCGGTCAGGCCGCCGAACGTCGGCGTCGAGTACACGACGGAGTTCGACCAGCCGGAGTCGCCAATGATGCCGGGGTCGTAGACCTGTCCGTTGGTGGCGGCCTTGTAGGTATGAAAGATCGATGGCCCGAACGCGTACGAATCGACCAGCGGGTTGAACAGGATCGTCGACAGGAAGTATGGCGTGGTGTTGCGGCCCAGCTTGACCGTACCGTAGCGATTGCTCTGCAGGCCCACGAAGGCGCTGCGGGTGAAGAAGCCGTCAGTATCCGATCTGCCGGATCGCCCCGTATCGACGCGGTAGAACCCGTTCAGGTCGAAGATGGCACGCATGCCGCTCCCAAGATCCTCGACGCCCTTCATCCCCCAGTAGGACGTCTGCATACCGCCTGCACCGACGACCAAGGCGCGTTCCCCGCCCGCGGCGCGTGTGCTGCCGATGTAGGAATCGACTTGCCCGTACAGCGTCACGCTCGATTGCGCATTGGCATTGAAGCCTAGTCCCGCTGTCAGCAGGGCGGTGCACAGTGCAGCGTTGCGCGGTCTTTTGGCCATGATGTCTCCTCGTATTGATATGTAGTTGGTTGAAATAAGGAAAAGGGAGCCCGTGGCGGCCATGAGATGGCCGCCAGCCACAGCGACGGGGATGGGTGTAAAAAGGCGCTAGATCACTGCCGGGGCAGCGGCAAGCGGTGGCCGCGGACCGTGCTGATGACGCCCACGAGATTGCCGCGCGGTGTACTTCTTCCCTTCAGACGGCTACCGTCAGTGCCTTCAGGAGACCGGTGGCGTTATGTCGCGCCGATGCCCCCCATGCGCCTGGGACCAGCCGGCGGGGTTGGCAAGGAACGACGCCAGCTCGTGCAATGCAGCCGGCATCCAGCAAGGCCTGGGCGACGGAGGTGCCCAGGGTCAGTTCATTGCGACTCAATGACATATGGCAATTCCAATTCATCTGGCTGGACCGCCCTCGCGCGGAGGGTTGGACGGATAGACCCGGGGCTGTGTCAATGCCTCGGGGCGCAGGGCTTCATCGAGCTCGGCTGCTGTCATCAGCTTGCGGCGCAGCACCACATCGCGGATGTTGGTGTTGTTGGCAAACGCCTCTGCGGCCACCGCGGTGGCGTTCTTGTAGCCGATGATGGGGTTCAGCGCCGTGACGAGCGCGATCGAGCGCTCGATCGTTTCCCGCAGCCGCTCAGGGTTCGCGGTAATGCCCTTGATGCATTTCTCCGCGAGGGTGAAGCAGCCATTGGTGAGATGCTTGAAGCTGCGGAACAGGCTCGCGGCAATCACGGGCTCGAAGGCGTTGAGCTGCAGTTGCCCGGCTTCCGCGGCGAACGTCACGACCGTATCGTTGCCGAAGACCTCGAAGGCAATCTGGTTCACAACCTCCGGGATCACCGGATTTACCTTGCCCGGCATGATGGAGGAGCCGGCTTGCATCGGTGGCAGGTTGATCTCGCCAAAGCCCGCGCGCGGCCCGCTCGACAACAGGCGCAGGTCGTTGCACGTCTTGGACAGCTTCACGGCGATGCGCTTCAGTACCCCGGAAATCTGCACGAAGGCGCCACAGTCCTGGGTTGCCTCCACCAGGTTCGGGGCGGTGAGCAGCTCGATGCCCGTGATCCGGCTCAAGGCCGCGGTGGCCTTGGCGGCGTAATCCGGGTGGGCGGTAATGCCGGTGCCGATGGCGGTGGCGCCGAGATTGACTTCGCGAATCAGCGCGGAGGCTTCACGCAGACGCGCCATGTCCTCTTCCAGCATCACGGCGTAAGTGGAGAACTCCTGGCCCAGGGTCATGGGCACGGCGTCCTGGAGTTGCGTGCGGCCGAGCTTGAGCAGGCCGGCGAACTCCACTGCCTTGTCGTGGAAGGCGGCCCGCAGGACTTCCATCGCTTCGAGCAGATGCCCGATGGCGAAGAACGTCGCGATGCGCAGCGCGGTGGGATACACGTCATTGGTGCTCTGCGCCATGTTGACGTGCTCGTTGGGGTGCAGGTAAGCGTACTCGCCGCGCTTATGGCCCAGAATCTCCAGGGCACGGTTGCAGATGACCTCGTTGGCGTTCATGTTGGTCGAGGTCCCGGCCCCGCCCTGGATGGTGTCGACAACGAACTGGTCGTGGAACTTGCCTTCCCGCACTTCCTGGCAGGCCGCGATGATCGCATCCCTGAGTGGGACCGGCAGCAGCCCAAGCTCGGCATTGGCCTCCGCCGCGGCCTGCTTGACCGCTGCCAGTGCGAGGATCAGGTTGGGGTAGGCCGAGATCGGCGTACCGGAGATCTGGAAGTTCTCGACGGCCCGGAGCGTGTGGACGCCGTAGTAGGCGTCGGCGGGCACGTCGCGCTCGCCTAGCAGGTCGGATTCGATGCGGAATGTGGGGGTGTTCATCAGGGGCTCCCTGCAGCTTGGTGATATCTACAGACTAGGCGATGCCAGTGTCCATTCCAGCGTCTCGCCCGCCAGGAAGGGCTGGATGCGCTTGCCGTCGGGAAGGGATACCGATCCGGCGACGCGGGTACGGGTCCGGTGCAGGATGACGGTGCCTTCGTTGAGCGGGAGGCCATAGAAGCGTGCGCCGTGCTCGCTGGCGAAGCCTTCGAACCGTGCCATGGCGTTCTCCTCCTCGAACACGGTGAGATAGGCCTCCAACGCGGTTGGCGCACTGAAGATCCCGGCACAGCCGCAGGCGGCCTCCTTGGCGGAAGTGTCGTGGGGCGCCGAATCCGTGCCGAGGAAGAAGGACGGGGACCCTGATGTCGCTGCCCGCCGCAGCGCGAGGCGGTGTTGCTCGCGCTTGAGCACAGGCAGGCAGTAATAGTGCGGGCGAATGCCCCCGGTGAACATGGCATTACGGTTCAGCATCAGGTGCTGGGGCGTGATGGTTGCTGCCAGCCTTGCGCTGTCATCGCGCATGACGAGGTCGGCCGCGTCTTCGGTGGTGATATGTTCCAGCACGACCTTCAGGCGTGGAAACGCCGCCAGCAGCGGGCGCAAGGTGCGGCGGATAAACACGGCTTCCCGGTCGAATACATCCACCGCCGGGTCGGTGCTCTCGCCATGGACCAGCAGAGGCATTCCAAGCTCCTGCATGATGGCGAGCACGGCGGACACGCGCTCGATCGAGGTCACGCCGTACTCCGAGTGGGTCGTGGCCCCGGCGGGGTACAGTTTCACGGCGCTAAAGACGCCTGCCTCGAAGCCCTCGCGGATCTCCGCAGGGCGGGTGCTGTCGCAGAGGTAGCAGGTCATCAACGGCGTAAAGCGTGCGCCCGGCGGCAGTGCCGCGAGGATACGTTCGCGATAGGCAATGGCAGCCGCGATCGTTGTCACCGGCGGCTTCAGGTTAGGCATCACGACGGCGCGGGCGAACTGCCGTGCCGTATGCGGCAGCACCGCGGCAAGCGTGTCGCCGTCGCGCAGGTGGAGGTGCCAGTCGTCGGGGCGGCGGATGGTCAGGGTCTCAGGCATTGGGGATATCCGGGACTTCGTGGGCCTTACAGGCTCGAAATGGTGTTGGACAGGACCTTGACGCCCAGCATGAAGTCGTCGATGTCCATGGCTTCGTCCGGGTTGTGCGAGCCATGCTCGTTGCGCACGAACAGCATGCCGGTGGGGATGCCGGCGTTCGCGAACAATGACGCGTCGTGGCCGGCGCCGCTCGGTACCAGTTCGGTGGGGAGGTTCTCCCGCTTGCATTGCTCGGTCAGCAGGTCGGAGAGCCGGCCGTCCATCACGGCGGGCGCGGCATCGATACGTCGGTCAAACTCGAAGCGAACGCCCCGGTCCCGCGCGATCGCCTTGCATTCGGTGCGGAACAACTGATAGAAGCCTTCGAGCGTCTCGGCGCTCTTGCTGCGGGCTTCGAAGCTGAAGTGCACGGTGTCGGGGATGCGGGAAATGGAATGCTCTTCCGGGCTGGTGGACACGATGCCGGTCGTCACTACCAGGTCGATGCCGCGTTCCAGCAGCGCCTTCCAGTGTTCGTCCAGGCGCGTGATCAGGTCCGCCACCGCGAACATCGCGTCCTTGCGCAGCCAGCGCGGCACTGCGCCGGAGTGCCCCGGCTCACCGACGCAGGTGACCCGGTTGTGCCGCACATTGCCGCGGATGCCGGGGACCACGGCAAGCGGCAGCTGGCGCGCCACCATGACCGGACCCTGCTCGATATGCAACTCGAGATAGGCCGCGGCGGCGGATTTATCGAACAGCACCTCCTGGTTCGTGACCGCTTGAACATCTGCGCCTGCGGCAGCCATGGCTGCGCCGAGCGTCTGGCCGGTCTGGCGATGTCCCAGTGCCAGGTCGTCAGCCGTCAGCTTGCCTAGCGCAGCGCCCGAGCCCATATAGGCCTTGCCGAACCAGGCGCTTTCTTCCCCGCGGAAAGCAATCACCTTCAGTGGTACCGGCGAGTACGTCCCGCTTTGCTTCTGGCCGAGCAGGCAGAGCAACCCGGCCACGATGCCCGCGAGGCCATCGTAGTTGCCGCCCCTGGGCACGGAGTCCATGTGAGACCCAACCCAGGCCGCGGGCGCGCTCGCCTCCGACTCCGGGAGTCGGAATACGAGGTTGGCCGCGCGGTCGGCCTCTACGCGCAGGCCATGACCTTCGGCGAAACGCCGCAGGTATTCGGCCACTGCCGTTTCCCCCGCGCCGTAGCTGTCGCGCGTCACGCCAACGCCGTCAAACGATAGCTCGCGTATGTCCCGGAAGAGCTGTTCCGCGACGGGCTTTAGTTCCAGAATATCCATGACATGTCCAGCATGATTGGTGGCGCCACGCGAGAGCGTGACGCGGCCTGGTCCGGGAGGATGGCTGCCGGCTCAGCCCGACTGCTGCGCGAAGCGCAACCAGCGGTCGCTCAGTTGACGGTCGAGCTTCACCTGTCCGGTGAGGTCACGGATCGCCGCGGTGCCCGTCTCTTCGCAATAGGCATGGAGCCCGTCGATGATCTTCTGCATCACGCCAGGGTCACGGAACGAGGCGGTGCCCACCTGGACCGCGCTGGCACCGGCAAGCATGAACTCGACGGCGTCGTCCGCGTTCTGGATGCCCCCGCAGCCGATGATGGGAATGCGCACCGCGCGATAGCACTGATGGACCAGCCGCAGCGCAATCGGCTTGATCGCTGGGCCCGACATGCCGCCCATGACGTTGCCAAGCCTGGGCTTGCGCGTGCGGATGTCGATCGCCATCCCGAGCACGGTGTTGCCCATGACGATGGCGTCGGCGCCAGCGTCCTCGGCGGCCCGCGCCACGGCGGCGATATTGCTGGCGTTCGGGGTCAGCTTGACCCAGAACGGATGCCTGGTGCGGCGGCGGATCGCGGAGACTGCCTTGTAGGTGGTCTCCGGCAGCATGGCAAAGGCCATGCCGTCGGCCTCGAGGTTGGGGCAGGAGATATTGGCCTCGATGGCCGCGACTTCCGGCAGCGACATCTCCTCGCAAGCCAGCGCGAACTCTTCCGCCGTGTCGGCGGAGATCGAGACCACGACCGGTGTGTCGTATTGCGTGTAGGGCGGCAGCACGCTGCCGCGGTAGTAGTCGAGTCCCTTGCTTGGAATGCCGATGGAATTCAGCATGCCGCTGTGGACTTCCGCAACGCGGGGCGTGGGATTCCCGGCGCGGGACTTCGGCGAAACGCTCTTGATCACCAGGGCGCCAAGCTGGTTGAGGTCCATCGCTTCGCGGTACTCGATCGCGAAGCAGCCGGAGGCGGGCATCACGGGATTGCGCAGCGTCAGGTCGCCGACCCGTACAGTCAGATTAGCCAAAATCCACCTCCCCAACCACTTCGCGAATCGGAAACACCGGGCCTTCACGGCAGACCCTGAGAAACTGCTTGTCGCCCTCGCAGTCGAACAGGCGCACGCAGGACAGGCATACGCCCATGCCACAGGCCATCCGTTGCTCCATGGCCACCTCTCCCCTGACGGCGGGGTAGTCGCCGAGGATGCGCTGGAGCAGCATCAACAGTCTATGCGAGCCACATGTGTAGACCGCATCGGGCCGCTGTGCGTCGATCAGCTCGCGCAGCAGCACTGCAACGGTTTCGACCGAAGACGTACCGTCGGCGTCGAAGACGGTGTGGACCTCGGCGGCAGCGCCGCGCAGGAACTCTTTCTCCATCAGGTCGTCGCGGCTGCGCGCCGACATCACCGCAGTGATGGCGACGCCTGCGTCCGCGGCTTGCCGGATCAGCGGTGCCATCGTGGCCAGGCCGACACCGCGGGCCACGACCAGGATGCGCCGGAAGGACGGGGCGAAAGTAAAGGTATTGCCCAGCGGGCCCACGATATCCATCTCGCCATCGACCAGCAGGGTCGACATGGCGCGCGTGCCGACGCCGGTCACGTTGTAGAGGAATTCGATGGTGCCGTCGGCCGGGCCGGCGCCGTACACGCTCATGGGCCGGAGCAGGAACGGTTCCTCGTCACCGGTGCTGGGGCATTTGAGCTGATAGAACTGCCCGGGCCTGGTCATGGTGGCGATCGGCGCGTCCGACGCCAGGCGAATGTACTTGTAGCGCTGGTTGACCCAGTAGTGCTCGACTACCCGGCAGCGATAGGAAGCGACGGTGGCGCTGCTGCGCCCACCGCACACGGTTGCTGACATGATGACTCCTGCTGATTTGAAACCGCCGCGCTCGCGCAATGGGAGCGCGGCATTGCGTGCTGTTATTCCAGCTCGACGCCCTTGAGTTCAGGGATAAGGAAGAAGGTCGCAAGCATGTCCAGCACATAGATGCTGGCGAGCAAGGCGATCGCGACCTGGAACGAGTAGGTGGCAGCGAGCGCGCCGACCACGATGGGGCCCAGGCCGCCAACGGCCCGGCCGATGTTGAACAGCACGTTCTGGGCTGTAGCGCGGGCGGCGGTCGGGTACGCCTCGGAGATCAGCGCGCCGTATCCGCCGATCATGCCGTTGACGAACATGCCCATGACGGCGCCTGCCCACAACATCGTCGTCGGGTCCGACAGCTTTGCGTAAGTGAGGACCATGGCCACGGCACCCGCCTGGAAGATCAGGAAGGTGGGCTTGCGGCCGATGCGGTCGGCCAGGTGCCCGAAGATATAGACGCCGATCATCATGCCGACGATGGTCACCGAGGTCCACAACGCGGACTTGGTCAGCGAGAAACCAAGCGCCTTCGACAGGTATGTCGGCAGCCAGATCATGATCCCGTAGTAGCCGAAGTTCTGGACCGAGCAGAGGATGACGATGCCCAGGCTGGTCCGCGTGGTGCGCCTGTCCGCGACCAGCAGCCTGAAGGCGTTGGCTTTCTTCTCGGTTCTTGTGCTGCGCACGAAGACTTCCGGCTCGTGCAGGCGGTTGCGCACAAACCAGGCAACGAAGGCCGGCAGCACGCCGATCAGGAACATACCGCGCCAGCCGACGACCGGCAGCAGCAGCGGCGTCAGCAGTGCCGCCATCAGCACCCCCGCCTGCCATCCCAGCGCGACATAGGACGAGACGCGTGCCCGTTTGCTGGCCGGCCACGCTTCGGCCGCCAGCGCCATGCCGATGCCGAACTCCCCGCCGAGGCCGATACCGGCGATGGTCCGGTAGATCAGCAGGTCCCAGAATCCTTGCGCAAACGCACACATGCCGGTGAACACCGCAAACAGCACGATGGTCCAGGTCAGCACGCGCACGCGGCCGTACCGGTCGCTGAGCGAGCCGAAGATGATGCCGCCGGCGACGGCGCCTACCAGCGTCCAGGTCACCAGCGCGCCGGACTGGCTGGTGTTCAGCAGCAGCGCTGCGCTGATGGCGGGCAGCATGAAGCCCAGGATGAGCAGGTCGAAGCCGTCCATTGCGTAGCCAATGGCAGACCCGGCCAGGGCCTTCCAGGCATAGGGCGACGTCTTTTCTTCAGGAATTGCACCGGCGGGGGCCATCGATGCTTTGGCGTTTGCTTCCATGGGGAACAGTCCTCTGGATATCGTAGTCGTGACTTGCTGCGGCTGGGGCTTATCGGGCGCCTGGGGAGTGGGGTGCTGGCGCGGAAGGCGGATGCTTTGTCATGTCTGTCTCCTTTTTTAGACCGATGGCATCTAAAAAACCACTGCACCTGCGTCCGGTAGCCGACCTGGGGCGTACAACCGGGCGTCATGCAGTGGAAATCTTTTTTTTTAGACTATTCGTCCCCGATAGCCATGGCAAGGAATTTCTGATGGGATCAGGGTATCTCCCGAGTCCGCAAAAAGAGGCCATTGCTGTCCCGCGCCAGCGTGCTATAGTGACAGCAATCTAATTATTGAGACAGTGATGGATCGTCGTGCCACCGCAGCCGGAATGATCGATTTCGAGGCCATTGGCGCCCGCCTGCGGGCTTATCGCCTGGGCGCGGAGCTGCGTGCCGAGCAAATTGCCGAAGTGCTGGGGATCTCGCGCGCCGCGGTCTACCGCATGGAAAAGGGCGAGATTGTAAAAATTGAGACGCTGGAGAAGCTGGCGGGCATCCTTGACACCTCGCTCGCGTCGCTTTTGGGGGCGGGGACGGAATACTATCCGTCGGCGCTGGCCTATATCGAGCGCATGCGCCAGCTGGAACAGGGCGCGACCCGGATTCTGGCGCACTTCGAGCCCATTTCCTTCCTGCTCACTTCTCCCGACTACGACCGCTATCTGGAGCAGATGCTGCGGGAAAGCGGCGACCACCTCGATGACAAGCGCATCCGGGCCATGATGGAGCTGCTGCAGGAGCGCAAGCGCTCGTTCGTGTCGAGTCCTGCGCCCATCGTCAGCCTGATCGGGCTGCGCGAACTGGAGCGCTTCGTCCATTTCGGACTTGTCGGCAAAATGGACCTGCCGCCTGCCACCAGGATGGAGCGGTCGCTCGCGGCGCGTGCGGAGGTCGAGCGCATTGCCGAACTGCTGGAGAAGCAGCCCATCGGGATGCAGATCGGCATCGTCGACGAGAGCATGCCGAACGCGACCTTTCAGGTCTTCGAGCGCCCGAGCGGATCCTATGTGGCGGTCAGCCCGTTCCGCTTCGGCGAGTTCCCGAACATCTCATCCGGCATCGCTTCCGTGACCGCCGCGCCCGAAGCCGTTGCCCTGTACACGCACATGGTTGAGTCCCTGTGGCAGCGAGCCTACAAGGGGGCTGACGGTGCGGCGCTGCTGCGGCGCATGCTCCAGCAGGTTTGAATTCAGTTCGTTCCATCCTCCTTCTTCAAAACCAGCGATGACCACCATGACGTTCAGCACTGTCACCGAGCAGTTCAATGCAAGCGTACCGGGCACCGATGCCTTCCTCAGGGTCAAGGAGAGCATGCCGACACTGATGAAAAGCGATCCGTCGCATGCGGCCGCCTACTTCCTGGTGTATGGGTTCGCGCGTTCCTATGTGATTCTTCACGACGACGAAGGCATCACGATGGAAGTCGCCGAGATGGCCAAGAACCAGCTACTGGGCTATATGCGCGCGGTCGAGCAGGCGCTTCCCGGTGGCGCGGAGGCGCTGCTCGCCGCCATGAACGAGATCGTGGTCCACTACGACGCGAACAAGCAGTTGTTCTGACGTCCGCGTCAGAGCGACTGACTCAGTGCCGCTCGTTCGGCTTGCGGCTCGCGCGCGCCTTGCCCGAGGCTGCGCTCGATTTCCCGGACGGTCTCAAGCAACTTGGGACGGATTTCTTCGTGCAGGCGCGCGGCGTACATGCCCGGTGCCGCTCACGCCTTGCGTCCGGGAATATCGATTAAACCGGACAAATTTGCACAACTGAAAAGGCCTTCCCTGAAGATTCAATAAGGTTGTTTTGCAATGCAGTCTGGAGGTAATGCGCGCGGCCGGCCCTTGCCGGCGGCGCGCAGCATCGCATTCCGACCCGACATATCGGGGAGCAGAGGGGCTATCTGCGCGATAGATAACCCTATGCAATATCCTCGCTTGCTTCTCTTCTGGAACGGTCCAAACTTCGTCTCCAAGGCGTGACGCTTTGTTGCCAGAGCAATCACACTTGTTGCGATTGGACACTCCTAAAGAGACAGCTTCCAGACATGACTGCACCCACCACGGTTCAACGTATTGGAACGTTCGCTTCGAACGCGCGAGCGAATCAACTCACCCCGCAGGCTCGCCATCTGTTCAAGCGCAATATCCTCGACAGTCTCGGCTGTGCGATTGCGGCGCTTCCTGGCACCCCGTTCAAGGCACTGCGAGAGCAGTTCGATGAATACCGTGGCTCGGGTTCGTGCTCGCTGATCGGCGGCGGCAAGACATCGCCTGACCAGGCCGCCTTGTACAACTCCGGCCTAGTCCGCTACGTCGATCTGTTGGACAGCTACATGTCGCCGGGCGGGCTTTGCCACCCCAGCGACAATTTCGGCGCCATCCTGGCGGCGGCAGTGCATGTGTCCGCGAGCGGCGAGGACTTCATGCTCGCGCTGGCGGTAGCGTATGAGATCCAGGGGCGTATTACGGCAGTCGTTCCGGTGATGGCAAAGGGCTTCAATCACGCTATCCAGCTCGCAGTTTCAGCGGCGGCCGGGTCGGGCAAGCTGTTTGGCCTGGATCAGGAGCAACTCGCCCATGCGATAGCGATCGCCACCGTGGACAACATTTCGTTGACCTGCGTTCATTCCGAGCCGGTCTCGCAATGGAAGGGATTCTCCCCGGGCATCACTGGCATGCGCGCGGTCTATGCGGTGTCGCTTGCAAAGCGCGGGTTCACCGGTCCGCTTCGCCTGTTTGAAGGGCCCAACGGCCTGGTCCGGATGTTCGACCAGCCAATTGACGTCGATTGGGAGGATCAGCGGCTCGAGATCATCTTCCAGTCCGTGATGAAGAAGTACTGCTCGCTGATCCACGGCCAGCCAGTGCTCGAGGCCACGCTTGCGCTCAAGCGCAAGAACAACGTGAAAAGTGAAGACGTCGAGCAAGTGGTGTGTGACATCTTCCAGACGGGCTTCGACATCGCGGGCGGTGGCGCCTTCGGTCCCAAGGATCATCCGCAGACCAAAGAGCAAGCGGACTACAACCTCAAATACCTGATCGCAGCCGCCCTGCTCGACGACCAGGTAGGGCTGCCCAGCTGGAGCCCGAGCGCGTGCAGGCAGCCGATGCGCAGGCACTGCTGAAAAAGGTCACCGTGCGTCCCGATCCGGCATTCACCGCCCAGTATCCCCAGGCGCTGAACACCAGGGTGACGATCCGGTGCAAGGACGGCCGCGAGTTGTCTGCCGAGCACGTCGGTTTTGAAGGCGGTCTCGGCAATCCGCTCAGCTGGGAGCGCGCGGTCGAGAAATTCCATTGGCTGAGCGAGCCATATGCCGATGAAGCGCTTCGAGGCCAGATCATTCATCTGGTCTCGACATTGGATGAGCATTCGATTTCTGAGTTGATGCAACTCATGGCGAAGGTGAGTCCGACACCAAAGTTCCCGGCGAAACACCGGGGAATCCAGTAACGACACAGGCTCAGGAGAGACAGATGGCCCTTATTTCTTGTGATATGCGATTTGGCAGGACCGACGAGCAGAAGCGGCAGCTTGCGGCGGGCCTGCTACGTGTGGTCAGTGAGGCGACCGGAGAGACGAAGGACGACATTTTCTTCGTGATTCGTGAAGGCCGTGGCATCAACTTCGTCGAGCACGGCGAGCATCTTCCGGAATACGTCGAAGGCGCGGCCAACGACAAAGCATTGATCAGCCGCCTGAAATAATGGATTCGAGGAGACAATCTTGCCGTTCATTGAATGCCACATTAAAGCCGGCCTGACGCAGGAGCGTCGGGTCCAGCTGATCGGGGACATCATCCAGAACTCGTGCTCTGTGCACTGGGTGCTGCAGCAACGCATTTGTACAAGCCCGGCATAAAGACACATATGCGCAATGCCATTCGTCATGGCGCTACGCAACACGAGATCATGGAGGTGCTGGAGATCCATCGGGATCCACGGCGCGTTGATCGGTGTTCCGATGCTGGAAGAAAGCTTCAACAAGCTGGTGATGTAGCGACGCCTGTTCCTGATGCTGCACACCATAGCGCGATGGCGACGGCGGCGTCGCATCGGGCAAGGGTCTGAACGCGGGTCGCGCGCCCTGGGCCCACGACGCCTAACATAGCTTCATGGAGGTGACACCATGGAGCGGGAACTGAAGTTTGAACTGTCGGCCGACCAGGCCGGTCGCGTACGGGATCTGCCGCTGCTGCAGTCCATGCAGGGCGGGCAACGGCACGAGGCGGCGCTGAAAAGCCAGTACTTCGACACGCCGGAACTGGATCTGCGTCGCCGCCATGCTTCCCTGCGCGTGCGTAACGACGGTGACCACCTGGTCCAGACACTGAAGTCCGTGGGCGAGCGTGGTGCCGGCTTGTTCCAGCGCGAGGAATATGAATCGCAAGTCGCCGGCTGGCAGCCCGATACGACGAAATTGCACAAGCTGGTGCCGAAGGACGCCTGTGTCCGAAGGATCTTTGACGCAAACGGGCTGGACGAGCGGCTGGCGCCGGTGTTCTCGGCGGACATCAGTCGCACCGTCGTCCCGCTGAAACTGCCAGAAGGAGACGAAGTCGAGCTGGCGATCGACCGGGGCGTGGTCAGTGCGGGCGAAGCCAGCCAACCCGTGCTCGAGTTCGAAATGGAACTCAAGGAGGGCGATCCCGCCCAGCTCTATGCGCTGGCCGCGCAGATCCTTCAAGTGGTTCCGCTGCGCCTGAGCTTCATGAGCAAGGGCGATCGTGGCTATGGGCTGCTGGTTTGCGAGAAGCTGGCGGCCGTACGCGCGTCGCCGCTCGAACTGGATCCGAAAGACAGCGTGGAAGCCGCCTTCCGCAGCATTGCAGAGAATTGCCTGGCGCAGGTACACGGCAACGAAGCTGCCGTGGCATCGGGACGTTCGGCCGAGGGCGTGCACCAGATGCGTGTGGGGCTGCGGCGGCTTCGCTCCGCTCTAGACATGTTCTCGCCGGTGCTGGCATGTCCGGATGCACTCCAGGACGAGATCCAATGGATCGCCGGGGAGCTTGGCGAGTCCAGGGACTGGGAAGTCCTTGCCCACTCGACGCTCCCGAAGATCGTGGCGGAGGAAAGTACACAGGCCGACCTGGGCCGTGTGCGGCAGCGTGCCCAGGACATCGCAGCGCAGCGGCGCCAGGCCGCCGCGGAAGCGGTCTCTTCAGCCCGTTACGCGAAGCTCGCCATCGAGCTGAACCGGTGGGTGGCTTCGGCAGCGTGGCGCAATGAACAGGAGCCGTCGAAGGCAATGGCGGCGCCCGTGACCAAATTCGCGCGCGATACGCTGCGCAAGCGGCATCGCAAGCTGGTGCGCAGGGGCCGGGGACTGCACAAGCTGGACGCGCAGCGTCGACATCGGGCCCGTATCGCGGCAAAGAAGCTGCGGTACGCAACCGAGTTCTTTGCGTCCCTGCTGCCGCAGAAGTCATTGCGCGGGTATCACAAGGCGTTGTCTCGGCTGCAAGACGACCTGGGCTGGGGCAACGATATCGCGGTGGCCGATGGCCTGCTCAGCAAGCTTCAGCACAGGCACGAGGCGGTGGCGGCGGGCGCGGCCTATGCGCGAGGGTTCCTGGCCGCCCAGCGCGAAGCGGACCGGCCAAGGCAGAAGCAGCTCTGGAAGCGCTTCCGTCGCGTCGAACGGCCCCGATAGACATGCCTGGCGGCGTCCTAAGCCAGCAGCAGCGCTCCCGCATGGAGCAGTACGCCAACGGCGCCACCGACGAAGGTGCCGTTGATCCGTATGTACTGGAGGTCCGGCCCGATCTCCGCCTCGATCTTCCGGCTGACTTCTTGGGCGTTCCAGCTCTGCACCACTTCGGTGATCAGCGCGGAGATATGGCGGCCGTAGCGAAGCACCACGGTGCGAACGAGATCCAGCCACCATGCATTGAGTTTCTGCTGGATGGCTGGATCCTCCGAGACGGATTTGCCGAGCGAGGCCAGCGTGCCGGCGATCGTGTCGCGGCTCAATGACCGCTCGCTGGCGATATCGGCGTTCAGGCGGGCCCGGACTCGCTCCCAGAGAATCCGGTAGTAGTCCTCGCGCCTGAGATACCGGATGCAGTCCCGCATCCAGGTCTTGCCAACGCGCCGGTAATCGTCGGAGGTCTGCAGCTTGCCGATCATGTCCTGGATGGCGGCGTCGAACTGCTGGCGCAGCTCGTGATGAGGATGCGCCACGACTTCATGCAGCAGCGCAATGATGCCTTCCACAAACTTGTTGACGATATACCGGTCGAGCAGGGCAGGCGTGTACCTGGACGCCTCGCCGAACTTTGCCTTGACCACATCCGAGTTCGCCACGAGCCAGCGCTCCAGCGCCCGCAGCCCGTGATTCAACAACGGCTGGTGGCGGCCGCCTTCAGTCAGGATCGTCAGGACATTGCCGGCAAGGCGGGACACATCCAGCGTGCGCAGTTGCGGCACCACCGTGCGTTCGAAGAGCCGCGCAACTTGCTTGTCGTTGAGGCTGCCCAGCAATGCGGGAACCGAACTTGCGACGGAATCGGCGATGATTCGGCTGTTCTCCGGCCTGGCCAGCCAGGCGGCAACCGCTGCGGCCGTGTTCTGGCTGCGGAGCCTGTCGACCACGATTGCCGGTGTCAGGAAATTCTGCTCGACGAAACTGCCCAGTCCTTTGGCAATCCGCTCCTGGTTCCGCGCAATGATGGCGGTGTGCGGGACCGGAATGCCGAAAGGATGCCGGAACAGTGCCACTACGGCGTACCAGTCGGCGATGGCGCCGACGGTGCCCGCCTCGGCAAAGGCGCGCAGCCATGCCAGGGCAGGATAGTCGCGCTGCAACATGACGCTGACGATCAGCAAGCCGATCATGGCGGCCAGCAGGCAAGTGGCGGTGATCCGCATGCGGGTCAGGCGCGCCTGCTTCAGCCGTTCAGGCGCCATGGCGGTGTCTTCCCTGTTGCCGGTCAGATCGCTCAATACGATGCCTGTCGAAGGAGTTTGCGGATCACGGTTGCGAGGTCTCGTGCGCGTGCCATATGAAACCGGTGGTCGCTTTTTTCCACGAAAGCGTCCACGAGAGAGAATGGGCTATTTACTTAATAATTTTGATTTCGGCAAGTGGCATGGAGCGGACAGGGAATCCGCCAACCTCGCCTGCTCCTCGTCGGATCCAGTATTGCTGCCTGACGAGAGGAGCAAAGAAATCAGGGGCTATCGAAGGCCTTTCAGTTAGGTTTCCCCTCACCGGCGGGTATCTCGTGCTCCCGCAGCCTCTGCAGCGACCTGGTCAGCCTGGCGCCGTCCTTACTGTCGGCGGCATGAGTCAGGGCCGCTACGCTCGCTTCCAGCCCTGCAAGTTCGCTGTCGCTACGTAGCTTGGTGGCTCTCATCTCCTCCAGCTCCTTCGCAATGCGCTTGCCCAGCTTGCGCACAAACTCCGGGTCAAGGTGACCGGCCGCGGCGGCAGCTTCGATATGATCGATCAAGCTCCTCAGTCCTGCCGGGGTGGTCTCGGTAAACGGCGGCATTTCATGTGTCATTGCTTACTCCAGTGGGCACGCCCAGACCATTTTAGGCAGTGGATGCGCCTGGCGGGACGAATCTCCGTCCCAAACGTGGATGACAAGTTATTCATGCTGCACACACAGATTGGTGCTGTCACATGTGGAATTGCCGACGGCGGCGCGCCGACCGTCGTGGGCACGCATATCATGGAACATGAATCCCATCCCACGCACAAATACGCCTGCGAGCTGGCATGCTGAATGGCAATGAACTCTACATCAACCGCGAACTCAGCCAGCTGGAGTTTTTCGACCGCGTCTTGCAGCAGGCTGCCGATTCCGCCGTGCCGCTGCTTGAGCGCCTGCGTGCGCTGTGTACCTTCAGCAGCAACCTGGATGAGTTCTATGAGATCCGCGTCGCGGCCCTGAAAGAGCAGTGCCTGCTCCAGTCTCCGGTTGCCGGCCCGGACGGGCTCACACCGCAAGAGGTCTACGCACGGCTCAACGAACGGGTTCGCGAACTGGTCGATCAGCAGTACTGCCTGTTCAATGACGTGCTGATTCCCGCCATGGCCGGGCAGGAGATCTGTTTCCTGCGGCGCCCCTCGTGGAATCCAGTGCAGGCGGCATGGATCCGGGACTTTTTCTTTGCCGAGCTGATGCCGGTGCTTACCCCCATCGGCCTGGACCCGGCGCATCCGTTTCCGCGCGTCCTGAACAAGAGCCTGAATTTTGCCGTCGAACTGGAGGGCAAGGATGCGTTCGGGCGCAACTCGGGCTATGCCATCGTGCAGGCGCCGCGGGCGCTGCCGCGTGTCATTGCACTGCCATCTGATGTTTCCGAGTGCCAGCATGGCTTTGTTTTCCTTTCGTCCATCCTTCATGCCCACGTCGGAGAATTGTTCAGTGGCATGACGGTTCGCGGCTGCTATCAGTTTCGCGTGACCCGCAACAGCGAGCTGTTTGTCGACGAGGAAGAAGTCAAGAATCTGCGCGAGGCGCTGCAAGGCGAACTACCGCACCGTCATCTCGGAGATGCGGTCAGGCTTGAGGTGGCCGACAACTGCACCCCGGCGATGACTGCGTTCCTGCAGGAACAATTCGGCTTGTCGACCAGCGAGGTGTTCTCGGTCAACGGGCCGGTCAACCTGGTGCGCCTGCTGCAGGTGCCGGATCAGGTCGATCGTCCGGAACTGAAGTACAAGCCTTTCCGGCCCGGCGTGCCCAAGGCCTTGCAGGAGCATGCGGACATCTTCCACGCCATCCGCGAAAGCGACATCCTGCTGCATCATCCCTTCCAGTCCTTTGCACCGGTGGTGGATTTTGTCAGGCAGGCGGCGCAGGATCCCGATGTGGTGGCAATCCGCCAGACGGTCTATCGGGCGGGCCATGACTCGGTCCTGCTGTCGGCACTGATCGAGGCGGCGCGCAACGGCAAGGAAGTCACTGTCGTGGTGGAACTGCTGGCCCGCTTCGATGAAGAGGCCAATATCGGTTGGGCTGCGCAACTGGAGGCAGTCGGCGCGCATGTCATCTACGGGGTCGTTGGCTTCAAGGCACACGCCAAGATGGTGCTGGTATTACGGCGCGAAGGCGGAAAACTCAGGCGCTATGCGCATCTCGGCACAGGGAACTATCACAGCCAGACAACGCGCACCTATACGGACTTTGGCCTGCTGACCTGCAACGAGTCGCTGACGCAGGATGTGGCCCAGGTATTCAGCCAGTTGACCGGTCTTGGCCAGACCAACAGCCTGACCCATATCTGGCAATCACCGTTCACCATGAAGAAGGCATTGCTTGCCGCGATCCGGTGCGAGGCCGAGCACGCCAGATCCGGCGGCAAGGGGTTGATCATCGCCAAGATGAATGCATTGCTGGAGCCGGACCTGATTCAGGCCCTGTACGATGCTTCACGTGACGGGGTGCGTATCGACCTGATTATCAGAGGCGCCTGTGCGCTGCGCCCCGGCGTGGCGGGCCTGTCGACGAATATCGAGGTGAAATCGATCATGGGCCGGTTTCTCGAGCACTCGCGCATCTTCTATTTTCACGATGGCGGGGCAGAGAAGGTCTTGCTCTCCAGCGGCGAATGGATGGAACGGAGCCTCTCCCGGCGGATAGAGATCTGCTTTCCCATCCTCGACACCAGGCTGAAGCAGCGCGTGATCGCGGAAGGCTTGACAGCGTATTTGTCGGACCGCTGCGACGCCTGGCAGATGATGCCGGACGGAAAATACGAGCGCCGGTCACCGCATGACGGCGAGGCTGCGCAAAACGTGCTGCTGGCGGCTTTGACGTGAACCATTCAGGTTCGTGGACACTGCCAACCTTCTGGTCCTGAAGGCAAGCCGCGGATTGCCGAGGTGCTTGAATTACTGCTTGCGTTGGGCCTGGCTCGCGAATGCTCTCCATTCCCGGAAGACGGTGTCCAGGCACGATGCGGAATCGCAACTGTCCCGTTTCCTCCGGAACGCTGCGATGTCTGCCTCGGTAATCGATCCTGCCTTGAGCAGCCGCTGCTGGTCGGCATAGATGCGTTGGTAGCCCATGGAAAACAGCGCGGATTCGCAGATCAGCCGCCGCGCCTGCGTGGGTGCGGCAGGTGTGGCCGAGGGATCGCAGTCGATGTCGGTGGCATGTGCGGTGTTCAGGAAGGCGAGGCCGGCGGCTGCCAGGCAGTAACAAGCGAAGCGGAAGATGCAGGTCACGATGGGTTTGCGGGAAAGGCCACGCGCGTCTTGCGCCGGCCGGTGGTATCGAGCACCGAGCCTGGCACGATATCACCATCGTTGCTCGCGAGGACTCCCTCGACCTTGCGATGCCGGCGTCCCTTATCTGTCCCCGACTCACGCAGGCCCCGGCACCTCAGCCAGGCCAAGCGTGACCACGCGCAGTGTGCCGTCATCGGGGCAGACGGTATCGACGAAGCCCAGCTTGCGGGCAAGCCCTCGCATCGAAGTATTCGAGGCGAGCACAAAGCCCTCCATGTTCCGGTAGCCGGCAGCACGGGCAACGCCGATCAGGCTCTGCATCAGGCACTTTGCCAACCCGACGCCATGCCAGTCGTCGGCGACCGTCACGGCAAACTCGCAGGTATCGCTACCCGGACCTGCGGCGTAGCGTGCGCCGCCGACGATGGTCCCGGCTTCCCCGTCGTCGGCCACGGCGACCAGCGCGAACTCTCGTCCCGCCACCGGGTGCGTTGCCGACTCGAGCATGGCGTCGGGCAACTCGCGCATCGAAGCCATGAAGCGCGTATAACGCGAATCCTCGGACAGGCGGTGAAAGGCTGCCAGCAGGCCGGCCTTGTCCTGCACCCGGATCGGGCGCAGCACCACTTGCCGCCCGTCGCGCAAGGTCATGTGGAACGGCAAGCCGGCTTCTGCGGAGGCATTCTTGTCCATGATCGGAAAGGGATAGGGCTACGCAACCAAGCATACGATATTGCCTTGACCGCAGGTGCCACTGTTGGCAATCACACTGCCGCGCGGGTATTTCTCGCCAAATGACAGCCCGCCGCAACTAGGTGCCCCTTGCGACTTCCGGCACCAGGTCGTGAAGCCGGGACAGAACGAGCCGCGCCGCCCGGGACAGTGGATGATGTCGCGTGACGCCCATGGCAATGGTCCGCGTTAAGCGCGGCTCGACAATCTCGACTGCGGACAAGCGTCCGCTGGCAACTTCGTGATCCACCGCGAGGATCGGCAGTATCGTCAAAGCGCCACCCGCAAGCGCAACCTCCTTCATCGTATTCAGCGATTCCACTTCCAGCGCGACATCCAGCGAGATGCCGAGCTGGCGCGCGTGCTGGTCGAGAATCGATCGCAGCCCGTTGGGGGCCGGCGGCAGGACGAGTGGGAGGCCGTCGAGCTTGCGGAACGGCACCGTCGGCATCCCGGCGAGCGGATGCCCGGGCGCGCAGATCAGGTAAGTGGCGACCTGGGCGAGCACGTCTTCGTCCTGGCGCGGGCCGGGGCCATAGCGGTTGATGACCGCCAGGTCCAGGTGGCCCGATTCCAGCTCCTCGTCGAGTTGTCCGCTGAACCCTTCGGCAACGCGCAGCCGGACACCCGGCGCCGTGGCGCGCAGATCCTCGAACAGCGCCGGTATCAGGCGCCGCGCCATTGACGGCAGCACGCCGATCCTCACCTGGCCGACCGGCACGCCCGCCGCGTCCTTGACCTCGTCGCGCAGCCGTGCCGACTGGGCCAGCAGCAACTGGACATGCGGGAAGATCCGCTGGCCGAATTCCGACAGCACCACGCCCCGGCCGGTCCGTTCGAACAGCCGGTCGCCCCATTCGGCTTCGATCTGGGCAATGGCGCGGCTCACCAGCGACTGGGCGATTCCCAGCGAGCGTGCCGCACGTGACAGCGATCCCACTTCGGCCACCAGCGCCACGGTTTCGAGCTGTTTCAGGTTCACGGCGTCATCCCATCCAAAAAGTCGATATCAGATATCGACGATTCTACTCTTTTGCGTTGGTTCAGGACTCCATACACTGAGGCCATCCCTCCTGGCAGAGAGGGGCCTTATGAAACATCTGGAGACAACATGCCGTGCTTTTCCGCTGTGCTTCGCGCATTCCGGCGACCGTTATGCGCCTTGCTGCTCGCTGCCGCCCCGGCCGCCTTCAGCGCCGCCGCTGCCGCCGCCACCGGCTATCCCGCCAAGCCGATCCGCCTGGTTGTGCCGTTTCCGGCAGGCGGGCCCACTGACGCGATGGCGCGGCTGATCGGCCAGCACCTGTCGCAGCAGCTCGGACAGCCCGTGGTGATCGACAACCGCGGCGGCGCCGGCGGCACCATCGCCACCGAGGCCGCCGCGCAGGCGGCACCTGACGGCTATACGCTGTTCTTTTCCACCACCGGCACCATGGCGATCAACCCGTCGCTCTACCGCTCGCTGAAGGTGGATCCGGTCAAGTCATTCGATGCCGTGGGCTCGGTGGCCTCCACGGTCAACGTGCTGGTGGTGCCGAACAACCTGCCGGTCGGCAACGTCAAGGAACTGGTGGCGCTGGCAAAGCAGAAACCGGGCACGCTGACGTTCGGCTCGGCTGGTAACGGCAGCTCCAACCACCTGTCCGGCGAACTGTTCAAGTCGATGGCGGGCATCGACATCGTCCATGTGCCATACAAGGGTTCGGCGGCGGCGTTCACCGACCTGCTTGGCGGACGCATCTCGATGATGTTCGACACGGTATCGAGCCAGGTGCAGTACATCAGCACAGGCAAGGTCAAGGCGCTCGGCGTGACCGGCGCGACCCGTTCGGATGCGCTGCCCAAGGTGCCGACGATTGCCGAGGCCGGCCTGCCGGGTTTCGACGTAACGATCTGGTTCGGCCTGTCGGCACCGAAGGGCACCACGCCAGACGTGATCCGGCGCCTGAACAGCGAACTGCAGACCGTGCTGGCGCAGGCAGATGTGCAGAAACAGCTCGCCGCGCTGGGCGCCCGGCCGCTGCCGGGTACGCCGGCCGAGTTCTCGAAACTGATCCAGCATGACGCCGGCAAGTGGTCGCCGGTGGTCAAGGCATCGGGAGCGACCCTTGACTGAGACCTCTGCAACCTTCGACGCCCTGTTCTCGCCGGCATCGGTGGCCGTGATCGGCGCCTCGGACAACCCCAACAAGGTGGGCGGACGGCCGATCCATTACATGCGCGCATTCGGCTATACGGGCGAGGTGTTTCCGGTCAACCCGGTGCGCGAGGTCATCCAGGGCTATCGCGCGTACCCCGACCTCGGTGCGATCGGCAAGGCGCCGGACGCCGTCGTAATTGCAGTGTCCGGCGATGCCACGCTCGAGCAGGTGCGCCAGTGCGGCGCCGCGGGCGTCAAGGCTGCCGTCATCATGGCGTCGGGCTTTGCCGAAACGGGCGAGGCGGGACGCCAGCGGCAGCAGGAACTGGTGGCGGTGGCCAATGCCAGCGGCATGCGGCTGGTGGGCCCGAACGCGCAAGGCACGGCCAACTTCGCCAGCGGCGCGGTGCTTAATTTCTCGACGATGTTCATGGAGGTGGCGCCCCAGGACGGCCCGATCGCGATCATCAGCCAGAGCGGGGCGGCGAGCGTCATGCCCTATGCGTTGCTGCGCCAGGCCGGCTACGGCGTGCGCTACCTGGTGGCGACGGGCAACGACGCCGATCTCGACGCCTGCGCGATGACCGCGGCCGTGGCGGCGGACCCTGAGGTGCGGCTGATCCTGGTCTACCTCGAATCGGTGTCCGACCCGGCGCAGCTGGCCCGCGCGGCGGAGCTGGCACGAGCGCGTGGCGCCAGCATCGTGGCGATCAAGGCCGGCAACAGCCAGCGCGGTGCCAAGGCGGCAGCCTCGCATACCGGTGCGCTGGTCGGCAACGACGCCGCGATCGATGCCTTCCTGGCCCGTCACGGCATCTGGCGTGCGCGCGACATCGGCGAGCTGGTTCGCGCTGTGCCGCTGTATTTGCAGCAGCGTCCCCCGGGGCAGGGCCGGACGGTCGTGATGAGCCATAGCGGCGCGGTGGGCGTGATGGCGGCCGACCTGGCCGAACGGCACGACCTGCCGCTGACCGAACTGCAACCGGCCACGCTGCGCGAACTGGGCGCGATCCTGCCCGAGTTCGGCACGGCCAGCAATCCGCTCGACATGACCGCCGCGCTGCTGGGCAAGGGCGACATGTTCCCGCGCGTGCTCCAGGCGCTGGGCGCCGATCCGCAGGCCGACATGGTGATGGTCGGCATTCCGGTGGCCGGTCCCGGCTACGACGTCGAGGCGCTGGCGCGCGACGCTGCCGCCTTCAGTGCGCACCACGCCAGGCCGCTGGTGGCGAGCGCGCCGCAACAGCCCGTGCGCGAAGCCTTCGTGCGACACGGCGTGCCGGCCTTCGTCACCGAAGCCGATGCCGTTGCAGCGCTGGCGCAATACGCCGCGCACCATCGGCTGGCCGAGGCGGCAAAGGCGGCAAAGGTGGCAAAGGTGGCAAAGGTGGCAAAGGCGACCGAGACGGCGCCGGCCTGGCCTGACGCACAGCCGCTCAGCGGCAGCGGCTTGCAGGACGAGGCCCACAGCCTGGCCTTGCTCGCCGAAGCCGGCGTACCGATCGTGCCGCACCGGCAATGCGACAGCGTGGATGCGGCGGTAGCAGCGTTTGACGCGCTCGGCGGGGTGCCTGTCGTGGTCAAGGGCTGTGCGGCGGATGTCCCGCACAAGAGCGAGCACGGCCTCGTGCACCTTCGGCTGTCCGATGCGGCGAGCGTCGCCAGCGCGACGCAGGACTGCCTCGACACGTTGCAGCGGCTGGGCGTGGCATCGCCACGGGTGGTCGTGGCGACGATGGTCAAGGGCCGTCATGAGTTTGCGCTGGGCGTCTCGGTCGATCCCGTGTTCGGGCCGCTGGTCATGATCGGGGAAGGCGGCACGCTGCTCGAACTCCGCAAGGACGTCGTGACCCTGCTCGCGCCGTTCACCGCCGAAGACGTCAAGGCGGCCTGCGCACGGTTGCGCCTGGCGCCGCTGTTCGATGGCTATCGCGACATCCCGGCGCTCGACCTGGATGCACTGGCAGCGTCGGCGGTGGCGCTCGGCGACTGGGCATTGCGTCACCGCACTGCGCTGGCATCGGTGGATATCAACCCGCTGATGGTGATGGCGGCCGGCCAAGGTGTCATGGCGGTCGATGCCGTGGTGGAACTCAAGGGGAATTGAAATATGCAAACCGTACGCGTCGAACAGGATCACGACATCGCCATCGTCACGCTGAACCGCCCGACACGCATGAACGCAGTCAACGACGCCCTGCGCGGCGAGTTGATCGAAGCGCTGGGCCGGCTCAACGCCGAACCTTCGGTGCGCGCCGTCGTGCTGGCCGGTGCCGGCGAGCGGGCGTTCTGCGCCGGACAGGATCTTGACGAGGCAGCCACCGTGACCTGGCAGCAGCTCGTGCCCTGGCTGAACCGGCAACGGGCGATGTACCAGGCCGTCCGCGACCTGGACAAGCCCTGCGTGGCCGCCGTGCGAGGCGTGGCAGCCGGTGCGGGTTTCCAGCTGGCACTGTGCGCGGACTGGCGGCTGACCACGGCGGACAGCCGCTGGGGACAGCCCGAGGTCAAGGCAGGCCTGGCGAGCATCGTCGGTTCCTATCTGATGACGCTGCACGTCGGGCACACCCATAACGTGCAGATGTCGCTGTCGGGCGAGCTGGTCAGCGGCCAGCGCGCCTTCGACATCGGCCTGGTGACAGCGCTGTGCGGCGAGACCGAACTGATGACACAGGCGCTCGCGCAGGCCAGATCGCTCGCGGCGCTGCCGCCGACTGCCGTCCGCCTGTCCAAGCAGCGTTTTCGCGCCATGACGCAGCCGGGATTCGATGACGCCTGTGTCGCCGGGATCCGGGCGCAGCTCGAATGCTATGCCGACGGCGAACCGCAGCGCGTAATGGCTGCGTTTCTGGACAAACGCAATACCAAGGAGTCGCAGTGAAGCAGTTGACCCAACACTACATAGACGGCGCACGTCGCCCGATGCGAGGCGGCGAGTTGGTCCGCGTCTACGATTCGGCGACCGAAGCCCCGTTGGCCGAGGTTTGTCTCGGCACCGCGGACGACGTGGCCGAAGCCGTGGCGGCAGCCGTGCGGGCACAGCCTGGCTGGCAGGCGCTGGGCGCAGCCGGACGGGCGCCGTACCTGCGCGCGCTGGCCGACGCGCTGGAAGGCTGCGCGGCGGAGCTGGCCAATGAGATCTCGCGTGAAGTCGGCATGCCGCTGAAGCTGTCGCGCCGCATCCAGGTCGATGCACCGATCGCGGCGTGGCGCGCCACGGCGGCGCTGGCCGACACGTTCGCCTTCGTCCGCACGATCGGCAATTCCCGCGTGACGCTGGCCCCGGTCGGGGTGGTGGCCGCCATTACGCCGTGGAACTACCCGTTGCACCAGATCACGGCCAAGCTGGCGCCGGCGCTGCTGGCCGGCTGCACGGTGGTGCTGAAGCCGTCAGAGCTGGCCCCGGCCGTGACCGAACGGCTGATGGCCGCGTGCGAGCAGGCGAAGCTGCCGCCGGGCGTCCTCAATCTCGTGCTGGGCGGCGCGGCGGTCGGCGAGGCGCTGGTATCGCATCCCGGCATCCAGATGGTGTCGTTCACCGGCTCCACGGCGGTCGGCCGCAAGGTCGCCGCGCAGGCGGCCGGCGACATGAAGCGTGTGTCGATGGAACTGGGCGGCAAGTCGGCGGCCGTGGTCCTGCCGGGCGCGGATCTCGCCAGGGCGGTCAAGGCGACGGTCAGCTCCTGTTTCCTCAATTCGGGGCAGACCTGCAGCGCGACTACCCGGCTGATCGTTGCACGCGAGGACTACCCCCGGTGCCGGCAACTGCTGGCGGAAGCGGCGGCTGCGATGAAACTCGGCGATCCCGCCGATGGCGAAACCCGGATCGGCCCCTTGCTGTCGGCGCAGCAGCGTCAGCGCGTGCAGGCGCATATCGCCGAAGCGGAGCAGGCAGGCTTTGACCGGATCGCAGGCGGTGCCGATGCGCCAGTGCCAGCGACCGGCTATTTCGTCGCGCCGACCATCTACGGCAACGTCGCACCCGACAGCCGGCTGGCGAATGAGGAAGTCTTCGGGCCGGTGCTGGCGGTGCTGTGCTATGACAGCGTCGACGAGGCGATTGCCCTGGCCAACGGCACGCGCTACGGGCTGGCCGCCGCGGTCTGGGCTGCCGATGACAGCGCCGGCGAAGCGGTCGCCAACGCGCTGCGGGCAGGGCAGGTGGACGTCAACGGCGCCCGCTTCAACCCCGCGGCACCGTTTGGCGGCTTCGGCATGTCCGGCGTCGGGCGCGAAGGTGGCGTCTATGGGCTGGAGGAGTTCCTGGAGCCGAGATCCGTTCAGCTCCCTTAGTCACGACATCGAAAGGAATCGCAATATGTACAGTCAGGTTACCGTTGCTCGCGCGGGGAAAAGCGAGCGGATCGCCGTGGTCACCATGAACCGGCCGGACAAGCTCAATGCGCTGACCAAGGTCATGGAGGCCGAACTGCGCGACGCCATGGACGCCGTCGATCGCGACGACAACGTCCGCGTGGTGGTGCTGACCGGGGCAGGCAAGGGCTTCTGCGCCGGCATGGACATCAATGAGCTCGAAGTGCTGCCACCGGGCGATATCCGCGCCGCCCAGTGGATGCGCCCCTTCGACATGAACCGGCGCGCCGACTACCAGACCCGCTATGGCTACTTCCCGGCCATGCGCAAGCCCGTGATCGCGGCCATCAACGGTGCGGCGGCGGGGCTGGGGCTGGTGTTCGCGCTGTACAGCGACATGCGCTTCGCCAGCGCCAACGCCGCGTTCAGCACCGCGTTTGCGCGCCGGGGCCTGATTGCCGAGCACGGTATCTCCTGGTTGCTGCCGCGTGTGGTCGGCCCTGGCCATGCGGCCGACCTGCTCTATTCGGCACGCAAGGTGCTGGCCGACGAGGCGCTGCGGATCGGGTTGGTCGACCGTGTGGTCGATGCCGACGCCCTCATGGCGACGACGCTCGACTATGCCGACGACCTGGCCGAGAACGTCTCGCCCAGATCCATCCGCGTGATGAAGCGGCAACTGTGGGAGCAGCCATTCCAGTCATTGGCCGAGGCCACGCGCGTCGCCAATGCCGAGATGTTCGAGAGCATCCGGAGCGAGGACTTTACCGAGGGGGTGGCGCATTTTATTGAGCGCAGGCCAGCCAGATTCACCGGGCGGTGAGCGGTAGCGGTTCGAGGGGCGGGGTTTGTTTCTCTCGCGCAGGAACAGACGTCATACGCTGGGGGTTTGCATACGGTCGTGGTGGTTTAGATGCCAGTGGTTCGCTCCCCTGTCATCATGTGCCTCCTGGTAACTGCCATGTTGGTAAGCGCGCTCAACGTGGAGCCGACGGTTCAAACGTCCGCGCAGTCTTGGTTGGTGGGCACGGTGAACTGAAATACGGCGCCGCGAGGCAGGTTCGCGCTCAGCCGTAGCGTTCCCCCATGCGCTTGCACGATCGAGCGGCAAATGGACAGCCCCATGCCCATTCCGCCGGCCTTCGACGTGCAGAACGGCTCAAAGATGCGCTCAATGTTCTCGGAAGCGACACCCGGCCCCGAATCGCGCACCGTAACCAGGACGGCACTCGGCTCATCCTTGCCGGTGCGAATCGTCAGTTCTCGCGGTCCGTCGTCAACCGCGCTCATCGCTTCAATGGCGTTGATGATCAGGTTCAGCATCGCCTGTTGGAGTTGCACCCGGTCGCCTTCAACCAGCGGTAAGTCCTCCGTAAGCTCCATCCGCACAGAAACGTTGTTTTTCATGGTCTCACCGCGCGTCAGGGTCATGACCTCACGAATCGCCTCGTTGATCTGCACCGACTCCTTATACATCGGAGTGTTTTTGACGAGGCCACGAATGCGGTTCATGATCTCGCTGGCGCGCCTTGCGTCTTTGGTGATACGTTCAAACGCCTGGCGAGCCTCCTCTAGATTCGGCGACGGTGCGCTCAGCCAGCGTAGACCCGCCTCGGCATTGGCGCCGCACGCGCCGATCGGTTGCTTTAATTCGTGGCTGATCGAGGCCGTGAGCTGCCCCATGGTCGTGACGCGGTTTGCGTGCGCCAGCGCAGCCTGGATCTCGCGGTAGCGGCGCTCGCTTTCGCGCGCTTCGGCCTCCGCGCGCTTACGCTCGGTCAAATCGAGCACGAAAGCGACACCTTGGTCCCCGCCATCTTCGAAGCTCGCCACGCCGATCAGCACAGGCACCCGGCTGCCGTCCTTCCGGAAATACTCCTTCTCGAACGGTTGCAAGCGGCCGGTCCGTTTGAGCTCTGGCAGATATTGTCGGAAATCGCGGTCGAGCCATTCCGGCGGGGTCAGGTCTGTCCAGCAGAGGCGACCAGAGACGAGATCCTCACGCTCGTAGCCCACGATGCGGAGGAACGCGTCATTGGCCTCGATGATCCGGCTTTCGCCCCAGATGAAGATCCCGATAATGTCGGCGTCGACCAGGCGCTGGATTTTCGCTTCGCGCTCTTCGAGTTGTTTGTTCAGTGTTGCTAACGTTCTCAAGTCAGACTGCAACATGTCGCGGCACAGGAGCAGAAGTCTGAGGAAAGGCTCGCTGTAATGGTTTCCTTTCCTGTCAAGAACGCAAATCGTTCCGAATATCTCGCCATCGGGCCAACTGATCGGAACACCCAGGTACGAAATCATGCCCAGTTTAATATCAGGGTTCGATTTCCACTCTTCGTCCTGCAAAGCGTCAGGGACAAGCAGCGGTTGACGGGTCTTCATCACGGTCTCGCAATAAAGGCCCGTGTTCAAAGGCGCGGTCTCGGCCGGCTCGTAAGGATTCCCTTTGGACTCGCTGGATACGAAGACTTTGATGTTCGGAGGCTCTACTTGCATTATCAAGGCGGAAGGAACGCGCATGACCTCGGCGAGTAGATCGACAATCTCTTGCCACTTCCTGACGGTTTCAGGGGGCACTTGGATGGAATGTGGCATGGTCGCTATTGCGCTGAAGAACGATTCATCTCATCGATTCATATTCTCGCGACAGGTGAAGGTGTCGTTGCGCGTCGCGCAGCTCAGATCTGTAACAGGCGGCTGCTCTCCGATGAGCGCCTATCCCAGCCTGAATGGTAGACCCTGTTCGGGTCGATTACGACGTGACCTTGGCTTCCCATTCCGGGGAACGCACAGGGGCAGAAGTCAACGTCCTCGCTGGTCCAGCAGGACACAAATACCGACGTGGCCGCGAGGGGAAGGTGCGCGCCCGTCGCATCTTCGGGGAGGGTCCCCAGCACACGTTGTGACGGTCGAAGGCCGTCGACGCCCGACAAGAATAGTCAGTGGCATGTATTGCAAAGTAGTTGGCGCACTTTGCATGGCCTGAATCGCCGCCGCCCCGTTAGTCTTGTCTTAGCGGCCATGACGGCGACGGATGCGGCTCCAGCCGAGACGCGCGCCAACATGGCTTCCTATTCCGACGTTCCTGGAAGGATGAAACCAGCATGACCTACTCGCTCTCCCGCGCTGACGTGGACAGCATCACCGAAGCAGAGCTGGAACTCAGCACTGTGAAACTCCTGCCGAAGTGGGACGACATCCCGGCGGACTTCCGCAACGGCAACCTCTACACCCGTATGGCAGAGGCTCGTCTTCTCGACTACCCGATGCCAGGTATCAACATCTCACTTCTACCTGGCTTTGATGACGAGGGTGCCTGCACGACGATCGATCGCTGCATCACGGCCCATCTGAATGCCTTTGCTCCCAAGCACGAACACCGGATCGCCGGTGTGGGTTACATGATCTCGAAGATTTGCAGGATTACGTCCGCTTAACCTCCAGGCAAGAGGCAATTTTTCGAAGCTGCTGCTGGGGAGGTCTGGCGAGCAAAGGATCTCGATCGGCCTTTGTCCACCCGTCACGCACATTCGCACAATTGGTGGTAGGCGTGGGCTATGCACCTACTACGCCCGCTTCGGCTCAGAGCCGGACCAGATCAGGCCTTGCGGTGTGTGGACGTAGCCCTTGACCCTGCGCTTTTTGACGCGACCAGGAGATCGTAGAGCAGTTTCGCCGCGGGCGGCAGCGCGCGGCCTCGCCGGGATATAAGTCCCAGCGTGCGCGTCACCCGAGGCTCCGTAAGCGGGATCGCCGTCAATGCCTTGTGGCCTTCCGGCGGTAGCGCCATCCGCGGAACCACACCGATTCCTAAGCCAGCCTGTACCAGACTCACAAGCGCAGGCACGTGGTGGACTTCACAGAACCAGCGTGGCTTGGAGGGTACGCGCGCCAGCGCTTGATCTATGAGAAAGCGATTGCCGCTGCCTTGAGCGAGGGTGATGTAGTCGTATTGACCGAGTTCCGACCACTTCAGTTTTCTTCTGCTTGCAAGTGGATGATCGACCTGGCACGCCACGACAAACGCCTCTTCCATCAGCGCTTTGAATTCGATGTCCGCCTCCTGGGTTCCGATGTAGGTCAGGCCAAAGTCGGCATTGCCGCGAGTCACCGCAAGCAAGACGTCCGCTGAAGACTCATCCATCACCCGCAGCCGGATAAGCGGATATCGCCGATGGAATTCCGCTACGACGGACGGCAGAAAATACCCCACCGCCGATGGAACACACGCAAACGTGACCTCTCCGGACAGCCTCTCGGCGACATCGCGGATACCTAGCATCGCTTCTTCCAGATCGTTCAGGACATTGCGTGCCTTGGACATGAAAGCACGGCCAACGGCGGTCAACTCGATCTTCCGGGTCGTGCGGACAAAAAGATCCACGCCAAGCGCTTCCTCGAGCTTATCAACACGCCGTGACAGTGCTGATTGCGAAAGGAAGAGTACCTCCGAAGCGGCTCGGAAACTACCGAGGTCGGCTACGGCGAGAAAGGCGCGTAAATCGGCGAGGTCGAAATTCATGTGTAAAACGCAAGAATCCATCGAATATTTGCACTTTACACGGAAATGCCCGGCGTAGATCATTGCCTCACAAAACGTTGCCAGGTGCGGAGGCCGGCTTACGAGGGGTGGAGACAACCTCGGAGCGAGGTGTGCCCTGGCTTGCTCACGCATTCCATCTCGATAGAAGAGCAATATGAGATCTGAAGAATCCGATACGCCCCCAGCGCTTGATCTTGCACATCCACTTTCCACCACACGTCGTAAACGGCTAAGCCATGGGCTGGTTCTGGCGTTCTCCGTCGCGACGGCCTGCTGCATGGGCTTGCCTGAGCCTGCGCAGGCGCAGGCTCAGGCGTGGACGCCGGCTAAGCCCATACGACTGATCGTGCCATATGGGCCGGGAGGCAGTTCCGACGTCATCGCGCGCTCCATCGCAGCGGAAATGTCCAAGAACCTGGGGCAACAAGTCATCGTGGATAACAAGGGCGGTGGTCAAGGCATCGTTGCCATGCAAGACGCAGCGCGTGCGACGCCGGATGGCTACACCATGGTGCTGGGACACGTCGGCACCTTGGCGGTCAATCCGGCCATGATGCCCCGACTGCCCTACGATCCAGAGAAGGACTACGCTCCCGTGACGCTGTTGGCCAAGGTGCCTATGGTTTTTGCGGTTGGCCCTGCCGTAAATGCCAGGTCATTGGCCGCCTTCGTTTCACTGGCAAAGGCAAAGCCGGGCAAGCTGACCTATGGCTCGGCCGGCAACGGAAGCGCCGGTCACCTTGCCTTCGAAATGCTGAAAGTCACGGTGCACGCCGATCTTCTACATGTCCCTTACAAGGGGACCGGCGCGCAAATGACAGATCTGCTGGCCGGCAATATCGACGCTGCGGCAGCGGGGCTTCCCGGATTTCTTCCACACGTGAAAGCAGGCCGGCTACGCATCCTGGCCGTGGGGGCGGCCGAGCGCCTCCCTGCTATCCCTGATGTTCCTACCGTCGCAGAGCAAGGCTATCCGGGCTTTGAAAGTTCCCAGTGGTTTGGACTGCTGGTTCCGGCCAAGACGCCAACCGTAGTGGTCGAGCGCTTGCATGCGGAAGCCGTGAAGGCGCTGAACAGCCCCGCGGTACGCCATCGCCTGGCCGAAGATTCCAGCGCCCCGATGGGGCAAGGCCCTGAGGAATTTGCCCGATTTATCCGGGCCGAACGGAATCGCTGGGGCGCTGTGGTTCGCAGCGCCAACGTCAAGGCCAACTAGGCAGCCGGCGCCAGGTCCTTCCTGTTTCATTGATCTTCCGCTGCACCAACACAATTGGGTAACTCTATGAATGTACAAACGGACAGCCGCGCAACCTTGCCGGAGGCGGCGCTTCGCGACCTTGGCAGCCAGGCGTTCCAAGGGTTGGGGCTGACTCCCGCTGATGCTGATGAAGTCGTCAACCTCCTTGTGACGGCTGACCTTTTCGGGCTTTCCACCCACGGCCTGAGTCGTATCGAGTCTTACGGCGAGCGCCTCGAAGTTGCCGGAATTGCCGCACGGCCGGCTATCCAGGTCGAACGTGTTGCCAGCGCGCTCGTCAAGGTAGACGGGGGCAACGGCGTTGGTCCATTGGTCGGCATGAAAGGCTTGAAAGCCGCCATGGAAGTGGCCGGGGAATGCGGCATCGGGATGGCGCTGGTGCGAGGCAGCAATCATTTCGGTCCCGTATCGCCCTACTGCCATATCGCTGCAGAGGCGGGCTTTGCAAGCATGATCGGGAGCAATGCCACGACGACCATCGCGCCCTGGGGCGGCAGTGACGCTCGCCTTGGCAACAGTCCGCTTGGCTTTGGCGTACCCGGTCACGACGGCGCCCACTTCATGCTCGACATGGCTATGAGCGTCGTCGCACGTGCCAAGATCCGCAATGCGCTCAAGGCGGGAGCGCCCATTCCGGATACGTGGGCAACCGACAAGCAAGGCCGCAAGACCACGGACCCAGCCGCCGCGCTGGCCGGCTTCCTGCTGCCAATAGGCGGGCACAAAGGCTATGGCCTGGCGCTGGTGGTGGACTTGTTCGCCGGCTTGCTATCCGATGCGGCCTACCTGACACACGTGAAATCCTGGGTCGACGCGCCGGACGAGCCGCAGAACCTGGGGCACTTCTTTATCCTGATCGACACCCGTCGGCTGGGTTCCGCCAAATGGCTCGCCGATCGCATGAAGGACTTTGCGGCCATCCTGCACGGCTGTCCCGCGGCAGAGGAAGGAAAGCCCGTGATCGTTCCCGGTGAGATCGAGTTGTCTAACATGGCGCGCCAGCGCGAACAGGGCCTGACGATCGACGCATCCGTCCTGTCACTTCTGAAGCATCACGCCGCAAAACTTGCGGCTTGAGAGGGCTTGGCCGCGTCGCGGCCAAGCAGGGCGCATTGCGCGCTGTCCCTCGGACTCACATCAATTGACCATGACTGCTTCAAATTCCATTGCCACGACCAGCCCTCACGTTGTTGCCGAGTTGGCGCCCAACGGAGTGCTGCGGGCGTCGATCAACGTCGGCAATCCCATCCTCGCCAACCTGGACGCCGACGGGCAGCCCTTTGGTGTCTCGATTGATCTGGCACGCGAGTTTGCACGTCGGCTAGGGTTGGAGGTAGAACTGATTGTTTTCGACTCCGCCGGCAAATCCGTTGACGCGGTGACGAATGAGCAGGCGGACTTCGGCTTCTTCGCCATCGATCCCATGCGAGGCGCCGGCATTGCCTTTACCGCTCCCTACGTGCTCATCGAAGGGGCGTACCTGGTACGCGAAGACTCTGCCATACAGGAGAACGACGAAGTCGATCAGCCTGGTCGACGCGTCACGGTCGGCAAGGGAAGTGCTTACGACCTTTTTCTGACGCGGGAACTTAAGCACGCTGAGATCGTGCGAGCCCCTACTTCTCCCACGGTAGTGGACGTTTTCATCGAGCAGGGGCTGGAAGTCGCGGCCGGCGTCAGGCAACAGTTGGAGGCTGACGCCGGACGCGTGCATGGACTGAGGCTGCTGCCAGGACGCTTCATGGTTATCGAGCAGGCTATGGGATTGCCCAAGGCGCGCAGCCACGCTGCCGTCACTGTGCTGGCTCAGTTTGTGGAAGATATGAAGGCTAGCGGCTTTGTTGCCTCGTCCTTGAAGCGGCATGCCATTCAGGGGGCGTCGGTGGCACCCGCGCAGTAGGAATTTCTCGCTGCGCAACCCAACCCACACGTGAACGGCCCGAACCGGCCGGGAGCGGACCTTCCAGCTGATAGCGGCCACCGGCCGCTTCTCGGGCGGTCCTGCGCCCAGAAGAGGTGCGTTCAGGCAGTGAATGTCCCGGGCGCGGCGCTGGCTATGTCGAATAAAGCGTGATGAGAAAGAGCACAAACCGATAGCCGATGACGATGCCTCCTGCTGCCAGGGTCAGGGCAACGGCCGACACCACCCGCCCGGCGCCGTTCACATCGAAGACCCGCGCCTCTGCGGCATACACATACACGCCGCACGCCGCGAGGATAATGAGCGTGAGAACATTATCGACCATGGCGTCCTGCAGACCTGGCCCGCCGACTCGCGCGTAGAGCGCGGACGCTACGATTGCGAGCGAAAACAACAGCAGCATGAACGTGTAGAGATGCAGCGAAAAAACGATATGCGTCATGAGCGCCTTGCGCTTTGCAGCGAACACGAGCGATAACAGCAGCGCGAAAGGTATCGTCATCAGAACAACGAGCGACTTCGCGTTCAACACCACGGCCCGATTGAAAACCGGCCCGTAGGATTCGAGGCTACGATGCGAGACCCGCAGCCGCTCCGCGACCATTGAACGAGCCAACTCGCTCCAGTCTTGCTGATACATATGCGAGTCGAGCGTCGAGCTGAAGACGTTTGCTCCGGTCAGCGATTGAACGGCGAAGAAGAACACATTGGCTACGAGGAACAACTGGATCGGCGCGATGTAAGGCTTACGCGCTCCAGCGAGGTATGACATGGTCAGGGACCCTGGATAACGCAGCAGGCACCAGAAGGTTCGGACCATCTTGCCATCGACGCTCGTCAGTGCATGTAGCAGGTTGCCGAGAAGCCCACGCATCGTGAGATCGCGCGGTGCGAGCGGCGCCTCGCCGCATTGTGGGCAGAACGGCGTGCCGACGGGCCGCCTGCAAGTCGGGCATGTCCAGGTTCCGTTAGCGCTCACGGTATTCCTCCTTGGTTAAACGAGCACCTCCCGCTCTGTGGCGACTACATTACCGCAAGCACGCCGTGCCGGGTGGGCCCTGTGAGCGCCTGTGCGTCTATGCAGCCTGGCTCTGCAAAATCAGAGATTCCGTCGCATCGACCCTTGTCTTATCTTGGTAACAGGCCCACTCGCGTCGTCCATCGCTTGAAGAGAGAACTCATTCAGTCATTGAAAGCCGCAGGCCGCCGCCCATGGCTACGGCCTGCGCAGCAATCACTTCTCCTGCATCTTGGCGGCCTTGACGATCTCGCCCAGCCTTTTCCGCTCCGCGTTAACAAACTTCACAAAATCCGCACGCGTGCCGCCAACCGGCTCGATGCCCACGGCCTTGAGCTTTGCCGCGGCGTCCGGATCCTTCATGGCCTTGTCCACCGCTGCAGCCACCTTGTCGAGGATGGCGTCGGGAGTGCCCTTGGGGGCGTGGATGCCGGCCCAGTGCGCAATCTGCAGGTCCGGAAAGCCTTGCTCCACGGCGGTGGAGAGTTGGGGATAGGCCGATATGCGCTGCGTCCACGTCGTCGCCAGCGCCTTGAATTTGCCTTCGTGCAGGATATGCGGAAGCGCGATGATACTGGCTTCGGAGGTTCCTTCGACCTGGCCTCCCAGGACTGCCGTGGTGCTCTCCGACCCGCTCTTGTAGGGCACCGGCTGCAGCTTCGCGCCATATTTCACGTTAAGGATTTCGGCGACAAAGTGCGGGGTGCTGCCGGTTCCCGCGGTGGCGAAGTTGAAGCCGTTCCCTTTCTTCGATGCCTCGACAAAGTCGCGCAGATCCTTGTAGGGCGCGTTTTTCGGCACGACGATGACCGAGGGAGCAAGTCCGATCATGGCGACGGGGACCAGCGCGTCATCCTTGAACGGGATGGACTTCTTGATCATGCTGTTGGAGATGACGCCGGCCGCGCTGATCAGGAAGGTGTAGCCATCGGGCTTGCTCTTGGCCACCATGTCGGCGCCGACGGTGCCGCCCGCGCCGGGGCGGTTTTCGACCAGTACGGTCTGGCCCAGCACCCTGGAAGCCCCCTCGGCCGCCGCGCGTGCCATCAGGTCATTGGCGCCGCCAGCGGCAAACGGCACGACAAAGCGAATCGTTTTGTTTGGCCACTGGCCTTGTGCGCAAGCCGGCGTAGCCGAGATCAGGCCTGCCGTTGCAAGGAGGCCCAGGGTGAGTCGGTATTTCATATGCAAGGCGTATCTCCGTCTTAGGATTGGTGATCCGGGCTGATCAGCGTGGTCTAGTCTTTTGCTGCGTATTCACGATCGAGTTCGTCGTACAAAGGCTTGTTGACCAGCCGTTGCCGCTCACTGAACGGCGCGACCAGCGACGCATCTTCGTCGAGCCGGCCATTCGCACGCAGCGTGCCGAGCGCCCGCTGCATGCCAAGCACTGCGCCTTGCAGCGCTGCGTTTGCATACAGCACGATCGCGTAGCCGAGCTGTCCGAGCGCTTCGCGCGACTGCGTCGGCGTCTTGCCGCCGATCACGATGTTGATCAACTGCGGCGCGTCGATCAGCCTGGGCAGGCGCTCGATGTCGGCAAGCGATTCGGTCGCTTCGATAAACAGGATGTCCGCGCCCGCTTCGACAAAGCGATGGCCGCGCTCGATTGCGTCTTCGATGCCATGCACGGCGGCAGCATCGGTGCGCGCGATGATCAGCAGGTTGGGGTCTTCGCGCGAATCGACGGCCGCGCGGATCTTGCCGAGCATTTCGCTCGCCGCGATGACTTCCTTGCCGGAGAAATGGCCACATTTCTTCGGCATTACCTGGTCTTCAAACTGGATCGCATCGGCGCCGCTGCGCTCGAGCGTGCGTACCGCGTGGCGCACATTGAGGGCGTTACCGAAGCCGGTGTCGGCATCCACGATCAACGGCAGCGCGACGGCGTCGCGGAGCCGTGCGGTGTGTTCCGCGACTTCGTGCAGGCCGATGAAGCCGAGATCGGGCAGGCCAAGCGACATGTTGGTAACGCCGGCGCCCGTCAGGTAGAGCGCCTCGAAGCCGGCGTCCTCGATGACGCGCGCGCTCATCGCGTTGAATGCGCCGGGCACCAGCAGGCCCTGGCGTTCATTTACCTTGGCGCGGAATGCCACGCGACGAGCGGTGGACGAGATAGTCATAGTGTGTGTCTCCAGTTTGCGGACTTCTACCGCAGGGATCGTGCCAATCGTCAGCCTTTCTTTTTCTCCTTTGAAAACAATAGCTTATAGAAAGCACTGCGCGTGGAACGTTCGTGAGACAATGTTCCACTTGTTTCGTGGAACGTTTCAAAAGCGTTCCATTCGGGAGATTCCATCGTGTCAACGCTTGCCTCGAACCGGCCCCGGGGCCGCCCGGGCATCGCGCTGGTCAGCATCAGCCAGTTAAGTACGCTATGCGAAACCGTCGCGCCGCGCTATACGGAGCACGCCAGGTTCTTTTCGGTGCGCGCGGGGTACGGCGCCGCCGTGACCGCGCTGCAGGCATATGTCGATGCAGGCAAGGTTGATGTCGTGCTGGCTGCCGGCTCCAACGGCGCCTATCTGCGCGACAACCTCAGCGTACCGGTGGTGATGGTCAAGGTGAACGGCTTTGACGTGCTCAGCGCCATCACGCATGCGATCACGATGTGGCCAGGCGCGCCAATCGGCCTGGTCCTGCACGAAACGGTGTCGAAGGAACTGACCGACCTCAGCGCGTGGCTGAACGTCGCATTGAAACAGCGCGCATACCGTTCGATCGACGAAGTCCGGGTGGCCGTCGACACGCTCGCCGCCGAGGGCTGCACCGTCATCATCGGCCCGGGCATGGCGTGCGATCTCGCGCTGCGGGCGGGGCTGCACAGCGTGTTTCTCTATTCCCTCGGTGCCGTTGAAGAAGCGTTCGAGCGCTCCATTGAGCTGGCGCGCATGAGCCGCCAGAAGGAGTCAAAGCGCGTGCGACTCAACACGATCGTCGCGCATCTGCGCGACGGCGTCGCCGCATTCGACGAGGCCGGCCAACTGGAAGTGGTCAATCCTGCGATGCTCGATCTGCTCGGACTCGACCGCGCGCACGACCTGGCGCCGCAACTGGCGAGAGCGGTCGGCCCGCTGCTGCGCGAAACGCTCGACACCGACACGCCGAGCGACGAGCGCATCGAGCAGATCGGCGGTCGTTCGCTGATCGTCAATTGCGTGCCGATCGTCGAGCATGGTTTGCGTTCCGGCGCGGTGGTCACGGTGCAAGACGCACTGATCGCGCAGCGCATCGACCGCTCGTTGCGAACCAGTCAGCGGCCGAAACACCTGGTGGCGCGGCACAGCCTGGCCGACTTGACCGGCGCATCGCCGGCGCTCGAGCGTGTGCGGCGCCTGGCGCGCGCCGGCGCCGCACACGATGCGACCGTACTGCTCACCGGCGAAAGTGGCACGGGCAAAGAACTGGTTGCGCAGGGCATCCATAATGCGAGCCGCCGGCGCGGCAACCCGTTCGTGGCGTTCAATTGCGCGGCCCTGCCGGAAGGGTTGATAGAAAGTGAGCTGTTTGGCCATGAAGAGGGCGCGTTCACCGGCGCGCGGCGCGGCGGCAAACCTGGCCTCTTCGAAATCGCGCATACGGGCACCATCTTTCTTGATGAAGTCGGCGAAATGCCGGCGGCGGCGCAAAGCCGCTTGCTGCGCGTGCTGCAGGAGCGCGAAGTGATGAAGCTCGGCTCGGGGCGCGCGACGCCGATTGACGTTCGCGTCATCGCCGCGACGCATCGGGACCTGCGTGCGCTGGTCGAGCAAGGCGCATTTCGCGCCGATCTGTATTTCCGGCTCAACCTGTTGCACATCGAACTCCCGCCATTGCGCGAGCGGCGCGGCGATATTCCGGGCCTTGCGCGGCATCTGCTCGGCCGCAATGCAACAAAGTACGAGTTGCCCGCCACGGCCACGGAGCGCGTTCTGGAATTTCTGACGCCGCTGTTCGAACAATACGCATGGCCCGGAAACGTACGGGAGCTCGACAACCTGGTTGCTCGCGCGGCGATTTATGTGGGCGATGGTCCGAGTGGCGCGTGGCAGGATCTGCGGGACTTTTTTCCGGAGTTTGGACAGATACAAGCGCCGCCGGTCCCGGCGGCCAGGCGCAAGGTCGTCGATTCGCCGCCTGCGGCAGTGACCCGCGACGACGTCATGCGTGCTCTGGAAGCAAATGGCGGTAACCGCGCCGCAGCGAGCCGTGCGCTCGGGATTGGGCGGACCACGCTGTGGAGACTGATGAAGGCGTGAGGGGGCTCACGCAAACTGGCAGTGGGTGGTTGTCGACGCTCATCTTCTCGCCGCAGAGGAGGACCGGCGTGCTTTGGGCGGCAATCCAGGCGCCAGTGGTGTCAGGATCCCTTGCGTCCGGCCATATGATGCAGATACGCCAGCAGGTCCTTCAGGTCAGCATCGGAGAGCGTCTTTTCGTCGATTGCTGACATGCGCGCGTCAGGCCACCAGCGCAGCGACTGCGGGTCGCGGATCAGCTTGGCCAGCTTGTCGTCGCCCAGGTACTCCACCGGGCTGTACGGCACATTCAGATCGGGGCCAAGGTGAGCATCGCCGACCCTGTTAAGGGAGTGGCATGAGAAGCAAACGCGCTGGAAAGTCGCGAAGCCGCGCATGACGGGGCCGTCGGCGGGCTGGTCGGAGGCGGGCCGGATGGCCGCAAAGCGCTCTGCAGGCGATGCGGTGATATCGATGCGCACGATGCTGTAGGTCCAATGACTCTCGTTGACCACGGCAGCGGCGCGGCCCGACGGTAGCGTCCAGATCAGGCGAAACGGCCCGATGCCCTGGCCCTTGAGCCTGGGCCACGGCCTCGCAGGATTTTCCACCGCCAGCCAGGCGCGCGGCTCTTCGGCACTATCCGCCAGCAAGAGGCGCATCGGCAGGTGAGAAACATAGCCATCGCTGGCCGCGGTCGTCGCAGTCGCGCCTGCCGCCACGGGCATGCCGCGCAGCAGGGCGGTCAGTGGGATCGCCTTGAACGTCAGGCGGCGTTTCAGGTTGGCATCGTCCACCGTCACATCGGTCAGGCGACGGTCTTTGAGCAGCGCATCGACCGTCCAACTGCGCTGTTGCGTACCCGCCGAAATGACCAGCGTTGCCGGGTCGGCGGCGCTCGCCGAACCTGCCAGGAATGCCATTGCGCAGCCAAGAGCACCAACTGCCTTTGCCATCCAGGCCTTCATGGGCGTTTCTCCGGAGCCAGGGGAATTGGGTGGGAATGCTGCTCGAGCGCACAGTGTATTCGATAGCGTGGAAGGGGAGAATGCGATTCGTCCCATTGTTGCTACGCTGGGTCGCCGGGTTGGCGCAGACAGGGCGGAATGCTCCCGCATACAGCGACCGTGGCCAGGAAGGCTTCGCGGTAGGGACAGCAGGGGGCGCAGCGGTAAGCGCCACGCCGCTACCGCGAGACCGAAGCTGGCGGCGCCGGAACTGGTCAATACGCTAGCGGTACATCAACGTCAACAGGCGCGACATATTCAGTCATCCGATCCATATGAGCGCGCACGATTTCTCCGGCTGCGTCTGCATCATGGCGTTCGATTGCGTCAATGATTTGCTCGTAAGGAACCCAGCACGTAGCAGCGCCTGGCTCAACTCGGTGCCGAACCCTCAGGAGGAACGCCTGAGGAGTTTGCGCGATTCATGCGCAGCGAGTCGTCGCGGTGGTCGACCGTGGTGAAGATGGCGAACGTTTCCGATGACTGACCGCAAGGGACGCTTTGCGCCGATAGCAATTACCCAGCTACTGTGGGAGCTCCGTCGCACTATCCGGTGGACTCCCGCTTTGTCTTCCGACGGCCTGCGACTATAGTCAGCCATGCGATCCCAGCCTTGTGCTGCACACGCAAGTGAATCACACCGCCGGAAGCATCGACATGACTGCCGACCTTGCACACTCCTGGTTGACCTTCAGCGCGCCCGTGGCCGCCGCACACGCCGCCGGCCGCCCGCTGGTGGCGCTGGAATCGACCATCATCGCTCACGGCATGCCCTACCCGGAGAACGTTCGCACCGCGCGCGAAGTGGAGGCCTTGATCCGCAACCTGGGCGCCGAGCCGGCGACGATCGCACTGATCGGCGGGCGAATCCGCATCGGCCTTGCGGACGACGAGCTGGAACTGCTCGGCCGCTCGGGCCAGGCACAAAAGGTCAGCCGCCGCGACCTGCCGGCCGTGCTGGCCAGCGGCGGGCTCGGCGCGACGACAGTGGCGGGCACCATGATATGCGCGGCGCTGGCCGGCATCGAGGTCTTCGTCACCGGCGGCATTGGCGGCGTGCACCGCGGTGCGCAGGAGACCTTTGACATCTCGGCCGATCTGCAGGAACTGGCGAAGACCTCGGTGGCGGTGGTCTGTGCCGGTGCGAAGTCCATCCTGGACATCGGGCTCACACTGGAGTACCTGGAAACACATGGCGTGCCGGTGCTCAGTTGCGAGCAAGACAATGTCGCTGCGTTTTACACGCGCGACAGCGGCTTTCGCGCGGATTTCAGGCTGGACGACGCGGCGGAGCAGGCACGCTTCATCCGCACCAAGTGGGACCTCGGCCTTGCGGGCGGCGTGTTGTTGAGCACGCCGGTGCCAGAAGCGGCAGCGATGGCGTCCGATGAAATCGACGCGCTGACGCAGCAGGCGCTCGCCGAGGCCGCGGCGCAAGGCATCAGTGGCAAAGCCGTGACTCCCTTCCTGCTGGCTCGCATCAAGGCGCTGACGGGCGGCCGCAGCCTGGCGACAAACATCGCGCTCGTCAAACACAATGCCGAGGTGGGGGCAAGGCTGGCACTGGCGCTGGCAGACGTGGGGCGGGGGGCGGGCGCAGCGTAACCGCCGAGAATGGCCTTTCAGGCAGCGGCGTTGACCGCAGACCGGGTCTTCCGCACCGCGTCCAGGGTCTGGCGGATACCCTCGACGTAGGGAGTCTTGCGGATCGGCCCGATCAGCCGTTGCAGCGCCGAGTCGTCCATGATCAGCGGGTCCGTCATCAGGTAATGCATCTCGACCAGCTCGCGCATCAACGGGTTGAACAGACCCAGCAGGCGCAGCATCGTCTTGCCGGCGACGCGCAGCGTCAGCTCGCGCCCGGTCTGACGTTCCATTTCCGAGACAAGGTCCTGCTGCGTCGTGACACCGGCACCCGCAAGGTGCCAGATCTTGCCGAAGGCCGCCGGCGTGTCGATCAGTCGGGCGACTACCGGTCCCACGTCAGGCACATAGACGAATTCGTGCGGCCGGTCGATCGGCCCGATCAAGTCAGCCGCGCCGCCAATCACCGCCGCCTGCGCGGCGCGGTGCAGCAGGCTGGCTTCCACGCCGGGGCCGTAGAAGTCAGGCAGCCGCAGCACCGTCGCATGGATCTGCCCGCCGGCATCGGCCTGCATCAGCAGGTCTTCCTGGGCCTTGCGCATGCGGCCCTTGAACGTATGAGGCTCGCGCGGATGGTCTTCTCGAACCGGGTTGCCGGTCTGTACCCGTCCGTAGGGGTAGACGGTGCCGATCAGGATGAAGCGCCTTACGCCGGCGGCCACGGCGCCATCCAGGGTCTTGCGCATCAGTTCGGGGTGTAGCGCGAACTGCCAGTAGTCAACGCCGACCATGTAGGTCAGGGTTTCGATGCCGCTGGCAGCAGCCTGCACAGAGGCCGGCGAATCCGGATTCCAGGGGACGACTTCGGCGAGCGGGTCGGCGCCGAATGCCAGGCGCAGGCTTCGCTCGTTGCGGCCGACTACACGATATGGCTGGCCTTTGCTGCGCAACGCTGCGGCCACGCTGTGACCGATGGCGCCGGCCGCGCCGAAAAGAGCGACTTTGGGCATGGAGATTTTCCTTTTGAATTGGCACTGGTGTTGCGAATGACCTCAGTTTGCGGACTCCGTACCCAAAAGGAAATTGCCTATAATCGGTGGCCGCTAAAGAAAATTGTATAGCCATGCTCAAGTGCGAACCGAACTGGGAGTGGTACCGGACCTTCCTTCATGTTCTGGAAACCGGCTCGCTGTCCGCCGCCGGACGCGCGATGGGCCTGACGCAGCCGACTGTCGGCCGGCATATCGACAGCCTTGAGGCCGCCCTGGGGCTGAAGCTGTTCACCCGCTCTTTCGACGGCTTCGCGCCGACTGACGCTGCGCACGAGCTGAGGCCGTATGCCACCGGCATCGCCGCGACGGCAGCGGCAATGCGGCGGGTCGCCAGCAGCCACGGCTCGGGCGTGCGCGGCACGGTCCGGTTGTCGGCGAGCGAAGTCGTCGGCGTCGAAGTGCTGCCGCCGATACTCGCGGCACTGCGCAATGCGCATCCAGAGCTGAATATCGAGTTGGTCCTGTCGAATCGGGTGGACGACCTGTTGCGTCGCGAGGCGGATATTGCGGTCCGAATGTTCCGGCCGGAGCAGGAAGCGCTGGTGGCCAAGCGTGTGGGAGGGATCGAACTGGGCCTGCATGCCCATGAAAGCTATCTGGCATCCCATGGCGTGCCGGAGTCGCTGGAGGCGCTGTCTGGCTTTGCGGTCATCGGCTTCGATCAGGAAAATGCATTTATTCGCCGCCTGCTGGAAACGTTCAAAGCGTTCCCGCGAGACAACCTGGCTTTTCGCTCCGACAGTGATCTGGCGCAGCTGGGCGCAATCCGGGCCGGGTTCGGCATTGGCGTGTGCCAGTCGGCGCTGGCGGCGCGCGACAAGCGACTGGTCAGGGTCCTGCATAATCAGTTCTCCGTGACGATGGATACCTGGGTAGCCATGCACGAGGATCTGCGCGGGAGTGCCCGATGTGCAGTGACGTTTGCCGCGCTCGCTTCGGGCTTGCAGGCCTACGTCCAGGGTTCGTAGCCGTATCTGTCTACGTCCATGACTTGCATCACCTTCGTCGCCAATCGTGTGAACCGTTGTCAGGTGGCACCAGGGAGTGAAGGCAATGACCAACAAGACATCCATGAAGCCGGCGGAGGCCGCAGCGAAGGCCGCCGCCAGGCGGGGCGCCGCGAAGCCGACCCTCCTCGCGGGCGGCAACCCTCAGATTGCAAAGGCCGACGGTGATGCCCCCGTGCAGGCCTACATCGCTGCCATGCCGGGCTGGAAACGCGACGCGGGGCGCCGCCTCGACGCGCTCATCGTGCGCAACGTGCCCAACGTCCGCAAGGCCGTGAGGTGGAACTCGCCTTTCTATGGTATCGGGGAGCAGGGCTGGTTCCTCAGCTTCCATTGCTTCACGAAATACATCAAGGTGGCTTTCTTCCGCGGCGCGGCGCTGCGTCCGGTCCCCCCGGTCGAGTCCAAGGACAAGAATACGCGCTACTTCCACCTCCACGAGGACGACAAGCTTGACGAGGAACAGTTGGCGAGCTGGATCCGGCAGGCACCGGAGCTGCCCGGCTGGATCCCGTAGCGCCCGCCGGGCGGGATCCAACGGAGACGACGCGCGTTACCTGCCTGGTCGCGCAACCCGCAAGGAAACTAGACGACCCATGAATATTGCAAACCTCCTCGATCACCCTTGGTTCGGCACCTGGGCAGCGGCCCTGATCGCTGTCGTCGTCGCGCTGATCGCGCATCGCCTTAGCGGTCTGCTGCTGCTGCGGATTACCCGGCTCGCGCCGGTGCTGCATGCCATCGTGATAAAGGCGCGCGCTCCATCGAAGGCAGTCTTGCCGCTGCTGGCGTTGCAGACGGTCTGGCAGGCTGCACCAGACGATCTGCGCTGGATTCACGGCGTGCGGCATCTCAACGGGTTGTTGTTGATTGCCGCGACCACCTGGCTTGCGGCGCGCATCATCGCCGGCCTTGCGCAAGGGGTACTGGACCGGCACCCGGTAGACGTGGAGGACAATATGGGTGCGCGGCGCATCCACACCCAGACACGCGTTCTCTCGCGCATCGCGATGACGCTGGTCGTGGTGATGGGTGCGGCAATGCTGCTCATGACCTTTCCAGGCGCTCGTCAAGTCGGCGCCAGCTTGCTGGCCTCAGCGGGCGTGGTCGGTCTGATTGCCGGCTTTGCCGCCAAGCCAGTGTTCAGCAACATGATCGCCGGACTGCAACTCGCCTTGACCCAGCCAATCCGGCTCGATGACGTGCTCATCGTCGAAGGCGAGTGGGGGCGGGTGGAGGAGATTACCGGCACCTACGTTGTGCTCCGGATATGGGACGACCGTCGCCTCATCATCCCGCTCCAGTATTTCATTGAGAAGCCGTTCCAGAACTGGACCCGCAACAACGCGCAGCTGATGGGATCCGTATTTTTCCACGTGGACTATGGCATGCCGCTGGCACCGCTGCGCAAGGAACTGGAGCGCATCGTGCGCGCAGCGCCTGAGTGGGACCAGCGGTTCTTCAATCTGGTGGTCACCGACGCCACGGAGCGGACGATGCAGATACGCGTACTGTGCACCGCGGCCTCCTCTGGCCAGGCGTGGGACTTGCGCTGCGTGGTGCGCGAAGGGCTGATCGACTTCATGCAGCGCGAGTTCCCGCAGTTCCTGCCACGGCTGCGAATCGAAAGCGACGCGCATACGCCTCTGCGAAACAACCCGGCGCACGCTACCTGAATGCCCCTGCTGCGAATTCGGAGGGAAAGACGTGCCCCCTATGTGCGGATGCCGAACAAACCGTGCCAAAACGAATCGAAGGCGCCGGGGTGCCGCCTGGGCCGCGCCACCTCGTCGGGGTTTGACGCCGCCGTCTCGGCGGGCGTCGGGGCAGCCTCGGTGTCACGCGCGTCCGCAGCCGACGCACGTGCCCGCCGCGACTCCTGCAAGGCCCACACGCTGTCCGCGATGCGTGCCGCCAGTTCCGCCTCGCAGTCCCGGCCGAGCAGCACGCCGAAGATGACGTCGCGGTTGTGGCCGTCATCGGCAAACTGCATCGCGATAGCGACCATCTTCTCGTAGTGTTCCTGCGCGACGCGCTGGCGCTCGCGTTGCTCCGCGCGCTCCTGTTCTTCCTGCGCCTCGCGCTCCGCGTGCCAGCGCTGCATCTCCCGCTCGAAAACCTCGTCGTAGATCTGGCGCTGCCCGGCGTCGGAAAGAATGGTGTAAGCGTCGCGGATTTCCTGGAATGCCGCGTGCGCCTCCGCCTCGCGGCCGAGGTTGCGGTCGGGGTGCCATTTCATCGCGGCGCGGCGGTAGGCGCGCTTGATCTCGTCCAGGGTGGCGTCCGATTGCACGCCGAGGGTCGTGTAGAGGGTGGTCATGGGCCGATAGGGCGGCTGCTGGGCGGGCGTTAATCCTAGCACGGGGTGACCCGCAAGCACGGTCACCGCCACGTCGGCGTGGCGTTGTTATTGACAATGCACTTCTTCGGGCAGCGGCAGTATTGCGGCAGCGGCCGCCAATCCTCGACTGTCATCATGCCGTGCTAATGTCGCACGAGGCACATTTGATGTGGAGGACGTTTGCATGCAAGCGGGCATTGTCGAGGCCGGCTATGGGTCGGATCCGGTCGGACTGGTCAGCGGTTTCCTGTTCGAGCCCGGCGGTCCGGTGCGCGAGATTGATTCCCATGCCGCAGCGGCGTGGCTGCAACAGATTCCGCCGGACCCCGCGCGCCATCGCCCCTTCATGTGGCTGCACTTCAATCTGTCGCACAGCGCATGCGAACGCTGGATGAAGGGGCAGTTGCCCCTGCCGGACGAATACTTCGAGGCCCTGCGGCAGGGCTCGCGCTCGACGCGAATCGAGCGCCAGGACGCCGCCCTGCTGGCCGTCGTCAACGACGTGATCTATAACTTCGGCGTCACTTCGACGGACATCTCCACGTTGTGGGCCCACGCCGACCACCGCCTGCTGGTGACGGCCCGCGCCCGACCGCTGCGTTCCGTGGACCGGCTGCGGGCGGCGGTGCGGCGCGGCGAGGTGTTCCGCTCGCCGCTGGATCTGGTCGTGCACCTGTTGCGCGACCAGGCCGACGTGCTGGTGCAGATCGTGCGCGAGACTGGCGCAAGCGTCGACCAGATCGAGGACCAGTTGTTGTCGCAGCGCCTGCAAGGTAACCGGGCCGACCTAGGTGCGATGCGGCGCGGCCTGGTGCGGCTACAACGGCTGCTGGCGCCCGAGCCCGGCGCTCTGTTCCGGCTGCTGAACCGGCCGCCAGCCTGGCTGCAGGAAACGGACTTGCAGGAGTTGCGTGAATCGACCGAGGAATTCTCGCTCGTACTCAACGACCTGGCCGCGTTGGTCGAACGCATCAAGCTGTTGCAGGAAGAAATCGCCGCCAAGCTCAACGAGCAAACGAACCGCACGTTGTTCACCCTGACGCTGGTGACTGTACTGGCGCTCCCGATCAACATCGTGGCCGGCTTTTTCGGCATGAATGTCGGCGGTGTCCCGCTCGCCGATCACCCGCACGGCTTCTGGGTACTGGTGGCGTTGGTGGCCAGTTTCACGGTGCTGGCCGGGCGCTGGGCGTTCCGCAAACAGGCTGGTTAGGTGACGCTTCCAATCAGGATCTTCTGCAAGGGGTCAGTGTCCAGCGTCGTGGGATCGATTTCCATGACGTGTCTCCAGGCGGCGCCGGGCTGCTCGCGCCGGCGTCTGCTGTGTGAGAAGAATGCCGTCCGGTACGGCGCGGTTCAGGACAGCTGGAGCTTGGGAAAACGCCGGGGTTCGCGCCCTTCGAGCACATCGCGTCCGCGCGCGGTATCGGCATAGATGCGTCCGTAGACGATCTTTCCGTCCTTCACGCGGAACAGGAACAGGTGCTCGTTTTCCATGGAAAAGCCGCGCTTGGTCTTTGCTCGTGCAATCACGGGAACGATGACATAGTCTTCGGCCTCGAGAATGGCCCGCGCGTCGTAGTTGAAGTACTCGTACTCCTGGTACACGTGCTTCCAGAACGCCTGGAACTCAGCCTTGCCGTTGTAGGTGCCACCATACGGCAGAGAGTCCGAGAACTCGAACACGACATCGTCGGCAAGCACATTGAGCAGGTCGGTCTTGTCGTTCTTCTCAAAGCCGGTCAGTGCTTTTCTGCAGGCCTCGATGATCTGGGGGTTCGTCATGGCTGTCTCCTGTTTCGATATTGCGTGGTGATGATATAAGAGCATATGCTCCTATAAGGGTTAAAAAAACGGCGCGGCCATCGCACGGGGCCGCACCACGGGCTTAGCCGGATCGTGGCGGCCGTCAGGCCACGGCGGCCTCTGCCCAGGGCTCGAACCCCGTCGTGAGGACCGCACGCATGGCCTCGCGCAAACTGGCGGCCTTGCGTTCCCCGTAGGCGGTTTCGAATTCGCTCTGCACCGCCGACCACAGGGGGAATGCCTGGCGATAGCGCGCCATGCCTGCCCTGGTAACCGAGGCATTCTTGGCGCGCCGGTCGACACCCGGCGCCATGCTGACGAGGCCGTCGCGTTCGAGTGGCTTGAGGTTCGTTGCGAGGGTGGTGCGATCCATTGCCATCTCGGCAGCCAGCTCGCCGATGGTGAGCGGACCGTGATTCGCGAGCTTGTGAAGAATAGAAAACTGCGTCGCGCGCAGGTTCACCGGCTGTAGCGCCTTGTCATACACCGCAGTGAGGTAGCGGGCCGCCTGACGCGCTGCCAGGCAATTGCACCGGCCATCAAACTCGTCCATTGCCTTGCTGGAGACTGTCATGGGCATATCGCGTAATGAATCGCGAACTGAGTCGCGTATTGAATCTGTCTATTTCATCATACGAGAATATGCGCGTATATGCAAGGCGGCCCGGCCTGCGCGCGCTGCGGGTCAGGCCCGGGCGGGCAAGCCAAGAAACGAAGCCAGCAAGCCTGCGGTTTGCCCGGGCTGCTCCATCTGCGGCCAGTGACCGGAGTCTTCGATCAGCGCGAACGCGGCACCGGGAAAGCGCGCTTCGCGCGCCTGCGTCACCATCTCGACCGGAATGACGGGATCTTCCTTCGCGGCGATCACGAGCATTGGACCGCTGAACGTGCAGGGATCATTGCCGCTTGGGTGGCCGCCGGTGAAGGCGTCGTAGTAACCCTGTACGGCGGCCTTGCCCATCAGGGTCGCGGGATCAACCAACCGTTCGAGCTGATGTTCGGGTAGCCGGCGCGAGAACATGTTCCGGATCGCGCGCTGGGCTTGCGGATCGCCACCGCAGTCCCGCAACAGCGCGCGGACTTCGTCCGGCAGCTTATTGCCAGCCAGCGGTGTCGGTGTGACCAGCACCAGGGCTGCGGTGCGATCGGGCAGGCGCGCTGCCACGAGTTCGGCGATCTGCGCGCCCATGCTGTGGCCGACCAGCGCCACGGCCTGGAGATCGTGCTCGCGAATCAGCTGGACCACATCCGCGACCGCTTGCTCGAGCGAGTAGGGGCCTTTGGCATCGCGCAGTGCGCCCGCGCCGCGCAGGTTCGGCGCGACGATGGTGGTCACTTTCGGTTGCCATTGCCCGATCAGCGGTTCCCAGCCGACGTGGCTATCCAGGAAGCCGTGAATCAGCGCCAGGGAATCCGGCACGCGTTGGAGGGAGGCTGCGGGCTGCAACACGGACATGATGAGTCTCCTGAAGGAATTACTTGTACGAAGCGTTGTGCTGCCATATTATGAGCATATACTCGTAATGTAAAGGAGGTTCCGATGGTGAACAGGAGCGATGTCGAGTTCCAGGCCGGGGATGGCATCACGTTGCGCGGCTGGCTGTTCACGCCTGCTGCGCCGGGGAAGCACCCGGCGATCTCGATGTGTCATGGTTTTGCCGCGGTCAAGGAGCACGGACTGGAGCCCTTTGCGCGAGCCTTCGCGCAGGCCGGCTTCGTTGTGCTCGTGCACGACCACCGCAACTTCGGCGCGAGTGATGGAGTGCCCAGGCACGACATTGACCCGATGGCGCAGGTTGCCGACTGGCGTGCTGCGCTGGGCTACCTTGCCGCGCGTCCGGAGGTCGATCCCGATCAGCTTGGCATCTGGGGCAGCAGCTACAGCGGTGGCCATGCCCTGATCCTGGCCGCGATCGACCGGCGGGTGAAATGCGTGGTGTCGCAGGTGCCAACCATCAGCGGCTCCGAGCAAGGCCGGCGCCGGGTGCGTCCCGAGGCCTTGCCCGCGTTGCTCGAGATGTTCGCTGCCGACCAGCGCGCACAGGAGGGTGGCGCACCGCCCCGGATGCAGGCCGTCGCCAGCGCGGACACGACCAAGCCGGCGGCGTATCGCTCCGCCGACTCCATCGCCTTCTATACCCAGGACCTCGGCGGCGCCGCCTGGCTCAACGCCGTCACGCTGCGCTCGACCCGCGCCGCGCGCTCCTATGAGCCAGGCGAATGGATCAGCAAGATCGCCCCGACGCCGTTGCTGATGATCGTTGCCAGCGACGACGACATCACGATGACCGACCTGGAAGTCGATGCCTTTACGCGGGCTGCCCAGCCAAAGCGGCTGGTGATGATCCCGGGCGGCCACTTCGCCCCGTACAGCGAGCAATTCGCGGTAGCCAGCGCTGCCGCTACCAACTGGTTCCAGCAGCACCTTAGCGGCGTACTGAGCCCGCAGGACTGACCAATCCTTCAACAACCAGAGAGATCCAATGCCTGTATTCCACGCACATATCCCCAAAGGCCGCTATTCGCGCGAGCAGAAGATCGCGATCGGCAATGCACTGAACCGCTCCCTGGTGGTCGCACTGGACATCCCGCACGGCGATCGCTTCATCGTGCTCAGCGAGCACGGCGACGACGAATTGTTTATCGATCCCACCTTCATGGGCATGGAGCGCACAGCCGGCGCGATGATCATCAGGATCCTTGTCGGCGCGCACCGCCCGGCCAGCGACAAGCAGGCGCTGATGGCGGAAGTCTGCCGGCAGCTCAAGGACGCCGCCGGCATCTCGCCGGACGACATCTTTATCGCGCTGGTCCCGGTCCCGAACGAGAACTTCTCCTTCGGCCGCGGCATCGCCCAACTGGCTGACAAACCACCGCAGTGGTGAAGGCCGGCGACAACCACAGAAACCCATATAAACAGGAGACAACCATGCATGCACGATTCCCGCGGGCGCTCGCCTGCCTGTGCGCTGTGCAAGCCGCCGCCGTGCTGGGCACGGTGGCGGGCCCCGCCAACGCCGAGAATTTTCCTTCGCGTCCGATCTCGATCAAGGTGGCTTACTCCGCCGGCGGCGGGGCGGACGTCGCCACGCGACAGCTGGCGGCGCCGCTGCAGCGCGCCATCGGCAAGGCGGTCGTGGTAGAGAACCTGCCGGGCGCGGGCGGCTCGGTTGCGACGATGGCCTACTTCAAGGGGCCGGCAGATGGATATACGCTGCTGGGGCTTACCGGCAATGACGCCATCCTCAATCCGCTTGCGCTGTCGTCCGCCAAGTATCGTCCGGAGGACCTCCGGCTGGTGCATCCGCTGATCTTCTCGGACTTTGTCCTCGTCACCGCGATGGACCGTCCGCCGAAGGGAATCGACGAACTGGTCGCCCTGGCCAAGCGCCCCGGCGCGAAGGAATTCTCGTTCGGAAACTGGGGGATGGGTACCACCCCGCACCTGGCTGCCGCCGACCTGCGCGTCCAGACGGGCATCGCCACGCTCGATATTCCCTATAAGGGCGGCGCGCCCATCGTCCAGGACCTGCTGGGGCGCCAGCTTGACTTTGCCTTCCTGCCGCTGGCCGGCAGCACGCTCGACATGATCCGCAGCGGCAAGCTCAAGGCAGTGGCGATGGCCACGCGCGAGCGCAATGCAAGCCTGCCGGATGTGCCGGCGGCCGGCGAAAGCAAGCTGCTCAAGAACTTCGACTACAAGGTCTGGCCGGGGATCTTCGTGCGCAAGGAAACCCCGGAGCCGATCGTGGCGATGCTGCACCAGCAGATTTCCGCCATCGTCAATGGCGCGGAGTACCAGAAGTGGTCGCGCGACACCGGCAACCAGCCCATGGTGCCGATGACGCTCGCCGAGGCGTCAGCCTTCTACCAGGCGGAACGGCAACGCAATGCGCGCGTCGTCGCGGCGATCAAGCTGAAGCCGCAATAAGGGGGCACCGTCATGAAGCACCTCGACGACGGCGCATACCCGGACCACGACCTGGTGGCCGTTCCCTGGCCCGACCATAGGGTGGCTTGGATCGAAGGAAGCCAGCAGCCGCACTACCGCGCGGGCCTGCGCATAGGCCTGTTCGTGGCGGCGGCCTGCGCGGTGCTGGTGCTGGAGTGGATGCTGTTGTCGTGATGGCGGTCTGAAGCGGCCGGCATCTGCGCTGGCGCAGGCGCGCGAGGCGCCTGCGCCAGCCGCCACCACGCTACCAGCCGCCGCCCAACGCACGGAACGTTGCCACCGCCGCGCGAGCGTTGTCGGCACGCACACGCGCCTGCTGGTCGCGAGCGGCCAGCAGCAGGCGGTCTTCCTCGAGCACTTCGAACAGGCTGACCGCGCCCCCCTTGTAGGCGTCCTCGGTGGCGCCGCGCGCGCGGGCGTGGGCGGCCACTTCCACGGCCAGGTCCTTGCTCTGCAACTCCAGCTGGGTCAGGGCAATGATCGCGTTCTCGACATCCTCGGTGGCGCGCAGCATCGCCTTGCGGTAGGTGGCCAGGGCCTCGGCGTTCGCGCCTTTGGCTTGCGCCACTTCCGCGTCGACCCTGCCGAAATCGAACAGTCTCCAGCGCAGCCCCGCGATCGCGGCGGGTTGGAAGGCGGACGCGGTGAACAGCTTGCCGGCGGAGAGGCTCTCGAAGCCGAGCAGTGCGGACAGCGACAGCTTCAGGTAGTACTCGGCAGTGGCCACGCCGATGCGGGCACTGGATGCCGCCAGCCGGCGCTCGGCGGCAATCACGTCCGGGCGGCGTTGCAGCAGGTTGGCCGGACCTTGTGCCGCGGAGATCTGCGGCACGGCCGTGCGTTCGGCGGGCGTCAGGAGTTCGGCCGCATAGGTGCCGGGCTGCGCGCCCATCAACACGTCGAGGCGGTTCAGCTGCGTCTCCAGTTCGATCTGCAGCGGCGGGATGGTCACGCGGGTCTGCGCGAGCTGCGCTTCCGCCTGGGCCCGTTCCCGCTCGGCGCCGATGCCATCGGCGAGCCGCAACTGCACCAGCTCGAGCAGTCTTGCATTGGTCCGCACCTGCTGCTGCGCGATCGCGATGCGCTGCTGCGCGCCGCGCACGCGGAAGTAGGCATCTGCCGCTTCCGCGGCCACCAGCACGCGCACGCCCATGTGCTCGGCTTCGGCGGCCTGGGCTTCCGCGCCGGCAGCCTCGGCGCCGCGCCGCAGGCCGCCGGCCACGTCGATCTCCCAGCTTGCCCCCACGCCCACGCTGTACAGCGTCTTGTTGCGGTCAAAGCCAGGCAGGTTCTTGCCGAGGCTGCCCAAAGGCCCTTCCAGCGACTGGTGCTGCTTGCTCACGGTGCCCGACAACGACGCCTGCGGCAGCAGTTCGGCGCCGGCGTGGCTGGCCGCGGCGCGGGCCTGGTCGACTCGCGCGATGGCCGCCGCCAGGTCGAGGTTCTGCTCCAGGGCGCGCTGGATGACCCGCGTCAGCGCGGGATCGTCAAAGCCCAGCCACCAGCTGTCCAGTGACGGCGCCGGCTGTGTGGCATCACGGGCTTCCAGGGCCGCCGCATGCGGATAGGCAGCGGCCATGTCCGAGGCTGGCGTGTGGTAGTCGGGGCCGGCCGCGCAGGCGGCCAGGCTGGCCGCGACGCTGGCCGCAAGCAGGGTTGGCAGGAGGCGGGCGATTCCAGCGCTGGTGCGCCGGACCGGAGGGCGGGATGGACTTTGCGGCATTGCGGACACCTTTCAACAGCAACGAATACGGCACAAGCTGAAAACTAACTTGCATGATGATAGTGACTACTCTAGACTAACTTTCAAATTGATAGTAATCACATTTTCGAGGCAGCCGATCATGCAGAGAAAGCCACTTGGTGAAACGCCGTGCCCCATTGCCCGCACGGCGGCGCGCGTTGCCGACAGCTGGAGCGTATTGATCCTGCGCGAAGCGTTCTACGGCGTGACGCGTTTCGATGAGTTCCAGCAGAACCTGGATATCGCCCCCAATATGCTCACCCGCCGCCTGAACTCACTGGTGGAGGAGGGCATGCTGCAGCGGCGCCAGTACTGTGACCGGCCACCGCGCTCGGAATACATCCTGACCGAGCGCGGCCGCGATTTCCGCCCGGTGCTGCTGGCCATGCTGGCCTGGGGCAACAAGCATCTCGCGCCTGAGGGCGAAAGCGTGCAGCTGGCGAACCGGCGCACAGGCGAGCGTGTCGAGCCGGTGCTGGTTGATGCCGCCAGCGGGCGCCCCATCACCGACCCCGATTACCATCTCGCGCCTGGCCCGGCGGCCAGCGAGCGCATACGCCGGCGGCTGGGCCGCTCGGCCGAAGCCTGAGCCGAACCCAGACCGCTGCGCAGGCGGCGGGTAAGTCCTGAAAGCAGAAAGGAAGTGCCATGAGCAGTAACACGCTGACTGAACGGGCGGGTAGCGAACCCGTTCCCGCGTCGAAATCCAAGGCCAGTCCCAAACGGCTCCTGGCGACCGGCGCACTGGTTATCGCCGGACTGGCCGGGATCGGCTACGGCTACCACTGGTGGACGTCGGCCCGCTACCTGCAGAGTACCGACGACGCCTACGTCGGGGGCGATGTCACGGTGATCGGTGCCAAGGTCGGTGGCTACATCGCGGAAGTCGCGGTGACCGACAACCAGTCGGTCCACGCGGGCGATGTGCTGGTCCGCATCGACGACCGCGACTACCGCGCCGCGCTGGCCAAGGCCGAGGGCGCCGTTGCCGCACAACAGGCACTGCTGGCAAACCTGGATGCCACCGCGCGCCTGCAGGAGGCTGTCATTGCCCAGGCCAAGGCCGGCATAGCGGCTACCAATGCCGACACCGTACGGGCGCACGACGACCAGGTGCGCTACGCCAGCCTCGTGGCGAAGGCGGCGGTATCCATCCAGAGCTCGCAAAAGGCTGACTCGGACTACAAGCAGGCGCAGGCCAATGGCGAGAAGGCGCGTGCCTCGCTGCTGGCCGCGCAGCGCCAGCTCGAAGTCATTGGCACGCAGAAGCAGCAGGCCGAGGCGTCGCTGGCGCAGGCGATCGCCGAGCGCGACATCGCGAAGCTGAACCTCAGCTATACGGAACTGCGCGCGCCCGTGGACGGCACCGTGGGCAACCGCCGCGCCCGCGTCGGCGCCTTTGCCGGTGCCGGCAGCCAGCTGCTGTCCGTCGTGCCGGCCAGCGGGCTGTGGGTGGACGCCAACTTCAAGGAAGGACAACTGGCGCACATGCGCCCCGGCATGCCGGTCGAAATTGAAGCCGATGTCCTGCCCGGACGGGTCTTCCATGGCCATGTTGCAAGCCTGGCGCCCGCCACCGGTGCGCAGTTCAGCGTGTTGCCGGCTGAGAATGCCACCGGCAACTTCACCAAGATCGTTCAGCGCGTGCCGGTGCGGATCCGCCTGGATGAGCAGGATGCCCGGCTTGGCGTCCTGCGTCCGGGCCTGTCGGTCGTCGCCCAGGTCAATACGCAGCCCGGCAAGCAGGTGCATTGATGACCACGGCCAGCCTGACCCGCCCTGCGCCCGCCGCGGTGGCGACGCCGGACGAGATGTCCACCGGCGCCAAGGTGTTCGCCTTTGGCACGATGTGCGTGGGCATGTTTATCGCATTGCTGGATATCCAGATCGTTTCCGCGTCGTTGCGCGATATCGGCGGTGCGCTCTCGGCCGGCACCGATGAAACGGTCTGGATACAGACCAGCTACCTGATCGCGGAGATCATCGTCATCCCCTTGTCCGGCTGGCTGTCCCGCGTGATGTCGACGCGCTGGCTGTTCGCCGCCTCGGCGGCGGGCTTCACGGTGACCAGCCTGCTGTGCGGGGTGGCGTGGGACATCCACAGCATGATCGTGTTTCGGGCGCTGCAGGGTTTTCTGGGCGGCTCGATGATCCCGATGGTGTTCACCACGGCCTTTGCTTTCTTCGTCGGCCCCCAGCGCGTTATCGCCGCAGCCACCGTCGGCGGGCTGGCCTCGCTGGCGCCGACACTGGGGCCTACCATCGGCGGCTGGATCACCGATCACTATTCCTGGCACTGGCTGTTCTTCATCAACCTCGTGCCAGGCATCTTCGTCACCATTGCGGTGCCGCTGCTGGTCAAGGTCGACCGGCCCAACTGGTCGCTGGTACGTGGTGCCGATTACCTGGGCATGGGGCTGATGGCGCTGTTCCTGGGTTGTCTCGAATACACCCTGGAAGAAGGGCCGCGCTGGGACTGGTTCGGCGACGACGTGATCTTGGCCACCGCCTGGATCTCCGGCTTGTCGGGCGTGGCCTTCATATGGCGCACGCTGACCTATGCCAACCCGCTGGTGGACCTGCGCGCACTCAAGGACCGCAACTTCGCGCTCGGCTGCTTCTTCTCCTTTGTCACCGGCATCGGCATCTTCGCCACCATCTACCTGACCCCGCTGTTCCTGGGGCGCGTGCGCGGGTTCAGCGCGCTGGATATCGGGCTGGCGGTGTTTTCCACCGGCGTGTTCCAGATGGCGTCGATCCCGCTCTATGCCTTCCTGGCGAACCGGGTCGACCTGCGCTGGCTGATGATGGCCGGCCTGGCGCTGTTTGCGGTGTCGATGTGGTATTTCGCCCCCATCACGCACGACTGGGGCGCGGCGCAGCTGCTGTTGCCGCAGGCGCTGCGCGGCATGGCGCAGCAGTTCGCGGTGGCGCCCACGGTGACGCTGACGCTGGGCAGCCTGCCGCCGGAGCGGCTCAAGCTTGCGTCCGGGCTGTTCAACCTGATGCGCAATCTTGGAGGCGCCATCGGCATCGCGGCTTGCGCGACCGCGCTCAACAATCGCGGCAATCTGCACTTCATGCGCGAGGCAGAGCACTTGAATATCAGTAATGAAGCCATGAGCAACCTGCTGCAGGGGCTCAGCAACCAGTTTGTGGCGATCGGGCTCGATGCCGCCGATGCGCAGACTGCGGCGCTCAGGCAATTGTGGGGGCTGGCCTGGCGCGAGGCGCAGACACAGACATTTGGCGACATCTTCCTGCTGATCCTGGTCTGCTTCGCGATTGCCACCGCGATGGTGCCGCTGATGCGCAAGGTTGCAGCACCGAAGGGCCGTCGGCAGATGCGCATTGAATGCCGTCAGGACACGGGAGCCTATTGCAAGGTCCAGGACTCGGCCACCACGCCTGTTCCGCACGGCGCGTCGCCTGACGCGCGTGCGACCGATTGATGCTAACTTTTGCCAGGGAGAATGCAATGAATGCAAGAGATGTCGTGCTGTGCCAGCCCGTGCGGACCGCCATTGGCGCCTACAACGGCTCATTGAAATCCATTCCGGCGACCGAGCTCGGTGCCACGGTGATCCGGGCATCGGTGCAGGCCGCGGGAATCGATCCGGAACAGGTTGGCAGCGTCGTGTTCGGCAATGTGATTCAGGCCGGCAACCGGATGAACCCCGCCCGCCAGGCAGCCATCGGCGCGGGCCTGCCGGTTTCAGTGCCTGCCATGACCGTCAATCGCGTATGCGGCTCCGGGGCACAGGCTATCGCAACGGCCGCGGATGAGGTGCGGCTGGGTTATGTCGACGTGGCCGTTGCCGGCGGCATGGAAAATATGGACCGCGCGCCTTACCTGATGCCTTCCGGGCGCTGGGGACAACGCATGGGCGACACGGTACTGCATGACAGCATGCTCTACGACGGACTGCACGATGCATTCTCCGGACAGCACTCCGGATGGCATACCGAGGACCTGGTCGCGCGCTATGCGCTCAGCCGGGACGCGCAGGACCGCTGGGCCGAACGTTCGCAGCGCAACTTCGCGCTGGCCCAGGCGCAGGGGCGATTCGCCGGCCAGATCGTCGGCGTGCCGGTGAAGGGGAAGGGCGGCACCACGATGTTCCAGGCGGACGAAGCCAACCGGCCAGACACCAGCCTCGAAACGCTCGGCAAGCTCAAGCCCGCGTTCCGCCCGGACGGCACCATCACGGCCGGCAATGCACCGGGGCTCAACAGCGGGGCGGCGGCCATGATCGTTGCCGAACGTTCGCTGGCCGAGGCCAGGGGGCTGCAGCCGATGGCGCGGCTGGTGGCCTATGGGGTGGGCGCGGTGGAGCCCGGCCTGTTCGGGCTGGGGCCCGTCCCGGCAGTGCGGCAGGCGCTGCAGCGCGCCGGCTGGCAGCTGGGCGATATTGAACGCATCGAGATCAATGAAGCGTTTGCCGCGGTTCCCCTGGCGGTGGCTGCGGAGCTGGGTTTGCCCCACGACATCATCAATGTCGACGGTGGCGCCATTGCGCACGGCCATCCGATCGGAGCGACCGGCGCGGTGCTCACCACGCGCCTGCTGCATGCCATGCGCGCGGATGGTATCCGGCGCGGCATCGTCACGCTGTGCATCGGCGGCGGACAAGGGATTGCGCTGGCGCTCGAGGCGCTGGCCTGATTCGTCGCCGGCTGTATCGCAACGGGCGGGCGCTGGTCCGTGAATTCAGCGTGAAGAAATCTGGAGGAGCAAACAATGAACATCCAATACATCGAGGATCTGGCCCCGGGCCAGAAGTACGGTTCAGGGCGGCTGCAGGTCGAGCCGGACAGGATCAAATCCTTCGCCGCCGAGTTTGACCCGCAGCCTTTCCATCTCGATGAAGACGCTGCCCGCGACACGCTGTTCCGCGGCCTGGCCGCGAGCGGCTGGCACACGGCGGCGCTGACCATGCGCCTGCTGGTCGACGGCGAGCTTCGGCCCGCGGGCGGCATCATCGGTGCGGGGTTTGAGGAACTGCGCTGGCCCAAGCCGGTGCGGCCCGGCGATGCGTTGCGTGTCGAGAGCGAGATCCTGGAGGTGCGGACGTCGAAGTCGCGCCCTGACCAGGGCATCGTGAAGGTGCGCATCACGACCTTCAACCAGCATGATGAGCCGGTGCAGGCCGGCGTCGTCAACCTGGTCGTGCAGTGCCGTCCCGTCGATAACGCGTGAACGGGGGCGCCATGAAGATATTGGTACTTGGTGCCGGTGCAATGGGTGGCTACTACGGCGCGCGACTGATCGAAGCCGGTGCGGACGTGACTTTCCTGGTGCGGCCCGGACGCGCGCAGGCGCTGGAACGCCATGGGCTGGCGGTGCGAAGTGAGCTTGGCGGCTTCCATCGCCCGGTAAGTACGGTCCAGGCGGGCAAGGTCGAGGCGCAGTATGACCTCGTCCTTCTGGCTTGCAAGGCCTATGACCTTGACGATGCGATCGCTGCGATCAGTCCGGCAGTCGGCCCCCGCACGGCGGTCTTGCCTCTGCTCAATGGCCTGGCTGCCTATGACCGGCTCGACCATCGCTTTGGCCGGGAGCGCGTGCTGGGCGGGGTCTCGTACATCGCGACAACACTGGCCGCGGACGGCACCGTCCTGCACGCTGGCCGCATGGACCGGCTGGTGGTCGGCGCGCGCGCCGCGCAGACGTCCGCGCTGGCCGCGGAGTTCCATGCGCTGGTGTCCCGGGCAGCGGGCGTGCGCGAGATATCCGCGACGATCGAGCAGGAGCTGTGGAACAAATGGGCCATGATCGCCGCAGGCGCGGTCATGACCTGCCTGATGCGAGGGACCGTGGCGGACATCATGAAGACGCATGACGGCCGTCGCCTGATGCTTGATGCGATCGCGGAGTGCCATACAGTGGCGCAACTGTGCGGGCACGCCATCCCGGAACCTGTTGCCGATGCCATGCAGGCCCGCCTGCTGGACCGTGCATCGACCTGGGCTGCGTCGATGATGCGGGATATTGCCCAGGGCGCCCCGCGCATCGAAGCCGACGCCATCGTCGGCGATCTCATCGCTCGCGCTGCCAAACACGGGCGCGATCTCCCGTTGAGCCGCACGGCCTATTGCCACCTGCAGGTCTATGAGGGTCAGCGCGCTGCGCAGCAGACTGCTGGCTGATCGGACCCCGCCCCACTGACAGAATTCACGACATGACCACTTTTTCTTCTTTGCTGCAGCGCACGGAAGGCCGCGTGCTGGTGCTCACCATCAACAATCCCGGCAAGCGCAACGCCATCGCGGCCGACCTCTATGACAACATCCGCGCCGCGCTGGCCGCTGCCGCGGACAATCCGGAGATTGGCGCGATCGTGCTGACCGGCGCCGACAACTACTTCTGTGCAGGCGGCGACCTGGAACTGATCAGCAAGCGGCGGGACCTGACTTACGAGGAGCGCATCGAGCGCCTCGGGCACCTGCACGACGTGGTGGCCAAGCTGCGCGATTTCCCGAAGCCGATCGTGGCGGCGGTCGAAGGCGGGGCGGCGGGCGCGGGCTTCTCGCTGGCAGTGGCCTGCGACCTGCTCGTGGCGTCTGCTGGTGCTGCCTTCTCGATCGCCTATGTGAAGGTGGGGCTGACCCCGGATGGCGGCATTACGGGCCTGCTGGCACAAAGCCTGTCGCGGCAGGTGCTGACGCAGCTGGCGTTGACCGGCGATCGCATCACGGCGGAGCAGCTGCAGCAGTTCGGGGTCGTCAACCAGTTGGTTGAAGCGGGACAGGTCGGCGCCGTGGCGATCGCGCTGGCGGAGCGGCTTGCGCAAGGGCCCCAGCAGGCCATGGCATCGATCAAGGCGCTGTGCCGGCATGCCCATGAGCGCACGCTCGACGACCAGCTGGAAGCCGAGCGGATCTCGATGGCCGTGGCCCAGGGCGGCGCCGAAGCCGCCGAAGGCATTGCTGCATTCCTTGGGAAACGGCCCACCGATTTTGCCAGCCTGCCCCGCGGCAAAGCTGGCTGACCGCGGTGCCACAGGGGCCTCGACGAGGCCCCCTCAGGCCACCCCTCAGGCCCCACTAGGCCCCACCAGGCCTTATTGCCCGGCCAGCTTCAGGTCTTTGGCAATGCGGGTCAGCTTGGCGTGCTCGCTGTGCAGGAAGGCTTGCGCCTGGGCCATCGTCATCGGCTCAATCGCGCGCTGCAGGTTGACGCTGCGGCGGGTGCTGTTCTCGGGGCTGGTCACCCAGGCGTTCATGGCCTCCACCACGCGTGCCGTCACGGCGTCTGGTGTATCCGGCGGGGCCAGCACGCCTGCCCACTGGCTGTACTCGAAATCGACCAGGGCTTTGTTTTCAGACAGCGCGGGCACATCCGGCAACGACGGATGCCGGGCCTTGCTGGCGACCCCGATCGGCTTGAAGCGGCCGGCCTTGATCATGCCGTAAGTCGGGCCACCCATGGGAATAAAGGTCAGGTCTACCTGTGCACCGGCAATGTCGCTCGTGACCGGGGCCGCGCCTTTGTATGGCACTTCCAGGAAGCGTACGCCGGTGCGGGCCTGGAAGTCGACGCCGACCAGGTGGGGCGCCGAGCCGGGGCCCCAGTGTGCCAGCGACAGCGGACGGTTCTTCGGGTTCTTCGCGTAGGCGATGACCTCGTCGACGTTCTTGAACGACAACGAGGGATTCGAGACCAGGATGAAGTCTGAAATCCCGCTGAAGCCCGTCAGCCTGAACTTCTCCGGCGAGTACCTGGCCGATGGGATGGTGAGCGGTGCGATCAGGAAGTCGATGCCGGTGGTGCCCAGCAAGGTGTAGCCATCGCTGGCGCTGCGCAGCACGTTCATCGCGCAGATCGAGCCACTTGCACCGGGCAGGTTGTCGGCAATGACGTTCTGCCCCAGGCTCCGCTTCATCACGACGGCTGCCGCGCGGATCGATTCGTCCGCCGGGCCGCCAGCGGGAAATGCGACCTTGACGACAATCGGCTTGCTCGGATAGGGCGCTTCCGCCCTCAGCCAGGATGGGGCGAGCATCGCCGGCGCGGCGCCGCAGGCAGCCTGCAGCAGGCGCCGGCGCGAAAGCTGGATGGTCATGGTTGTCTCCTTGATGGATTCTGCGAGCCTGCATGCCGGGCGTGAGGCGCTGCCGGCATGCAACTCGCACTGCCTCTGGTGAGGCCCTGTTCTCAGGAATGGGTTACTCGTAGACCACCGTGTACTTGATCGTCAGCGTCGAGAACGCTTTGCCGATGGTGGCTACCGCGACCTCCCTTTCCTCGTTGCTCAGGGTGGCGGGCAGCACCAGCGTGGACAGGATGCCTTGGTCCCCGCGATCCTCGATGCGGATATCGACAAGCGGAACCGGTGTGTCCGCCTTGACCTCGGCAAGCATCTGCCGCTGCGCCCGCAGCACGGCGTCACTGCGCAGCGTGTTCTTCTGGATCTTGCCGACAGCAGTCTTCGGGATGGCATCGACCAGGTAGAACTGCTTGGGCACGGCGGCACGTTCCGGGATCACCTCATAAGCGTAGTGCTTGATGCGTCCGATCGGGAAGGTGCTACCCGGCTTGAGCGCGATGTACGCGACCGGCAATTCCCCGGCATGCGCGTCCGGCAGGCCGACGGCGGCGGCATCGAAGACCTCGGGGTGCCGATACAGCGCCTCTTCGATCATGCGCGGATCGATATTGTTGCCGCCGCGGATGATCAGGTCCTTGGCCCGGCCGGTCAGCCAGAGGTAACTATCCTGGTCCGCATAGCCCAGGTCGCCGGTATTGAACCAGCCGCCCTCGAACCAGATGCTCTTGTTCTGCTCCGGGTTCAGGTAGCCGGCGAAGATGTTGGGTCCGCGCACCACCACGATGCCAGGCTCGCCCGGCTCACACTCGCGCTGGATGCTGCCACCGGCAGCCTTGACGACCTTCATCTCCTGGTAGGCCATAGGGAGGCCGATCGAGCCGATGCGCCGCTCGCCATAGCGGGGGTTGGTTGCGCTCAGCGCGGTACCTTCGGTCAGGCCGTAGCCCTCGAAGATCATCGCGCCGGTCTTCTGCTCGAACGCCTCCGCGACGGCCACCGACAACGGCGCGGTACCGCAACTCGCCGCCTTGAGCGAGCTGATGTCGGCGTTGCCGATCGGGATGTTCAGGGCCATGTTCACCACGCTCGGCACCATGCCCAGCGCCGTGACCCCGAAGTGGTCGACGATCTGCCAGAGATTGCGGATGACGGAAGGATCGCGCCAGCCGCTGGAGGTCAGCAGTACGACCGATGCGCCACGGGCCAGCGGCATCAGGCAGTTGGTGAGCACGCCCGTGACATGGAACATCGGCACGCCGCAGACGCGCACGTCATCTGGCTGGACGTCGATCTGCATCGCGCTCACCCAGGCCATGGCCACCTCGTTGCCATGGGTGTGGAGCGCAAGCTTGGGCGTGCCGGTGGTGCCACCGGTATGGAACATCGAGGCGGTATCTTTCGGCGAGAAGACCCGCTTGCTGTCGAGCGTCTCGCCCTTGAAGTGGGTAAGCCCGGCGTCGAGATCGACAATCCCTGCCTCGCTCGCCGTGCCGCCGCCGGCCTTGATCCAGTGCCGGACGTCGGGCAGCTCGCGCCGCACCAGCATGGCTTTGTTCCAGGCCTCGATATCCGCGTCGGGACCATAGGCGATCACCGCCTTGGCGCCGGCGTTGCGCAGCAGCGCCGCGATAATCTCCGGCTCCAGCATCCAGTTGACCGGGCAGGCAATGCCAGTCGCCTCGCTGCCCCAGAGCGCGTACTGCGACTCCGGCGTCACCGGCATCAGCACCCCGATGACGTCGTCGGGGCCGAGGCCCAGCGAGTGCAGCAGGTTGGCGGTCTGCGTGATACGCCCGAACAGTTGCGCATGGGTGATGGTGACCGCCTTGCCCAGCTCGTCGCCGGAGGCGAAGTAGTGCAGGGCGGGCGCTTCCGGCGCACGATCGCGCGCTAGGCGCAGCAAATCGTAGGTGCTGTGAGGCAGCTGACGGTCGCTAAGCGGCGTCTGCTCGAAATCCCTGATATCGGCGAGCGACGTCACCTTCAGCCGCGGCTGGTAGGGATCGACCTGACCCGGGCTGGCCGCCATTCTTGTGTTGAACTGGGTCATGATCAGGTTCCCTGGTAGACCGGACGGCGCTTGTTCAGGAACGCTTCACCGCCTTCATGCATATCGTCCGTGCTGAACAGCGTGGCGAAAGCAAGCTGTTCCAGCATCAGCGCCGTATCGAGACTTGCGTCCTGACCGTTATTGATCATCAGCTTGGCCATCGCAATGGAGTGCGGCGATTTCTCGGCAATGCGTTGCACATAGGCCTTCGCTTCCTCCAGTACCTGGCTGGCGGGCACCACCTTGTTGACGAGCCCGATGCGGTAAGCCTCGTCCGGCTTGATGATTTCGCCGGTAAAGATCATTTCCTTGGCGCGTGTCGCACCAACCAGCCGGGTCAGCCGCTGGGTACCTCCGCGCCCCGGAATCAGGCCTACGTTCGTTTCGGTCTGTCCGAGCAGGGCGTTGTCCGCGGCCACGCGCAGGTCGCACGCCATGGCCAGCTCCAGGCCGCCGCCAAAGCACGGCCCGGCAATGGCCGCGATCACGGGGATGGTGCTGTGGTGAATCAGCGCCCACAAGTCGGGTGCACCGCTGGTCGGCACGAAGGCCTCGATCGGGCGGCGTGCGAGCATCTCGGGAATATCGCCCCCGGCGACGAACGCCTTGGTGCCGCCCCAGAGGACGATGCCGCGCACTGTCCGGTCGGCCATCAGCGAGGACAGCGCCGCGTAGAGGTCAGTGCGAAGCGTCGTGTTGAGTGCGTTGTACTTCTCCAGCCGGTTCATGGTGACGACGGCACAGGGGCCATCCCGGTCTACGAAGACGGTTTCGTATTCGGTGATATTGCTCATCAGGTGTCTCCTGTTTTTCCTGGGTCTCTTAGTGAATGAACTCGAACAGCCCGGCTGCGCCCATGCCGCCGGCGGCGCACATGGTCACGACGCCATACTTGGCCTTGCGGCGACGCCCTTCGAGCAGGATGTGGCCGACCTGGCGCGCACCCGTCATGCCATACGGATGTCCGATGGCGATGGCGCCGCCGTTGACATTGACGCGCTCCAGGGGCAAGCCCAGTTGGTCGATGCAATACAGCGCCTGGCAACCGAACGCCTCGTTGAGTTCCCACAGGTCGATGTCGTCGATGGAGAGCTCGTTGCGCTCAAGCAGACGCGGGACCGCACGAACAGGACCGACGCCCATTTCGTCCGGTTCCACACCGGCGGTGGCCAGGCCAACGAAGTACCCCAGCGGTTCGAGGCCGCGCCGTTCGGCTTCGCGTTCGGACATCACCACCAGCGCCGCGGCGCCGTCCGACAACTGGCTGGAATTGCCGGCCGTGACCTGGTAACCCTCGCCCTTCACTGCGGGCAGCACGCGCAGCTTTTCCAGCGTGGTGTCGGCGCGGACACCTTCGTCGGCCTCGAGCAGGAACTCAACCGTCGAAGTCTCGCCCGTCTCCTTGTTCGTCACCGACTTGATCGATGCGAGCGGAACAATCTCTTCAGAGAAACGGCCTGCCTTCTGTGCTTCGACGGTGAGCTGCTGGCTACGCACGGAGAACTCGTCGGCGCGCTCCCGCGACATGTCATAACGCTTGGCTAGGATCTCCGCGGTATCGATCATGTGCAGATAGACATCCGGGCGATTCTTTGCCAGCCAGGCTTCTTGCTGGGCGACCTTCAGCGTGACCGGCTGCGACAGGCTGATGGACTCGACGCCGCCCGCCACCATCACCGGCACCTTATCGATCAGCACGCGCTGCGCGGCAAAGGCGACCGCCTGCAGCCCGGACGCGCAGAAGCGCGTCAGCGTGGTGCCGCTCACGGACACCGGCAGGCCGGCGCGGATGCCACCGGCGCGGGCAACGTTGCCACCGGTGGCGGCGATGGGTTGGCCGCAGCCAAAGATGATGTCTTCGACTTCCCCGCCGTCGATTCCCGCGCGCTGGACGGCATGCTGGATGACGTGGCCTGCCATGGTCGCCCCATGGGTCATGTTGAATGCGCCTCGGCTGGCTTTACCGATCGGGGTGCGGGCATACGAAACGATTACTGCGCGAGACATGGGTTCTCCTTTGGAGTTGATGGATGCAGACGTTCTCAGTCTGTCAGGCCAAATATAGACAGTGGATACATTAAGCGGCGAATCGTTCATTGGAACGAACGAACGGATGGCAGCGTTGAACGTGTCAGGTGCCTTGCCCGCTCCGTATGGCCCCTGATCTCCACGGGCACATGCGGTGTATCCACTGTCTACATGCTAGGCGGACGATCTTGGCGACGTCAAGAACTGGTAGGCAATGTTCGGGTTTACCTGCCTCTCCATTTCTTGACGGTGCACAACTCGCTCTCTAGGATATAGACACTGACTAGATTGACGTCGGGCCAAAAGGGCGAAGGAAACGCAGCAGCATTTGCAGCTTCGTGGCGGTTCCGTCGCCATGGGGATGGCAGAAACTGGAGGGATAAAAATTGGAATTCACTGGCGCACAGGTCATCAAGGCCTCCAGGGAAGAGGTCTGGAAGCGGTTGAATGATCCGGCTACGTTCCAGCAATGTTTGCCGGGATGTGAGCAATACCTGCAGGGCGATGACGGTGGCTATGACGCGGTAATCGTCGCGGCCGTCGGGCCAATCAAGGCGCGTTTCAAGGGCACGGCCCGCTTCTCCGACCACCAGGAGGGCATTGGTTATCACATCGAAGGCAGCGGCAGCGGTGGCGTCGCGGGCTTCGGCAAGCTGGGCGCCGATGTCCGGCTGGAAGACGTCGAAGGCGGCACTGCCCTGCATTACGTTGCCGCAGCGCAGATGGGAGGGAAGCTGGCACAGATCGGATCCCGTCTGGTCGGCGCCGTGGCGAACAAGTTCCTGGCGGAGTTCTTTTCCCGCTTCGAAAAGCTGGTGAGTCTTGAAGGAGATGGAGGCAGTTCCCTGGCACCTTCCCCTGACTGAGCCCCGGCCGGCCAGGGAAGGACCTGCTGATATTTTTTTTTGCCCTTTAGTATGATGACCGTAATACTATAAGCGTGACCGGTGCTGATGCCGGAGGGGCAAACGGAGACACAGAGGCGACAGTGAAAATAGAGAACACTATCAATGGCGTGAGCGGCACAACCGAGATCGAGCCGAGGCGGCTCCTGGTGCATTTGTTGCGGGACCAGAAGCGCCTGACCGGCGTCCACATCGGTTGTGACACCTCGCAATGCGGGGCCTGCACGGTGCTGATCGACGGAACGACCGTGAAGTCATGCACCGTGCTTGCCGCCCAGACCGACGGCTGCGAGCTCCATACGATCGAAGGGATGGACAACGATCCCACGACGACCGTCCTGAAGGAAGCCTTCAACGAGCTTCATGGCCTCCAGTGTGGATTCTGTACCCCGGGAATGCTGCTTGCGGCACGGGCGCTCCTTGCGCATCAGGCCGCGCCTTCGGAACACGAGGTCAGGGAAGCGCTGCACGGCAACCTGTGCCGCTGTACCGGGTACCAGAATATCGTCGATGCGGTGCTGCTTGCCGCGACCAGGCTGCAGCAGACGCCGTCCGCCACCTGTGGGGAGTCTTGAGATGAGCGAAGCACAGAACGGTAGTGCAACCAAGTACATCGGCAAGTCGGTCAGGCGCCGCGAAGACAAGCGCCTGATGAGCGGCCGGGGCAAGTTCACCGATGACCATCAGTTCCCGGGCATGGTCTTCGCGGCCTTCGTGAGGTCGCCTTTTGCCCACGCCAAGGTGCGCGGAATCGATACGGCGGACGCGCGCGCACTGCCTGGCGTGATCGGCGTATTGACCTATGCCGACATCGAGGGCAAGGTCGGCGACATCCGGCCGAACTGGGTCGTGGGCAACTCGAAGGTGCCTCCCCATCCACCGCTTGCTGCCGACCGCGTGCGCTACGCCGGGGAGGCCGTGGCGATGGTAGTGGCACAAACGCGCGAGATCGCTGCGGACGCCGCCGAACTCGTCACGGTCGACTACGAGGAGCTTCCGACCGTCGTCGACGCGGAAGCTGCACTGGCAGAGTCAGCGCCCCAGCTCCACGACAACGTCCCCGGCAATCGCATTGGCGTCTTCCGGCTAAAGGGCGGCAACTACGAGGATGCGGTGAAGCAAGCCGACCGGGTCGTGTCGATCCGGCTGGTCAATCAGCGGCTGATACCGAGCCCGCTCGAGCCTCGCGCCTTGTGTGCGACCTACGACCCCACTGACGAGCGCCTGACGTTCATCGTCCCCACTCAGGTTCCGCATATGTCGAGGCGGTGGCTGGCGGAAACGCTCCGGTGGCCAGAGCACCGGATCCGGCTGGTTGCGCCGGATATCGGCGGCGGGTTCGGCGCAAAAATGCATTTCTATGCGGAAGAGGTGCTGGTGGCGTTCGCATCCCGGCACTTCGGCCTTCCGGTCAGCTGGACCGAGACGCGCAGCGAGAACCATGTCGCGACCACGCACGGCCGCGCGCATACGGAATACGTGGACGCACCCGTCACCAAGGACGGCAAGGTGCTGGGGATCAGGTTGCGATCGTTCGCCAATCTTGGCGCCTATCTCTCCAATATGGCGACGGGCATCCCTACCATCAACACGGCGAACTACATCACGGGGAACTACCAGATATCGTCGGTCGATGCGGAGGTCAATCTGGTGACGACCAACACCACGCCGGTCGACGCCTATCGGGGCGCCGGACGGCCGGAAGCCGCCTATATCATCGAGCGGCTGATGGACGCGGTAGCCGGGGAACTCGACATCGACCCGGTCGAACTACGACGCCGCAACCTGGTGCGGGCGGATCAGTTCCCTTACCAGCCGCACGACGGCGCGCGCGGCAAATGGGATTCCGGCGACTACGAGGCCTGCCTGGCGAAGGCGACCGAGCTGATCGGCTACCAGCGTTGGCGCGAGGAGCAAGCCACGCTGCGCCAGCAGGGCAAATACATCGGCATCGGGGTGATCTGCTATCTGGAACTGGTGGGCATGGGCATTTCGCCGATGCTGGAGAAGGTCGGCTTCGACCGGGGCGGCTGGGAGAGCGCGCATGTCCGCGTGCATTCCGATGGCAAGGTCACGCTGTTCAGCGGATCGATGCCGCAAGGCCACGGCCACGCCACCAGCTTTGCGCAGATCGTCGCGGAAGCCCTGCAACTGCCGATGGACGATATCGATGTGGTCCAGGGCGATACCGATCGCGTGCTGGCGGGGCATGGCACCTTCAATTCGCGATCGATGCCCGTAGGGGGAAGTGCTGCCTACCTGGCGGCGAGCAAGATCCTGGCAAAAGCACGCCGGATCGCAGGCATCATGCTGGAAGTGCCTGAAGCGGAAGTTCACTATGCCGATGGCCAGTTCACAAGCGCAGCCAACCCCACCGTTATTCCCTTCGCGAAGGTCGCAAGAATGGCATATCTTGCGCACAAGCTGCCCAGGGATGTTGAAGCCGGCCTGGATGAACGCGTCTTCTATGAGCCGGTCGCCCTGGGAGCGCCGAACGGCTGCCATGCAGTGGTCGTGGAGGTCGATGCGGAGACCGGCACGGTGGCGATTCTCGACTATGTGGCGGTGGATGACGTCGGCGTGATGATCAATCCCATGCTTTGCCACGGCCAGATGCACGGCGGGATCGCGCAAGGCATCGGCCAGGCTTTGTTTGAAGAGGCCAAATATGACGAAGCCGGGCAATTGCTTTCGGGTTCGCTGCTCGACTATGGCTTCCCGCGCATCGAGCAGATACCGCGCATGCGTACCGGCTTCCATGTCTCCCCGGCGCCCTCGAACCCGCTGGGCGTCAAGGGCATCGGTGAGGCCGGCTGCGTCGGTGCGCCGCCCGCGATCGTCGCGGCGGTATGCGATGCCTTGAAGCCATTCGGCATATCCCATCTCGATATGCCCCTGACGCCGCCAAAGGTCTGGCGGGCGATTCACGAGACCAGCCGGAGCGCGACATGATTCCCTATGAAGTCGAATACCTGAAGGCGGGCAGTGTGCAACAGGCGCTCTCCGTGCTAGCGCAGAACCCCGACGCCAAGATCCTGGCCGGCGGCCATACGCTGCTGCCGATGATGAAGCTGAGACTGGCCAGGCCGGCTTTACTGGTCGATATCGGCCGCCTGCCTGAACTCCGTGGCATCGCGGTCCATCAGGATGCTATCTCGATCGGCAGCGTGACGACCCACGCCGAACTGGAAGCAAGCGCGGAGCTGAAGCAGCTGGCGCCGCTGTTTCCGCTCGCCGCGAGCGTGATTGCCGATCCGACGGTCAGGAACCGCGGAACCATCGGTGGCGCGCTGGTACACGCCGACCCGTCGGCGGACTGGCCGGCTGTCGTGCTGGCCGCCGGCGGCGAGATGGAGATTGTGGGCGCACAAGGCACAAGACGCATCCCCGCGTATGAGTTCTTTGTCGACTTCATGTCTTCGGCCGTGCAGCCGGACGAGGTCCTGACGCGCATCCATGTGCCATTGCCAGCCGCAACGCGGGTCGCATACCGCAAGTTCCGGCATCCTTCGTCAGGGTACGCGGTGGCCGCCGCGGCGGTCGCGATCGAGGTGGTCAACGATGGCTACGCATGGGGGCGGATCGGCATCACCGGCGTCGCCGATAAGGCGTTTCGCGCCACGTCGGCCGAGGCCTTGCTGGAAGGCAACTTTACCGACATCGCGGATAAGGTGGATGCCATTGTCGACACGGCATTCGCCGACGTGACCCCGCTGGAAGACAACTTTGCCGATGGTGCATACCGGCTGCAGCTGGGCCGGGTCATGCTGAAGCGGGCGCTCCTCGAAGCCCTCGAACCACGGCGCTGAGTGCTGCAACGCCGGGGTGGCTACGACTGCGCGGCGCTTCGTGGCCTTGCCCTGGGCTTGCTTGCGGCGGCATCCGCTCCGGATGCCGCCGCCTTTTTCTTCCCTGCCGCCAGCAGGCCGGTCAGCACGAACTGCTGTACGCTCTGCCGCCATTGCGCCAGCGCGACTTTCGGGCGCGGGCTCGGTCCGGTCGGCTTGGCACTGAAGAACATGCTGACGCCGTGCATGGCCGACCACGCGCAGCGCACCATCATGTCGTCGAACTGCTCAGCCAGATGGTTTTCCCGGAAGTAGTCTTGGACCGCGCCGGACAACAGCTGGTAGGACGCGTTTCCTGCTTCAAGCAGCTCGGGGTAATTTTCCTTCGCTTCGATCTGCGGCCCGAACATCAGGTAGAAGAGGGCCGGATGCCTGACGGCGAACTCGATATAGCCATCCATGACGGTGAGCAACCGCGCCTCGGCAGTCATCTCGGGCGACAGCCGGGCGCGGCGCACGGCGACCAGTTCACGGAACCCGTCGGCGGCGATGGCGGCCAGCAGGCCTTCCTTGTCGGCAAACTGGTTGCGCGGCGCGCCGTGGGACACCCCCGCGAGCTTGGCCGCGGAGCGCAGCGTCAGTCCGTGGACGCCCTTGTCGGCCAGGATCTCCCTGCCGCAGCGGATCATTTCTTCCCGCAGGTTGCCATGGTGATAGCTTTGGCGGGCCGGGCGGGTCGTTGAGGTGGTCATGAGTGCCATTCGCGATGTCGTCAGGCCTCAATATTAGCGCTAACCCGACCCTCTCCCCAGCCTCGCCGTTGATTAACGCGTCCGGCTGCTGATCACCTGGACGTCGTCGAAGCAGATCAGCGAACCATCAGCGCGCGTCAGCGGCGGCGCCATGATTTCTTCGCCCGTCTGCGTGTCTACGAAAACCGTGGCGCGCCGCCTCGGTTCAGCCCATCGCTCCGCCCACGCCTTGAGGCTCAGGTAGGTAGGCAGGAAATCGCGCGCGCTTTCGCTCAGGAAGTAGGCGCAGCGTGTGCTGCCTGCTATCGGCCGGCGTACCAGCAGGCCATGATCGGTCATCGCCTGGAGCCTGGCGCTCAGGATATTCGAGGCAATGCCGAGGCGCCGCTCGAATTCCTCGAAGCGTGTCGCGCCGTAATACGCTTCACGCAGGATCAGGATGACCCAGCGCTCGCCCAGCACCGCCGCGGCGCGGGCAACGGAGCATGGCATGTCAAGGAAGCGGGTGCGACTCATCTCGCCTTGTCCTGGGCGCAGGCCGTCGCGCTATAGCGACGACTGGAGGGCATCCACGATTTCCGTGGACAGCGCTTCCGAGCGGACGGCGCGAGCCAGCACGAGGCCGCCGACCATGGAAGCGAGCGTGACGATCGCGTCCTTGCGGGAAGCCTCATCATCACTCCCCGCGACCAGTTCGATCAGCGACGCGACGCGCGCCTCGAAGCGCCGCCGCGTCTTGGCCTCAAGGCGCGAAACATCCGTGCCGAGCGCTGCGATCGCGCAACCCGATCCAGGATTGTCGCGGTGCTTCTTGCTCACATAGGCGCCAACGATGGCGCTCTTGCGCTGCGTGGGCGGCGCGGCTTGCGCTGCGTGCTCGAGAAACTCCATGGTCTGGTCGAAGGCGGCATCAATTGCCTCGGCAATCAAGGCGTCCTTGGAGTCGAAGTGTGCGTAGAAACCGCCATGCGTCATGCCGGCGCTCTTCATCAACTGCGCCACGCCGATGCCGTTGACACCGTGCTTGCGAAATTGCGTCGAAGCCGTCTTGACGATGTGCTTGTGGGTTTCGGCTTTCTGGTCCTGTGAATAACGCATGGTCGGGGAGGGAATAGTTGGAGGGCGCATGTGTCTCTGCAATATATAGCATTACGATCATCATGACATCCGATTCCTTCCGGATGTCAGCGCGTAGTGGCTTGTTCCCCGCACTCCCGAACTTGCCCTTAGGGATAGCACCGAGGGGAGGTGGCGTGATCTTCCTTGACCCTGCAGGTTCCCCTGACTAGCATGTAGACGCCGGATACATCGGTGGGCATGATCGGGAAAGTTGTCAGCGAACCGGGACATGCAAGGCGGCATCTCCTTGCGGTGCCGGAGTTCCTCGCGCTGCACTGTATGACGATCATCATTCTATTGAGTGACGTAGGAGGAGGAATGAGACAAGAACTAAAACGCGCATTCGCGCTTGCTTTGTCGGCCACGCTGGCGCTGCCGTATGCCGCGGCACATGGCGGCGAACAGGCGACAGGACAGACGGAACTTACCCGGGTCCAGGCCGGTTCACAGTCTGTCAGCATCGTGCACAGGATGCTGGAGCTACGCGTCGACTATGAAGCATTCACGCGCAGCTTCGAGTCCATCCTGGGTAAATTCGATCGGGCGGTGATGGCTTCCCTTGCCAGCGACCCCGAGGGGGCAGACGCAAAGATGGCGCGCATGGAGGGCGAACAAGGACTGATGATCTTCGCGGCGCAGGACCATGGTGCGCTGTTCACCATGACCGGCTCGCACCGGAAAGCCAGGCGCTATCACGTGGGCAACCCGAGGATTGCGCTGCAAATGACCAGCCTCGATATCCGCGCCGGCCTCTATGCACCGCTGTCCGTGCTGGTCTATGAAACGGAACCTGGCGTGGTGAAGGTCGACTTCGACCAGCCCTCCACGCTGTTCGGCCAGTTTGGCAACCCGGCCGTCACAGCGATCGGACTTGCACTCGATCGAAAGCTGGAGAAGGTGATTGAGCGGGCCACGCTGCTGGCGGCCCAGCGGTAAACCTGGCAACAGGGAAAGTCGGGCGTGCCACGGAGCACGACGGCGCAAACACGCAAAATACATACGGAGACAGTCGCATGAAACCACAGCAGTCCGGCTTGCCGGGGACGATCGACGTCCAGGCGTTTATCGACAACCAGAGATTCTCCCCCTACCAATGGATGGTGCTCATCGTCTGCTTCCTGGTGGTGGTGGCCGATGGCTTCGACACTGCCGCGATCGGCTATGTGGCGCCATCGGTGACCAGGGAGTGGGGCGTTTCGAAGCTTGTCCTGGGCAATGTACTCAGCGCTTCGCTGGTCGGCCTTGCGCTGGGCGCGCTGATCGCGGGACCCTGCGCCGACAGGTTTGGGCGCAAGGCCGTGCTCTTTGTATCCGTGGTTGCCTTTGGGCTCTTCAGCCTGGCCACCGCTTCCGCGGCATCCGCCGCCGAGCTGTCCGGCTGGCGCTTCCTGACCGGCCTCGGGCTCGGCGCGGCGATTCCGAACGCGACCACGCTGCTGGCCGAATACGCGCCGGCCAGGCGCCGCGCATTCCTGGTGAACAGTATGTTCTGCGGCTTTACGCTGGGGGCGGCGGGCGGCGGCTTCCTGGCCGCGCTCATCATTCCCGCATGGGGCTGGCGCAGCGTCTTTATCGTTGGCGGTGTGGCGCCGCTGGCTCTCGCCGTGCTGGTACTTGCGCTGCCGGAATCGATCCGGTTCATGGTGCTGCGCGACTGGCCAGCCGACAAGATCAGGACGGTGCTGCGGCGCATCGCAGGGTCGGCGGAAATCCATGCGTCCCGATTCACCTTGCCCGATGACCAGGCCGACAAGCTGCGCTCACCGCTCGCGCTGATCCTGTCGCTGCGATATCGCACCGGAACGCTCATGCTCTGGACCACCTACTTCCTCGGTGTGCTGGTCTTCTACCTGGTGACCAGCTGGATGCCGACGCTCGTCAAGGAGGCCGGCGCGACCGTGGCCGAGGCCTCGCTGATTGCGGCGCTGTTCCCGCTGGGCGGCACGCTGGGCGCCATTGCCTGCGGCTGGCTGATGGATCGCATCGATCCGCATCGCGTGATCGGAGTGGCCTATTTCTTCACTGCCGTATTCACCCTGGCGATGGGGCAGGCGACCAGCGGGGCATACCTGACCATGTTGACCCCGATTGCCGGGCTGTTCATGGGGGCTGGGCTGGTCTCCATGCCAGCGCTGGCCGCTTCCTTCTATCCCACCCACGGCCGTGCCTGCGGGGTGGGATGGATGCTGGGAATCGGGCGCTTCGGCGGCATCCTGGGCGCCGTTGCCGGCGGCACGCTGCTGCAGCTTGGCCTCGGTATGAGTTCGATTCTCAGCATCCTCGCGGTGCCGGCCCTGCTTGCAGCCGTGGCCGTCGCCTACAAGGGGTGGGCGGGCGCGGCGGAGACGCCGCTGCGGACGGGCTTTGCCAACGAAGCGTGACCACCTTGTGGCCCCGGGTGTTGATAACACATCAGCTTGCTACGCTCCCCGGGGCAGCGTACGCAGGCTGGACGGCAGGTGTGGAAGGATCATGGAAAGCGTGGATCTCGAAGTCTTGAGAAGCTGTGTCCGCTGGCGGGAGCAGGGACACCGTTGCCTGCTGGTGACGGTGGTCCGTACCTGGGGCTCGTCGCCGCGACCGGCGGGCGCGATGCTGGCTGTGCGTGACGACGGCCTGGTAGCGGGTTCGGTTTCGGGCGGCTGCATCGAGGACGACATCATTGACCGAGCGCGCCGCGAAGGCATTCGCAACCGTGCTCCTGAGGCAATCAAGTACGGAATCAGCGCCGAGGAAGCCCACCGTTTTGGTCTTCCGTGCGGCGGCACCATCGAACTGGTGGCCGAACCGGTGTCCTCCGCAAGTGGATTGCGCGAACTGCTAAGCGCGGTGGAAGCCGGCCGACTGGTGACACGCATGCTCGACATGGCCACCGGCACCGCGACGCTTGGACCTGCCACGGCCACCGACGGCCTGGTGTTCGATGGCAAGTCCTTGTTGACGATCCACGGGCCGCGCTATCGCATGCTGGTGATCGGCGCCGGGCAGCTCTCGAAATACCTCTGCGAGATCGCCGTCGGGCTCGGCTTCGATGTGACGGTGTGCGACCCTCGCGAGGAATATACCGAGACTTGGACCATCGCCGGCGTCACCATGGTGCGCACCATGCCGGACGACACCGTGGTGGAGATGGCGCTGGACGAACGCTGCGCGGTCATCGCGCTGACACACGATCCCAAGCTGGACGACCTGGCACTGATGGAGGCGCTGCGCACCCCGGCCTTCTACGTTGGCGCACTGGGTTCGCGCCGCAACAACCAGGCACGGCGCGAGCGCCTGAAGGAGTTCGACCTGACCGGCTCGCAGCTGGCGCGGCTACATGGCCCGGCAGGCATCTATATCGGCAGCCGTACCCCACCGGAGATCGCAATTTCGATTCTGGCCGAGGTGCTGGCCGTCAGGAATCACGTCTCCTTGCCGGACGACCTGAAGGTGGAACGGGCGAAGTCAGCGTTGGCTACACCAGGAGATCTGCGTCAGCCCGGCGACCTCGTATGTGGCTGAGGTCCGCACCGGGCTGAACTCCAGATAATGGAGCAACGCCGCAGCCTGCCGAGTCAAGTGGTGGCAGCGGGAGTGTCCGGGCTCCTGTCGCTCACTCCGCGGAATACGAAATGACCGTGGAAGCTTCTGGATTCCTGTCTTCAGCATCCGCAGGAACCCTGATCCGGAACCAGATGGCGTACATCGCTGGCAGGAACACCAGAGTCAGCACCGTGCCGGCGAAGGTGCCGCCGATCAGCGTGTAGGCCAACGTTCCCCAGAACACAGAATGCGTCAGCGGGATAAAGGCAAAGATCGCCGCCAGCGCGGTCAGGATCACTGGCCGGGCACGTTGCACCGTCGCTTCGACGACAGCGTCGAATGGCGCCAGTCCCTCGCTCTTGTTCTGTTGGATCTGCATGATCAGGATCAGCGTATTGCGCATCAGGATCCCAGACAGCGCGATCAGGCCGACCAGGGCATTGATGCCGAACGGCTGCTGGAACAGCAGCAAGGTCGGCACCACGCCGATCAGTCCCAGCGGGCTGGTGGCAAACACCATGACCATGGCCGAGATCGAGCGCACCTGCAGGATGATGATCAACAGGGTCAAGGCAAGCATGATCGGGAACAACGGCAGCAGTGCCTTGGTTGCCTTGTCCGATTCCTCGATGGCGCCTGCCTGCTCGATCCGGTAGCCGGCCGGCAGTTTGGCGATGATTGGCTCCAGTTGCTTCAGCATGGCCGTGGACACATCTGGCGGCTGCAGCCCCTCGGCAATGTCGCCGCGCACCGTGATGGTCGGCGTGCGGTCGCGTCGGCGCAGGATCGGGTCTTCCATGCGCACATCGACAGTGCCTACCTGCGAAAGCGGAACACGCTGTCCTGCGGCGCCGATCAGCGTGAAGCCGGCGATCTTCTCCGGGTCCAGGCGTATGTCTCCCGCCGCGCGCGCAAGGACCTGCACCGAGCGAATGTCTTCACGGACTTCGGTGACGGGCAAGCCGCTGAGCAGGAACTGGAGTTGCTGCGCGACCCCGCTGGAAGTCAGGCCGACCGCCTGCAGCCGATCCTGCTGAAGCGTAAAGTGCAGGGCGGGCGTGCGCTGTCCCCAGTCCGTATTGACGGTTCGCATCAGCGGGCTGGTGTCCATCACCCGTCGCACGTCCGCCGCAATCGCACGCAGCTTGTCCGGGTCCGGCCCCGCGACACGGAATGCCACCGGGAACGGCGAGTACGGGCCGAACACCAGCTGGCTGACGCGCACGCGCGCCTCCGGTGCCAGTCCGTCAGCGATGGCCTGGCGCAGCCTGAACTTAAGGGCCTCGCGTTCGTCCGGGTTCTCTGTCCGCACGATGATCTTCGCAAAGGAGGGGTCCGGCAGCTCGGGTGACATGGCAAGGTAGAAGCGGGGCGCACCCTGACCGATGTAGGCCGTAACAATCTTCGCCTCCGCCTGTTTGGCGAGCCAGGCTTCGACCTTAGCCGTGGCCGCGCTGGTCTGGCCGATGGAAGCGCCATAAGGCATCTGGACTTCGACCAGCACCTCGGGGCGGTCGGAAGTCGGGAAGAATTGCTTCTTCACCATGTCCATGCCAAGCACGGCCACCGCGAAGCCGCCCACCACGACGCCGGCGACGATCCACTTGCGCTGGATGACGCGCCCCAGCAGCCGGCGGAAGCGGTTGTAGTTCGGGGTGCCATAGATGGCATCGTGGCCGCCGTCGGCCTTGCTGATCTCCGGGAGCAGCTTGACACCCAGGTAAGGCGTGAAGGCGACGGCGACGAGCCAGGATGCGATCAGTGCGATGCCCACGATCCAGAACATGTTGCTGGTGTATTCGCCGGCCGTGGAACGGGCAAAGCCATTGGGCATGAAGCCGATCGCGGTCACCAGGGTGCCGGACAGCATCGGCGCGGCGGTGTGGCTCCAGGCATAGGCGGATGCGGCAATGCGGCTGTAGCCTTCCTCCATCTTCACCACCATCATTTCAATGGCGATGATGGCGTCGTCCACCAGCAGGCCCAGCGCCAGGATCAGCGCTCCCAGGGTGATGCGGTCGAAGTTCTTGCCAGTTGCGGCCATGACCACGAACACGGCGGCCAGCGTCAGCGGCACGGCCGCCGCGACGACGATGCCCACGCGCCAGCCCATGCTCAGGAAACTCACCACCAGGACCACGAGCAGGGCGACGAAGAACTTGACCATAAACTCATCGACCGAGGAACTGATGTTGACTGACTGATCGGTCACCTTGGTCAGGCTCATGCCCAGTGGCAATTCGGCATTGATGGCCGTGACTTCCGTATCCAGCGCCTTGCCCAGATCCAGGCCGTTCCAGCCGTCGCGCATCACGATGCCCAGCAGCAGTGCGGGTTCGCGGTTATTGCGGATCTGGAATGTCGCGGGGTCCTCGTACCCTCGCTCAACCGTGGCGACATCCGACAGCTTCAGGGTCCGCCCCTGTGCCACCACCGGCGTGTCACGGATTTTCTGGAGCTTGTCGAAGGCGCCGTCGAGGCGAATGAACACCTGGGGACCCGCGGTGTCGATCGACCCGGCGGGCGTGAGGGCATTCTGGCCGTTGAGGGCCGCGAAGATGTCCTGTGGCGAGACGCCCAGCGTGGCCAGGCGGTCATGGGAAAAGGCCACGAAGATGCGTTCGGACTGTTCTCCGATGATGTTCACCTTCTTCACGCCCGGCACGTGCAGCAGGCGCTGACGCTGTGCTTCGGCGTCGCGGACCAGCAGCCGCTGTGGCTCGCCTTTGGCCTTCAACGCGAACAGGGCGAAGGTCACGTCCGAATACTCGTCGTTCACGATGGGGCCGATGACACCGGCAGGCAGATTGCCCGACTCGTCCCTGATCTTTTTTCGCGCCTGGTAGAACTCTTCCTGGACCTCCGAAGGCGGTGTGCTATCGAGCAGGGTCAATGTGGTGAACGCCAGGCCGGGCCGGGTGTAGGTTTCCGTGCGGTCGTACCAGCGCAGCTCCTGCATGCGCTTTTCCAGCCGTTCCGCCACCTGGTCCTGCATCTCCTGCGCCGTGGCCCCCGGCCAGGCGGTGATGACAGTCATGGTCTTCACCGTGAAGGCGGGATCTTCCGCCCGGCCCAGCTGGAAGAACGCGAGAACGCCCGCCAGCGACACCAGGATGATCAGGAACAGCGTGACAGAGCGTTCACGGACAGCGAGTGCGGAAAGGTTGAAGCCACTCATTGCTGCACTCCCTGACCAGACATCGGACCGGGTCCGCTTTTGTGTGCCGCGATGCGTACCTGCTCGCCTTCGCGCAGGAGATGGGCGCCGAGAGCAACGATCCGGTCCCCGATCCTGAGCTCACCCGCGACCCGCGCGGCATCGTCATCCAGGCTGTGAATCTTTACCGGGCGCCAGGTGACGCGATTGAGCTTGCCCTCAAGCACCCACACGCCCGGGCCTTTGCCCGGATCGAAGAGCGCGCCGATCGGCACCTGCAGATCGGCTTGCGTCGATGCGCGGCCTTCCGGGATCTGGATGGTGACGGTCGCGCCGAGCGGGGCATCGGCCAGCGCGCCCTCCAGTACGTACCGCGCTTCGTACGTGCGGGTGAGCCGGTCCGCCGAATCCGAAAGCTGCCTGAGTCTGGCCGGTACGGTCATCGTGTCCTTGCCATAAAGCGTGGCCTGTCCGACGGAGCCCACAGCGGGGCGCAAGGTTTCCGGCAGGTGAACGATGGCTTCGCGGCGGCCGGCATGCGCCACGCGTACCACGACCTGGCCGGCATTGACCACCTGTCCGGCATCGGCCAGCGTCTCCACGACAACGCCGTCGGCGTCGGCGAGCAAGACCGCGTAGCCGGTTGCATTCCTTGCCACATCAGCCTGGGCTTCTGCTGCGTTGAGCTGCGCCCTGGCCGATTCCGCCGCGGCCTTGATCTGGTCATAGGCCGAGGCCGATACGGCGCCGGACGCCACCAGGTCGCGATACCTGGCCTCGTCGTCCCCTGTTTGCCTGGCCCGTGCCCTGGCGGCCACGACCGCCTCCTGCTGTGCGTGCGCCGCCAGCTTCAGGTCGTTCGGGTCGATGCGCATGAGCGGCTGACCGCGCTTGACGGTCTGGCCCGCATCGACAAGACGCTCCAGTACTTTTCCCGAGACACGAAAGCCCAGATCACCCTGGACCCGGGCGGCAACGGTTCCCGTGAATGCCCGCGACGCGGCGGATGGGCTTTGAACAATTCCAACTCTGACCAGCGGAGCCTGCGTGCGCGGATCGGGCTGCGCTTTCTCGCCGCAGGCGGCGAGTACAAGCGGCACCAGGCACGCAGTGGCGGATAAGGCAATTCGGCGCGGAAGCATACGGTCCTCTCCTACAAGACAGGACCTGGATTATTGTTTTTGTGACCATATTAGTCAATGGTCACAAAACAGAGAATCATCAAACGTGCTTCTTAAGGCGCGAGGCTGCGCAGTATCAGGCTGGAAAGCTGCACATGGGCTTCCGCAGCAAGATCGAGGTTGTGCTGTAGCAGCAGGGGATCGATGTAAGGACGCATGACGAGATAGATGCCATTGGCCGTCTCGTCCAGCGGCGTCTTGCGCTCGAACTCGCCGGACCTGCGCCCCTCCAGGACAATCTGCACGACGACTTGCCTGATGTGATCCTCGTAGGCGCGAACAGGCTGCCAGCGCTCCTGGGCCGCCGCCGAAGCAATGGCGTAGAGCTTGCGGTCCTGGAAAAACAGGCGGGCGCCCGCCTCCACCAGTACCTTGAACAGGCGTCGCAACCGCTCGGAAGCTGTCGGGAGTTCCGTAATGGCCACATCGACCTCGTTCGTGATGGCGCTCAGGCAGTTAGCGCAAATCACTTCGCCGATGGCCTGCTTGGAATCGAAGAACTTGTAGATGTAGGCCTTGGAAAAGCCGATCGCCTTGGCCAGGTCGGAAACCGTGGTCTTCTCATAGCCATAGAGGCTGAAGTGCTCGGTAGCTGCCTCCACGATCTGGGAGCGGACATTGTGATCGGCAGGTCCCCGCGAGGAAGGGGCAATGGGTGTGGTTTCGGTCATGCGGTCAGATTACTGCGACGAACGCCTATTGACAACTAGTGACCAATTTATAATATAGTCACAACTCCTCTTCCTCAGGTTTCGGTGACGCCCATGCTTTCCCATCGCTTTCTTACCCTTGTGCTGAGTGTCGGCGTATCAGCAGGTTGTGCAGTCGGCCCGGACTACAGAAAGCCGGACGCCCCCGTCCCTGCGCACTATCTGGGACAGCCCGGGCTCGAACAAAGGCAGGCGTCATCCCCGGCAGATCTCGCCAGGTGGTGGGAGGGATTCGGCGATCCGCTGCTGACCCGCCTGGTGTCGTTGGCATTGGATCAGAACCTGGACCTGGCGCAGGCGTCAGCGCGCGTCGCGCAGGCGCGCGCCGGGCTCGGCCTGGCCAATGCGGCCTTGCTGCCTTCGGTCAGCGCCAGCGCGCAGGCCGCAAGAACGTATCAGTCGATCGAGACCCCGCTCGGGCAGCTGCTCAATGCAACGCCCGGCTTTGACCGGTATGGCAACAGCTATGAGGCAAACCTCGGCGCCACCTGGGAACTGGATGTATTCGGGGGCCTGCGCCGCGGGCGGGAAGCCGCGCTGGCTGAGTACCAGGCATCGGAAGCCGGTGCAACGGCGACTCGTCTGGCTGTGGCCGCGCAAACCGCAGACCTCTATATCAGCGTGCGCGGCCTGCAGTCCCGCCTTGCCATCGCCAGGCAGCAAGTCCAGACGCAACAGAAGCTGGTCTCGACGGTCAACCTTCTCTACAGCAAAGGACTTGCAGCGGAACTGGAAGTACGACAGGCCGAGGGCGCGCTCGCCGAGGTTCGCGCTACCGTCCCGGTGCTTGAGGCGGGACTCGATGCCGCGCTGAATGCGCTGGACGTGATGCTGGGTGTTCCGCCCGGCACGTATCGCACCGAACTGGCTGATACCAAAGCGATTCCCGTCGCACCGCAGCTCACCGGCACGGGCTCGCCTGCGGATCTGCTGCGGCGCAGACCCGATCTCATCGTGGCGGAGCGCCGCCTGGCGGCAGCCAATGCACGCATCGGTGTAGCCATTGCGGAGTACTACCCCAAATTCTCGCTCAGTGCCTTGCTGGGCAGCGCCACATCCGTAGCGAGCGGGAACCTCTTTTCTGCCGGTGCGAGCCAGGCGGCCGGCGTGCTGGGCTTGCGCTGGCGCCTGTTCGATTTCGGCCGCATCGATGCACAGATCGACGTGGCTCGAGGCCAGGAAGCAGAAGCCCTGGCTGCATACCGTCAGGCTGTGCTGCGAGCGACCGAGGATGTCGAAAATGCCTTCTCCGCGCTGATCAAGCGTGAAGACCAGTCCGGCACGTTGGCACAAGGCGAAACATCGCTTACCCAAGCGAGAAACGCCTCATTTGCCGCCTACCAGAAAGGCGTTGTCCGCCTGATCGAGGTTCTGCATGCCGACGAGCGCCTTCTGCGGACGTCCGATGCAAGGGCACAGGCACAGACCGAATCAGCCCGCGCCGCCGTAGCAGCGTTCAAGGCGCTCGGCGGCGGGTGGACGCCGGTAAATGCCTCATAGGGCAATACCTGGTATGCGGCATTCAGTGAGGGGCAAGAGTCCGATCCGCCGACGCGGCGCATGCGCTCAGCCTTGCGCATTCAGGAGTCGGAGAATCTCCCGGTGTACGCGTGCATCGCCGCATGCGACAACCGCTCCGCCATGCTGGGGGTCGCCGCCCGTCCAGCTTGTTAAGATGCCACCGGCGCCCTCGACGATCGGAATCAGGGCCTGCACGTCATAGGGCTGTAGCCCCGCTTCGACAACGGCGTCGACATGTCCGGCGGCGACCATGCAATAACCGTAGCAGTCCCCGCCGTATCGCTGCATCCGGGCAGCCCGGGCGACACGTTGAAACGCATCCCATTGTTCGCCGGTCTCAAACATGTCCGGTGTGGTGCAGATCAGCTTGGCTTCTGCAAGCGACGCACATGGTCGTACCCGCAATGGTTTGCCATTCAGCCAGGCATTGCTCCCGTCCCCGGAAAAACGCTCCCGTGTGAAGGGCTGATCCATGATGCCCAGCGCCGGGCGCTGGCCATCATTGAGTGCAATCAAAGTTCCCCAGAGCGGAAGCCCGGTAATGAAGGCACGCGTCCCGTCAATGGGATCCAGTACCCAGGAGAACGGGTCGGTCCCGGCAATCCCCTGTTCCTCTTCACCAAGGATCCCGTGGCTGGGGTAAGTGCTTCGGATCAGCTCGCGCATGGCACGCTCGGCTTCCCGGTCTGCCGCGGTAACGGGATCAAAGCGAGTGCTGCCTTTGTCCACCACGTCGAACGCCGCGCGAAAGTAAGCAAGCGTGACGGCGCTGGCCGCGTCGGCCAGGCGGCCGGCGAAGGCGAGGAATTCGGCTTGCTGGTCTGGGTGCAATGACATAGCGGTGCGCGCTTGCAGCGGAATTGAACCGGGGCCTGACATTGTATCGCGCGGCGCCATGCAGGGCGCGGGCCGCATTGGCAGGCGAGCATTAGCTCCGAGGGGGACGTCCGACGAGAACCATTGCTTTCGCGCAGGTTGCGGCTGCGGCCCTGGCCGGCGCCATGAATTCCGAAGCGCTCGAGGTCAATCGGTCCATGCCGATACATTGCGTCCGCAATTGGCGCGGGTTTCGTCGATTCTGTCGCCTGGTAATGCGCTCCGCCGGCTCCTACGATTTGGTCATGGCGTAGTCGCCATGACCTCCAGCAGAACTGGCTGGAACCCGATGCGACGGGCGGGGCGCCCTGGCTCCAACAGCCTTGGGTAAAGAAATTACTGGCGCATCGCGCCCGAAGATGAGCAAAGGCTGATAAGCCCGTTCTTAACCCCAACGTGAATGAGTTCCATGATGAGCAAAATCGACAAAGTGCTTTACACGGCCAAGGCGCACACGCTTAGCGGCCGCAATGGAAGCGGAAAGTCCAGCGATGGCGAGCTTGACGTGAAACTGAGTTCTCCTGGCAGCGGACGCCCTGGCACCAACCCCGAACAACTCTTTGCCGTCGGCTGGTCAGCATGTTTCATGGGAGCCATGGGCGTGGCCGCAAAGAAAATGAAGATTGCCCTGCCGGAGGACGTCGCCATCGACGCCGAAGTCGACCTCGGCATGACGGGCGACGCCTACTTGCTGCAGGCACGTCTCAACGTGCACGTGCCCGGCGTGGAGCGCGAGGTCGCGCAGTCGTTGGTGAATGAGGCGCATCAGACCTGCCCCTATTCCAAGGCCACGCGGGGCAACATCGACGTCACAATCAACGTGGTCTGAGCAGGCTGGCTTGCGCTGAGCCAGACGAACAGCGGCAGAGGACCCCGAGTGCGCTCCCACCCTGGTCGACCTTGTTGAAGCAGGTCAGCCTGGGATGGGCGCGCTCGGCCCAGGTCGCCGGTATCCCGATCGCCGCGCAGGGAATCGGCAATGAAGCCATCCTTCCGGCTGTAAGGATCGGGCTCGGTATGCCTCCATACCCGGAACCGGAACCCTAGCGGCTAAGCATGACGCGCCTGTCCGCGGCTGCTTTGTCAGTGTTATGTGAGGCGGAAGGCAGCTTCGGACCCGCCGCCAGGCTCACTGACCTTCACCCAACCGCCTCCTGATCCCGTTCCCGCACGACTTTTTGTACGCCTCTGTATCACGCAGCCGCAACGATACGGGTCCTTACCGAGCTGGCCTCTATTGGCTACGTGCGCGATACGTCGGTCTCCTTAAATACGTTCAGTGGCCCGGCGGCAAAGCCACAGCGAAGTGACACCGGCCGGGCAACCCGACGCAAACTCTTAAGGAAACCAGTCATGTCTACCAACATCGCCAGGCATTTTGTTTTCGCCATTGCCCTCGCTGCAGCCGCTGCCGGTGCGCAGGCCACCGGATTCTCCCATGTGGGCGCACGCGACCCGTACACCGACGGCGCCCGCTCGGTGCAGGATGCGCGCGACCCGTACAGCGACGGCGCGCGTTCGGTACAGGAGCCGCGCAGCCCGTACAGCGATGGCGCACGCAATGTCGATCCGTACTACGACGGCGCCCGTACCCTGGCCGGCTTGGACCGCACGGGCGTATCGGCGGACCCGGCGCGCAGCGTCGAGTCCCACTTCGATGGCGCCTACGCCTGACGCACTGCACGTCGAAACCAATCTGGTCGGACACGTATCGCGGCCTGTCCGGGTAAATCGGGCAGGCCGCCTTTTTCCGCTAGGAGACACTTATGTCGAAGATAGGCACTGCCGTGCAGGCTGCGGCATCGATCCCGCCTGGCTCGTTCCATGGCATCACGCTGGTCGGGGCGGTGGTGGCCGCGGCCACCACCTTCGGGACGCTAGCCGCGGCGCTACCTGCCTGGGCCATGTTCCTTGGCTGGGTCGGCTTCAGCACAAGCGGGCAAACACTGCGCGAAGGCGTGGAAAATCTTGCCGCATTCCTGCTGGGCATCGTCTTTGGCGCCGGCACGGGACTACTGATTGCATGGCTGACGCCGCGATTTGGAGATCTCGCCACACCGATCGCGGTGTTCGGCGATGTCGTGCTCGTGCTCAGCTTGCGCGCGCTGCCACGTGTCAACAACCCGCTGGCCTACTTCCTGGGCCTGATCAGCTTCTTTGCATCGATGGAGCCACCCTCCCTGCCGTTGCTCGGCGCGTTGGCCGCCGCGGGCGCGTTGGGTGCCCTGGGCGCGGGTACCGCCAATGTCCTGCAAGCCCGCCTCGCGCGTGCGGCCTGACCCGGCTTTCTATCGTCAAGTATCGGCGGGCAGCCAGGACTCAAGAGCGATGCCGGCGGCAACCCGTTTTGCCGCAGCTGGCGCCCGTAGATGCCGCTTCAGTTTTGATAAACGATCGTTTTGGAAACGATGCTCGGTTACGTGTTGGGGGATGTCAGCAGGATTTGGAGTGAGCGCTGATGCGGGCTTTGATCGTCCATGCGCAGGACGGTGGGAAAAGGTGGTCTTGCGCGTCGCAGCATCTGGCGGGGATCGCGCTTTCCTGAACGATCGTAATGCTATAATTCTTGCTTAATACGTTCATGGTGAGCCGATATGCGGTACTCAAGCACGCACAAGCAGGAGACGCGGGAGAGACTCCTGAACAGCAGCCGGGCGATTGCCAAGAAGGGGGGATTCGATTCAACGGGAGTCGATGCCTTGATGGGGGCGATCGGGCTCACTGGTGGCGCGTTCTATAGTCATTTTGGCTCCAAGGCGGAGCTGTTCGCTGCGGTCATCGAGCAGGAGTTGGCCAACAGCACTGAAATGCTCGCAGGCGAAGAGACGGCTGAAGATCATTTCGTGAAGCGCATCAGAAGCTATCTGAGCAGCTCCCACGCGCTGCATCCGGAGTCAGGTTGCGCCCTGCCGACCCTGGGACCGGAAATCGCGAGGGCCGAGCCGGCGGTCCGGGCGTCGGTGGAGCGAAGCGCGAAGAAGCTGCAAGCCAGTTGGAAAGAACGTTTGGACGATCCGGATGCGGCCTGGGCGTTGCTTGCGCAATGCGTGGGTGCCATCTTGCTGGCGCGGGTGGTGGAAACCGACCGGACCAGGCAGCAAATCCTCGCTTCCAGCCGTCGCTTTCTCGGGCGGTCTATTGAACGGCTCGAACCCCTCGGCAAGACCTGAGCGGAGTTACGGTAGCACCAGTCTCCTCAGGGCTCGATTCCGCCCTCTTCCAGCTTCTTCTCGATGCGCGCAGATGTGAGCGCGCATGCCGCAGGTGTCGCGCTTTCTTTGCGACGCCCGCGGTTGTCGAGCCCGCGCGCACCGCGCACGCCGCGGATGCCCCCGATTCAAGCCCGGGCGCGCGATTGCCGTCGCGGCGTTTCTTCCTCCATTCCTATCAGCCTCGCCGCTGCTCGCACCGGGCAGAGCGTTCTCCCGAGCTTTCTCGTTGCAGGGGCATCAGGGTATGTTGCCCTTGACTCCTGTGCCGGGATGAAATACCGTCTCTTTACTAAACGATAGTTTAGCAAACGAGGAGATGGTAATGGGTGTCAAAGAGCAGAGGGTTGCGCTTGTGATCGGAGCGGGGGACTCGACGGGTAGTGCAATCGCCAGGCGTTTCGCCGCGGAAGGCATGGTCGCTTGTGTGACGCGTCGTTCAGCGGACAAGCTCCAGGCGCTGGTTGACTCGATTCGCGATGCGGGAGGGACTGCCTACGCGTTCGGCACGGATGCACGCAAGGAAGAGGAGGTAGTCGCGCTGATCGACAAGATTGAATCCGAGATCGGTCCCATTGACGTTCTCGTATTCAACATCGGCGCCAATGTGCCTGCTTCCATCCTGGAGGAAACGGCGCGCAAGTACTTCAAGATCTGGGAGATGGCCTGTTTTTCCGGATTCCTGAACGCCAGGGAAGTTGCCAGGCGGATGGTCAAGCGGCAACGAGGCACGATCCTTTTTACCGGCGCGACCGCGGGTCTGCGAGGCAAGGAAAACTTTGCCGCGTTCTCGGGCGCCAAGCATGCGCTTCGCGCGCTCGCGCAAAGCATGGCCCGCGAGCTCGGGCCGAGGAACATCCATGTGGCGCATGTCGTGGTGGACGGCGCGATCGACACGGAGTTCATCCGCACGAACTTTCCGGATCGTTATGCGTTGAAAGACCAGGATGGCATCCTGAATCCGGACCATATCGCGGAGAACTACTGGTATCTCCATTCGCAGCCGCGCGACGCCTGGACCTTCGAGCTTGACCTGCGTCCGTGGATGGAGAGCTGGTAATCAAGCCATATTCCCAAGACATTGCACCATGTCATACACCAGGAGACATCATGAGCGGCGTAAGAGTCCAGTTCCACTTTGATTTCGGCAGCCCGAATTCCTACCTTAGCCACAAAGTCATCCCGAGTATCGAGACACGCCAGGGCATCAAGTTCGAATATGTTCCGGTGCTTCTTGGCGGGCTGTTCAGGCTGACCGGGAATCGTTCTCCCGCGGAGGCTTTTGGGGGGATCAAGAACAAGCCGGAGTTTGGGCAACTGGAGATGCAGCGCTTCATCGCCAGGCACGGACTGACTGCCTATCGGCACAATCCGTTCTGGCCCGTCAATACCTTGCAGATCATGCGCGGGGCCGTGGCTGCCCAGAAGACCGGTACTTTCATGCCTTACGTAAATGCCGTGTTTGCGAACATGTGGGAGCAAGGTTTGCAGATGGATAACCCCGCCGTCATCGCGGTGGCCCTGGATGCCGCCGGCCTGGATGGGGAGGGCTTCCAGGGCCGCATTGCGGATCCCGAGGTCAAACAGATCCTGCTGGCGAATACAGAGGATGCATTCGAACGTGGCGCATTTGGTTCGCCGACGTTCTTTGTCGGCGACGAGATGTTCTTCGGCAAGGGTCAGTTGAGGGATGTGGAGGAGGCGATTCAGAACGCGAAGGCCGGGTCTTGAAGGAGAACTCCATGACAGAAAAAACAAGTGTCGTGATTACCGGCGCCTCCAGTGGCATAGTGCCACCTATGCCGAGCGCTTCGCAAGGCGCGGCCATAACCTTGTCCTCGTCGCGCGCGACCGGTTTCGCATGGAAGCAATATCCGAGTCTGAAGGACGCCTTACGATTGCTTGCTCGAAATAATGAGGCAACTTTACGATGCATGGTTCCCTAGCATCGGATACGTGAACAGGAAAAAGTGCATCACATTCAAACCGAAGTGGGCCGTAATAGCAGCGGATAGTCCGCCAAAGCGATACGCCAGCCCATATCCGATTCCAGCTACACTCCCCAGCACGACCCATTGCCACCCACCCGAAATGTGAGCCATGCCAAACAGCGCAGCTGCCCCACATAGAGAGAGCGTAGTTCCCCAACTCCAGCGCTTGAGGAACTGCTCCAGGCTGCCCTGCAAATAGCCGCGAAACAAAGCTTCTTCGGTAAGCGTAACGAGAAGTAGATTGTTCAGAATCCAAAGCCAGCTATCGGCAGGCCACTTCGGCGCCCAAATGACAAGGTTGAGCGACAGGGCAACAGCCAGGCAGGCCGCCGCGGTGATCAGCATGCCGACGACGCCGGATATCAACGACGCACTGAGCCTATGCGGTGGCCGGATCCACGGAACTGCCAGGAGCAGCCAGAAACCGATCAGCGGCTTGTCCAGGTTGAGGTACATTGTAAAGGGCACAGCGTCTGGCGTGAAGCGCACAGGGCCGATGACCCGATGGTTATGGAAGCCTGGTAACCAATGCATGCTGAGTGCAATGGCAAGAATCAGAAACAGTATGTGGCCGGCGTATCGAACATGAGACTTGCGATGTGGTAGCACTGCGTAAGCGGCAAGGAAAAGCAGTGCGATGGGGATCGCGGTAAAACGGTCAAGTTGCCCATTTATCAGGGCGATACCATACCCCAAAACCAGCAGCGCCAGACCCAGCCATCGAAACGATAGGCTCCATGTTGCTGGAGCTGCCAGAAATATCGCAATCCATGGTAATGCAAGCATAGGTCCTGTGAATAATTAACTTTGTTAGTAGGTGCGCGCAGTCTCGACTTTTTTGCCTGCTAAGCTGGATCGGCGTCCTATCCGGATGTCAGGGCAGCTCTGTTGGAAACGTCAAAAGCATCATCAGGGACGTAAGTTATAGAGACGCGCGTCACAGATTCAGCCCATGCAAGTGCTGCCTTTTCGCGTTCACTGAAGAGAGCGCCCGCTTCCTGCCAGGCTCGCGCGAGCGCGAGCTTTCCATCGACACGCCTCTCTTCACCAGGTCGCGCGTGTGCATGTCCAGGCAGTAGCCGAGCAGGATGGTCCTGAAGGGACAATCCCGCTCAGGCGTGCTTCCACAGCAGGGGACGCGGGGCGAAGCCGAGGCTCGCCTTTGCCGCGCGGTTCGAAGCGCCGGTCAGGCAGGTGTGGTAGTAGACCGCTTCGTCGCCGGCGGCCTGCCGCGCCTGGTCGACGCCAACGCGGTTGGGCGCCGGCGAACCCACCCAGCGGGCGAAAGCCGGCATCCATACGGCCACGGGCAGCGGGTCGTCGTCGACCACGTTGTAGACGCCGGCAGCGGCTGTCAGCGAGGCGACCGTTGCCGCCACCGCGTCGTCGATATGGACAAAGGACCAGACAGCGTTGCCCTCGCCGATGACCGACAGCTCCCCTCTGCGTGCCTGCTCCGCGATGGCACCGTCCGGCCTGTACCAGGTGTCGGGACCGTAAAAGAAGCCGTAGCGCAGCACCACGCCTTCCAGCGAAGCCGAGCCCATGATGCGATCTTCATACGCGCCGATGACGCGGGCGCTTTCGCCGATCTCGCCGGGAGCGTCGACCCGCAGCCTTGCCGTCTCGTCGGCAAGGCTTCCCGACGGAGCGTCCAGGTAGAAGCCCCGGGACTGGACGACATAGCGCTTCACGCCCAGCGCCTCAGCAGCGGCCAGCAGGTTGGCGCCGCCTTCCCGATGCAGGCGTGTGTCGTTGGGCATGGACCTGATGATGTCTGCAGGATTGGCCGGCAACCACGTGAGCTGGTCAATGACCACGTCGGGCGATGCGGTTACGATAGCGTCCCGGACCGCCTGCGGGTGGAACGCATCCGCAAACGACACCCTGGCGCCAAGCTCGCGCAGCCGGTCGGCCCCCGCACTGGCGCGGGTCATGCCCGTCACTTCATGGCCGAGCGCACAGAGCACGCGCACAAGCGGCAATCCCACGGCGCCGGTGGCGCCAGCAACGAAAATCTTCATGAGCCTTCTCCTTGGTGATCGGCGGACGGCGCAGCAGTGAATCCGCGACAGCGCCCAAAAGTGAAGTGACGCAGCGTTCTGGCCGGGTGAACCGCATTGTGTCCGCGCCCCCGGCGTTGGGAAAGCACCAAGAATCAAGAGAAACGCTGTACCACCTGTCCCACGGGCTGCCGGTGCACTTACGCCAGGAAAAAGGCGCTACTGAACGTGGTGCGTGAAGTCGCACAAGCCGGCATCGAACTGGATGACCTGAGCGATTCCAGCCGTTTACGGGCGTGCTATATTCGTGACCACTTTATTTTTCCGCCAGTTCCCCGGCGTGCCTGGCCGGAGCAAGTGGCTGGTGTGGCTACGGATATGGCAACAGATCACCGGCTGGTCTATCTACTCAACGTCGGACATCGCAGGCTCCAGCGCTGGACCCAGTCGCGGACCAGCCTTGGCGGCGTCACGGCGGCCCAGGCCGGCCTGCTGTTTTACGTTGAGAAGAAGGATGGGGCGCTGATGAGCGAGGTGGCGGCCGGGCTCGATCTCAGCGCTTCGGGCCTGAGTGGCCTGGCCGACCGCATGGAACACGCGGGATTGGTCACTCGCCAGGTGGATGAAGCCGATCGGCGCGTGTGGCGCCTGTGGCTGACGGCAAAAGGCCGGGCAGCCGTCAAGCGCTCCCGGGATGGGCTGGTCGATCTGAACGCCCGCTTGACGGAAGGCTTCTCCAAGGCGGAGATCGACGTGGTTGCCCGCTGGCTGGGCAGCCTCCAGGACAAGTTCCCGTCCCCGGAAGGCGACCCGGGCCTGGAATAGGGCAGGGCAGCTCTTGCGAGCCGCCGCCTGCCTTCTGGCGGAACCTTCTAGTGTAGCGTTCTGTTCTTGATGGAACTTATATGAATTCGGCGTCTCCAATGCCCTACTGCGATACAGCGTGGAGAGAGCGAGTGCGAGTTGCCCCCGAGATCATGTTGACCGACGAGGAGCGAACCAAGTTGACGAGGCTGGTTCGGTCGAAGCTCACGAGCGTGAGGCTGGCGCAGCGCGCGCGCATTGTGCTGCTGGCCGCCAACGGATTGCAGAACAAGGACATCGCCGAGCAGTTGGGAGTCGGACGCGTGCAGGTCTCGCGTTGGCGTGAGCGGTATGCGCAATCGGGGCTGGCCGGTATCGAACGCGACTTGCCGCGCGGTGCGCCGCCGGTGAAGGTGGACACGGCGCGGCTGGTGGAGCTGACCACTCAAACGAAGCCCGTGGCGGCCACGCACTGGAGCACGCGCAAGATGGCCGCCGAGTTGGGCGTGAGCGCCAGCACCGTCATGCGCCATTGGCACGCCCACGGGTTGAAGCCGCACATCGTGCGCGGCTTCAAGGTCTCGCGCGATCCGCGGTTCGTCGAGAAGCTTGAAGACATCGTTGGCCTCTACATGTCGCCACCCGAGCACGCGCTGGTGCTGTGCTGCGATGAGAAGAGCCAGGTGCAGGCGCTGGATCGCACGCAGCCCGGCTTGCCGTTGAAGAAGGGACGTGCGGCCACCATGACGCACGACTACAAGCGCAACGGCACGACCACGCTGTTTGCCGCGCTCAACGTGCTCGATGGCCAGGTCATCGCCCAGTGCCAGCAGCGCCACCGCCATACCGAGTGGCTGAAGTTCCTGCGCAAGATCGACCGCGAGACGCCCAAGGACAAAACGCTGCATCTGATCGCAGACAACTACGCCACCCACAAGCATCCTGCGGTGCAAGACTGGCTGGCCAAGCATCCGCGCATCAACATGCACTTCACGCCCACCTCGGCGTCATGGCTGAACATGGTCGAGCGGTTCTTTCGCGACATCACGACCGAGCGACTTCGCCGCGGCGTATTCACCAGCGTGCCGGAACTGGTCGACGCCATCAACGAGTACATCGCTCACCACAACACCAACCCCAAGCCGTTCATCTGGACCAAGAGCGCTCGCGACATCCTACAGAAGGTCATTCGCGCCAACCGCCGCTTAAGTTCCAAACAGAATGGAACATTGCACTAGCGGCCGTTGATCCGGGTGAAATCGGGCCGGCGTTTTTCGCTGAAGGCCGTGAACGCTTCCCGCGCTTCATCGCTTTGCAGCCGCTTCGTGAACACAGCGCGCTCAGCGCCCATCTGCGACGCGAGTTTCTCCACGTCGCGCATGAGTTGCTTCATTGCGGTCATGGATCCGTACGGCTTCGCCGCGATCCGTTCCGCCACCCGCCTTGCTTCGCTTTGCACGTCGGCATTCGGCATGACCTTGTTCGCAATCCCCCAGGCCAGTGCCGTGGCCGCAGGCAGGGGCTCTCCGAACGCGAACATCTCGAAGGCGCGCGCGTGGCCGATGCGCAAGGGAAGAAGGTAGCTCGAGGCGGCTTCCGGTACCAATGCCAGGTTGATGAAGGGCGTGATCAGCTGGGCATCCTCGGACAGGATCACGTAGTCGCAATGCAGCAGCATGGTCGTGCCCACCCCCACCGCCTTGCCCTGTACCGCGGCGATCACCGGGACACTGGTGCTGGCAATGTTGTGGAGGAACCGGGCGACATTGGGTTCGGCCGGTCCGGACCCTGCGGCCTGAGCGGCGAATTCACCGAGGTCGTTGCCTGCCGTGAACGAGTCGCCCTCGCCCTGGATCACGATGACCCGCACTTCCTGATCGGATGATGCACTGTCGATCGCGTCCGCCATGACGCCGTACATCGCATTGGTCAGGGCGTTCTTCTTGTCCGGCCGGGAAAGCGTGATTGTCAGTACACCGGCGGTTTGATCGAGTTTCACTTCAGTGTGCATGCCTGGGCTCCTTGGTACGGTCGTTCAGCAACGGGGTTATTTCGCATACGAAGTATATATATTTCGCGTGCGAAGTAAACCGTGGCGATGCGCCGGTCTCGTCACCCGCGCAATCACCGCCAAGCGCTACGCCGGCATTCCAGTCATTTCGATTCATGTGATGACCGGCGCAGGGCGTCATGCGAGGGCGCCGTCGGGGCAGCTTCGACAACACAGCAACCCTCGTGGCCCGGGTTATCCGCGAAGGCCCTTGCCTCCTATAGTCCAAGCACGGTCGCTCTCACTGACGCTGTCAATGCATGCGAGGACCGCTTCGCTCACTTTCACGAGGCATCCGTCATGGATGCGAGGCATCGCCGCCGACCCCAAGGACGTTGGCTGCACCTGTCCAATCCCAACCCTGTTAATGGAGTTCTATTGTGAAGACAAATGCCACGAACGACATGAAGCTCGAAGTTGTCGTCATCCCCGTTTCGGACGTGGATCGCGCCAAACGCTTCTACGGCGGGCTGGGCTGGAAGCTCGACGCCGACTTCCCTAAGGGCGACGCGTTCCGGGTCCTGCAGTTCACGCCTCCAGGCTCGCCGTGTTCGATCCACTTCGGCACGGGAATCACGTCCGCCGTGCCGGGCTCGGTACAGGGACTCTATCTCGTCGTGTCCGACATCGAGGCTGCGCGCGCCGAGCTCGTCGATCGCGGTGTCGAGGTGAGCAAAGTGTTCCACCGAGCCGTCGGTGAACCCCCTCAGGATGGCCCGCATCCGCAGCGGCAGACCTACTCCTCGTACGCAACGTTCAGCGACCCGGACGGCAACAGCTGGCTGTTGCAGGAGGTCACTGCGCGATTGCCCGGACGCGTGAATGCGGACACGACATTCACCTCGTCGACTGAACTCGCGGCCGCGCTCAGGCGTGCAGCGGTTGCGCATGGCGAGCACGAGAAGCGCAACGGCGGCAAGCACGATGAGAACTGGCCGGACTGGTACGCGGAGTACATCGTGCGGGAGCAGTCGGGCGAGGAGCTGCCGGCGTAAGCAGCGGCAGCGACCTGATCGTTTCCAGCGGCGAGGCGCTCAGTCTCCGCACCTGTGAATGAACTGCGTCATGGCAGGCAGGATGGAATTCTGGAATCCCTGGCCGGCGAAAGTCCCGTAGTGACCCACGCCATCGACGACCAAGTGTTCTTTCCGGTCGGCGGCAAGGCCTGCGCAGAGCGCGTGCGCTGCTTCGGTCTGGCCGCGGCCGGTGATGTCATCCTCGCTGCCTTCGATGGTCAGCAGGGAAACGTTCGTAATGGCCTCGGGATAGACACGGCGCTGGCCGACTTCCATGCAGCCGCGGCACAGGTGATGCTCCAGGAAAACCTTCTGGATGGTTTCCAGGTAGTACTCGGCCGGCACGTCGAGCACGGCGTTGTACTCGTCATAGAATCTGCGATGCTTGGCAGCCTCGTTTTGCCTGCCATCGACCAGGTGACGGTAAAAATCAAGGTGCGCACCGGCGTGGCGTGCGACGTTCATCGATATGAAGCCTGCAAGCTGAAGGAAGCCCGGATAAACCCGGCGTCCTTTTCCCGGGTAGCCGGCTGGCACCCGTTCGATGACGTTTGACTCGAACCACGGCAGCGAATACTTCTGCGCGAACTGGTTGACCGCCGTCGGGCTTACGCGGGTGTCGATCGGCGCGGCGATGAGGGTCATGGAGCGGGGCTGCGATTGCTCGCTGTCTTCGGCCATCTGGGCGATCGCACAGAGCACCGGGACCCCCGGCTGACAAACCGCCACAACATGCGTGCCGGCGCCGAGGTATCGCAAGAACTTTTTCAGGTAATCGACATAGCCGCCAAGGTCGAAGAAACCTGCATCATGCGGGACAAGGCGCGCATCGGCCCAGTCGGTGATGTAGACATCATGCTCGGGCAGCAATGCTTCGACCGTCGGGCGCAGGAGGGTGGCGTAGTGGCCCGAGAGCGGTGCCACGAGCAGGACCCGGGGACCAGGACAGGGCACGTCTTTCCTGAAATGCAACAGCCGGCAGAAGGGCTCGTCGATGACCCCTGTCTCGGTAACGGCCACCCGTTGCCCGCGGACAATGACTTCATCGATCGCAAAGCGAGGTTTGCCATAGGCCTTCGTAAGCCGGGTGAACAACTCGAATGCGGCGTCGGCCTCGCGGATCCCCGGAAGCCAGGCGACCGACTCGCCCCAGAAATTGACTGCACGAGAGCCTGCCTCGATCATCGCCCCGAGCGGTTCGAGCGACTGCAGCGTGAGTTCACGCAGAGCATAGAGCGCCATGGCAATTCCCGCCTTTTGAATAGGGTTGGTGTGTTGTTTTGAGGCCGGAACCGGCAAACCGGGCAGAGACCAGTGCCCCTTTGCCGGCGCTGCGCGAGGATGAGCGCGCTCGTCAGCGGCAGGGCCGACTTCGTGCAAGGTGGGTGGACGGGCGGCAGGCGTCTGCCGCAGGTGCGTCAGTGGGAAGGTGGCGCTGGCGCACCGGGAAGTGCTGCGCGCGACTCAGGTGCCTTCGATGTCGAATTGACTGGCTGCGGGAGGCGCCGGTCTTGCCGTTACGGCAGGCGCGGCCGGTGCGGGCACGGCCCAGGTTGCACGCGGATCGGCTGGAATGCTGCATGACTTCCCCCCACCACTCAAAGCCACCAACACTGCATCGCAATGCCAGCGGAACGACGTGCATTTAAGTTACGCGATTTACATTCAGTAACATATTCGATCTAACCCTATTGCAACGCTTTGCATATTTATTTCGCAACGAAAGTCTGAAGATGGCGCACTCCGATGCGAATGTCGGGCCGGGCGGAGGCACGATGTGATCTTCTATCTACAAAGTTCCGAACGCAGCCCGGTCACCTGCAGTGCTATTTGTAAATCTTTGAAAGTTTCGTGACCGGGTTGGGATAGCCCGCGACTATCGACTAGGTTGAAAGCCCTGGGTCGTCTCGATGAGGGCTCAGGAAAGACGGTTCATAGGCCGCGTGGCCAGCGTTATCCCAGGAGGGTGTCCCATGCTTCAGAACAGTGACGTCGCGACCAGGATTCCGGCGCAAGACCTCGCACGAGCAAGATCCTTCTATTCGAGCAAGCTCGGTCTGGAACCGGTTGAGGAACGCCCCGGCGGCCTGCGCTACAAGTGCGGCAACAGCTATTTCGTGCTCTTCAAGTCGGCTGGCTCGGCCTCTGGCAGTCACACCCAAATGGCCTGGGAGGTCGATGACATCAAGGCAACGGTTAACGAACTGCGGCAGCGGGGAGTTGCGTTCGAGGAATACGATCTTCCCGGCCTCAAGACCGTCAATGGGATCGCTGAGGTTCAGGGAAACTATCCGTCCAAGGGTGGTGTGGGCGAGAGAGGTGCCTGGTTCAGGGACAGCGAGGGCAACCTCCTTGCTATCGGGCAGCCGATCAGGTGAGCGGGTCGGCGGCCACAGCGTGCTGGCGCGCACCTGGCAAGCTGTGTCTCTTCGCCAATGTCGCCTAATCTTGTGTCTTAGCGATCAGCGAGTGGAAAACTCATCAAGAGTCGCAACGCGTACATTTTCGGTCCGGGGCTGACGGAAGGTGTCATCACCATGCGACTCTCACTAATAGTCAGTGGCGCCATGCTGGCGCTTTCGGCATGTACATTGGCTCCGGCCGACACAGGCGCATTTACAGTCATGGGGCCGGCCAGCTTCGATCGCACGTTCACCGCAGCAGCCGGGGCAATGCGCGACCAGGGCCTGGCGATCAGCGTCGAGGACCCGGTCAGTGGCGTGGTCGTCGGCAGTCTGGATACCAGGACGGTGATGGCCGGTGTTCACCAGCAGGCAGACGGCCACGTGCGGGTGGAATTCGACAGCATGGCTGCAAACGATCCCGCGTTGATGGCGCGCATTTCACGCAGCTACAACCGCCGCATGGGGCGCTGAAATCGCGTCAGAGGTCGAGCAATTGCATTACTTCAGTTCGCAATGCATGCACAACCCCGGCGGAATTCCGGCGATCTTCAGCGTATGCGAAGCCCGCACCGCGGCCGGCAGGGTTTCCGCCGAGATCAGGCTGAATCCGTATCGGGCGAAGTAGCTCGGGCAGTTGCTGGTCGCCAGCACTGCGCGACGGATTCCCAGCGTGCGTGCGCGCATCAGGACAGCGTTCACCAGGTGTGTCGCGACACCTTGCTGGCGGTATTCCCGCAGCACGGCGACGGATCGGACGACGGCAATGTCGTCGTATTTCTCGGCGCCTGCGCATCCCACGATCTGGCCATTCAGGACAGCGACATGGAGTGAGTCAATATCGGATGAAATATCGTGGAAATCTAACCCGCATTCCGCAAGCACCTTGGCGACTGCTGCCAGATCTTCCGTGGCTGCAGAGCGGATGCGTAATTCTCTGATCATATCTAGTGAAGCCTGTCGCCGCTGTCCCTCGTGCACAGGCGACGTTGATGTAATTTTGTTGCGACCGCGAAAGTACCGTGCCGGTTGCGTTTCGCCAAGCCTTACGGACAAGGGGAAACCCGCAAATTACGGGTAATCACGGACGAGGGCTACATTTGAGAATTGGCTTTCCGGCACTCGCGGCGATGAATCGCTACCAATGGCCGTCCAGGCCGCCCGACCCACGCCGATCGGCAAACCGTTCCACCAGAAAATCCACCAGCGCTCGAACCTTCTCCGGCCGGTTGTTCCGCGCCGGAAACACCAGGTAGATATCCGCCGGCGAAAACTGCCATTGCGGCAACACCCGCCGCAACGCGCCGCTGCGCAAATGCTCCGCGACGTCCCACTCCGAGCGCACGATCAACCCTTGCCCATCGAGCGCCCACGCCAGCGCGGATTCGCCGTCGTTGGTACTCATGGTGCCGCGGACCTTGATGGTTTCCTGCTGCGCGCCGTTGCGCATGTGCCAGGTGCCAAAGGTCTCGTCGGCCTCGCGGATGAAGATGCAGTTGTGCCGCGCAAGCTCGCGCGGGCTGGATGGCGCGCCGGCCGTTTCAAGGTAAGACGGCGCGGCGCAAAGCAGACGGCGGTTGTTGGCCAGCAGCCGCGCGGTCAGCCGCACATCGGGCATCTCGCCGAAATGGATCAGGGCGTCCAGGCCCTGTTCGACCAGGTTCAGCGGGCGGTCGCTCAGGTAGAGCTGGACCTCGACCTTGGGGAATTTGCGTGAAAACGCCGACAGTGCCGGCGCGATATGCCTGCGCCCGAACCCCAGCGTTGCCCCGATCTTCAGCAGCCCGTGCGGCGTACTGCTGCTGCCGGCGATGGTGCGCTCGAGCGCTTCCATTTCCGCGAGGATGCGTGCGCCTTCCACCAGGTAGTTTTCTCCTTCCGGCGTCAGGCTGATACGGCGCGTCGTCCGGTGCAGCAGCCGCACGCCCAGGCGGGCCTCGAGACCCGCAAGCCGTTTGCTGACCGCTGGCGGCGTAACGCCGAGTTCCTGCGCCGCACCGGCTAGGGTTCCGTGCTTGTTGATGCACATGAAGAAGGCGAGGTCGGAGAAATTGTCCATTGGTGAATCATAAGAACTAAAGAAGTAACGCAGGCTGAATTATGTTTATTCGGGTAAATGATACGATGGATTCCATAACGATTCATACCCATAGGAGACACTCGTGAAGCTTGCCCACCTCACCGCGCTGCTGGTTTGCGCCGCCGCCATCGGCACCGCCTCTGCCCAGTCCTACCCCCAACGCCCGGTCCGCCTGATCGTGCCGTACGCCCCCGGCGGCAGCGCCGATATCGCCGCGCGCCTGGTCTCGGAGGCCTGGTCGAAGAGCCTGGGCGGCACCATCGTCGTGGAAAACCGTGCCGGCGCCGGCGGCAATATCGGCGTCGATGCCGTCGCCAAGGCCCCCGCCGATGGCTACACGATCGGCCTGCAGACCGTTTCGCTGGCAATCAACCCGGGCCTGTTCCCACGCATGCCGTACGACACGCTGAAGGACCTGTCCCCGATCGGCATGGTCGCGAGCTCGCAGCATGTGCTGGTGGTCAACAACAATGTGCCCGCCAGGAACCTGAAGGAACTGATCTCGGTGGCAAAGGCCAAGCCCGGCAAGCTGACCTATGGCTCCGCCGGCAATGGCAGCACCTTCCATATGTCCGCCGAGCTGTTCAAGTCCGTCGCCAACGTCTCCATCGTCCATATCCCGTATCGCGGCGGCGGCCCGGCGCTGGTCGACACCATTGCCGGCCAGGTCGACATGAGCTTCCCGGTGGTTTCGGCCGCCCAGCAGCATGTCACGGGCGGCAAGCTCAAGGCGCTCGCCGTGACTGGCTCGAAGCGCACGCCGCTGCTGCCGGATGTCCCGACCGCGGCTGAGGCGGGACTGCCCGACTACACCTTCGAGACGTGGTTCATGGTGTTTGCGCCGGCCGGCACGCCCAAGCCGGTCGTCGACAAGCTGAACGCCGCCCTGAACACGGCGCTGGCAACGCAGGCGAACAAGGACCGGATGCTCAAGGAAGGCTTCGAGCCGACCCCGACCACGCCCGAGGCCGCGCGCCAGCGCCTGGAAAAAGAAATGCCCATGTGGGCCAGACTGATCAAGCAGCGCGGCATCACCGCGGAATGACTGTAGACAAGGCAGTAGCAATGACCCACAAGACCCTATACCAGAAGCTGGTCGACTCCCACACGGTTGCCAGGATCGATGACGACAACGTGCTGTTGTACTGCGACTTGCACCTGATGAACGAGTACACCAGCCCGCAGGCCTTTGCCGGGCTGCATGAGCAAGGCCGCGGTGTGCTGGTCCCGGGACAGAACGTCTCAGTCGTCAGCCATATCATCCCGACGCATCCGACGGCGATTCGCGTGATCGCGGATCCCGCCTCGGCGCTGCAGGCCACTAACCTGCGCGACAACTGCAACCGGCACGCGATCCCGCTGTTCGACACCAACGACACGCTGCAAGGCATCGAGCACGTGATCGCGCCCGAGCACGGCATGATCCGGCCGGGCATGGTGGTGATCTGCGGCGACAGCCATACCACGACCTACGGTGCGCTGGGCGCGCTGGGTTTCGGCATCGGTACCTCGGAGGTCGAGCATGTGCTGGCGACGCAGACGCTGGTGTACCGGATGGCAAAGACCATGCGCATCCGCGTGGACGGTAAGCTCCCGGTCGGCACGACGGCCAAGGACCTGATCCTGAAGATCATCGCTGCGATCGGCGCACAGGGCGCGCGCGGCTATGTCGTCGAGTATTGCGGAACGGCCATTCGCGACCTGAGCGTCGAGGCGCGCTTTACGCTGTGCAACATGACCGTGGAAGCCGCGGCGCGCGGCGCGCTGATCGCGCCGGATGCGGTGGCCATCGACTATGTGCTGCGCCGTGCGGTGGACATCGACGGTCCGCAGCGCGACGCTGCGCTGCGCTACTGGGAAACGCTGCAAAGCGATCCGGACGCGCGCTTCGACATGGACTTTGTGTTCGATGCCAGCGATATCGAGCCGTACGTGACCTGGGGAACCAGCCCGGACCAGGCGCTGCCGGTTTCCGGACGCATTCCGTTCCCGGAAGACCAGATCGACGAGGCGGAGCAGCGCTCGGTCGAGCGCGCGCTGGCATACACGCACCTGCAGCCGGGCGCGGCGCTGGAAGGCACGGCGATCCAGCACGTCTTTATCGGCTCATGTACCAACGGGCGCATCGAGGATCTGCGCGCGGTTGCCAGCGTGGTGCGCGGCAGGAAGGTGGCCGCAGGGGTCAGGGCCATGGTGGTGCCCGGGTCGGGTGCGGTCAAGGCGCAGGCCGAACGCGAAGGCCTGGCCGATATCCTGACCGCCGCCGGCTTCGAATGGCGGCAGCCGGGCTGCTCGATGTGCCTGGCCATGAACGACGATGTGCTCGCCGACGGCGTGCGTTGTGCTTCCACCACCAATCGCAATTTCGAGGGCAGGCAAGGGCGCGGCGCCATCACGCACCTGATGAGCCCGGCCATGGCTGCCGCAGCGGCGGTCACCGGCGCCATCACCGACGTCCGCAAGCTGGAGATCTCCCATGTCTGAAAACACCTGCATCACCGGCAAGGCCGCCGCGATCCGCTTCGAGAACCTCGATACCGACCAGATCATCCCCAAGCAGTTCCTGCGCGGGATCGACAAGTCCGGGCTGGCCCAGGGCATTCTCTACGATCACCGCTTCGATGCAACCGGGGCGTTGCGCCCGGACTTCGTGCTGAACCGGCCCGAGTATGCAGGCACCAGCATCCTGGTTGGCGGCGCAAACTTCGGCTGCGGATCGAGCCGGGAGCACGCGGTGTGGGGGCTGCAGCAATTCGGCATACGTGCCGTCATTGCCCCGAGCTTCGGCGAGATCTTCTACTCGAACGCGATGAACAACCGGCTGCTGCTGGTGATGCTGCCGCGCGACGTGATCGAGCCCTTGATGAACGACGTGGACGCGAACAGCGACAACGCCATCAGCATCGATGTCGAGGCGATGCGGGTGCGCACGCCTGCGGGAGAGTATCCGTTCGAGCTGTCGGCCCGGCATCGCCGCATGTTCCTCGAAGGCCTGGACATGATCGGCCTCTCGCTGAAACAGCGCGGGGAGATCGAGCAGTTTGCCGAGAAGTACTGGGCGCAGTTCCCGTGGGCCAGGGATGTGGCCAGGCGGACGCGGGACCGGCTGGGTGCGACCTGAACGGCCGCAGCCGGTGGGCTGGCGGCCCCGGCGGCCGGCCATGGTGTTGCCGGTCGGCCCTGGCCGTGCTCTCGTCGTCTCTCCCGGAACACGGATTTCTTGTCCATACTGAACTTGCCCGGCGGACAGGCTCGGCACCCTGTGAACAACAAGCCTATGGGAGAGAAACCGTGTTCAAGCACATTTTGCTGGCCACAGATGGCTCGGAACTTTCAAGATTGGCAATGACGGCGGCTATCGGCTTTGTCAAGGAAGGCGGCGCGAAGCTGACGGCCTATACGTGCATGGAGGAGTATCCCTACCTGTCGTCAGGCGACGCCGGCCATCCGCGGCGCAAGGCGTTCGAGGAACAGGAAGCCGCCCGTGCCGGCGCTCACCTTGCCGAGGTCGTCGCTGCGGCCGAGGCCGCGGGCGTCACGTGTGCCACCGATATGACGACATCGGTACCCTACAAGGGGATTATCGAAGCTGCCGACAGGCACGGGTGTGACGTGATCTTCATGGCATCGCACGGCCGGCGGGGTCTGGAAGGCCTGCTGGTCGGCAGTGAAACGCAGAAGGTGCTGACGCACTGCCGGATTCCTGTCCTTGTCTATCGTTAAGGTGCTTGTGGCCGCGGACGTTCTGGTCGGCCAATGAAGACGCATTGACGGGGATATCGCGCCCCCGTCGTCGCCGCGAGTGCTCGTCAGAACACTCGCGGGAAAAGCCGCGCAGCTGCTTCCCAGCACGTGAGCGAGTGCGACACCTATCGCAGAATGCGTCAGGGAGGAACCTGCCATGACCGAGATCGACAAGGACAAGGTCGTCGGCGTGCTGAATCGGATACTCGAAGCCGAACTCGCCGGTGTTGTGCGCTACACGCACTATTCGTTTCTGATCTTCGGTTTCGGCCGCATTCCCATCGTGTCATGGCTGCGCGAGCAGGCCAACGAGTCGCTGCTGCACGCGCACCAGGCCGGCGAGTGGATCACGACCCTCGGCGCCTATCCCTCGCTTGGCCTCGGCGAACTGCTGGACAGCCACACGACCGATATCGGCATCATCCTGCGCGAGTCGCTGGCGACGGAAATGCAGGCGCTGGAGCTGTACCGCGAGTTGCTCACCCTGGTCGAGGACCGCTCCGTCGCACTGGAGGAGTATGCGCGCCAGTTGATCCAGCTCGAGGAGCTGCATGCGGGGGAGGTCGAGAAGATGCTGCGCAAGCCCGGACAGGCGGCGGAGGCGCCGCGCAAGGGCTGACCCGGGCACATGGGTATGGCGCGGGGTCTGCGCCAGGTTACACCCCGCAACATTCAGGGTTTGGTAATCAGGCTACTGCTGCATCGACGATGGCGGCAGCCTGCCGATATCGATCTGCCCCGGCTGGCGAGGGAGCTTGCCCGGCCCCTCGTCGTGCATGGGCGTCGAGCGTTCCTGTCTTTCAGGCGATTGCTTTGCCGGCGGCACTTCACGCATGTTCGGCGGCTCTCTTCGCGGTGCTTGATGTCTCATGATGCCCTCTCAGTGTCCAGATGAGTACGCGATGAAATATCGCACCCAAACTCATTATGCAACCGTCGTGCCAGCGCATGCCATTGGTGGCGAACGCCAGGCTTCGGACACTTCGATCTGCCTGTCAGCCGGTCCTTCCGGCAGAGCGTGGATGGCCCGGAAGCAATGCCGGCGCGCAAATCTACCGATTTTGTAAGCCGGCAAGAACGCAGATCCTCGCTCCGATGCCACTGACGGTCGTTCCCTGATGGCTCGCAGGCTCGTCAGGTCGATCGGCCGGGCCGGGCACGAAATCTGCACCCCTCTTCCTCAGCGTGCAAAGGCAGGCCTTGCGCGCAAGTTTTTCCCATACGGAGGAGCACCATGGAAGAGATTGAAACCAGAAGCACCTACAACACCGGATTCGGGTCGAACCCGCAGCAGGAGCCCACTTTCGGCGAGCGGGCGTCCGGTGACACCAGCCGACGCCCGCAGGGCGCTTCATCGTCGGCAAAATCTGCCGCCTCGCAGGAGCTTGCGCGCGAGCTAGAGCGGCTGCTGGATCGCCTTCCCGGGCTTTCCGGAGAAAGCCTCGAGCAGGCAAAAGCGGAATTTGTCGAACGCGCGGCAAAGTCCAGCCGTACCGCGGCGGAACTGGCCGCCAAGTCTGCGGACGTCGCCCGTCGAATGACCGGACTCGTCAAGAACGAGTGGGAGGTGGGGCGAGAGCGTGCGGAAACGCTTGTCCACGCCAATCCGATCTCTGCTGTCGGCGTGGCGCTTGGTGTCGGCGTGCTGCTGGGCGCGATACTGTTTGGCAGCTCGCATCGACATGGCGGGGAGCAGTGAAGGTGTGAGCCCAGGACGCCAGGGGCGCGCTCGACAGGCCGCCCCGGTTCGCCCGCTATGTACGTAAGTTATCGTTGCGCCGCGTAGCGCTGCTGCAGTTCGTCAAACGATAGCAACTGGCCGGCAATCGCACTGGCGGCAACGGTAGGCGGGCTGGCGAGCCATACTTGCCCCGGTCCGGATCGACCCGGGAAGTTCCGGTTGATCGAGCTGACCGTCACCTGATCCGCGCTGACCGACGATCCCGGGCCGCAGTTGGCGCAGGCACCGCAAGAGGGCTGGAGTATGCGGGCGCCGACAGCGTTGAAAGTCTCCACGTAGCCCTTGCGGTTGCAATAGTCCCGGACATCGGTGGTGCCGAACTGCAGGTAGAGGGTGACGTGAGGGGGGACGCTCAAGCCGTGCTCCACGGCCCAGTGCAGGACCTCGTGGTACAGGTCGAAGTCCTCCCGCTTGCCGGCCGTGCACGATCCTCCGTAGGCAATATCCACTGGCACGCGCTGGTCCAGCGTCGCCAACGGCAGGCCGTTCCCCGGATCGCCGGGGCGCGCCACCATGGGACCGAGCGTACGGCAGTCGATCTCGAGCGTGGCCGCAAAAGCGGCATCATCGTCGCTGCGCATCCATGGCTCGACCACGAACTTGATGCCACGGCGCTCCTCGAGGAAGCGGACTGTCTCCGCATCCGGCGCGACAATGCCGGTAAAGCCCCCCAACTCGGCGCACATATTCGTCAAGGTGGCGCGCTCGTCGATCGACATCGCGCAGACTACGGGGCCGGTGAATTCGAACACCTTGCCGACCCCGGCGCCTGACTTGATCTCGTCTTGCGCCAGCAGATGAAGCACAACATCCTTTGCCGTGACGCCAGGCACTAGGGCACCGTGCAGGTTGACCCGGATGCATTGCGGCATCGTCATGCGGACCGCGCCCGTCACGAACGCATTGGCCATGTCGGTCGTGCCAACGCCGAAGGCCACGCACCCCAGCGCCCCGCTATGGGGTGTGTGGGAGTCGGTGCCCACAATCACCTGCCCTGGCAGGGCATAGCGTTCCGCCATCATCGCGTGGGAAATCCCGGCGACATTGCTGCCGTCATCGCCGCGGGACTCGTCCTCGGTCAGGGTCCGGTGGTATCTGAGGTGATAGGTGCGAACGAAGTCTCGTTGCGCCGCGCACATCCTGGCGACGTTATCCACCAGGCCGCCACGCACGTGCGCCGGGCTTTCCAATACGTAGGAAGTGTGATCCTCGAAGACGACGATATGGTCGGCGTCCTTCAATTGAAGCGGTTTGCCGAACGTAGCGTGCAGCATGTGGGCGCACATGCCGGTGTAGTACTCGTGAATGAAGCGCCAGTCGGCGCGCACGAATACGCCGTCGCCCGGATTGGGCTCTGCCGGCGTGACAGGCGTGGCGAGCAGATGCCGGTGGACGATTTTCTCGAACAGGGTTCGCGGCCCCGCGGGCATGGCCGGGGTCGCTTTACCGACATGGCTGAGGTATTTTTGCCCGAACTTCAGAAGCCCGCCGTTCAGCAGGACGGATGCGGCCAGTGCGTCGCGCCCGGCCACGAGCGTGTCCAGCTCGATGGGCTCCCCTTTTTCCAGGCGGGGAATGAGACTGAAATCCGTCGAGGTGAACAGGCCGATGTTGTCGGCGTTCTGGCGGTAAATGCGCTCGAAGCTTTTGGCGATGACCAGGCGGATGCCCGCGAGCTTTTCCGCCGCGGGGCTATGTTCCCGCGAGGAGCCCTTCCCATAGCGGTTGCCTGCGACCGTGACTGAAAAGCCTCCCTCGCGAATCGCGTTGGCCGCGATCGGGAGTGTGCCCTCGACCTTGTATCCCGTATAAGGGTAGCGGCCGAGCGCATCGTCATAGTGCGTCAGGATCGGTACTGGCGTGATTTCGTCCGTGGAGACGTCGTCTCGCAGGGAACTCGCTTCCTCCACGGTCACCGCGTGGCCCTGGAACTGTCTCTCCATGACCGCCGCTGAGTCGGCAAGGAACAGAATGCGGCCTGATGGCTCAAGGGCGCTCATGCAAGTCTCCGGTGGGGTTTTGGGAAACTTTACTTGCCGTTGAGCGGGGACCCGAAGCGCTGATGCGGCATTCCGGATATCCGTCGACGACATATCAGGGTAAACCCTTGCGTATCCAGTGCGCTGGCTCGGAGGTTAGTATCAGGCGACATTTCGGCTTCCTCGCATGGGCCTACTGAAGCATGCACCGCATCGATCCGGTCAACATTCAACTATTCCTGGCAGCCGCTCGCGAAGGTTCCATCAAGCGGGCGGCCGAAACCGAGCATATTGCCCAGTCGGCCCTGAGCCGGCGCATCGCCGAGCTGGAGCGCACTTTGGGGGTGGTCCTGTTTGTGCGATCTCCCTCCGGCGTGGTCCTGACCGATGCGGGGGCGAGAGCGCTGGAGCTGGGCCGGAAGCTGAACGAGGATATCGCCAGCTTCGCGCGTGAGGTGCAAGACCTGGGCGACCAGGTTGCCGGCATCGTGCGCCTGTCCGCGAGCCCGTCCGCCATCATCGGGTTCCTGCCGGAGAGGCTGCACGCGTTCAAGGCGGCGCACCCGCTGGTCGAGATCGCGCTCTACGAGCGATCAACGGCTGAGACCATCCGCGCCTGCCTCGATGACCGTGTCGACATCGGTATCGGGGTCGCGGCCAAGACGCCTGCCGGCCTCGAATCGTGGCAGTTTGCCAGCGACCCGCTCAATGTCGTGATCCCGTCGTCGCATCCGTCGGCCAGGCGCAAGCGGATACGCTATGCCGAAGTCCTGGAGCATCCGCTGGTGGTTGTTCAACCCGGTGGCGCGCTCGACCAGGAGCTGAGGGAGCAGGCGGCAAATCTACGGCTTCCCTTCAACCAGAGCGTGGCGGTCTCCAGCTTCGAGGCCGCTTGCCGCATGGTGGAGGCGGGGCTGGGCATCGCAGTGCTGCCAGCCAGCGCAAGCGCCGCCTATGCCGGCACCCGCCGCTTTGTTCGCATTCCGCTGGATGAGCCATGGCGCGAGCGCCAGCTCCTGATCTATGCCCCTTACAAACAACCGCGGCTGCGGGCAATTGCCGCGGTGATCCGCGCGCTCCAGCCACAGGGGGTAGTGGACGGTATGCCAGGCTGAGATACCCGGTCCAGCCGATTAGCACTCTGCCCGACAGCGGCGCAACACTAAACTCCGTCCCAAAGGGCACTGTCCCCAGTGCTACTTAATAAACGGAGACAAGGAATGCCGACTTCGCTGTTTCGACAGGCGTGCAACGCGTTTGCCGCCCTGACAACCCTTGCCGTCTTCGGCGGCCTGAACGTGCCCGCCCACGCGCAAGCCACGGATTCGAAGCCGGTCAGGCTCATTGTTCCGACCCAGCCAGGTTCGCAGGCCGACGCCGTGGCGCGCGCGCTGAGCCAACCCCTTGGGAAGAACCTTGGTCACTCAGTGGTGGTCGAGAATATTGCCGGCGCTGGCGGTGTGCCGGGTACCCAGCAAATCGTCAGGGCGCCGAAAGACGGGTCGACCCTCGGATTGATTTCGTCGAATCACGTCATCAACCCGTTTATCTACAAGAACCTGCCCTATGACTCGCTGAAGGACATTACCCCCATCATGGTTATCGGCACGCTGCCACTGGTGCTCGTCGTCAATCCTGCGGTGGGTGCGAATACGGTAAAAGAGCTGATCGCCCTGCTGAAGTCGAAGCCGGGCGAGCTGAACTATGGCTCATCAGGGAACGGCACCGTCCTGCACCTGGCCGGGCAACTCTTCGCCAGTGAAGCGAAGGTCGATATCCGGCACGTGCCATACAAGGGGGCGGGCAACTACACCACCGACCTGATCGGTGGCCAGGTTCAGCTCGGGTTTCTCACGGTGCAGGCCGTCTTGCCGCTGATCAAGGCCGGCAAGCTGAAGGCCATCGCGGTGTCCACTGCGCAGCGAGTTCCGACGCTGCCCGATGTGCCGACGCTTGCCGAGTCGGGGCTTCCCCGATACAGCTTCGACGCGTGGCTCGCGATCGTCGGTCCTGCCGGGATGCCGAAGCAGAGCGTGTCGGAGCTGCAGTCGAAGATCAAGGCCACGCTGCAGGAGCGCGACGTCCAGGAACACCTGGCGGGGCAAGGCGTGGTGGTGACCGCGACCGGTGCCGACGCGGCAGTGCCGTTCTTCAAGAGCGAGCTGGACAAGCACGCGCGGATCGTGAAGCAGGCAGGCGCCACGCTGAATTGACGAGGATCGCGCGCAATGAACTCGACCCGCACTGCCTTCACCAGCGACTTGTCCGACCTCCATGGCGATCGCGTACGTGGCTACCCGAGTCCGTTCACCAGCTATGGCGGCTGCGTCGCGTTCCACGGCGTCATCGAGACGATCCGGTGCTTCGAGGATCCCAGCCTGATCCGGGCATGCCTGGCAGAGCCCGGCCACGGCAGGGTCCTTGTCGTCGATGCCGGTGGCTCCAGGCGCGTGGCGCTGCTGGGGGACAGGATGGCGCGCCTGGGCCACGACAACGGATGGGCCGGCATCATCCTGCATGGGGCCATCCGCGACCGTCTGGCGTTGGCGGAGGTGGACTTCGGCGTCTTCGCGCTAGGGGCTGTCCCGGTCCGGGGCGAGAGCCGTGGAACCGGGGAGCGAACGGCCACGCTCGAGATTGCGGGTATCCCCTTTGCTCGGGGGAGCCATGTCTACTGTGACGCGGACGGAATCCTGACTGCGGAAACGTCCCTTGATCCAGGCGCGTAGTCTTGCGGCCGGCTCAACGACCGCATGCATAGATCAGGAAGTCCCGCAGCGCCGCCGCCGCGGGACTCAGTTCCGCATCCTTGCGCCAGAGTATGCCAACTTCCATGTCCGGGATTGACGCGGACAGCGGCCTGGCTTCGATCTCCTTGCCTTCCAGGGACCAGGGGCGGAACACCATATCCGACAGTACCGTAATCCCGAAGCCATGCGCGACGAGGCCGCGCAGGGCCTCCATCGACGTCGTGCGGAATGCCACGTTCGGCGCAAGCCCCTTCGACCGCCAGTACCGCAACGTGGATGCCTCGCCTTCGTCGACCGTCAGCAGGATGTACGGAAACTCCGCAACCTGCCGGAGTGACGGCGCGTCCCCCGCCAGCAGCGGATGCCCCGGTGACGCCCAGAGCTGGCGGCGCGACCGGATCAACGTGCGATGGGAAAACCGCCCGAGTTCCGGGACATTGGACAGCAGCACGATGCCGAGTTCGATTTCACCGCCGAGGATGCGTTCCTCGACCTCGGCGCGATGGAGGTCGCGCAGGTCCAGGTCCACGTTGGGGTAATGGTTCCGGAATCGCGCCAGCAGTCCAGGCAGGAAATACCCCAGCACCGTATAGGTGGCGGCGATGCTGACGCTGCCCGCCATGCTGTCCAGCCTGATGCGCGGCTGCCTGAGCGCATCGTCGACGGATTCCAGGATGCGCGTGACGTGCTGGTAGAGGTGGTTGCCTTCGGCCGTCAGCGCCACGCCGTGTGGCAGCCGGTCGAACAGGCGCACGCCAAGCAGCTGCTCCAGCGCAAGCACGGCATTGGTAATGGCCGACTGCGACACATGTTCCTCGATAGCAGCCATGGAGAACTGCCCGGTCGCGGCGGCGGCGCGGAAGTAGCGCATCTGCCGCAGCGTGATCTCCTTTGCCGCTGGGAATGCACTTTCCGGGACTGACATTTTCCGGCTGCCGGAGCGAGGATCGCGCTTCTGCGTAGACATATGGAAATCGGATACCTGCTGTCTGAAATTGTGATTTTACGATATGTCCAACGCTTTCTACACTGGCACGACATATCCATAAAAGCAGCTTGTGACCCCGGAGACCACGTCTGTGAACAGTCCTCTTTCCCCCCAATCCAAGCAGGCGTTGGTCGACACCCTCGCTGAGGCAAGCCTGGACGACAAATACACGCTGCCCAAGGGCCGCGTGTACCTCAGCGGAACCCAGGCGCTGGTGCGCTTGCCGCTGCTGCAGAAGGAACGCGATCGCGCGGCGGGGCTCAATACTGCCGGCTATATCTCAGGCTATCGCGGGTCCCCGCTGGGCGCGCTCGACATGGCGCTATGGAAGGCCAGGCAGCATCTTGCCGGCAGCGACGTGGTGTTCCAGCCGGGCATCAATGAAGACCTGGCTGCCACCGCGGTCTGGGGCACGCAGCAGCTGAACCTGTTTCCCGACGCCACCCGCGACGGCGTCTTTTCGATGTGGTACGGCAAGGGGCCGGGTGTGGACCGGTCGATGGACGTGCTGAAGCACGCCAACGCCGCTGGCTCGGCGCAGCACGGCGGCGTCCTCGTGCTCGCGGGAGACGACCATGCCGCGAAGTCGTCGTCGGTTGCGCACCAGTCCGAGCACGTGCTGCTGTCGGCAGGCATTCCCGTTCTCTATCCTTCCACCGTGCAGGAGTATCTGGACTATGGCCTGCACGGCTGGGCGATGAGCCGCTACTCCGGCCTGTGGGTGGCGATGAAATGCGTGACCGACATCGTCGAATCGACTTCCTCGGTCGAGATCGACCCCGACCGTGTCCAGGTGGTACGGCCGACCGATTTCTCCATGCCGGCGGAGGGCCTGAACATCCGCTGGCCGGATTCCCCGCTGGCACAGGAAGCCAGGCTGCTGGACCACAAGCTGTACGCGGCGCTGGCCTATATCCGTGCGAACAAGCTGAACCAGATCGTGCTGGACCCGGACCAGCCCCGGTTCGGCATCATGGCGGCAGGCAAGGCGTATCTCGACGTCCGCCAGGCATTGCTCGACCTCGGCCTGGACGACGACACCTGCCGCCAGCTTGGCATCAGGCTGTTCAAGGTCGGCTGCGTCTGGCCGCTCGATGCCCAGGATGCGCGCGAGTTTGCGACCGGGCTGGACGAGATCCTGGTTGTCGAGGAAAAGCGCCAGATTCTCGAGTACGCCCTCAAGGAGGAACTGTACAACTGGCGCGAGGACGTGCGCCCCAAGATCTTCGGCAAGTTCGACGAGCGGGACAACCAGGGTGGGGAATGGTCGGTGCCGCAAGGCCAGTGGCTGTTGCCCGCGCACTATGAGCTGTCGCCGGCCCTGATCGCCAAGGCCATTGCGAGGCGCCTGGATGGATTCGAGATGCCGGCAGAAGTGCGTAGCCGGATCGTCTCGCGCATCGCCATCATCCAGGCCAAGGAGCGGGAAGCGTCCCGGCCCCGGCTGGCGGTAGAGCGCAAGCCGTGGTTCTGCTCCGGCTGTCCGCACAATACTTCCACGCGCGTGCCGGAAGGCTCGCGTGCGATGGCCGGCATCGGCTGTCACTACATGGCGATGTGGATGGACCGGAATACCGACACCTTCAGCCAGATGGGCGGGGAGGGCGTGGCCTGGGTCGGCCAGATGCATTTCACCCGGGAGAAGCATGTTTTCGTCAACCTGGGTGACGGGACCTACTTCCATTCCGGCCTGCTGGCCATCCGCGCCGCCGTGGCGGCCAGCGCCACCATCACCTACAAGATCCTGTTCAACGACGCGGTCGCGATGACCGGCGGGCAGCCTGTCGACGGTGTCCTGACGGTGCCGCAGATTGCCCACCAGGTCAGGGCGGAATCGGTTCGGGAGATCGTTGTCGTGACCGACGAGCCGGAGAAGTATGGCAATGGCGAGATGCTGCCGTCGGACGTCAAGGTATTCCATCGCGACGACCTGGATGCGGTACAGCGCCGGCTGCGGGAGGTCGAGGGCGTCACCATCCTGATCTACGACCAGACCTGCGCCACCGAAAAGCGCCGTCGGAGGAAGCAGGGCAAGTACCCGGATCCCGCACGGCGGGCGTTTATCAACGATGCCGTTTGCGAAGGGTGCGGCGACTGCTCGGTCAAGTCGAACTGCCTGTCGGTCGAGCCTCTGGAAACCCCGCTGGGCACGAAGCGCGCCATCAACCAGTCGTCGTGCAACAAGGATTTCTCCTGCGTGAACGGCTTCTGCCCAAGCTTCGTGACGGCAGAAGGGGCGCAGCTTCGCAAGCCCGGCACGCTCGGCAAGGAAAGCGCCGGCGCGGGCGGTGAGCTCCCGCTGCCGCAGATCCCGGAGGTCAATGGTGCTTACGGGATCCTGGTGACGGGTGTCGGGGGCACTGGCGTGGTTACGATTGGCGGGCTGCTTGGGATGGCCGCTCACCTGGAACGCAAGGGCGTGACCGTGCTTGACATGGCAGGCCTGGCCCAGAAGGGTGGCGCCGTGCTCAGTCATGTCCAGATCGCCCGCACGCCGGACGCCTTGCATGCCACGCGCATCGCCACGGGCGAGGCAAGGCTGGTGATCGGTTGCGACGCGATCGTGTCGGCATCCGCGGAAGTCCTGTCCAAGGTCCAGCATGGCCGCACCAGTGCTGCCATCAACAGCGCGCGCACGCCAACTGCCGAGTTTCTGTCCAACCCGAAATGGACCTTCCCCGGGACCTCCGCGGAGCAGGATATCAGGGGCAGCGTCGGGGATGCCTGCAAGTTCCTGGACGCTAACGACTGGGCCCTGACGCTGCTTGGCGATGCCATTTACTCCAACCCGCTGCTGCTGGGGTTTGCCTGGCAGCAAGGATGGGTACCGCTGGTGCTGGAGAGCCTGATGCGGGCGATCGAGCTGAACGGCGTGTCTGTCGACAAGAACAAGCAGGCCTTCACCTGGGGGCGGATGCTCGCGCATCTGGGCGAAGCGCAGGTACGGGCGCAGGTTGGCGCCGGCGCCCGACAGAAGGTGGTCGCCATTCCCGAAACGCTGGACGCGCTGGTTCGCCGCCGGGAAAGCCTTTTGACCGACTACCAGGACGCTGCCTACGCAAGGATGTACCGCAACACGGTCGACCGGATTCGCGAGACCGAAGACCGGCTTGCAAGCGGCCGCAAGCGCCCGCTGACCGAGGCGGTAGCGCGGAACCTGGCCAAGCTGATGGCCTACAAGGACGAGTACGAAGTGGCTCGCCTGTACGCCGATCCTGCATTCAAGGACAAGCTGCGTGCGCAGTTCGAAGGCGAGCCCGGCCGTGACTATCAGCTCAGCTTCTGGCTGGCGCCGCCGGCATTGAGCAAGAGCGCCCAGGGGCAGCCACGAAAAAAGCGCTTTGGCCCGTCGACCATGACCGTGTTCAGACTGCTCGCGCGGATGAAGTGGCTGCGCGGAACGAAGCTCGACCCGTTTGGCAGGACGGAGGAGCGTCGCGCGGAACGCAGGCTGGTGGACGAGTACCTGGCGCTGATTGAAGAGTTCGCGCGCACGCTGACCGCAGACCGGCTGGACACCGCCATCCAGCTCGCGGGCCTCCCTGACGATATCCGTGGCTTTGGACACGTCAAGGAAGCGTCCATGCGGAAGACGGCGATGAGGCGCTCCGAACTGCTGGATCGGTATCGAACCGGCCGCGTGGCGGCAAGCGACAACGCGCAAGCGGTGCAGATGGCGTGAATGGTGGGGTGTCGGCGGATAGTGCTGGAAGGATCCATCCGAGCACATGCGCCGGGAACGTCGGCAATTTTTGATGCTGGATGCTTTCTGGCTGGAATATTCGGCCTGGCCTGCGTGTTTACCAAGCAGGGCAGGAGCGCCTGCCTGGCGTGGCGTGCACTATGCTGAATTGGTTTCGCCCGCCGCCCCTACCGGAGATCGATCATGCGCCATCGCCTGTCCGCCTGGCTGGCCGCCGTTGCGGCGACTCTGCTGTGCGCCTGTGCCACCCTCCAGCCTGTGGAGACCGCCCGGAAGATGTTCGGCAGCCCCCAGAGCGCCGTACGCGATACCTTCGGCGCGCCCACTGAGACATACCAGTTAGCCAACGGCACCAGCCGGTGGATCTACTCGAAGCAGCCGCTCGGCTTCGAGGTTTACGCGGCGGACTTTGACGCAAGCGGCAAGCTGACCAATTTCCGCCAGATGCTGACCGAGAAGGAGATCTACGAGGCCCGTCCTGGCGTCTGGACCAAGCAGGACGTTGCCGAGCGCTTCGGCCGCCCGCGGGAGCCCATCCAGTACTACCCCTTGATGAAACGCGAGGCCTGGTCCTATCGGCTCTACGCGGGCGCCTACCAGCCGGCGCACTTCAGCGCCTACTTTGACGATCGCGGCGTGCTGGATCGCACCATGATCATCGTCGACCCGCTCGGCGGCGACACGCGCGACAGCAAGTAGGCGCTGCCGGTCCCGCTGCCCGGTTGAGCAACGTGACGGCGGCCAAGTGGCCGGTTGCGGCAGTCGCGTTGTGCGGCGCGGGCGGGGGGGCGCGCAAGGAGCAATGAGAATGAGGCCAGCGACCTGGTTCGTAGTGATAGCCGTTCTGTTGTCAAAGCTGGCGGTCGCTGCCGACTTTGGCAGCAAGGGCGGCGCCGAGCCCGCCAACGTCGACCAGATTTCCGATCTCCTTCGCGAGGATCCCTATGATCTGGAGTTGCTGATCAGTTTCGGCACTTCCAAGGGCGGGTCGGCCGGGCATCTCGCTCTGGCTATCCGAGACGGCGTGCCTGGCGACGATCTGGTCTATTCGGCCAACTATTATGCCGACCGCAAACGTAAGCACGAGAGCGGCTTCTACACCACGGATCTGATGGTTGGCATCCCGAAGAAAGAGTATTTGTTCAAGACGATCTCCTCGGTCGCGGAGACGGCCTCGTTTGGCCTCGATTTCGGCGAGATCTACAAGCGTTCGGTAATCGGCGTGCGCGTCTACGGCGTACCGGCCAGTGACAAGGAGGCCCTGGAGGCTTACTTCAGACGCATCAATGACGACTATCACCGGCAGGCCAGGAATACCGAGTACCACAGCGGCGAAATCAAGTATGACTACTTGCGCCTCAACTGCGCCAAGACCATCGGGGCCGCATTCAAGTTTGGCGCTGGCTACAAGGAGCTGGAGGTCGCCAGCGCGAGGTTTCTGTCCGGACGGCGGGTGGTCGCAGCCGCCACGGCCAATATTCCTACCGAGATGGCGATGAAGCTCATCAAGGAATGGGGCGGGCGCGGCTACGGCATGGACGTGGTGCTGTACAAGAAATACGGGGGCTCGGCCTATGTGGATCCTCATGAGGATGAAAAGGTGGCCTTCAAGGACTTGCCCAATCGCTTCCCCTCGGTCTTGTCCCGCGACTTCCGCCGGGAAGCGGGCGCCTACGAGGACTTCGACAACCTCTTCGCCATGTATCTCCTCTACAACCTGGGCAAATACAGCGTGCGGGTGAACGAGCAGACAATGCTGCTTGAGATTGAGAAGGACAAGCGCCCAACGACCTACACGGAGGCGGCCGAACTTGCCCTGCAGAGCGCCAGGTCGGACAGCGAGAATTTTCGTCGCCGCCTGATGTTCCGGCCAAGCGGTACAAGGATCGGGGAAACTGCGGACAACACGCACCTCTACAATTTCTCTGACGATAACGTCAAGAAAGGCAGCGCCCTGGAGATGGAAGCCACAGAATGACAAGGAACGCCCGCGAGCAGCTCAAACAACCAAAATGGAGAGCGAAGTGATTACCAGTGCACGCAATCAGTTTTCGGGTGAAGTCTCCGAGGCCAAGCATGGCGCGGTCAACGACGAGGTCACGCTAAGTCTGGCCGGTGGGCAGGCGATCGTTGCCACGGTGACCAGCGAAAGCGCAGCGCGCCTTGGGCTGACCCAGGGCAAGAAGGCGTTTGCCATGGTCAAGGCGACCTCGGTGATCGTGATGGTGGATGTCGATGTCAGCAAGGTGTCGGCGCGCAACGCGATCAGCGGAAAAGTGACCGACCTCAAGAAGGGCGCCGTCAATACGGATGTCACCATTACCGACGATTCCGGCCTGGCGATTTCGGCCATCATCACCAAGAGCAGCGCCGACCGGCTCGGGCTGGCCGTTGGCAAGCCGGCGGCGGCGGTCTTCAAGGCGTCGAGCGTGGTCGTGGGCGTGGATGGCTGACCAGTCCTGGCCGATGTCAGGCCAGCAGCTTCAGCAATGCGGCTAGTGTCCATCTTGCCCTTCGCGAAGCGCTGAGGCGCGCCGCCGCCGGTCGGCGCGGCGGATACCACCTCGAGCGATACCAGGTTGGACACGTGGGCCCCGCCTTTCCGTCGTTGGGAATCACAAGTCGGGCGAAGCCGTCCGTTGTCAGCGGCGTACCGTTCATCGCATACGCGACGATATCGGGTTGTCTGTTGTTCCACCGAGTGGCGTTGGCACTGGAAAACCACACAGTCCCGTATTCCGCACACGTGCAACTACGCTTTCGCCGCGAGGCGAGCCTCCTCAAGGAAGGATCTGATCAAGCCGGCGCTGTGCGACGTCCTTCGCCACAGCAAGCCGAACCGGCGCGGCTCCGGTTCCGACGGTAGATGAAGCTTCGCAATACGCAGGCCGGAAGTCAGCGGCGACGCGATGTCCGGGACCAGCGACACCCCCAGGCCGCGATCCACCATCATGGCGATGGCGAGGAGGGAGCTCAGCTCAAAGCGCTCTTGCGATGGCGTGATCCCGGCCTTGCGCAGGTAATCGTTGGCCTGCTTGCCTCCCCCGAGGCTGCGGTCATAGCGGATCAGCGGCCTGGTGCGCAGCAGTTCATGCGGATCCGCTTCCCTGTCCCGCTGCGCTGCAAGCACGACGAGCGGTTCCTTGCGCAGCAGTTCCCAGGCAAAGGCTTTGGGGATGGAGAAGGGAGGGTGCAGGCAGACGGCGGCGTCAAGCTCCGATTGCTTGACAGCGTCATATAGCTCGCTGGACATGGCAGACCTGATGTGGACGGACACGCCCGGATGCCTGGCGGCAAAACGCGCGAGCGCGTCCGGCAGGAGACTGTGGAGCGCCGTATTGATGGTGCCGATGCGAAGCTCGCGCACCTCGTCCGCCTGGTTCACCCACCCCCTTAGCTCGTCGACTTCCCTGAGCAGCGAGACACAGCGCGCAGCAAGGCGGCGCCCAGACTCTGTGGGCGCTACGGTACGGCCGGCTCGTGCCAGCAACTCAGTGCCAAGTTCGCGCTCCAGCACCTGGATCTGTTGAGAGACCGCCGCCGGCGTCACATTGAGCCGCCTCGCGGCTTCGGCCAGCGTCCCGGTTTCCACGACCAGGCTGAAAGCCTTGAGATAGCTCGTCTCCATAGAATTTCTATTGTGCGAAGGTAGGAAAGTATAGTTTATCTTCTCTTATGGTTAAGCCACACTGGATTTCACCCCCACGAGATACGGTGTTGGCCATGAGAAGCAAGCTATTCGTCCCCGGTTCACGACCCGAGTTTTTCGCCAAGGCGCTCGCGAGCGACGCGGATGCGCTGTCCTTCGACCTGGAGGATGCGGTTGCCGAAGAGAAGAAGGCCGAAGCCCGTGATCTGCTGTCACAACTGCTGCGTTCCCCAGAGACTCGCTCGACGGCAAAGACCCTGATCGTTCGCGTCAATGGCCTCGACACCGGGCATTGCGAGGCCGACCTGGCCGCAGTGGTGGTGCCGGGCCTGCACCTGGTCAACCTGCCAAAGCCGGAGAGCGTCGACGAGGTCCGCCGCGTGGCGGCGGCGATCGAACAGGCGGAGCGGGCCAACGGCTTCACCGACGGGGATGCGAAGGTCCAGTTGCTGCTGAACATCGAGTCGCCAAAGGCGCTGCGTTGCGCCGCCGAGCTGGCGGGCGCACATCCCCGCGTGGCAGGCCTGCAGCTTGGGCTGGGCGACCTGTTCGAGCCAGCCGGCATTCATCGGCGCAGCACGGCAGCCATCGCATCAGCCATGTTCGCCGTGCGGATGGCGGCTGCCGAAGCCAACGTCTACGCCTATGACACGGTGTTCGCCAACATTCGCGATACCGAAGGCTTCCGCGCCGAGGCGGAGATGTCCAGGCAGATGGGCTTCCTGGGCAAGAGCTGCATCCACCCAAGCCAGATCGCGCTGGCAAACGATGTCTATCGCCCGTCCGACGAGGAGATCGCGCACGCGCTGCGGGTCGTCGCGGCTGCCGCCCTGGCGCAGGCCGACGGCGTCGGAGCCTACGTCGTGGATGGAAAGATGATCGACGCTCCCTTCGTCCGGCGTGCACAGGCCACTGTCGGGATCGCCAGGCGGCTCGGACTGATCGCCGCCTGACCCCACATCACAGACCCACATAAAACCATACAGGAGACAGACCATGACGACCTCACAATCGCGTCGTGCCGCCGCATGCTTCGGGCTGATCGCCGCGTTCGGCGCTCTGGCGGTATCGGCCGCTGCTGCCGCCGAGAACCCCTATCCGTCCAAGCCCATCACGATCATCGTGCCGTATCCGCCTGGTGGCTCGAACGACATCTTCGCCCGCATCGTGGCGAAGGAACTCGGCGAGGAACTGAAGCAGCCGGTAATCATCGACAACCGCCCCGGAGCGAGTGGCAACACGGGAACCGGCATGGCGGCCAAGTCAGCGCCGGACGGCTATACCCTGGTCGCGGTCTCGTCGAGCATGACGACCAATGCGGCGGTGCAGAGCAAGCTGCCATACGATGCGGTCAAGAGCTTTGCGCCGGTGGCGATGGTTGCCAAGGGGCCGTTCATCGTGGCGGTCAGCAACGACTTTCCTGCCAAGACGCCGCAGGAACTGATCGGCGCGATCCGCGCCAACCCGGGCAAGTTCAACTACGCGTCTTCCGGCCCCGGCAGCGTCAACCAGTTCGGCACCGAACTGCTCAAGGCCAAGGCCGGCAAGCTGGCCATTACGCACGTACCCTACCGTGGCATGGGCCCCGCCATCACCGACCTGATCGGCAACCAGACCCAGGTGCTGATCTCGAGCGGTCCCTCGCTGCTGCCGATGGTCCGGGCCGGCAAGGTGCGGGCCGTGGGTATCACCAGCCTGAAGCCAAGCCCTGTCGCGCCGGACCTGGTGCCGATGGCGAGCGCGGTCCCTGGCTACGAGTTTGAACTCTGGTGGGGCTTTCTCGCGCCTGCAGGCACGCCGCCGGCGGTCATCACGCGGCTCAATGCGGCGGTGAACCAGGCGCTGGCGACGCCCGCCGTCAAGGCGGCCATCCTCAGGGAAGGGGCCGAGGCGAAGCCCGTCACTCCCCAACAGTTCGCCGAGACGATTGCGGCCGATGTGGTCCGGTGGAAGGCGCTGGCCAAGCAGCAGAACATTGTCGCGGATTGAACCCCTAGCTGATTCGGAGGCTGTATGCAAACCAACACCACTGCCGGGGAAGATGTCTTCGGCTCAAACCGGGCGGGACAGCCAGGTCCACTGAGCGGCGTACGCGTGCTCGACCTGAGCGCCTATATCGCGGGGCCGTACGGCTGCTCACTGCTCGCCGACCAGGGCGCGGACGTCATCAAGGTCGAGCCGCCCGTGGGCGACAACCTGCGCAAGTATCCCTCGACACTGGCAGCCGAAAGCCGGGCCTTCCTCGGCGTCAACAGAAGCAAGCTGGGCGTCGTGCTCGACCTGAAGAACCCGGCCGATCTGGAGCGGCTGCTGGCGTTGGTGCGCAATGCGGACGTGCTGGTGCATAACTTCCGCCCCAGCGTGCCGGGCCGGCTCGGCATTGGCTACGAGCAGCTCATTGCCGTCAACCCGCGCCTGATCTACTGCGCCGTCACAGGCTACGGCGAGACGGGCCCGCTGAAGGACAAGGCCGGTTACGACCAGGTGCTGCAGACCATGACCGGCATGTGCACGCTGCAGGGCAAGCACGGGGGGCCGCCGGAGATCCTGTACGGCTCCGTGGTTGACTACTATGCCTCGGCCCTGGTCGCAGGTGCGGTATCTTCGGCGCTCTACGAGCGGGAGAAGAGCGGGGCAGGGCAGTATGTGGGCGTGTCGCTGCTGCGCGCGGCGCTGACCATGCAATCGGCCCGGATGGTCTGGGCCGAATCGGAGCCCAGGGAGATTGGGCGCGACATGCGCTCGGGCGGGATTACCGGCATTCATCCGACCAGGGACGGCTACATCTATATCTCGGCAAATACCCCGCATTTCTGGCGGGCGCTGTGCGAGAAGACCGGCCTGGCCGATCTGCTGTCGACCGATCGCTACGACAGCGTGCGCAAGCGCGCCGAGCATCATGGGGAAATCGTGCCCCGCCTGCACGCGGCATTGCAGGAGCGATCGGCCCTGGAATGGGAGATCATATTCGGCGAGGAGGTGCCGTGCGCGGCCGCGCGCTCGGTGGAGGACATGTTCGATTTTCCCCAGGTCGCCGCGGAAGAGATGCTGGCAACGTTCGATCACCCCGTGGTTGGCCGTTATCGCGGCTTCACGCGCGCCGTGAAGTTCGGGCGCACGCCCGGTCCGGAGCCGTTCGCCGCCCCGGCGCTCGATCAGCATGGGGACAGGGTCCGTGAAGCAGCGGACAGGCTGGCACGGCATGCCTGACCCGCGCTACGGCGGCCCGATCCCGCCGGTGTCGAACAGTTCGGCAAGCTGCGCGCCACACAGCGCAGCGCTCGCCAACGCCTGCGATGCTCACTTGCACATCTATGACCCGCGCTTCGCGGCGATTGCGCCAGTGGTGGCAAATGCAACCGTGGAAGACTACCGTGGCGTGCAAGCGCTGCTTGGCACGAGCCGCGCGGTCATCGTGCAGCCTCGCTGTTATGGCACAGACAACAGCGCCACGCTCGATGCGATCCAGCAGTTGGGTATCGGCAATGCGCGCGGCGTTGCCGTGGTGTGGCCGGATGTGACAGACGAGACCCTGCACGCCCTGCATGCGGGCGGTATCCGTGGCATCCGGTTCTCCCTCTACACCGAGGCCCATGCGGTGGTGAGCTTCGGGATGGTGGAAGAACTTGCCAATCGTGTTGCCGGGCTGGGCTGGCATCTGCAATTGCACTGGACCGCAGACCAGATCGTCGCCCGCCGCGACCTGCTTGCACGCCTGCGCACGCCGCTGGTATTCGACCATCTGGCCCGCCTGCCGCTGCCCGGCGGTACCGCGCACCCTGCGTTCTCACTCGTATCCAACCTGCTGGCGCGTGGCAATGCGTGGCTGAAGCTGTCCGGCGCGTATCTGGATTCCGTCGTCGGCGCCGCCGGGCGCTATGCGGACATCGACCCCGTGGCGATGGCATGGGTGCGCACCGCGCCGGAACGGCTGGTGTGGGGCAGTGACTGGCCCCACTCCACGGAGACCCGCTTCAAGCCGGACGATGCCTTGCTGTACGACCTGCTGGCCCACTGGACCGGCACTGAGGCGCTCCGGCGGCGCATCCTGGTGGACAACCCCGCCCTACTGTACGGATTCGAGACTGTATAGCCGGCCCGAACCAATAAAAAATCGGAGACAACATGAAAACGATCCTGCACCGCCTTGGCAAAGGCCTGGCGATTCTGGCTGCGGCGGTGCCGCTCGGCGCCTTCGCGTTCCCCGACAAGCCGATCCGCATGGTGGTGCCCTATTCGGCGGGTGGTGGTGCCGATAACACGGCGCGCGTCGTGGCCCAGAAGATGGGAGAGATCCTCGGGCAGACTGTCGTCATCGACAACAAGCCGGGCGCTGGCGGCGTCATCGGCGCCGACGTCGTGGCCAAGGCTACCCCGGATGGCTATACGGTGCTGTACGACGCCTCGGCGTTTGCGGTCAACGGCGCGCTGCGCAAGCTGCCGTTCGATCCGACAGGCGATTTCATTCCGATCTCGCTGGTGGCGACCGCGCCGCAGATCCTGGTGGTTGCGGCGAACGCGCCTTACAAGACCGTTGCCGACTTCATCGCCTCGGCAAAGAAGTCGCCCGGCAAGCTGACCTATGCCTCCGCCGGCGCTGGCACGGGCTCGCACCTCGCTGCGGAGATGTTCAATGAGCAGGCCAAAATCGAATTGCTGCATGTTCCGTACAAGGGCGGCGCGCCGGCGCTGACCGATGTGATGGGCGGGCAGGTCGCATCCTATTTCGGCAATACTGCGTCGACGCTGCAATACGTGGCCGGTGGCAAGCTGCGTGCGCTGGCGGTGACCTCCAGAACGCGCATGAAGGCCTTGCCCAATACGCCGACCTTGGCCGAGAGCGGCATGCCGGACTATGAAGTGCTTGAGTGGAACGGCGTGTTCCTGCCCAAGGGCACCGCACCGGATCGCGTGCAGGCAATTGCCAGTGCCGTACAGAAGGCGGTGGCCGATCCGGGGGTGCGCGCCAGGCTGCAGCAAGCCGGACTCGATCCGGTGGGCAACACGCCGCAGGCGTTCAAGGGCTTCCTGCAGACCGAGTCGGCGCGCTGGCATGCCCTGGTCCAGGCACGTGGCATCCGCGTTGAATAACAACGGCTCTGCCATGGCAGCCGCCTCTCTTTTTGACGCTCGCGTTGAGAGTGGGGACGCTGACGAGAAAGGCGGGCAAGCCGACTTGCCCGCCTTTCTCGTTTTCTCTGCGCAAGCAAGCGTCAGATGATGCCCGCAGCCTTGAGTCCCTGCAGCTGCTCCGGGGTGAGGCCGAGCTTGCGGAACAAGATTTCGTTGTGCTCGCCGATTGCGGGTCCGGTGCGTACCGGCAGCGGCGCGTGTCCTGAGAAGCGCGGCACCACGCAAGGTGCCGGGATCGTGCCGAGATCCGCGTCGGGCAGGCGGACAATGGCCTCGCGTGCCTTGAGGTGCGGGTCTTCGATGACGTCGGCGATGCTGAAGATCTTGCTGAACGGCACGTCGCAGCGTTCGAGGGCGGCCGCTGCCTCGGCGTAGGAGCGCGATGCGAACCAGGCGGCGATCATGCCGTCGAGCACGCGAAGGTTGCGGATGCGGCTGGCGTTGTCGCAGTAGTCGGAAGATGTCGCCATCTCCGGCCTGCCGATCGCATCGGCCAGGCGCCGGAAGGTGACATCGGGCGAGGCCACCACGGTGAGCCAGACGCTGTCCCCGGTCCGGTACATATTGGAAGGCGCCGCATAGGTGGTGAGGTTGCCGGCGCGCTCGCGTGCCTGTCCAAGTTGCTCATATTCCACCGGCAACGGCTCGAGGATGCGCAGCAGCGCCTCGGTGGCCGACAGGTCGATCTCCCGCCCGCGCTGGCCTGGTGCGCGACGGCTGTCCGCAACAGCCGCCGCGATGGCGAATGCGCCGAACATACCCGCCACCATATCGCCGACCGGGTAGTTCATATGCATCGGGCTGCCGCCTTGCTCGCCGCAGAGATTGGTGAAGCCGCTCATGGCCTCGAAGATGCGCGCAAAGCCGGGTCTTCCTGCATAGGGGCCGGTCTGCCCGAAGCCGGTCAGGCGCAACACCGTCAAGCGCGGATTGGCCGCAGTAGCGACCTGATTTTTATGTGGTGTCTCCCATTGAATAGTCATTCTCTGGCCCGCGTCCGGCGTGCGGAGGCGGGCGGGCGGTGCCCATCAATCGATGCGTACGTTGGCCCGCTTCACTGCATCGCCCCATTTGGTACGTTCGGATGCGATAAAGCTGCCGAACTCCTTGCGGCTCATTGGCACAGTCACCGCACCGAGGTTGCTGATAGCCGCCTGCCAGTCTGGGGTGGCCACGATCCTGGCGATCTCCGTGGCAAGCTTGTCCGAGATAGCCGCGGGCACGCGCCGGGGTGCGACCACGCCGATCCATGCGTCGGCCTGGAAGCCCGGATAGCCAGAATCGCCGATGGTCGGCACTGCCGACATCGTCGGGATGCGCTTCTGGCTGGCGACCGCCAGCGGCTTGAGCTTGCCTTGCCGGACCAGCGGCTGGACGATGGAAGCTACCTCGAACATCACGTCGACCTGGCCGCCGGCGAGATCGGTCAGCGCGGCCACGCCACCCTTGTACGGAACGTGGGTGAGATCGATGCCGGCGCGATGCCGGAACATCTCCATCGCCAGGTGATTGGTCACGCCATTGCCGCCTGAGGCGTAGTTGACCTTGCCCGGATGCTGGCGGGCGTAGCGGACCAGGTCCTCAACCGAGTTGAAGGGCGAGCGGGCGTTGACGACCAGCACCAGCGGGAACAGCCCGAGAAAGCCAATGGGCTCGAAGTCGCGCGTGCTGTCGTACTTCAGGCTGGGGTAGATCCAGGGATTGACGGTCAGCGGCCCGCTCGACGTGGCGAGGATGGTGTAGCCATCGGCATCGGCGCGCGCGGTCATCTCCGCGGCCAGGCCGGCGCCGACACCCGGCTTGTTCTCGACGAAGAACGACTGCCCCATGGCTGCAGTGAGCCGCTGGCCGAGCATGCGCGCGACGACGTCGGTGGTCTGCCCGGCAGGGAAGCCGACCAGCACGCGTACCGGCTTGGTGGGGTATTCCGCGAGTGCGGGCAGCGCGGCCGCGGCCGACAACAGCATGGTCAGTACAAGCTTTGGTAGATGCATCTTGTCTCCTATTTCTCTGTATGACGCCGGCGTTTGCAGCCGGCACACCCGCGCGCGGTGGCGCGCCAGTCGGTACTTCCAGTCCCGTGCTAGCGGATCGCCCCCGCCGCGCGCATGCCCCTGATCTCTTCCTGTCCATACCCCGCAGCCAGCAGGATCGCGTCGGTGTGCTCGCCAAGCATCGGCGCGCGCTGGCGCACCGCGCCGGGGGTGGCACTGAGCTTGATCGGCACGCCGGCGATCCTGACCGGCGTGGCCGAGCCCGGTTGCTCAACGTCGACCAGCATTTCGCGCACGCGGTAGTGCGGGTCCTCGAAGATCTCCGTCGAGGTGTAGACCGGACCGAACGGCACCTTGCCACCCAGGCACTGTGCGATCTCCTCCTTGGTGCGCGCCGTGCTGAACGCTTCGATCGCGTCGATCACCTGCTGTGCGTTGCGCACGCGCGCGGCGTTGGTGGCGAAGTCCTCGTCGGTGGCCATGTCGGGGCGGCCGATGGCGTGGGCCAGCTTGATCCAGAACGCGTCGGTGGCGCAGGCGATCGAGACGTAGCCATCGCGGGCGCGAAACAGGCCGAACGGGCACAGCAGCGGGTGGCGGTTGCCTTCCGGCGCAGGCACGGTGCCGGTGTAGGAGGTCTGGTAGACGATGCGCTCGCACATGGCCAGCACGGCGTCGGTCATGGCCACGTCGACGAACTGGCCTTCGCCGGTCTCGCGCGCGCGATGCACCGCGGCCAGGATGCCGATGCACAGCATCAGCGCCGGCACGGTGTCGCCGACGCCGGGACCGATCTTGGTCGGGGTGTCGCGGTCCGGTCCGGTGATTCCCATCATGCCGCCCATGGCCTGCGAGACCACATCATAGGCCGGCCATTGCGCATAGGGGCTCTCGCCGCTGCGCGGATCGCCGAAGCCGCGCACGGTGCCATAGACCAGGCGCGGATTGGTCTCGCGCAGGGCTTCATAGGCCAGCCCCAGTCGCTCCATCACGCCGGCCCGGAAGTTCTCCACCACGATGTCGGCACCGTCGATCAGCTTGCGCACGATCTCGCGGCCGGCGTCGGTCTTCAGGTCGACGGCGATGGATTGCTTGTTGCGGTTGACGCTCTGGAAATATCCGCCATAGTCGCGCAGCGTATCGTCGGCGCAGAAGGGACCGGTGATGCGCGTGCCGTCGCCAGTCATGGCTTCGACCTTGATGACGTCGGCCCCGTGGTCGGCCAGCATCTGCGTGCAAAAGGGGCCGGCCAGCATCTGGGTGAGGTCCACCACACGCAGGCCGGCAAGGGCGCCAGCGGGCTTGGAAGCGGACGGTTGTGATTGCTGCATGCTTGACTCCGAAGGGGCGGCTCAGGCGGCGGCGCCGGCCATGAAAGCGTGGATGCGGGGATACAGCGCGGCAGCCGGCAGCGCATCGAGTTCCTCGACGAAGGCCCACAGCGCTTCCGCCTGCGCCAAGCCGACCAGCGCCGCGGCCTTGGTCCTGAGCTTGGTGGCCTTGCGCGCGTAAGGCATCGGGTCGCTCAGTTCGACGTGTGCGGTGTGGACGGCGCCGGCGCGCGTGTCTACGCGCGCGTGGCAGGCCGTATCGGCAATCGCCGGATCGGCTTCGATGATCACGCGGCGGGCGAGGTCGAGCAGCACGGGGTCTTCGCAACGCGCGTCGGTAAACGAGTCGAGCGCAGCGGTGTCGATACCGGCCAGTACCATCGCCGCGGTCAGCGACAGGCTGAACTTGGCTTCCAGGCCGGTGCGCGGCCGTTCGATGCAGCAGACCGGCAGCCACTGCGGGTTGATGCGCAGCCTGACCTGTTCGATGTCCTGTGCATGCAAGGCGTGGTCCGCACGCAGCGCCAGCAGCGCCTCCAGGGCAGGGTGGGTGCCGTGGCAGCAGGCGTGGAACTTGTATTGCACATCGGCAAAGCGGAAAACTTCCGGCAACCCGTCGAAAGGGGCAGCCACGCCGCCCTCGCGCACGCCGTGCGTGGCGGCAAAGCCGCCGGCGCACTCGATGGCGTCGGGACGCGAAATAAAGCCGAGCCCGGCCAGCGTCGCGGCCTCGACCCCGCTAGATGCCGCCATGCCGGCATGGAAGGGCTTGCTCATGGTGCCGAACTGGCATTTGAGGCCGCTCGCCCGCGTGGCGGCCAGGCCAAGTGCGTAGCCAGCCTGCACCGCATCGAGCCCGAGCAGGCGTGCGCTTGCCGCAGTGGCGCCAAATGCGCCAGAAGTGGCGGTCTGGTGGAAGCCGGCGTTGTAGTGAGGGCGGCCCAGCCAGCCGCCCACGCGGCAGGTCACCTCGACGCCGGTCAGGAAGGCTTCCAGCAGGGCCTTGCCGTCCGCCTGCTGCCGCTCGGCAACGGCGAGCGCGGCTGGCAGTACTGCGACGGTCGAGTGCCCGACAAAGTCGAAGTGGGTGTCGTCGTAGTCCAGCGCATGCGAGGCGGCGCCATTGAGCAGCGCCGCAGCACGCGCCGGCACACGTTCGGCCATGCCGAAGGCGCTGGCCTGCGGGGTGCCGGCTTCGCCGCGGACCATGGTCCGCACCGCCTGGCTGACGGGCTCGCCGGCGCCGGCCAGTGCCACCGCAAAGAAGTCATAGACCGACAATCGCGCGATGCCGAGCGCCTGCTCAGGCAAGCGCAGCGCGCGGTCGACGGCGAAACGCGCGGCCTGCCGGCTGATGCCGGCGCCGGCGAGGTCCGTAACTCGTGGGGATGTGTGCATGGTCGGGCTCCGGCGTTCAGGCTTCGACCTTGCCCAGCATCGCATCCGAGATGATGCGCATCTGGATCTCGGAGGTGCCTTCGAAGATCTTGGTCAGGCGTGCATCGCGCCAGTAGCGCTCGGCGGCAAAGTGGGTGGTGTAGCCGGCGCCGCCGTGGATCTGCAGGCCTTCGCTGGTGACGCGCTCCGACATCTCGCTGGCGAACAGCTTGACCATGGCGGCTTCCGTGGAGCAGCGCTGGCCGTCGTCGATCTGCTCGCACACGGCGTAGAGCAGGGCGCGCGAGGCTTCGATCTGCGTGGCCATGTCGGCCAGCTTGAAGCGGATCGCCTGGAAGTTGCCGATCGGGGAGCCGAACTGGGCCCGGTCGCGGGAGTACTGGATCGCATCTTCCAGGCTGCCCTGGGCCAGTCCGATCGAGCGGGCGGCGGTGTGGGCGCGGGCGGTTTCCAGGCCGGCAGTGGCCAGGTAGAAGGCTTTGCCTTCTTCGCCGACCATCTTGTCGGCGGGCACGCGGCAGCCGTCGAAGGCCAGCTCCCAGGTGCTCCAGCCGTAGTAGCCGATCTTGGGGATGGGGCTGCCCTGGACGCCCTCGGGCAGCTGGCCGCGCGGCTTCTCGAGCATGAAGGCGGACAGGCCGCGATGGCGGGCCTTGGGATCGATCACGGGGTCGGTGCGGCAGACCACCAGGATGAAGTCGGCCTCGTCGGCGAAGGTGCACCAGTACTTGCTGCCGGTGATGACCCAGTCGTCGCCGTCGCGCACGGCGCGGCACGAGATATTGGCCACGTCGGAGCCGGCGTTCGGTTCCGACAGCGAGAACGCGCCGAGGAATTCGCCGCGTGCCATGCGCGGCAGGTAGTCGGCCTTCTTCTCGGGCGACAGGCCCTTGAGCGCGCCGATCAGGCCGTTGCCGCGCGCGATCATGCTGCCCACGCTCATCCAGCCGCGCGACAGCTGCTCGGCCACCAGGCAGTACTCATAGGCGCCCAGGCCCAGGCCGCCGTATTCCTCGGGAATCAGGATGCCGAAATAGCCCATCTCGGCCATTTCGTCGATCAGCTCGCGCGGGATCTGGCCTTTCTCGGGGTCCAGCTTGTTGGCGAGCGGCAGCACGCGATCCATGGTGAATTGCCTTGCGGCTTCCTGGATCATGCGCCGCTCTTCGGTCAGTTTTTGCACGTTGCGCTCCTTGGGACAGTCTCTTCGATGCCGCGTTGTTGGCCTTTATGTACGTACATAATAAGAGATTGATGGGGATGGGTGGCAAGTAAAATCGACGGTACCCCCCATATCGGGGGGGTGGTTTCGGCGCGTTTTTGCGTGAATTTCGGCAGCCAAGTGGCGCCGCAGCAGTTGACATACGTTCTCGTGCCATTCACTATGTGCGGACATAAAGAAGGCGATATTCCGTCAGCTGAGGAGAGAAGGAGCAATGCAGAAGAACCGGAGCGGCAACTTTTTCGAAGACTTCCGCGTAGGCATGCGCATCCGGCACGCCACGCCGCGCACCCTGACCGAGGGCGACCGCAGCCTGTACATCGCCCTGACCGGCAGCCGCACGGCACTGGGCAGCGCCGATACCAGTGCGGCGCGGCTTGGTTTGGCGCAACGGCCGCTGGAGGACCTGCTGGTGTTCAACACCGCATTCGGCAAGACCGTGCCGGATATCTCGCTGAACGCGGTGGCCAATCTCGGCTACGCCGACGTGCGCTTCCTGGCCCACGTCTATCCCGGCGACACCCTGTCGGTGGACAGCGAGGTGATCGGGCTGAAGGAGAATTCGAACCGCAAGAGTGGCGTGGTCTACGTGCGTTCGACCGCGAGCAACCAGCGCGGACAGGAGGTGCTGTCGTGGATCCGTTGGGTGATGGTGCACAAGCGTGACCACGGCGCTGCCTGCGGCGCAGCGGTGGTGCCGGCGACCGAGCCGGTGGTGCCGGCCGCGCGGCTCTATCACGGCGGCTATAGCGCCCGTGTGCGCGAGATCTGCAGCGTGACCGGCGTGCAGGACCTGTGGGAAGACTATGCGCCGGGCGAGCGCATCGACCACCTCGGCGCGATGACGGTCAACGACAGCGACCACAGCATCGCCACGCGGCTTTACCAGAACACCGCACGCGCGCACTTCGACGGCTTTGCCATGGCGGCCGCCGGCGGGCAGCGGCTGGTGTACGGCGGGCACGTGATCTCGTTGTGCAAGGCGCTGTCGTATGGCGGCCTGGAGAACGCGCTGTCGGTGCTGGCGATTAATGGCGGCAGCCACGTCAACCCCACCTATGCCGGCGACACCATCGCCTGCGCAACCCAGGTGGTGGAAAAGCTCGACCTGGGGCTGGCGCATGTCGGTGCGCTGCGCCTGCGCACCATCGGCATCAAGAACGCTGCCGCCAGCACGGTGGTGTTCCCGCCGGCGGGCGACGGCAAGCCGGCGCATCCGGCCAACGTCGTGCTCGATCTCGACTACACCATCGCAATGCCACGCCGCGGCCGCTGATCCAGCCTACGTACCCATTCCAACATCCGCTTCCAGGAGTTATCCATGACCACCACCCATCCGCGCGACGCGCTCTTTGCCGGCGAGAAATCCTTCCCCGTGCTGGCCGCGTGCGAGCATTTCGCCGGCAGCGAGAAGCTGATCGGCAAGGCCTTCGACCTGCAGGTCGAGTACGGTCCGGTTTTTGACGTGACCTGCGATTGCGAGGACGGCGCCGCCGCTGGCCAGGAGCGCGAGCATGCCGCCATGGTGGCGCGCATGATCGCGTCGGAGCGCAACCGCCATGGCCGTGCCGGCGCACGTATCCACGACCCGGCGCACCCGGCCTGGCGCCAGGATGTCGACATCATCGTGGGCGAGGCCGGCAGCCGCCTGGCCTATATCACCGTGCCCAAGGCCACCAGCCACCAGCAGGTGGCCGAGGTGATCGGCTACATCGGCGATGCCGCGCGCAAGGCGGGCCTTGGCCGCGACATCCCGGTCCACGTTCTGGTGGAAACGCACGGTGCGCTGCGCGATGTGTTCCAGATCGCGGCACTGCCCAATATCGAGGTGCTGGACTTCGGCCTGATGGATTTCGTCAGCGGCCACCATGGCGCGATCCCGGCGGCGGCGATGCGCAGCCCCGGCCAGTTCGAGCACGCGCTGCTGGCGCGCGCCAAGGCCGACATGGTGGCCGCGGCGCTGGCCAACGGCATCGTGCCGGCGCACAACGTCTGCCTGAACCTGAAGGACGCCGAGGTGATCGGCGGCGATGCCACGCGCGCGCGCAATGCATTCGGCTTTCTGCGCATGTGGAGCATCTATCCCGCGCAGATCCTGCCCATCGTCAATGCCATGCGTCCCGATTTCACCGAGGTGGAGGACGCGGCAGGGATCCTGTGCGCCGCGCAGGATGCGGACTGGGGCCCGATCCAGTACAAGGGCGAGCTGCACGACCGCGCCACCTATCGCTACTTCTGGGGCGTGCTGGAGAAGGCGAAGATCACCGGCATGACGCTGCCGGCCGAAGCGGACAAGCGCTTCTTCGCGGCCTGAGCCGCGCGGCGCCTGGGCGCCGCCGTCGCTTGTCTTACAATGCGCCCACCCATTTTCATGGAGCGGCCTGGGGCCAGCTCATCGCAATGCGCAACCAACTGAAGGACAAGCGGACGGAAGCACCGGCCGCGCCGGGCGGGACAGCCCCGACCCGCTATGCCGAGCTTGCCAGCACCCTGGTGCGGGATATCGTCGAGGGCCGCCGCGTGGTCGGCAGCCTGCTGCCGACCGAGCATGAACTGGCCGAGCATCATGGGGTCAGCCGGCATACCGTGCGCGCCGCGCTCAGGCTGCTGCAGGACTGGGGCTACATCTCGCGCAAGAAGGCGGTGGGGACCATCGTCGAGAGCGCCAACCCGGACGCTGCCTACACCCAGTCGTTCGGCACCGCCGAAGACCTGGTGCGGGTGGCCGCCACGGAGATCCGCAGCATCGAAGCGGTGCACAGCGTCACGCTCGACCGCGCCGACGCCCGCTTGCTGGAAGCGCCGATCGGCAGCGAATGGCTGCGCTTTTCCGGCACGCGGGTCGATTCCCGCAAGGGCAGCACGCCGGTGGCACACGCCGATATCTACATCGACGCCTCGCTTGCGCACCTGACGGACACCATCCGCAGCAATCCGAAGCTGCTTGTCAGCACGCTGATCGAGCGCGATTGCGGCGTGGCCATTGCCGAGATCCGGCAGGTCATCCACGGCGTGCTGATCGACGAGCGCCTGGCACAAGTGCTGGGCGCAGAAGCGGGATCCGCCGGCCTGAGGCTGATTCGCCACTACAAGGACGCGATGGGCAGGATCCTTGAAATCACCGATACGATCTACCCCGCCGATCGTGTGACCGTGGCGTTCCAGCTTAAGCGCAGCCGGGTGCATCTGTAAGCGCCGGCGGCCCCGTGCGCGCCACAAGCGCGCGACCAATGCCTGCAGCAATTTCGCGCATGACCAGACGCAGGCGGGACCGCGCCCGACACGATCGTCGTCAGCGAGGTCGTCGTGCCGCAGCAACAGTTGACCTGAGGCCGTGAGCACCAAGCAGCACTTTAATCTAACTAGTTACAAGCGATAACCGTTATCATTTACATTCATGGCTTTTCGTAATTTGCTTGTTATAAGGAAGAAAAGCCATGAGTTCGAGCCGATGCGGCAAGCTCCCCGCCGCACCCCAAGTCGCGCTGCGCGCGACGGCGTTCGCCGTCTCGATGCTATGCCTGGCGCCGCTAGGGGCATCCGCTCAGCAGACCGATGCGCAGCCGGGGCAGAACGGCAATGCGGAGCATGTGCTCGATACCGTCCAGGTCACCGGCAATTGGCTGGGTACCGGGCTGCAGAACAGTGTGAAGACGTTCGCCGGCGCACGCACCGTGGTTAGCGAGGAGCAAATCGAGCAGAGTGGCGCGAGCAGTATCAGTGACGTCATGCGCCGGATTCCGGGGGTGCAGTCGACCGACAACTCCGGCACCGCCGGCAGCGCCATCTCGCTCAATATCGGCGTGCGCGGCCTTACGGGCCGATACTCGCCTCGCTCTACGGTGTTGCTAGACGGTATTCCGATGGCGGTGGCGCCGTATGGGCAACCGCAACTGTCTTTCGCACCGGTCAGCCTGGGCAATATCGAAGCGATCGACGTGGTGCGCAGCGGCGGCGCGGTGCGGTATGGCCCGCAGAACGTCGGTGGCATCATCAACTTCAACACCAAGCCGATTCCTGGCGGCCCGGGAATCACCGGCGATGCGTCGATCCGCGAAAACATCTACACCGAGGGTGGCGGCAGCAATACCCAGTACAACGCGTTTGTAGGGACCACGCTCGAGAACGGGCTGGGACTGGCTCTCCTGTACTCGGGCATGACGGGCCGCGAATGGCGCAAGGGCAGCGATGATGACGTCAATGATCTGGCCGTGAAATTTGCCTACGACCTCACCAGCACGTCGCAGGTCTACGGTAAGGTTTCGTACTACGACGTGCGCTCGCGTACGCCAGGTGGCCTGACGGTGGCGCAATTCAATGCGGATCCGTTCCAGAATACGCGGCCGAACGACTACTGGAGCGGCAACCGCACGGGCTTCGATCTGGGCTATGTGAACACGATCTCCGCCAATCAGGAGTTCGAAATTCGCACGTTCTTCAACGACAGCTATCGCCAGAGCACGCTGCAGCAGAGCGCCACCCAGATCGCGCACCAGCCTCGCAACTACACCACGTTCGGCATCGAGCCGCGCTATACGCAGCGCGTGGCACTGGGACCGACGCTGCACGACATCACCGTCGGATATCGGTATATCCGCGAGCGTGGCGACGACAATACCTACAACCAGAGCCTCGTAACCGGCAGGGCCGGCCCGACCACCACCTTCGACAACGCCACCGATGCGCACGCCGTCTATATCGACGATCGCATCGCCATCGGCAACTGGCGCATCGTGCCGGGGGTGCGCTTCGAACATATCGACACCACGCGCCAGCAGCGGGGTACCGCGACGCAGTTCGAAAGCATGAATAACAAGGCACTGCCCTCGGTCAATGTCTCGTACCTCGTGAACAATGCGTGGACCGTGTTCGCCGACTACAGTACGTCGTTCGGGCCGGTGCAGAACACCCAGCTCAATTCGCAGACGCCGAATAATCCGCTGCAGCCGGAAGTGGCGCGTACGTTCGAAGTGGGTACGCGTTGGACCGACAACCGGATCAAGGCCGAACTGACTGCATTCAAGATCAAGTTCGACAACCAGATCCTGCAGGTGCCGGGGCTGTTCCCCGTCACGTTCCAGAATATCGGCGCTACTGACCACGACGGCGTGGAAACCGCGATCGACTACACGTTCGATCGCGCCGGTCTGTTCGCGGGGCTGAATGTCTACGCCAACTACACGTACACGCGCGCGATTCAGAAGTCAGGCGCCACGGCCGGCCTGGACGTACCGTTCTACTCGCGTAATACCGATACGCTCGGTGTACGCTACGACTGGCGCAACTGGACGTTCAATGTCTCCACCACGCACCAGAGCTCGCAATTCTCTGACCTGGCCAATACGGTTGCCGAGTCGCCGGATGGCAGCGTGGGCCGCATACCGGGCTTCCGCACCTGGAATCTTCAGGCGATGTTCAAGGTCCCGCAGTGGAAGCGTACCGACATCACGATCGGCTTGAATAACGTGTTCGACAAGCGTTACTACACACGCACCACCGACAGCAATGCCGGTCGTCTGGTCGGCGCGCCGCGCATGGTTTATATCCAGGCGCGTACCGGCTTCTGAGACTGATGCGGGGCTGGCCAGGCGGTTTCAGTGCACCGCATTCGGCCGGCCTCGATCAGACCTCGACCTACGGCTCTTCTGCATCAGCCGGCGAGCAGCTTGCCGTTAAGAAGAATGTGCAGCGTTCTGACAAAGAGAACCACAATTGCGATGCTCAGCATGGCGAGGAGGATGATCGCGATCACCGTCACGGGCCAGGCCTGGACGAACATCGAGTATTTCAGCGAGGCGCTGGCGAGCGCCGCCATCGGAAAGCTGATCGCCCACCAACCGGAAGCAAACGGAATTCCCCTGCGAAATACCTTGGGCGCCAGCGTAAGGAATATGAAGAGCCCGAAGTAGAACAGCAAGCCGGAGAAAGTGTCGACGCGCTGCGTAAAGTTGGTGTAGGCGAGAAAGCCCACTTCGAAAGGTGCCATCAGGATCAACAGCGAAGGGACCATGCCGGCGGGCAGAGGCTCGTGATGAATCATTCGCGACATGATCATCGTAAAGAACAACAGGGCGATCATCGTTCCAACGGCCAGCGCGAACATGTTGATTTCATGGGCCCACGCCATTGGCATGGCGCCCCCTGCAACCGCGATATCCAGCGTCGCCACTCCCGGGATGAACCAGGCGGGAACCGCGTGCGCAGCGTCAATCTTGCCCTGCAGCAGCCGGCTCGCAATGGTGAAACAGAGCGCGATCGTCGAAATTGTGCCCACTATCCAAATGACTTCGGCGAGCGGCTGGCTCAGTTGAGCAACGACCGAGGAGAGCAGCAGGATGGCGATCGTGATCGTGCCGAAAAAATTGCCGGCGACGGGATGCCGGAACTCGCCGACGACCGCGTCCGGATGCTTGATCGCCTTGACGAGATATCCCGCGCTCAGCACCAGGAACACGATGATGGCGAGGATTCCGGCGGCCTCGGATATCAGCGGACTTACCCCAAATTCCTGGCTGGCCTGGCGCCACGCGATAGAGAGTCCGGCAATGCCCATGACCGACGCAAACAAGTTGACGGGCAAATTCCTGATGGAAGCGATTCGTCGCAAAGCCTGCGGATGGGTACTCGAAAGCGTTGACACAGCATATTCTCCAGATTTTGGGTGACCTACGGCGCGGCGTTCTCGACGCGCTCGCCGGGGGACGCCCAGATGGTAGGAGCTTCCACCCAGGAAGATAATCCGGCATTATTGGGAATCATCCTCCCAAAAAATGAGAACGTGGCCGATCGTTTCGAATCGATGTCGATCCTGGTGGCCGTGGTCGACGCAGGCAGTTTTTCTGCCGCGGCGCGCCAGCTAGAGATTCCGCTTGCAACGGTCAGCCGCAAGGTCGGAGAACTGGAGTCGCACCTGAAAACCCGACTCCTGCATCGCTCCACCCGACAACTTGCCCTTACCGAAGCCGGACATTCCTATGTCGCCGCATGCCGGCGCATTCTCGAGGAAGTGGGAGAGGCGGAGCGTGCCGCGTCGGGGGAATACGCGGCGCCTAAAGGTGAGCTTGCCATCACTGCGCCCCTTGTCTTCGGACGTTTACATTTGTTGCCGGTGGTCGCGGAATTCCTCAAGACTTACCCGGACATCGATGTGCGGATGGTGCTGACCGACAGAGTGATGCATCTGCTTGAAGAGCAGGTCGATGTCGCAGTGCGGATCGCTGAACTGCCCGACAGCAGTTACATCGCGACGCGGATTGGCACAACGCGTCGGGTGGTTTGCGCGAGCCCAGCCTACTTCGCTGAACATGGCACGCCGACGAGCCCCCTTGAGATCACCGCCCATGCATGCATCACCATGGAACAGATTGCATCCAGGCAAGTCTGGACCTTCATGTCGGGCAAGGCGGAGATGGAGGTGCCTGTCCGCTCGCGGCTTGCCGTAAGCACTGCCGAAGCCGCAATCGATGCGGCGGTGGCCGGGGTCGGCCTCACTCGCGTGCTGTCCTACCAGATGGCGGATGCGATGCGTGCCGGTGCGCTCAAGACCGTGCTCGAAGCGTTCGAGCCGGCACCGTGGCCCATCAGCCTTGTTCACACCGGACAGGGAATCCTGCCGCTGAAACTGCGCGCATTTCTTGATTTCGCCGGGCCTCGGTTGAAGGCCCGGCTGCTGGAGCTGGGTATCTGAAGGCAGGTCCGGCGGCCCGCCTCTGTGCGAAGGCATGGTGAAGCGGGGCTGGGGACGCATCATCAATATCTTGTCCCTCAGTGGTTCGAAGGGTGCGTTCGCCCGCACCTGCCGAAAGCTCAGCCCGCAGCATCCTCCCGCGCTGCTTCGTATTGCCCCAGGCAGGCCATGCCATTCAGTCGTGAGCGCTGCAGCAGCGTCCGTTGCGCTTGCGCCGCGTTAGCGGCCTCGCCGCGCCAGGCGAACAGGGGCGGCTCCTGCAAGGCGCGCCCGTAGGAGAAGCTCAGCCGCCAGGGCAATGGGGCGAGCCGGTTCATGGCATCGAGATTGGCGGTGGCCTCAGTGGGAGTTTGTCCGCCGGACAGGAAGAAGATGCCCGGCACCGCCGCCGGCACCGTGCGCTTGAGCACCTGAACAGTCTCCCTGGCAACCTCGGCCGGCGCCGCGTGCCCGGCCTCCTTGCCGGGGAGCACCATGCTGGGTTTCAGCAGCATGTGTTCGAGCACCACCGCATGCCGGTGCAAGGCGTGAAAGACTTCGTGCAAAACGGCCTCGGTGACCTCGGCGCAACGCGCCATGGAATGCGCGCCATCCATCAGCACCTCGGGCTCGACGATGGGCACCACGCCCGTCTCCTGGCAGATGGCTGCATAGCGTGCCAGCGCCTCCGCATTGGCCTGGATGGCAGCCCAGCCAGGCAGGTTGTCCGACACGATGTACACCGCGCGCCACTTGGCAAAGCGCGCGCCCTGCTGGTGATAGCCGGCAAGCCGCTTGGCCAGCCCGTCGAGACCCTCGGTGACCTCGTCTCCGGGAGCATGGGCGAGCGCGAGCTTGCCCTTGTCCACCTTGATGCCGGGCACGATGCCTTGGCGCGCAGCCAGTTCTGGCAGCGGCGTGCCATCGTCGGCGCGCTGGCCCAGCGTTTCCTCGTACAGGATCACGCCGCTGATGAATTCACCAAGGCCCGGTGTCGACAGGAGCAGGTTGCGCCACGCCCGGCGGCTTTCCTCGCTCGATTCCACACCGATACGCTCGAACCGCTTGGCGATCGTCGGCCCGCTCTCGTCGGCGGCCAGCAGGCCCTTGCCCGCTTGCACCAGGGCGTCCACGGTGGCTTGCAGTTCGCTTCCTGTGTCCATGATGTTGCTCCGCGAAGGTGACATAGGAACAAGCATTAGCTCGGAAATGCAATCGCGCAAGCGAGCCGTGGCGCGTTGCCCGTGCTTATGGTGGCCGTCCGAACGCTTCGCGCAGCTTGCCCTTGGCCTGCTCGAGCGTGGCGCGACGCTCCTTGGGCAGATTGCGGCCGGCGCGATTGATGTAGAAGTTGAGCATCGACATCGCCGACTGGAAAGCCGTGCCCTTGCGGCGCCGGCTGCCCAGGGCGGAACGCTTGAGCGAGGCGGCGATCTCCTCGGGGCTGTCCGAAGCGAAGAGATGCGGTTCGAGGTCCAGCGCGTTGCTGTGCTCGGTCACGTCCTGTGACCAGCGCTGCGCATTCCTGGCGCCACCCTTTGCCGGCTGGCGAATGGATTTCGTGGCGGCCATTGCCGGTCCTCCTACAGCTTCATCGGCATCCATCAAGCGTAGGCAACCTTTCGCCGTCTTGGCCAGGTCGGGGGCTGCAAGATGCGGTACCGCCAGCGGCATGCACGATCGCGCGCAGAGGGTTATTTCGTATGGTTTGGTCGTACGGCGGTCCTGGCGTCAGACACTGGCGTTGGGGCCTGACAATACATTCAAGCCCCCCCCGCTTCGCGGGATGGCTTAACTCAGGCATCAGACTTGGCGGGGCCAGCACGTGTTGGCCGTTGGCTGGTTGTCGATCCACATACACATCGTCCGTCGTATTATCTACGGACCGGTCGGGTCCGTAGACTTGGAGAACAGTATTCACTCGACCAGCACGCCTGGCGGCGTGCTGATTGCCCGCTACATGCGCAACGGCGAGGTGCGCACAGGGGTGTTCGAAGAAGTCGATTAACGGATCTTCTGCGAATTGCCTTGTAGCGACTATTCGATAGCGTTCGTGATGGCGCTGCTGGCGTTGCCTGAGGCGCGCGAGCAGGGGCCTCTACTCCGGACTTGGGTACGGAGCTTGGGAACTCTCCATGTGATGCCAGGTGCAAACTCACTCCAAGCAGCTGGCCTTCCCAACTCAAACTACACCGGCAGACCGCAATTGCTGCATGTCCATGCTCGTCAGCCCGGCAAGGCGGCCCAGGACCTCGTCAGTGTGAGCGCCCGGGATCGGCGCCGGATGGTCGTACCCACCTGGCGTGGCACTGAACTTCAGCGGAAATCCCGGTGCGGAAGCACTGACGTGCCCGGCCGTCAGCGGATTCCACAAGCGCTCGACCATATCCCGCTCCAACAGCTGGTTCCAGGTGATCACGTCGTTGATGGTTCGCACAGGACTGCAGGGGACTTTAGCTGTCGTTAGCGTGCCGATGATCTCGCGTGCTTGTCGCTTGCATGTCCAGCTACTCACCAGTTCATCGACCAATTCGTTGTGGCTCAGACGCCATGGCAGATGCATCATCTCCTCGTCGTCGGCTATGTCGTTCCGATCCATTGCCGCAAGCAACGCGCTCCAATCATCGTTTGTCGCTGCGCCAATCGTTACCCAGCCATCGCTGCACGGATAGACGTTGAACGGTGAGAAGCGCATGATCCGGCTGCCTTGCTGCAAGCTCAGGCCAAGCCGTTCGTAGCAATCGAGCGGTTCGTCGAAGATCAGGGAGAAGAGGCAGTCCGCCATGGAGATGTCTACGGCCTGTCCTTCACCGCTACGCTCGCGGTGCAGCAACGCGGCAACAATGCCGTTTGCGGCGAAGACCCCGGCGATCGCATCGGATAGCGGGGAGCCAGCCTTTACCGGCGCGGAACCCGGATGTCCCGTGATGCTCATCAGTCCAGCCGCTGCCTGGACCATCAGGTCGTACGCTTTCAGGTCCCTGTCGGGGCCGGTGGCTCCATACCCGGTGATGGAGCAGTAGACGAGCCGGGGATTGACGGCCCGCAGCGTCTCGAAGTCGATGCCCAGGCGCGTCGCCACGCCCGCGCTGAAGTTCTCCACGACGACGTCCGCCTGCCCCACCATGCGCAGGAAGATGTCTCGACCCTCCTGCGACTTCAGATTCAATGTGATCGACTTCTTTCCCCGCGCGCGCTTCATATAGGCAATGCCCATGTCTTGCTCGGTCTGGCGCTCGAACGAGACCCCCTCCGGACCGGCATACGGGGGCGCAAACGCGGTGGGGTCGCCGCCTTTGGGATCGTCGATCTTGATGACTTCAGCGCCCATGCCGGCCAGAAACAGTGTTGCCTGAGGGCCGGAGAAGAAGCGTGTGAGGTCTAGGACGGTAATACCGTCGAGGATCTTTGGCATGGAGAATCCCGAATCGAGGCGATGCCAAAGTGTAGGGACGGGGAGACGAACCGCGCCAATACGATCGACGCCTGCCCCTATCGCTCAAACTTATGGCGCCGGGTCATCTCCTGCGAGAAGCAGGTGTGCGCCCTCCCACGTGCCGTCGCGTACAAGCGCCATGCTCACCTCAAGGAGCAGTGCCGATACGTGTTCAGCGGCCACACTCAACGTCTTCACATCATAGGTACACAGCGATACCTGACGCTTGAGTGTTGCGTCGGAAATCCGGTGTGCGACCACACCCTTCACGGGGGAGGCGCCGGCCAACGCCGACGCAGACAGAATGGTGGCGCCCAAGCCATCCGCCACCACCGATTTGATGGTGGCCAGCGAGTCAAGCTCTGCGACGATCTCTGCTGTCAGGCCCGCCTTTGCCAGCGCGTCGTCAATGATCTGTCGCGTTGCATTCGCACGCCCCGGCAAGATCAAAGGCCGCGACGCGGCGTCGGCCAGGCTCACGGGCTCTCCGAATGGCCCGCTGCCAGCGGCCAACAGGAAGAGCTCTTCGACCAATAAAGGCTTGATGTCCAGATGCGGCAACGCCTTTCTGTGTGGTGCCGCCGCATCGCCGGGTTCGTGCCGTTCGAACAAGAGCGCCATTTCGATACGCCCGTTGGCCACCATCTCTGCCAGGTGGCCGCTCAAGCTCTCCATGATCTGCAATCGGACTTGCGGAAGGCGGCTGCGCACAGCCGCGACGAGAGGCGCGGCGAGAATGTTCGCCACACTCGTCGGCATACCCACGGAGACCGCGCCGACTGGCGCGCCTCCCGCGTGCTGCACGTCGGCCTTGATCCGCTCCGCCAGCCGCAGCGCCGCCTGGGCATGGCGATAGAGCACTTTACCTGCGGCGGTTGGCGTGACGCCGCGCGATGTGCGCGTCAGCAGTTGCACGCCAAACTCGGCTTCCAGATTGGCAATCTGCTGACTCAGCGCGGGTTGTGCGATGTAGAGATCGGCGGCAGCGCGGGACAGGCCACCCAACTCTACGATGCGAACGAAATACCGGAGTTGCCGCAGTTCCATGGCGTGTGATCGTCTCCTGCCGGCACTCGCTGGGCTGCCCAGTGCGGGCGATATCTTTGACTTATACCCAGATCTGAATTCGCTATTAGGCCGGGCTTCGATGGAATCTTACACTGGCCTCACTACCCCGCCAGCAACCAGATCCTATCAGCCAGGAGCAATGCAGTGACCAAGAATCGTGTCGACGTCTACTGGGACATTGGAAGCACCAATACCTACTTCGCCCTCAAACTTATCAGGCCAATCCTGGAGCGCCACGACGCAGAACTCGTGCTGCATCCGTACAACCTGGGCCATGTCTTCCGGCAGTACGGCTATGAGCTGATGAAGGAGCCCAAGTCCAAGTTGCGGTACCGCAAGCGCGATCTGATGCGTTGGGCGGAAAAGTTCAATCTGCCGTTTCAGATCCCGCGCCAGTTTCCCATCAAGTCGAGCCGGGTGCTGCGCGGCTCTCTGGCAATGCGCCGCCAGGGTCTCGAACTCGAATTCGTCGAGCAGGTCTTCAGTGCTTACTGGGAGAGGGGCGACGCGACGATTGTCGAGTACGCCGGCTTGCGGCCGATTGCCACGGAATTGGGGGTCGACCCGGACTGGTTTGAGGCGATGAGCGCCAGTGATGAGATCGGCAAGGAACTGGTGGAGGCCACGGACCGCGCAGTCGAACGCGGGGTCTTCGGGGTGCCGATGATCCTTGTCGGCGATGAGATGTTCTGGGGCAAGGACCGCATGGAGTTCGTTGAAGATGAACTTCGCCGGCAGTTCGAGAATTCGCAAGTCCTGGCAATTGCCTGACGAGGTCGATCATGATTGACCTGTACTTCTGGAGCACGCCCAACGGCTATAAGGTCTCGATCCTTTTGGAAGAGCTCGCCCTCCCGTACCGGGTAATACCCGTGCACATAGGGAAGGGGGATCAGTTCAAGCCGGATTTCCTCAGGATCAGCCCGAACAACAAGATCCCCGCGATCGTCGATCATGACGGCCCGGGCGACGAACCGTTCGCTATGTTCGAGTCCGGCGCCATCATGATGTATCTCGCCGAGAAAGCCGGATGGAAGTTCCTTCCCCAGGACATGCAGCCGCGCCAGGAAGTTGTGCAGTGGCTGATGTTCCAGATGGGGGGAGTCGGCCCGATGCTCGGCCAGGCCCATCATTTCCGCAAGTACGCGCCCGAGCCAATCCCTTACGCGGTCGATCGCTACACGAATGAGGCGGCCAGGCTGTATCGCGTGATCGACCGGCGCCTGGGAGACGTGGCGTACCTGGGCGGCAACGAGTACTCGATCGCTGACATGGCCACGTACCCGTGGCTGCGCGCGCATAAATGGCAAGGGCAGGCACTGGAGGATTTTCCGAACCTGCGGCGTTGGTACGGAACCGTCCGGGCACGTCCGGCAGTCCAGAGGGGGCTTGCGGTGCTCTCCGACAAAGTGGACAAATCCGGCGCGAAGCCCGCCGGCGAACGCTGGGACAACCTGTTCGGCGCCTCGCAGTTTGACACCCGCTGAGCTCTCGCAAGGAACGCACATGTCTTCGCCTTCAATGCTTCAGGGATACCGTGTCCTTGATATCACGCAGATTGTTGCTGGTCCCACCTGTGGCCGTCTCCTGGCCGAGATGGGCGCGGATGTCGTCAAGCTCGAACTTGGTCCGCACGGTGACCGGACGCGGATCGGTGGCTTGCGGCCGACGGCCCCCGAATACAAGGGCACCACGCACAGCACTTACTATTTTCAGCACAACCATTCCAAGAGAAGCTTGGCGCTGGATTTCAAGCATCCTCATGCCCGGGATCTGATCCGGCGGCTGGTGCCCAAGTTCGACGTCGTGATCGAAAACTTCTCACCCGGCGTGATGGCGCGCGCAGGTTTGTCCTACGGCGAACTCAAGGCGCTGCATCCCGGCCTGATCATGTGCTCGATCTCGCTGGCGGGACAGACGGGGCCGTTGAGCCAGAAGCCTGGCTACGACTACATCGCCCAGGCCTATTCCGGCGTCACTGACCTGATCGGTGACCCGAATGGCGAGCCGGCGCTCATCACGATGGCAATCGGGGACATGACCACCGGCTGGGCCGCCGCGATGGCCATCAGCTTCGCGCTGCTGCACCGTGAGCGCACCGGGGAGGGGCAGCATGTCGAAGCTTCGTTGCTCGACAGCTACATGAATATGCACGAGGTGGCGATGCCTCGCGTCTCTCTGCGAAAGAACTACACACCCAGGCGAACCGGATCGCAGCATCCGGACGGTGGGCCGACCGGCATCTTCCGCTGTTCGGATGGCAGCTACATAACGCTGGCCACGCTGCCGCACCAGTGGAAGGCGTTCGTCGAGGCGCTGGAGCAGCCCGGGTTGCTCGATGACCCGCGCTTCTCCACAGCGGCGCTACGACGCGACAACAATACAGCGTTGAAATCGGTCCTCGAGGCGTGGCTGGCGCGATTCCCTACGCGCGAAACGGCGATCGAGCGGCTCGAGGTAAAGCGTATTCCGGTAGCGCCGGTCCTGACGCTCAACGAGGCGATGGCCCATCCGCACATGCGCGCTCGTGGCACGGTCCGACGCGTACATGATCAGACGCTCGGGGCGTTTGACATTCCCGGGATGCCTGTCAGGTTCTCCGGTTGGACGCCGTCCAACGATCTCCATGCGGATCTGATGGGGGAGAACAACGAGTCCACGCTGGTGGAGCTTCTTGGGCTCACCGACGCCGAGATCGCTGGTCTCTATGCCGAGGGCGTGCTGGTCCGCGACCCCAGCATCGACAAGCTCTCTCGTCGTGAGCGCGACGCAACCCATGCTATGGCCGAGTAGGCCCACCAGGAGCTTTCATGTCCTATGAGCTGGATCTGTTCGTCATCGGCGCGGGCTCTGGCGGCGTTCGGGCTGCGCGCATTGGGGCGCGCGCCGGGGCCCGTGTGGCGATCGCGGAAGCCGACCGGGTTGGTGGCACATGCGTCATGCGAGGATGTGTACCAAAGAAGTTGCTGGTCCTGGCAAGCCGGTTCTCCGATAGCTTTGCCGACGCCCCGGGATTTGGCTGGCGCGTAGACAACCGGCACTTCGATTGGTCCCGACTCCTCGCCGCAAAGGATCGCGAACTCGCGCGGCTGGAGCAAGCGTATTCCAACGGCCTGGATGCAGACGGCGTCACCCTCTATCGAGAGCGTGCCGTGATCGAGGACGCGCACACCGTCCGGTTGGCGTCTGGAAGGTCCCTCCGTTCGCGCTACATACTGGTGGCGACAGGTGGATCCCCAGTCATGCCCACGCATATCGCCGGAGCTTGCCACGGGATCACCTCGGATGAGGCGTTCGGCCTCGAGGCCTTGCCCGATCGCATCCTGATCGTCGGCGGCGGCTATGTCGCGGTGGAGTTTGCCGGCATCTTCCGTGGGATGGGTGTCGCCACAACACTGGTCCACCGAGGGAGCCATCTGCTCCGAGGATTCGATGCCGACCTGCAGTCGCGCCTCGAAACTGCCTACGTACAGCGGGGCGTCGATCTGCGGCTGCGCACAACGGTTACCAGCATCGAACAAGGGGAGGGCGGAGGGTTGGATGCAAACCTTTCCGACGGTACCGGAATGCGAGTCGACACAGTGCTGTTTGCCGTGGGGCGTCGGCCTCTTACATCGGAGATTGGGCTCAAGGAAAACGGCGTGGCCATGGATTCGTCCGGGTCCATCCAGGTCGACGCCGACTCACGAACGAGCGTGCCATCAATCTTTGCGGTAGGTGACGTGACCAATCGTGCCAACCTGACACCCGCGGCAATCCTGGAGGGGCAAGCCGTCGCGGAATTGCTGTTTGGCGATGGCAAGACGCGCAGGATGAACTACGGAAGGATTCCTACCGCTGTCTTCTCGACGCCGGAGATCGCTACCGTGGGCCTGTCCGAAGCGGCAGCGCGAGCAGGCGGCGGGCCCGTGCGGGTGTTTCGTACAGACTTCCGCCCGCTGTCCGCAACGCTTTCCGGGAGCGCCGAACGCGTACTTATGAAGATCGTGGTCGATGCGGTCACCGACAAGGTCGTCGGCGTGCATATCGCAGGCGCCGGCGCGGCAGAGATGGTGCAACTCGTTGCGGTCGCGCTCGAAGCCGGGGCGACCAAGGCGCAGTTCGACAGCACCATCGCGCTGCATCCAACGGCTGCCGAGGAACTGGTCACGCTGCGAGAGCCACTTCCCGACCCGGTTTCTGACCATTCACCACAAGGCATCGCGAGCCCGTTGACCGGGGCGCTGGCAGTTTCGTGAATGCTGCGGCCGGCCACGGCTCCGACACAGCACAGACCAAAAGATAAATGGAGACAAGCAATGAAGCAGTACCTCTACCTTCTGGCAGGCGCGATCCTTTCGTGTCCGGCCTATGCGGATTCATTTCCATCCAAGCCGGTGACGCTGGTGGTTCCCTTCAGCGCAGGCGGCCCAACGGACGTGGTCGCGAGATCCTTGGCGGTAGCGATGGGCCGTGCGCTCGGGCAACCTGTGGTGGTCGAGAATCGAGCGAGCTCCAGCGGCATTGTCGGCAGCGAAGTCGTAACCCGGGCCGAGCCGGACGGCTATACGCTTCTGATCCACAACATTGGCTTTGCGACCCTGCCAGCCTTGTCGCGCAGCCTCCGCTTCGATCCCCTGAAGGACTTCTCGTACATCGGCCAGGTGGTCGACGTGCCGATGACCCTGATCGGGCGGAAAGACATGAAGCCAGAGGGATTCGCGGAACTCGTACCCTGGATAACGGCGCGGCAGAAGCAGATCAACATCTCTAATGCAGGCGTCGGTACGGCGTCGCATCTGTGTGGGCTGCTGCTGATGAACCGGCTGGGCGTATCGATGACATCGGTGCCTTACAAAGGAGCGGGGCCAGCGATGACCGACCTGATGGGCGGACAGGTGGACTTGATGTGCGACCAGGTAACGACGACGACACAGCCGATTCTGACGCACCGGGTCAAGGCCTACGGCACGACCACGGCGGTCCGCCTTTCAAACTTGCCGGAGGTTCGGACACTTCAGGAGCAGGGACTGGATCGCTTCGAGGTGACTGTCTGGCACGGACTGTATGCGCCGAAACGTACGCCCAGGCCAGTGATCGACAAGCTCTCTGCCGCCTTGCGGGCCGCGCTGGCGGAGCCGGCGTTCAAGGCTTCGATGGCCAAGCTTGGTGCCGTCCCGGTAGACGGCAACAAAGCAACGCCGGAGGGGCTGGAGGACCAACTGCGAAAGGAGATTGCCAAATGGACCCCAGTGATCACGAACGCGCGAGCCTACCTGGACTGACCGCAGACGCGGCCGATCTCGATGCCTCGGTTCCACAAGTCGGAGCGAATGACGTGGAGGGGGCGCATCCGCCGGATGCTGCCTCCGGCGGTTCCAGGTCGGCGAAGGAACGCAGGTTGCGGCGAGCCGATGCGGCCCTTGGCAGGCTTTTGCGACAACGAGCCCTGTCGTGACGAGGGGGGCGAACTGTCCCGCTGCGGCCCTCGAGGGCGCGGGGGTTGATGTGCCACCGCTCCCCGCAATATATGCATAAAACGCAATCAAATCGGTAAATAGTTTATTGTTGTAATTAATCGGCCACAGCCTCTATTCTCCTCTCTACCAACACGACAACGTTAGACAGGAGTCAGGACAATGAGCGCTGTGATGCAGGAAGGTGCGGTGGTGAGCTGTGTTCCGGCTGGGGTCGACCTGGTCGAGTACTACTACGAGCGCGGGTTCAGCGATGGCTTGCCGGTGGTGCCGCCCACGCAGGAAAAGGTCGACGAAATCGTTGCGCGGCTGGGCGGTGATCCGAAGTTCGTTGAGGCCCGCATTGCCCCGCGTTGGGGCGAACTGAGTCGCGAAGTGCTTGCGGTCAATATGGTGATGGCCGGCTGCAAGCCCGAGTACACCCCGGTTGTCCTGGCCGCCGTCAAGGCGCTGACGGACCAGGCGTTCAACCTGAACGGGGTGCAGGCAACCACGCACGTCGCCTCGCCGCTGCTGATCGTCAATGGCCCGATTGCCCGCGAGATCGGGATGAACGGCGGCTGCAATGCCTTTGGCTCGGGCAACCGTGCGAACGCGACCATCGGCCGGGCGATTCGCCTGATCATGCTCAACGTCGGCGGTGGCTGGCCCGGCGATCTGGACAAGAGCACGCTGGGCCATCCGGGGAAGTACACCTATTGCGTGGCCGAGAACGAGGCGCAAAGCCCGCTGGCCCCGTATCACGTCGAACATGGCTACAAGCCGGAAGACTCGACCGTGTTCGTGATGGCCGCTGAAGCACCGCACAGTGTGACCAACCACATCTCGAACGACCCAGAAGGCATCCTGGACACGATGTGCTCGGCCATGAGCACCATTGCTTCGAACAGCGCCGTGCTGGGTGGGCACATTGCGGTGGTGCTAGGCCTGGAGCATGCGCAAACCATCGGCAAATACGGCTGGTCCCGCGCGGACGTGCGCAACTACCTCTTCCACAACCACGGCAATCGCTTCATCGACCTGGCGTATGGCCATCGCTATGGCAAGGTCTACAACCGCAACCTGCCGAAGTACTACAAGCGCGAAGATGACACGCGCATTCCCATCATCCATAGCCCGGACAACATCCACCTGTTTGTGATGGGTGGTGAGGCGGGGCGTTTCTCGGTGCTGATCCCCGGCTGGGGCCACATGAGCACGCCGGTGCTGCGCGCGGTCGAGGGCAGTGGGGCCGGTGACAACGGCGCGGAGTGTGTTGGCGGTGCGTGCGCCCTCTGATGTTGTCGTACCGAACCCGTAACAAAGAACATTAGGAGATTGCCATGTTGATGAAGAGCGAAGAATCCACTGTTGAAGTGTTCGACCCGCGCGGCGCGCTGCGTTTTGAGGATGCGCCGGTTTCCGAGCGAAAGACGTCGCTGAAACAGCTGCGCCTCGGCATCCTGGACAACTCGAAGTGGAATGCCAACAAGCTGCTCCGCGGTGCAGCGGCAGCGCTGGGTGAGGACATCGACTTCGCTGCGGTGAACTACTACGTCAAGCACAGCTTCTCAAAGGACGCTACGCCTGAGCTGATCGCGCAAATTGCGGCAGAGAACGACGTCGTGCTGACTGCCATCGGGGATTGCGGCTCGTGCTGCTCGGCCTGCATTCGCGACTCGATCGCCCTGGAAAAACTGGGTATCCCGAGCGCCGCGATTATCACCACCGAATTCGTTCGCGAGACGGAACTGACCCGCCAGGCGGTCGGCATGAAGTCCCTCGAGCCTGTGGTCATCTCGCACCCCGTGAGCTCCATCACGCCTGAAGAAGTGGCGCATCGCGTAGGGCAGATCAAGGAACAGGCTCAGCAAGTGTGGCTTGGCACGAAGGAGCCGCTGAAGACCAAAGTCGAGCTCCAGTGATCATGAACACGACCGCCCAAAGTTCCGGCATGCAGGACATCGATGCATTGCTCGCGCAAAGCGAAATGCCAGTTCTCATCGATTGCTTCAGCCCCGATTGCAAGCCCTGTGCTGCCCTGGCGCCGGTGCTTGACGAGGTGGCGGGTGCGATGGACGGCCGCATGGTCGTCGAGAAAGTGGACGTGGTAGCGAACCCGGACGTGGCCTCCCGGTTTGGTGTGCGTGGCGTACCAACGCTGTTGCTGTTCCAGGGCGGAAAGTTGCAAGCCACGCGCACCGGCGCGGCCACACGTACCCAACTGGTTACGTGGCTTGCGGCGCAGCGGATCGCCACCCGTTGAATCCCGAGGGCGTCAATACCTGTGAAGGGACGCACGACATCCACGCCCAAACCTTTGGGCGTGGATGACTGGTCTGGCTGCATTCCAAATGGAGGCCATGAAGTCATGGGGGCATTGTCTCATCTGCGCGTGTTGGATTTATCCCGGGTACTTGCGGGACCATGGGCGAGCCAGATACTCGCCGATCTTGGCGCGGAGGTCATCAAGATCGAGCGGCCGGAAGCGGGTGACGACACCCGCTCATGGGGCCCGCCATGGGTCAATCCCGTGGATTGGCGCGACGATGCGCGTCAGTCCGCATACTTTGCCGGCGCGAATCGGAACAAGCAATCGGTAGCCATCGATCTCAGTCATCCGCGCGGCCAGGCACTGGTTCGTGCCTTAGCCGAGCACTGCGATGTCGTTGTTGAAAACTTCAAGGTGGGTGGCTTGAAGCAATACGGCCTCGATTACGAGTCACTTCGCGAGATCAATCCAAGGATCGTGTACTGCTCGATCACTGGATTCGGCCAGACCGGGCCCTATTCCCATCGGCCCGGATACGATTTCCTCGTGCAGGGGATGGGTGGACTCATGAGCATTACCGGCAGGCCCGATGGTGAGCCGGGAGAAGGGCCCCTGAAAGTTGGTGTTGCGCTTACCGACATCATGACGGGGCTCTACGCCACCATCGGTATTCTGGCGGCACTTGCACACCGGGAGAAATCGGGGATCGGCCAGTGGGTGGATGCAGCATTGCTGGACGTGCAGATCGCGTGCCTGGCAAACCAGGCCATGAATTTCCTGGCGAGCGGAGATCAGCCGCCGCGTCTGGGAAATGGTCATCCGAACATCGTTCCCTACCAGGATTTCGGTACCTCGGATGGTCACATCATTATCACGGTAGGCAATGAGGGGCAATTCTCCCGGCTCTGCGAGGTCCTGGGTGAGCCGCAGTGGCGCTATGATCCTCGTTTCACCTCGAACAGCCGTCGCATCGAGAATCGCCACGTCCTGGTGCCTCTGATCGAGTCGGTCGTAAGGACCAGGACGACGCAGGACTGGCTGACGCAACTTGAGGCGAACGGGGTTCCGTGCGGCCCTATCAACAATCTCAATGACGTCTTCTCCGATCCGCATGTCATGCATCGTGGCATGAAGGTCGACATGGCATCCGAGGAGGGGAGCAGCGTCTGCGTCGTCGCAAGCCCGATACGCCTGTCCGGCACACCAGTCGAGTACAGGAGCCCGCCACCCCGTCTTGGATCGAGTACTGCCGCTGTGCTCAAGAGCGTGCTCAGGACTGACGACGCGGAAATCGAGCTGCTCGCCAAGGACAACATTATTCAGACCTGATCTGTTTGCAGTAGTCAGTTACGTATCCATTTTTCGAGAGTCACCATGAGTTCTAATGAAGCGAATGCCCACGTGCGCGTGCTGATCCTTGGCTCTGGCCCCGCCGGCTATACCGCCGCCTTGTATGCGGCACGAGCCAATCTCTCGCCCGTTCTGGTTACCGGTGCCGCGCAAGGCGGGCAACTCATGACCACGACCGACGTCGACAACTGGCCCGCCGATGTCGATGGGGTCACCGGCCCCGACTTGATGGAACGATTCCAGCTCCATGCGGAGCGCTTCGATGCGAGGATCGTTTTCGATCAGATCGAGGAGGTCGATTTGAGCAAGCGTCCTTTTACGCTGCGCGGTGAGTCTGGGACGACCACGTGCGACGCACTGATTGTCGCGACAGGTGCTTCTGCAAAGTATCTCGGCCTCCCTTCCGAAGAAGCGTTCCGGGGCCGGGGCGTGAGCGGGTGCGCGACGTGCGACGGCTTCTTCTATCGAAACCAGGATGTTTGCGTTGTCGGTGGTGGCAATACGGCGGTGGAGGAAGCGCTTTACCTGTCGAACATCGCCGCGACCGTGCATCTGATTCACCGCAGGGATAGCTTCCGCGCCGAGCCGATCCTCGTCTCCCACCTGATGGAGAAGGTCGCTACCGGAAAGATTCATCTTCATCTTTGGCACGAACTCGAGGAGGTGACTGGCGACGCGTCCGGCGTCACCGGCGTGCGACTGCGCGACATCAGGCAAGGCGGGGAAGTCGAGCTGTTGGTGACCGGCTGCTTCATTGCGATCGGGCACAAACCGAATACGGACATCTTCAAGGGGAAACTCGAGATGCGGGATGGTTACATCCTGACTCGCAGCGGGCTGGGCGGCATGTCGACGATGACAAGCATTGCCGGCGTCTTTGCGGCCGGAGACGTTCAGGACGCCATCTATCGGCAGGCCATCACCTCGGCAGGAAGTGGCTGCATGGCTGCGCTGGACGCGCAGCGCTACCTCCAGGAAGAGGGAAGCGTAACGAGATAGTCCTCGGTAACAACGGAAGCAAGTGTTCCGGTCGGAAGTTAAAACAATGATGACATCCAGGAGACAAAGATGGATAGGCGCCAGTTCTTGAGGGCCGGAGTTGCCGCATTTGGCACAGCCCAGCTTATTGGACTTCCGACGCTCGCGTCGGCAACTCCATATCCCATTGGTCCGGTTCGCGTGGTCATACCCTTCCCGGCCGGCGGTCCCACCGATGTCGTTGGCAGGATTGTGGCGCACCAGATGTCGGAGGTTCTCAAGCAATCGTTTGTCGTGGACAACCGCGGCGGCGCGAGCGGCACGATCGGTGCAGACATGGTAGCCAAGGCGCCGCCCAATGGGCAGACGTTGCTGATCAATGTCTCGGCGCAGGTCATCAATCCGTTCCTGTACCCGAAGCTTCCCCACGATCCCATCAAGGATTTCACGCCGATCACGAGCCTGGCATCCACGCCGATTCAGCTTCTGGTGGCGTCCGACCTGCCGATTCATAGCGTCAGTGAGTTGGTGCGGTACGTCAAGTCCCGCCCAACAGGCTGCAGCTTTGCGTCATCCAGCAACGGGACGCCCGGCCATCTGGCAGGCGAATTGTTCAAGATGCTCACGGGAATTTCGGCAGTGCACGCCCCCTATAAGGGGAGCGCGCCCGCATTGACCGATCTTATCGGCGGGCAGGTGACATTCATGTTTGATTCCATGCCGGCGTCGTTGCCGCTGGTCAAGGCCGGAAAGCTCCGCGCGTTGGCCGTGACGGGCAATCGCCGCTCGAAGAGTTTGCCGGACACCCCGACCTTGGTGGAGAGCGGCTATCCAGAGATGACGATGACGACCTGGTACGGACTTTGGGCTCCCGCAAAGACACCACAGGAAATTGTCGCGGCACTTCAAGCGGCCACGGTCAAGGCGCTTGCCAATCAGGAGGTGCGCGCGCGATTGGCAGATCTGTCGGCCGAGCCGCTCGGGGAATCGCCCGAACGATTTGCTGCTTTCTGCAAGGAGGAAGCGGATCGCTACGCAAAGATCATCAAGGCTGCGGGCATTCGACTGGCGTAACTGCCGAATCATGCCCACAACGGGCGCAAGACATGCGTTGGCTTGCGGCATAATCGGGTAGCCATCGAAACGTCACCTGCCTGCCGCCATGAACAAGAACCTCGTACCTGACCTGAGTTCCCGTGAACTGCAGGCGGTCTGCGCCATCGCCGACGAAGGAAGCTTTCTCGCGGCTTCCATTGCGTTGGATCTTTCGCAGCCGGCACTGACGCGCACGGTGCAGCGAGTCGAAGCTGCAATTGGCGTCGAGCTGTTTCGTCGCTCCACCAGAAAGGTCGAGATAACGCCCGCAGGACAAGAATTTGTCGCGCTGGCAAACCGGATCCTGGCGGACCTCCGGATTTCATTCGAGGGAATGCGGGAGATCGCCGATGAGCAGCGGGGTCAGGTCATCATCTCCGCTGTGATGTCGGTGGCATATACCCACCTCCCGACCGTTGTTGCAAGCTATAGAGAGTCAAGGCCGCGCATTGAGATCCAGGTCAGGGAGGGCGTTCACGGCACGGTACTGGACGACGTCCGCAGCGGTGTCGCCGACCTGGGGCTCACCTATGTCGACGATATCCCCGGCGAGTTTTCCAGCATTGCACTGGGTCGTGAGGGATTCCACGTGGTCATGCCCACGAGCCACCCCCTCGCTGGCCGCAAGACGCTGACGCTTGTCGAAGTTGCCAACTACGCCATGGTGTCGCTACCGAAGGAGGCTCAAACGCGCCGAATGCTGGACGGTGCCGCCGCAGCCGCTGGCCTGAATCTGAAACATGCAGTCACGGTGAATCAGTTCGCGACGGTGATGCAGTTCGTGCACGCCGGTGTTGGCCTGGCGATCGTTCCAGGCGGCGCAGTCCCTGCCGCCCTGGGGCCTGGCCTGATACTGAAGCCGCTGGCCCAGCCCGCGTTGACGCGGAGCATTGGAGTTGTCGTATTGCAGGGCCGCAGTCTCACGCCTAGCGCCGAAGGCTTCCTGTCGCAGCTCAAGGAGCATTGGATGACTCGTCCTGGAACCAGGAAGGCCCCATAGATATTTATGCCGATTCAACGCGCAAGCGGTCTGAATCAATCCTCGTCCAATTTCGCGCGATGCGGATGCGATGACGGAGATCCCGGAACCACTGAGCTTGCACTGATGGAAGCGATGCCCGAGGCCACGGATATCAAGTACGTGCTAGGGCTGCAGGAATCGGTCGTCTTCATTGGCGGCAGGACTCAAATGCTCGACTCTCATAACTCCGATCGTGGACTAGAACGATGGACCAGCCCGCAAAGCAACTGGGAACCTGCGCCGATCCGAAATCCGCTGATCTTCTTCACTACATTCGGGCAATGGTAAGAAGACTTCGCGCCGCCGCAACCGAACCTCACCGCGTCCATGATCAAAGTATCGAACGGCACCTGGCAACGCTCTTGAGGCACGCGATCGACAGTTCATCCGCGCTTGATATTGTCGTGACGCTCGGCTGTGCGGCAGAATTGTCCCTGTATCCGGAAGAGACCATATTGGAGCAGTGCACTTCGGCGGTCCGTGCTGCCGGAAAGTCTACATTGGTTGGTGCATTGTGGGCTGTGCGGCATCGGTGCGCGAGAGCAGGAGAAGATCGCCGCCGCTTCGTCATCTAGAACCTGGGCCGAATAGACCCCGGCTTCATCCGCCCAGCCATCACCGTTCCCCGCCAGCCGCACGCTTGCGTTGAACGGGCCTTGCCCGCGCCGCCATCGCCTCTCCCACCGCGTCCCGCACGCATGCCGCCAGCAACTCCGAAGCCCGCGTCCGGGTTGTGGCACTCGGCCGCGCAATCACCAGCGGCTGCCGCACCGTCTCCTCCAGAATCGGCCGCTCCGCCACGCTTGCGCTCTGGCTTGACGCAGGCGCCTGCGTAATCAGAAGCGCCACCCCCAACCCATTCGCCACCATGCTCCGCGCCAGCTCCAGCGAAGTCGCGCGGTAGCGCACCTCGGGCTGCAGCCCGAATTGCCAGAACGGCGCCATCAGGAATTCGCGGCTGTGCGGCAGATCGATCAGGATCAGCGGCTCCCGCGCCAGTTCGTGCAGCGATATCCCACCCTTGCGCCGCGCCAGCCGGGAGGCGGCAGGCACCAGCCCGTAGGGCCTGAGTTCCGCCAGCACTTCGCGGTCGATTTCATTGGGCAGGCCCACGTCGTAGGTCAGCGCCAGCTCGATCTGCCCGCCGTGTAGCCAGTCTTCAAGCTGGGCCAGGTCGCCCTCGACGAAGCGCACCGACAGCCTGGGATAGCGCTCGCGCGCGATGCGCAGCACCACCGGCAGGTAGGCCGGCGCCAGCGTGCGGAAGACGCCGAGCCGGACCTCGCCGGCGGTGGCATCGCCGCTCTTGTCGATTTCGAAGGCCGTGGCGGCGCCAAGGATGTGGCGCGCTTCGGCGAGCTTGCGCACGCCGAAGCGGGTCAGGGTCATCTTCGCGCCCGCGTCGCGTGCAAACAGCGCTTCCTCGAACAGCGTCTCCAGTTCGCGGATGGCGACGGAGATGGAGGGTTGGGAGACGTTCAACTGCCGCGCCGCCGCCGTGGTGCTGCCCGATTCCGCGGTGGCGACGAAGTAGCGCAACAGCCGCAGCGAGGTGCGCATTAGAAAATCCTATAGGTGCTAGTTGATTTCAATATTTTACTTGATAGCCTCCGCCGCACAGAATCGTGTCACCGCAACGCAAGCCGGCCGCCCCCCTGCAGGGCAGGGCGCCGCCAGGCCTGCAAGCTTTGGAGGAGCAAGAGGTGACCCAATCCGACCTGCCGCTGGCCGGCATTCGCATCATCGATTTCTCGCGCGTGCTGGCTGGCCCTTACTGCACGGCGCTGCTCGGCGATCTCGGCGCCGAGGTGATCAAGATCGAGCCGCCGGGTGGCGATGACTACCGCGCGGTCGGCCCCTTTGTCGACGGCAAGAGCGGTCTGTTCGCCGCGATGAACCGCAACAAGCAAAGCATCGTGATCGACCTGAAGGCGCAAGCGGGGCTGGAACTGGCGCGCTCGCTCTGCGCCCGGGCCGACGTGGTGGTGGAGAACTTCCGCCCGGGCGTGGCGGACAAGCTCGGCATCGGCTACCAGGCGCTGCACGCACTGAATCCGTCGCTGGTCTACGCCAGCGTTTCGGGCTTCGGCCAGACCGGCCCGGAATCGCACCGGCCGGCCTACGACATCATCCTGCAGGCGATGTGCGGGCTGATGGACGCCACCGGCGCGCCGGACGGCACGCCTACCTTGCTTGGTGAAGCGGTCTCCGATGCCGTCAGTGGCCTGTTTGCCTCCTGGGGCGTGCTGGCCGCGCTGCTGGCGCGGCAGAAGAGCGGCCGGGGCACCCATGTCGACGTCTCGATGTTCGACGCCACGCTGAGCCTCAGCGCCACCCTGGTCGCGCGCTATGCCGCGACCGGCCTGGCGCCGCAGCGGGTCGGCAACCGCCATCCGTCGTCCGCGCCGTTCGGCGCGTACCGCGCGGCGGATGGTTTCTACGTGGTGGCGGTGCTGAACAACAAGCTGTTCGAGGCGCTCGCCACGGCGATCGGCCGGCCCGAGATGGCGCAGGACCCGCGCTTTGCCGACGACCAGACGCGCTGCCGCTTCGAGGCCGAGCTGCGCGCCGGTCTCGAAGCCTGGTCGGCCACCCGTTCGGTGGCCGAGGTGAACCGGCTGCTGGGCGCGGCGGGCATTCCGGTTGCGCCCATCCGCAATGTGAAGGAGGCACTGGAAAGCGAGCATGCCGCCCATCGCGGCCTGCTGACCGAAGTGCCCGAGCCGGACGGCGGCACCGTGCGGCTGCCATCGCAGCCGGTGAAGTTCTCAGGCTATGGCGCCAACCGCGTGACGCCTGCGCCGACGCTGGGGCAGCACACCGAGGCCATCCTGGGCGGGCTGGGCATCGCCTCTGCCAGGTTGTGGGCCAGCGGCGCGCTGGGTGCCGCGGCGATGTCCGCCGATAGCGGGGAAACGCATATGTTCAACACGGAGAAGCAACATGCATAAGCGCTTGGGTGTCGAGCCGGGCGATCTGGAAATCGCGGACGCGATCAGCCGCTTCACGCAGAGCGAACTGGCGCCGAAGGCGGCCGAAGTGGATCGCGACGAAACCTCCACCACCCGCTATGTTCCCCAGCTAGCCGAACTCGGCCTGATGGGCATGAACCTGCCTGAGCGTTGGGGCGGCACCGAAACCTCGCCGGTCGCCCTGATCCTGTCGCTGGCCGAGGTCGCCAGGGCCTGCGCCTCGACCTCTTCGATGATTGGCGCGCACTACCTGGCCACCGATTCCATCCTGATCGGCGGCGACGACAGCCTGCGCGAGCGCTACCTGCCGGATGCGGCGGCGGGCACGAAGCTGGGCGCCTTCGCGCTGACCGAGCCGCGCGCAGGGTCCAACCCGGCCGACATGGCCACGCGCGCCACGCCGGAGGGCGACGGCTACCGCCTGCGCGGCGTCAAGCACTTTATCTCCAACGCGGACGCGGCGGACTTCATCGTGGTCTACGCCAAGACCGATCCGGGCGCCGGCACGCGCGGCATCAGCGCCTTCGTGGTCGATCGCCGCAGCGCCGGCGTCGAGGTCGCGCCCGCCGAGAAGCTGATGGGCATCCGCGGCGCGCCGGCCCACGAGGTGGCGCTGGACTGCTTCGTGCCGGCCGCCAACCGGCTGGGGCCAGAAGGCAGCGGCTTCCGCACGGCAATGAAGGTGCTCGACAACAGCCGCCTGGACGTGGCCGCGACCAGCCTGGGCATCGCCGAGGCGGCGCTGGCCTGCGCGGTGGACTGGGCCCGGCAGCGCCAGGTCGGCGGCGAGCCGCTGGCGCGCAAGCAAGGCCTGCAATGGATGTTCGCCGACATGCGCACGCGGCTGGAGGCGGCATGGCTGCTGACGCTGCAGGCAACGGTCCGGCGCCGGGACGGCGAGCCCTTTACCGAGCACGCCTCGATGGCCAAGCTCTATGCCTCGGAGACCGTCGCCTTCGTCACCGATACCGCGCTGCAGATCCACGGCGGCTACGGCTTTACGCGCGAGATGCCGCTGGAGCGGCTGGTGCGCGATGCCCGCATCCTGCGCATCTACGAGGGCTCGTCCGAGATCCAGCGCACCGTGATCGCGCGCGCCGTGCTGGGCTGAGCGCCGCGCTCAGCGCAGGGAGCGGAACGCGGCGCGCACCTCGGCGCTGAACAGCGCCGGCTCTTCCCAGGCCGCGAAGTGGCCGCCCTTGTCTACGCGGTTGTAGTAGACCAGGTTCCGATAGGTCCGTGCCGCCCAGTGCTTCGGCGGCCTGTAGACCTCTCCGGGGAAGATCGTCACTGCCGCCGGGATCGAGATGCCGGTCCCGCTGGCCGCGCCCGGATTGCTCTCCGCGTAGATGCGCCCGCTCGACGGCCCGGTGTTGGTCAGCCAGTAGAGCGTGATGTTGTCGAGCAGCTCGTCGCGGGTCAGCGCGCGCTCCGGGTCGCCGCGGGTGTAGACCCAGTCGGCGATCTTGTCATAGATCCACGCCGCCAGTCCCACGGGCGAGTCGGCGAGGCTGTAGCCCAGCGTTTGCGGACGCGTTCCCATGATCGCGGCGTAGCCCAAGCCCTTGTTGAGGAACTCCCTGGCCTGGTCGAATACCGCCTGCTCCTCGGCAGTCAGGCCCTCCGGGGCAGGGTCGCCGCTCTTCAGTGCCCTGGCAATTTCCGGCGGGAGCGTCGTCGCGCGCTCGATCCGGTTGACGTGGATGCCGAGCAGACCGGCAGGCGCCTGGCGGCCCATCGCATCGGAAATGATGGCGCCCCAGTCGCCGCCTTGCGAGACGTAGCGCGTGTATCCCAGGCGCTTCATCAGGACGTCCCAGGCGCGGCCGATGCGGTCCGGATTCCAGCCGGTGCCCTTGGGCTTCTCCGAAAAGCCGAAGCCAGGCAGGGACGGCAGCACCAGGTGGAAGGCATCGTCGGCAGAGCCGCCGTGCGCCGTGGGATCGGTCAGCGGACCGATCACCTTCAGCAACTCGAAGACCGACCCGGGCCAGCCGTGGGTCATGATCAGCGGCAATGCGTTCGGATGGCGGGAGCGGACGTGGATGAAATGAGTGTCCAGACCGTCGATATTGGTCAGGAACTGCGGCAAGGCATTGAGTTTCGCCTCGGCCTTGCGCCAGTCGTAGCCGGTCTGCCAGTAGCGCACCAGCGGCTGAAGCTTGTTGAGCTGCACGCCCTGCGCGCGGTCACTGACCGGCTCGGCGTCGGGCCACCGCGTCGCGGCCAGGCGGCGGCGCAGGTCGGTGAGCGCCGCTTGCGGAACGTTGACGCGAAAAGGGCGGATGGCGTCTGTGGCTGCGGCCCGCGCCCCGGCGGCCTGTGCCGTATCGGACGGGGTGGCGGCCGTTACCGGACGAAATGCCGCAAGGGCTGCCGCCGCCGCGCCGCTCAGCAACAGAGCCCGGCGGGACAGGACGGTAGCGTTGGGAGATTCCGATGCATTCATGGTCGCACTTCCTGGACTCTGGTCTTCAGTATCGCGGTGCATTCAGGTCACGCTCACTTGCCCGGTACGGCCAGCGGAGCGCCTTTCTTGACAATGTAGGTAGCGAGCTCCGCCGCCTTGCCGGTGCCGACATTCCGTGCCGAGTGGGCCGTTCCCGAGGGGATGAACAAGCTCTCGCCGGCCTTGAGCGTGACCGGCGGCTGGTCCCCGAGCTGGTACTCCAGCGTGCCTTCGAGGACAAAGGCGACTTCTTCGCCCGGATGAGAATGCTTCGGGGCAAACGCGCCCGGGTCGAAATCGACTCGCACCTGGACGGCCTCGCGTCCGGGCACGCTGATATCCTGCTTCAGCAGGTCCGTGCGATGGATGCCCACGGCCTGCGCCTGGGCCGCTTGCATCGCCATGCTGCTACCGACGACCAGCAACGCAGTCGCAATGAGTCGAGTCGTTTTCATTTGGAGGTCCTTTCATGCCCGGGGCATGCGTGTTAAGTGAACTGATGCGTGAGATGGCGATGACCGCCATCCGGTATCCGGAAAGCGCGGTGTCAACGCCGCGTTTCGAAGCCAGTGACACCATTTGAGCAGCGTGACGTATTGGGGATGTATCGGCCGGGCGGGGTTTTCGTAAGCGCGTGTGTTCGCGGTAACGGCTGACACACTGCGATACAAAGCGGGCACCGCGAAGGCAGTGCCCGCCTCATTTTTTTTCCTAGCCGAAGGTGAAGGCATAAGCCTGGGCACCGGGATCCAGGAAGCGGATCTCGAAAGTGTGTTCTCCGACCTCGCCGGCCTGGCGTACCAGCTGGTAGAGCCGCGTCTGCGTGACCGCGCCGTTGCCGGCCGCATCGATGTCGGCGCCGTGGCTGGCGCCCGGGGGCTTGCCGTCGATGGTGACCACGAAGCGCACCGCCCGGCCGTCGGCCGCCGGTCCCAGCACCAGGTGCAGGTCGCGCGCGTGGAAGCGATAGGCGATGCTGCCATCGGCACGATTGAGCGTGGCCTGCTCGACGCCGACCGTCCACTGCCCGGACAGGCCCCACTGGTTGAGGCGAAGCCTGGCAACGGTGTACTGGCTCGGCGCGTCCTGCCGAATGCCGCCCGGCGAGGCGAAATTGGACGCCTGCGTATAGCCGAGATAGGTCTCGTTCGAGCGCAGGTTCGACAGGTCCGGTGCCGCTAGCGCGCCACCCGCCTCGGGAACGACCACATCGCGCGCCACCGACCGGTTGCCCGCTTCCGCCAGCAGCGACTGGATCACGCGCTCGGACTTGGCATAGTCGCCCTCGCCGAACTGGTGGTGGCGGATATTGCCGCTGGCGTCGACAAAGTAGGCGGCCGGCCAGTAGCTGTTATGGAACGCGCGCCAGATGCGGTAATCGCTGTCCACGGCCACCGGGAAGCCGATGCGGAAGTTGGCGATCGCGCGGCGCACGTTTTCCGGGCTCTTCTCGAAGGCGAACTCGGGCGTGTGCACGCCAACCACCGTCAGGCCCTGATCCTTGTACTTCTCCGCCCAGGCGCGCAGGTAGGGCAGGGTGCGGATGCAGTTGATGCAGGAGTAGGTCCAGAAGTAGACCAGCGTGACCTTGCCGTGCAGCTGCTCGCGCGACAGCGGCGGGGAGTTGAACCATTGCACGGCTCCGTCGAGCGCAGGCAGGCGGCCTTCCACGGGCAACGGGCCCGGGAAACCCGCCTGGGTGTCATTGGCGGCCAGCAAGATGCCGCCGCCACCGCTGGCGGCGTTGGTGGCTTGCGGCGCGGGCTGTTGTTCCTTGCGCAGCCCGTCGACCAGCGCCTGCTCGATGCCGGTCGGCCCGCTGAACGGAAAGTGCACCAGCAGGCTGGTGTCGGCACCACTGCCGATGAGGACCACGCCGCCCAGCACGCCCGCCCCCAAGCCGCGGCGCAGCCATTCGCTTGCACCCATCGACCGCTTCATCGCCGCAAAGACGCGGTTGCCCAGGCCCAGCGCCGCCGCCAGCGAGGTGGCCGCGCCGGCCGCATAGGCCGCCAGCGCCACCGATGTCGACACGCTGGCACCTTCAAGGGCGGTGCCCGTCAGGACCAGACCGAGGATCGGGCCGGCGCAGGGCGCCCACAGCATGCCGGTGGCGATGCCAAGCACCAGCGAACCCCACGGCGAAGCCTGGGCTGACGCAGCGGCGTTGGCCGGACCGTTGTTGGCCAGCCGGTTGCCCAGCGCCACCACAGGCCGTGCGAGGATATCCGCCAGTTTCGGCCAGAGCAGGGACAGCCCGAACACGCCCAGCAGCACCAGGGCAGCAAGGCGCCCGGCTTCGTTGGCACGCACGGCCCACGCGCCGCCAGCGGACGCCAGCGTGGCCACCCCGGCAAAGGTCAGGGCCATGCCGGCCAGCATCGGCAGCCTGCCGCGCAGGAACGGCTGGCCGGTGCGGCTCAGCACAAAAGGCAGGACGGGCAGGATGCACGGGCTCAGGATAGTCAGTACACCCCCGAGGTAGGCGAGGATCAGCAGGGCCATGATCGAGGTCCTTTCGCAATGGTTTGGCTTGCCATCGATCAGACACCGCCGGCGTCGCTGCAATGTGTCGCCATCGGCGGATAATGTGTACGATTGTTGAGGCGCCGCCGCCTGATACATTGCGGTACAAGAAAAATCGCGCCTGTTGCGCCTCATCGCCTCCCCCCATGCGCCCCACCGCATGGCGATGCGGACGGGCCGTTCCTATTCAGCGCAAAGAGGACATCGATGGATTCCCATGTCGACCATATCCTGATCGTCGATGACGACCGGGAGATCCGTGAACTGGTTTCGGCCTACCTCACCAGGAACGGCCTGCGCACGACCGTCGTGCCGGATGGCCGGCACATGCGCGCGTTCCTGGAGACCAATGCCGTCGACCTGATCGTGCTCGACCTGATGCTGCCCGGCGATGACGGCCTGGTGCTGTGCCGGGAACTGCGCGCCGGCAAGCACAAGGCCACCCCAGTGCTGATGCTGACCGCGCGCGACGACGAGACGGATCGCATCGTTGGCCTGGAAATGGGCGCCGACGATTACCTGGCCAAGCCGTTCGCGGCGCGCGAGCTGCTGGCCCGCATCAAGGCCGTGCTGCGCCGCACCAGGATGCTGCCGCCCAACCTGCAGATCAGCGTGGCCGGGCAGGTGCTCGCGTTCGGCGACTGGCAACTGGATACCACCGCGCGCCAGCTGGTCGACCGCGAAGGCACCATCGTCGCGCTCAGCGGCGCGGAGTACCGGCTGCTGCGCGTCTTTGTCGACCATCCCCAGCGCGTGCTCAACCGCGACCAGCTGCTCAGCCTGACGCAGGGCCGCGAGGCGGAGATGTTCGAGCGCTCGGTTGACCTGCTGGTCAGCCGCCTGCGCCAGCGCCTCAATGACGATGCGCGCGAGCCCAGTTATATCAAGACCGTGCGCAGCGAGGGCTATGTGTTCGCCATGCCCGTGGAGATCAAGGAGGCACGGGAGTGAGTGCGCGGCACTGGCCCTGGCCGCGCACGCTGGGATCGCGCCTGTTCCTGATCCTGCTGGCAGGCCTGATCGTCGCCCATGGGCTGTCCTTCGGGGTGCTGTTCGCGGAACGCTACATCACTGCGCGCAGGGTGATGCTCGGCACGCTGGAAAACGACGTGTCCACCTCGCTCGCGATCCTGGACCGCGTGCCTGCCGCCGAGCGCCCGCAGTGGTTGCCGCGCGTGAACCGTGGCGCTTATCAGTACATGCTGGGTCCGGGTATGCCGGGCGTGCCCCAGATGACGCCGCAGGCCAAGGAGATTGCCGACCGGATCATGGAGGCGAGCGGCGGCCGCTTTGCGGTCCGGGTGGAATCGATCCCCGGTCAGGGCAAGCGCATGCAGGCACACCTGACGCTCAGCGACGGCAGCCCGCTGACCATCGACGTGCACCCGCGCCCGACGCCGATCGCGCAGTGGCTGCCTTATGTGCTGGTGCTCCAGTTGCTGCTGCTGGTGCTGTGCTGCTGGTTCGCTGTGCGGCTGTCGATCCGCCCGCTGGTGGCGCTGGCCGATGCCGCCGACGCGCTCAACCCGAATGCGAAGACGGCGCCGCTTGCCGAGACCGGTCCCACCGAACTGGTGCGCGCGGCACACGCATTCAATGCCATGCGTGAGCGCATCGCCGGGTTTGTCGAGGAACGCGTACGGCTGCTGGCGGCGATCTCCCACGACCTGCAGACGCCGATCACGCGCATGAAGCTGCGCGCCGAGATGGCGGAAGACTCCGACGACAAGCGCAAGATGGCGCAAGACCTGGCCGAGATCGAAGCGCTGGTGCGGGAAGGGCTGGCGTATGCGCGCACCACCCATGGCGATGGCGAAAAGGCGTCGCGGCTCGACCTCGGCTCGTTTGTCGAAAGCCTGGCATTTGACTACCAGGACACCGGCAAGGCGGTGACGGTGCTGCAGAACATCGGCGGAACCGTCGTGACGCGCCCCAATGCCTTGCGGCGGATCCTGACCAACCTGGTCGACAACGCCATCAAGTTCGGCGGGGCGGCGGAGCTGAGCGTGCGCCGCGAGGGCGATGCCGTGGTCATCGAGGTACTCGACCGCGGCGCCGGCATCCCGGAAGACCAGCTCGAAGCCGTGCTGCAGCCGTTTGTGCGGCTGGAGGGTTCGCGCAACCGGGAAACCGGTGGTACCGGGCTCGGGCTGGCGATCGCCCAGCAGCTTGCGGTGGCCATCGGCGGCTCGCTCAGGCTGCGCAATCGTGAAGGCGGCGGCCTGGTGGCGGAAGTCAGGCTGGGCTGACTGGCCATCCCGCAGCCGCTTCCGAGGGGGAAGGGAAGTGCATCATGCGCGTCACCTGCGCACTCGCTGGCCGCCCGTCCTCCGCAGATTTGTACGCTTCTGTATCAAGACCCCACAACGATACGCACATGCACAGTAACGGCCATAACTCGCTACTGGCGCGATACATCGGTCTCCTTAAATACGTTCCGTAGCCAGCCGGCGCATCGCAAACCAGCGATCCGGGGCTGCACCAGCCACCGCAAACTTTAAGGAAGCCGATCATGACCACCACCAACATCGCCAAGCGTTTTGTGTTCGCCGTTGCCCTGGTTGCCGCCGCTGCCGGCGCGCAGGCCGCCGGAATCTCCAGCGCCCGCGACCCGTTCACCGACGGTGCCCGTTCGGTCCACTCGGAGCGCAGCACATTTACCGATGGCGCGCGGGCTGTCGATCCCTACACCGACGGTGCGCGCAACGTGGACCCGTTCACCGACGGCGCACGCAACGTGGATCCGTTCACCGACGGCGCCCGCACGCTGGCCGGCATGGATCGCACGGGGGTCTCGGCGGATCCGGCGCGCCATGTCGATCCCTATCTCGACGGCGCCTACGCCTGATGCACCGGACTGCGGAACACAAGGAGCGTGACCAGCATCTCGTCCGGGCCCGGGACATGCGCGCGCTTCTTCACACCGCAGATTTTTTTGCTAGCTCAGCCCTCGCCCCGCGGGTGCGTCCACCAGACCCCGGGCAATAAAGCGGTGAATCTGCGCCACCACGGCCGCGCCTTCGCCCACCGCCGACGCGACACGCTTGGTGGATCCGGAGCGAACGTCGCCGATGGCGAAGACACCCTCCACGCTCGTCTGCAAGGGCAGTGTCTGCAAGGGCGCATCGGCCACGTCGGTGCCGGTCAGGACGAAGCCCTTGCTGTCCAGCGACACGCCGCAGTTCCTGAGCCAGTTGGTATTCGGCTCGGCGCCGATGAATACGAACAGGTGATGTGTCGTCAGGCTGCCTTCCATGCCGCCGGCACCGCGATAGCGCACGCGTTCGAGACGCGCATCCCCCTCCAGCGCGGTCAGTTCCACCCGTGTATGCAGCGTCACGTTCGGCAGCGCGCCGATCCGTTCGATCAGGTAGTGCGACATGCTGTGCGCCAGGCTCGCCCCGCGGATAAACATGTGCACATGCTCGGCATGCGCGGCCAGGAAGACCACCGCCTGCCCCGCCGAGTTGCCGCCGCCGACCAGCAGCACCGGTTCCTTGCGGCATAGCCGCGCCTCGATCGGCGTCGCCCAGTAATAGACGCCGCAGCGTTCGAAACGCGCCAGCCCGTCCACGGCAGGACGCCGGTACTCGGCGCCGCTGGCGACGACCACGGTGCGCGCAAGGATGCGGCGGGCATCGGCAAGCTCCACCACCAGCGGCTGCCTGTCGCAATACATCGCCTTGACTTCGCACGGGATGCCGATATGCGCACCGAACTTCTGCGCCTGCACGAACGCGCGGCCCGCCAGTGCCTGCCCCGTGATGCCCGTGGGAAAGCCCAGGTAGTTCTCGATGCGCGCACTGGTGCCGGCCTGGCCGCCGGGCGCGCGGCAGTCGAATACCACGACCGACAGCCCTTCGGACGCCGCGTAGACGGCCGTCGCCAGCCCCGCCGGGCCGGCGCCGACGATCGCCACATCGTAGACGTGCGTCGGATCAAACTCCGGGATCAGTCCCAGGCACGACGCGAGCTGTCCCACATCGGGGTTGCGCAGCACGGTGCCGTTCGGGCAAATAACGAGCGGGAAGTCATCGGGCTGTGGCGTCACGCGTTCGAGGAAGGCGATGGCTTCCGCGTCCTGCTCCGCATCGAGCACCATGTTTGGAAATGCATTGCGGCGCAGGAAGTCCTGCAACGCGACCAGTCGCCCATCGCCGGGGGCGCCGACCAGGACGGCACCCCGGCCGCGTTCGATGGCCAGCACACGCCTGAGGATCAGGGCGCGCATGATCTTCTCGCCAAGATCGGCTTCGCTGATCACCAGGGCGCTGAGCGCATCCGGCCGCAGCAGCACCGCCTCGACGTCTTCGACGACGTGCGCGTCGACGATCGCTGGCTTGTTCGACAGCTGGGTGATATCCGAGGTGAACTCGCCGCGCTGGGTATAGGTGTGGACAATGTGGTGACCCATGCCCTCGCGAATGACGATCCGCACTTTGCCCGACAGCAGCAGGAACATGCCCGGGCAGAGGCTGCCGGATTGATAGAGGAATTCACCCCTGGTGTAGTGGCACTGGCTGCCGAAGCGGCGCACGCGGTCGATTTCGGTCTCGGTGAGGACCGGGAACATCTGGAAGTAGCGCGGATGTTCGCGCACGCTCGGGTCTTCGACCAGCGCGCTGTCGTCGATACCGCTCGCATCCACGGCTGGCTCAGGGGTGAGCTTGCCGCCGCCCGGGCTTGACTCGTTGCTCATCGCCGATTCTCCTCGGCGCCAATTGGGGTGAATCGGCGCCGCTATCGCGTAGTCACCGGTGTCCACGGAAATGACTGTGCGCTGTGGCCGCCTGATAAAACGAGAGTATTCAAGTTGAGGCGGCCAGCCAAGTAGTCTTGCATTCGCGCTTTGGCGTCGCCGCTAGCCCGAACGTGCCTGCTGGCGCAGGTCGTGGGTCCGCCCGGACAGGTAGGGCAGGTTCGCCGACACGAAGACCGCCAGCAGCAACGCCCCGGCACTCCATGCCACGGCAGGAAGCCACGGCAGCAGGCTCGCCAGCATGGCGGTCTTGATGGCGCCTGACGACACCATGGCAATGCGCATGAAAGCGGCGACCGCCAGCACGGCAAATACGAGTCCGGTGAACATCCCTTCGCGGCCGACGTAGCCGGCGTCGAGCGCCGCATTGGCCGCCGAGGCGAACATGATGCCCCACAGGCCGCCGGCGAGACATTGCACCGCGAGGACGGCCTCGAGCGAGGTGGCCGCGGCGAAACCGAACAACGAAAGCGCGCCGAGGCTCGCGGCGGCCAGCAGCAGCACATAGGCCGGATAGCGCCGCAGCACCGGCGCCCCGGGCAGCAGCACGCACAGCGCAAAGCCGATCCAGAACGCCGGCATCACGCGCACGAGCCCGGCAGCGGGAACGAAGCGCAGGTAGGCCGGTGCGGAGTTGACGGTGGTGTGGACCTGGAATCCGAGGGCGAGCAGCCAGACCGCGGCAAAGAGCAGCCAGATGCGCTTGAGCGCCACGCCGGCTGCCGGGGCGGGCGCCGCGTCGGCGTCATGGCGCGCCGCGGCGGGCTCGCTCCATTGCAGCGCGACCACGGCCAGCACCAGCGCCGCGCTGGCTGCGATGAACGGCAGCAGGGGTGAGACCTCCCGCAGTCGCGCTGTCAGCAGCGGCGCCACGGCCCCGGCAAGGCCGATGCCGAGCAGCGAAGATCCCACCAGGAACGACGACGCGGTCGCTTGCATGCGCCGGGCAATGATCACCATGGGCGGCGCGCGCAATGCGGACGAGGTGGCCGCCCAGACCGCGGTCAGGCCCAGCAGCAGCCAGGGCGACGTGACCCGGGGCAGCAGCACGAAGGCCAGGGCAGAAACCACGGACAGCGCCAGGATCCAGCCTCCCAGCCTGCGCATGGCGTTGGCGACACGGTCGGCCGCGATGCCCAGCGCGCAGTCCATGGCGACAAAGATCACCTGGTCCATCAGCAGGATCCAGGCGACGTGCGCGCGCGCGATGCCTGCCTGCGCGGCCAGCTGCGGCAGGAAGGCCACGTAGAGGGTCCACGTCACCGCCAGCAGGAACTGCACGGAGCAGAAGATCAATGCGCGCATGCCGCCCACCCTGCCTGGAATAGCCAACTGGTTTGTTCTTATGCCCGGCGCAGGCGTGCCGCGCGCCGGAGCTTCCAGTTGCAAGGATAGGGCAGCGCCTGCAGTGTGGGTGACGCGCCGCGCGGGGCGCGCAGTCGCGGCGCTGCGGCACGGCGTCAAAGGCAAGCGGCACGGGCTACGGACCAGCCGTGGGGCTGGATCGATCTGGCTGCTGCTTCCCTGGCTTGCAAACGTCGCCTGGATCGTAGGATGCGGCGTCGGGCACGGCACTCCTGGCGGCGCCGCCGGCGGGCATCAGCCCACAAAGAACTCAATTCCCTCCTGCGCGTATTCGTTCGGCTGGCCAAACGTTATCCAGCCATGGCCCCTGAGCGTGATTTCGTCACGACGCAGGATCAGCGCCTCTTCGCCATCGATCCTGACGTGGGTGCCATTGGAACTCCTGTCGATCAGCACGAAGCGGCCGCCGCGAGGCTCGACCGTGGCCTGGAATCTCGATACCTGCCGATCCGTGACCACGACGCTCATGGTGGTGTCGCGGCCGATGGTCAGCGGCGCCGAGGCGGAGTCCATTTCGAAGTGGGCGCCCCGATACCGCAGCGAAAGCAACACGGAGCGGCGCAATGCCTGATCCAGCGGGGCCACCACGGTCATATCGATGTTCTGCTGCCAGAGCGCCTCGTACAGTTCGATCATCTGGTTCTTGCCCCGCACTTGGATCGGATACAAGTGGCGTGTCATCTGGCGCAGGCTGGCGGACAGCTGCTCCACGGCGTTCTTGCTGGTGATGATCTGGCCGCGCGACGCGAGTTTGACCAGGCGGGCGGCAAGGTTGACCGTGTCGCCGAACACATCGCCGGATTCGTCCGACAGGATCGGCCCATGGTGGAAGCCGATATGGATCGCCAGGGGCGTTCCGGCGACCGGAGGAAGCCCGGCGACACCCTCCTGCATGCCGAGTGCGGCCTGCATCGCGTTCTCCGCGGCAGGGAACAGCACCATGATCTCGTCGCCGATCGTCTTGACGACCCGGCCTTGCACGTCCGCGGAGCGCGCTTTCATCAGCGCGAGGCACTGGCGGATTGCGCCGAGCGCAACCGTATCCCCGGCTGTCTCATAGAGCCTCGTGCTGTCGCAGATATCCGCGAACATCACCGATCCGTCAGACGCGTCTCGTAGGGATTCTGGGTCCTTGTGCATCACCGGCCGTTCCGTCTGTACCCGGCGGGCCGATCCCGCCTGCTGGAAGCGTGGTCCCCCTGGTGCCGTGACGAATGATGCTCGCACACCATGCACTCGCGTCGGTTGGGGGCCATGTCGGGCGCGCCCGGCAAACTCGGGGGCGCTCCGTTTGCATGATAGAACCTCGTTCCACTAGCGGCGGTCCGCGCTCGACGCTGCAGGAGCGAGCGTGTGAATGAAACGCTGGAGCTGGTCGCGTACCGCGTCGAATGACGGCTTAATCCGGGGCGAGCTCGCAAAAGCGCAGTCGATTTCCGAAGGGATCCGCCACTTGCAGCTGCCGCCCCCAGCCGAGCGCCTCAACGCCAGGCCTGGCGTACGGATATGGCTTGGCGGCCAGCTCGCGATGCAGCGCATCGATATCCTGCACTGGCACGAACACCGTCGACCCCGGCGTGGCATCGCCATGGTGTTCGCTCAGGTGCAGCGTCAGGCCGCTGCGCCTGACCTGCGCATACAACGGAAACCCCTCTTCAAACCGGTGCTCCCAGTCGAGGGTGAAACCGAGGTAGTCGAGATAGAACTCCTTGGCCTTGTCAACGGAGAAGATCCGGAGGATGGGGATGGCGGCGGAGAGGTGCATGGTGTTCCGTGCGAAGGCGGGGGAGCGGATGTCGCGATGATACCCGCGGATTTGTCGCGAGGTGACGCCGCGCGCATAAGCATCCGCGACAATCTTCGTTGGCTTCATCGCCGCGCCTGACTATGCTGGCGCTCCGTCCCAGATTTCCCGGAGCCCAGTGCCATGACCCCGACCCACAACCCGCGCCGCCGCCTGTTGCTGCAAGCCGCCGCCGCAGCCTGCGCGTTGCCCGGCGTGTCCTGGGGACAAGGCCAGCCCGTGCTGCGCATCGGCTTCCAGAAGTCTTCCACGCTGATGATCCTGCTGAAGTCGCGGCAGACGCTGGAGAAGCCGCTCGCGCCCAAAGGGGTTGCGGTGCAGTGGTATGAGTTCACCTCGGGGCTGCCGCTGCTGGAAGCGCTGAACCTGGGCAACCTCGACCTGAGCGCCGACGTGGCCGATGCCGTGCCGCCGTTCGCGCTGGCCGCGGGTGCCGAGCTTACCTATTACGCCAGCGAGACACCGTCGCCGCAGGCGCAGGCCATTGTCGTGCGCGGCGATTCCCGCATCCGCGAGGTAGCGCAGCTCAAGGGCCAGCGGGTGGCCTTTGCCAAGGGTGCCGGCGCGCACTACCTCATGCTGGAGGCACTGGCGCGCGCGGGTTTGTCGATCCGCGATATCGAGCCGGTGTACCTGAGCCCGGCCGATGCGCGCGCCGCCTTCGAGCGCGGCAGCGTGGCCGCGTGGGCGATCTGGGATCCGTTCCTGGCCGCGGTGCAGCGCCAGGCCAATGCGCGCGTGCTGCGCGACGGCGAGGGGCTGGCCAGCTATCGCCGCTTCTACCTCGCCGCCACGCCCTTTGCACGCGCACACGCGGAGGTGCTCAACGTGGCCTTCGACGCGCTGCGCGAGGCCGGCGAGTGGGTCAAGCAGAATCCCGCCGAGGCGGCACGCTGGCATGCGCCGCTGATCGGGCTGGACGCGGCCACGGTCGAGGCCGCGAACGCGCGGCGCAGCTATGCGGTGCGCACGGTCGACGCCGCTGCGCTGGCCGAACAGCAGCGCATTGCCGATGCCTTCACCGCGCAGCAGATCCTGCCGCGCAAGGTGGCGATCCCGGCGTCGCCGGTGTGGCGCAAGGCGTGAGGGAAGCCGGCTAGGTCGCCGCATCCCCCTGTGCCAGTGCCGCGATCAGGTCCATCAGCCACATCAGGCCGGCATCGCTGTCCCGCGCAGCCGTCCAGACCGACATCACGGTGAAGTCCGGCATCGGCACCGGGGAGGGCGCATCGCGCAGGCCCGCGCTGTTGCACCATTGGTCGGCGAGCACCGCCGGCACCGTCGCCAGCGCGGGGGCTCCCCTGAGGATGGCCGGCACGCTGGCGAAGCGTGCGCTGCTGTAGCGAACGTCCCGTGCCTGGCCCCGTTCCGCCAGCCAGGCGTCGGCCGCGCTGTCGAAGGCGCCGCGATAGGACACCAGCACATGGGGAAACCGCAGGTAGTCGCGCAGCGACAGGCCCTGGCCGGCGCGTAGCGGCGCCGCGCCATAGACACAGCGAAAGCCCATGGTCCGCAGTGCGCGCTCGCGCCGCCATGCCGGCCCCTTGGCGAAGGGGCCGATGCCGAGGTCCATCTCGTTGCGCTCCAGCATGTCCGTGCCACGGAACGGGTCGGTCGGCACGATGGCCAGCCGCACGCGCGGGGCCAGCGCATCGAGCCGCGTCAGTAATGCTGGCGCAAGCCACAGTTCCACCCAATCGGGCATGCCCACGACAAAAGTCCGGTCGGACGTCGGCGGGTCGAATTCACGCCGTTCGAGGAGGGCGGCCTCGATGTCCCCGAGTGCCGGCATCAGCCGCCGCTCGAGTTCCAGGGCGCGTTCGGTCGGCTCCATGCCGCGCGCGGTCCTGACCAGCAGTGGATCGTCGAACAGCTCCCGCAGCCGCGCCAGCGCGCCGCTGACGGCCGGCTGCCCCAGGTGCAGGTGCGCCGCCGCGCGCGAGACGCTGCGCTCGCGCAGCAGCACGGCCAGCGTGACCAGCAGGTTCAGGTCGACGCCGCGAAAATGGCTTTCCTTGATGCTCACCTTGGCTACCTTCCGTCGGATTTTGCGGCACTGAACTATCGCGCGATGCCTGCGGCAAGGCAAGCCGTCCTCGTCATCGCAGCGCCGGCGTACTGGCGGGCGGGCGGCGGTGCCGGGTCAGTTGCTCGAAGGCCGACGCCAGGGGCAGCAGCACGGCATCGCTGCCTGCCCGGCCCAGCCACGACACGCCAGCGGGAACGCCGGCCGACGTGAATCCCATCGGCACGCTGACCTCGGGAAAGCCGGCAGCGCTTGCCATATGCATCGCCGCCAGGGGCTGCTCGGCGCGGCAGTGGTAGGTGGCATCGGCCATGTCGAAGCGCGGCGATCCAGGGCATGCCAGCGTGGGGAACAGCAGCGCCTCCACGCCGTCGGCACGGAAGATATCGTCGAGCAGGGCGCCGAAGTGGCTTGCCGCCACACCATCGCCTTGCGGCGGCAGGTCTTGCGTCTCGTACGCTTGCCTTAGCGCGGCAAGGGTAAGCGGGTTCACAGGATGGCAGCCATCCGTTGCGGCCATGCGCGCAAGCAACGCAGACGTATTGGCCGGCACGCCGGCAGGCAACTGCCCCAGCCAGGCGTCGAGCCCGCGCACCCATTCAGCGCGGGCGATATCGCCCAGCAGGTCGGCGTAGAGCGTGCGCGCGCCGGCCGGCAGGCGCACGGGTATGGTCTCGGCGCCCGCCGCACGCATGGTCTCGGTCGCCGCCAGGAAGAGCTGATCGATCTCGTCGTTGCCGCCCGCGAAGTTGGCCACGATGCCCAGCCTGCGGCCGCGCAACGACGCTGCCATCTCGCTGAAACCTGCGCCGGGCACCAGCGCGTCCAAAACGATGGCCGCATCGGCCGCACTGCGCGCCACCGGACCCACGGTATCGAACGATGCCGCCAGCGGCAGCACGCCTTCCGCCTCCAGCAACCCATGGGTCGGCCGCATGCCGGCCAACGCATGCACGCAGGCCGGACCGCGCACGGAACCGAATGAGTCGGTGCCGAGTCCGAAGGCCGCGAAGTTGGCCGCCACCGCCGCGCCGGTGCCGCTGCTGGAACCGCTGGCATTACGCGACAGGCGATAGGGATTGCGCGTCAGGCCGTTGGCGGAGCTGTAGCCGAAGCGGCCGTTGGAGGCGGCCAGCTCCGACATATTGGCCTTGGCCAGCACGATGGCGCCGGCTTCGCGCAGGCGCGCCACGCACGGCGCGTCCGCGTTCGGATAAGCCTCGCGCAACGCCGCACACCCGGCAGTGGTCGGCATGCCGACGGTATCGATATTGTCCTTGACCACCATGGGAATGCCATGCAGCGGCCCGCGCGGACCGCTTGCGCGCAGTTCCTGGTCCAGCGCACGCGCCTCGTGCAAGGCGGCGGGATTGACGCAACTGATCGCGTTGATCAGCGGGCCGGACTTGTCGAAGGCGGCGATACGGGCGAGGTAGCAGTCGACCAGGCCGGCCGCGGAAATGGTGCCGGCGCGCATGGCATCGGCGAGTTCCCGGAGGGAGGCTTCGAACGGGTCGAAGCCGTCAGTCGGGGCAGCAGAAGAATTGGATGTCATCGGCGATCGTTCGGTATGCATGCAGTATTGGCCCGCCGGTGCGCGCAGGCAATGGATGTTTTATCCGTCCAGCTTTCCATCCCGGAATGAATGCACGACAATGCCGGCACGCGCCCCCGCAACCGGAGTCGGCTTCCCGCCACGCCTACCGACATGAAAAGTACCAACGGCCGCCACCTGCCCGCGCTGGCAAACCTGATTGCATTCGAGACCACGGCGCGCACGGGCAGCGTCACCGGCGCGGCCGAGGAGCTGTGCCTGACGCAAAGCGCGGTCAGCAAACAGATCACCGAGCTGGAATCCTTCCTCGGTGAGCGCATGCTGAACCGCCGCAAAGGCGCCGTGGCGACGACGCCTGCCGGCGAGGAATACCTCAAGAGCGTGCGCAAGGCCCTGGCCATGCTGGAGGAAGCCACGATGGAGGTGCAGTCGGGGCGCGCCTCGGGCGGGCGCCTGAACGTGTCGGTGCCTGTGTCGCTGGGCAATATCTGGCTGTTGCCGCGCATGCTCAGGTTCGCGCGCGAACAGCCGCATATCCAGCTCAACGTCACCACCAAGGTAGGCCCCGTCGACCTCGAAAGCACCGGGCTCGATGCGGCCATCATGTATTGCGCGGGGCCGCCGCCGCGCCATTTCAGCCTGAAGGTCATGCCGCTGGTACTGTATCCGGTGTGCGCCCCTGAGCTGCTGCCGGCCGGCGCTACGCTGGCCAGGGCGGTGAAGCGTCTGCCCTTGCTGCACCAGAACGCCGCGCTGGAAGCGTGGCCCGCCTATCTCGGGCAGACCGGCATCAAGCTCGCGCACCCGGATGACGGCTCGCGCTATGGCCTGCTGACCATGGGTTTGCAGGCTGCCCTCGGCGGCATGGGCCTGGCGCTGCTGCCGGAGTACGTTGCCGGCGACGACATCAGGGCGGGCCGGCTGCTGCGCCTGTCCGACGAGCCCTACGTCTCGCCCAAGGCCTACTACTTCATCTGCCGCGAGGACAAGCGCGACAGCCCCGCGATGCAGACCTTCATCGCGTGGCTGCTGGAGCAGAGCGCCGACGCAAACCGGCGCTAGGCGCTACGGCTGTGCCTTCACCAGGGTGGAGGTGACGAAGCGTCCGGGACGGCTGCTGGCCGGTTGCCCGTCGCGAAGGGTCGCCTGCCCGGCGACGAACACATGCCGCACACCGACGGAGGGCTGCTGCGGATCGTCGAAGGTGGCGCGATCCTGGATCGTCGCCGGATCGAAGACGGTGATGTCCGCGACATGGCCCGTCCTGAGCTCCCCGCGCCGCTCCAGCCCGAAGCGCTGTGCCGGCAAGCCGGTCATCTTGTGGACCGCGCGCTCCAGCGGGAACAGCCCCAGGTCGCGCGAGTACAAGCCGAGCACGCGCGGGAACGTTCCCCACAGCCGCGGGTGCGGCGTTTCGTCGGAAGGGATGCCGTCGGAGCCGACCATCGTGTCGGGATAGGACAGGATGTCGCGCACGTCGGTCTCGTCCATGATGAAGTACACGGCACCGCCCGGCACCAGCGCCTGTGCGACTTCATGGCGTGAGCGGCCCCATTCCCGCGCGAGGTCTTCGAGGTAGCGCCCGGCGGCTTCAGGGTGCGGGGCCGACCAGGTGATCAGGATGCGGTCGCACTGATGCACGCGCTCGGGCCGCAGCATGGTCGACGACGCCGCATACGGATAGCAGTCCAGGCACAGCGGCATGGTTTCGGCCAGCCCGCGCACCTGCGCCAGCGTGTGGCGGCTGCGGCCGTGGTTCTGCTTGCCCACCAGCTTGTGGTGCGAGATCACCGTCGATACCCCCAGTGCCTTGCCGATGCGCGCGGTCTCGTCGATCGACGCGCCGATGTTGTCGCTTTCATCGCGCATATGGGAGACCAGCACGCCGCCGAGCCGCTTCATCGGCTCGCACATGCGCACGATCTCATCCTCGGGCGCCGCGGCCGATGGCGGATAGAACGTGCCGGTGGACACTCCGATTGCCCCCTGGCGCAGCGCTTCCTCGACGTCTTGCCGCATGCCTTCGATCTCCGCATCGCTGGCGGGCAGGCCAAGCTGGCGCATATGCCTGGCGCGCAGCGTGGACTGGCCTACCAGCACCGCGACATTGACCGCGGCCGGCTGCGCCACGAACGATTCACGGTAGGCCCGCACGGAATCGAAGCGGTAGCCGCCGCGCATGATGTCGAGCGGGGCGGGCGGGATGCTGTCGGTCACCAGCGGAAACAGGCTGATGCCGCAGTTGCCGGCGATGATGGTGGTGACGCCCTGCGTGACCTTGGGCAGCATCTCCGGGGACTGGAACACCATCCAGTCGTCATGCGTGTGGGTGTCGATAAAGCCCGGCGCCACGATCAGGCCGGCGGCATCGACTTCGGTGTCCGCCCGCGCTGCCGCGAGGTTGCCGATCGCGGCGATCTCGCCGTCCACCACACCAATGTCGGCGGCGCGACGCGGCGCGCCGGTGCCGTCGATGAGGTCGCCGTTGCGGATGATCAGGTCATAGTGCATTTGCATGGCGTGCTCCCTCAATCGACCCTGGCGCCGCTCTTGCGCACCAGCTCGCCGAACTTGACGGTCTCCGTCGCGATCAGTTGCTGGAAGTCGTGGGCAGTGCCGCCCAGCGGATCGAACGAGAGCTTGTCCAGGTGCGCCCGGAAAGCCGGATCCTTGATGACGGCGTTGACTTCGCGGTTCAGGCGCTCGATGACCTCGGCAGGCGTGCCCGGCGCGGCCACCAGTCCCGCCCACGCGGTCAGCTCGTAGCCCTTCAGGCCGGCCTCCGCCATGGTCGGCAGGTCCGGGAAGTGCGGCGAGCGCTTGCTCGACGTCACCGCCAGCGCGCGCACGCGGTTGGAAACCACGTAGGGCCCGATCGACGGCACGTTGTCGAACATCAACTGCACGTTGTTGCCGACGAGATCCTGCAGCGCCGGAATGCTGCCCTTGTAGGGCACGTGGGCGATGTTCAGGTTGGCCATGACCTTGAACAGCTCGCCGCCCAGGTGGCTGGTGGTGCCGTTGCCGGCCGAGCCCATCGACAGCTTGCCCGGGTTGGCGCGCGCGTAGGCCACCAGTTCCTGCGTGGTCCTGACCGGCAGCGATGGGTTGACGGCAAGGATATTGAAGGTCGTGACCAGGCCGACGATGGGCACCAGCTTGTCGGGGTCGTAGGGCAGCTTGCTGTAAAGGAAACGGTTGGTCGACAGCGTCGCGTTGTTGCCGTAGCCGATGGTGTAGCCGTCCGCCGGCGCGGCCAGCAGCGCCTGCATGCCGATATTGCCGCCCGCGCCGGGCCGGTTTTCGACGATCACGGCCTGGCCTAGCCGCTTCGACAACGCGTCGCCGAACAGGCGCGCAACGATGTCCGGTGCGCCGCCCGGCGCGGTGGGTACGATCAGGCGCACCGGCTTCTCCGGCCACGCTGCCTGCGCCGTCGCCGGCGCCCACAGCAGCGCGCCGAAGATCCCCGCGGCCAGGACTTGTATTGCTGACTTCCTCATGCTGACTCCCCTCGTCATCGTGGTGTAACTGTGGAATTGAGTATCAGCGACGGCCCGGCGCCGGCCTAGTGAAGTTTTATGCTCGGATAGTTTCCGTGGCGGAATGAATGCCGCGCGGGCCACACGCCGCGCGGTCCCGGAGTGCGGTATCGCCGGCGGCGATGCCGGCGATCATTCCAATCGATTTGTGCGAGTCCGCTTCGGCCACCAGAATCCTCACAACACGCGACAGCCTGTCGTTCGCGGTTCTTTCGAGGCAAGCACAATGAACACTCACCATTCCCCGTTAAAGCCTTCCCTGTGGCGACGTGCACTGCTGGTTGGTACCTTGCTCTGGTCGGTGATTGCCATGCCGGTCCATGCCGCGGCGCCGCAGGTCGGGACCCAGGCGCCCGGCTACTACCGGATGAAGCTCGGCAAGTTCGAGATCACGGCGCTGTCAGACGGTACCGTCAACGTGCCGATCGGCAAGCTGCTCAAGCATGCGTCGCACGAGCACATTGCGTCGCTGCAGGCGCGCAGCTACCAGTCCACCGAGCCCGAGACCTCGATCAACGCTTTCCTGATCAACACCGGCCAGCAGCTGGTGCTGGTCGATACCGGCGCGGGCAGCCTGTTCGGTCCCGGCGTCGGCGGCAAGCTGCCGGACAATATCCGCGCGGCCGGCTACCAGCCGCAGCAGATCGATGCGGTGCTGCTGACGCATATACACGTCGACCACTCCGGTGGGTTGGCCGTCGACGGCAATGCCGTGTTCCCGAACGCCGTGGTCTACGTCGACCGCCGCGATGCCGATTTCTGGCTGAACCCCGTCAATGCCGCGAAGGCGGCATCAGGCCAGCGGCATAACTTCGCGCAATCGGAGGCGGTATTCGCGCCCTACCTGAAGGCCGGCAAGGTCCGGCCCTTCGACGGCGAGCAGGAGCTGTTCCCCGGCATCCGTCCGGTGCGCATGCCGGGCCATACCCCGGGTCACGCGTTCTATGAGATCAGCAGCGAGGGACAGCGCCTGCAACTGTGGGGCGACACCATCCATGCGCAGCAGGTGCAGTTTCCGGAGCCGGGCGTCGCGATCGATTTCGATGTCGATGCCACCGCCGCGGTGAAGATGCGCAAGCGGGCCATGGCTGACGCCGCGGCCAAGGGCTATTGGGTGGGCGCGGCGCATATCTCGTTCCCGGGCCTCGGGCATGTTCGGCGCCAGGGCAAGGGCTACGCATGGGTGCCGGCCGAGTACAGCATGGGACGAGAAAAGGCGGCGGCGGGCGCGTCGCACTGACACCCGAGCCTGGCGCAGCGAATCGAGTGGACGGCGACGATGACTGCAGGATGACAGCGCAGGCCTTCATGTATGCATACAACTGCCAAGTCTCGCCGCTCACGTGACGCAAGGATCCTGACGCACCGGCGAATTTGTAGGGAATAACCCTTGCCTTCATAAAAATATATCACAACATGATGTATTGTTCGGGACTCCCGAAACAGACGCGACAGCGCTGGCGACTGCCCCACGCCGGCAGCGCCCGCTGCGCGCGCCACAAGGAGCCCCCGCATGCGCATACGCAAGCAAACCGATCTTCTCTCCGGCCTGATGTTCGTCATGGTCGGCCTCAGCTTTTCATTCGTCGCCCGTGGCTATTCCATGGGCACCGCCGCAAAGATGGGCCCGGGCTATTTCCCATTCTGGCTCGGCATCGTGCTGGCGCTGCTTGGCGCCGTGGTGGCGCTGGGTTCGATGTCGCGTGAAGGCGATGCGGACCGGATGGCCCGCTGGGACATCAAGACACTCTTGTGGATCCTCGGATCGGTGGTGCTGTTCGGCCTGCTGCTCAAGCCGCTCGGCATGGTGTTGTCGGTGCTGGCGCTGGTGCTGGTGTCGTCGATGGCCAGCCATGAGTTCACCTGGAAGGGCGCCATGCTCAATGCCGCGATCCTGGTGCTGATCAGCACGGTGGCGTTCGTGTACGGCATCAACCTGCAGATGCCGGTCTGGCCTGCGATCCTCACCAACTAGGAGACATCGGATGGAGCTGCTAAGTCATCTTGCGCTGGGGTTTTCTACCGCGCTTTCGCTGCAGAACCTGGCTTATGCCTTCCTTGGCTGCGTGCTGGGGACGCTGATCGGCGTGCTGCCGGGCCTCGGCCCGTTGGCCACCATCGCCATGCTGCTGCCGATCACCTACACGCTGCCGCCGGTGGCGGCGCTGATCATGCTGGCCGGCATCTACTACGGCGCCCAGTACGGCGGGTCCACCACCGCGATCTTGGTCAACCTGCCCGGCGAGTCGTCGGCGGTGGTGACCACGCTCGACGGCTACCAGATGGCGCGCCGCGGGCGGGCGGGCGTGGCGCTGGCCACCGCTGGCCTGGGTTCGTTCTTTGCGGGCAGCGTGGCCACGCTGATCCTGGCCGCGTTTGCCACGCCGCTGTCGGAGCTGGCGTTCAAGTTTGGTCCCGCCGAATACTTCTCGCTGATGGTGCTGGGACTGATCGGCGCCGTGGTGCTGGCTTCGGGATCGCTGGTCAAGGCGGTGGCGATGATCGTGCTGGGGCTGCTGCTCGGGCTGGTCGGCACCGATGTGAACTCGGGCGCGGCGCGCTTCTCGTTCGACGTGCCGGAGCTGACCGACGGCATCAGCATCACCGCGCTCGCCATGGGGCTGTTTGGCTTCGCGGAGATCATTGCCAACCTGGAGCAGAAGGAACATCGCGAGACCTTCACCGACCGCGTCACCAACCTGTTCCCCACCCGCGAAGACTTCCGGCGCATGATCCCCGCCGTGCTGCGCGGGACGCTGCTGGGTTCGTCGCTGGGCATCCTGCCGGGCGGCGGGGCTTCGCTGGCGTCGTTCGCCGCGTATTCGCTGGAGAAGAAGGCCTCAAAGTATCCGGAGGAGTTCGGCAAGGGCGCGATCGAAGGCGTGGCGGGGCCGGAGTCGGCCAACAATGCCGCGGCACAGACCTCGTTCATCCCGCTGCTGACGCTGGGCATCCCGCCCAATGCCGTGATGGCGCTGATGGTTGGCGCCATGACCATCCACAATATCCAGCCCGGCCCGCAGGTGATGACCAGCAACCCGGCGCTGTTCTGGGGGCTGATCGCGTCGATGTGGATCGGCAACCTGGTGCTGGTGGTGCTGAACCTGCCGCTGATCGGCGTGTGGGTGAAGCTGCTGACCGTGCCTTACCGCTTCCTGTACCCGGCCATCCTGGTGTTCTGCAGCATCGGCGTCTACTCGGTCAACAACACGGTGTTCGACGTGTTCGCGGCGGCCAGTTGCGGCCTGATCGGCTACGTGTTCCTCAAGCTCCGCTGCGAGCCGGCGCCGCTGCTGCTGGGCTTTGTGCTGGGGCCGATGATGGAAGAGAACTTCCGCCGCACCTTGTTGCTGTCGCGCGGGGATTTCTCGGTCTTCACCTCCCGTCCGCTATCGCTGGGCCTGCTGGTGGCTGCCGCGGCGCTGGTGGCGGTGGTGGCGTTGCCGTCGATCAAGGCCAAGCGTGAGGAGGCGTTCCAGGAGGAATAACGCCGCAGTCGCACGCAGCAGTCGCGCAGCGGCGCAATGCCGCGCGCCTGGGTTGTTTCGCCCGCCATGGACGAAACAGCCCGACTTCACGCAGGACGACCAGCCTGCGCGCAAGCCATCGCATCACTCCTGTCGCCGGACCGCTGACCGCATCCTTGCCGGTCTCCATGCGTCCCGCAAACCCCCCCGAATGCCGCAGAACGGTCTTCCAGACGAGCAGGCCCGGCAATTGCTGTCAGTGGTGTGTCCTTGTTATCGTCAAAAAACCCGTCCGCAGGCAGTTTCGAGCCATCGGCCAGCGTCGCCCCGCCCGCCACAACGGGGTGGTGCCGGCCAGCGATACCAAGCGCTTTATCGCGGCGGCGAAGACGCGGCAGTGGGAGCGGGAGCCGCAGGTGCGGATGCTGGCGTAGGAAACGGATGGCGGTGTCACGGCGGTCCGGCACATGCTGCTGCGGGGCCGCCGCCCGATGACGCTGCGCGCTGTCGGGGGTGGGCTAGTCTGCACATGACCCTGCGCAATCTCCCCTGACTTAACGAATCCGAACGCGTCATTCTCGTTTGCCCCGAGAATGGCGGCGCTTGCAGCCTGTGAAATATCACACTACTATCACTACTACTTCAGATGCTTTTCGGAATGACCCGTGGCTAAATCCATTCGGCTGGTAGAAACAGATGGCATGCGTAGCCCCGCGCAGACCGCAACCCAGAGCGGGGCGGCCATGCGCGACCTCGCCTATGTCGAGATCAAGCGCCGCATCATCTCGTGCGAGTTCCGCCCCGGCGAGCCGCTGAACGAAGCCCAGGTGGCGAACATGCTTGGCCTGGGCCGCACGCCGGTACACCAGGCGCTGCACCGGCTGGAAGTGGAGGGCCTGGTGTCGATCCTGCCGCGCAAGGGCGTGCTGGTGACGCCGCTGTCGCTCAACGAGGTGCTCGACATGATCGAGGTGCGCGCGACCAACGAGGTCCTGTGCGCCACGCTCGCCTGCGAGCGCGGCCACGAGAGCGATTTCAAGGCCATGCGCGAAATCGTCGACCGCTCGCCCCCGCTGATCGCGCGGCGCGACATCCCCGCACTGGCGTCGCTGGACCTGAAGTTCCATACGGCGATGTCGGCCGCCTCGCGCAACCGCGTGCTGGCCGAGCTGCTGCGCGGCCTGCATGAGAAGCAGGCGCGCTTCTGGTTCCTGTCGCTGTCCGACCCGCAGCATCTCGAGAACGTGTACCAGGAACACCTCGAGATCGTCGACGCGCTGGAACGCCGCGACGTGCCGGCCGTGAGCAAGGCCGTGCGCCAGCATATCGACGAGTTCCGCAAGAACATCATCAGGACGCTCTGACCTTCTGCATCCGGCCTGACCCGCTTTTTCCCTGTAACAAGGTAGTACGCAATGCCGACACTGCATTTCCAGGTCGCCGGCGGGGGTGAACTCGCCCTCGATATCCAGCGCCTCATCATTGCCGGATGGACCGGCCGCGACAAGGACGCCGTCCAGCACCATATCGACGAGCTCCAGGCGATCGGCGTGAAGCCGCCCGCCACGGTGCCGTGCTTCTATCCGCTGGCCGCGTCGCTGCTGACCACGGCCGACGAGCTGGAGGTGCCACGCGCCGATTCTTCCGGCGAAACAGAGTTTGTCCTGCTGCAGGCAGAGGACGCGCTGTATATCGGCATCGGCTCGGACCATACCGACCGCAAGGTCGAGGCCTACGACGTCACCGTGTCCAAGCAGATGTGCGGCAAGCCTCTCGGTCGCCAGGTGTGGCGCTTCGACGAGGTGGCCGATCACTGGGACAGCCTGGAGATGCGCTGCTGGCGCGTGCGCGACGGCCAGCGCGCGCTGTACCAGGAAGGCAAGGTCACGCGCCTGCTCGATCCGCGCGACCTGGTCGAGCGGCTGACCGGCGAAGCCACGCTGCCGCCCGGCACCGCGATGTTCTGCGGCACGCAGGCGGTGATTGGCGAGCTGGGCCACGGCGATGCCTTTGAAGTGGAGCTGCACGACCCCGTGCGCAATCGCACGCTGCGCCATGCGTACCGCGTGCAGAGCCTGGCGGTGGCCGAATGAGCGCGCCGACCATTGCCGCGCTGGCGGCATCCCTGGCGGCGGGCCGCACCACCAGCGTGGCGCTGACCGAGCAGGCACTGGCCCGCATCGACAGCCATGCCCGCACCGGCGGCACCGCCTTCATGGAAGTCGACGCGGCCGGCGCGCTGGCCGCGGCGCGCGCGGCCGACCAGGCGCGTGCCGCGGGCCTGGTGGCGTCGCCGCTGGCGGGGCTGCCGATCTCGGTCAAGGACCTGTTCGACGTACGCGGCCAGGTGACCCGCGCCGGCTCGAAGGCGCTCGATGGCGCCGCGCCAGCGCAGGCCGATGCACCCGCGGTCGCGCGCCTGCGCGCGGCCGGCGCAGTGCTGCTGGGACGCACCAATATGAGCGAGTTTGCGTTCTCGGGCCTCGGCCTGAATCCGCACTATGGCACGCCGCGCACGCCCTTCGACGCGGACCGGATCGCGGGCGGCTCGACCTCCGGCGGCGCGGTCAGCGTGGCCGAAGACATGGCAGTGGCCGCGCTGGGTACCGACACTGGCGGCTCCATCCGCATCCCCTCGGCCTTCTGCGGGCTGACCGGCTTCAAGCCGACGGCGCGCCGCGTGCCGCTGGCCGGCGCGGTGCCGCTGTCGACCTCGCTCGACTCCGCCGGGCCGCTGGCACGCTCGGTCGCGTGCTGCGCGGCGATGGACGCCGTGCTGAGTGGCGAGACCCTCGATACGCGCCCCGCCGAGCTGGCGGGCATGCGGTTCTACGTGACCCGCGATTTCGTCTGCGACGGGCTCGACGCCGAGGTCGCGCAAGCGTTTGAGGACACCCTGTCGCGGCTGTCGGAACGCGGCGCGCGCATCGTGCCGTTCGATTTCCCGGAACTGCGCCGGCTGCCCGAGATCAACGGCGGCGGCGGCCTCACCGCTGCCGAAGCCTGGGCCTGGCACCGCCAACTGCTGGCGGAGCAGGGCGAGCGCTACGACCAGCGCGTGGCCCAGCGTATCCGGCGCGGCCAGCAGCAGAGCGCGGCCGACTATATCGACCTGCTGGCCCAGCGCCGCGCGATGCAGCACCGCGCCGGCGAGCGCCTGCGCGACGCCGATGCCTGGCTGATGCCGACCGTGGCCGTGCGGCCCCCGCGCCTGGACGCGCTGGCGCGCGACGAAGATTTCTTCGCCCTCAACGGGCTGGTGCTGCGCAATCCGAGCGTAATCAATTTCCTGGACGGATGCGCGGTCACGCTGCCCGTTGCACAGGGAATCGGCCTGGGCGTCTGCGCGCTGCACGGCCAGGACGCGCGCGTGCTGCAGGTGGCTGGTGCGATCGAGCGCAGCCTGATGTAAAGGCCATGCGGTCGCGCGGGCGTTAGCGAACGGCCTGCCCCGGGGCAGGCTGCGCCGGTCCCGTATCGGTCCAAGCGCAGCGGCCTCGCTCAACCATCCCACTCCGGCACAGCGCAAGCCAGAGGGCCCCGCCAATGCAGCGGGGCCCCGCCCAACCTACCCAAGGAGAATCACCGATGTCTTCCGTGATGACTGGCGCCTCCGGCGCCCTGGAGAACCTGCCACCGGCAGAAGTTGCCCAGCAATGCAACGTGGCGTACCGAAAGATCACCGTGCGCCTGATCCCGTTCCTGGTCCTGTTGTTCATCCTCGCCTGGATCGACCGCGTCAACGTGGGCTTCGCCAAGCTGCAGATGCTGCAGGACCTGCAGTTCAGCGAGGCCGTCTACGGCCTGGGCGCGGGCATCTTCTTCCTCGGCTACTTCCTGTTTGAGGTGCCGAGCAACCTGCTGCTGGAGAAGATCGGCGCGCGCAAGACGCTGGCGCGGATCACCATCCTGTGGGGCCTGGCGTCGATGGCGATGATCTTCGTCAAGACCCCTACGCAGTTCTACGCGCTGCGTTTCCTGCTGGGTATCTTCGAGGCCGGCTTCTTTCCCGGCGTGGTGCTCTACCTGACGTACTGGTTCCCGGCGGCGCGCCGCGCGCGCATCAACGGATTGTTCATGACCTCGTTCGCCATTGCCGGCGTGATCGGCGGCCCGCTCGCGGGCTTGATCATGACCACCATGGACGGCGTGGACGGGCTCGCCAACTGGCAATGGCTGTTCGTGCTGGAGGGCATTCCGTCGGTGCTGGCCGGCATTGCCGTGCTGATGTACCTGCCCGAGCGGCCGGCCAGCGCGCGCTGGCTCACGGCTGAAGAGCAGCAGCTGGTGACGCAGGCCGTGGAAGCCGAGGCACGCGACCCGGCCAAGCATTCGGCGCTGCGTGACGCCTTTACCAATGCGCGCGTCTGGATCTGCGCCGCGATCTACTTCTGCGTGGTCAGCGGCAACGCCACCATCGCGTTCTGGTCGCCGTCGATCATCAAGGAGCTGGGCGTGCAGGGCAACCTGCGGATCGGCCTGGTATCGGCGATCCCGTTTATCGCCGGCACCATCGCCATGGTGCTCAACGGTATCCACTCGGACCGCTCGGGCGAGCGCCGCATGCACTGCGCGATGGCGACGCTGCTGGCCGCCGTGGGGCTGACATTGACCGGCTTGTGGCTGCACAGCGCGCTGCTGGCGCTGGCCGCGCTGACTGTGGCCTCGGTCGGCATCCTGGCCGCGTTCCCGGTGTTCTGGTCGCTGCCGTCGGCATTCCTGGCCGGCACCGCCGCCGCGGGCGGCATCGCGCTGATCAATTCAGTCGGCAACCTGGCGGGCTTCGTCGCGCCCTATGTGATCGGCTGGTTCAAGACCAACACCGGGCAGCTGTCCTCGGGCCTGTACTTCGTGGCCTTCCTCGAAGCCTGCGCCACGGTCCTGATCCTGGCCGGCGTGCGCCGCAACCGCTGAGCGCGGCCGGGCGCGGCGCGGCGTACCCGGCACGCGCGCCGCGCTTAATGCTGCTCGATCGCGAACTGCGCAATGCGGCCATCCCGCGGCATGAAGTCACAGGTGGGAAGACCTCCGGCGGGCGACGGGTGCGAAGCAGCCAGATGCGGTGTGAAGTCTTGGGCACGCCGTGGCCCTTGCATGCGGCTTCGCCGTCCCTTGCAGCCGTCCTGCGTCGGGATGCTGACGTTTCGATTACGGTTTTGTCATTCCTGGCCCGGAGGTCAGGGGTTATGCTTTTCGGGGCCATGCGCGACGCGGGCCGGACAGAACCGAACCCGAAAGACAATGAAGATCCTGGTAATCGAAGACGAGCCCAAGACTGCCGAATACCTGCGCAAAGGCCTGACCGAATCCGCGTTCGTGGTGGACCTGGCCGTCACCGGCGCGGACGGCCTGCATTGCGCCACGGAGCATCAGTATGACCTCATCATCCTCGACGTGATGCTGCCCGGCATGGACGGGTGGGAGGTGCTGCGCCAGTTGCGCGAGCGCAAGCAGACCCCGGTGCTGTTCCTGACCGCCCGCGACGAGGTCGAGGACCGCGTCCGCGGCCTGGAACTGGGCGCCGATGACTACCTCGCCAAGCCGTTCGCCTTTGTCGAGCTGCTGGCGCGAGTGCGTACGCTGTTGCGCCGCGGTCCGCCGCGCGAGGCCGAGCGCATCGAGGTCGACGACCTGGAAATCGACCTGATCCGGCATCGCGTCGCGCGCGCCGGGCAGCGTATCGACCTGACCCCGCGCGAGTTTGCGCTGTTGCACTTCCTGGCGCGGCGCAATGGCGAGGTGCTCAGCCGCACACAGATCGCCTCGCATGTGTGGGACATGAACTTCGACAGCGATACCAATGTCGTCGACGTGGCGGTGCGCCGGCTGCGCGCCAAGATGGACGACAGCTTCGGCAACAAGCTGATCCACAGTGTGCGCGGTATCGGCTACGTGCTCGAGAGCCGGCGTCCGTGAGATCGCGCCTGTCCCTGACCGTCCAGCTGGCGCTGGCCTTTGCGCTGGTGGCCGGCGTGGCGTTTGCCGGCGTCGGCACCTACCTCTACAAGGCGCTGACCATGCAGGTGGTGGCGCGCGACGATGCCGAACTGCTGCGCAAGGCCGCGCGCGTGCGCGACGAGCTCGCCGAGCGCTTTGACAGCGATGCCGACCGCTGGCGCGAGATCGGCCGCGTGGTGTCGGGCAATGAGGAGTATGCGCTGAGGGTGCAGTCCGCCAGCGGCAGCCTGCTTACCGAGGCGAACTTCCATGGCGAGTCTGTGCCGGATGGCCCGCCGCTGGCCGAAGGCGCCGCGCTGGGGCCGGAATCGATCCGCGCCTGGCGCACGCCCGCGGGCTATCAGATCCGCGGCGTGGTGCTGCTGGCGCGGCCGCAGGACAACGGCGCGCCGGTGAAGGTGACGGTGTCGCAGGTGGCGCGCTCGCGCTTTGCGCTGATGCGCGAGTACCGCTGGAAGCTGGTGTGGGCGACGCTGCTGGGCTCGCTGTCGGTCGGCTTGCTCGGCTACGCCGCGGTGCGGGCGGGCATGTCGCCGCTGCGCCGCATCGCCACCGGCACGCGCACGGTCACGTTCTCCAGCGTGGCGCTGCCGATCGATCCGGCGCGGCTGCCGGTCGAGCTCAAGGAGCTGGCGCATGCGCTGCAGCAGATGATCGAGCGGCTGCACGAGAGCTATCACCGGCTGTCGCAGTTCTCCGCCGACCTGGCCCATGACTTCCGCACGCCGCTGGGCAACCTGCTGGGGCAGACCCAGGTGGCGCTGTCCGCCGAGCGCGGCACCGAGGAGTACCAGGCGCTGCTGGCCTCGAACGTGGAGGAGTATGAGCGCCTGTCGCGCATGATCGAGAACATGCTGTTCCTGGCGCGTGCCGACAATGCGCGCGTGGCCATGCGTGTGGCCGAGCTGGACCTGGAATCGGAACTGCATCGGGTGGCGGACTACTTCGGCCTGCTGGCCGACGCCAAGCAGGTATCGATCCGCGTGCAGGCCGCGGGCAGGGTGTTTGCCGATGCCGGCCTGCTGCGGCGCGCGCTCAGCAATCTGGTTTCCAATGCGGTGCGCTATACGCCGGCAGGCGAGCAGATCGTGCTGACGGCGCGGCAGGCGGACGGCTACACCCATATCGAGGTCAGCAACCCAGGGCCCGGTATCGCCGCCGAGCACCTGCCCAAGCTGTTCGACCGCTTCTTCCGCTGCGATCCGGCGCGCGCCAACTCGGGCGCGTCTTCCGGCATCGGGCTGGCGATCGTCAAGACCATCATGGACCTGCACCAGGGCACGGTGGGGGCGGAGTCGGTGCCGGCGGCGATGACGCGTTTCCGGCTCAGCTTTCCATTGCGCGGCGGCGCGGCCTGAATTACGGATCGGTAATCAAGCCGTCATCGTTTGCGGCCCCGCTAGCGGGCTACATTGGGCTCAGCGCGCCCGGACGAGGCGCGCGCAACCAGTAATGGAAAAAGCCCATGACACGACACCAAGCAGCGCCGCCCGGCCGTCCAGCCTGCCTGCCATGCAGGCTGGCCGCCATTGCCGCGGTAGTGGGGACGATCGGCGCCGGCTTTGCCTGGGCGGCTGGCTGGGTGACGCCGGCGCGCCTGTCGGCATTCAGGATCATCGATGCCTTCGAGGCCAACGCCGGCATCCACGCCGGATATCGCCGCAACCATGCCAAGGGTGTCTGCGTCGAAGGGTACTTCGAAGGCAATGGCAAGGCGTTGGCGGTATCGCGCGCGGTGGTGTTCGGAACGGTGCGCACGCCGGTGACCGGCCGCCTTGCCATCCCCGGCGGCAACCCGGCCGCGCCCGATGCCGGCGCCCCGGTGCGCAGCCTGGCACTGGAATTCCGGCTGGCAGACGGCGAGCAATGGCGCACCGCCATGAACTCAACGCCGGTGTTCGGCGTGCGCACGCCGCAGCAGTTCTATGAGCAACTGGTGGCAGCGCGGCCCGATCCCGCTACCGGCAAGCCGGATCCGAGGCGGCTGGCAGCGTTCTTCGGCAAGTACCCGGAGACGCAACCGTTCCGGCAATGGGTCAAGGACCATCCGCTGAGCGGCAGTTTCGCCACCACCGCGTACTACGGCATCAACGCCTTCGTCGCCACCGATGGCGCGGGCTTGCAGCGGGCTGTCCGATGGCGGCTCGATCCCGAGACCCCGGCCAGCGCCGCATCCGCTACCGGCGCATCGGCCGATTTCCTCGCGCGCGACCTCGCCAGCCGGCTCGCACAAGGACCGTTGCGATGGCACCTGGTCGTGACCGTGGCGCAGCCCGGCGATCCCACCGCCGATGCCACGCAGGCGTGGCCCGCGGAGCGGCAGCAGATCGATGCCGGCACGCTGGTGCTGGAGCGGAAAAGTGCGCAGCAGGACGGCAGCTGCCGCGATATCAACTATGACCCCACCATCCTGCCGCGTGGCCTGAGGCCCTCCGACGATCCGCTGCTGGCCGCACGTTCATCGGCCTATGCCGAGTCATACCGCCGCCGCAGCATGGAAAACGCGCAACAGGAACTTCACGCGGGAGCCGGACAATGACAAGCACATCCCCGAACCGGTACAGCGGCCTGGCGCGATGGCTGCACTGGACCATGGCCGCCGGCATCTTCGCCATGCTGTTCATCGGCATCGGCATGGTGGCCACCGTATCAAACCTGCACCTGACGCTGGTCGCGATCCACCGGCCGCTGGGCGCGTTGCTGCTGGCGCTGTGGGCGGTGCGGCTGGTCACGCGCCTGGTGCGCGGCGCGCCGCCGCCGCCGGCCGACCTGCCCGGCTGGCAGCGCGGCGCCGCGCACGCCAGCCACCTGGCGCTCTATGCCCTGATGGGCCTGCAGCCGCTGGTCGGCTGGGCGATGCTGTCGGCGGGCGGGTATCCGGTGACGATGTCCGGCGCATGGGCGCTGCCCCCGCTAATGAATCCCGATGTCGTGGCGTTTGCGTTCCTGCGCAGCGCGCATACGTGGCTGGCCTATGCTTTTCTGGCAGTGGTATTGCTGCATGTGGCGGCCGCGCTGTTCCACTGGTGGGTGCGGCGGGATCGGGTGTTTGCCAGTATGGCGCCGTGAGCGGGCGGGGGGCGTGCGCCAGATAGCCCTTGCCTTCTGCCTCGCGTGTTCACAACTCAAGGCTCTTGATCAGTCCGGCATACGTCGGCACCGTCGAGGTTTTTCCGGCGACGTGCGCGGAAGGCGGCGTTGGTTGCCTCGTCCGCCGCCATGCGATGGAAGACGATGTCGTCGACAAGCGGTTCCAGCGGCGCGGCAATGCGGTCGATGGTGCCGTCGCGGTCGTAGAGGAAGGTGAGGGCGAGGTTGTCCGGATGGATCTCGGCGGGCTTTTCCGCCGTGGTAAAGACGTCGTAGTGGCGGTGCTCGAGCCGCCCGCACATGCCGCGCCAGTGCCACGACAGCGCATCGCCATCGGTTTCGATGGTGATGTCGCCGTAGGCGGGATGCGAGTACGTGCCCGAGTAATCGTGCAGCGCGTGGCTGGGATTAGTGCCGGCGTGCTGCCGTGCCAGCCGTGCAGCCTTGTCGATCTGCAGCTGCGCCAGCATCTCGTGCCGCCTGGCGCGCAGGCGGCTGAACCAGTCGATGGGGGAGTGCCCGCAGAGCTGGTCCAGCGCGGCGTAGGTCAGCAAGGCGGTCACCGCGCCGGGAGCCCGGTTGGTCAGTACGGCGATGCCCAGGCGCCGTGCCGGCATCATCGTCATCAGGGTTGCCCAACCCAGCCAGCTGCCCTAGTGCGAGACCGTCCGCTCGCCGCGGTAGTGCTCGGCCGTGAGTCCCAGTCCGTAGTGCACATCGCCGACCTCCGGGAATTCTGCACGGAAAACGTGGACGCGCGGCGTCATCATGTCGCGCACGATGCCAGGCGCAAGCAGCGCATGTCCGTCCACCTTGCCTTCGTCCAGCAGGCAACGCATCCATCGGGCCAGGTCTTCCACCGATGCGTTGAGGCCGCCGGCCGGCGTCGCGCGGATCGGCGACCAACTGGCGCGCAGGCGCTCGTCGCCGTCCATCGCGTGCGGGTGTGCATGGTCGGGATCGGCCGCCAGCGCTTCGACCGAAAAGCCGAAGCGCGTAAAACCCAGCGGCTGCAGCAGCCGTTGCGTGGTGAAGTCCTCCCAGCGCTGCCCGCTGATGCGCTCGGCCAAGTGGCCGGCGATCACGTAGCCAAGGTTCTGGTACTGCCAGCTTTCGCGCAGCTCGCGGCTTGGCGCGAGGTGCGGCAGCCGTTCGAGCATCTGGCTGGTGTCGAGATCGCCCGGCGTGTGGATCCAGTCATGGCGCGGCAGGCCGCTGTGATGGCTGAGCAGGTCGCGCACCGTGATGCGTTGCGTGGCGACGGCATCATGCAGCCGGAAGCCGGGAATGATGTCGCGCACCTGCGTGGTCCAGTCGAGCTTGCGCTCGTCGACCAGCAGGCCAAGTCCGGCGGCGGTAAATGACTTGGTGATCGAGCACAGCAGGAACTGCGTGGTGGTGGTCACGGGCGCCGGCGCGGCGCTGTCGCGCACGCCGTAGCCCCGCAGCAGGATGGGTTCGCCGTCGCGGATCACGGCCAGGGCAAGTCCGGGGATCTTCCATTCGGCCATCGACTTCTCGACCAGCGCATCGAATCCGCTCAGCATGGTGCCTCCCTGGCAGGTCACGGGCACGTATGCTGCCACGTCCTGGCGGCGCAGTCGTCCCCCTTGTGGGGGTGGCCGGTGCGATGGCCATGGCGATCGCACTGGTCATGGGGCTGTGACCGCTACCGCACTCATCCTCGCCCCCCCCACCGGCTTTGTCTACCTATGTCCCCCCTCTCGTGGGGAACAGTTCACCGCAGCGAGGCCGTTAGCCCGAACTTTGAGCTGGCGGCGCGCATAATGCTTTGATTTCTCACGGTTATGTGCGCGCGAGCGAGTCGATTACTGGGTACAGGCGACGGGGCTGACGTTGAGCAGGCGGAAGGCCTTTTCTTGAACTGGGGTCGGCCGCGTGATCATGACGATCTTTGCTTGCGGGTTGAGGGGTGTGTGACAGACGTTGTACGCGAGCGTGGCCAGATCATCGAGCAACGTGCGGAAGCTGTGCACCGGCAAGCCGTCCTCGCCAAGCCTGGTGGCGTCCTTGGCTTTCGCCTGGTCCGAGCGTCGTGCCTTGGCCACTGGCGAGGGCCGGGCCGTACGCGCGAGCTCGACGTATTCATCGTCGAACAGCATCGGCTTTAACTTCTCGCGCATGTGCCACTCGATGTAGTAGGCAAGCATGCACAGAAAGACGTGAGCGCGCACGCGCGCTGCGTTCCAATGGAATACGGGACGCACCTGCAGATCGACCGTCTTGAGCGAACGGAAGGCCCGCTCCACCACCGCCAGACCCTTGTAGGCCGTCACGGCCGCCTCAGCCGGCAAGTCCGTTGCCGGCAGGCTCGTACGCACCACGTAAAGGCCATCGAGTGCGGCCTCCTGCTGAATCTGTTCGGCCTTGCGTTCCCACGTGAAGCTCGAGTCGGTGATGTTCAACTCGAAGTGCTTGCCCATCCTGAAGTGATCGATGACGCGGCCTACGCGCAGGGCAATCTCCTCGGTGCCCTTGAGGCGATTGCGGGCACGCGTGGTCGCGTCGGTGATCTTCATCAACTCGGCTTCGGTGGCCTGCAGCAGCGCCTCGCGTTTGCGGCTGCGCTCCTCGGCCAGTAGCGGATTGCGACACACGATGAGCCGCTCGCCGGGGAACGCCTCGCTGGTCACCTCTAGCAGGTTGCGCTCATCGAATAGCGAGGGCTGGAAGGGGCCCTTCTCCCGGGCAAGTGCGGCCATCTGCGGCGCGCGCAGGCTGCTCACCCAGTCCAGGCCAGCCGGGCGCAATACCGTGTCGATGCGCGCCTGCGTGAGCATGCCCCGGTCGCCCACCCACGCGAGCTTCTCGATGCCATAGCGGTTCTTGAGCTTGTCCACCTGCGAGGCCACGGTAGCCGGATCGGCGGTGTTGCCGGCGAAGACTTCGACCGCCACCGGACAGCCCTCACGAGTGCAAACCAGACCGAACACGATCTGCGGGTCGTCGCGCTTGCCATCGCGACTGTAGCCGTGGGCGGCAAGCTCGCAGCAGCGTCCCGTCACCCACGTGGAAGTGAGGTCATAGAGCACCAGCGTACTGCCGCTCAGATGCTGCCTGGCAAGGCGCTTCTCGATGCCTTCCTGAGCTTCTCCCAGCCAGTCGAGCGCGGCATAGACCTGTTCGAGTTCGACGTCGCCCAACTTCAGCAGCCGAGACACCGAGTGGGTCGCGGTCTCGTCGCGCAACATGCGATGCGTGGCGAGCTTGGAAGCGGGTGACACCACCCGCGTCACCAGCAGTGCCATCACCACCGAGCGCAGCGCGGCCGGTGCCGATGCAAACCACTGCTCGGCGCCGCAGGCGCGCGCCGCGCCAAGCACGGCGGCCACGTGTCCGTGTGGCAGGCTGCGCTCGATCACGAAGGCCTCATCGGCGCACGACACCGCGACGCCACCGCGTAGCAGCACCTTCAAGCCTTCGATGACCTCGGCGGGCAGCGACGAGAGATTGGCGAGGGTGCGCTTCTTGACCGTGTTGCCGTCGCGATAGGACTCGCGCAGCAGGATGGCGGGGGGCGAGTTGCGGTTCGGGACGTGTTCGATATACATGAACACTTATTCAAGCATAAAACTGCTGAACCGCAATAGATAAATACTAATTTACATGGCTACATAATAGTCTCAAAAAATGGCCGAAACCCAGCACCGATGCGGGCTCCGGCTATTTGGGAAGTCAAAGTTCGGGTTAGCCACCGCAACACAGAGCACGGATACGCGCAAGTCGCCGGGGCAACGCACCCCTGCCGGAAGCGCGGACGCCGAGCCGACCAGCAGGGAACGGGCGCGCAGTGTGGCAGGCCGCGATTCGGCATGCAGCGGGTAATTTCAAGCAGTCATGCGCAAACGTCCGACCGGACGGCAAGGGGGAGGGATCATGGATTTCAAGAATCTGTCTATTCGCACGCGGATGCTGGCCGGGTTCGGGACGCTGGCGGGTGTGGTGCTGGTGGTGTCGGGGTATTCGCTGCATGCGCTGGGCGATGCCACCGACGGTTTCAACGACTATCTCAACGGGCTGAACGCACGCGCGGATATGGCCGCGCAGGTGCGCAGCGCCGTGGACCGGCGCGCGATCGCGGCGCGCAACCTGGTGCTGGTGACCGATGCGGCCGAACTCGAGCGCGAGAAGGCCGAGGCCCTGAGCGCGCACCAGGATGTGCAGACTCGGCTGGCGCGGCTCAATGAAATGGTGCGCCAGCCCGGCGTCGGCGAAGAGGCACGCAAGCTGGTGGAAGCGGTGGCGAAGATTGAGGCGGAATACGGCCCGGTGGCCACCGGCATCGTCGGCCTGGCGGTGGAGCGCAAGCTCGAGGAAGCCGTGTCCCGCATCGACAAGCAGTGCCGCCCGCTGCTGGCCGCGCTGATCAAGGCGACCGACGCCTATGCCGACTTCACCAAGGCGCGGCAGAAGGAGATGGAGAAGAAGCTGGAGGCGGACTACCAGCAACAGCGCAACCTGCTGATCCTGGTTTCCCTGGTGGCCGCGGTGGTGGCGGCGGCCGGCGGGGTGCTGATCACACGTGCGATCACGCGGCCGATCCAGCGGGCCGTGGAGGTGGCCGATACCGTGGCCGGCGGCGACCTGGGCGCGCGCATCGAAGTGGACCGGCATGACGAGACCGGCCGCCTGCTGGGGGCGCTGCGTGAGATGAACGAGCGGCTCACCGCCACCGTCACGCAGGTGCGCGCCAGCAGCGGCAACATCGCCCTGAGCACCAGCGAGATCGCGCGCGGCAATGCTGATCTGAGCAGCCGCACCGAGGAGCAGGCGGCGTCGCTGGAACAAACCGCGGCCAGCATGGAAGAACTGACCGAGACCGTGCGCCAGAACACCGAGAACGCGCGCCAGGCCAGCGAGCTGGCGCGCACCGCGGCCGACGTGGCGCAACGCGGCAGCACCACGGTGCAGCGCGTGGTGGGCACCATGCAGGACATCAGCGCCAGTTCGTCCAAGATCGCCGACATTACCGGCATCATCGAGGGCATTGCCTTCCAGACCAATATCCTGGCGCTGAACGCGGCGGTCGAGGCGGCGCGCGCCGGCGAGCAGGGGCGCGGCTTTGCGGTGGTGGCCAGCGAGGTGCGCGGGTTGGCGCAACGTTCGTCCAGCGCGGCCAAGGAGATCAAGGAGCTGATCGAAGCCTCCGGGCGCCAGGTGCAGGACGGCTCGGCGCTGGCGAGCGAAGCGGGGCAGACCATGGCCGAGGTGACGCAGGCGGTGGCGCGCGTGACCGGCATCGTCGAAGAGATCGCCACGGCGTCGGCCGAGCAGAGCCGCGGCATCGAGCAGGTCAACCAGGCCATCGTGCAGATCGACGAGGTTACGCAGCAGAACGCCTCGCTGGTGAACGAGGCCGCGATGGCGTCGCGTGCGCTGGAAGAGCAGGGGCGCGAGCTGAGTGAAGTGGTGGCGTTCTTCCGCCTGCCAGGCGAGAACGGCGCAGCCCGCCCGGCAATGGTGGCAGGGGGTGCACCGGTCCGCACGGCCGGAAAGCTGGCCGCGGCCTAGTGTTGGGTGGCTGCGCGCCGGGCGCGGGACAGGTAAACTGGCCTGTCCCCGCTTCCCTGCCAACGCCACTGCCATGACCGCCCTGCCTATTTCCTTCGACGACGTAGCCGCCGCCCACGAACGCATCCGCGCAGCGGCCCACCGCACCCCGGTGCTGACTTCCTCGACCGCCGACGCGGCCACCGGGGCGCAGCTGTTCTTCAAGTGCGAGAACTTCCAGCGCATCGGGGCCTTCAAGTTTCGCGGCGCCTACAACGCCATCGCGCAGTTCACGCCGCAGCAAAAGGCGGGTGGCGTGCTGGCGTTCTCGTCAGGCAACCATGCACAGGCGATCGCGCTGTCGGCGCGGCTGCTGGGCGTACAGGCGGTGATCGTGATGCCGCAGGACGCACCCGCGATCAAGATCGAAGCCACGCGCGGCTACGGCGCCGAGGTGGTGCTGTATGACCGCTACCAGGACGACCGCGAGGCGTTGGGACGGCGCATCGCCGCCGAGCGCGGCATGACGCTGATCCCGCCGTACGACCATCCGCACGTGATGGCCGGGCAGGGCACGGCGGCCAAGGAGCTACTGGAGGAAACCGGGCCGCTGGACATGCTGGTGGTGTGCCTGGGCGGCGGCGGGCTGCTGTCAGGCTGCGCCGTGGCCGCACAGGCCATGTCGCCCGGCTGCGCGGTCTACGGGGTGGAGCCCGAGGCAGGCAACGACGGCCAGCAAAGCCTGCGCAGCGGCGAGATCGTCCGCATCGACACGCCCCGCACCATTGCCGACGGCGCGCAGACGCCGTTCCTGGGCCAGCACACCTTTGCGGTGATCCGCGAACTGGTGACGGATATCGTCACGGTGTCGGATGCGGAGCTGGTCGAAACCATGAAGTTCTTCGCCGGCCGCATGAAGATCGTGGCCGAGCCCACTGGCTGCCTGGCTGCCGCCGCGGTGCTGCATGGCAAGCTCGATGTGAAGGGCAAGCGCGTGGGCATCATCGTGTCCGGGGGCAATGTCGACCTGGGCGCCTTTGCCAGCTTCTTGCTGGCATAAGACATCCGGGCATCCGGGCATCCGGCCGGGGAATCCCGGGCCGGCCCTGGCCGTCTAACCTGCATCCGCGACGACAAGGCCAGGGGCGACCATGACGGCCAAGCACCACTACGACGTACTCGACACCGGCGCCGGCAAGCCGGTCAAGCTGTGGACGCGGGGCGTCCCGCTGGAGGACGCTGCCCGCGCGCAACTGGTCAATACCGCGCGGATGCCGTTTATCTTCCGCCACCTCGCGGTGATGCCGGATGTACACCTGGGCAAGGGGTCGACCATCGGCTCGGTGATTCCCACCGTGGGCGCGGTGATCCCGGCGGCGGTGGGCGTCGATATCGGCTGCGGCATGATGGCCGTGAAGACGTCGCTCACCGCCGGCGACCTGCCCGACAACCTCGGCCCGCTGCGCAGCGCAATCGAGCACGCCGTGCCGCACGGCCGCAGCGCGCAGGGCGGGCGGCGCGACCAGGGCGCCTGGGGGTCGATCCCGGCACAGGTCGACGCGGCATGGGCCGAGATGGCGGGCGGCTTCCGGCGCATTACCGACAAATACCCGCACCTGGCGCGCACCAACCACCGCAACCATCTCGGCACCCTCGGGACCGGCAACCACTTTATCGAGGTCTGCCTGGACGAGGCGCAGTCGGTCTGGTTCATGCTGCATTCCGGCTCGCGCGGTGTGGGCAATGCCATCGGCACCACCTTTATCTCGCTGGCGCAGCAGGATATGCGCCACCACCTGGCCAACCTGCCGGACCGCGACCTGGCCTACCTGGTGGAGGGCTCCATGCACTATGAGGACTACGTGTTCGCGGTGTCGTGGGCCCAGGCGTACGCGCGCCGCAACCGCGAGCTGATGATGGAGGCCGTGCTGGCCGCGGCGCAGCGCGTGCTGCGCAAGCCGTTCCAGGCGGAGCTGGAGGCGGTCAACTGCCATCACAACTACGTGCAGAAGGAACATCATTTCGGCAAGGACGTGCTGGTGACGCGCAAGGGCGCGGTCAGTGCGCGCAAGGGCGTACTGGGCATCATCCCGGGGTCGATGGGCGCGCGCTCGTTTATCGTGCGGGGCAAGGGCAACCCGGAGTCGTTCTGCTCGTGCAGCCACGGCGCCGGCCGCACCATGAGCCGCAGCGAGGCCAAGCGCCGCTTTACCGTGGCCGACCAGGTGCATGCGACCGAAGGCGTGGAATGCCGCAAGGACGCCGCCGTGATCGACGAGATCCCGATGGCCTACAAGGACATCGACGCGGTGATGGCGGCGCAGTCAGACCTGGTGGAGGTCGTGCACACGCTCAGGCAGGTGGTGTGCGTGAAGGGGTGAGGGGGGGATTGTCGTCAGCGCCCCTGGCAGGACATCCGGCCCGGAACCTTCCTGCGCAGGGGCGTTGAAGCCGGCTGCTCTATTGGAAGATCAGCGTGCCCAGCGCTTGTCCGCTTGCATTGAATGCAGTGGACTTGGACGAGACGAAGCTGATGTTTCCGCTTGTGTCGATGCGGAACGTTGTTTCCTCCTCCCCAACCCTGGCATTGCCGTTATCGAACGCCTTGTCGAGGAAGGTCACAAGGAGGCTGCTCCCGGTATCGGCAATCACGGCATATGACTGGGTGAGCGAACCCAGCTTCGTGGCCTGCGTGCTGTCCGAGAAAATCGTGGCCGTTGCCAACGGTCCCGAGTCGCCCGCCTTGACGGTGAGCGGGAATGTGTAGTCTGCAAACACCGCAAAGGCAGTTCCCTCATCGATCGCGACCAGGACATAGGTGGATGCGTTGCGGAAGATGGTCCTGGTGCCCGAGAACGGCGTGGAGTTCCCGTTCGCCATGAGTGTGCCGGTGACGGTCTCGGTGGTCTTGAGCACGGTGGCGCCATTCAGCATGGCGGCAACGAAAGGCGTGGCTTGCAGGGTGCCGGAGCCTGTTACCGGCACATTCTCTGCCGTGCCGGAAATCGAGAAATCGGCGGTCAGGCCATTGGCCGCCAGGCTTGCCATGGCCGTGGGGAGGGGCACGGCCAGCGTTTGTGCAGGCGCGCTGGCCTGGCCGCCGTTGCCGCCGTCATCGTCACCGCCGCCGCAGCTACCAAGGATGAATGCACAAGCAAGCAACAATAGGAATCTCTTGGACATCGCCGGCTCCTGGCGGAAGTGCCCCGGATTCGAAACATGTATTTGGATGCGACTCTGAGAAAGAGGAAATCCTGGCGTAAGGCGCAAGCTTCCCATCCCCGCTACCCTTCAAATTACCCTCCTGTCGGGCAGGTCTGGCTCGCGAGGGCGTCGCGGGAGCCGATGCGCAAAAAATATGCCACCGGCGCCATTGGGCTTGTTTTCTCTACGATTTTGCGAACCCGTATGTTCGGCATACCGGTGAAACGGAGCCTTCGGTTCCGTTCCTGATACATGTGCCAGAGGCAACCGGTCGAATGACCGTAGCCACCCGCCTTCAGCGCGCAAACTGCCCAAGCACCGTAGTCACCGCCTCAAGCCCGGCTTCGATCATATGCTGCATATAGGTGCCCATCTGCGGCATCACCAGCATCAGCACCAGCAGGCCGCCGGACAGCGTCACCGGGAAGCCCACCGCGAAGATCGACAGTTGCGGCGAGGCACGGTTCAGGATGCCCATCGCCAGGTTCAGCGTCAGCAGCGCGGCGATCATCGGCAGCGCCAGCAGCAGCCCGGAGGCGAACACCATGCCGCCGGCGCGGGCCACGGCCATGGCGCCGCCGGCGGACAGCGGCGTGCCGCCGATTGGCAAGCCATTGAAGCTGTCGACCAACGCGCCCAGCATCAGCAGGTGGCCGTCCAGCGACAGGAACAGCAGCATCGCGATGATGTTCAGGAAGCGCGACAGCACCATGGTCTGGCCGCCGGCGGCGCGATCGAAGAACGAGGCGAACGACAGGCCCATCTGCAGGCCGATGATCTCGCCGGCCTGCTGCACGGTGGCAAAGACCAGCCGCATGACAAAGCCCGTGGCCAGGCCGATGCCGACCTCATTGAGGATGACCACCAGCCCGCCATAGGAGTACACCGACACCACCGGCACCTGCGCGATGGTGGGGGACACCACCATCGCGATCATGGCGGACAGCGCGATCTTGGCGCGCCGCGGGATGGTGGATTCACCGAACAGCGGTGCGGTGCCGACCAGCGCCAGGATGCGGAAGAATGGCCACAGGAACGCCGCGAGCCAGCTGTAGAGCTGGGCTGAGGTGACTTCGATCACGGCGGGCAGTCGGGGAGCCGGAAATGGAAAGGCGCGCGGCGGGCGTCAGTGCGCCAGCGCGGGAATGCTCTGGAACACCTCGCGCATATAGTCGACCATGGTGTTGATCATCCACGGGCCGGCCAGCACCATGGTGACGAATAGCGCGATCAGCTTGGGGATGAAGGTCAGCGTCATTTCGTTGATCTGGGTCGCGGCCTGGAACAGGCTCACCACCAGGCCGGCGGCCAGTGCCACCAGCAGCAGCGGGGCGGCCAGCAGCAGCGTCATCTTCATCGCCTGGGTGGCGATGGTCATTACGGTTTCCGGGGTCATGGCTCGGGTTCTGGAGAGGTGAGGCGGGGCGCCTCTCAGTTCATGAAGCTCTGCGCCAGCGATCCCAGCAGCAGCTGCCAGCCATCCACCAGCACGAACAGCATCAGCTTGAACGGCAGCGAGATGGTGGCCGGCGGCACCATCATCATGCCCATCGCCATCAGCACGCTGGCAACCACCAGGTCGATGATCAGGAACGGGATAAAGATGGTGAAGCCGATCTGGAACGCGGTCTTCAGTTCGCTGGTGACGAAGGCCGGCACCAGGATACTGAGGGGGACTTCTTCCGGGCCCTGCATCTCGGGCGCCTTGGCCATCTGCGCGAACATCGCCAGGTCCTTCTCGCGGGTCTGGCGCAGCATGAAGGCCTTGAGCGGCTCGGCGGCCTTGGCGGCGGCCGCCTCCAGGCTGATCTTGTTCTCCGACAGCGGCTTGTAGGCGTCGTTGTAGACGCGGTCCAGCACTGGTGCCATCACGAAGAAGGTCAGGAACAGCGACAGGCCCACCAGCACCTGGTTGGGCGGCGAGGTGGCCGTGCCCAGCGCGCTGCGCAGCAGGCCCAGCACGATGATGATGCGGGTGAAGCCGGTCATCATCAGCATCGCCGCCGGCAGGAACGACAGCGAGGTCAGCAGCACCAGCGTCTGTATCGGCAACGACCAGATCTGGCCGCCGCCCGGCGCGGGCTTGCTGATCACGCCCGGCAGGGACTGCGCCCAGGCCGGCAGCGGAGCGAAAGCCAGCACGGCGGTGGCCAGCATCAGCGCCAGCAGGGACAGCATCGGGAGACAGCGCGCGGCCACGGCTGCGCGCACGGGCCGGGAGCGGCGCCGCAGCGCGGCACGCGGGAAATTCATGACTTGAACTGGTTTTGCATCGAGCGCAGCAACCTTTCGGAAAAGCTGCCGCCGGTCGGCTGTTGCGACGCTACCGTGGCGCCGGGTGCGGTGATCGTGTTGGCGCCGGTGCTGCCGGCCGGCATGCTGTGCAGTGGTCGGATTTCGCCCGGGCTCACGCCCAGTACCAGCCAGGTATCGCCCACCTCCACCAGCACCAGCCGCTGGCGCGCGCCGAGCATGGTGCTGCCGACCACCTTCATCACGCCGCCGGTGGCCTGGCGCACCAGCCCGGCACGCCGGGCCACCCACGCCATGCCGAGAATCAGCGCGATCACGGCAAACAGCCCCAGCCCGGCCTGCGCCAGGCTGGCCGCGCCGCTGACCGCCGGCGCGTGGGTGCTTTCCGCGGCCGGGGCGGCCGTGGCGGCGGCAGGCAAGGCCGCAGGCACGGCCAGGCTCGCGCATGCCGCACGCTGACGGACAGTCAGGGCGGCGCCGCGCACGGGGCGCTTCAGGACGGTCATTTGTTCAGCTTGCGGATGCGTTCGGACGGCGTGATGATGTCCGTCAGGCGGATGCCGAACTTGTCGTTCACCACCACCACCTCGCCCTGAGCGATCAGGTAGCCGTTGACCAGCACGTCCATCGGCTCGCCGGCCAGCCCGTCCAGTTCCACCACCGAACCCTGCGCCAGTTGCAGCAGGTTCTTGATGGGCACCTTGGTGCGGCCCAGTTCCACCGTCAGTTGCACCGGGATATCGAGGATCATCTCGATATCGTTGTGGAAGCCGCTCGGCGCTTCCTTAGCCAGGGGCTGGAAGACGGTGGCGGCGGCCGGGGTGGCCGCGGGCGCGGCAGCGGGTGCGGCTGCTGCGGGCACCTCGGCAGTTGTGGCGCTGGTCTGTTCGGCCAGCGCGCTGGCCCAGTCGTCCATCGGATCGACCGGCTTGTCCTCGATGCCGTCACTCATAATCGGTGTCCTTAATGTCCAGGTGGGAATCGCTGTCCTGGTGATTGATCATTCGTTCTACCCGCAGCGCGTACTGGCCATTCATGGTGCCGAAGCCGCATTGCATCACGGGCACGCCATCCACCTTGCCGAAGACCTTCTCCGGCAGCTCGATCGGCAGCACGTCGCCGGCGCGCATCGCCAGGACTTCAGCCACGGTGCTCTGCAGGTGGGCGAACTCGGCCACCAGTTCCACTTCGGCGGCGCGCAACTGCGTGGAGAGCTGGTCGACCCAGCCCTTGTCGACTTCCTTCTCGTCCTGCAGCGGATTCATCAGCAGGTCTTTGAGCGGCTCGATCATCGCGTAGGGCAGGCAGACATGAAGCTGCCCGCCGACGGCGCCCAGTTCGATATGGAAGGCGGTAGTCACCACGGCCTCGTTGTGCGTGGCGACGTTGGCAAACTTGGGATGCATCTCCGAGCGGATGTACTCGGTCTCGATCGGGTGCACGGTGCGCCAGGCGTTGCCGTAGCTGGTCAGCGTCAGCTCCAGCATGCGCTGGATGATGCGCTGCTCGGTCTGGGTGAAGTCGCGGCCTTCCACGCGGGTGTGGAAGCGGCCATCGCCGCCGAACAGGTTGTCCACGACCAGGAACACCAGGTTCGGGTCGTACACGAACAGCGCCGTGCCGCGCAGCGGCTTCAGGTGGACCAGGTTCAGGTTGGTCGGCATCGGCAGGTTGCGCGCGAAGTCGCCGAACTTCTCGATCCTGATGCTGCCCACGGTGATGTCCGCGCCGCGGCGGATGAAATTGAACAGCGCCGTGCGCATCGAGCGCGCAAAGCGCTCGTTGATGATTTCCAGCGTATGCAGGCGGCCGCGGATGATGCGTTCCTGCGTCGCCAGGTTGTAGGGGCGCACCCCGCTGTCATCGAGCGCAGGCTCGCTGGCCTTGGGTGTATCGGCCTCGCCGGATACGCCCTTGAGCAGCTCGTCGACCTCGTCTTGCGAGAGGAACTTGTCGTAGGCCATCTAGTGTCCTGCCCCTTGTGCGGCGTTATGGATGAAACCGGTGCTGCCCTGGCTTGCGCTTACTGCACCACGAAAGAGGTGAACAACACATCCAGCACGCGCTGGGCCGGCAGGCCGTTGGCGAATGGCTTGCTGATGGTGTCGCGGATATCGGCGGCGAGCTTGCGCTTGCCTTCGAGCGTGGCCAGCTCGGCCGGCTGCCTGGCGGACAGCAGCAGCAGGATGCGGCTGCGGGCCTCGGGCAGGTACTGGGCCAGGCGGGCCTGGGTCTCGGTATCGGCCACCTTCAGCGACAGGCCGGTGTGCAGGAAGCGGTCGCCGTCCTCGCTTTTGAGGTTGACGGTGAATGCATCCAGCGGCACGAAGATCGGCGGCGGGATCACCGGGGCGGCCGGCGCTGCGGCTGCGGCCGGCTGGCGGTTGCTCAGCACGCTGCCAAGCACGAATCCTCCGGCGCCCAGTGCCACGACAAGCACGCCGCCGCCGATCAGCAGCAGCCGACCGCGCTTGCCTGAGTTGCTGCCAGTCCGGGAAGGGGAAGCCGTGTTCGCCATGAGAAGCCTGTGTCGGAATGCCTGCCATTCTTCCGGAATCGCAGGCCAGCAAAGGGCCGAAAAAAAGGGGGAAACCCTTTCAGCTTGGCCGTTTGAGCGGAAAGGGGGCGGGCATGGCTACGCCAGCGGGCGCTTCGTGGTGCGCGCCTGCAGGCTGGTTAACGCTTCGCGCGGGGCGAACTTGAGTGCTGGCGTAGCTTTCCGGGCGATTCGGGGATTTTCGGGGCCTGATGTTGAGGCCTATCCTTGCAGCGGGATCGTGATGCCCGCCGGCATTCCCTACTAGCTACTCGGGTAGGCTTTTATGTGGTCTTGCATGACTTCTGCGATGCAAACCGTTGATCTGTCGCGCTTTTCTGATTTTCACTCTTATATAAGATATAAGACATTTGACCTTAGGTCGGCTTCGGACTACAATCGCGACGTAACGAGACTTTCTAAACCTAATTACTCAGCAGGTTCCCATGCTTGAAAACTATCGCGCACATGTGGCCGAGCGCGCCGCGCTTGGCATCCCCCCTCTGCCCCTGACCGCCAAGCAGACGGCCGAGCTGATCGAACTGCTGAAGAACCCGCCCGCCGGTGAAGAGCAGACCCTGGTCGAACTGATCGCCCACCGCGTTCCCGCCGGCGTGGACGACGCCGCCAAGGTCAAGGCGTCGTACCTGGCCGCCGTCGCCCTGGGCAAGGAAAAGTGCGCCCTGATCACCCGCGCCAAGGCGACCGAGCTGCTGGGTACCATGCTGGGTGGCTACAACATCTCGCCGCTGATCGAGCTGCTGGACGACGCCGAAGTCGGCACCGTCGCCGCCGACGCGCTGAAGAAGACCCTGCTGATGTTCGACGCCTTCCACGACGTGAAGGAAAAGGCCGACAAGGGCAACGCCAACGCCAAGTCCGTGCTGCAAAGCTGGGCCGACGCCGAGTGGTTCACCAGCCGCCCGGAAGTGCCGCAAAGCCTGACCATCACCGTGTTCAAGGTGCCGGGCGAAACCAACACCGACGACCTGTCGCCGGCCCCGGACGCCACCACCCGCCCGGACATCCCGATGCACGCGCTGGCCATGCTGAAGAACAAGCGCGACGGCGCTGCCTTCCAGCCGGAAGAAGACGGCAAGCGCGGCCCGGTCAAGTTCATTGAATCGCTGAAGGAAAAGGGTCACCTGGTTGCCTACGTGGGCGACGTGGTCGGTACCGGCTCCAGCCGCAAGTCCGCCACCAACTCGGTGCTGTGGTTCACCGGCGAAGACATCCCGTTCATCCCGAACAAGCGCTTCGGCGGCGTGTGCCTGGGCAACAAGATCGCCCCGATCTTCTACAACACCATGGAAGACGCCGGCGCGCTGCCGATCGAGCTGGACGTGTCGAAGATGGAAATGGGCGACGTGGTCGAGCTGCGCCCCTACGACGGCAAGGCCCTGAAGAACGGCGAAGTGATCGCCGAGTTCAAGGTCAAGTCCGACGTGCTGTTCGATGAAGTCCGCGCCGGCGGCCGTATTCCGCTGATCGTTGGCCGTGGCCTGACCGCCAAGGCGCGCGAGGCGCTGGGCCTGGCCCCGTCGACGCTGTTCCGCCTGCCGCAGAACCCGGCCGATACCGGCAAGGGCTACACGCTGGCACAGAAGATGGTTGGCCGCGCCTGCGGCCTGGCCGAAGGCACGGGCATCCGCCCGGGCACCTACTGCGAACCGAAGATGACCTCGGTGGGCTCGCAGGACACCACCGGCCCGATGACCCGTGACGAGCTGAAGGACCTGGCTTGCCTGGGCTTCTCGGCCGACCTGGTGATGCAGTCGTTCTGCCACACCGCCGCTTACCCGAAGCCGGTCGACGTCAAGACCCACCACACCCTGCCTGAGTTCATCAGCACCCGCGGCGGCATCTCGCTGCGCCCGGGCGATGGCGTGATCCACTCGTGGCTGAACCGCATGCTGCTGCCCGACACCGTCGGCACCGGCGGCGACTCGCACACCCGCTTCCCGATCGGCATCAGCTTCCCGGCAGGTTCGGGCCTGGTGGCCTTTGCCGCCGCCACCGGCGTGATGCCGCTGGACATGCCGGAATCGGTGCTGGTCCGCTTCAAGGGCCAGATGCAGCCGGGCGTGACCCTGCGCGACCTGGTCAACGCGATCCCGCTGTACGCGATCAAGCAAGGCCTGCTGACCGTGGCCAAGCAAGGCAAGCAGAACATCTTCTCGGGCCGTATCCTGGAAATCGAAGGCCTGCCCGACCTGAAGGTCGAGCAAGCGTTTGAACTGTCGGACGCGTCGGCAGAGCGTTCGGCCGCCGGTTGCACGGTGCGCCTGAACAAGGACCCGATCATCGAATACATCAACAGCAACATCACGCTGCTGAAGTGGATGATCGCCCAGGGCTATCAAGACCCGCGCAGCCTGCAGCGCCGTATCAAGGCCATGGAAGCGTGGCTGGCCAAGCCGGAGCTGCTGGAGCCGGACGCCGACGCCGAGTACGCCGCCGTGATCGAGATCGACCTGGCCGACGTGCACGAGCCGATCGTAGCCTGCCCGAACGACCCGGACGACGTGAAGACCCTGTCGGACGTGGCCGGCGCCAAGATCGACGAAGTGTTCATCGGTTCGTGCATGACCAACATCGGCCACTTCCGCGCAGCCTCCAAGCTGCTGGAAGGCAAGCGCGACATCCCGGTCAAGCTGTGGGTCGCTCCGCCGACCAAGATGGACCAGAAGCAACTGACCGAGGAAGGCCACTACGGCGTGTTCGGCACCGCCGGTGCCCGCACCGAGATGCCGGGCTGCTCGCTGTGCATGGGCAACCAGGCACAGGTGCGCGAAGGCGCCACGGTGATGTCGACCAGCACCCGTAACTTCCCGAACCGCCTGGGCAAGAACACCAACGTGTACCTAGGTTCCGCCGAACTGGCGGCGATCTGCTCGCGCCTGGGCCGCATCCCGACCAAGGACGAGTACATGGCCGACATGGGCGTGCTCACCGCCAACGGCGACAAGATCTACAAGTACATGAACTTCGACCAGATCGAGGACTTCAAGGAAGTGGCTGATGGCGTGACGGTTTAAGGACTGTCGCACTGCCGGGCCGGCGCCGCGATGCGGTGGCCGGCATTGGAAAGGCCCCGCCTCTTCGCAGAGGCGGGGCCTTTTCCATTGGGGGTGGCGCTGCTAGCGCTGGTCCCGTCCTGCCTTGACCACCGGATCCTGGCACCACACGTCGATCTGCGGCAGCGGCTTGCCGCGCTGCAGCTTCGCCTCGGGTAGATCATAGTGGAAGCGGCATTGGGCCGAGGGCACTTCGCCCCAGCGCACTACCAGTTCGCCGCTGTCCGCCTTCAGTCCCTGGGCGACGATGCGGCCGCCCTGACCGACGGTGCCGACGGTGTTGCCCTCGCTGTCCAGCACATCGCTGCCGAACGGCAGCCGCCTGCCGTCGCGCGTCAGTGCGCGCAGCACGGCGGCACGCCCGGCGCTGGTGGTGTCGAAGCGCGCCACCACGACCGCGCCGGCGGTCGGCACCACGGCCTGTGTAGTCGATTTGAATTCAACGTCCAGCGGCAGGCCGCGCGGATCGATCTCGATTTCATTGCGGGCAAACGGCATCAGGCCGGACACCATCGCATGGCCCCAGGGGTCGACGCGCGCGCCGTTGTTGTTGACCACGCGCGCGCCGGTGGCATTGTCGGCCTCGATCACAGCCACGGTATCGCTGTGGGTCGGGGTAAAGGCGACACCGCCGGGATAGGCCACGATGCCGCCGGAGATGCCGGCGCTGGCCTGCGTGTAGTTGCGGCTGGTGCTGGCGCTGCCGGTTAGCGTCGCGAACGGGGCCACGTAGCCGGCGCTGGCGCCAACGCTGGCGGACTCGCCCTGGCGGTCATTGTTGTAGCCGGTATTCAGGCCGTAGGTGAAGGCATTGTCCACGCCCAGTGAGCCGGTGACCGATTCCTGCAGGCTGGTGGCGCCGTGGAAGTCGGTCTGCGCGCTGGTCATCGAGTACGGTGCATGCGCGCCTTTGCCAAGCGGCACGCCGAGGTTGAGCATCACGCGGTTTTCCCAGCGCGCGCTGCTGACATTGGACTGGCGCGATGCGGTCACGCCCAGGTTGATGCGTCCGAAGCTGTTGTTGTAGCCGAGCACGAACTGCGTATCGGAGCCTTTGCGGTTCCAGTAGTTCTGGGTCGAGCCGGACAGGTAGAACGAACCCCAGCGCCTCGTTGTCAGGGCGCCGGCGTCTGCGCGCGGGCGCTCCGGGTAGGTGCCGGCGGCCTCGCAAAGGAGGCGCCGGCGATGCGGCACCGCGGCCGCGCCCGAATCAGGGCAGTGCTGCTACGGCTCCCGCGCTGCCCCCGCCTCTTGCTTCGGGGCTGGAGCCGGCGAGGGGGCTGGCGAGCCGGGCTCGCCAGCGGCTTCCACGCTGGCCTGTCCTTCCACGTCGCCGCCGTAGTCGTTGATCGCGCGGTAGCGCATCTGCGCGCCCGCCGTGACCTGCATGCCCGCTGGCAGCGGGAAGCGGCGCGCTTCGCCCGGGGCCACCATGCCGGCGGTGATCGGTGCCGCTGGGGTGTTTCCGGCGGCCTTGCCGTCCAGCAGGTCCAGCACCGTGAACGAGACGTGGTAGGGCGTGGGGTTATGCGCCTCGATGACGGGCTTGCCGTCAGCGGTGGCCAGGCGCCCGCGGACTTGCGCCGGCGCGTCCGCCGGCGCGCCCGCCAGTCCGCGCGGGCGGTAGAACAGCTTGATGCGGGACCGGAATGCGAGCTGCAGCAAGTTGTCGGTGCCGCCCGCGGACTTGGGCTTGGGCGGGACTTCCAGCACGTTCAGCCAGAACAGCGATTCATTGCCCTCCGGCATCGCTGCGCCGGTATGGATGATGCGCAGCGTCTGCGCCCGGCCGGCGTCGATCCGTGCCAGCGGCGGCACGATGTCGAATGGCGTGCTGATCAGCGAGGGATCGTCATTCGGGTTGCCGGTATCGAGCCATACCTGCGTCAGCGCCGGGTTCTTGCCCTCGTTGGTCAGCTTGATCGTGACTTCGGTGTCCCGCGCATCGTAGATGACGCGCGTGCCGCCGATCACGACCGATGCGTGCACGGCGGCGCAGAAGGCCATGCCGATCGAGAACACGGCCGCAAGCATCGGCCGCAGGGGAATGGAGATCATGTTTCTGTGAGTCGAGGCAAGGCAAACGGGACGCGCGTGGGCCCGTCCCGGCGTGGCGGCGCAGTGGCCGGCTTACTCGTAGGCGATGGTGGAGAGCACGCTGGCTTCAGCCACGCCCGGGGTGGCTGCGCCGGTGGCGACGTACTCGGCGTAGTAGCTCAGCGTGCCGTTGCCGTCGACCAGCGTCACGGCCTTGGAGTTCTGCGCGGCATCGGGGGCGTCCAGGCGGATTTCCGAGGCGTCGATGCCGTTCCGCAGGCCGATCTGCACGTTGGTCGCGCCGCCCGCATTCAGCTTCAGATGGCCGGTGGTGGTGTCCACGTTCGGTCCGGCTTCAAAGAAGGTATGCACCGGACCCGTGCCCGGGGTGCACCTGAGGCCGATGGTAAAGCCGGTGCGGCCGGCGGTCCTGCCGGCGGTGTCCAGCGACGAGACCGACACGTCGGGCAGCACGACGGTGAAGTCCTTCGAGGTGGAGCCGTTGCCCGAGATGGTGCAGCTCACCGGGGTGATTTTGCCGTTGAAGGTAATGGTGCCGTCAGCCGCATTGGCGAATTGCGGGACCGCGGCGGTCAACGCCGCGATGGCGGCGAAAAGCTTAGCGTTCATGTTTGCGAAAGAGATCAATGGGGTTGGTTAAGCCCTGGCGGGACGACCTTGCGGTCATCGCCTGGTTCCTTGCTAGAAGGAGACGCGACTATATGAGCGGGCCAAAAACCAAAAAATCGTAGTTCGGCGAAACTCCGGACAATGGCGGGCTTGCGACGCCATGCGCTGGGAAGCGCCCGATATCAAGGCAGGGGAGGGAGGCGTGCCGACGGCGCCCGCGGCGGCTTCGGCACGCTTCCGGCACCCGGGCTATCATCCGGTTTTCCCGCAAACCGGTGGGCCCGCCCGCGGCGGCCATCGCGCAACTGGAGGCCACGTGCCAGATCTTTCCGCCTTTCCGATTACCCGCAAATGGCCGGCGCAGCATCCCGACCGGATCCAGCTCTACTCGCTGCCGACGCCCAATGGCGTCAAGGTGTCGACCATGCTGGAAGAGACCGGCCTGCCGTACGAGCCGCATCTGGTGCGCTTCGACACCAATGACCAGATGTCGCCGGAATTCCTGTCGCTGAACCCGAACAACAAGATCCCGGCCATCCTTGATCCCGACGGGCCCGGCGGCAAGCCGCTGGCGCTGTTCGAATCGGGGGCGATCCTGCTGTACCTGGCCGACAAGTCCGGCAAGCTGATCCCGGCCGACCCGGCGGGCCGCTACGAGACCATCCAGTGGGTGATGTTCCAGATGGGCGGCATCGGGCCGATGTTCGGGCAGCTGGGCTTCTTCAACAAGTTCGCCGGCAAGGACTACGAGGACAAGCGCCCGCGCGACCGCTACGTGGCCGAAAGCCGCCGCCTGCTGAACGTGCTGAACCAGCGCCTGGACGGCCGCGCGTGGATCATGGGCGACGCGTACACCATTGCCGATATCGCCACCTTCCCGTGGGTGCGCAACCTGGTCGGCTTCTACGAGGCGGGCGAGCTTGTCGGCATCCAGGACTTCCCGCACGTCACGCGCGCGCTGGAAGCCTTCGTGACGCGTCCGGCCGTGATCAAGGGGCTCGATACGCCGCACCGCGGCTGAGGCTGGCGGCGGCGCGGCGCTGGCGGCGCACCTGTGCGTGTTTGTCCTACACGACGGCTGCGCCGGCGCCCTACAGAGGGCCGGCGGGCCTGCGTCCTATAGTCCAAGAGCAGGCGCGCCGGGCTGCGCACCCGGCGTGGCCATGCCTTGCCTGAGGAGCCCGGACCATGCCGATGCCCACCCCGTCCCGATCGAGCCCGCCCCTGTTGCGAGCCGCCCTGCTGGCGGTTGCTGTCACAGCCCTGGCCGCCTGCGGCGAATCGGCCAAGCTGCCCTCCGAAGCCGGCTTCGGTCCCACCCCGCAGCTGCCGCCCCCGAACAAGACCGCCATCCCCACCGTCAAGATCGCACCGGCCATCGGCTGGGCCGAGGGCCAGCGCCCGGTGCCTGCCGAGGGCATGGCCGTGACGGCCTTTGCCGACAGGCTCGACCATCCGCGCTGGGTCTACGTGCTGCCCAACGGCGACGTGCTGGTGGCGGAGAGCAATGCCCCGCCCAAGCCCGACGATGGCAAGGGCATCAAGGGCTGGATCATGAAGAAGGTGATGACGCGCGCCGGCGCCGGCACGCCCAGCGCCAACCGCATCACGCTCTTGCGCGACGCCGACGGCGATGGTGTGGCCGACCAGCGCTCGGTGTTCCTGGAGGACCTGAACTCGCCGTTCGGCATGGTGCTGGTCGGCAATGATTTCTACGTGGCCGCCACCGACGCGGTGCTGCGCTTCCCCTACCAGCCCGGCCAGACCCAGATCAGCGCGGCGCCGCAGAAGGTGGTGGATTTGCCCGGCGGGCCGCTCAACCACCACTGGACCAAGAACATCATCGCCAGCCGCGACGGCAGCAAGCTCTATGTGACGGTGGGTTCCAACAGCAATGTGGGCGAGAACGGCATGGACAAGGAAGCCGGGCGCGCGGCCATCTGGGAGGTCGACCCGAAGACCGGCACGCACCGTATCTTCGCCAGCGGCCTGCGCAACCCGAACGGCATGGCGTGGGAGCCGGCCACCGGCGTGCTGTGGACCGCCGTCAACGAGCGCGACGAGATCGGCAGCGACCTGGTTCCGGACTACATCACCTCGGTGCGCGACGGCGGCTTCTACGGCTGGCCGTACAGCTACTACGGCCAGCACGTCGACGTGCGCGCCAAGCCGCCGGCGCCGGAGCTGGTCGCGCGGGCCATCGTGCCCGACTACGCGGTTGGCTCCCATACCGCGCCGCTGGGACTGGCCGCCGCCAGCGGCAACAGCCTGCCGGCGCGCTTCAGCGATGGCATGTTCATCGGCCAGCACGGTTCGTGGAACCGCAGGCCATTGGCCGGCTACAAGGTCATCTTCGTGCCGTTCAGCCAGGGTCGGCCCAACGGTGCGCCGTTCGACGTGCTGACCGGCTTTCTCGACGAAACTGGCAAGGCGCGCGGGCGGCCGGTGGGCGTGGCGATCGACACGCGCGGCGGGCTGCTGGTGGCCGACGACGTGGGCAACATGGTGTGGCGGGTGAGCGGGGCGAAGTAGGGCAGCGAAGCGGGTGGCGGTCGGCGGGCACGCGCGTGGCGCCATCAGAGTGACCGCGTTCCCCGAGCCGATCCGCGCCGCCCTTCCATGTCCCTGACCGTCTTCGCCGTCGTCCTGCTTGCCGCCTTCCTGCATGCCGCATGGAACGCGGTGGTCAAGGGCGGCGGCGACAAGATGCTCTCGACCGTGATGGTGGCGGTCACCGCAGGCCTGATCGCCGCCGTGGCGCTGCCCGCGCTGCCGCAGCCGGCGCCCAGCTGGCGGTTCATCGTCGCTTCCGTGGCCGTGCAAGTGGTGTATTTCGCGCCGGTGGCGCCGCTGCGCTTTGCCTGAGCGAGCGGGCCCTGCGGGCAGCCGGCGCTGTCTATACTTCGCGTGACTGGGTCGCGCGGCGCGGCTTCATCGCGCCTGCGCAGTTCCCCCGGGCAACCGGCAGCCTGGATACCGATGCCGAGGAGGGGGTCATGAATCACACCGAAGATTCGTTTCGCGCCTTTGAACTGGCTGGCTGGGAGGATCCGGAGGTCGTCAGCCAGTACCAGGAACACCTGTCGCACGTAACCAAGCAATCGATCGAGGCCTTGCTGGACGAAGCCCATACCGCCGGCGGCCAGCGCGTGCTCGACGTGGCGAGCGGCTCCGGCCATGTCGCCGCGGCGGCTGCGCGGCGCGGGACCGAGGCCATCGGCATCGACTTTTCGCTGGCGCAGGTGCAGCTGGCCCGCAAGCTCTATCCCGATGTGCAATACGAACAGGCCGACGCGCAGGCGCTGCCGTTTGAAGATGCCAGCTTCGACGTGGTCGTCAACGGCTTCGGCATGTGCCACCTGTCCGATCCCGACGCCGCGCTGAACGAAGCCTTCCGCGTGCTGCGCCCGGGCGGGCACATTGCCTTCACGGTCTGGGACGCGCCCGAACGGGCGGTGGGTTTCGGCGCCGTCTATGCCGCGATCCGCGCCTATGGCTCGATGGAGGTCGATATCCCGGCCGGCCCGAATTTCTTCCTGTTCAGCGATCCGGGGGAATGCCGCAGCGCGCTGCAGAAGGCCGGCTTTGTCTCGCCCACCTGCCGGCATGTGCACCAGGTGTGGCGCTTCTCCACGCCCGACCAGCTGTTTGACGCGCTGGCGCAAGGCACCGTGCGCGCCGCGGCCACGCTGCGCGCGCAGACACCGAAGGCCCGCGACGAGATCCGCGCCGTGCTGCGCGGTACGGTCGCGGCCTATATGCGCGGCAGCGGCTTCGAGGTGCCGATGCCGGCCGTGCTGGCCGCGGCGGTAAAACCCTGAGCGCCGCGGCGCTCCCCCAGCCCGAACGCCGCGGCGTTCAGTCGCCGGCGCCGGCGCGCCGGCGCGCCATGAAGTCGCGCGGAGTCTGCCCGAGCGCGCGCCGGAACATGGTCGAGAACGCGCCGGCGTGGGCATAGCCGGTCTCGGCCGCCACGTGCGCCAGCGGTTTGCCGCGGCACATCAGGTCGACCGCATGCGCCAGCCGCAGTTGCTGGCGCCAGTGGCCGAAACTTGTCTTCAGCTCGCTTTCGAACAGGCGCGCCAGCGTGCGCTCGCTGGCGCCGGTGCGCGCGGCCCATTCGGACAGCGTCAGCGTCGAACCGGGGTCTTCCATCAGCGCGTGGCACAGCGCCTGCAGGCGGCGGTCTGACGGCAGCGCCAGGCCGAGCGAAAGCGTGCGCGCGGCTGCCAGTTCTTCCACCAGCAGGCTGGCGCACAGCTGCCGGCGGCGCTCGCCCAGGGTGTCGTCGTGGGCCAGTGCCTCCATCAGTTCGCGCAGCAGCGGCGATACCTCCAGCACCACGCAGGAACTCGCCGACAGCGTGCAGGCCTGCGGCGCGATATAGCAGGCGTAGAAGCGCACCGCGCCCAGCACCACGGTGTCGTGCTCCACGTCCGGCGGAATCCAGACTGCGCGCATTGCCGGCACCAGCCAGGTGGTGCCGGCCGCCGTGATGCGCAGGCTGCCGCTGATAGGGAACGACAGCTGGCCCCACGGGTGGCGGTGCGGATGGATCACGGCGTTGGGGGGCGGGCGGCGCAGGTGCGCGATCACCGGCTGCTCAGCGCTGGGCCGGGCGCGCGGCACTGGCGAGTAGACCGGGCGCCGGCGTGCAGGCTTGGCAGACGTGGCAGTCGCGAGAAGCGCAGGAGAGGCTGGGGCGGCGCGTGGCATAAATTCGCAAGAAGTTGCCCGATAAGTGTAACCCGGCCAATCGGGCCCAGCCTACGATGCAGGCAGAAGAGGCCCGGCACCTACCGGTCCCCCTAAAACAGGCACCGGCCCACACTACGCGCGCGCAGCGCGGGACCGGCGCCACCGATGAGACGTTTCTCCATGCCCCCATTCGTTCGCCGCGCCGTGGCGCGCTTCGGCCTGCACGCGCCCGACACCGCGCAGGCCACCGTGGCGGCGGCGCCGGCCGCTGCTCCCGCTCCTGCTCCCGCTGCTGTTCCCATTTCGCAGCCAGGCCTGCAGCAGTCCACCAGGGCGGCGCTGGCCATCGGCCTGTGCATCGCGCTGGTCTGGATCACCGGGCAGGCCGTGGGCGCGCCCCCGGCGCTGGTCTGGGCCGCGGCGCTGGTGCTGTCGACCGTATGCTGCTGGGCGGTCGGCGCCTTGCCCGAGCCGACCGCCACGCTGCTGTTCTTCCTGTGCGCCGTGGTATTCCACATCGCGCCGCCCAAGGTGGTGTTCTCCGGGTTTGCCTCGCCGGCGTGGTGGCTGATGTTCGGTGGCGCGGTCACCGGCGTGGCGCTGCGCAACAGCGGGCTGGCGCTACGGCTGGCCGATGCCGTCTTCAAGCACCGCATGCGCACCTATCCGCAGCTGATCGCGATGGTGGCGGCCAGCACCGTGGGGCTGGCGTTCCTGATGCCGTCCACCACCGGACGCGTCTTGCTGCTGATCCCGATCGTGCTGGCGCTGGCGGATCGCGTGGGCCTGGCGCCCGGCTCCAACGGGCGCATCGGCATCGTGCTGACGGTGGCCGCCGCCAGCTATATGCCGCCGACCACGATCCTGCCCGCCAACATTCCCAACAGCGTGCTGCTGGGAGCGGCCAGTTCGCTGTACGGCATCAACCTGAGCTACGGCAGCTACCTGCTGCTGCACTTTCCGATCCTGGGCCTGCTCAAGACCGTGGTGCTGGTGTGGCTGGTGTGCCGGCTGTTCCCGCACGACGCGCCACTGGCGCCGCAGGCCGCGGCCGCGCGCACGCCGATGGCGCGGCAGGAGCGGCTGCTGGCGGTGATCCTCGCCATCGCCGTGCTGGGGTTTGCCACCGATGCGCTGCACGGCATCTCGCCCGCGTGGATCGCGCTGGCGGCCAGCATCATCTGCCTGCTGCCGGGCGTGGGGCTGGTGTCGTCCAGGGCGCTGACCGAACAGGTCCACCTGGTGCCGCTGCTCTATGTGGCGGGTTTCCTCGGGCTGGGGGCGGTGGTGGAATCGACCGGACTGGGCACCGCGATCAGCCAGGCGCTGCTGCACTGGCTGCAGCTGACACCGGGGCATACCGCGGCCAACGTCGGCGCGCTGGGCGCGGTCGGTGCCAGCCTGGGGCTGATGACCACGCTGCCCGGCTTGCCTGCAGTGCTGTCACCGCTGGCCCGGGAGTTCGCCGCGGCCACCGGCCTGCCGCTGGAAACGGTGCTGATGCTGCAGGTGCCGGTGTTCTCCACGGTGTTCTTCCCCTACCAGTCGCCGCCGATCGTGATCGCGATGCAACTGGGCGGCGTGGGGCTGCGCTACGGCACGCGGCTGTGCCTGGCGCTGGCGGCGATCACGGTGCTGGTGTTGCTGCCGCTGGACTATTTCTGGTGGCGCTTGCTTGGATACCTGCCCTGACGGGAACTCCAGTGCGAAGCGGGCTGACGGTGTTGGGCGCGGCCCGACACCCTGACCGCCGACGTCGGCCCGGCCCCACCAATCAACCTCCGGAAAGTGCCGTAATCCGCGCCGCAACGGGCGCTGTGACGGTGGCACGGTCATTGCGCAATGAACAGCGAGCGCGGCGCCGCAGCTCGTAGTTCCACCCGCCAGCAATGGCTCCCCGGAGAATCCCGATGAATACCCAACCCCAATGCCAGGGCGGGCAGGGCGCGCTGCGCCCGCACCCCAAACTCCACCGTACGCGCCGCGCCATAGTGCTGCTGCGTGTGCTTGGCTTATGCCTCAACAGCGTGGCCTGTGCAAAGGCCGAGGCCCCACAGGCGGCTGCGCCTGCCGTGCAGGCCGTGACGCCGGAACAGAAATTTGCCCCCGGATACCTCGAGGCCGTTGCCACGGGCTATGACAACGGCGTGGCCTTGCAGGCGCCGGAAGGTGTCGCGCCGCTGAGGCAGCCGCGCGAGGCGCGCAGCGAGCCGGCGGCGCCGATGGCGGGCGCCGTGCCGGTTGCCATGCCAGCGGCAGGGCGGCCGGTGGGGCGGGAGCAGCCGGCGCACTGACACTCCGCAGGCGGGGAATTCAACCCGCCGGCGGCTGCGTCCGGTCTTCGATGCGCAGGCCTGGATAGGCCGCAAAATCGCGCACGTTGCGCGTGACTATCGTCAGGTCTTCGGCTATTCGTGTCGAGCATATACCTGGCCATCAGAAGTACATCCATGTGTGGCCGTTTCGCGATTTTTGGCGCCCATTGCTTACAATTCGTCACACCGCCCAATCATCGGGACACCATGGACATCGAACTCGCCCGCACCTTCCTGCAGGTGGTGCGTAGTGGCAGCCTGCTCGCGGCGGCCGACAAGCTCCACGTCACCCAGACCGCGGTAACCGCCCGCCTCAAGAGCCTGGAGTCGCAGCTCAACTGCCGTCTGTTCGAGCGCAACAAGGCCGGCGCACGCCTGACGCCCGACGGGCAGCGCTTCCTCGGCTACGCCAGCCAGCTGGTACAGACCTGGGAAGCGGCCTGCCGCGAGCTGCCCCTGCCGGCCGGGCTGGGCAGCCTGTTCCGCTTCGGTGCCGAGATCAGCCTGGGCAACCCGCTGGTGCTGCTGTGGACCACGCGCCTGCTCCAGCAGATGCCGGCGCAGGCGGTGCGGGCGGAGGTGGGGGAAGGGGACGCGCTGCAGCGCAAGCTGCAGTCGGGCACGCTCGACGCGGCACTGGTCTACCAGCCGGAGTACGCGCCGGGCATGCACGTCGAGGCCCTGATGGAAGAGAAACTGATCCTGATCCGCTCGACGCAGCGCGACGGCGGCTATGTCTATGTCGACTGGGGGCCGGAGTTCCGCCGCCAGCATGACAGCGCGCTGCCGGAGCATGCGCGCGCGTCGCTGTACTTCAACCTGGGGCCGCTGGCGCTGCAATACATCCTGCAGTTCGGCGGCAGCGGCTACTTCCGGACGCGCGTGGTGCAGAGCTACCTGGACAGCGGGGTGCTGGCGCGCGTGGAGGAGGCGTCCGAATTCTCCTACCCGGTATTCCTGGTCTGCGCGAAGACCCCTGCCGGCACGGTGCAGGATGCGGTGCGCATCCTGCACGATATCGTGCGCGAGGAATCCGACTGGTCGCAGCGCTGGGATTTCCTGCAATAGGCCTTGCCGACAGCTTCAGATCCGCACCGGCACCAATTGCCCCATGGGTCCGGGCACGGCCACCAATCGCCATTGCCGCACGCGCCGGCCACCGCCGCCACGGCGGGGCGGGCGCGGCTCGAGCCCGGCGAAACGCCCATGCTTCTGCGCATGCTCGAAGACCGGTTCCGGCACCAGCGTCCCGATCAGCCATGTGACGGTGCCACCCAGCGCGACCAGGGCCAGCGCCAGTGCAATCCAGAGAATGACTTCCATTGCCCGCTCCCTCGAATCGTGTGTCTGTGGATTCAGTATGCGCACGAAGCGTGCCCGGCGGTAAATGAAAGTTATCGCTAATTCATATCAATAAGATTGCACTGAACGGGCCTTCCCGGCAGCCCCGCCCATTCGGGTGTTGTAGAAAAAATCATCCTTTCCGACGAATCTGATGGACGCGGCCCGGCGGACACTCATCCGACCTGAACACCAGATCCAAGGAGACCCCGCCATGCAACGCCTGATCTTCGAAGCCGAACACGACGCCTTCCGCGAATCCGCCCGTCGCTTCTACCAGCGCGAGGTCGGGCCGCACGGGGAGCGCTGGCGCGAGCAGGGCTGCGTGGACCGCGAGGTGTTCCGCAAGGCGGGCGAGCAGGGGTACCTGCTGATGTGGGCCGACGAAAAATACGGCGGCGCCGGGGTCGAGGACTTCCGCTACGAGCAGATCCTGATCGAGGAGAACGCGCGCCATGGCGATTCGGGCTTCTTCGGCACGCTGCACTCGCGGCTGGTGGCGCCCTATGTCGGGCGCATCGGCAACGAGGAGCAGCGCCTGCGCCTCCTGCCGGCGGCCGCGCGCGGCGAGGCGATCTTTGCCATCGCCATGACCGAGCCGCAGACCGGCTCGGACCTGTCCGGCATCCGCACGCGCGCCGAGGAGCATGGCGACCACTGGGTGCTCAACGGCGCCAAGACCTATATCTCCAACGGCCAGCTGGCCGACTACGTGGTGGTGGTCGCCCGCACCGACCCGGAGCGCAGCCACGGCCTGGGCCTCTTTATCGTCGAGCGCGGGATGCCGGGCTTCGAGCGCGGGGGCAAGCTGCGCAAGATGGGCCTGCATTCGCAGGACACGTCGGAACTTTTCTTCGACAACGTCAAGGTGCCCAAGGCCAACGTGCTGGGCGAGCCGGGCCAGGGCTTCCGCTACCTGACGCGCCACCTGGCCGAGGAGCGGCTGATCGGCGCCTGCGGCTACATGGCGTCGGCGCAGGTGGCCTTCGATATCACGCTGGATTATGTGAAGGAACGCAAGGCCTTCGGCCGTGCCATCGGCACGTTCCAGAACTCGCGCTTCAAGCTGGCGGAGCTGCGCGCGCAGCTCGATGCGTTGCAGACCTTTGTCGACCAGTGCGTGCTCCAGCACAACGCCGGCACGCTGACGGTGGAGACCGCGGCCTCGGCCAAGCTGCTGACTTCTGAACTACAGGGGCGGGTCGTGGACGAGGGCGTGCAGATGCACGGCGGCGCGGGCTATATGGAGGAATACCGGATCTGCCGCATGTACACCGATGCCCGGATCTCGCGCATCTATGCCGGCAGCAGCGAGATCATGAAGGAAATCATCGGCCGCAGCCTCGGGCTGGACGACCGCGCCAAGGCGTAAGCCGGGGCCGCAGGTGGGCGGCTTAAGGGGATTTGCGAGGGCCACGTAGGGAATCGCCTGGCCGCAGGTAGTCATTTTCCGAATTTTTTCGGTTACTTGGGGTTTTCACGCATTTGAAGGCTTTTGTCAGCCATATGAAAGCCGTTTGTAATGCGATTCGGTTTGAATGCGGGCGGGAGAACGTGTCCGGGTGGCGTTTTTTGCATCGGGACGGCAGGCGAGGGTTGCACCAGGACAGCCCCGGCTTGCGATGCACTGGCGGGCGGGGACCAATGAAAATTCATCGGTCCGGTGCACCGTTGGGCGGGCACGGTCGTTTACCGCAGACCGTAGTCGAACCGAGCCTGACTGATCGTGCCTTTTGTCTTCACCCGTGCCGCCCTGGGGGCCCTGCTTGTGACCGGGGTCCTGGCCAGCCCCGCGGCCGGCGCCGCGGAGGCGCCTCCTTCCACCGCTACCGGTGCTTCCGCGGCTCCTGCTGCTCCCCCTGCTCCCCCTGCTCCTGTCGTTTACGTTGATTCCGCCGATGCCGCCGGGCCCTGCGTGCCCCCGCCGGCCGGCGCCGCGCTGACGCTGGCACAGGCGCGCCTGGACGCGCTGCGCTGCAACCGCGACATCATCGCCGCGCGCCGGGGCGTGGAAGCCAGCCAGGCAGATGTGCAGATCGCCTCGCAGCGGCCCAACCCGGTGCTGAGCCTGGGCGTGGAGAACATCAACCCGCATGCCGGCGTCGGCTCGGGCAACCTGCGCAGCAAGACGGTCGATTCCAAGCTGCGCGTGGACCAGGTGATCGAGACCGCCAACAAGGCCGGCCTGCGCGTGGATACCGCGCGCAAGGCCAGCGCCGCGGCGGGCGAGGTGGTGCAGGCCGTGGTGGCGCAGCAGACCGGCGCGGTGGAGCAGGCCTTCTTTGAGGCCCTGGTCAGCCAGGAGCGCGTGGCCGTGCTCAGGGAAACGCTGGGGCTCTACGAGCGCACGCGCCAGGCCAGCGAGTCGCGGCTCAAGGCGGGCGACGTAGCGCGTGCCGACGTGACCAAGCTGCAGCTCGACGGGCTGCGTGCGCAGAACGACATGCGCCAGGCCATGACCGGCCACTACCGCGACAAGGCGCAACTGGCCCAGGCCATGGGCGTGCCCGGCACGCTGGCGGATAACCGCCTGGTGCCCGACTGGCCGCCGGTGGACACCCCGGTGCCCCAGGCCGACCCCGACACGCTGCAGCGCCGCCCCGACGTGACCGCCGCCGAGGCGCGCCTGGCCGCCGCCGCCTCCGCGCGTGAACTGGCTCGCGCCGGACGCGTGCCCGATGTGACCGTGGGCGCACAGGCCGAGCACTTTCCCGTCTCCGCCACCAATACCTACGGCACCGGCAACAGTTACGGCGTATTCGTTTCGATCCCGCTGCCGGTGCGCCACAGCAACGGCGGCGAGGCCCGCCGTGCCGAGGTGGACTACTACGCCGCGCTCGACGACCGCAATCGCGTGCTGCTCGAGGCCGGCAATGAAATCGACCGGCTGCGCAGCCAACTCGAGACCGCGCGCCAGTCGCTGCGGCAGATGCGCGAGGACGTGCTGCCCGCCGCCGAGAGCGTGGCCTCCAGCGCCGAGTTTGCCTACAGCAAGGGCGCCACCGGCGTGCTCGACCTGCTCGATGCGCGTCGCGCGCTGCGCCAGACCCGGCTCGACGCCGTCGAAGCGCAGGGCGAATACGCCAAGGCGCTGTCCGCCTACCGCGCCGCGCTGCAGACCTCTACCACCGCTGGCGCCGCGACGACCTCGCAGACACGTCCCTGAACCGCTCCAGAAACCGCAGTTGCCGCGCTTCCCTCATGTCTCTCCTGTCCAGCATGTCCTGCAACCCCCGCTTCTCCGGCTTCCTCGCCGGCTGGCCTGCCCGCCGTTCCGCCCTCTGTGCCGTGTCGCTGTGCGCACTGGCCCTGGCCGCCTGCGGCAAGTCCGAAGCGCCCAAGCCCGATGACGACCCCAAGGTCACCGGCAACACCATCCAGTTCCCCGCCAGCGTGAAGACGCTGCCCGGCATTGCCGGCGAAGTGGCCAAGACCGGCGGCGAGCGCATGCTGAATCTGCCCGGGCGCCTGGTCTGGAATGAGGACAAGACCGTGCGCGTGTTCACGCCCTTCGCCGGGCGTGTGACCGAGATCCTGGTGCAGCCCGGGGCGACGGTGAAGGCCGGCCAGCCGCTGGCCAGCCTGACCTCGCCGGACTTTGGCGTGGCCCAGGCCGATGCGCGCAAGGCCGCCGCCGACAGCGCGGTAGCCGCCAAGGCGCTGGCGCGCCAGCGCGAGTTGTACGGCGCCGGCATCGTCGCGCAGAAGGAACTGGAGCAGGCTCAGGCCGATGCCGCGCGCGCTGCGGCCGATCTGCAGCGCACCCAGGCGGCGCTGCGCCAGTACGGCGCGGCAGAGGGCGGCAGCGATGGGGTCAACCAGCGCTTTGCGCTGCGCAGCCCCATCGACGGCCTGGTGGTGGAGCGCAATATCAATCCCGGCATGCAACTGCGCCCGGACCAGCAGCCCACCGCGCCGCTGTTCCTGGTGACCGATCCCACAACGCTGTGGGCCCAGGTCGATGCCAGCGAAGCCGACCTGAGCCTGTTCAAGCCCGGCGTCAGCGTGCAGCTGAGCACCGCCGCCTATCCCGGCGAGACCTTTGCCGGTACCGTGGTCAAGATCGCCGACTATGTCGATCCGACCGCGCGCAGCATCAAGGTACGGCTGTCGGTGCCCAACTCCGACCGCCGCCTGAAGGCCGAGATGTTCGTCACCGCGAAGCTGCCGGCGGCGTCGTTCAAGGGCATCTCGGTGCCGTCCAAGGCCGTGTTCCTGGCCGACAACCGCAACTACGTGTTCGTGCGCACCGCCGCCAACAGCTTCGAGCGCCGCCAGGTGCGCGTGGGCGTGACCATGCCCGGCACCAGCGAGATCCTGGAAGGCGTGAAGGACGGCGAGACCGTGGTGACCGAAGGCAATCTCTACCTGCAGGACATCCTGCGCGACGCCACCGCCGTCAACGCGGCGCGCGCGGCCGAGAAGAAGTGAGGACGGCCGCCACATGATCTCGCGCATCGTCAGCTTTGCCCTGCACCAGAAGCTCTTTATCTGGCTGGGGTTGCTTATCTTCGTCGGCGGCGGCCTGGCCGCCTTCAAGAACCTGCCCATCGAGGCCTTTCCCGACGTCTCCGACATCCAGGTCAACGTCATCACGCTGTACCCGGGCCGCGCCGCCGAAGAGGTGGAGCGCCAGGTAACCATCCCGATCGAAACCGCGCTGGCCGGCACGCCCAACGCCGTGCGCGTGTTCTCGCATACGCAGTTCGGCCTGTCGTTCATGATGGTGACCTTCAACGACAAGGCCACCGACGTGACCGCGCGCCAGCAGATCCTGGAGCGGCTGCGCAGCGTGGACCTGCCCGACGGCGTGCATCCGGACCTGGCGCCGCTGTCCACCGCGATCGGCGAGATCTACCGCTTTCGCCTGACCGGCAAGGGCTATACGCCGCAGGAACTGCGCACGCTGCAGGACTGGGTGGTTGAGAAGAACCTGCGCCAGGTGCCGGGCGTGGCCGACCTGGTCACGATCGGCGGCACCATCAAGCAGTACGAGGTCAACCCCAACCTGGCGCGCATGCGCGACGCCAAGATCTCTCTGTCGCAGCTCTTTACCGCGCTGCAGCGCGCCAACGCCAACGCCGGCGGTGGTGCCGTGACGCACGGGCGCCAGCAGTTCCTGCTGCGCTCGCTGGGCAGCTTCCGCACCTCGGCCGATATCGCCAACGTGGTGGTGGCCGAGAACAACGGCACGCCGATCCTGGTCAAGGACATCGCCGACGTCAGGATCGGCAGCGCGCCGCCGCAGGGCCTGATGGGGCAGGACGACGAGGACAACATCGTCTCGGGCATCGTGGTGATGCGCAAGGGCGAGAACCCGTCGCTGGTGCTGGAGGCGCTGAAGAAGAAGATCGAGCTGCTGGACGACCAGATCCTGCCCAAGGGCGTGAAGATCGTGCCGTACTACGACCGCTCCACGCTGATCGACAAGACCCTGCACACGGTGTTCGGCAACCTGGTCGAGGGCGCGCTGCTGGTGATGGCGGTGCTGTACCTGTTCCTGGCCAACGTGCGCGCCGCGGCGATCGTGGCGCTGGTGATCCCGCTGGCGCTGCTGTCGACCTTCATCGGCCTGACCTGGGTGGGCATCCCCGCCAACCTGCTGTCTCTTGGCGCGATGGACTTCGGTATCATCGTCGACGGCGCCGTGATCGTGGTCGAGAACATCTTCAAGCGGCTGGGCGAGCTCAAGGAACAGCAGATCCAGGACAGCAGGGCGCGGCTGCACGCGATCCTGCTGGCCACCAGCGAAGTGGGCCGGCCGACCGTGTTCTCGATGGTCATCATCATCGCCGCGCACATCCCGATCTTCACGCTGCAGCGGCACGAAGGGAAGATCTTCGCGCCAATGGCCTATACCGTGACGGGCGCGCTGATCGGCTCGCTGATCATCTCGCTGACGGTGGTGCCGCTGCTGTGCCACCTGCTGCTGACGAAGAACATCGCGCACGATGACAACTTCGTGGTGCGCTACTGCAAGAAACTGTACGAGCCGATGCTCGCCTGGGCGCTGGACCACAAGAAGCTGGTGGTGGGCGTGGCCCTGGGCCTGTTGGTGGCGACCGTGGGCGTGGGCAAGTTCCTCGGCAGCGAATTCCTGCCCGAACTGGACGAAGGCTCGATGTGGGTCAGCTTCGACCTGCCGGCGTCAGTCTCGATCGACGAGGCGCGCGAGCAGGCGCGGCAGTTGCGCGGCGTGATCCGCAAGACGCCGGAGGTCAACACCACCATTTCCAAGGTGGGTCGCCCCGACGATGGCACCGATCCCAAGCTGATCAACACCGTCGAGATCCTGGTCGACCTGAAAGGGGAAAAGCAGTGGCGCGACGGCTACGACAAGCGCCGCATCATCGGCGAGATCGACCACAACCTGCGCCAGCTGCCCGGCATCGAGCCCAACTTCTCGCAACCGGTGCGCGACAACATCCTGGAGAGCATTTCGCAGATCAAGGGCCAGATCGTGATCAAGGTCCAGAGCGACAGCCTCGAGCAAAACAAGCGGGTGGCCGACCAGATCCTGGCCAACGTGCAGTCGGTCAAGGGCGTGATGCGCGCCTTTATCGACCGCGACGGCGAGCTGCCGCAGTACGTACTGGAGTTCGACCGCGCCCAGGCCGCGCGCTACGGCATCAACGTGGCCGACGTGCAGGACCTGATGGAAACCGCGCTGGCCGGCAAGGCCGCCACCGAGCTGTGGGAAGGCGAGAGGCACTTCAGCGTGGCGGTGCGCCTGAAGCCGTCCGAGCGCGCGCTGCCGAACCTGCCCAATATCTTCATGCAGACCGCCGACGGCGCGCAGGTGCCGTTGTCGCAGCTGGTGAGCTTCCGCGCCGCTTCCGGCGCGATGAACATCAGCCGCGAGAACGGTCAGCGCACCACCTCGATCGGCATCTTTATCCGCGACCGCGACATGGGCAGCGTGGTCAAGGACATGCAGAAGCTGGTAGCCAGGAACGTCAAGGCCGACGACGTCAAGATCAGCTGGTCGGGCGAGTTCGAGAACCAGGAGCGTGCCATGGCGCGGCTGGCGATCGTGGTGCCGTTGTCGGTGCTGGTGATCTTCCTGCTGCTGTTCAACGCCTTCAAGTCGTTCAAGAGCGCCACGCTGATCATCTCGAACATCCCGTTCGCGCTGATCGGCGGCGTGTTCGCGCTGTTCCTGACCGGCATCCCGCTGTCGGTATCGGCGGCGATCGGCTTTATCGCGCTGTTCGGCCAGGCGGTGCTCAACGGCGTGGTGATGGTGACCTACTTCAACCAGTTGCGCGACGAAGGCATGCCGGTGCGCCAGGCCGTGCTGACCGGTTCGATGGACCGCTTGCGCACCGTGTTGATGACCGCGCTGCTGGCCATGCTGGGCCTGTTCCCGATGGCGATCTCGCGCGCCATCGGCTCGGAGACGCAGCGCCCGCTGGCCATCGTCATCATCGGCGGCCTGATCACCGCCACGGTGCTGACGCTGATCGTGCTGCCGACGCTTTATGAATGGATGGTGGGGCGCAACTGGCCGGACGAGGAGGGCGAGGCGCCAGACGCAAACGTGTTGACGCCGTCGATTTCAGGATGATGACAAGGCGGCGGGGCCACGCCCCGCCGCCGGGCGAGCGGCGCCGTCGACGCGTAGCGCCGCAATTTTTCATCGCCATCCTCTCCTGCGCTGTTCATCTCCCTCGCGCACCCTCTCCCAGGGATGCCGCCACCTCCGCAACCAGGTGCATGCCGCGCCGATGTGCCGCCACCGGACCCTGGTGTCGGAATAGTCTGACGCGCCTTTCGGAGCCCGTCGCCTGCTTGAGCAATCCCCCGGGTCCTACTCTGTACATACGGCGTGGCCAGCAGCAGCATAGCCGCCGGCCCCTCATGCGTACCTTAGTACCTTACGCAATCACCCGGAAAGGAGCTCGACATGATGAAGAAATGGCTGACTGCAGCAGTGTGTTCGATGATGATTGCCGCCCCGGGAGGGTTTGCCCTGGCGCAGACGACGACTGCTGGATCCAAAGCGGACTATGACGCCGCGGCGAAGCAGGCGGACGCGGATTACAAGGCTGCCTCCGCCAAATGTGACGGCATGAAGGACAACGCCAAGGACGTGTGCAAGGCCGAAGCCAAGCGCGACCGCGACGTGGCCAAGGCCCAGGCGGAAGCTCGCCGCGACGGCACGCAAAAGGCGATGGCCAAGGCCGAGAAGACCAAGGCCGACCGCGACTATGACGTGGCCAAGGAAATGTGCGACGACAAGAAGGGTAACGACAAGGACGTTTGCAAGAAGGACGCCAAGGCTGTCCATGAGAAAGCCCTGACGGCTGCCAAGGTCGACAAGGCCGCGGCGACCGGTACGCGCACGGACGTTGCCGAAGCCCGCGCCGACGCCAAGAAGGACGCCACCGACGCTGCCTACAAGGCCGACAAGGAACGCTGCGACGCGATGTCGGGCGACGCCAAGGACAAGTGTCAGGCTGACGTGAAGGCCAAGTACGCCAAGTAAGCATCCGCACGCCATCCCGCCAGCCGCTGGCGGAACATTCATCGACTCACTCGCGACCGGGCCGCTCTTCGCGGCGGCCCGCGCCGCGACTGCATGAAGGAGCGCTGATCATGAACTGGGACCAGATCGAAGGCAAGTGGGAACAGGCCAAGGGCAAGGTCAAGGAAAAGTGGGGCAAGCTCACCGACGACGATATTACGCAGATCAACGGCAAGCGCGACCAGCTCGCGGGCCGCATCCAGGAGCGCTATGGCTACACCAAGGAACGGGCCGAGGAAGAAATGAAGCAGTGGGAGAGCGACGTCCGCTGGTAAGCGGCGCGTGACAGCAGCAAGACGGCGGGGCGCCCCAGGGCGCCCCGCCGTTCGTTTCATTCGCAACGGGCAACAGATACCCCCGAAACGAGGGGAGTTGCGGTGGATTAAGCGCGCGTTAGCTCAGAATGCAACCGAATGATGCACACGCCGCACACGGAAGGCATACCATGTCGCGTCGCGGTCGAAAGAAGATTGCGCGCACCCGGCGCGCCACGCTCTTTGCACCGCGCGCCTGTCAGGCGTCCCCCGGCGACAGGCTGCATCGCGCGACCGCCATGCAGCGCACGGGGGCACGCCAGCCATCCGCCCGGCTTGCCTGGCCTGCCTTGTTGCTCTGCGCATGTACGCTGCCTTGCCCGCCTTCGTCTCGTCGACCTTCCTCGGTTACGGCCTCTATGTGCTGGTGACCAAGGGGGTGACGCGCATCTCGGCGTCCTTCTTCTTGCTGTGCGTGACCACCTTCGCCTGGCAGGGGACGTGGGTGTTCCTGTTCCAGGCCTCGCATCCCGACGTCGCGCTGTTGCTGGCCCGGCTTGGCTACCTGTTCATCCTGTTCCTGCCGACCACCTTCTACCACTTCATCGCCGAGGTCACCGAGCGCCGCCAGGAGCGGCCGCTGCTGCTGGCCTCGTACGGCATGAGCCTGGTGCTGGCGATGCTGCTGCTGAGCACGGGACAGGTGGTGTCGGGCTATTACACCTATTTCTTCGGCGAGTATCCCAAGGCCGGGCCGCTGCATCCGCTGCACCTGCTGCAGACCGTGCTGGTGGCGCTGCGCAGCGCGTGGATCCTGGCCGAAGCGCGGCACAATGCCGCGGCCGAACGCCGCAAGCGCTACAACCTGTGCCTGGTGGCGGTGGCGCTCTATTCGCTGGCGGCAGTCGACTACGCCGTCAACTATGGCATCGCCTTCTACCCGCCTGGCGTGGTCTTCGTGGCGGCAAGCCTTGGCATCCTGGCGGTCAGCGTGGTGCGCTACGACCTGATGCACCCCTACTCGCTGGCGGCCACCGTCGCGCATGAAGTGCGCACGCCGCTGGCCACGATCCGCATGCAGGCGCAGGAACTGGCGCGCACCTGGCCGCAGGTGCTGCAGGGCTACCGGCTGGCGGTCGAGCACGGGCTGTGCGAAGACCGCCTGCGGCCCGGGCAACTGGAGCGCGTGTCGAGCCTGGTCGGCGCGATCACGCGCGAGGTCGACGGCACCAGCACCGTGATCGACATGGCGCTGGCCTCGGTCACGCTGGAGCGGCTCGATCGCAGCACCTTCGCGCCGCACGGCATTGCCGATTGCGTGCATGCCGCGCTGGAGCGTTTTCCGTTCCAGGGCGAGGAGCGCGGCTGCGTGCAGGTGCGCGGCATCGACCATGACTGGCGCTTTGTCGGCTCCGACACGCTGCTGGTCTACGTGCTCTTCAACCTGCTGAAGAACGCGCTGCACGCGATCCGCGCGCGCGGCGCCGGCGGCGGGCGCATCGACATCACCGGCGCCAGCGAAGGCCAGTACCACGTGATCCGCTTCCGCGACACCGGCCCCGGCATCCCCGCCGACGTGATGCCGCGCATCTTCGATCCCTTCTTCTCCACCAAGGCCCATGGCAGTGGCGCGGGTCTCGGGCTGGCGTTCTGCCGGCGCGTGATCGAGACCTTCGGCGGACGCATCGACTGCGAGTCGGTGCCCGGCGAACACACCACCTTCACGCTACGGCTGCCGCGCTTCACCTCGATGGCCGACAGCCGCCTGCGCACCAGCACCGCCGGCTGAGCCGCGGCCGGCGGCGCTGAATTCAGATGTCAGATCCGCCCGGTTTCAGCCGGACGCGGACTGGTTTGCAAACGCGTACGCCAATCAGCTCGCAAATTCCGGCAGCGCCAGTTCATATTCCCTGACCCGCTCGATGATGCCCGCGGGAAAGCGCGAAATGCGCTTCTGCCGGTCGGCAAAGACGATCTGCTGGTAACCCAGCGAGACCGGCTTGCCGCCCACGCAGAAGCGGAACAGCAAATAGGCGGAGCACTGCCTGACCTGGAAGGTATTCAGGTAGCAATCCACGCGCTGGAACGGGAAGGTCTCCTCGACATACTCCTGGTGCGCGCGCTTGGTCACGAAGACGCCGCCCGCGGCCAGCAGGTTGTCGTGGATGCACTCATGGAACCAGCGCTCCCGGCACACGCCCTGCCACTCGAAATAGCGCGCGAAGTAAGTGTTCATGAAGGCATTGGAATCCTTGAGGTAGATGTCGATCGCATGGTGGAAGGTCTTGTGCGTGCCTGACTCGAGCACGCCGGCTTCCGGCAGGGCCGTACCGCGGTTGAGAACATGGGGGATCACGTCTCGCATCAACATGGGTTGACTCCTTGAGATGGCTGCAAGCGGCAGCCACGCCTGCCCCGGGGAGGTCGGGGCATGGTGGCATTCTGGCTGCTTGGCCATGGGCGAGGAGGGCGCTGAAGTGGGGTTCCGGGCTACGCAAAAGCGTGATGCCCGAAGCACAAGAAGCGCCGAATTTACCGCTTATCGGAGGCCCCGCGACATGCGGGAACGAGCTTGCTTGCCATCGCGTTAACCCTAGTAGTCTAGGTTTGTAGACTTTTATAAAGTCGTATCGCTCCCCGGGTCGCGGGGAGCGCTCCCGCATTTCCCCCTCCCTCCGCCACCTCGCCGAATGGCAGACACCGCTTCCGCCGAACTCCTGTCGCGCAGCCGCCAGCCGGTCTACCTGCAGTTGGCCACCATCTTCCGCCGCCAGATCGAGAGCGGCGCCTGGCGCCAGGGCGAACGCATTCCCTCGCTGGACGAGCTGTGCCGCCAGTACGGCGTGGCGCGCATGACCATGCACCATGCCTTGTCGATGCTCGACGAAGAAGGGCTGCTCGAGCGTTCGCGCGGGCGCGGCACTTTCGTCAAGGCGCCGTGCCGCACGCGCCGCCAGGTGTCGCTGTCCACCAGCTGGGACGAGGCGGTGGCCGTGGGCGGGCAACTGGATACCGAGGCGATGGTGGAGTCGGCCGGCAACGTGCCGCTGCCCGACGACCTCGGCATGCCATGCAACGCCGCGCGCGCGGCCGATTACCACTTCCTGCGCCGGCTGCACCGGCTCGACGGGCGGCCCTTCGCGGTGGGCGAGGTCTATATCGAGGCCGGCGTCTTTGCGCGCGAGCCCGAGGCCTTCCGGCACGGCGCCTCGGTGCCGGTGCTGGACCGCTTCCCGGGCCTGTCGGTCAGCACCGCGCGGCAACGCCTGTCGATCGTCGCGGCCGGTGCGGAGTCGGCCGGGGCGCTGGCGCTTGCCGTGGGCGCGCCGGTGGCCGAGCTGAGGCGCTTTGCCTGCGTGCCCGCCGTTGCGCCCGGCGCAGGCGAGCTGATCGTCTATTACGCCCGCATCGAATTCCCCACCGAATTCGTCTGCCTGGATTTCGACTTGCTTGCGCCGCGCAAGCGCCGCGGCTGAGTCCCGCACCCCCGATGCCAACCCGCCACACAAAAACCGAGACATGGACAATACGCAACCGATGAACGGCGCCGAGAGCCTGGTCAAGACCCTGCTCGCCAACGGCGTGGACACCTGCTTTGCCAATCCCGGCACCAGCGAGATGCACTTCGTCGCGGCGCTGGACCGCATTCCGGGCATGCGCTGCGTGCTGGGCCTGTTCGAAGGCGTGGTTACCGGCGCGGCCGACGGCTATGCGCGCATGGCCGACAAGCCCGCCGCCACGCTGCTGCATTGCGGCCCGGGCCTGGCCAATGGTCTCGCCAACCTGCACAACGCGCGCCGCGCGCAGACGCCGGTGGTCAATATCATCGGCGACCAGGCCACCTACCATCGCCCGCTGGATGCGCCGCTGACCGCCGACACCGAGGGCTGGGCCCGCCCAGTCTCGGTGTGGACGCGCACCGCCACGCGCGCGGCCTCGGTGGGCGCCGACGCCGCTGCCGCCGTGCAGGCCGCCTGCGCCGCGCCGGGTGGCGTCGCCAGCCTGATCCTGCCGTCCGACGTGTGCTGGGATGCCGGCGGCGTGGTAGCGGGCCCGCTGCCGCCGCTGGCCGTGCCCAAGGTTTCGCCCGACGCCGTGCAGCAGGCCGCGCGCGTGCTGCGCTCGGGCCAGCCCACGCTAGTCGTGCTGGCGGGCAGCGCGCTGCGCCAGGCGCCGCTGGCCGATGCGCACCGCATCGCCGCCGCCACCGGCGCGCGGCTGATCACGCCGATGTCCAATGCGCGCGTATCGCGCGGCCGCGGGCGTCTGGCGGTGGACCGCGTGCCGTATTCGGGCGACGTGGCGCGCGACAAGCTCGCCGGCATCCGCAACGTGATCCTGGTGGGCGCGCCGGCGCCGGTGACCTTCTTCGCCTATCCGGGCAAGTCGCCGCGGCCATATCCGGAAGATGCCGTGGTGCATGTGCTGGCGCGGCCCGAGGAAGACCTGGCCGAGGCGCTGGCGCGGCTGGCCGATGAGGTCGGCGCGCGTAATGTGGCGCTGCCCGCTACGGATACCGCACCGCGCGCCGAGCCGGCGCGCGGTGCGGTTACGTCCGAGAACGTGGCGCGCACGCTGAGCGCGCTGCTGCCGGAACAGGCCATCGTGGTGGAGGAGAGCGTCAGCTTCGGTCGTGCGTTCTATCCCGGCACGGTCCACGCCGCGCCGCACGACTGGCTGCAGCTGACCGGCGGCGCCATCGGCGCTGGCCTGCCGCTGGCGGTGGGCGCGGCAGTGGCGGCGCCGGACCGGCGCGTGGTTTCGCTGCAGGCGGACGGCTCGGCGATGTACACGCTGCAGTCGCTGTGGACCATGGCGCGCGAAAAGCTCGATGTGACCGTGGTACTGCTGGCCAATCGCCAGTACGCGATCCTGCTGGGCGAGCTGGCGGGCGTGGGGGCGAATCCGGGGAAGACTGCGATGGACATGCTCGACATCGGCAATCCGGACCTGGACTGGGTCAAGCTGGCCAATGGCATGGGGGTGGAGGGGGCGCGGGCGACGGATATGGAGAGCTTTGCCGACCTGTTTCGGATGGCGAACGGGCGCAAGGGGCCGTTCTTGATTGAGTTGGTGATTTGAAACGCTTGCAGGGCCGGAGTGGGGCGAGGACGTCTGCTCCACCACAAAAGCCCTGTGCAGCGCCGCTTTCCGCATTCAAAAATCCACCCTTCCGCAGAAGCGAATTGCTGCAACGCAAAGACTGCGTCAAGCTCATAACCGTGCCATGGCATGCCCATGGCGGCACCATCAAAAGTGAAGGAGACTCCATGCCCCACCAGGAAGCGGCGGCGGGTCCGGACAAGGTCTATGCGGAAATGCTCGCCGCAGGCCAGTTCCGCATCCAGCATTGCCAGGACTGCCAGCGCCACGTGTTTTTCCCGCGCAATATCTGCCCGCACTGCGGCGGCGACACCCTTGCCTGGGTCGAGCCCAAGGGCACCGGCACGGTCTACTCCACCAGCGTGATCCGCCGCAAGCCGGACGCCGGTGGCGACTACAACGTCGTGCTGGTCGACCTGGACGAAGGCGTGCGCATGATGAGCCGGGTGGAAGGCATCGCGCCGGCCAGCGTGCGCATCGGCATGCGCGTGAAGGCGCGTGTGGCGCAGGGCAAGGAAGGCGAGGCTGCTCTCGTCGTGTTCGATCCGGTGGAGGGCTGAGCCATGAGTTTGTCCAATTTGCGTGGCAGCGTCGCCATCGTCGGTGTCGGCCAGGCGGGCCTTGGCGAAGCGCACGGCAAGACGGAAATGGAAATCCTGGTGGAGGCCGCCAAGGCCGCCGTCAAGGATGCCGGCATGTCGATGCGCGACATCGATGGCATTGCCACCGCCAGCGTCGGCGCCACCATGTGGGTGATGCCGGTGGCCGAGTACCTCGGCATCAAGCCAAAGTTTGTCGACAGCACCATGATCGGCGGTTCCAGCTTTGTCTCGCACATGCTGCCCGCGATGATGGCGCTGGAGTCGGGCCAGTGCGACGCCGTGCTGGTCTGCTACGGCAGCAACCAGCGCACCTCGACCGTCGGCCGCGCCGGCATCTCGAAGGTGCGCGCGGTGCTGGACCCGCAGCCGTACGAGAACCCGTACAACCCGCTGCAGCCGATCACCTCCTACGCGCTCGCCGCGGCGCGCCATATGCATCAATACGGCACCACGCGCGAACACCTGGCCGAAGTCGCCGTGGCCGCGCGCAAATGGGCGCAGCTGAACCCCGAGGCGATGATGCGCGACCCCCTCAGCATCGACGACGTGCTCAACGCGCGCATGGTGTCCGACCCGCTGTCGGTGCGCGACTGCTGCCTGGTCACCGACGGCGCCGGCGCTTACGTGATGGTGCGTGCCGACCGCGCCAAAGACCTGGCCAAGCCGCCGGTCTACGTGCTCGGCAATGCCACCGCGACCTGGCACCGCCAGATCTCGTGCATGCCTGACGTGACCGTCACGGCCGCCAAGGAATCCGGCGAGCGCGCCTTCGCCATGGCCGGCCTGAAGCCGTCGGACGTGGACGTCGCCGAGCTGTACGACGCCTTCACCATCAACACGCTGCTGTTCCTGGAAGACCTGGGCTTCTGCGCCAAGGGCGAAGGCGGCCATTTCGTCAGCGGCGGCGGCATTGCCCCGGGCGGCAGGCTGCCGGTGAACACCAACGGCGGCGGCCTGTCCTGCGTGCATCCGGGCATGTACGGCATGTTCATCACCATCGAGGCAGTGCGCCAGCTGCGCGGCGAATGCGGCGAGCGCCAGGTGAAGGATGCCGAGGTGGCGGTCGTGCACGGCAACGGCGGCACGCTGTCGAGCCAGGCCACGGCGATCCTGGGCACGGCGGCCACGCTGTAGGCGCCAGCACAGGAACAAGAACGGCAGCAGGGGCAATCCCTGCCGCCGTTTTCCTTTGCCGGTGGCGAGTGTTCGGCATCGCGACTTGACCGCCGCCGCACTTGCTAGTCGCGCGTGACCAGCCGGCCCGCATCCTTTTCATCGAGCGGCAGCGTGGCAATGACCTCGTCGTTGAGCGTGAGCTTGATATGCGAGAGCGGGAACACCAGCGCCGGCGAGTAGGTGAAGGCCAGCTTCAGCTTCGCGGCGGTGACGACTTCATCCAGCCGCACGCCGATGTCGAGCTGGCGCGCCTGGTCCACGCCGCGCAGCGCGATCGGGCCGTAGGCGCCCATCTGGCGCAGGGTCATCACGTGGGTGCTGGTGGCCGGGGCAAGCGTGGCTGCGCCGGCCGCTTGCGCGGGCGAGACTTGCGCAGCAGGCGTCGCCGCCAAAGCCGGCGCCTGTGCAGCCGCGTCCTGCCATGGCGCCCATGGCAACGACGACATGGCCAGCAGGCCGAGGGCAGCGCGCAGTGAAGGTGGCAATGAGCGGGGCGGGGCAGGGTGGTTCATGAGCAGGAAGCGGTTTCCTTTTGCATGGGTCCGGTCACAGGTGCCGCCCGCCAGGCGGAGGGTGGTGGCCGCACTGCCGCACGAATTGCCGGGAACTCAGATTCATTGGGGTGTTAGAAAAAGAGAAACGCCGCACCCCTTGTCAGGGGGCGGCGTTTTGGTGTGGGATGCGTGGTCCGCTGTCGCGGCCCGAGAGGGGCCGCGGGCTCAGCTGCCGTGCAGCGGTACCTCTGTCATGCCTGCGCTTGCGGCATGGGAGTGATGGCCTGCGCAGCGCAGGCCGCTTCAGGCGCCGGCTTCAGGCTTCCATCACCTCGCCAAAGCGCTGCAGGTGATAGTCGCTGTCGCCCAGCAACTGGTCCAGCATGGTCAAACGCTTGAAGTAGTCGCCGACCGACAGTTCGTCAGTCATGCCCATGCCGCCATGCAGCTGCACCGCCTGCTGGCCGACGAAGCGCCCGGCGCGCGCCACCGTCACCTTGGCGGCGGACAGCATGCGGCGGCGCGCCGAGGGATCGGATTCATCCAGCGCCTGTGCTGCCACATAGGCCATCGACAGCGCCAGCTCCTTCTGCACCAGCATGTCGGCCATGCGGTGCTGCAGCGCCTGGAATGTCGCCAGCGGCTTGCCGAACTGCTGGCGCGTGCCGAGGTATTCGCCCGTGATCTCGATCAGCTTTTCCATCGCGCCCGCACCTTCGGCGCACAGCGCGGCGATGCCGTGCTCCAGGCCCACGCCCAGCGCGGCGAGGCCGTCGGCGGGTTCGCCCACCAGCGCGCTGGCCGGCACCGTCACGTCCAGCAGCGACAGGTCGGCGGCGCGCAGGCCGTCGATCGTGGGATATGCGGTGACACCTAGGCCCTTGCTGTCGCGCGGCACCAGGAACAGCGCGATCTCGTTGCTGCCGGCCACGCGCGCGGTGATCAGGTAAGCGTCGGCGGCGGCGCCGTGCCAGACCACGCTCTTGGTGCCGTTGAGCACGTAGCCGTCGCCGCTGCGCTCGGCGCTGGCGCGCGCCGATTCCGGACGGTAGCGCGTGCCCGGCTCCAGGTAGGCCAGCGTGACGATGCGCTCGCCTGCGGCGATCGCGGGCAGCCATTCGTCTTTCTGCGCGGGGCTGCCGCTGGCGGCGAGGATGGCCGCGGCCATCACGCCGCTCGGGGTCACCGGCTCCAGCACCAGGCCGCGGCCCAGTTCGCGCTGCACCACCAGCTGGCTCGCGGGGCCTTCGCCGAAGCCGCCGAAGTCGGCCGGCACGGTCAGGCCCAGCACGCCCATCTCGGCCAGCTTGGCCCACACGCCGCGATCCAGGCTCTCGCCCGCACGCGCGCTCTTGCGGCGGGCTTCGAAGGTGTATTCGGTATCGATAAAGCGACGCAGGCTGTCCGCCAGCATCTGTTGCTCTTCGCTGTAGGTGAAGTCCATGTCAGCTATCCCTTCAGAAACCCAGGATCATCTTGGAGATGATGTTCTTCTGTACTTCGGTCGCGCCGCCGTAGATCGAGGTCTTGCGCATGTCGTAGTAGGTGGAGGCGGCCGGGGCGGCCCACTCAGGGCCCGCCACCGGCTGCTTTGCGCCGGGCTCCAGCCAGTCCGGCGAATACGGCCAGGCATTGGGGCCGGCCACTTCCATCATCAGCATCGCCAGGTCCTGCTGCACCTCCGAGCCGCGGATCTTGACGATCGAGGCTTCCGGACCCGGCGTGCCGGCGGCCTGCGTGGCCACGCGCAGCAGCAGCATTTCCAGCGCCATGATGTCCATTTCCACGCGGGCGATCTTGTCGCGCATGCGCACGTCTTCGATCAGCGGGCGGCCGGCGCCGTCGGTGGCCTGGCTGGCGTAGTGCTTGAGCAGGCGCAGCTCGCGGTTGCAGTGGCCGATGCCGGCGATGCCGGTGCGCTCATGGCCGAGCAGGTACTTGGCATAGGTCCAGGCGCGGTTTTCCTCGCCCAGCAGATTCTCGACCGGCACCTCCACGTCTTCGAACCAGGTCTCGTTGACATCGTGGCCGCCGTCGAGCGTCTTGATCGGGCGCACGGTCACGCCCGGCGACTTCATGTCGATCAGCAGCATCGAGATGCCTTCCTGGGCCTTGGCCTCGGGATCGGTGCGCACCAGGCAGAAGATCCAGTCGGCGAAGTGCGCCATCGTGGTCCACGTCTTCTGTCCGTTGACGATGTACTTGTCGCCCTTGCGCACTGCACGGGTCTTCAGCGAGGCGAGGTCGGAACCCGAGCCGGGCTCGGAATAGCCCTGGCACCAGAAGTCTTCGACGGCCGGGATGCGCGGCAGGAAACGCTGCTGGTGCTCCGGGCTGCCGTACTTCATCAGCACCGGGCCGATCATCGTCAGGCCGAACGGCAGCATGCGCGGGGCGCCGGCGCGGAACGTCTCGATCTCGAAGATCAGGCGCTGCAGCGGGGTCCAGCCGGTGCCGCCCCATTGCTTGGGCCAGGTGGGCGCGCCCCAGCCGTGCGCATGCAGGATGCGGTGCCAGCGGACGTAGTCGTCCTTCTCCACGCGCTGGTGGTTGAGCACCTTGTTGCGGATGTCTTCCGGCAGGCTGGCCTGCGCGAAAGCGCGGACTTCCTCGCGGAAGGCCTGTTCCTCGGCGGTGAAACGCAAATCCATCTGTATGTCCCCTGTGGTACGCGGGCTGCGCGGCGCCTGGGCAGATCTTGTGCGGCGTGCAGCAGCCCTCACTGTGCCGGCCGATTGTAGGGCTCGGGCGCGATTCGTTGCTTCATCAATGGTAAAGGCGTCCTTCATGCCGGCGGAACCACCTGCGTTGGGTGGCAGCGGCGCCGAAGACCACCTTAGCGAATTGCAAATGGCTTCGCCGCCGGGCTTGGCGCAAACTGGCGCAGCACTGCTCGAGTGCTCGGGGATGCATTCCGGAGCATCCGCGAGCGGCCTGCTTTGAACCTCAGCCCGCCTTACGACTCAGCCCATGTCTTCCTTCCGCCCCAAATACATCCACGACATTCCCCGCCACTGGGCGGCGCAGACGCCAGACGCCCCGTGCCTGTACGAGAACGGCGCCGTGATCGCCTACGGCGAGTTGTGGCGGCGCATCGAAGCCGCCCGTGACTGGATGGCGGGGCAGGGCGTGGGCGAGGGCGACCGCGTCATGGTGATCGGCGAGAACTGCAACGAGATGGTGGTCACGCTGTTCGCCAGCAGCCTGCTGCATGCGTGGCCGATCCAGGTCAACGCGCGCCTGTCGGCGCGCGAGATCGACAATATCCGCGACCATGCGCAGCCGGCGCTGGTGCTGTTCACCGGCCATGTGTCCGACGTGGCCGCCGCGCACGGCGAGCGCCTCGGCGCCAAGACCAGCGGCTGCCCGGTGTATGACGAGGGCATGCACGCGGTGCGCGCCGCCACGCCGCCCGAGCGCGTGAGTGCCGAACAGGCGCGCACCGTCGCCACGCTGATCTATACCTCCGGCACCACCGGCGCGCCCAAGGGCGTGATGGTGCCGCACGCGGGCCTGACGCACTTTGCCCGCATCTCCGCCACCTCGCGCGACATGGGCCCGGCCGACGTGGCCTATGGCGCGTTGCCGATGTCGCATATCTTCGGCATCGCCACGGTGCTGATGGCTACCCTTTATGCGGGGGCCAGCCTGTTCCTGCGCCCGCGCTTCGACGCCAACGAAGTATTCGAGGCGCTGGCTTCGCCGGGCGTCACCATCCTGCAGGGCGTGCCGACCATGTTCACGCGCATCATGGCGGTGGCGCCGGCGCTCGGCGCCAAGGCCGGCGACTACCCGCGCCTGCGCTACCTGTACACCGGCGGCGCGCCGCTCGATCCCACGCTCAAGCGCGAGGTCGAGACGCTGTTCGGCCAGGCGCTGCACCATGGCTACGGCATCACCGAATACGCCGGCTCGTTGTTCATCACGCGCATGGACGCGCCGCGCGCCGACTGCTCGGCGGGCTATATCGTCGAAGGCGTGGAGATCGAGATCACCGACGCCGAAGGCAAGCTGCTGCCGGCCGGCGAGCGGGGCCAGATCCGCGTGCGTGGCCCGGGGGTGATGCTCGGCTACTACCGCAACCCCGAACAGACCGCCGAGGCGCTGCTGCCCGGCGGCTGGCTCAACACCGGCGACCTGGGCTACCTGGATGCCGACGGCGCGCTGTTTATCTCGGGCCGCTCGAAGGACCTGATCATCCGCTCGGGCTTCAATGTTTATCCGATCGAGGTCGAGTCGGTGATCAATGCCTTCCCGGGCGTGCGCCAGTCTGCGGTGGTCGGGCGCACCACCAGCGACGGCAACGAGGAAGTGGTGGCCTTTATCGAGATGCAGGATGGCAGCGAGCCAGACCGCAAGGCGCTCGACGCCTACCTGCGCGAGAGCCTGGCGCCGTACAAGCGTCCGGCGGAAATTCGCATCATCGACGTCATTCCCACTACGGCGAGCGGCAAGCTGCTCAAGCAACCGCTGCGCGCGCTGCTGGACTAGACGTTTTTCTTTACGGGCCCGGCACCGCGTTCCGGCCCGGGCTTTTCAGTCATATCTGGAGGAGACAACAACATGAAAACATGGACGACACTGGCGGCACTGTCCACCACGCTGCTGTTGCAGGGCGCGGCGTGGGCTAACGACATCTACCCGTCGCGGCCGGTCAAGCTGCTGGTGGGCTACGCCCCGGGCGGCCCGGTGGACACGGCCGCGCGTATCTACGCCGAACAACTCGGCCGCGTACTCAAGCAGCCGGTGGTGGTGGACAACCGCGCCGGCGCCAGCGGCGCGATCGCCGCCGACCTGACCGCCAAGGCGGCGCCGGACGGCTACACGCTGTACTTCGTCGCCAGCCCGACCATGACCATGACGCCGCTGATCCAGCGCTCGGTCAACTTCAACCCGACCACGGACTTTACCTACATTGGCCTGATCACCGACTACACCAACGTGCTGCTGGTGAACAAGGACTTCCCGGCGAAGAACGTTGGCGAGCTGGTTGAGTATGCGCGCAAGCATCCGGACGACGTCTCGTTCGGATCGGCGGGCGTGGGCGCGTCCAACCACCTGTCGGCGGAACTGCTGGCGCAGATGAACAGCGTGAAGATGCTGCACGTGCCGTACAAGGGCAACTCGCCGGCCATGGCCGATGTGATGAGCGGCAAGGTGACGTTCATGTTCGATATCACTGGCACCGCCATCGGCCATATCAACGGCGGCAAGGTGCGCGCGCTGGCGGTTACGTCGAAGACACGCAATCCGGCGCTGCCTAGCGTGCCGACCATGATCGAGTCGGGGCAGAAGAACTATGACCTGACCGGGTGGTATGCGCTGATCGGGCCGCAGAAGCTGCCGGCGGATGTGGTGGACAAGCTGGTGAAGGCACAGAAGGCGATCGGCGACGATCCTGCGTATCGGCAGCGGATGGCTGCGGGCGGTTATGACGTCAATGTCAGCACGCCGAAGGCGCTGGGCGATCGTATCCAGCGTGAGCTGGCGCTGTGGGGTGGGGTGGTGAAGACGGCGAAGATCCAGGCGGATTGAGGGCTGTCAGGTACCAATGGAAAAAGCCGGCGAGAGCCGGCTTTTTCCATTGATGTAGCCGCTAGGGCCGAGTTGATGTCGCGTTGGGGGCGGGACCAAATGCCCGTGGACTTCGATAACCGCCTGGGTGCTCCCTCTCCCGCAAGCTTGCCTTTACCCACAACTTCCGGCGGCTTACTCGTTTTTCTGGAAGATCCGATACATTTCGGTGATTTCGTGCAAAACGAGGAAGCCGCGCCAGAGGACAGTAGCACCGGGGGGATCGTCGTTTTTGCGACCCAGGTAGCCACCGAGCTTGGCGACCCAAAGGACCGCGTCGCTGAGTTTGGGTGCCTGCTCTGGTGGCTTGGTTGTGCCGTGCGTGCGGCAGTACAAGGCCTGCCATTCGAGCGATTGCAGTAGCACCGAGCAAGGGATATCGGCTTCGAGCCGGCCCAGCATAGTTGCGTACAAGATGCGCCAGCCGATTACGGCGAACAGCGCCGTGGCCCGCAGGAACCGCTCCAGCGTCCCGAACTGCCGGGCTTCGATCTGGCAGCCACTTTTCAGGACACGATGCCAGGATTCAATGGTCCAGCGACGGGCGTACCAGCTCAGCCGTTCGAGCACATCTTCCAGCGTTTGGGTGGGCATTGAACTGAGCAACATCCATTCGAGCGGCTCAACGCCTTCGGGCGGGTCGAGTTCCAGCGCGTGAATGGCAAATACCTCGAGACTCGGTAGGGCCTCTGCACCGCGGCTGCGCGGCGGTCGCAGTTGGACGGGCACACAGCGCAAAGCCAGTCGGGCGCTACGCGCCTGCCTGGCGCCGCTCCTGGGCACGTGCAGTACGGTCTCCCCAAGTACAGGAGCCGCAGCAACCGTCTCCCACAGATACTTCTCTGGGTGGTCCACGCCTCGATTCCAGGCGGCCCGCACCAACCAGTCCACCCCCGCTGGGCGCGGCGCCAGGAACACGTCATACACATCGCCCTCGCGATCGCTGACGGCAACAAGGTGCGTGTCCGGACACTGCATCTTGAGCGGCTCAAGGCATTCCAGCCCCTCCAGCCACTTCACGCTTTCCTTGTCACGAATGGACAGCGCCCGGCGCTGCCTGGCCTTGCCCGATGCTTGCGGCGCACGCACCCACGTCTTCATGCTCAACACGCCCAGTGGCAGGCCCTCAGGCGTCACCGCCAGCACGCTGTGCAACATGAATCCGTGCAAATTGCCGCCCGTGCCGTGACCAAGTCCCTCAGTCGCGGGCAAATTTGCCAGATTGAATTCCGTGGTGTCCTGCACCGCCAATACGACAGGTACCTGCTGCATGCGACCCACGGTTTGAACGACGTGGCTCGCCAGTATTCCGTCCGGGTCGACCGCCTCATTATCAAAGAAGCGATATGCCGCCTTGAGTTGGGCACCACTCAAGGCCTGCGGGAACGAAACATGGGCTTTTTGCGCCAGTCCGCGCGCCAATGCCACAAGGCGCTGCGTGCGACGTGCATCGCCCAACTGAGCGCCACCGAATTCGTCGCTGGCCCAGTCTTCCAGATCTTCCGTATCAGGCAAAATTGCCACCACTGATTGTCAACTTCACCCGAAGTTAACACCGTCCAATCCGGTTTACAACCTTTCCTATCGAGATGTGGGTAAAGGCAAGCCCGCAAGCGGGAGAGGGAGCAAACCGGCAGCTCTTTAGCCTTCTACTTCAGCCCATCCCTGCATCGCCTGCCCGCCAGCATCATCGCCAGTCCACAGCACCAGCCGCCCAGGTTGCGCCGGATCAGCTGTGCCGCCAACAGTGATGATGTCCTGATCGAACAACGGCGCCAGCCCGCGGAACCCAAAGCGCTTCACGCGTGCCTGCGGCTGTTCACGCGCCACTAGGTCCAGCATTAGCATGGCCTGCATCGGCCCATGCACCACCAGGCCGGGGTAGCCCTCCACGTCGCGCGTGTATTCGCGGTCGTAGTGGATGCGGTGCCCGTTGAACGTCAGCGCCGAATAGCGGAACAGCATCACCGGATCCGCCTGCAGCGTGCGCTGCCATTGCGCGGTTCGCTCCAGCCGCGGGCGCGGCGCCTGTGGCTTGGACGGGTCCGGCATGGCGCGGTAGACGATGTCGTGGCGCTCGTTGACGGCGGTCTTGCCATTGACGGTCAGTTCATGGTCGACGGCGACGAACCACAGCTCGCCGGTGCGGCCGGTCTTGTACTGCACGTCCTTGATGGTGGAGGTGCGCGTGACGGTATCGCCGAGATGCAGCGGATGGCTGAAGGTCAGCTCGCTGCCGGCCCACATGCGTCGCGGCAGCGGCACCGGCGGGAAGAAGCCGCCAAGCGAGGGATGGCCGTCGCGCCCCAGTTCGCGCTGTGGCGCGCGTGGCAGGAAATAGAGCCAGTGCCACAGCGGCGGCAGCGGGCCGGCGGCGATGGCCTCGGGATCGAGGTCGAAGGTGGCCGCGAGCCCGATGACCGGTTCCGGCGACAGCGTTTCGGTGCGCGATTCGCTGCGGCCGATCCAGCCGCGCAGGCGTTCGAGTTCGGAGTTGGCGTCAGTCATGGCATCAAAGCCCTCTAAAACATCGGGTGGAAATCGGGGAGCGCGCTATTGCGCCAGCGCCAGCAGCCGGCGCGCCTGCTCGATCACGGGGCGGTCGACCATCTTGCCGTCGACCTGCACTGCATGGCTGCCGCTGGCGGTGGCTGCCAGCACGCGGCGGGCCCAGTCCAGTTGTTCGGCGCTTGGCAGGAAGCCTCCACGTACCGCGGCGAGTTGTGCCGGATGGATGCAGAGCTTGCCGGCAAAGCCGAGTTCGCGCGCGTAGGCGACATCATCGGCCAGCACCGCTTCGTCCTTCAGCGCGGTGGTCACGCCGTCGACCGGCGGCGGCAGCCCGGCCACGCGCGAGGCCAGCACGATGCGCCCGCGCGCGAAGGCCAGTGCGTTGCGCGTATGGCTGCAGCCCAGGTCGACCGCATAGTCGAGCGAGCCGAAGGCCAGGCGCGCCACACCGGTTGCGCTCGCCACGGTATCGACCTGATGCAGGCCGCGCGCGGTCTCGATGATGGCGACCAGTTCGCCTTGCGGATTGATCGCATGCAGGGCCTGCGCGATGCCCGCCAGTGCGGCGGCATCCTCCGCTTTGGGCACCAGCAGCCCGGCCAGCGCGGTGCCGGGCGGCAGCGCGCGCAGCCAGGCCATGTCGGCGGCAAAGGCGGGCGAGGCGCTGTCGTTGATGCGGACAAAGGCGTTGGCCGCGGGACGGCCGGCCAGCCAGGCGCCGATGGCCTCGCGCGCGGCGGGCTTGGCGTCCGGATGGACCGCGTCCTCGAGGTCGAGGATCATGACATCCGGGCCGGCCGCGGCGGCCTTGCCGAAGCGTTCCGGCCGGTCGCCCGGCACGAACAGGTAAGTGACTGCAGTGGACATGCGCGGGTTCTCAGCGTGCGGCGGGCAGCCAGTCGTTGACGTTGGGCGCCTGCTCCAGCGCCCACACGCGGCGGATGATCTCGCGCATTTCGGCCTCGCTGGCGCCGTGGCGGAAGGCGCCGAGTTGCAGCGCCTTGGCTTCCAGTTCCGGGCGCGACAGCGTGTTGTCGGGATCGCCCTTGGGCACGTCGACGCGCGCGGCCAGCGTGCGGCCGTCGGTGGTCTTCACGGTCACGCGGCCGATCCACTGGCGCGGGTAGGCGGCGTTGATCTCGTCGTCGAGTTCCATCTCGACCTTGCCGCGGAATGCAGTCACCCTGTCGTCCTGCAGCGCATGCTGCTCGAACTCGCCCAGGCCGGCATGGCCGTGCACGGCCACCAGGCCCAGCACCGTGCCCATCGAGAACTTGGCCTGGTGGATGGTGGTCGGGTTGACCACCGGCCCGAGCACGTCGATGGCGCCCTGGTGCACGTGCGTGGTGACGCCGGCGACCTGGTCGGCGGCGATGCCTTCGCGCTGCATCACGGCCTTGAGCGCATCGGCGGCCGGGTGCGTATGGCGGCACGAGGCGAAGAACTTGAACGAGGTCTCGGCGGTGGCCCAGCGCGTGCCGAGGCCGTCGGTCAGGCAGGCGGGATTGGCATCGCTCGACATGCCGGCAGCCATGCCCTGCGCGCCTTCCAGGATCTGCTTGGCCCCGGTGAAGCCCGCGCGTGCGAGCCAGGCCGATTGCAGGCCATTGGCCGCGGCCTTGGCGGTGTGCAGCTGCTTGGAGTCGGCGGCGTCGCGCAGGAATTCCCACAGGCCCGCGGCCTGCGTGCCGGCCGAGCCCAGCGCCTGGTTGATGCCTTCGGCGTCCAGGCCGTAGAGCTTGGCGACGGCGGCGGCGGCAGCCAGCGTGCCGACGGTGCCGGTGGTGTGGAACACGCGGTAATGCGAGCGGCCCATGAACTCGCCGATGCGGATACCTGCCTCATAGCCTGCGATCGAGGCCAGCAGCATTTCGGCACCGGTCTTGCCTTCGGCCTGCGCCGCGGCCACCACGGCGGGGAACACCACGGCGGCAGGGTGCAGCACCGAGCCGTTATGCACGTCGTCCTGCTCGACCACGTGCGAGGAGGCGCCGTTGATCAGCGCGGCGAAATAGGGCGAGGTGCGGCGGCGGTCGACCAGCACTTCGGCCTCGCCCTGGGCCGGGCCCATGGCCGCGGCGAATTCCTGCAGCTTGCGTACCGCCGGCGCATCCTTGCCGGCGATGGCCGAGGCGATCCAGTCGAGGAACAGGTCCTTGGTGCGCTCGATCACGGGCGCGGGCACGTCGGCCAGCTTGAGGTCGGCGAGGAAGTCGCACAGCTGGCGGGTCGGGTAGGTAGTGTCTGCGGGTTGGCTCATGCCGGCTCCGGAGATGGATGTGTACTTGCAGAAAGGAAAAAGCGCCCGGTTGCCCGGGCGCCGGTATTGGCTCAGATAGTCTTCCGGTCCACCAGCGCAGCGATGTCGCTGTCGGCGTAGCCGAGCTCGGCCAGGATCTGCCGGCTGTGCGCGCCCAGTGCAGGAACATCGCCCATCACCGGCTCCACGCCCGACAGGTTGGCCGGCGGCAGCAGCGCGCCGATGGTGCCGCCCGGCACCGCGACTTCGCGCCAGCGGTTGCGGGCGGCCAGTTGCGGGTGGTTCCAGACGGCTTCGATATCGTTCATCGGCGCGTTGGCGATCTGCGCCGCGTCCAGCAGCGCCTCCGCCCGCGATACGGTCATCGAGGCAAAGCGTTGCTCGATGATTTCAGTCATCGCGGGGCGGTTCTTCACGCGGCCCGAGTTGGTGGCGAAGCGCTCGTCCTGCAGCAGCTCGGGCTGCTCCAGCACCTTCTCGCAGAAGGCGCGCCATTCGCGCTCGTTCTGCAGGCCGAAGATCACGCTGCCGCCGTCGCCGGTGCGATGCACGCCATAGGGTGCGATGGCCGGGTGCGAGGCGCCGAAGCGCGCCGGCGGCGTGCCGCCGTAGTGGCCGAAGTAGAGCGCATAGCCCATCCATTCGGACAGCGCCTCGAGCATGGTGACCTCGACGCGTACACCCTTGCCGGTGCGCCCACGTTGCAGCAGCGCGGACAGGATGCCGGTGTAGGCGTACATGCCAGCGGCGATGTCGGCAATCGAGATGCCCGCACGCGAGGGCTCGTCCGGGCCGCCGGTGATGCCGATCAGGCCGGCGGCGGCCTGGATCAGCAGGTCGTAGGCTTTCTTGTCGCGATACGGGCCGGCATCGCCGTAGCCCGAGATATCGCACACGATCAGCTTGTCGTAACTGGCGTGCAGCGTGTCGAAGTCCAGGCCCATGCGCGCGGCGGCGCCGGGCGCCAGGTTCTGCACCAGCACGTCGGCGTCGGCCAGCAGCTGGTGCAGGACCTTCTGCGCCTCGTCCTGCTTCAGGTCGAGGGTCAGGCTTTCCTTGCCACGGTTGAGCCAGACGAAGTGCGAGGCCTGGCCGTGCACGGTCTCGTCATAGCCGCGCGCAAAGTCGCCCGCACCTGGGCGCTCGACCTTGATCACGCGTGCGCCCAGGTCGGCCAGCTGGCGCGTGGCAAAGGGTGCCGCCACCGCGTGCTCGAGCGAGACCACGCGGATGCCGTCGAGCGGCCGGATGTCCTTGGGCGAATTGACAGACATGCGCGGCCCTCAGAACGAACGCGGCAGTTCGAGCACGTGCTCGGCCACGAAGGACAAGATCAGGTTGGTCGAGATCGGTGCCACCTGGTACAGGCGGGTTTCGCGGAACTTGCGCTCGATGTCGTACTCGGCGGCAAAGCCGAAGCCGCCGTGGGTCTGCAGGCAGACGTTGGCTGCTTCCCACGAGGCGTCGGCGGCCAGCAGCTTGGAGATATTGGCTTCCTTGCCGCAGGGCTTGCCCGCGTCGAACAGCTGCGCGGCCTTGTAGCGCATCAGGCTGGCGGCTTCCACATTGATGTACGAGCGCGCGATCGGGAACTGCACGCCCTGGTTCTGGCCGATCGGGCGGTCAAATACGATGCGGTCGCGCGCATAGTTGCTGGCGCGCTCGACGAACCAGTAGCCATCGCCGATACACTCGGCGGCGATCAGGATGCGCTCGGCGTTGAGGCCGTCGAGTATGTACTTCAGGCCCTTGCCTTCCTCGCCGATCAGGTTCTCGGCCGGGATCTCGAGGTTGTCGAAGAACAGCTCGTTGGTCTCGTGGTTGACCATGTTGCGGATCGGCTTGACCGTCAGGCCCTTGCCGATGGCATCGCGCAGGTCGACCACGAACACCGACAGGCCTTCGGACTTGCGCTTGACCTGGTCCAGCGGCGTGGTGCGCGCCAGCAGCAGCATCAGGTCCGAGTGCTGCACGCGCGAAATCCATACCTTCTGGCCATTGACGATGTACTTGTCGCCCTGGCGCACCGCGGTGGTCTTGAGCTTGGTGGTGTCGGTGCCGGTGGTGGGCTCGGTCACGGCCATCGACTGCATGCGCAGCTCGCCCGAGGCAATGCCCGGCAGCCAGCGCTGCTTCTGCTCGTCCGAGCCGTGGCGCAGCAGGCAGCCCATCACGTACATCTGGCCGTGGCAGGCGCCGGAATTGCCGCCGCTGCGGTTGATTTCTTCCATGATGACCGAGGCCGCGGTCAGCGACAGGCCCGAGCCGCCATAGGATTCCGGGATCAGGGCCGACAGCCAGCCGGCCTGGGTCAGCGCCTGGACGAACTTCTCCGGGAAGGCGTTCTGCTCTTCCACGCGTTGCCAGTAGGCAGAGTCGAAGCCGGCGCAGAGGTCGCGCACCGCTTCGCGGATTTCGGGGTAGAGCTGGTCTGGATCCTGTTGTGCAAGCATGGGATGGCCCGGTTCGATTTGAATGGGGGCCATTATTCCCGAGCCCCCTGCACGCCGAAATTCGGATTTGCGAAAGAGCGGCTTAGGGGACCCGGAAGCGGGGTGCGGCAAGCACGACGCCCGGCAGGGGCCGGGCGTCGGGAGGCGACGGCGCCTGGCGGCGCCGCGCGGTCGGGGGAAGGGGCCTGTGGCCGCAGCCTTGGCCCCGTGGATCAGTGTACGAACAGCCAGATCAGAATCAGAACGAAGGCTGGGACACCAAGTAGCCAGGCGAGGATGTAGGGCATGGTGTGGCTCCTGTCGAAGTCATGTCGCGGTGATTCCAATATAGGAACCGGGGCGTAGCGGGACTGTCGGGGACCTTCCGCTTGCCTTGTAGGACGCCACCGCATGCTCAGGGCGGGGCGCTTGCGGCGATGTGGCGCCGGCGTCCCCGCTTTGCGGGCGCCACGTTCCCGGCGCGTGCCCCGTGCTACGCTCGGGTCTGTGCCACAGCACCCGGAGGCAAAGCGATGGATGGGGTCTGGTCCGAAATCTACAGCGCGCTGCGCGCCGAATTTGCCGACGTGCCCGACGCCGGCGAGGCCACCCGCATCCTCGTGCGCCTGTGCGTGGCGGTGGTGCTGGGCGGCCTGATCGGCTATGAGCGCGAGGCCGCCGGCAAGGCTGCCGGGCTGCGCACCCATATGCTGGTGGCGCTGGGTTCGGCGCTGTTCGTGCTGGTGCCGCTGCAGGCCGGGGTGCCGCTGGCCGACATGAGCCGCGTGCTGCAGGGCCTGATCGCGGGCATCGGCTTCCTGGGCGCCGGCGCGATCCTGAAGCAGAGCGACGAGGCCCATATCAAGGGCCTGACCACGGCCGCCAGCATCTGGATGGTCGCCGCCATCGGCGTCGCCGCCGGCCTGGGGCGCGAAACCACTGCCGTGATCGCGACCGTCTTCACGCTGATCATCCTGCAGATCCTGTGGCGCTGGAAATAGGAATAGGGCCGGAGAATTACCCGGCCCGGGGCGAGGATGCGCCGGCAGCACCGCGGCCGCCAGTCCTGCCCCGATCCTGCGCCAATCTCCGCCGCAATGCGCGCTAGCGCACGCAGGCGGCGCGCCGCCTGGCCTATGCTTTGGCACAGGCTGCGCCGCGACGGACGAGCGCAGCGCAGGCAGGGGGAGGTTGGCATGAAATCATCGATCCGTGACGACGCGGCGCTGGCCGTTTTCGTGGGGCCGCGCTACCCGTTCTACAGCGCGCGCTGGGCCCTGGCCGTGGGCCGCGGCGGCATGTCGTGGAACTGGGCGGCGTGCCTGCTGGGGCCGTTCTGGATGGCCTACCGGCGCATGTACTGGCAGGTGGGCGTCTATGCGCTGATCGTCTGCGCAGAGCCGGTGCTGCACGCGCTGTTCCGTCTGGACATGCCGCTGGTGCTGTCGCGGCCGATGCTGTATGCGCTGGCGCTGCTGCTGGGCATGTATGGCAACCAGCTCTACCGCTGGCATGCCGAAACCACGATCCGGCGCCTGCGCGACTATCACTGGTCGCCGGAGCTGGTCAATTATTCACTGGCGCGCAGCGGGCGCACCAGCTGGCCCGGCGTGTTCGCCATGGGCCTGCTGCTGGCGGTGATGGTGGTGTCGCTGCGTCCGCTGGCGGGGTTGGTGGCGCATTCCGCGGGCCTGGCCGCGGGCTGAGGGGCTGATTCGCTGCAGGGCGGCGCAGGCGGGCCTTACACCGGCTCGCGCGCCGCGTCCACCAGGTACTGGATCAGGGTCTCGGCAAACTGGGGCAGCTCGCGCCCAGGGCGGCGGCACAGGCGCAGCTCGCGCTTGGCCCATTCGTCTTCCAGCTGGATGAAGCGCAGCACCTTGCGGCTGGCGTAGCGGCGCGCGCAGCTGTTGGGCACGATGGCGATGCCCGCGCCGGCCTCCACCATGCGGCACACCGCGTCGAAGCTGCCCACCTGGATGCGCAGGCTGATGCGCTTGCCCATGCCGCTGGCGATGCGGTCCAGGAACGACTGGATCGCGCTGAACTGGTTCAGGCCGACGAAGCGGCAGGTATCGAGCAGGTCAGCAAAATGCAGCCGCTTGAACGCCGGCAGCGGGTGGTTGACCGGGGCGATCACGATCAGCTCGTCGCTGCACAGATGCATCACGTCCAGGTCCTGGGTGGCGACTTCACCCGCGACGATGCCCAGGTCGGCCGCGCCCGCGCTGATCGCCGAGACGATTTCCTGCGACAGGTGCTCCTCCAGCTCGATATCGACATCCGGGTTTTCCGTCAGGAAGCGCGACACACCGGCGGCCAGGAATGAGTTGGTGGCGGTGGTGTTGGCCAGCAACCGCACGCGGCCTTTGACCCCTTTGGCGTACGGCCGCAGGTCGGAATGCAGGCACTCCAGCTCGCGGAAGACTTCGCGCGCGTGGCGCAGCAGCGCATCGCCAGCCGGCGTCAGGCGCACGCCCTTGACCTGGCGGATCAGCAATTGTGTCTGGAACGCCTCTTCCAGCTGCTTGATCCGGGTGCTGGCCGCGGGCAGGGACAGGAAGCTGCGCTCGGCTGCACGGGTCAGGTTCTCCGTCTCGCCGACGTTCAGAAAGAGGCGGAGGTCTGTCAGGTCGTAATGCATGGGCTTCCGTAAGGCCAAAGGCCACTTTTGTGATTCGTGAATTCCAATGTCGCGGCCGCCAATTTATCGTATCCCGCGGGGCATTGACATCCGGACTGACCGCATTGGCGCGCCATGTGCCCGCGGCGAAAGGGTGTTTGCCGGATTTGCGGTCGGTGACCGCACAAAAAGTATTCAGAGGAGCAACGCAATGAGCGGTTTGATGGCAGGCAAGGTCGCGCTGGTGACGGGCGCGGGTGGTGGGATCGGGCGTGGCATCGCGCTCGCAATGGCCGCCGCCGGCGCCAAGGTTGTGGTCAATGACCTGGGCGTGTCGATGACCGGTGAAGGCGGCGACGCCGGCCCCGCCCAGCGCGTGGTCGATGAAATCCGCGCCGCCGGTGGCGAGGCCGTGGCCAACACGGACAGCGTGTCGACCTGGAACGGCGCCAATGCCATCGTGCAATGCGCGCTGGACCACTTCGGCCGCATCGACGCCGTGGTCAACAACGCCGGCAACCTGCGCGACCGCATGTTCTTCAAGATGAACGAGGAAGAATGGCGTTCGGTCATCGACGTGCACCTGCACGGCACGTTCTTCGTCAGCCGCGCCGCGGCCAACTACTTCAAGGACCAGGAGGGCGGCGCCTACGTGCACATGACCTCGACCTCGGGCCTGATCGGCAACCTGGGCCAGGCCAATTACTCGGCGGCCAAGCTGGGCATCGCCGCGCTGTCCAAGTCGATCGCGCTGGACATGCAGCGCTTCAACGTGCGCTCGAACTGCATCGCGCCGTTCGCGTGGAGCCGCATGACCAGCTCGATCCCGGCCGAGACGCCGGAAGAGAAGGCACGCGTGGCCAAGCTGCAGAAGATGGAAGCCGGCAAGATCGCGCCGGTGGCGGTGTACCTCGCCAGCCCGGCCGCCAGCGAAGTGAACGGCCAGATCTTCGCGGTGCGCGCCAACGAGATCATGCTGATGAGCCAGCCGCGCCCGGTGCGCTCGGTGCATATGAGCGAAGGCTGGACGCCGGAGAGCGTGGGCGAGATCGCCATGCCGGCGATGCGCAACAGCTTCTTCAAGCTGGAGCGTTCGCCCGACGTGATCGGCTGGGACCCGATCTGAGATGGCGGGCACGCAAGCCACGCGAGAAACCCGTGGCACCCGGGGCGCCCTTGCGGGCGTCCGGGTGCTGGACCTGTCCCGCATCCTGGCCGGGCCCTGGTGCGCGCAGAACCTGGCCGACCTGGGCGCCGAGGTCATCAAGGTCGAACGTCCCGGCGCGGGCGACGACACCCGTTCGTGGGGGCCGCCCTGGCTGCCTGGCGCGGACGGCCAGCCGTCGCGCGATGCCACCTACTTTGCCGGCGCGAATCGCGGCAAGCAGTCGGTGACGCTCGATATCGCCAGCCCCGACGGGCAGGCGATCGTGCGCGAGCTGGCCGCGAAGTCGCAGATCGTGCTGGAGAACTACAAGGTCGGCGACCTGAAGCGCTACGGGCTGGACTACGACAGCCTCAAGGCGCTTAATCCGTCGATCGTCTACTGCTCGATCACGGGCTACGGCCAGACCGGGCCGAGCGCGCACAAGCCCGGCTATGACTTTATCTTCCAGGGCCTGGGCGGCCTGATGAGCGTCACCGGCGAGCGTGACGACCTGCCCGGCGGCGGCCCGCAGAAGGTGGGCGTGGCCGTGGTCGACATGCTCACCGGCATGTATGCCACGGTGGCCGTGCTGGCCGCGCTGCGCCACGCGGAGCGCACCGGCGAGGGCCAGCATATCGACATGGCCCTGCTGGACGCGGTGGTCGCGGTCGGCGCCACGCCGATCATCGCCCAGCGCGTGACCGGCAAGGCCATGCCGCGCTACGGCAACGCGCACGCCAACATGGTGCCCTACCATGTGTTCGCCACCGCCGACGGCTACATGATCGTGGCGGCCGGCAACGACGGGCAGTGGCAGGCTTATTGCCGCGGCATCGAGCGTCCCGACCTGGCCGCCGACGAACGCTTCGCCACCGGCCCCGGCCGCATCGTCCATCGCGAAACGCTGGTGCCGATGCTGGAGGCCCACATGCGCACGCGGCCGACGGCGCACTGGGTGCAGGCGCTGGAAGCGCAGGGCATTCCGTGCGGGCCGATCAATGACTACGGCCAGGTGCTGGAGGACCCGCAGGTGCGGCATCGCGAACTGCAGGTCGACCTGGTGCGCGAGGACGGCAGCCTATGCCCGACGGTCAAGAGCCCGCTGCGCCTGTCGGCCACGCCGGTGCAGTATGACGCGCCGCCGCCCCGGCTGGGCGAGCATACCGAGCAGGTGCTGCAAGCCGTGCTGGGCCTGTCGGCCGAGCGGATCGCGAAGCTGCGGGAGCAGCGCGTGATCTGACGGGGACCCCGGCGGGGGCCTGCAAAACGCCCCGCATTGCCCCCGCATCGCCTAGGCTGTCTTGGTAGCGGTCGCAAGCCCGCTCCCAGGAGACAGCCATGAACGAGGAAACCTTCAACCTCAGCATCCGCAAGTTCCTGAAGGTCGTCGGCGTCAGTTCCCAGCGCGAGATCGAACAGGCGATATCGAAGGCGCTGGCCGCCGGCACCATCGCCGGCACCGAGCGCTTTCCGGTCTCGGTGACCCTGGAACTGCCGGGCGTGCAGCTCAACGTGCGGTTCGACGGGGAGATCCAGCTCGAGTGAGCCGGTTGTTGTTGTACCCGGCGTCACCCGTTTCTTGCGTGAAACGCCAAACGGATGATTCCGTCCAGCCCCTTTGTTGCGCCCGCTGATCCATCTGCACGATGGGCGCGCCAGCCCCCCGCGCCTATTCTTGCGAAAAACGCCACACCAATGGGACCGGGGGGACACCATGGCTGGATGCAATTGGCGCAGGCTTTACGCAGGGAGCGCGGTATTCGCAAGCCGCGCAGCGATGATGGCGCCAGGCCGCATCGCACGCCACCGCGTTGGCCACGGGCCGCGCTGAAGCAGGCAGGCTCCCGCCATGCATGCCGCCGCACCCGCACGCCCTGTCGAGGACGCCGGTTGGAATATGCCGGATCCGGCATCCCGACATGCCCGTCCCGACGATCCGCTGCTTGCGTGCCTGCTATGGCTGGCGCGACGTTTTAACCGCCCAGCTTCGGCCGAAGCCCTGGTTGCCGGCCTGCCGCTTGAAACGCATCGCCTGACACCAGCATTGTTTCCCCGTGCGGCTGCGCGCGCCGGTATGTCGGCCCGGCTGGTCAGGCGCCGGCTGGACGAGATTCCCGAGCTGGTGCTGCCTGCGATCCTGCTGCTCGACCAGGGCGAGGCCTGCGTATTGCTGCGCCGCGGCGGCGAAGCCGGACAACTGCTGGTCGCGATGCCGGAGTGGGGGGAGGGGGAGCACGCTGTCCGCAGCGAAGACTTGCTGGCCCGCTACACCGGGCATGCCATCCTGGCCCGGCCCACGCACCGCTTCGAGACGGCGGGCGAGCCAGGGCCGACGCCGCCGCACGAGTGGTTCTGGGGCGTGCTGCGCCACTCGTGGCCGCTTTATGGCGAGGTGATGGTGGCCTCGCTGCTGCTCAGCCTGTTCGCGCTGGTCATGCCGCTGTTCACCATGAACGTCTATGACCGCGTGGTGCCCAACCATGCGCTGGAAACGCTGTGGGCGCTGGCCATCGGCGTCGGCCTGGTGCTTGCCTTCGAACTGGTGATGCGGACGTTGCGGGGCTATTTCGTCGACGTGGCCGGCCGGCGCATCGACGTCACGGTCTCCGCGACAGTGTTCGAAAAGGTGCTGGGCATCGAGATGAAGGCGCGGCCCGCGTCCGTGGGCAGCCTGAGCAGCCAGCTGCATGAATTCGAGTCCGTGCGCGAGTTCCTGACCTCGGCCACCATCACGACCCTGATCGACCTGCCGTTTGCCGCGGTCTTCATTGCTGCCATGTTCTGGGTCGGCGGCCCGCTGGCATGGGTGCCGCTGCTGGCGGTGCCGCTGGTGATCGGCATCAGCCTGGCGCTGCAGGGTCCGTTGTCGCGCGCGGTACGCGCCAGCAGCGCCTGCGCGGCCCAGCGCCAGGCGGCGCTGGTCGAGACCCTGGTCGGGCTCGAAACCATCAAGACCACCGGCGCAGAAGGCCCAGCGCAACGCAACTGGGAACAGGTGGCCGGCCAGATGGCAAAGCTCGGGCTGCGGGCGCGGCTGCTTTCCGCCTGCGTGATCAACGTCGCGCTGTTCGCCCAGCAGGCCGCCACGCTGGTGGTGGTGGTCATCGGCGTGTACCTGATTGCCGACGACCGGCTGACCATGGGCGGCCTGATCGCCTGCACCATCCTCGCCGGCCGCGCGCTGGCGCCGCTGTCGCAAGTGGCGGGGCTGACCACGCGCTATCACCAGGCCCGCACCGCACTGGCCGGCATCGACCGGATGATGGCGCTGCCGGTCGAGCGCCCGCCCGGCAAGCATTTCCTGCATCGTCCGCCATTGCGCGGAGAGATCGAGTTCCGCCAGGTCAGCTTCCGCTATCCGGGCCGCGACAACGCGGCACTGGACGGCGTCTCGTTCCACATTGCCAGCGGCGAGCGGGTCGGGCTGATCGGCCGCATCGGCTCGGGCAAGACCACGATCGAGAAGCTGATCCTCGGCCTGTACGCGCCGGATACCGGCACGGTGCTGGTCGATGGCGCCGAAGTGCGCCAGCTCGACCCGGCGGCGCTGCGGCGCGATATCGGCTATGTGCCGCAGGACGTGATGCTGTTCAGCGGCACCATCCGCGACAACATCGTGATGGGCGCCCCGTACGCCGATGACGAAGCGGTGCTGCGCGCGGCGCGCGTGGGCGGCGTCAGCGACTTTGCCGATCGCCTGCCGGACGGCTATGACCTGCGGCTCGGCGAGCGTGGCGAAGGGCTGTCGGGCGGCCAGCGCCAGGCCATCGCCATCGCACGTGCCGAGTTGCTGCAGCCGCCGCTGCTGTTGCTCGACGAGCCGAGCAGCGCGATGGACAACCGCACCGAGGAGCAGTTCAAGGCGCGCCTGGCCGCGGCGCTGGGCGGGCGCACGCTGATCCTGGTCACGCATCGCGGCTCGCTGCTCAGCCTGGTCGATCGCCTGATCGTGATGGACCAGGGTCGCATCGTCGCCGACGGTCCCAAGGCCGAAGTCCTGAACGCGCTCGCGGGGAGGAAGCTCCATGTCGCCTCAGCCTGACCCGCAACGCGTCGCGCCGCCCCGACGCATGGCGCGATGGCTCGCCGCCGCGCTGAGGCCGCGTGCCGACGACACCGCCTTCATGGGTGAGCGCGATGCGGCTGCGATGGCCCAGCCGCGCTATTTCACGCACTGGATCCTCTGGTCGGCCCTCGTCTTTGTCATGGTGGCGCTGGCCTGGGCTGCGCTGGCGCGCGTGGATGAAGTCACGGTGGGCGAGGGCAAGGTGATCCCGTCGAGCCAGGTACAGGTGGTGCAGAACCTCGAAGGCGGAATCATTGCCGAGATCATGGTGCGCCCGGGCCAAGTCGTGAAGAAGGACCAGGCCCTCATGCGCATCGACGATACCCGCTTCACCGCCTCATACCAGGAGGGCCGCACCAAGGACGATGCGCTGGTGGCGCGCATCGCCCGCCTGAGCGGCGAGGCCGGCGGCACGGACTTCGTCGCCAGCGCACCCGCCGATGCCGAGGGCCGCCGCTTCGTCGCCGAGGAGCGTTCGCTGTTCGAGTCGCGCAAGCGCGCGTTCGAGGCCAACCTTGCCGTGCTGCGCCAGCAGTCCGAGCAGCGGCGACAGGAACTGACCGAGAAGCGCTCGCGCGAGCAGCAGCTGCGGCAGAGCCACCGGCTGGTGGCGCAGGAGCTTTCCATGATGCGCCCGATGGTGGCGCAGGGCGTGGTGTCCGACGTCGACGTGCTGCGGCTCGAGCGGCAGACCAATGACCTGAAGGGCGAGCTCGATGCCACGCGGCTCGCCATGCCGCGCCTGGAAGCGGCCTACCGCGAGAGCCAGCAGAAGCTCGACGAGGCGGCCACGCATTTCCGCGCGGAGGCCATGCGCGAACTCAACCAGGCCAAGGCCGAGCAGGCGGCGCAGAGTGCCACCAACACGGCGCTGCAGGACCGTGTCGACCGTACCCTGGTCCGCGCGCCGCTGGCCGGCATCGTCAAGCAGCTCAAGATCAACACCGTGGGCGGCGTGGTGCAGCCCGGCATGGACCTGCTGGAAATCGTCCCGCTCGAAGACACCTTGCTGGTGGAGGCGCGCGTGCGCCCGGCTGACATTGCCTTCCTTCGGCCCGGGCAGCCGGCGACGGTCAAGCTGTCGGCCTATGACTTCTCGGTGTATGGCGGCTTTCCCGGCACCGTCGAGCATATCAGCGCCGATACGCTGACCCCGGAGCGCCCCGGCGAGCGCCCCGAAAGCTACTACCTGGTGCGCGTTCGCACCCGCGACAACCGGCCCGGCGGCAGCGCGGTGCAGGTGCCCATCCTGCCCGGCATGGTAGCGACGGTCGATGTGCTGACCGGGCAGAAGACGGTACTTCACTACCTGCTCAAGCCAATCATCAAGACCAAAGAGATGGCGTTCCGCGAACGATAAGCGAGCGTTACCCACAACGACAACAAGCAAGGCATGGCCACCAGGCCGGCACTCAGGACGGAGAGAGGGACATCATGGCAACACTGACCGGCACCAACGGCAGCGACAACATCGGCGGCACCACGTCTAGCGACACCATCCTGAGCGGCAACGGCAATGACTATGTCAGCGCTGGCGATGGCAATGATTATGTCGATGCGGGCAACGGCGACGATATCGTCGAAGGCGGCGACGGCAACGACACGCTGCTGGGGGCCAATGGCAAGGACCGCGTATTCGGCGGGCGCGGCAACGATAACCTGTCCGGCGGCAACGGCGCCGACGCGGTCTATGGCGGCAGCGGCGACGACGTGATCGGCAGCATCGACGGTTCCTCGGCGCTTTACACCGGCGACAATGGCGGCGATACGCTGTATGGCGACGGCTACGACAGCTACGCCGACCACCTGCTCGGGCGCGGCCATGAGTCGGCCCAGCCGGGTAACGACCGCATCTTTGGCGGCAACGGCGATGACCTGATCTATGGGGACAACGGCAACAATGCCGCCTTGGGCGGCAACGACATCGTCGCCGGCGGCAATGGCAAGGACACCATCTACGGCGAAGGCGGCGACGACAACATTGGCGGCGGGGCAGGCGGCGATACCTTGAGCGGCGGCAGTGGCGGCGACGTGTTCGTCTACAACGCGGTGTCCGACTCCGCAGCGTCCGGCATGGATGTCATCACCGACTTCCAGCGTGGCGCGGACCGCCTCGACCTGCGCCCGGTGCTGGGCAACTCCGGTTTTGAATGGGGTGGACGCCAGCCCACGGCTCATGGCGCCTGGTTCCAGCAATCGGGCGGCAATACCTATGTCTATGTCGATGTCGACGGCAATCCCGCGACGGCGGAAATGGTCATCAGGCTCAATGGCCTGCACGAGTTGACCAAGTCGGACTTTGCCGGCTACGAGAACCATGCGCCCACGGCCATGGCCGATACCCACGCGATCGGCGAGGACAACTCGCCGAACCCGATCACCGGCAATGTGCTGGCCAATGACAGCGATGTCGACGCCGGCAATGTGCTGGCGGTGGCCAATGCCGGCACGTATGTCGGGCACTACGGCACGCTGACGATCAATGCTGACGGCAGCTATAGCTATAAGCTGGATAACGGCAATGGCCAGGTGCAGGCACTGCGGCAGGGTGAGCATGTGCAGGACACTTTCAGCTATGACGTGACCGACGGCCAGGCCGGCGCGGCATCGTCGCTGAGCATCCGGATCAACGGCGCCAATGATGGGGCCACCATCACGGCGTCGGGCAGCGAGGACACGTCGGTGAAGGAAGCGGGTGGGGCAGCCAGCGCCGTTGCCGCCAACACCATTGCCGTCGACACTGCCAGCGGCACGCTGACGGTGAGCGATGTCGACACCGGTGAAGCGCACTTTGCTGCCGTGCCGCCGGGCAGTCTGGCGGGGCAGTACGGCACCTTCACGTTCGACAGCAATACCGGTGCCTGGACCTACACGCTGGACAACAGCAAGGCCGATGCATTGACCGCAGGGCAGCAGGCTAGCGATTCGCTGACGGTCGCCTCGTTCGACCAAACGGCGCAGCAGACCATCACGGTCAATATCACGGGCGCCAACGACCACGCCACCATCGCGGCGTCGGGCAGTGCAGACACGTCGGTGACCGAAGCGGGCGGCGCGGCCAATGCGATTGCTGGCGACGCTTCCGCCAGCGGCACGCTGACGGTCAGCGATGTCGATGCGGGCCAAGCGCACTTTGCTGCCGTGCCACCGCCGAGTCTGGTGGGGCAGTACGGCACCTTCACCTTCGACAGCAATACCGGTGCCTGGACCTACACGCTCGACAACAGCAAGGCCGATGCGTTGACCGCGGGCCAGCAGGCCAGCGATTCGCTGACGGTCGCCTCGTTCGACCAGACCGCGCAGCAGACCATCACGGTCAATATCACCGGCGCCAACGACCATGCCACCATCGCGGCGTCGGGCAGTGCAGACACGTCGGTGACCGAAGCGGGCGGCGCGGCCAATGCGATTGCTGGCGACGCTTCCGCCAGCGGCACGCTGACGGTCAGCGATGTCGATGCGGGCCAAGCGCACTTTGCTGCCGTGCCGCCGGGCAGTCTGGCCGGGCAGTACGGCACCTTCACGTTCGACAGCAATACCGGTGCCTGGACCTACACGCTGGACAACAGCAAGGCCGATGCATTGACCGCAGGGCAGCAGGCTAGCGATTCGCTGACGGTCGCCTCGTTCGACCAAACGGCGCAGCAGACCATCACGGTCAATATCACGGGCGCCAACGACCACGCCACCATCGCGGCGTCGGGCAGTGCAGACACGTCGGTGACCGAAGCGGGCGGCGCGGCCAATGCGATTGCTGGCGACGCTTCCGCCAGCGGCACGCTGACGGTCAGCGATGTCGATGCGGGCCAAGCGCACTTTGCTGCCGTGCCACCGCCGAGTCTGGTGGGGCAGTACGGCACCTTCACCTTCGACAGCAATACCGGTGCCTGGACCTACACGCTCGACAACAGCAAGGCCGATGCGTTGACCGCGGGCCAGCAGGCCAGCGATTCGCTGACGGTCGCCTCGTTCGACCAGACCGCGCAGCAGACCATCACGGTCAACATCACCGGCGCCAACGACCATGCCACCATCGCGGCGTCGGGCAGTGCAGACACGTCGGTGACCGAAGCGGGCGGCGCGGCCAATGCGATTGCTGGCGACGCTTCCGCCAGCGGCACGCTGACGGTCAGCGATGTCGATGCCGGCCAAGCGCACTTTGCCGATGTGCCACCGGCGAGTCTGGTGGGGCAGTACGGCACCTTCACCTTCGACAGCAATACCGGTGCCTGGACCTACACGCTCGACAACAGCAAGGCCGATGCATTGACCGCAGGGCAGCAGGCTAGCGATTCGCTGACGGTCGCCTCGTTCGACCAGACCGCGCAGCAGACCATCACGGTCAACGTCACCGGCGCCAACGACCATGCCACCATCGCGGCGTCGGGCAGTGCAGACACGTCGGTGACCGAAGCGGGCGGCGCGGCCAATGCGATTGCTGGCGACGCTTCCGCCAGCGGCACGCTGACGGTCAGCGATGTCGATGCGGGCCAAGCGCTCTTTGCCGATGTGCCACCGCCGAGTCTGGTGGGGCAGTATGGCACCTTCACCTTCGACGCCAACACCGGCGCCTGGACCTACACGCTCGACAACAGCAAGGCCAATGCATTGACAGCAGCCCAGCAGGTCAGCGATTCACTGACGGTGGCTTCGTTCGACCATACCGCGCAGCAGACTATCACCGTCAACATCACCGGCGCGAACGACTACGCCACGATCACGTCTTCAGCCAGCGAGGACACCTCGGTGACCGAGGCCGGCGGGGCAGGAAATGCCATTCCCGGCGACCCTACGGCCAGCGGCACGCTGACGGTCAGCGATGCCGACAGCGGCGAAGCGCACTTTGCTGCCGTGCCACCGGCCAGCCTGGCCGGGCAATACGGCTCCTTCACCTTCGACAGCAATACCGGGGCCTGGACCTACACGCTGGACAACAGCAAGGCCCAGTCCCTCGGCGCGGGCCAGCATGTGACCGACTCGCTGTCCGTGCAGTCGGCTGATCTCACCGCCACCCAGGCGATCACCGTCAACATCACCGGCACCAACGATGCTGCGGTGAATGCCGTGCCCCTGGCGCAGGTGGTCAACGAAGATACGCCATTGGTGTTCCGTACCGCCAACGGCAATGCACTCGGCATCTCTGACGTGGACAACGCGAGCCACACCGTGACACTGAGCGCAAGCCACGGCGCGATTACGCTGAACGGCGTTGCCGGACTGCAGTTCCTGTCGGGCGACGGCACCGCGGACAGCACCATGACATTCACGGGCAGCGATGCGGCAATCAATGCTGCGCTGAATGGCATGAGCTTCCTTGGCGAGAAAGATTACGCAGGCACCGCATCGTTGCAGATACAGACCAACGATGGCGCTTCGGTCGATACCGATACGGTGGCGATTACGCTCAATCCCGTCAACGATGCGCCAGTGGCAGCAGGGGACGTTGTCTACGTATCGAATAACACCAGCAACATCCTGATTCCGGTGAGCGCGCTGCTTGGCAACGATGTCGACATCGACGGACGAGCCTTGTCTATTACTGCGGTCGATTCCGCCTCCGGCACGGTTTCCGGCCTCAGACTTGTCACTGAAAGCAATGGCAGCTTCATCGAGTTTGATAGTGACAACAAGTCGACGTCGGGCAGCTTCAGCTATACCGTCTCCGACGGCGCAGGTGGCAACAGCATGGCGACGGTGACCGTCAACGTTATGGACAAGAACAGTCCTGCCGGCTTTTCGCTTGAGAATCTCAGTTACCAGGCGTCTTATCTGGATGGTGGCGGCAATTCAGACACCATGACTGGTGCCGGCGTGGGTGACGTCTTCATTGGCGGCGGCGCTGCCGACACCCTCAACGGCGGCACCGGCGACGACGTCTTGCGAGGGGGCGCCAGTAACGATGTCATTGACGGCGGGTCGGGCATCGACATGCTGGATTTCTCCGATGCAACCGGCGCGATCACGTTTAGCCTGACGCAGAGCAGCAGCGGGACCCAGGTCACTCTGGGTGGCGGCCTGGGTAAGGACACCTACAGCAATATTGAGGGAGTGATCGGGTCGGCCTACAACGATACGCTCACCGGCAGCTCCGCCAACGATATCATCCGCGCTGGCGCCGGCAACGACACCATCAATGGCGGTGCGGGCATCGACCTGCTGGATTTCTCCGATGCCACCGGGGCTGTGAGTTTTTCGCTGACACAGAGCAGCACAGACACCACGGTGAACCTGGGCGCAGTGGGCCTTGGCACCGACACCTACAGGAACATAGAAGGTGTGATCGGCTCGGCCTTCAGCGACAACCTCATTGGCTCGAGTGGCAACGACGTGCTGCGTGGCGGGGCCGGCGACGACAGCCTGGCTGGTGGCAGCGGTAACGATACCCTGATTGGCGGTGCCGGTGTCGACATCCTCACCGGCGGTGCAGGCAGCGATACCTTCGCCTTTCTCCGGGCCGACCCGGCCTCGGTGGACAAGATCACCGATTTTGACCGGGCGCCCGCGGCTGCGGGCGGCGATGTGTTGGATTTGTCTGATCTGCTCTCCGGCGTCACCGTTACCACCGCCAACGCCGCGCAGTTCGTCCGCCTGTCGGAGGTCGATGGCAACACCGTGGTCAGCCTGGACCGCGATGGCAGCGGCACGGCAGCTGCATTCCAGGACGTGGCTGTGCTGCAGGGCGTGGTCGGGCTCGATCTCAACACGCTGCTGAGCAACAGCAATATCCACACGGCCTGAGGGTACGGCGGGTGGCGGGTTCAGCAAGCAAAAAGCAGCACGGCAGCAACCGGACGCCGGTGAAGTTGAAAACCATAATAAACGGGTAGCGCACCGCTTTCCGTATCGCGCAGGCAAGCCGATACGCGGCAGCGGGTGCGCCCGAGTGGGGGAAGCATGACAACGACAGGGTGCCGGCTGGCACACGTACTGCTATGGGCCGTCTTGGCGGTGCCGCATTTCGCGGCAGCCCAGGCGCTGCGCCAGGCAGTCGAACAAGCCGTGCACACCAATCCCGAAGTGCTGGCGGCGGGCAGCCGCCGCCTGGCCGCGGACGAGGGACTGACGCAGGCGCGCGCCGGTTACCTGCCGCGTGTCGATGTCAACGCCGCCACCGGCCGCGTCCGCCTGGACAGCCACAGCACGCGCCTGATGGGCCTGTCCGATTCTTCCTATGCCAGCCACGCGGCCGGCGTGACGATCTCGCAGATGCTGTTCGACGGCTTTGCCACCAGCAGCGACGTGGAGCGCCAGGGCGCACGGATCGACGGCGCGGCTTACCGGGTCGGGGCGACGGCTGAAGACATCGCGCTGCGCACAGTCGGCGTCTACGTGGAAGTGCTGCGCCGCCAGGAGACCGTGGCCATCGGCGTGGCCAATCTGGAAGCGCACCAGCACATCTACGACCAGATCCGGCTTGGTGCCGATAACGGGGTGCTGCGCCGCGCCGACCTGTACCAGGCCGAGAGCCGCCTGGCGCTGGCAAAGGCCAGCCTGCGGGCGGAGCAGGGCAGCCTGCAGGACGCGGTGACGGCCTTCCTGCGCGTGGTCGGCGCGACGCCGCAGGCATTATCCACACCGGAATCGCTGTCGGCGGTATTGCCCGCCACCGAACAGGAGGCGCAGCAGGTGGCAAGCGCCAGCCATCCTGCGTTAGGCGCCGGGCAGGCCGATATCGCCGAAGCCCAGGCCGGCCGCTCGCTGGCCAAGTCGGCGCTGTGGCCACGGCTGGATCTCGAGGTCGGCGTGGCGCGCGATCGTGACCGCGTGCTCGGCACCACCGACGAGCGCAGCGTCATGCTGCGGGTGCGCTACAACCTGTTCCGCGGCAACGCCGACAAGGCGCGCATCAACGAGGCCGGCTACCAGGTACAGGAAGCCGAACAGAACCTGGACCGGCTGCGCCGGCAGGTGCAGGAAAGCGTGTCGCAGGCCTATAACGCCTACCTGACCGCGCAGGACCGGCTGGCGAGCCTCGGGCAATACGTCGAGGCCAGCGATGCCACACGTGTGAGCTACGGCAAGCAGTTCCGGATCGGGCAGCGCAGCCTGCTCGACCTGCTCAATGCCGAGAACGAGTATTTCAGCGCCCGCACCGCCTTCGTGACCGGCCGGTACACCGAGCTGGCCAGCCAGTACCGCATCCTTGCCGGCATGGGCTTGCTGCTGGCGACGCTGCAGGTGCCGCTGCCCAGGGAGGGGATGATCCAGGTCGGCCAGCGGACCGGGTCGGCGGCCGGCCAGCGCTAGCGGGCGGCGCCTGCCGCTGAAGCTTGCCTCTCAGCCCAACACGCCCTCGCCCCGCATCCCCCGCAGCCGATACTCGCCCGGCGCCACGCCCGTCCATTTCTTGAACGCCCGATGAAAGGTGCTCGGCTCCGAGAAGCCGAGCCGCAGCGCCACATCCTGCAGCGTCATGCCCGGCCGTTCCAGCATGCCGATGGCGACGTCGCGGCGCAGGCTGTCCTTGATGCTCTGGTAGCCGCGGCCTTGGTCGCGCAGCCGGCGGCGCAGGGTTTGCGGCGTGAGTCGCAGCAGCTTGGCCATCTGCTCCAGCGAGGGCAGTTCGTCGTCCAAGTGTGAGCGCAGGTGCTGGCGGATGCGTTCGGCCAGGCAGCAGTTGTCGCGGTAGCGGATCAGCAGGTTGCGCGGAGTCTCGCGCAGGAACTCGCGCAGGCTGGTGGCATCCCGCATCACCGGCAGGCGCAGGCAGGCGGCGTCGAAATGCAGCGCGGTGACGGGCTGGCCATAGTGCACGGCGGCCTTGAACACGCGCTCGGTGTCGGTGCCGCCCTGCGAGGGCGCGGCGCTCAGGTCGACGCGACGCAGCGGGATATGCTGCGCCACCAGCCAGCTGACCAGCGCATAGGCATGGAAGACAAAGGTCGATTCGGCAAAGCTGCGGCAGGCCGAGGCCGGCACGCGCGGGTGCAGCTCCACCGTGGCGGTCTGGCCATCGGCGCTCAGGTGGAGGCGCGGCGCGAAGGCGTCGACATGCAGCCGGTACAGGCGCATCCCGGTCCGGATGGCGTCTTCGAGCGTGGCGCAGTGGACCAGGTTGCCACATACCTGGGCGAACACGCCGGGTGTGACCGGGCGGTCCAGCAAGCCCCACAGCTCGTCGCGCGTGACGCGGCGCAGCGTGCGGATCAGCGCGGCGTACTGGCCCTGGGTGACGCGCGCGCTGGGCGAGGCCAGCAGGGCCGGCGAAATGCCGGCGCGGCGCAGTAGCGCGTCGATGTCCAGGCCCAGCCGCCGCGCGCCCAGCAGGATGTGGTCGACATGCTTGATCGCGATGGTGTGGCGCGCCGGTGCAACCGCGGCGGGCGGCGGCTCGGCAGGTCGAACCAGAGGTTTGTCCAGCAAGGCCGGCAGCGCACCGGCCATGTGCAGCTTACCCGGCACGGGCGGGGGGTGCGATGACAGGGCGGCGGTGTGCATGGGTCTCCTGGTCAGGGTGACGCGCGGGCGCCCTGGTAGGGCGCGGCAGTCATATTCGCGGGCTTGGCCGGTCTTTTCGCCACCTTAGCAAGCCGCGCGCGCACCGCACAATCGGGATTTGCCAAAGGCTGTCTTTCGCCTGAGCGATTCGGCCAATCATTTTGGCGAGTCTGGTCATTGTCCAAGCACCGCAGCATCGCGCACTCTCCGGCTCATAACACGGACACCTGCGGGCAGCGCTGCCCGCACGCCGACAAGCAATGGCCGGAACGCACCGGCCAGGCGGGACGCACACAGGGGACAGAACCCCGCGCCCGCTTCCAGACACCAAAGGAGACAAGCCCATGCAGGAAAATCGTCGTAATGCATTGCGGCGCCTCAGCGCCGGGGTAATGACCGTAGCCGCCGCCGCGGCCGGGATGCTGGCCACCGGTGCCGCCTGGGCACAGGGCGAATTCCCGTCGAAGCCGGTGCGCCTGGTGGTGCCATACCCGGCCGGCGGCGCCACTGACGTGCTGGCGCGCGCGCTGGCCGACGGCCTCGGCAAGGCCTGGAAGCGCCCGGTGGTGGTGGAGAACCGCCCCGGCGCCAGCAGCATGATCGGCTCCGAGGCGGTGGCCCGCGCCGAAGCCGACGGCCATACCGCGCTGCTGACCATTACCACGCTGGTGCAGGCGCCCAGCCTCTACAGCAAGCCGCCGTTCGACCCGGTCAAGGATCTTGTCGCGGTGTCAGAGCTGGCCACCACCAACCTGGTGTTCGCCGTGCACAGCTCGGTGCCGGCCAACAACCTGAAGGAATTCATCGAACTGGTCCGCTCCAAGCCCAAGCAGTTCTCCTACGGCTCCTACGGCACCGGCTCCAGCGGCCACCTGTATGGCGAGATTTTCAAGGAGTCGGCCAAGCTCGACATGGTGCACGTCTCGTACAAGGGCGAGGCGCCGGAGCTGAACGACCTGCTCGGTGGACAGGTGCCCGCCGCGATCATCTCGGTGATGGGCGCCAAGCCGCATAACGCCACCGGGCGCCTGCGCGCGCTGGCGGTCACCGGCGGCGGCCGCTCGCCGCACCTGCCGGACGTGCCGACCTTCCGCGAAGCCGGCGTGGCCGGCATGGACGGGCAGGGCTGGTTCGGCCTGTTCCTGCCGGCCGCGACGCCGCGGCCCATCGTCGACAAGCTCTCGGCCGACGTCAACCGCATCCTGGCCCAGCCCGACGTGCGCAAGCGCATGAGCGACCTGGGCATCGTGCTGACCGGCAGCACGCCCGATGCCTTCGCCCAGGTCGTCCGGACCGACTACGCCCGCTGGGGCAAGGTCATCCGCGTGAACAACATCCGCCTGGACTGAGCCCTGATTGATTCACCTGTTGATCTGCTGCATATGAAGCCTGCTACAAGTCACCACCAGCCGTTCCGCTCTCCCGCCTGGCCCCCCGGCCTGCCGGCCACGCTGCATACGCCGCGCACCAGCCTGTTCTACAACGTCGAGGCCGCGGCGCACCGCTATCCGGACAAGACCGCGATCCAGTATTTCGGTACCGCGATCACGTACGCGCAGCTGCAGGACGAGATCGAACGCATAGCGGGCTACCTGCAGCAGGCCTGCGGTATCCAGCCGGGCGACCGCGTGGTGCTGTTCAGCCAGAACTGCCCGCAGTTCATCATTGCCTACTACGCCATCCTGCGCGCCGAGGGCGTGGTGGTGCCGGCCAACCCGATGTGGCTGGAGGCCGAACTGGCCCACGTGGTTGACGATAGCGGCGCGGTGGCCGCCTTTGCCGGCAGCGAGCTGTACCAGCGCATGGCGCCGCTGTACGGCCCGGCGCTGCGCCATGTAATCGTGCACGACTACGCCGGCATGCTGCGCGAGCACGGCGGCCTGCCGGTGCCGGACTGGCTGCGCGAGCCCGCGCCCGCACTGCAGGCCGCGCCGTCTGGCGCGATGCCGGTGGCGTGGGATACAGCCAGCGCGGCAGGGCATCGCCCGCTGCCGCACCAGGCCCGCTACGACACGCTGTGCATGCTGGCCTATACCTCCGGCACCACCGGCAACCCCAAGGGCTGCATGCATACCCACGGCACGCTGATGACCGCGGCGGTGGGCTCGCAGATCTGGCGCAGCAGCACGCCTGAGTCCGTGGTGCTGGCGGTGGCGCCGATGTTCCACCTGCTCGGCATGCAGAACTGCATGAATTCGCCGCTCTACCTCGGCGCCACCGTGGTGCTGATGCCGCGCTGGGACCGCGCGCTGGCCGCCGACCTGATCGAGCGCTACCGCGTCTCGGTCTGGGGCGCGCCGCCGGCGATGCTGGTGGACTTCTTCGCGCAGCCCGACCTGGACAGCCGCGACCTGTCGAGCCTGGCCTACCTGGGCGGCGGCGGCGCGGCCATGCCGGACGCGGTCGCCAACATGCTGCAGGAGCGCTTCAACCTGCCGTACGTCGAAGCCTACGGCATGACCGAGACCGCGTCGTTCCTGCTCTCCAACCCGCGCGAAAAGCCGAAGCGGGAGTGCCTGGGCATCGCCACCTTCGGCGTCGATGCGCGCGTGATCGACCCGGAGACGCTGCAGGAACTGCCGCAGGGCCAGACCGGCGAGATCGTTGCCCACGGCGGCCAGGTGATGGTGGGCTACTGGGGCAACCCGGAGGCCAACGAGGCCTCGTTTATCGAGCTCGACGGCAAGCGCTTCCTGCGCACCGGCGACCTGGGCTTGATGGACGAAGAGGGCTACTTCTTCATGCGCGACCGCCTCAAGCGCATGATCAACGCCTCCGGCTTCAAGGTATGGTCGGCCGAGGTGGAGAACCTGCTGTACGCGCACCCGGCCATCCACGAGGCCTGCGTCATCGCCGCGCGCGACGAGCGCCGCGGCGAGACTGTCAAGGCCGTGGTGGCGCTGCGCCCCGAAGCGCGCGGCACTGCCGGGGCCGATCCGGAAAGCATCATGGCCTGGTGCCGCGAGCGCCTGGCCGCATACAAGGTGCCGCGCATCGTCGATCTTGTCGATGCGCTGCCCAAGTCCGCCACCGGCAAGATCCAGTGGCGCGCCCTGCAGGAACGCGAGATGCAGGCGGACAACCCGCGCGCTTGAGCCTCGCCGCGACATAAAGAAAGAGAGAGACAGCATGCAGCAAAGCAGACGCAACTGGCTGGCGCAGGCCGGCACCCTGGCCGGCGCGGCCGTCCTTGGCAGCGCGGGCACGGCCTTCGCGCAGCAGCCCGATCCCAAGCAATATCCCGGCAAGCCGATCCGCATGATCGTTCCTTACCCCGCCGGCGGCGGCACCGACACCGTGGGCCGCCTGATCGGCCAGCGCCTGGCCGACAGCCTGGGCCAGCCGGTGGTGGTGGAGAACAAGCCCGGTGCCAGCGGCATGCTCGGCAACGACATCGTCGCCAAGGCACCGGCCGACGGCTACACCATCCTGCTGGCGATCACCGCGCTGATCCAGTCGCCCAGCCTGTACAAGCGCATGCCGTACGACGTGGCCAAGGACTTTACGCCGGTGTCGCTGATCGCCAAGTCGTCGGACCTGTTCGTGGTGCCCAACCGCGTGCCGGCCAATAACATGCGCGAGTTCCTGGCGCTGGCCAAGGCGGGCAAGCTCAGCTACGGCTCGTATGGCAACGGCACCTCGTCGCACCTGCATGGCGAGCTGCTCAAGCAGCAGGCCGGCATCGAGCTGACCCACATCCCGTACAAGGGCGCCGCGCCGCTGATCAGCGACCTGCTCGGCGGGCAGGTGGACTCGGCCTTTGTCGACGTGACCTCGGCCAACGCGCACCTGGCCAGCAACAAGTTCAAGATCCTTGGCATCACCGGCAGCCAGCGCTACAAGGCGTTGCCCAACGTGCAGACCTTCACCGAACTCGGCCTGCCGGGCTTCGAGCCCAATGGCTGGTTCGGACTGTTCCTGCCGGGCGGCGCGCCCAAGGACGTGACGGCGAAGCTGGCGGCCGAGACCGCGCGCATCGTGCGCCTGCCCGAGGTGACGCAGAAGCTGGCCGGCATGGGCCTGCAGCCGGTCGGGTCGACGCCGCAGGAACTCGCCACGGTGGTCAGCGCCGACACGCCCAAGTGGGCCAAGATCGTGCGCGACGCCAACATCCAGCTCGACTGAGGCAGCCGTTCCGGAGTCCATCCATGGAATACATCCGCTTTGCCGTCGAGGACGGGATCGCCACCCTGACCCTCGACTTCCCCGCGCGCCGCAATGCGCTGTCGATCCCCATGCGCGGCGAGATCGCGGAAGTGATTCGCCAGGTACGTGCCGACGATGACGTTCGCGCGCTGATCCTGACCGGCGCCGGCACCGAGTTCTGCTCGGGTGGCGATATCAGCTCGATGCAGACCGAAATGAGCGCGCCGCAGGGGCGCCGCCGCCTGCAGCAGGCCCACGGCTGGCTGGAAGACCTGATCCAGCTCGATGTGCCGGTGATCGCCGCGGTCGACGGCGCGGCCTATGGCGCCGGCTTCAGCCTGGCACTGACCGCCGACATCATCCTGGCGACACCGCGGGCGCGCTTCGGCCTGCCGTTCCTGCGCATGGGGCTGATCCCGGATTGTGGCGTGTTCTACACGCTGCCACGGATCGTCGGCGTGCAGCGCGCCAAGGCACTGATGTTCTCGATGAAGGAACTCAGTGCCGAGGAAGCGCAAGACCTTGGCATCGTCATGGAAATCGTGCCGCAGGAAAGCCTGGCCGCGCGCGCGCAGGCGCTGGCGCGCGCCTTCATCGAAGCCTCGCCGGTGGCGGTCGGCCTGACCAAGCAGGCGCTGAACGCCTCGCTGAACCAGGACCTGCACACCATGCTGGCGATGGAAGCGGACGGGCAGGGCATCGCCTTCTCCACCGAATACCGGATGGAAGCCGCCAACCGCTTCATGGCCAAGCAACCGCTGCGCTATCGCTGGCCCGACTGACCGGACGCGCCGGCCGGTTGATGCGATGCAGCAGCCGGTCGGTTCGCCATCGCACCGTTTACGTATACAGGCATGCGGCCGGCAGGACCCGGCCCGCGGCCTTCCGACTCATCGTTTACCCTCGCATCAGCACACCAATATGGGATCCCACGACCAGCACGCGGCGCCCGCCGCACGCCAGACCCCCTGGATGACCGAAGACCTGACCATGTTCCAGGAAACCGTGCGCCGCTTTGTCGAACGCGAACTGGCGCCGAACGAGGCTCGCTGGGCCGAACAGGGCTATATCGACCGCGACGTCTGGCGCCGCGCCGGCCAGGCCGGCATCCTGTGCGCCAGCATCCCGGAGGAGTACGGCGGCGGCGGGGGCAGCTTTACGCACGAGGCCGTGATCACGCGCGAGATGGCGCGCGCCATATGCACCAGCCTGGGCAACAACGTGCACAGCGGCATCGTGGCACATTACCTGCTCAACTACGGCACCGAGGCGCAGAAGCGCAAATGGCTGCCACAGATGGCCAGCGGCGAGATGGTGGCCGCCATCGCCATGTCGGAACCTGGCGCCGGTTCCGACCTCAAATCGGTACGCACCCGCGCGGTGCGGGAAAAAGCCGAAAACGGAGACTGCTATCGCATAAACGGTGCAAAGACTTTTATTACGAACGGTTACCACGCCGACCTGGTGTGCCTGGTCGCCAAGACCGATCCGCAGGCCGGCTCGCGCGGCGTCTCGCTGATCATGGTCGAGACGCGCGACCTGCCGGGCTTCCGTCGCGGGCGCATCCTGGAGAAGATCGGGCAGAAGGGCCAGGACACCGCCGAGCTCTTCTTCGACGACGTGCTGGTGCCATGCGAGAACCTGCTCGGCGAGCAGGAAGGCCAGGGTTTTTATCAGCTCATGCAGCAGCTGCCGCAGGAGCGGATGATCATCGCCCTTGGCGCGACCGCGTCGATGCAGCGCGCGATCGAGCTCACCACTGAATATGTGCGTGAGCGCAAGGTGTTCGGCCAGCCGCTGGCGGACCTGCAGAACACGCGCTTTCGCCTGGCCGAGTGCAAGACCGAGGCGACCATCGCCGCGACCTTCGTCGACGACTGCATGATGCGGCTGATGGCGGGCACGCTTGACGCCGCCACCGCGGCGATGGCGAAGTGGTGGTGCACGCAGAAGAATTGCGAGATCATCGACGAGTGCCTGCAGTTGCACGGCGGCTACGGCTATATGCTGGAATACCCGATCGCGCGAATGTACGCCAACGCACGTGTGGGCAAGATCTACGGCGGCTCCAACGAGATCATGAAGGAGCTGGTGGCGCGCACGCTCTGACGCGTTCCGCTATCAGCAGTGTCCGCGTGCTAGTGCGCGCAGAAGCAAATTCTGAAACCAATCGAAAGCCGGCACCTGTGCCGGCTTTTGTGTCTCTGGTTACAAAACCGGCTGTGCACGGTTGGCGGGAAAGGTGTAAGGTGTGTCACAAGCATGGTCAATGGCCCGTCGCGTGCGGGGGCGAAGCGCAGAGCGGAAATCAGCCAAAAGCTGACAGCGAAATCCGGCAGAAAATGCAGCACAGAAACAGCCGTTGCATCGATGCACGATTCGTCAACTCGGCCTCCACCATCGCCGTTATTTGACTATGATGAAGTAAAGACTTCGCAACATTCAGCGGTAGCCAAGCCGGGGTGGTTGTACCGCGAAACCTGCGAAGCCTTGAGGGGTAGAACTACCTTCGCCTCGGATGTTGACTCTGACGGGAGTGAGGTATGGACATTTTCGGCCATTACGCTACGCGCTTCGAAGCTCGCAAGGAAGAGGAATACACCATCCAGGAATACCTGGAGATCTGTAAGAAGGATCCCACTGCCTACGCGACCGCTGCCGAGCGCATGCTTGCCGCGATCGGTCAGCCGGAACTGGTGGACACCCACCATGACCCGAGGCTGTCCCGACTGTTCTTCAACAAGGTCATCCGCATCTATCCGGCCTTCCGCGATTTCTACGGCATGGAGGACACGATCGAGCAGATGGTCTCGTTCTTCAAGCACGCGGCGCAGGGCCTGGAAGAGCGCAAGCAGATCCTGTATCTGCTCGGGCCTCCTGGCGGCGGCAAGTCCTCGCTCGCGGAGAAGCTCAAGGCGTTGATGGAGCAGATCCCCATCTACGCGCTCAAGGGATCGCCGATCCATGAGTCGCCGCTGGGGCTGTTCGCGCCGGAAGAAGACGGCAAGATCCTCGAAGAGGATTACGGCATTCCGATCCGCTACCTGAACACCATCGCCTCGCCCTGGGCGGTCAAGCGCCTGCACGAGTTCAACGGCGACATCACCAGGTTCCGCGTGGTCAAGCTGCGCCCGTCGGTGCTGTCGCAGATCGCGATCTCGAAGACCGAGCCGGGCGACGAGAACAACCAGGACATCTCGTCGCTGGTGGGCAAGGTGGATATCCGCAAGCTCGAGGACTTCCCGCAGGACGACCCGGATGCGTACTCGTATTCCGGCGGCCTGTGCCTGGCCAACCGCGGCCTGCTCGAGTTCGTTGAAATGTTCAAGGCCCCGATCAAGGTGCTGCACCCGCTGCTGACTGCAACGCAGGAAGGCAACTACAAGGGCACCGAGGGCTTCGGTGCGATCCCGTTCGATGGCATCATCCTGGCGCACTCGAACGAGGCGGAGTGGACGACCTTCAAGTCGGACAAGAACAACGAGGCATTCCTGGACCGTATCTACATCGTCAAGGTGCCGTACGTGCTGCGCGTGTCCGACGAGGTGAAGATCTACGACAAGTTGCTGCGCTGCAGTTCGCTGTCGGCCGCGCCGTGCGCGCCCAACACGCTGAAGATGATGGCGCAGTTCGCGGTGCTCACCCGCATCAAGGAGCCCGAGAACTCGAACGTCTTCTCGAAGATGCGCGTCTACGACGGCGAGAGCCTGAAGGACGTGGACCCGAAGGCGAAGTCGTACCAGGAGTACCGCGACTATGCCGGCATCGACGAGGGCATGAACGGGCTCTCGACGCGCTTCGCGTTCAAGGTCCTGTCCAAGGTCTTCAACTTCGACAACACCGAAGTGGCGGCCAACCCGGTGCACCTGCTGTACGTGCTCGAACAGCAGATCGAGCGCGAGCAGTTCCCGCCGGAGCAGGAAGCCAAGCTGCTGTCGCACATCAAGGAGTACCTGACCACGCCGTTCGTGGAGTTCATCGGCAAGGAGATCCAGACCGCGTACCTGGAGTCGTATTCCGAGTATGGCCAGAACATCTTCGACCGCTATGTAGTGTTCGCCGACCTGTGGATCCAGGACCAGGAGTACCGCGATCCGAATACCGGTGAGATCCTCGACCGCAATGCGCTGAACGACGAGCTGGAGAAAGTGGAAAAACCCGCGGGTATCTCCAACCCGAAGGACTTCCGCAACGAGATCGTCAACTTCGTGCTGCGGGCGCGGGCCAACAACAGTGGCAAGAATCCGGTCTGGACCAGCTATGAAAAGCTGCGGATGGTGATCGAGAAGCGCATGTTCTCCACCACGGAGGACCTGCTGCCGGTGATCTCGTTCAACGCCAAGTCTTCTCGCGAAGACCAGGACAAGCACGAGAACTTCGTCAACCGCATGGTCGAGAAGGGGTACACGCCCAAGCAAGTGAGACTTCTGGTGGAGTGGTATCTGCGCGTAAGAAAATCATCGTAACGGCGCCGCGGAACAGGTCTCTCAACGAGGGCAACATATGGCTACGGTCATCGATCGGCGCGAAAACGGCGGCAACAAAAGTGCCGTCAACCAGCAACGCTTTATCAAACGCTACCGCGAGCAGATCCGGCAAGCAGTGGCAAAGGCGGTGTCCGGCCGGAAGATCATGGACATCGAGCAGAGTGGCCAGGTGTCCATTCCGGTCAAGGACATCTCCGAACCGATCTTCCACCACGGCCCGGGCGGGCGGCGCGAGTGGATTCACCCTGGCAACAAGAAGTTCGTCAAGGGTGATTCCTTCGACCGCCAGCAGCAGGGCGGCGGCGGGACCGGTTCGCGGGCCAGCGACAGCGGCGAGGGCGAAGACGATTTCGTCTTCACGCTGTCGCGCGAGGATTTCCTGAACTTCTTCTTCGAGGACATGGCGCTGCCGGACCTGGCCAAGCGCCACCTCGCCAAGATCGCCGAGGTGCGCAAGGTGCGCGCCGGCTTTTCCATCGACGGCACGCCATCCAACCTGTCGATCCTGCGCACCATGCGCAGCTCGATCGGGCGGCGCATCGCCTTGTCCAGCCCCTACCAGAAGCGCCTGCGCGAGCTGGAGCTGGCCTACGCCGAGGCGCTGGAAAAGGACGGCCCCTACGCCGAAGGCACGCTCGAGCTGATGGAGAAGATGCGGCACCTGCGTGCCTGCATCGACCGCGTGCCCTTTATCGAGAAGCTCGACCTGCGCTACAACAACCGCGTGCTCAAGAAGCGCCCGCAGGCCCAGGCAGTGATGTTCTGCCTGATGGACGTGTCCGGCTCGATGGACGAGAGCCGCAAGGACCTGGCCAAGCGCTTCTTCATGCTGCTGTACCTGTTCCTGAAGCGCAACTACGAGCGTATCGACGTGGTGTTCATCCGGCATCACACGGTGGCCAAGGAAGTCGAAGAGGAAGACTTCTTCCACTCGCGCGAGTCCGGTGGTACCGTGGTGTCCAGTGCGCTGAAGCTGATGGTGGAAGTGGTCCACGACCGCTATCCGCCGAGCCAGTGGAACATCTACTGCGCGCAGGCCTCCGACGGCGATAACTGGGCTGGCGATTCCGAGTTGTGCGGACGCCTGCTGCGCGAGTCGATCCTGCCGCTGGTGCAGTACTACGCATACGTGGAAGTGGCGTCCGAGGAACCGCAGAACCTCTGGGAAGAGTACCTGACGGTCAAGAACCAGTTCGACCACTTCGCGATGCAGCGCATCATCGGCGCGGACGAGATCTACCCGGTGCTGCACGACCTGTTCCAGAAGCGCGCGGCGTAGACTGGCGCCGATCCGGGTCTTCCAGCCGGAAGGCCACAGAAGGCAAATGGCGAGGCAACGCGGACCACGCGGCGCGGCGAATCCGTGCGCGCCGGACAGGTCTGCCGCCTTGCCCGGGCAACAAGGGGCGAAGATGGCTTATCTCTCCACGGGTTCGGAATGGACCTTCGAGCTGATCAACCGGTATGACCGCGAGATCGCCCGCATCGCCGGCGAATTCGGGCTGGATACCTATCCCAACCAGATCGAGATCATCACCGCCGAGCAGATGCTCGACGCCTACGCGTCGGCGGGGTTGCCGGTCGGCTACAGCCACTGGTCCTACGGCAAGCACTTCCTGGCGTCCGAGCGCAGCTACCAGCGCGGCCATATGGGGCTGGCCTACGAGATCGTCATCAACTCCAACCCCTGCATCGCCTACCTGATGGAGGAGAACACCATGCCGATGCAGGCGCTGACGATCGCGCACGCCTGCTACGGCCATAACTCCTTCTTCAAGGGCAATTACCTGTTCCGCACCTGGACCAACGCGGACGCCATCGTCGACTACCTGCTGTTCGCCAAGAACTACGTGGCCGAGTGCGAGCAGCGTTACGGCGAACGGGAGGTGGAACTGCTGCTGGACTCTTGCCACGCCTTGCAGAACTACGGCGTGGACCGCTACAAGCGGCCCAAGAAGCTATCCATCACCGAAGAAAAGGCGCGCCAGGCCGATCGCGAGAACTACCTGCAGATGCAGGTCAACGACTTGTGGCGCACGCTGCCCAAGCACCGTCCGCATGCGCTGGCGTCGGACGACGACTCGGGGGAGCCGGATATCACCTTCCCGCCCGAGCCGCAGGAAAACCTGCTGTACTTTATCGAGAAGAACGCGCCCAAGCTGGCGCCGTGGCAGCGCGAGATCGTGCGCATCGTGCGCAAGATCGCACAGTACTTCTACCCGCAGCGCCAGACCAAGGTGATGAACGAAGGCTGGGCCACGTTCTGGCACTACACCATCATCAACCAGCTCTACGAGGAAAAGCTGGTCAACGACGCGTTCATGATGGAGTTGCTGCAGGCCCACACCAACGTGATCTACCAGCCGCCGTACCATAGCCCGTACTACAGCGGCATGAACCCATACACCGTGGGCTTCCTGATGTTCCAGGACCTGCGCCGCATGTGCGAGCATCCGACGGAAGAGGACTACCGCTGGGCGCCGGAGATCGCCGGCACCGACTGGCGCACCACGCTCGACTTCGCCATGCGCAACTTCAAGGACGAGAGCTTCCTGCTGCAGTTCCTGTCGCCGCGCGTGATCCGCGAACTCAAGCTGTTCTCGGTGCTGGACGACGACCGCGAAGGCAAGCTTCGCGTTACCGCGATCCACAACGACGAAGGCTACCGCGCGATCCGACAGCTGATGGCGGCGCAGTATGATCTGTCGAGCATGGAGCCCAATATCCAGGTCACCAATGTCGATGTCGGTGGCGACCGCTCGCTGACGCTGCGGCACCTGCAGAACGACCGCCGGCCGCTGGCGCACAACTTCGACGAGGTGATACGGCACGTGACGCGGCTGTGGGGCTTCACTGTGCGACTTGAAGTCGCGTACGAGGACGGCCGCACCGAACTCAAGTACGAGTGCAAGCCCGAACGCAAGCACCGCCGGCCGCATGGCGGCCTGAGCCTGGCCGCCTGATTGGCTGACTCGCTGGCGCGCTGACGGGCCGGCGCCCGCCCGCCCGCGGCTTACACCGCGGGCGCGGGTTCGCTCCAGCTGCGCACCAGTTCCACGGCGTTGCGTCCTTCGCTGGCGCACACGGCTGCGCCGAGCACCCGGCTCCACCACCGCTCCGAACCGTCCGCCACGCGCCACGCGTGCATGCGGCGCGTATAGAGCTGCAGGTCGTACTCCTCCGTAATCCCGATCGCGCCGTGCACGGCGTGGGCGATGGCCGCCACCGGCGTCACCGCATCGCTCGTGCGCAGCTTGCCGATGGCCGCGCGCAGCGGGTCGGGCTCGCCGGTACTGCTGTCGCATGCCAGTTGTGCAGCGACGCGCGCTGCAGCGACATGCTCGGCCATCTCGCTGACCTGGTGCTGGATCGCCTGGAACTTGCCGATGGCGCGGCCGAACTGCTGGCGGTCGTTGGCGTATTGCAGCGTCAGGTCGAGCACGCGCGACAGCGCACCGGCCAGTTGCGCGGCGTGCAGGCAGGCGCCGAGCGTGCGCAGCGTGCCTTCCGGCAGCGTGAAGGCCGCCGGCGCTGCGCCATCGGGGCGTGGCACGCGCAGCGTCAGGTCGGCGTGCGTGCCGGTGGCCTGGGCGTGCGCGTCGGTTGCGGACAGCAGCAGGCAGCGCTCGCCATCCTGCAGCAGGAACCACTGTGCGTGGCGCGCGTCGGCAACCAGCGCTGCGGCGGCATTGTCTTCAAAGCCGGCGAGTGCAATCGGGCCGGCGGGCAGGGCGATGCCATTTGCATGCAGCAGCGCGCGCGCAAAGATCGTCTGCGCCAGCGGCAGCGGCAGGGCGTGGTGGCCAGTGACAAAGAGCACCGGCGCCAGTTCGCGCAGCGGCAGCGCGGCGCCGCCCGCGGCTTCGGGCAGAAGGCAGTCGGCAAAGCCGCTGTCCCGCAGCGCTTGCCACAGCGGCAGCGGATCGGCCTGGTGTTCCAGCGCGCGCACCGTGGCGGGCGGGCAGCAGTCGCGCAGCAGCGCATCGAGGGCGTCGGAGTAGGCGTTATGCATGATGGGGTCTCGTGGGATGCGGTGCGGTGGCGGTTCAGCGCAGGCCCAGCCCGCGCGCGATCATGCCGCGCAGGATCTCGCGCGTGCCGCCGCGCAGCGAGTACGATGGCGCGATCTGCGTGACGTAGGCGAGCGTGCGGTACAGCGCCGCATCGGCTGCCAGTGTGGGTTCGTCGCCTAGTGCCGCTTCCACCAGCGCGGGAATCGACTGTTCGAAGGTGGTGCCAAGGTCCTTGACCAGCGCGGCCTCGACCACCGGGCTTTCGCCGGCAGCCAGGCGCGCCGTCACCGCCAATGACATCGCGCGCAGCACCGCCAGGTGGCCGGCCAGCCGGCCTGCGGTCACGGTGTCGCGGCGTGCCGGCGGCAGGCGGCGCATCGCGTCGAGCCAGGTATCGAGCAGCACCACGCTGGAGTACAGGCGTTCCGGCCCGCTACGTTCGAACGCGAGTTCCGCATTGACCTGCTCCCAGCCGCTGCCTTCCTGGCCGACCAGCGCGTCGGCGGCCAGCACCACGTCGTCGAAGGCGACCTCCGAGAAATGCGCATCGCCGGCGAGATCGCGGATCGGCCGTACCGTGACGCCGGGCGCGTGCAGGTCGACGATGAACTGCGACAGCCCGGCTTGCCGGTCCTGCGGCGTGCCCGAGGTGCGCACCAGCGCGATCATGAAGTGACAGCGGTCGGCGTTGGTCGTCCAGATCTTGCGGCCGGTCAGGCGCCAGGAGCCGTCCGGCTGACGCGCCGCGCGCGTGGCCACGCTGGCCAGGTCCGAGCCGGAGTTGGGCTCGCTCATGCCGATGCAGAAGAACGCCTCGCCGCGACAGATCGCTGGCAGGTAGCGCGCCTTCTGCGCGTCGTTGCCGTAGCGCAGGATCAGCGGGCCGCTCTGGCGGTCGGCGATCCAGTGCGCCGACACCGGCGCGCCGCAGGCCAACAGCTCCTCTACCAGCACGAAGCGCAAAAACGGGTCCAGCCCCGCGCCGCCGAATTGCGCCGGAAGCGTGATGCCGACCCATCCGCGCACGGCCAGTGCACGGCTGAAGGCGGCGTCGAAGCCCATCCACGAGCGTGCGCGGGTTTCCGGCGGCAGGGAGGGCAGGTGCTCGTCAAGAAAGGCCCGCACCTCGCCGCGGAATGCGATGGCGTGCGGCGGCAGGGTGGTGAGGTCGAAGGTGGAAAGCAATGCGGTCACGATGAAATCCTGTGGCTTGATATTGCGGAGGCGGTCTCATATGCCGGCGGTTCGCCCCCCTCTCCCGCCTTTGCGGGAGAGGGGGCACGCAATCGGTAGGCAAGACGTTGCGGCGAAGCATGCACCCTCGCGTGCCGCATGGTTCAGTGTCCCGCCAGCAGCCGGCGCGCGGTATAGGTCATGACCTTTTCGTCGCGCTGGTTGAACACCTCGATACGCGAATCCACCACCGCCCGGCCGCTACGCGAAGTCGGCCGGATGCCGGTCACGGTCACGGTGGCACGGATGGTGTCGCCCACCATCACCGGCGCGTGGATCTGCTGCGCCAGTTCGAGCATCGCCAGCCCGGTGCCCTGGATCATGGTCTGCAGGATGAAGCCTTCGATCAGCGTGTAGGTCAGTGCCGCCGGCACCGGCCGGCCCTGGATCGCGCCGCCGTCGTAGCCGGCTTCGATAAAGATGGCCTCGACCATGCCGGTGACCGAGATAAAGTTGACCAGGTCGGTCTCGGTCACGGTGCGGGCGAAGGTGCGGAAGGCCTGGCCCTCCTTAAGGTCCTGCCAGTAGAAGCCCTGCCCCAGCCGGGGCAATTCGGTGTGCATCATGGTGTCTCCTCGGTGGATGCGGGTTGGCTGCAGCGCGCCGCGCCGGTCTGTTGCAGGCGCGCGATCTCGTCGGCGCACAGCCCCGCCTGCGCCAGCACGCCGGCGGTGTGCTCGCCCAGCCGCGGCGGGATGCCCAGCGGCGCGCGCTCGCCGTCGAAGCGTACCGGCGCGCCGGGAAAGCGCAGCGTGCCCATGGCCGGGTCGTCGAGCGTCTCGAAGAAGCCAGTCGCGGCAAGGTGCGGGTCGTCAGGCAGGTCGTCGAGTTCGTTGATGCGCGCCACCGGGATCTGCAGGCGTTCGCACAGCGCCAGCCAGTGCTCGATGGTGTGTTGGCCCACGATCTCGCCGGTGATCTCGTACAACGTCTCGATATGCCGCGTGCGTGCGGCGATATCGGCAAAGCGCGCGTCGGCGGCCAGTTCGGGGCGCTGCGCGGCGTGGAAGAAGTCGCGCCAGTGGGCATCGGTGTACGGCATCATGCAGACGTACCCGTCTGCGCTCCGGTAAGGCCGGCGCAACGGTGCCAGCACGCGCGGATAGCCGCTGGGCCCGCGTGGCGGCTCGAAATGGCGGCCGTAGAAATGCTCGACCAGGTTGAAGGCGACCATGGACTCGAACATCGGCACCTCCACCAGCGTGCCCTTGCCACCGGCATCGGGCGCGCGCCGCGCCCGCCCGGCCAGCGCCGCGCAGACGGAGAGCGCGGCCACCAGCCCGCTGGTCTTGTCCGCTGCGATGGTCGGGAAATAGCGGCTCTCGCCGGTCTGCGCCGCCATCAGCGCCGCATTGCCGGACAGGCCCTGGATGATGTCGTCGTACGCCGGCCGCCCGCCGTAGGGGCCGTCCTCGGCAAAGCCCAGCAGGCTGACGAAGACCAGGTCAGGGTGGCGCGCTATCACGTCATCCGGCGCCAGCCCCAGCGCTGCCAGCTTCTGCGGACGCATGCTGTGCATCAGCACATCGGCGCCGGCCAGCACGCGGTCCAGCGCCGCCTGCGCGGCCGGCTGCTTCAGGTCCAGCACCACGCTGCGCTTGCTGCGGTTGACCCCAAGGAAGATCGCCGCCATGCCGGGCTCGGCGGCGGGGCCGGTGCGGCGCGTGGAATCGCCCTCGGGCGGCTCGATCTTGATCACTTCGGCGCCCAGGTCCGCCAGCCACTGGCTGGCGTAGGGCCCCATCACCACCGTGGACAAATCGACCACGCGGATGCCTGCGAGCGGCAGCATGCTGTTGTCTCCGATCTTTGTACCGTGGGGCACAGCGTAGATCAGGGAGCCCCGCTGGTCTAATATTAGTTTTTTAGTAACCGATATGTGTGGGATATCAGGCCATCATGGACCTTCGCCAACTGCAGCAATTCGTCGCCCTGGCCGAGACCGGCAACTTCCACCGCGCTGCCGAGCGCCTGCACATGGCGCAGCCGCCACTGTCGATCTCGATCCGCAAGCTCGAGGAACAGCTCGGCACCGCGCTGTTCGTGCGCACCTCGCGCGGCGTGCGGCTGACGCAGGCGGGCGAGGCGGCCCTGCACGACGCGCGCCGCGCGCTGTTCCACGCGCAGCAGGCGCGCGCCGCGGCGATGGCGGCGGGGCAGGGCGAGCGCGGCGCGCTGCGCATCGGTTTTGTCGGCTCGGCCACCTATGCGCTGCTGCCCAAGCTGATCCCGGCGTTCCGGGCGGCGCATCCGGGAATCGAGCTGATCCTGCATGAATCGACGACCGCATCGATCCTGGACCGCCTGGAGAAGCACCAGCTCGACGCCGGCCTGGTGCGCTTCCCGATCCTGAGCAGCGGCGATTATTCGCTGACGCCGCTGGAGAATGACGTGTTCGTGGCCGCGGTACCGGCCGACAGCCCGCTGGCAGGCGAGGAATCGATCCCGCTGCGCACGCTCGCGGCCGAGCCCTTCATCATGTATCCGGCGGAGCAAGTGCCCAACCTGCATGCCGTGGCGATGATGCTGTGCCAGCAGGCGGGGTTTGTCCCGCGCGTCACGCAGGAGGCGGTGCAGGTGCAGACCCAGGTCAGCCTGGTGGAGAGCGGCCTGGGCGTGGCGCTGGTGCCCAGCGTGGCGGCGCGCTACGCCAACCGGCGCGTGCGCTTCCTGCCGCTGTCCAGCCCGCGGCCCGCTGGGCGCATCGGTATCGCGCTGGCGGCGCGGCCGGACGCTGGCGACCGCCAGGTGCAGCGCTTCCTGGCCGCGGCGCAGGAAGCGGTCGGCGAAGGGAAATAGGGAGGCGGCTCAGGTGGATTAGGCGACCCGCGTCGGACGCGGCGTGCGCGGCCGGACGGCCGACGTCACGCCGGCACGCTCCAGGTTTACGCCCGGCAGCAGGTGCAGCAGGCGCACCAGCTCGGACTGGCGATGCGTGCCGGTCTTGCGCAGCGTGTCGCGGATATGCACGCGCACGGTATGGGGCGACAGGAATTCCCGCTCGGCGATCTCATTGAGCGTTTCGCCAGCCGCCAGGCGGATCGCGATGATGCTTTCCTTGCGCGACAGCCCGAACAGTGATGTCAGTACACTGGCATCGAGCACCGAACGCGATTCCGAATTGCCCAGCAGCATCATCGCCGCCGGCAGTTGCCACGGGCCTTCCACCGGCTGGCGCGACACCAGCGGCGTGACGATGATCGGCACCGGCTGGCCCCCGGAGGTGATATGCATCCATGAGCCCGACGCTGCATCGGCGCCGCGGTCCCGCACCGCGCCGTCGAGCAGCCGGCGCAGCACCGCCTGCAGCGCGTCGCTGTGGGCGCGCAGCACGCCGTCCTGCAGCGACAGGTTGCTGTCGGCCTGCACCAGCGCCTCGGCCCAGCTGTTGGCGTAGCGCACGCGCAGGTCGGCCTGCAGCACCATCACGCCGAAGTCCAGCGTATCGAGGCCGGCCAGTCCCAGGCTGGCCAGCCCGCTCAGCTCGAAATTGCGCTGCTGCATCCGCGCTGCGCGCACCCAGTGCGGCATCACATGCGCCAGGCGCCGCTCGCGCTGGCCCGCGCTGATGCTGCCGGCGCTGGTGCCGCTCATCAGCACGCAGACTTCGGCGTTCTCGATCAGGCGCATGCCCTGTTCCAGCCCGCTGCAGGCGAGCGTGGCCGCGGCCGGGGCGACCACCCTGCCGTCATGCGCGGCCGCGACCGTGGCTTGCGCCAGTTCCGGCATATCGGACGGGGCACAGCAGGGGCCGCCGTGGGGCAGGTCGAGCGGGCCGGGCAGCCACCCGGGCACGCTGACGCCGCTGGTGTAGCAGCCGTGCGGCGTCACGCCCAGGCGGGCATGGCCTGCGAGCTTGTCCCAGATCAGGTAGCGGGGGCTGCCGGTGGAGGTGTAGCGGGAAAAGAGGTCAAGGGCGGCGGGCATGGCCGCGACGTCCAGCGCTGACTCGTAGATAGAGTCGACCAGGCGATGAAAGTCATCGTCCGAAGTCGGGTGTTCGCCCATGTTCAAATTCCCCCCGGTGGCAAACGCCTCTTGCTCAGCGCCACGGCAAGTGGCCATCCTCTAGTGTTATCGGTTCCGTTCTGGCGTTCTGTATATGCGCCGATACGGCTGCTGCGGGCAACGCGCCGTTCCGGGCGGTTGCGGTACGCCAATCATGCCAAACAATGTTGTTTGTTTTATCCCCCGTGTCGGGGGGGAAAACACGGATTGTCGGCGTTGGCCGGCCGCTCTTGTCCGTACGGGGCCTGATACCGCCGCGCCGCGATGGTAATCGCCGAGAGGAAAACTTCAAAATTTTCAGCGCTGAAACAGTGCCAGGCGTTTCGCGCGCGCCACATCCGGCGGGCGCAATGATCGTGTCATACAGGGGCAAAAAAACACAGCGTACCCGTTTCTGCGTGCGGCTCGAGCCCTCTATTGTGATGCGGGAGGCCCATTGTCGGTGCCGGCCAGTTGGGCCACGCCGCCATCGACCTGGATCGTCAGGCTGGGCGAGGCCATGCGGATGCCGTTGGCGTCGAAATTGCGCTTGAGCCGTACGTTGAAGGCGCGCGTGATTTCCGCCTGCGTCAGCGGCCGGGTCTTGAACTGCGCCATCACCACGGGGCCGCTGGGGTCGAAGCGGTCCAGCCCCTGGATATCCAGCCCCGACAACAGGTTGCGCGCGTAGCGATGGTCGCGCGCGATCTCGGCGCCGGTGGCGCGGATCAGTTCCACCGCGCGGTCCAGGTCGCTCTGGTAGCTGATGCCGATATTGAACACCGCGTAGCCGTAGCCGCGCGACAGGTTCTTGACCGCCTTGATCTGGCTGTACGGCAGCGTATGCAGCGCGCCGCGGCCGTCACGCAGCTTGACCGTGCGGATGGTCATGCCTTCGACCACGCCGGCATGGTCGGGCAGTTCGATCGAGTCGCCGATGGCGATGGTGTCCTCGACCACGATAAAGAGCCCCGTGATCAGGTCCTGCACCAGGCTCTGCGCGCCGAAGCCGATCGCCAGCCCGACCACGCCCGCGCCGGCCAGCAACGGCGTCACGTTGACGCCCAGGTTGGCCAGCACCGCAATCACCGCGATCACCAGCAGCGCGATAAACGAGGCATTGCGCACCAGCGGCAGGATGGTCTTGACACGCATGCCGGGCTGCGCGCCGCGTCCGTGCATCGGCGACAGCGTCTGTGTGATGGCGGTGTCGATCAGCAGCCAGACCAGCCACGCCAGCAGCACGGTGCTGGTCACGCTGAACACCGTCTCGGTGATATGGCGCCCCGCAGTCGACGATTCGGCCAGCCGGACCAGAGATGTGTCCCAGGTGCGCATGATCATTTCCAGGAAAAACGCCCAGACCAGCACGCGCACCAGCGCCATCGCAAAGCGGCCGAAGCGTTGCAGGTAGGCCGAGCGCCGGCGGTCGCGGATGCGCAGTGCATGCGCCGTGGCCTTGGGCGAGCGCCTGGCGAGCATGGTCAGCAGCAGTGCGGCGACGAACAGTGCCACGGACGCGACCGTGCGGCGCAGGAACACGTCGGCATGTCCGGTGGCCAGGACGGTGCCGATCACCGACGCCACCACCACCGCCAGCACTGGCAGGTGCCACGCCTGGCCAGCAAGCCGCAACAGGTCGGTCACGGCCGGATGCGCCTGGCGAAAGGCCAGCGGCCGCTGGCTGATCAGTTGGCCGATCTGGCGGCGGAAATACAGCGCGAACACGCCGATGCCCAGCGCCGCGGCGATATTGGCGGTAGTGGACACCAGCGCCGCGAGGTTGGTGCCGATCACGGCGGTGACGCGGCCGTCGGTGGTGCTGTCGCCCAGTGCCGCCAGCGCGCCGGTACAGAACAACAGCCACGGCGAGCGCGCCAGCAGCTGCCGTACCGCGAGCTGCCGGTGGGCGCTGCGGAACAGCACGAAGATGACCTGGCATATCGCCGCCGCGAGCGCGCCCGCCACGATCGCATACGCGACCAGCACGCCGGCGACGCTCGCCGGCGACTGGGCAAAGGTGCGGTTGGCCAGCAGCATCGTGAGCCCGAAGGCCACCATCCACGGTCCGATATGGCGCAGCATGTAGATGGCGATGTCGACCCAGGAGGGCAGCTCGGGCAGCTTGCCGCGCTCGGCACGCGCTGGCTTGGGCGCACGCCGGCGCCGGATGAGGTGGCCGATCTCCCACAACAAAAAGCCGCATATCGCCCACACTGCCAGCACCAGCGCGAACTCGCGCAGCGACGCCAGCGCCGTGCGCGTGCCACTGTGGGTGATCGCGGCGCGCCATTCCTCACCTGCGAAGCGCATGCGCCAGCGCCAGTACTGCCTCGCGCCGTGGTCCTCGCGCAGGTGCAAGTCGACCTCGTCCAGCACTTCGGCCACGGCCGTGATCAGCCCGGGCGCCGACGCGCCGGCCTCGGCAGCCGCCGCGGAGGCGGGCGCCACGGCGGAGGCATCCAGGCCGCGCCGCATGGCCTGCAGCTGCCCCACCAGGGCGCGCCGCTCGCGATCGTCCTGCAGGGTGGCGATGACCTGGTCCAGCGACTGCGCCAGCGGCACGCTGGCCGGCGCGGCAGGCGCGCTGGCGGGCGCCGGCCGCGCCGCCTGCGGCAGCAGCCCGGCGAGCGGACCGGCCGGTGCGGCGCGGGCCGCTGGCGCCTGCAGCAGCGCGCACAGCCACGTCATCAGCAAGATCGTGAGCAAGATCGGCGCCGCCGGCGTGGCGCCAGGCAGCGGCAAACGAGCGGGGGCATTGCGTTCGGTTTTGCGCATGGCTTGGAATCCGTTGCCGGGTCCGGCGTGCCGCTGTCGGGCCTGGCGGGGGAGGGGCCGTCGATCGCCTCACTGTAGCGCATCGGCCGCGACTGGCGCGGGTGATGCCGGGGGCGCGTGGCCAAGGCGGCGCACTGCGCAAAAATGCCGGCACGCGCGCGTCGCTGCCATGCCACCCCGTTCGTCGCTTCGGACGATGCGTGTGCAGGCCCGATGCACGAAATTCGAACCCACTCCGGCACAGGCGTAATTTCTCCTGGCACATGCCGGCAACATCGAAACCGCGGGGCCGCACGCATCCGGCGCGGCCCGGCCAGTGACAACAGACAAAGGACAGACGGCATGGAACTCAATGCATCGGTATCGGCAGTGGTGACGGGCGGGGCCTCGGGCCTGGGCGCGGCAACGGCCCGCGCGCTGGCGGCGCACGGCGTGCGCGTGGCGCTGTTCGACCTCAACGTTGAAAAGGGCGAAGCGCTGGCGCGCGAGCTCGGTGGTGTGTTCTGCCAGGTCAACGTCACCTCCGAAGCCGAAGTCGAAGCCGGGTTTGCCAGGGCGCGTGCCGCGATCGGCCAGGAACGCATCCTGGTCAACTGCGCCGGCACTGGCAACGCCATCAAGACCGCTTCGCGTTCCAAGGAAGCGCCGGACCAGATCAAGCACTTCCCGACCGATGCCTTCGAACGCATCATCCAGATCAACCTGATCGGCACCTTCCGCTGCATCGCGCGCTCGGCCGCGGGCATGCTGACGCTTGACAGCGCCGACGGCGAGCGCGGCGTGATCATCAACACCGCGTCGGTGGCGGCGCAGGACGGCCAGATGGGGCAGGCCGCGTATTCGGCATCGAAGGCCGGCGTGGTCGGCATGACGCTGCCGATCGCGCGCGACCTCGCGGGCGAGGGCATCCGCGTCAATACCATCCTGCCGGGCATCTTCAATACGCCGCTGCTGCAGGGCGCCGCCGAGAACGTCAAGGCAGCGCTGGCCGCATCGGTGCCGTTCCCCAAGCGACTGGGGCAGCCGGAGGAGTTCGCTTCGCTGGCCGTGGAGATGTGCCGCAACGGCTATTTCAATGGCGAGTCGGTGCGCCTGGACGGCGCCATCCGCATGGCGCCGCGCTGAGGCCGGCAACGGCGCCAGTTGATCGGCGCGGCCGGCCACCATCGAGCCGGCCCGCCCCCGCAACCATCACGGAGACGCGGATGGAATTCAGCTACCTGGCGACGCTGCCCGCTGCAGTCCGCCATTTTGCCCGGCTGCGGCCCGATGCCGCGGCGTATTCGTTCGAAGGCCGGCTGACCACCTATGCCGGGTTCGAGAGCAATACCGACCGCGTGGCGCAGGCGTTGCTGGCCGAGGAGGTCGGCGTGGGCGACCGCATCGCCTACATCGGCAAGAACAGCGATCACTACTTCGAACTGCTGCTGGGCGCGGGCAAGTGCGGCGCGGTGATGACGCCGGTCAGCTGGCGGCTGGCGCCGCCGGAGGTGAAGTTCATCGTCGGGCATTGCGATGCGGTGGTGCTCTTCGTCGGGCCGGAATCCGCGGCCTTGGTGACGCGCCTGCTGCCGGCGCTGCCCATGGTGCGCAAGGTGATCGCCATGGAACCCTGCGCGGAGCTGGCCGAACGCCCCTGCTACACCGCCTGGCGCGATGCGCAGCCCGCCACGCCACCGGCGCACCATCCGGCGGCGCACGACGTCGTGCTGCAGCTCTATACGTCCGGCACCACCGGCCGGCCCAAGGGCGCGATGCTCACGCACCGCAACCTGACCATTGGCACTGAAGTCAGCGAACGCGAGAGCATTCCGTGGTCGCACTGGACCGCGGACGACATCTCGCTGGTGGCGATGCCGGTGGCGCATATCGGCGGCTCCGGCTGGGGGCTGCGCAACCTGCTGTCCGGCGCCAAGGGCGTGGTGGCGCGCGAATTTGACCCGCGCGCGGTGCTCGACTTCATCGAGCAGGAACGCATCAGCAAGCTGTTCATGGTGCCGGCCGCGATGCAGATCGTGCTGCGCGATCCACGCGCGCGGCAGGTGGACTACTCGCGCCTGAAGTACCTGCTGTACGGCGCCGCGCCGATTCCCGCGGCGCTGCTGCGCGAGGGCATAGAGGTGTTTCGCTGCGGCTTCGTGCAGCAGTACGGCATGACCGAGACCACCGGCACCATCGTGGCGCTGCCGCCCGAGGACCACACCACCGAGGAGGTGCCGCGCATGCGGGCTGCCGGCAAGCCGCTGCCGGGTGTCGAACTCAAGGTGGTGGACTACGAGGGGCGCCAGCTGGCGCCGGGCGAAGTCGGCGAAGTGGTGGTGCGCGCGCAGCACAACATGGCCGGCTACTGGAAGCAGCCCGAAGAGACCGCGCGTGCCATCGACGCCGAAGGCTGGCTGCGCACCGGCGACGCCGGCTACATGGATGCCGAGGGCTACCTGTACATCCACGACCGCGTCAAGGACATGATCATCAGCGGCGGCGAGAACGTCTATCCGGCCGAGGTCGAGAGCGCGATCTACGGCCACCCGCAGGTGGCGGACGTGGCGGTGATCGGCGTGCCCGACGAGAAGTGGGGCGAGGCGGTCAAGGCCATCGTCGTGCTCAAGCCCGGACTGGAAGCCGACCGCGACGGCATCATCGCGTGGACGCGGCAACGGCTGGCGGGATTCAAGGTGCCCAAGAGTATCGACTTCGTCGATGCGCTGCCGCGCAATCCGTCGGGCAAGCTGCTGCGGCGCAAGCTGCGCGAGCCGTTCTGGGAAGGGATGAACCGGCAGGTGAACTGAGCCAGTACGCCCACAGCAAAAGCCCGCCATAGTTGGCGGGCTTTTGCTTTGCCGGTTACCCCAGCCGCACACGGTTTGCTGCCGCGAAGCGGCGCAAGCCGAAGCCGGTGCGCTGCCTCAGTCGGCCTGGATGCCGAACTCCTTGACGATCTTGGTATAGCGCGTGGTATCGGCGGCAATCAGCTTCGACAGCGTTGCCGGCTCGCCGCCCGCGGGCGTCACCGCGATGGTCGCCATGCGCGACACCACGTCGGGCATCTTCAGGATCTCGTTGACGTGGGTGTTGAGCAGGCGCACCACGTCAGCCGGCATGTTCTTGGGTCCCAGCAATGCCTGCCACGCGCCGATCTCCACATCCTTGTAGCCGAGCTCTGCCAGCGTCGGCACGTTGGGCGCGAACGGCGAGCGCTTCTGGTCGGCCACCGCCAGCGGCACCAGGCTGCCGTTGCCGACGTACTGCGCGACCGCGCCGTAGGTGACGTAGGTCACCGGCACCTGGCCGCCGATTACGTCGACGATGGCAGGGGCGAGGCCGCGGTAGGGCACCTGGCTGATCTTGATGCCGGCGGACTTGTTGAACAGCTCGCCCATGATGTGCATCGGCGAGCCGTTGCCCGGCGTGGCATAGGTTTCCACCTTGCCGGCCTTGGCGCGGGCCACCAGGTCGCTCATCTTGGTGATGCCGGTGCCCTTGTTGACCACCACGAACAGCGACTGCGTGCCGATCTGCGCGACCGGCGTGAAGTCGTGCTGCACGTCGTAGCTGGCGCCGGTGCCGGCCTTGAGCACCAGCGGCGCGATGGCGACGGTGTTGGGTGCCAGCAGCAGCGTGTAGCCGTCCGGGTTGGCACGGGCCACGTAGGCGCTGCCGATGGTGCCGGCGGCGCCGGTGCGGTTTTCCACTACCACCGACTGCTTCAGGCGCGGGGCGAGCTTCTCCGCGAACAGGCGGGCCAGGACGTCGACATCGCCGCCGGCCGGATAGGCGACGACGATGGTGATGGGCTTGTTCGGGTATGCGCCCTGGGCCAGGGCAGTGCCGGTGGCGGTGGCGACCAGCGCGGTCGCGGCGGCCAGCGTGGCGAGTACTTTGCGGCGTGCAGACTTCATGATGTTCAGACCTCGGGAAAACTGGGCACCCGGCAGGGCCGGGGGCCGCATGGCTGGGGAGAGCCCGGCGCCTGCGCGGCACCGGGCGACCGCCGGACTCAGAAAATGTGCTTGATGCCGACCATCGAGCCCCACTGGTTCTCGCCCGGACGCGGGTTCGAACCGGGCGAGCCGCCGCTGACCGACATCGCCAGCTGGCCGCCGTTGTTGATAAAGCCGGCGGTCGCATACACCGAGGTGCGCTTGCTGAAGCTGTACATCGCGCGCAGCGTATACAGCATGGCCTGGTTGTCGCTGCCGTGGTAGTTCAGGAAGTAGACCTGGCCGGCAAGGTTGACCGCGGGCGTGATGTCGTAGGACACGCCGGCGTAGTACAGGTCGCTGATCGGCGTGGGGCTGCCTTCGTTGTCGCGGCGGATCCAGCCGGCGCCGAGCTTGGTGCGCTTCAGCAGCATGTAGCCGCCCACCGAGAGGCGGTCGTCGGTCAGGCTGCTGTTGGTCAGGCCGCCGAACGCGCCAGGGCCGCCGCGCTGCGAGTCGTATGCCGCGGTCACGCCCCAGGTCTTGTTGTCATAGCCGATCATGGCCGACCACTCGCGGCACGCCTTCTTGTCGGCGGCGTTCTCGCCGGCGCAGTTCGTGCCGGAGGGGCTCGGGCCGGCGTTGACCGCATCGCGCCCGAAGCTGTAGGTGGCGCCGAGCACGAAGCCACTGAAGTTGGCCTTGTACGAGATCGCATTGTCGGCGCGCGTATTGGGCAGGTAGCTGTCGAGCGAGCCCGAGCCGTACACGTTGGGGCCGAGAATATCGCTGTCCAGGAGAGCCCAGAACAGCATCGTGTACTGGCGGCCGAACGAAAGTTGCCCATATTGGCTGGTCAGCCCGACCAGCGCCTGGCGCCCGAACAGGCGGCCGCCCTGGTTGGAGGTGCCCGAGTCCGGCGAGAAGCCCGACTCCAGCACGAAGATGCTCTTCAGTCCGCCGCCCAGGTCCTCGGTACCGCGGATGCCCCAGCGCGAGGGCACGGTGGCGGTCAGGTTGGGCATGCGCACCAGTCCGTCGCCGTTGGCGCCGACATTGCTCACGTACTCGACACCCGTATCGATGACCCCGTACAGGGTGACCGAGGACTGCGCCGAGGCCAGCAGGGGGAAAGCCGCGGCCAGGCCCGCGGCGATTCGTGCAAGTTTCATCTACCAGTTTCCTTCCAGTTTTCCGTCTTGTAATCGTCTTGTGGTCCGGGCCGCTTCGATGGCGGCCGCGCTTCAGGGCAGGCTTGTGGTGGGCAGGTTCTTCTCCTCGTTATGGGTCTGCGCGGGCAGGCGGGCCAGGGCGATGCAGTCAGGGCAGCCATGTCCCGTTGGCGGGGCTTTGATGCAGCGGCCCATGGGAACCGGTGAAAAATGCTGCTTCAGCCTCTTGTATGTTTTATATATGGAACGTCAAACAACCTAAGAAACGTTGATGAAAATATAGCCGCGACTTTCCTTAAACTGTGAGGAGGGTTATCCCTAGTGCGGTCGCGCGACGACGGCATTGGCCGGCTGGTTCTGCACCCGGCGAGTGCGACGGGTGAGCACTGGCAGTGCAGGGAGCGGCATGCGTGGCCGCGTCCGCCGCTTGGCCGGGTCAGCTTGAAATCCGCATTAACAAAGGCATTGCGCCGGATGACAGGGTCCGGCGCTGCGAGGCGCGCGCGAACCGGCACATGCACCATGCCGAAGCAGTCCATGACAGAGGATTTCGACACTATCGTTAACCCTGATCCCACTTCGCCAGGCCGACGCCTATGCTTCAAAGGTTTTATTTGCAAACCTAGGTTTTATATATGAAACAAAGACAGCCCCACATCCCGGCACAACCGGACCGGCAGTTGCTGGAAGCCCTTGACAGCGGGTTTGCGGAGCGGGTCGCGCAGGTCGGACCCGACGGCGCGCAGGTGGCTTACCGCAGCGGCGGCACCAGCGGCCCGGTGATCGTGCTGCTGCACGGCATCAGTTCCGGCGCTGCCTCGTGGCTGCCGTGCGCCAGCCTGCTGACCGCGCAGGCGCGGGTGATCGCCTGGGACGCGCCGGGTTACGGCAACTCGACGCCACTGGCGCAGCCGCGGCCGCTGGCGGCCGACTATGCGATGCGGCTCGACGGGCTGCTGCAGGCGCTCGGCGTGCAGCCCGCGCTGATCGTCGGGCACTCGCTCGGCGCGCTGATGGCGGCGGCCTATGTCGCCAATGCGCGCAACCTGCCGGCGCGACTGCTGTTGCTCAGCGTGGCGCAGGGCTACGGCGGCCCGGGCAAGGAAGCGCAGGCAAAGGAGGTGGCGCGCCAGCGGCTGGAAGCGCTCGAATCCCTCGGCGTCGAGGGCCTGGCGCAGCGCGGCCCGGCCCGCCTGCTGAGCGAGGAGGCCGACCCCGGCGCCCAGGCCTGGGTGCGCTGGAACATGCAGCGGCTGAACCCGGACGGCTACCGGCAGGCGGTCGCCATGCTGTGCGGCGACGATATCGACGCCTACCTGGCGCGCCGCCCGGCAGCGCCGCCGACGCAGATCGCCTGCGGCAGCCGCGACGTGGTCACCACGCCGCCTGCATGCGGCACGCTCGCCGAACGCTTCGGGCTGCCGTTCTCGCTGATCCCGGATGCCGGCCACGCCTGCTATATCGATCAGGCGGCCGCCACCGCCCGCCTGATCCGGGCCGCGTTGCCTGCCGACCAGGCCTCTTAATCCTGACCCAATAGCGGCGGTGCCCCGCATCGCCGCCATCGGCGCGCACGTTGCGCCACCCGTCCCACATCGCTGCGCATTCCGCGGGTTAACCCCAGTCAATTTTTAAGGCGACGTTGTCTATAGTCGTACCTGTGTTCAATATCTAAACCAGTGTTTCATTAGTAAAACATGACGGACGCAAAGCAAGGTGCATCCGGACGACGTTGGAACACGGTCCCCCAAGCTGCAAGACATGGAGCAAAGCGCAATGGAAAGCCTCTCGTACAACCCGAACCTGGTGCCCTGGGAGCGTCCGGCGCCGAACAACGTCGCAGGCAAGGGCCATATCGAGCAACCCGGCAAGGTCGCCAACATCGTCTGGCAGACCCGCGCCAGCGCCGCGACCGCCTACGAGAACGCGCTGGGCGATGCCCTGGAAGCCGCGTTCGAGGGCGGCGCGCAGAACCCGCAGGACATCGTGCGCGCCTTTAATGCCGCCGGCTTCCTCGGCGTCGACGGCCAGCCCTGGACCGAAGAGCGCTTCCTGGCCGAAATGCGCCGGCTTGGCGCTTGAGCCCCGGCCCGCCCGCCCTCCACGAAACGCGTCGTAGCGAGAACAACATGGAATCGAACAAGCAAGCCCGCGCCGAAGCCCGCCTGAACACCGGCCTGCGCAACTACTGGTACCCGGTCGCCGCCTCGTGGGCGGTGTCCCATGCCCCGATCGGCATCACCCGCCTGAGCCAGAACATCGTGCTGTGGCGCGATGGCGCCGGCCAGGTCCACGCGCTGGAAGACCGCTGCCCGCACCGCGGTGCGCGCCTGTCGATGGGCTGGAACCTCGGCGACCGCGTCGCCTGCTGGTACCACGGCGTCGAAGTCGGTGGCGACGGCCAGGTCAAGAGCGTGCCGGCGGTCGAGAGCTGCCCGCTGGAAGGTCGCACCTGCGTGCGCAGCTACCCGGTGCAGGAGAAGGCCGGCGCGATCTTCCTGTGGTTCGGCGACCAGGCCCCGCAAGGCGAGGGCAGCCCCGACGAGCTGCGCCTGCCGGAAGAACTGGTCAGCGAAGAACACAGCAACTTCCTGTGTGTGGCGCACTGGGACTGCAACTACCGCTATGCCATCGACAACGTGATGGACCCGATGCACGGCGCCTATCTGCATGCGGTGTCGCACTCGATGGCCAGCGGCGAGAAGTCCGCCGTGATGCAGATCCGCGAAACCGAGCACGGCCTGGTATTCGAGAAGACCGGCCAGCGCGGCGTCAACTTCGACTGGGTGGAATTCGGCGAGACCGGCACGCTGTGGCTGCGCCTGGCGATCCCGTACCGCGCCAAGGTCGGCCCCGGCGGCCCGTTCGGCATCGTCGGCATGGCCACGCCGGTCGATGAAGACCACTGCATGGTGTTCTTCTGGCGTACCCGCCACGTGCAGGGCTGGGAGCGCGATGTGTGGCGCTTCCTGTATCGCAACCGCCTGGAGCAGCTGCACTGGGACGTGCTGGAGCAGGACCGCGTGGTGCTGGAGATGATGGCGCCCAATGCGCGCGATCACGAGATGCTGTACCAGCACGACGCCGGCATCACGCGCGTGCGCCGGCTGCTGAAGCGCCGCGCCGACCAGGAAGTGGCCGATGAGCCGGTCGCCATGCTGAAACCCGCGCAAGCCGCCGGAGCCGCCAGCCATGCCTGAGGCCCTCACGAACAACACGCTGCTGGCCGGCCGCAAGGTGCTGGTCACCGGCGCCGCGCGCGGCCTGGGCCTGGCCTTCGTCAAGTCGCTGGCTGAAGCGGGTGCTTCGGTGGCGATGGCCGACATCCTGGCCGAGCGCCTGCAGCAGGAAGCCGATGCACTGCGCGCCCGTGGCCTGAAGGTGGTGCCGGTGCCGGTAGACCTGGCCGATCCCGCCTCGGTGCAGGCCTGTGCCGAGGCCGCGGTCAAGGCGCTGGGCGGCCTGGACGGCCTGGTCAACAACGCCGCCGTGACCGATTCCGGCGGGCGCGACGCCAGCGCCATCGACATCGCCACCTGGGACCGCGTGATGAACGTCAACGTGCGCGGCACCTGGCTGATGACCGCCGCCTGCCTGCCGGCACTGCGCGCCAGCGGCCGCGGCGCGGTGGTCAACCTGGCGTCGGACACGCCGCTGTGGGGCGCGCCCAACCTGCTGGCCTACGTGGCAAGCAAGAGCGCCATCATCGGCATGACCCGTTCGCTCGCCCGCGAACTGGGCCGCGACCAGATCACCGTCAATGCGGTGGCGCCCGGCCTGACGCTGGTGGAAGCGACCGAATACGTGCCCCAGCATCGCCACGACCTGTATCGCGAACAGCGCGCGATCTCGCGCGAGCAGCTGCCCGACGACGTCTGCGGCGCGGTGCTGTTCGCACTCTCCGATCTTGCCCGCTTCGTGACCGGCCAGACGCTGGCGGTCAACGGCGGCTTTGTCATGCACTGATCACCGATCCACGGAAAACACAAGGAATCCAAATGAGCGATCTTTCCCAACAAGAAAACATCAAGCGTTCCTGGGACCAACCGGCCGGCGCCTCGTTCGACCAGTGGATGGAAGGCCGCGTCGCGCGCTTCGCCACGCGCAAGTACGACTGGGACGCGCTGAAGTTCCAGGCCGACTACGACCCCAAGTACCGCCGCGCGCAGATGCGCTACCTCGGCACCGGCGGCACCGGCGTGGCCGCGGACACCAATACCGTGCCGAGCGAGAACTTCACCTTCTCCACCATGATCATCCCGGCCGGCCATGAAGGCCCGTCGCATATCCACACCGACGTGGAAGAGGTGTTCTTCATCCTGCGCGGCAAGGTCAAGCTGATCCTGGAAAAGGACGGCGAGCGCTACGAAACCATCCTGACCGACCGCGACCTGGTTTCGGTGCCGCCGGGCGTCTACCGCGAGGAAATCAATATCGGCGAGGAAGACGCGCTGATGTGCGTGATGCTCGGCGCCAAGAAGCCGATCACGCCGACGTACCCGCCCGAGCACCCGCTGTCGAAGATCAAGCGCTGATGCCGGCATCCGCCCGTCCGCCAGCACTGACCATGAGCACGAACGCAATCCCAGCCACGCAAGCCGCTGCCAACGAGACTCCGGACAAGTACATCGTCCCGGGCCTGGAGCGCGGCCTGCGCCTGCTCGGCGAGTTCAGCAGCAAGGACCGCACCATGTCGGCCGCGGAACTGGCGCGCCGGCTCAAGGTGCCGCGCTCGACCGTGTTCCGCCTGCTGGCCACGCTGGAAATGCTGGGCTTTGTCGAGCGTGCCGACGGCGGCCGGGATTTCCGGCTCGGCATGGCTGTGCTGCGGCTCGGGTTCGAGTACCTGGCATCGCTGGAGCTGACCGAGCTGGGCCGACCCGTGCTGGAGCGGCTGCGCGACGAGATCGGCTACCCCACCAACCTGGTGGTGCGCGACGGGCGTTCGATCGTCTACGTGGCCAAGGCGGTGTCGCCGCGGCCGTTCGCGAGCTCGGTCAACGTCGGCACGCGCCTGCCGGCGCATGCCACGGTGCTGGGGCGCGTGCTGCTGGAAGACCTGTCGCTGGCGGAGTTGCGCGCGCTGTATCCGGAGACCCATCTCGAAGTCTTCTCCGACAGCACACCGCGAACGGTCGATGCGTTGCACGGCATCGTCCAGCGTGACCGCGAACGCGGCTACGTGCTGCAGGAGGGCTTCTTCGAAGCCAGCATCTCGACCATCGCGGCGCCGGTGCGCGACCGCAGCGGCAAGGTGGTGGCGGCGCTGGGCGCGACCATCCCCGCCGCGCATATCGATCCGGAACAACTGGACGCGATGGTGGAGCAGGTCAGGCTTACCGCGGGCGAGCTGTCGCGCCTGCTCGACTACCGGCCGTCGCTGCACAGCACCGGCAAGGTGGTGAATCTGTATCGGGAGTGAGGACAATGTCCATGATTGAACTCGGCGGCAAGGTTGCCGTCGTTACCGGCGGGTCCTCCGGCATCGGGCTGGCGACCGTCGAACTGCTGCTCGAAGCGGGTGCCGCCGTCGCCATGTGCGGCCGCGACGAAGCCCGCCTGCGCAGCGCCGAAGCGCAGCTGCGCGAGAAGTTTGCCGGGTGCCGGCTCTTTGCCGCCACCTGTGACGTGCTCAAGCCTGAACAGGTCGCTGCCTTTGCCGCCGCCGTGCAGGCCACGCTGGGCAACGCCGACATGCTGGTCAACAACGCCGGCCAGGGTCGTGTCTCCACCTTCGCGAACACCGAGGACGCGGCCTGGATGGAAGAACTGCAGCTCAAGTTCTTCTCCGTGATCCACCCGACGCGCGCCTTCCTGCCGCAGCTGGAACGTTCCAGCCAGGGCGCCATCGTGTGCGTCAATTCGCTGCTGGCGCAGCAGCCGGAGCCGCACATGGTGGCGACCTCCGCTGCGCGCGCTGGTGTGCTCAACCTGGTGCGCTCGATGGCCACCGAGTTCGCGCCCAAGGGTGTCCGCGTCAACGGCATCCTGATCGGGCTGGTCGAATCGGGCCAGTGGCGCCGCCGCTTTGAAGCGCGCCCCGAAGAAGACCGCCACCTGGACTGGGCCGCGTGGACCGCGCGCCTGGCCCAGCAGAAACATATTCCCCTTGGCCGCCTGGGCCTGCCTGTCGAGGCAGCCCGCGCCATCCTGTTCCTTGCCTCGCCGTTGTCTTCGTACACCACGGGCAGCCATATCGATATCTCCGGAGGACACTCCCGTCATGCCTAATCAGCAACAGTACGAACAACAACAGGTCACCGTGGGCTGCGCCATCACGGCGTTTCTCGAACAGTGCGGCGTCAAGGCTGCATTCGGTGTGATCTCGATCCACAACATGCCGATCCTCGACGCCATGGGCGAGCGCGGCAAGATCCGCTTCGTGCCGGCGCGCGGCGAAGCGGGCGGCACCAACATGGCCGATGCCTATGCCCGCACCACCGGCGGCCTGGGCGTGTGCCTGACCAGCACAGGCACCGCCGCGGGCAATGCCGCCGGCGCCATGGTGGAAGCGCTGACCGCCGGCACGCCGCTGCTGCATATCACCGGCCAGATCGAGACGCCGTACCTGGACCAGAGCCTGGCCTACATCCACGAAGCGCCGGACCAGCTCACCATGCTGAAGGCCGTGTCGAAGGCCGCCTTCCGCATCCGCAGCGCGGATACCGCTATCAGCACCATCAAGCTGGCGGTGCAGACCGCGCTGACGGCGCCGACCGGCCCGGTCAGCGTGGAGATCCCCATCGACATCCAGGCCGCGCTGATCGACCTGCCGGCCGACCTGCAGCCGTTGCCGGTGCCCAAGCACGTGCCGTCGACGCACGCGCTGGACGCGCTCGCCGAGCGCCTGGCCAATGCCAAGCGTCCGCTGCTGTGGCTGGGTGGCGGTGCGCGCCACGCCTCGGCGCAGGTGCGCCGCCTGATGGACCTGGGCTTCGGCGTGGTCACCAGCACGCAGGGCCGCGGCATCGTGGCGGAAGACGATCCCCGAACGCTTGGCGCCTTCAACCTGCACAAGCCGGTCGAGAACTTCTACCAGACCTGCGACGCAATGCTGGTGGTGGGCTCGCGCCTGCGCGGCAATGAAACGCTGAAGTATGAACTGAAGCTGCCGCGCCCGCTGCTGCGCATCGACGCCGACCCGGCCGCCGAAGGCCGCTGCTACCAGAGCGACTGCTTTGTCAGCGGCGACGCCGCGCTGGCGCTGGATGCGCTGGCCGACCGCCTGGAAGGCCGCATGAAGGTCGACCCGGCTTTTGCCGCCGACCTGCGCCGCGCGCATGACGTCGCCGTCAACGGCCTGGTCGATGGCCTCGGCCCGTACTCGGCGCTGGTGCAGGCGCTGCAGGAAGCGGTCGGCCGCAACTTCAACTGGGTGCGCGACGTGACCGTGTCGAACAGCACCTGGGGCAACCGCCAGCTGCGCATCTTCGACTCGCGTGCCGGCGTGCATGCGCTGGGCGGCGGCATCGGCCAGGGCCTGGCGATGGGCATCGGCGCCGCCATCGGCGCGGCGGCGACGGCCTCGGGCAAGAAGACCTTCACGCTGGCCGGCGACGGCGGCTTCATCCTGAACCTGGGCGAGCTGGCGACTGCGGTGCAGGAACGTGCCGACATGGTCATTGTGCTGATGAACGACAAGGGCTACGGCGTGATCAAGAACATCCAGGACGCGCAGTATGGCGGCCGCCGTCACTACGTAGACCTGCATACGCCCGACTACGCCGCACTGTCCAAGTCGCTGTCGCTGCGCCATGCACGCGTCAGCAGCCTGGCCGAGATCGGCACCGCGCTGGAGCAGGCCACGATCGAGCCCGGTCCGTTCCTGCTGGAAATCGACATGCTGTCCATCGGCAGCTTCAAGACCGTGTTTGCCGGCCCGCCGGTGAACAAGGAAACCCCGGCTTCGGAACAGGCCACCGTCAGCGCCTGAGGGAGACCAGAAAAATGCTGCATGTGTCCATGATTGGGTGCGGTGCGATCGGCCGCGGCGTGCTCGAGTTGCTCAAGAGCGATCCGGATGTCGTGTTCGACGTGGTGATCGTGCCCGAGAGCACGATGGACGAAGCACGCGGCGCGCTCTCCGCGCTGGCGCCAGGCGTCCGCGTGGCGACGCACCTGAACGACAGCGACGGCCGTCCCGACCTGCTGGTCGAGTGTGCCGGCCACCATGCGCTGGAAGAGCACATCGTGCCGGCGCTGGAGCGCGGCATCCCGTGCATGGTGGTGTCGGTGGGCGCGCTGTCCGAACCCGGCATGGCCGAGCGGCTGGAAGAAGCCGCGCGCCGCGGCGGCACGCAGGTGCAGCTGCTGTCTGGCGCGATCGGCGCCATCGACGCGCTGGCAGCGGCGCGTGTCGGCGGCCTGGACGAGGTCATCTACACCGGCCGCAAGCCGGCGCGCGCCTGGGTCGGCACGCCGGCCGAGCAGCTGTTCGACCTGGATGCGCTGACCGAGCCGACCGTGATCTTCGAAGGCAGCGCTCGTGACGCGGCGCGTCTTTATCCCAAGAACGCCAACGTGGCCGCCACGGTCTCGCTGGCCGGGCTCGGGCTGGATCGCACGTCGGTGAAGCTGCTGGCCGATCCGCATGCGGTTGAGAACGTGCATCACGTGGAAGCGCGCGGCGCGTTTGGCGGCTTCGAGCTGACCATGCGCGGCAAGCCGCTCGCGGCCAATCCCAAGACTTCCGCGCTGACGGTGTTCAGCGTGGTGCGGGCGCTGGGCAACCGCGCCCACGCGGTCTCGATCTAGTCGCGCTCCACGCGCCCCACAGACTTAGCAGGCAACGACAATGAACCCACAAGAAGTACTCCGCATCTGCATCGCGGGCGAATGGCGCCTGGGGACCGGCGACCGCTACGGCACGCGCTACCCGGCTACCGGCGAAGTGGTGGCCGAACTCAACGCCGCCAGCCTGGCGGACGTGGAAGAAGCCATGCAGGGCGCCCATCAGGCCTTCCTCACCAGCGGCTGGGCCCAGCGCAAGCCGCACGAGCGTGCTGCCGTCCTCTATCGCGTTGCCGAGTTGATCCGCGCGCAAGCCGAGCCGCTCGCCCAGCGCCAGCGCCTGGACAACGGCAAGCCGATCAGCGAGACGCGCGCGCTGGTGGCCAGCGCCGCCGGCACCTTCCAGTTCTTTGCCGCCGCCTGCGAGACGCTGGAAGAGACCATCACGCCGCAGCGCGGCGACTGCCTGACCATGAGCGTGTACGAGCCGATGGGCGTGGTCGCGGCGATCACGCCGTGGAACTCGCCGATCGCCAGCGAGGCACAGAAAATGGCGCCCGCGCTGGCAGCCGGCAACGCCGTGGTGGTCAAGCCCGCCGAGGTCACGCCGCTGATGGCGCTGGAACTGGCGCGCATCTGCGAAGAGGCCGGCGTGCCCAAGGGCCTGATCAGCGTGCTGCCCGGCAAGGGCTCGGTGATCGGCGACGCCATCACCAAGCATCCGCTGGTGCGCCGCGTGTCGTTCACCGGCGGCACCACCACCGGCAAGCACATCGCCCATATCGCCGCCGACAAGATGATGCCGGTGTCGCTGGAGCTGGGCGGCAAGTCGCCGACCATGGTGTTCGACGATGCCGACCTGGACCACGCGGTCAACGGCGTGCTGTACGGCATCTTCAGCTCGTCGGGGGAGTCGTGCATCGCCGGCTCGCGCCTGTTCGTGGCGCGCTCGCAGTACGAGGCCTTTATCGACCGCCTGGCCGCGGGCGCGGCGCACCTGCGCGTGGGCGACCCCGCCGACGATCGCACCCAGATGGGGCCGCTGATCACCGACCGCCACCGTGACAGCATCGAGTCATACGTGGCAGCAGGCGTGGAAGAGGGTGGCCAACTGCGCACTGGCGGGCTGCGTCCCGAGGTCGCTGGCCTGCCCAACGGCTACTTCTACACGCCGACCATCATCGAAGGGCTGGATAACAACGCCCGCATCTGCCAGGAAGAGATCTTCGGGCCGGTGCTGGTGGCGATCCCGTTCGACGACGAGGACGACCTGATCGCGCAGGCCAACGACAGCGTCTACGCGCTGGCCGCCGGCATCTGGACGCGCGACTACAAGCGCGCCTGGCGCGTGGCACGGGCCTTGCAGGCGGGCAATGTGTGGATCAACACCTACAAGCAGTTCTCGATTGCGACGCCGTTCGGCGGCTGGCGCGACAGCGGCCTGGGCCGTGAGAAGGGACGGCTTGGCATCCTGCAGTACATGGAGCAGAAGAGCGTGTACTGGGGCCTGAACGAACAACCGCTGCCGTGGGCCAACCACTGAACCCGGCAGGCTGGAGCTAGCAATGATCAAGGTATTGGGGATCGACGAGATCGTCTACGGCGCGGATGACTTTGACGCCTGCCGTGGCTTTTTCTCGGACTGGGGCCTGGCCATCAAGCGCGACGACGCGCAGGGCCTGGACTTCGAAACGCTGAACGGCTGCCGCGTGCTGGTGCGCCGCATCGACGACGCCACGTTGCCGCCCGCCATCGAAGCCGGCCCGACGCTGCGCGAAGTGGTGTGGGGCGTGGACTCGCAGGCATCGCTCGACCATCTGGCGGACGCAATTGCCGACGCACCGGGCTATGTGAAGCAAGGCGAGGGTGACACCCTGCGCATCGGCTGCACCGACCCGAACGGCCTGGCAGTGCGCTTCCAGGTCACGCGCAAGCATGACGTGCAGGTCGAATGCGCGCTGATGAACACATGGAACGACAAGCCGCGCCTGAACCAGCGCAGCCCGATCTACGACCACGCCACGCCGATCGAGGTGGGCCACGTGGTGTTCTTCGTGAAAGACGTAAAGGCCACGGAGCGCTTCTATGTCGAGAAGTTCGGCTTCGTGCCGTCGGATCGCTATCCGGATCGCGGCGCGTTCCTGCGCTGCACGGCGGACGGCGGTCACCATGACTTGTTCCTGCTGCAGCTGCCGGAACCGAAGAGCGGCCTGAACCACGTTGCCTTCACCGTGCGCGACATCCACGAGGTCTTCGGCGGCGGCATGCACGTCTCGCGCAAGGGCTGGGACACGCAGCTCGGCCCGGGCCGCCACCCAATCTCGTCGGCCTACTTCTGGTACTTCAAGAATCCGGCCGGCGGCCTGATCGAGTACTACGCCGACGAAGACCAGCTCGACGAGCACTGGGAGCCGCGCGCCTTCGAGCCTGGCCCGACCATGTTCGCCGAGTGGGCGATCGAGGGCGGCATCGACGGCAACACCCGCCGCCAGAAGAACGCGGGCGGACCGGCAGGCAAGTTCCTGACCGAGAAGCGGTAAGTCAGCAGCAAGCGGAAACGAAGGAAGCAGCATGAGTGCCCACCAGTCCCTGACCCTGCGTGTCCAGGCCATGCGTTACGAAGCGCGCGGCGTGGTCAGCATCGAATTGCAAGATCCCGAAGGGAAGACCCTGCCCGAGTACAGCCCGGGCGCCCATATCGACCTGCACCTGGGCAATGGCCTGGTGCGCAGCTACTCGCTGTGCGGTGCGCCGGAAGTGCGCCAGCGCTATACCGTGGGCGTGCTGCTGGACCGCGGCAGCCGCGGCGGCTCGCGCTATGTGCACGAGCAGCTGCGCGTGGGCACCACGCTGACCGTGGGCGCGCCGCGCAACAACTTCGCGCTGGACGAGTCCGCCGCGCACACCGTGCTGGTCGCCGGCGGCATCGGCGTCACGCCGATCGTCTGCATGGCGCGCCGGCTGGCCGAGCTGGGCAAGTCGTTCACGCTGCTGTACTGTGCGCGTTCGCGCGCCGAGGCGGCGTTTGTCGAGGCGCTGTCGGCGCATGGCGATGCGGTGCGATTCCACTTCGATGACGAGGCTGGCGTGCCGCCTGACCTGAAGGCAATGCTGGCCGGTCAGGATGCGCAGACGCACTTCTACTGCTGCGGCCCCGGCCCGATGCTCAAGGCATTCGAGGCCGCCTGCGAAGCGCACGGCTATCCGAATGTCCATATCGAGCGCTTTGCCGCTGACCCGTCGACCGAGGCGGTGCAGGAGGGCGAGTATGTGGTGTCGCTGTCGCGCACCGGTACCACCGTCAAGGTGCCGTCGGGCAAGTCGCTGCTGGACGCACTGCTCGATGCCGGCGTGGAGATGGACTACAGCTGCCGCGAAGGCGTGTGCGGTTCGTGCGAGACCGCCGTGCTGGAAGGCTGCCCGGACCACCGCGACAGCGTGCTGAGCAACAGCGAGCGCGCCAGCAACAAGACCATGATGGTGTGCGTCTCCGGCTGCAAGGGCAATCGCCTGGTGCTGGACCTGTAATTTCGCGACTGGGTGCTCCCCTCTCCCGCGTGCGGGAGAGGGGCGGGGGAGAGGGCAAGCGCTGGCCGCAGGCGACGCACTGCCACATTCCGATCTCCTCTTCAAAGGCCGCCGGGTGGTAGTTCCACGCGTGGATGCCGATCGCGAACGCCAGCCCTCTCCCCCGGCCTCTCTCCCGCAAGCGGGAGAGGGGAGCAAACCACCCCCACGAATCAAACGAGAAGTCCCGTGTTGACCCAGAGACAAGACGCAGCGCCGCCCGGCGCGCCGGTGGCCGCCACCGCAGGTATCGTGACCACGGCCGACAGCGCCAGCCAGGGCGCTGCCACGGCAACTGCCCGTACCGGCCCCGTCACCCGCGGCAACATCGTCGCCCGCATCGAACGCATGCCGGGCAACGCCATGCATATCCGCGCCCGGCTGCTGATCGGCCTGGCCACCTTCTTCGATGGCTTCGACGTCATCGCCATCGCCGCCACGCTGCCGCTGCTGATCGCGCAGTGGTCGCTGACGCCAGGCCAGATCGGCTTCCTGATCGCGGCGCCTTCGGTCGGCCAGCTGGTCGGCGCGCTGCTGTTCCCGGGGTTGGCCGAGCGCTTCGGCCGGCTGCGTTCGATCGGCTGGAGCGCGGGCATCATCGGACTGATGAGCATTGCCTGCGGCTTCGCGCCGTCATTCGAGATTTTCTTGCTGCTGCGCATCGTGCAGGGCCTCGGCCTTGGCGGTGAGCTGCCGGTGGCCGCCACCTATATCAACGAAGTCACGCGCGCGCATGGCCGTGGGCGCTTCGTGCTGCTGTACGAGGTGGTGTTCCCGATCGGCCTGATGGTGTCCAACGGCGTTGGCGCCTGGCTGGTGCCGCACTACGGCTGGGAGGTGATGTACTTCATCGGCGGCGTGCCACTGGTGCTGTTCTTCATCCTGCGCCGCGTGATCCCGGAATCGCCGCGCTGGCTGGCGGAGAAAGGCCGTCTTGACGAAGCCGATGCCGCACTGCGTGCGTTCGAGGCGCGCGCCAGGGGTCCGCTGCCGCCGCCGGTCAATGCCAGCAGCTACGACCGCATGACCCAGCACCCGCGCCGGCGCGTGCGTGACCTGGTCAGCAAGGCCTACCTCGGCCGCACGCTGGCGGTATGGATGTTGTGGGCGACCTGCGGCTTTATCCAGTACGGGCTGTCGACGTGGCTGCCTACGGTCTACAAGACTGTGTACCACGCGCCGCTGCAACTGGCGCTGAACCTTGCCGCCGGTGCTTCGGTGCTGGGTGTGGTCGGTTCGCTGGTATGCGCGATGATCGTCGACAAGGTCGGACGCAAGCCGGTGATCAACGTGTCGTTCCTGCTGTGCGCGCTGTCGCTGGTGCTGGCGGGCGTGTTCCACGCCTCCTCGGTATATGTGGTGGCGACCTTCTGTGCGCTGGCGATGGGCTTCCTCGCGAGCGGCTTTATCACCGCCTATGTCTATACGCCGGAGTTGTACCCGACTAGCGTGCGCGCGATGGGCTGCGGCCTGGGCGGAGCCTGGCTGAAGCTGGCGGCGATCTTTGCGCCCGGGTTGATTGCCGGCACCATCGGCAGCGGCAACCTCAGCGTCGCCTTCTTTGCGCTGGCGGTGGTGCCGGCGCTGGCGGCCATCACCGTGCATTTCCTGGGCATCGAGACCAAGGGTCGGGTGCTGGAGGAACTGGAGGTCTGAACGGGGGAGTGCTCGTCCCGTTCAGTTAGGGCCGCACCGTGATCCGGTGCGGCCTTTTTTCCTTCTGCGGGGCTCAGCTCATCCTCGCCCCGGTAACCGCCACCACCTTGGCCCAGCGCGCGATCTCGCTCTGCAGGAACTGCGTGAACTGGGCGGCATCGTTGCCCACCGGCACCAGGCCTTCGCCGGTCAGGCGCTTGCGCATGGCCGGCGACGCCACCGCGGCGCGCACGGATTTCTCCAGTTGCGCAACCAGGTCCGCCGGCATGCCGGCCGGGCCGAGCAGGCCATACCACGAGCTGTAATCGAAATTGGGTACCACGTCGGCGATCGGTGCGATCTGCGGGAACGTGGCCAGCCGCTTCAGGCTGCTGATGCCCAGGCCCTTGACCCGGCCGGCCTGGAGCAGGGGCTGCACGGTGGCGACATTGCCCAGCAGCAGGTCGGCCTGGCCGGCGACCACGTCGGCCACCGCAGGGCCCGCGCCCTTGTACGGCACGCTGACCAGGTCGATGCCGGCCTCATGCTTGAGCATCTCGCCGGCCAGGTGGTTGGCGCTGCCGAGGCCGGCCACGGCGATGCTGAGCTTGCCGGGTTTGGACTTGGCCAGCGCGATCAGCTCGCGCACGTTGTTCGCGCCCAGGTCGGGCCGCGACACCAGCAGCAGCGGTGAACTGGCGATCAGCGAGATCGGCGTGAAGTCCTTGATCGGATCGAACGGCTTCTTGTCGAATAGCGCGGGGTTGATGGCGTGGCTGGTGTAGCTGAGCAGCAGCGTGCCGCCGTCGGGGTCGGCCTTGGCCACCGCGGTCGCGGCGATATTGCCGGCCGCGCCGCCGCGGTTCTCGACAATAAAGGGATGCTTGAGGCGTTGCTCCAGTTCAGCGGCCAGCGCGCGGGCCACCAAGTCGGTGCCGCCGCCTGGCGTGGCGCCGACCAGCACCTTGGTCACGGCCGGGGCGGCCTGCAGGGTGCTGGGCAGCATCGTGCTGGCCGCCAGCAGCGCCAGGAATTCGCGTCGTTCCATGTTTTGTCTCCGTTTCTCTATTTATGTTTGTTCGATGGGCTGCGGCGTGTGCCGTCAGTCGTCTTCCGCGTAGCGGCGGCCGGCATCGAGTAGTTGGGGCGTGCCGATCAGCCGGTTCAGTGCATCGAAGTCGTTCATTTCCTCCATGAAGGCGCGTGTGCTGCCATTGGCCTTGAGCCCGGCGAAGTAGCGCTGCAGCTGGTGCGAGAGGAAGCGCACGGTGCCGCCCGGGTAGATCACGATGCGATAGCCGCGCTCGCCCAGTTCGGACGCGCTCTGGATCGGCGTCTTGCCGCCCTCGACCATATTGGCCAGCAGCGGCACGCGCGCGCCGAAGCGGCCGCAGACGTGGTCCATGTCGGTGGCGGACATCACCGCCTCGATAAACAGCGCATCGACCCCGCAGGCCAGGTAGGCTTCGGCGCGCTCGATGGCAGCGTCCAGGCCTTCCACTGCGACCGCGTCAGTACGCGCCAGGATCAGCGTGTCGGCGTCATGGCGCGCGTCGAGCGCGGCTTGCAGCTTGCCGCACATCTCGCGCACCGACACCAGCGACTTGCCGGCGAGGTGGCCGCAGCGCTTGGGAAAGCCCTGGTCCTCCAGTTGGATCATGGCGGCGCCGGCGCGCTCGAAGGCGCGCACGGTGCGCTGCGTGTTGAGCGCGTTGCCGTAGCCGGTGTCGCCGTCGACGATCACCGGCAGCGATACGCGGTCGGTGATGCGCGCCAGCACGTCGGCGGTCTCGGTGGCGGTGGTCAGGCCCACGTCGGAGCGGCCCAGCAGCGTGTAGGCGACCGCGCCGCCCGAGAGGTACAGCGCTTCGAAGCCGGCCTGCTCGGCCAGCAGCGCGCTGAGCGCATCGTAGACGCCGGGCGCCAGCACCGGCTCGCGCCGGCGCAGGCGTTCCTTCAGCGAAGGGGAGGGCATGCCGGCGGCGCTCATGCCGTAGCTCCCTCGGCGGCCTTGGCCGCATGCTCGGCCAGGATGCGCGCCATGTCTTCCTGGCGCACTTGCGGGCGCCAGGTATCGAACGCCATGCCGAGCGCGGCCGCCTGGCGCTTCTCGTACTTGAGGAAGGCCTGCGTGATCTCGCTGCCGCGCACGCCGCCGCGCACCGATCCGGCACGCACGTCGCCGTAGTACTCCTTCCAGTCGTCGGGCAGCGGCTGCGAACCCGGCACGGCCAGCCACAGGCGGAACAGGTGGCGCTTGCGGTCCGGCTCCTCATAGTCCTCGAACGGCGTGCGCGAATGCAGGGTGACGTAGTTGTTCAGCAGCTGCATGTCGCCTTGCTCCAGCTCCATGGTGAAGCAAAGCTGATCGCTCGGCATCAGCTCGTCCAGCAAGTCCAGCGCCTCGACCTGCGCCGGCGTCAGGCGCGGCAGCTCGGCAAAGTCGCGCTGGGCCGCGTCGGTGTTCTTGCGGTTGGTGCGCGCCGAGAAATACTCGGGATGGCTGCCGAAGATCGGGCAGCGGTAGTACGGCGGCTGGCTGGAGTCCTGGGTGCCCTGGTAGCTGTGGAAGAAGGTGCCCTTGAGCACCGGGATCAGGTCGGGGCGGCGGCGCTGGACTTCGTCATGCAGTGCGATCGAGCTGATCACCTTGCTGGTGCCGCCCGCGCGGGCGGTGCGGCGGCACAGCAGGCCGACCACGTCGCACGAGTCCTGGTGGAAATCGAGCCCGGCATTGGTGTTGTAGCCGCGGCCGCCCTTGACTTTGTATTCGCCGCCTTCATTGCGCACGTCGTTCATGAACTGGCTGGCGCGGTTCTGCGTGCGGCCCACGCCCATGTACAGGCTCATGCCCCAGTAGGCCAGGCGCGATTCTTCCTCGGTCCATTCGTCCACCGGGAAGCCCTTGACCAGGCACATGCCCCAGCCGCCCTGGGTGATGTCGATGGCGCGCTTGAGCACTGCGCGCGCGGCCTGGTTGAGCGGGAAGTCGGCCTGTTCCATCTCCAGCAGCGGCTTGTTCAGCGTCTTGGCGTGGTCGAGGGCGTCGCGCATGCCCTGGATTTCTGCCTCGTTCATGCGCAGGATCCAGGAGCGGTCGTCGCGAGCCTGTTGGGCGGTCCAGGCGACGGGGCGTTGCGATGCGGCGATGGGTGACATGTGGGGGCTCCTTCGGGTGTTTGTGCATGACGTTGGAAGCAAGTCTAGCGACGTCGCCTATCATTAGAAAAGCGAACATATTTGAGTTACTTCATAAGAGTTTTTGATGAAAATCGAGACCTTCCATACGCTCGAAGGCGTGCTGCAGACTGGCACCTTCGCCGGCGCCGCGCGCCAGGCCAACGTCACGCCCAGCGCGGTCAGCATGCAGATGAAGCAGCTCGAGCAGTACCTGGGCAAGCCGCTGTTCGACCGCTCGGGGCTGCAGGCGCGGCCCAACCAGCTCGCGCACGAGGTGGCCGACACCATGCGCCAGGCGCTGCAGAACCTGGAGGCGCTGCGCGCCGGCAGCGGGCTGGCGGTGGAAGGAGTGGTGCGGCTGGGGGTGATCGAGTCGCTGCAGCCGGTCGTGCTGCCCGGCATCGTGCGCTATGTGCGCGAGCGTCATCCCAAACTGGAGCTGCGCCTGGTGCGCGGCCGCAGCAGCACGCTGACGGCCTCGGTCAAGGCGGGGGATATCGATGCGGCGCTGGTGGCGCAGCCGGCAGGCGGCGGCTCGGCGCGGCTGCGCTGGACGCCGATGATGCGGCGCGAACTGATGCTGATCGCACCACCCGCGTCCACCGAGACCAACGTGGCGTCGCTGTTCCGGCTGTACGACTGGATCCGCTATGACCGCAATACCGTGTCAGGCGCCATGGCTGCGCAATACGTGCATACGCACGTGTCCGAAATCCGCGGCACGCTGGAATTCGACAGTGCGCCGGCGATCGTGGCGATGGTCAGTGCCGGGCTGGGTGTGTCGATTCTGCAGGGGCCCGATCCGACGCTGGTGCAGAACTACCCGGTGCGGCTGGTGCGGCTGGGCCGCGCGGCGCCGGTGCTGACCCTGTCGATGGTGACGCGCAAGGGTGATGACGACAATCGCTCGGTGGCCGCTGTGCGCGACGCCATGCGGATGACGTTGGCTTCGTACCAGCGCCAGAACGTGGCGGCGCGGCACTGAGGCGTCGTGAGGGCCGGGTTCGGGCACCCGGCAAGCCGTGTTTGTGACGGTTCCAGCAGCGCAGTTCGGCCGGAACCATATTCTTTGTCAGCCCTGCGCGCGCAACAGCTTGCGCAACCCCTGGTAGACCGCCTCGCGCTCTTCCGGCGAAAGCTGCCGGATCACCTGCGCCTGCCCCCGCCGCGCCAGCGGCATCACCTGGTCGTGCAGCGCGGCGCCGGCTTCGGTAATCGCGCAGATCAGCTTCTTGCGCGGCGTGTTGCCTGTCGAGGTCAGGTGCACCAGCCCGCGCTCTTCCAGCAGCCGCAGCGTGCGGCTCACCAGCGCCTTGTCCGACGTTGATTGCTTCACCAGCTCCGCAAAGGGCAGTTCGCGCGCGTGCGCGAGCAGCGCAAGGATGCGCCACTCCGGCACGGTCAGCCCGAACTGCTCGGCATATGGCTTCGTCACCGTGCTGCGCAGCGCGGTGACCAACTGGCTCAGCATCGTGGTCAGGAAATTGTCGACGGTCAGGCCGCTGCCGGCCTCGTCGAGGTCGGTCCAGGGGCTGGCAGGGATGTCTGGCGCGGGCTGGCCCTTCGCGGGCGCGGCGTCACGGGGCATGCGGTCCTCTTGATCGAATCTGTCGGCAATGGAATGTCAGGGCCGGTTGGCGGGCCAGATTGTCTCATATGCGGCATCCGAATCCGCCGGGGTGTGTTGCTGTCGATACTCCGAAACCAGAATGTGAGTATCTATAAATGTCAATTAGGGTTTAACGTAAGTTGAGTCGTCAATATTGGCGACCTAGGATGCTTGTGTTCCTGATGTGAACGTAAGTTTCGCTAATAAAACAACCGAAGCGTTGTAACCCCGAGCCAACCCTGTTTCCGCGGTGCGCACAACAGCCCACTCCACACCGCGAATGCCCCCACAGGAGCTGTTGATGAGACAAGACCGCCCCCGCCGTATCTTCCTTGCCGCCACTGCCATGGCCGCCTTCACGCTGGCCGCTGGCAGCCCGCTGGCAAGCGCCGCCTGGCCCGCCAGGACCGTGACCATGGTGGTCGCCTATCCGCCCGGCGGCGACACCGACGCCATGGCGCGCCTGTATGCCGACAAGCTGTCCGCGCGCCTGAAGCAGCCGGTGATCGTCGAGAATCGCCCAGGCGCCGGCGGCGTGGTCGGCGCGAGCTTTGTCAGCCGCGCGCAGGCCGACGGCTACACGCTGCTGTACACGCCCAACCCGTTCACCCTCGCACCGATGGTGCTCAAGCTCGCGCCCGCGGCCAGCTATGACCCGCTGCACGGCTTCACCCCGGTGATCCAGACCGCGGTGCAGGCGGTGCTGCTGGTGGCGAATCCGGCGGCGGGCGTAAAGACCGTCAGTGAGATGGTCGCCGCGGCCAAGGGGGGCAGGGCGCTGACCTACGGCAGCCCCGGCGCCGGTTCGCCGATGCATATCGCCGGCGAGATGCTCAACCGCGCCGCCGGCGTGAAGATCCAGCACGTGCCGTACAAGGGCGTGGCGCCCGCGGTCAACGACGTGGTGGCGGGGCATGTGAACTTCGCCTATGTCACGCTGGGCCCGGTGGCGCAGTACATCAACACCGGCCGGCTGATCCCGCTGGCGATCACCGACGCGAAGCGCTCGCCGCTGCTGCCCAACGTGCCGACGCTGGCCGAGCTTGGCTACAAGGATGTGGTGGTCGGCGCCTGGCATGGCGTGATGGCACCCAAGGGCACGCCGGCCGAGGTGGTCAAGGTGTTGAACCAGCAGCTCAACGACGTGATCCGTATGCCTGACGTGACCGAGAAGATGGCGACCTTCGGCGCCATCCCGGTGGGCGGCGCGCCGGCCGCGCTGGAAAAGGTCAACGCGTCCGACTACGAGCGGCTGGGCAAGGTCATCCGCGACCTGGCCATCACCGCGGAATGACGCCGGCCAGCGCATCGCATTCATGCAATCCGACAAGCAGGAGACCGGCATGAGCAAGGCCATCGTGGGAACCTCAACACCGCAGGTGACCGCACGGGAAAAGGTCATGGGGCGCGCGCAATATGCCGGCGACATCAGGTTGCCCGGCATGCTGCACGCCAAGGTGCTGCGCAGCCCGCACCCGCATGCGCGCATCGTCGGCATCGATACGTCGGCGGCAAAGGCGCTGCCCGGCGTGAAGCTGGTGGTGACCGGGCATGACGTGCCCACGCGCAACTGGGGCCCGCACCGCAAGGAGCAGCGCATCCTGGCGTGTGGCGTGGTGCGCCATGTCGGCGAGGAAGTCGCGGCGGTGGTCGCAGTCAGCGAGGAAATCGCGCGCGATGCGCTGGACCTGATCCGCATCGAGTACGTGCCGCTGCCGGCGCTGCTGACGCCGGCAGCGGCCCTGGCCAAGGGCGCGCCGGAACTCCACCCCGGCACGCACAATATTGGCCATGAGATGCGGATCGAACGTGGCGACGTGGAGGCGGGTTTTGCCGCGGCGGCCGCGGTGTATGAAGCCACCTACGACATGCACTCGCAGTACCCCGGCTACCTGGAGCCGATGGCCTCGGTCGCGGCGCAGGACGGCAACGGGCGGCTGACGCTATGGGCCTCGACGCAGTCGGTGTTCCTGGCCCGCGCGCGGCTGGCCGAGGCGCTGGACCGGCCCGCGTCGACCATCCGCGTGGTGCAGGCCACCACCGGCGGCGGCTTCGGCGCCAAGATCGTCGAGGAGAACAACAGCCTGATCTGCGCCTTCCTGGCGAGCCGGCTGGAGCGCCCCGTGCGGCTGGTCAACAGCCGGCTGGAAGATTTCCAGGGCGCGCGCGCCAGCGTGCCGATGAAGGTTTGGCTGCGCATGGGGTTGTCGGCCGACGGCGTGATCCTCGCCAAGGACGTGCGCATCGTCGCCGAATGCGGCGCGTACTCGGGCCTGGCCGGCGACGTGATGCACGTCACCGCGATGCGCAGCGACAATATGCACCGCGTGCAGAACGTGCGCTCGCACGCGGTGATGGCCTATACCAACAACCCGCCGCGCGGCGCCTTCCGCGGCTTTGGCGGGCAGCAGATGCAGTTCCCGCTGAACTGCCACCTGACCGTGCTGGCCGGCATGATCGGCATGGACCCGGTGGAGGTGCACAAGCGCAACGCGATCGGCGCGGGCGAGACCAGCGTGCACGGCTGGAAGATCAGCAGCACCGGCATGGCAGAGTGCCTGGACATGACCCGCAAGGCCATCGGCTGGGACGAGAAACGCGCCGCCCCGCGCAGCACCGGCACGCGCCGGCGCGGCGTCGGGATTGCCGCGGCGATGCACGTCAGCGGCAACCGCACGCTGGGCAACTGGGACGGCTCGACCATCCTGCTCAAGGTCAATGAGGACGGCCGCGTGATGCTGCAGACCAGCGAATGCGACATCGGGCAGGGCGCCAACACCATGCTCAGCCAGATCTGTGCGCAGGAACTGAACATCCCGTTGTCGCACGTGACCGTGATGGCGCCCGACACGGATACCGCGCCGTTCTGCCTGGGCTCGCTGGCCTCGCGCGTGACCATCATCTCCGGCAACGCGGTGCTGCGCGCTGCGCGCAAAGCGCGCGCGAAGCTGCTGGCGCTGGCGGCGGAAAAGCTCGGCGTCGATGCGGAGCGGCTGGTGATCGCCGACGGCCGTATCAGTGCGCAGGACCAGCCGGACAAATCCGCCACGCTGGCCGAGATCGCGCGGCTGCATATCTTCCGTCACGGCGGCGAGGGCATCCACGTGCGCGCCACCTACGACGCGCCCACGGTGATGCATGATGCCGACTACTACGGCAACGTCGCGCCGGCGCATTCGTTCGCGGTGCAGGCGGTGGAGGTAGAAGTCGACACCAGCACCGGCCAGGTCACCGTGATCGACAGCTTTGTCGCAGACGACTGCGGCAAGGCGATCAACCCGCTCGCGGTGCACGGCCAGACCCACGGCGCCACCGTGCAGGCGATCGGCTGGACCCTGTATGAAAACCTGCATTACGAGGATGGCCGCCTGATGAACGGCAACTTTGCCGACTACACCATGCCTACCGCCGATGCGGTGCCGATGCTGCGCACGGACGTGGTCGAGTCGAACGATCCCAATGGACCGTATGGCGCCAAGGGGGCCAGCGAAACCGCGATCCTGCCGGGTGCGGCGGCGATCGCCAATGCCGTCTTCGACGCCGTGGGCGTGCGCATCCAGTCGCTGCCGATCACGCCGGAGAAGGTGCTGGCGGGTCTGCGCGAACTGAGGGAGCAGGGGGCTACCAATGCGTGATTTCGAGTTCCTGGAGCCGGCGACCGTGGCCGAGGCGAGCCGCATGCTGGCCGACCTCGGCGATAGCTGCCGCATCTTCGCAGGCGGCACCGCACTGATGCTGGGCATGCGCCAGCGCATGCTGACGCCGAGCCACCTGGTGTCGCTGGGGCGGCTGGACGCGCTGCGGGGGATCAGCTTCGATGCGCGCGAAGGCCTGCGCATCGGCGCGCTGACGCTGCATGCCGAGGTGGCGCGCTCGCCGCTGGTGCAGGCGCATTACCCGATGCTGGCCAGCATGGCCGCGCGCGTGGCCAATCCGCAGGTGCGCAACCAGGGCACGCTTGGCGGCAACCTCTGCTATGCCGATCCCGCCACCGATCCGCCTGGCTGCCTGATGGCGCTCGGCGCGCAGATCGTGGTCAGCGGCGGCAACGGCGAGCGCGTGATCGATATCAAGGACTTCCTGGTCGACTACTACGTCACCGCACTGGCACCGGACGAGGTCGTCACGCAGATTCGCCTGCCCGCGCCCGGCGTGGGCGCCGATGGCCGCTATGCGCGCTTCCTGCGCACGGCCGCCGAACATCGGCCACTAGCCAGCGTGGCGCTGGCGGTGCGTCGCGAAGGCGCGTTCTGCGCCGAGGCGCGGCTGGCGGTAGGCGCATCCACGCCGATCCCGGCCAGGCTGCGCCGTGCCGAGGCGCTGCTGGCCGGCAAGGCCGTCACCGCGGAACTGGCCGAGGAAGCGGCAGCCATCGTCGCCGCGGACATCAACGCAGTCTCGGACATGCGCGGGTCCGAAAGCTACCGGCGCGAAATGGTGCGGGTAGTCACGCGCCGCACCATCGCCGAGTTGTTCGGCGTGGCATCCGAGTAAGGAGTCCTCATGAACAAAGTCAGCATCGAACTCACCGTCAACGGTGAAGAACACCAGGTGGAAGTGCTGGCCCGGCGCCTGCTTTCCGACCTGTTGCGCGACGACCTGAACCTGACCGGCACCAAGCGCGGCTGCGAGACCGGCATTTGCGGCGCCTGCTCCGTGCTGGTCGACGGCGAGGTGGTCAAGTCCTGCCTGATGCTCGCCGTGCAAGTGCGCGGGCGCCATGTGATGACCGTGGAAGGACTGGCCGCCGACGGGCAGCTCCATCCGCTGCAGCAGTGCTTCATGGACAACGGCGGGCTGCAGTGCGGCTACTGCACGCCGGGCTTCCTGATGGCCTCGTGCGCGCTGCTCGCCAATAACCCCAACCCTACGGCAGAAGAGGTCCGCCACGGCCTGAACGGCAACCTGTGCCGCTGCACCGGCTACGTCGGCATCGTCGAATCCATCCTGTCCGCCGCGGAGAAAATGCGTGGAAATTGAAAAGACCCTCATCACCGCGGCGCCGCCGGCGCGCGTGTGGGAGCTGCTGCTCGACCCCAACGTGATGGGCGCCTGCGTGCCCGGCATGGAATCCATCGAAGTGCTCAGCGATGTCGAGTACATCGCGCACATGGTGGTCAAGATCGCCTTTATCAACGCGCGTTTCCGGCTGCATACGAAGATCGTCGAGACGCGGGCGCCGCATTACCTGCGCACCGAGGGCACCGGCGAGGATGCCTCGGTGGCCAGCTCGCTGCGCCAGTCGAGCGAGATCTTCCTGACCGGGCAGGATGATGGCTCGACGCAGCTGCGGATCAAGGTGCAGGTCGATGTGCTGGGCCGGCTGGGCACCTTCGGCCTGAGCGTGATGAAGACCAAGGCCGACCGCATGTGGGACGAGTTCGGCGCCAACCTGCTGGCGCGGCTGTCGCCTGACAACGCAACGGTTGCCGCGCCACAACCTGCGCCCCGGCGGCCGGAAGCCGCTGCGGGACAGGGACCGGTCGCGGTCAACGGCCATGCGGTGCTGCCGGCGCCATCCGTGCCGGCGGCCGCGGCCATGGGCGGGCTGTTCGCCCGCTGGTTCGGCCGCGGCGAGGCCGCGCGCGGCCCCCACAGCGACATCTGCGTCGAACTGCGCCGACGTGACGAAACCGTCGTGGTGCGCTGGCCGGCGGCGCATGGCGAGCAGTGCGCGGCCTGGCTGCGCGATTACCTGCGCCAGGAGGCATAGCGGGCGCAGGGCAGGGTTTTGTCCGCAATACGGGTACCCTACGGGTCGCAGGCGTGATATATGGGAACGTTACGCCAAGACCGAATATTGCAGAGACAGACCATGACTACCGATTCGCCGCAGGATGAGGCCCAGGAGAGCGGCCAGGGTAGCGGCCAGGATAGCGGCCAGGACAAATACATCGTGCCGGGGCTGGAGCGCGGCCTGCGGCTGCTGGGCGAGTTCAGCAGCCGCGAGCGCACCTTGTCGGCCGCCGAGCTGGCGCGCCGGCTCAAGGTGCCGCGTTCTACCGTGTTCCGGCTGCTGGCCACGCTGGAAATGATGGGCTTCGTCGAGCGCACCGATGGCGGGCGCGAGTTCCGCCTCGGCATGGCGGTGCTGCGCCTTGGCTTCGACTACCTGGCGTCGCTGGAACTGACCGAGTTGGGCCGGCCGCTGCTGGACCGGCTGCGCGACGAGATCCACTACCCGTGCAACCTGGTGGTGCGCGACGGTCGCTCGATCGTCTACGTGGCCAAGTCGGTGGCGGCGCGGCCGTTTGCCAGCACGGTCAATGTCGGCACGCGGCTGCCGGCGCACGCCACCGTGCTGGGGCGCGTGCTGCTGGAGGACCTGTCGCTGGAAGAGCTGCGCGCGCTGTATCCGGAGGAGCGGCTGGAGGTCTACTCCGAAAGCACCCCGCGCACCGTCGAGGAGCTGTACGAGATGGTCCAGCGCGACCGCCAGCGCGGCTATGTGCTGCACGAAGGATTCTTCGAGGCCAGCATCTCGACCATCGCGGCGCCGGTGCGGGACCGCAGCGGGAAGGTCGTGGCGGCGCTGGGCGCGACCATCCCGGCCGCGCGCATCGACCCGGACCAGCTCGACATCGTGGTGGAAAAGGTCAGGCAGTCGGCCGCCGAGCTGTCGCGCCTGCTCGATTACCGGCCGCAGGTGCCCAAGCCGTTCGTCTGACCGGCCATCCGACTGGAAGCGATATGCTTACCGCGGAATAGTGCGGAGTCGCCTTCAGCGTGAGCGTTCGGGGCGATAACCCATCAGCCCCGACAGGTCGCAGTTTGACCTCTTTCTCCACACGCTCGCGCAACGTGCCATCGTGCTCGAAGCGCTGCTGCGGCCCCGCCACGCTGATGGCGGCAATCACTTCGCCGTCGGCGCCGCGCACCGGTGCCGCACAGGAGTCGATGCCCGGTTCGTAGGCAGAAATGCTCCACGCGCAGCCCCGCTCGCGATCGGCGGCCAGGATATCGGCCAGCCGCGCATGGGTGGCCGGGCTCTGGCCGGTCACGGTCGGCAGCGGGTCCGGCCCCAGCAACTCGCGCAGCGTCTCCGGAGGCAGCTCGGCGATCAGCATCCGGCCGGGCGTGGTCAGGTGCGCGGCAACACGGCTGCCCACCTGGATATTGCTGACCAGGGCGGCTTCGGGCATATGGCGCAGCAGGTAGAGCGCATGACCGCCGTCGCGCACGACCAGGTAGGCCGACAGCTGCAGCGACGCGCTGAGACGCGTCAGCACCCGGCCTGCGAAGATGGTCAGGTCGTTGGCCGCCAGCAAACCGGCTGAGATGGCGTCAACCAAGGGTGAACCCTAGGCCGTGACAGATGGGACAAAAAAGAAAGGCCAGCCGCACATGGCGGCTGGCCTTGGAGAACGTCCGCTGCCGGCGGGCGGCGACCTGCCGCTCAGAGCCCGAGCACGAGCTTGGCGATGATGTTGCGCTGGATCTCGTTGGACCCGCCGTAGATCGACGCCTTGCGATAGTTGAAATAGCGCGGCGCCAGCACCGCGGCATAGTCCGGCCCGACGCGCGGCGCGGCCTCGCGGCCTTGCAGCTCGGCCCAGGTGTCCCGCACGAACGGTAGCGCCGCCGGGCCGGCGGCTTCCACCGCCAGTTCACTGGCCGCCTGCAGCGTCTCCGTGCCCGTGAGCTTCAGCATGCTCGAAGCCGCGCCGACCGAACTGCCCGATTCCAAGCCCGAGAACACGCGCAACTCCACCGCTTCGAGCGCCGCGGCGCGCACGTGCAGCGCCGCCAGCTTGCGGCGGAAGGCGGGGTCGTCCAGCAACCGGCCACCGTCGTCGGCGGGCTGGTCGGCGGCAATGTCGGCAATCTTGGCCAGCTGCTTGCGCAGCATCGGGCTGTAGGTGCCGCCGCGCTCGAACTCCAGCAGGTACTTGGCACAGGTCCAGCCCTTGCCTTCTTCGCCGATGCGGTTTGTCACCGGCACGCGCACGTTCTCGAAGAAGACCTGGTTCACTTCCTGCTGGCCGGCCATGGGGCCGTCCAGCGTCGGCAGCGGCGACACCGTGATGCCGGGCGTATGCATGTCGAGCAGCAGGAAGGAGATGCCTTCCTGGCGCTTCGATTCGCGGCTGGTGCGCACCAGGCAGAACATCCAGTCGGCCCACTGCGCGTGCGTGGTCCAGATCTTGGCGCCGTTCAGGACGTAGTACTCGCCGTCGCCATCGGTGACGCGCTCCGCGCGCATCTGCAGCGAGGCCAGGTCCGAGCCTGAGTTGGGCTCGGAATACCCCTGGCACCACCAGACGTCGGAAGCCAGGATCGGCGGCAGGAAGCGCGCCTTCTGCTCGGGCGTGCCGTACTTCATGATCACCGGCGCCACCATCTTCAGGCCCATCGGCGATACCGGCGGGCAGCCGGCGGCGGCCAGCTCGGACTGGAAGATAAAGCGCTGGGTCGCGTTCCAGCCCGGGCCGCCGTATTCCTCGGGCCAGTTGGGCGCGGCCCAGCCGCGCGCATGCAGCGCCTTTTGCCAGCGCACCTGGCCGGCCTTGTCGAGGTAGCCGTTCTTGGACTGCGCCATCATGGCGCGCAGGTCGGCGTCATGGGCCTGGGCGATCCAGGCGCGTACGTCTTCACGGAACTGCTGGTCTTGCGGGGAGAAATCGAGATGCATCGACGGGCCTCGCTGGGATAGTCGTCTGGGTTGGCGGGGAGGCGGGCCTTATGCCGCGGCAGGATAGAGCAGGTCGGCGTAGCGGCGCAGGTGGTGTTCGGCCGAACCCATCTGCAGGTCGATCGCCGTGACGCGCTTGAAGTAGTGGCCTACCGCCAGTTCTTCGGTGACGCCCATGCCGCCGTGGATCTGCACCGCGGCCTGGCCGACGAAGGCACCCGCCTGGCCTGCCTGGATCTTGGCCGCGCACGCAGCCTGCGCACGGACCTCCGGCGCACTCGTCGCACTCGCCGCCTGCATCGCCGCCACCTGGGTCAGCCCCACTGACTGCTCGAGCTGCATATACATGTCGGCCATGCGGTGCTGCAGCACCTGGAAGGTACCGATCGGGACGCCGAACTGCTTGCGCTGGCGCGCGTAGTCGATGGTGTCGGCCAGCATGCGCGCCATCGCGCCGTTGGCTTCGGCGGCGAGCGCGACCATGGCTTCGTCGCACAAGCGCTCGATCAATGCGAACGCTTCACCTTCGGCGCCGATGCGCTGGCTGGCTGGAACCTGCACGCCGTCGAGCAAGACCTCGGCGGCGCGCTGGCCGTCGAAGGTTGGGTACTCGCGCAGACCCACGCCCGGCGTATCGCGCGCGATCCAGAACAGGCTGATGCCGTCGCGGTCACGGCGCGTGCCGGCGGTGCGGGCGCTGACCACCAGGTGCGAGGCGAACGGCGCGCCGACCACCGCATGCTTTCGTCCGCTTAGCTTGTAGCCGTCGCCCTGGCGCGTGGCAGTCGCCTGCACGTCGTGGCGGCAGTAACGGCTGGCGGGTTCAGCGTGGGCCCAGGCCGCGGTCGCTTCGCCGCCGATGATGGCCGGCACCCACTGCGCCGCCAGTTCGGGGTTGCCGTGCACCAGCGCGCCGCCGCCCAGCACCACCGTGCCCAGGTAAGGCTCCAGCACCAGGTGGCGGCCGAACTGCTCCATCACGATCATGTGCTCGGCCGCGCCGCCGCCCAGGCCGCCCAGCGTCTCGGGGAAGGCCGCGCCGAGGATGCCGAGTTCGCGTGCGAACGCGCGCCAGCAATCCGGGCGCCAGCCCGCGGCGGATTGCGTGGCAGCGCGACGCGCTTCGAAATCATAGTGATCGGCCAGGTAACGCGCGATCGTGTCGCGCAGCATCGACTGTTCTTCGCTGAACTGGAAATCCACCGTGGCTCCTTCGGATTGGGGATGAGACGTGACTGCGGTCGTCTGCCGGGCATGATCCGGCCGAGCCGCCGGGTGGCGCATCGTCGCATCGGACGAAGCCGCGCGGCCGGGGCAAAGTCCCGTTTTATGCGGCGCTGCGGCAAACCTTGGCCGCGGCGCTTCGTCGCTTCCGACGATGGTTGAACCGCCGGGCCTTCCCAGAATGCGGGATTGGCAATCGCCTATACCGTGACACCTGTCGAGGAGCTCAACGTCATGCATCCGCACATCCACGCGCAGCGCACGCCAGACAAGCCGGCCGTCATCATGGGCAGCAGCGGCGCAGTCGTCACCTACCGCGAGCTCGACGCGCGCTCCAACCAGGTCGCCCAGCTGTTCCGCGCGCGTGGGCTGCGGCCGGGCGACCGCGTCGCCTTCATGGTGGAGAACCATCCGCGGCTGTTCGAGCTGTGCTGGGGTGCGCAACGCAGCGGCATCGTCTTCATCTGCCTGAGCACGCGGCTGAACGTGGCCGATGCCGCCTACATCGTCAACGACAGTGGCGCGAAGATGCTGGTGACCACGCAGGCGCAGGCCGAAACCGCCGCGGCGCTGGCCGGGCAGACGCCTAACCTGATCGGCAGGCTGATGCTGGACGGCACCGTGCCAGGCTACGAGGCCTATGAAACGGTGTTGCGCCGCTGCCCGGCCACGCGCATCGAAGACGAGGCCACCGGCGGCGACATGCTCTATTCCTCCGGCACCACCGGCCGGCCCAAGGGCGTGTTCGCGGCGCCGGCAAGCCCGCGCATCGACGATCCCACGCCGCTGACGGCGCTGTGCCAGCGGCTCTACGGCTTCGATGCCGACACGCGCTACCTGTCGCCCGCGCCGCTGTATCACGCCGCGCCGCTGCGCTACAACATGACCGTGCAGGCGCTGGGCGGCACCTCGGTGGTGATGGAGCATTTCGACGCGGAGCAGTTCCTGCAGCTGGTGCAGCAGCACCGCATCACGCATACGCAGCTGGTGCCGACGATGTTCTCGCGCATGCTCAAGCTGTCCGAGGCGCAGCGGCTCGCGTACGACGTATCGTCGCTGCGCGTGGCGATCCACGCGGCCGCGCCGTGCCCGGTGCAGGTCAAGGAAGCGATGATCGACTGGTGGGGCCCGGTGATCTGGGAGTACTACGCCGGCACCGAAGGCAACGGCGTGACCGTGGTCAGCACCCAGGAGTGGCAGCAGCGCAAGGGCACGGCGGGGCGGGCGATGATCGGCAAGCTGTGTATCTGCGGCCCGGACGGCGAGCTGATGCCGCCGGGCGAGCCAGGCACGATCTACTTTGCCGAGGGCCGCGCCTTCGCCTACCACAACGACGACGCCAAGACCGCGGAGTCGCGCCACCCGCAGCATCCGGACTGGAGCACCATCGGCGATATCGGCTACGTGGACGAGGAGGGCTACCTGTATCTGACCGACCGCAAGGCCAACATGATCATCTCCGGCGGCGTCAACATCTATCCGCAGGAGGCCGAGAACCTGCTGATGACGCACCCCAAGGTGATGGACGTGGCCGTGATCGGCGTGCCCAACGAAGACTTCGGCGAAGAGGTCAAGGCCGTGGTGCAGCCCATCGACATGGCGCAGGCCGGGCCGGAACTGGCCGCCGAGCTGATCGCCTTCTGCCGCGCTAGTTTGTCCTCGATCAAGTGCCCACGCTCGGTGGACTTCGCCGCCGAGCTGCCGCGCCTGCCGACCGGCAAGCTGCTCAAGCGGCTGCTGCGCGACCGCTACTGGGCCGGGCACGCCAACAAGCTGGTGTGACACCAGTGCCGGCGGCGCGGTGCTGCCAGCGCCGGCCGCCGGATCTCCCTTTGCTGCGTCGCCCGTACTCTGCCTGAAACGCGCCGGCCATCGCACCGCCACTGTTTACGCCATAATTCCGTGTTCCATCCCAGTCACGCCCGCCCCGGCCTGCACCGCAGAGAAGGGCAGGCGTGTTGCTCCGCCCGCGGCGGCGGCCATGCGCGCAAGACAACAACACGCCAATGGCAAGTATCGAGGAGACAGGGCGGCGCACGCCGTCCCCCACCGGCGCCGGCGCCGCATCGCTGGCGGCCAAGCTGCGTCCGCCGCTGCTGACCCCGTTCCAGGTCGAGCGCGCGGGGATCTGTGACGCCGTGTGCGCCGCGGGCTTCGTCAAGCTGGTGCTGGTGCGCGCGCCGGCGGGCTTCGGCAAGACCACCGCCATGCTCCAGTGCCGCGCGCGGCTGGAGGCCGCGGGCGGGCGTACCGCCTGGCTTACGCTGGACCGTTCGGACAACGACGCCACGCGCTTTCTCGGCTCGGTCGAAGCCGCCATTGCGCAGGCGCTGGGCGGCAGCGTGGCGGGCCGGTCCGCGCGCCCCGCGCTGGCGCAGGATGCCGGCGAACAGGCGCTGGCGCTGATCGACCGCCTGGCCAGCTACAGCGGCGCCTTCACGCTGTTCCTTGACGATTTCGAAGCGATCCAGAATGCCGCCGTGACCGGCCTGGTCTGGCAGCTGGTGGAAAGCCTGCCGCCGGGCTGCCGCGTGGTGATCGGCACGCGCTGGGTTCCTGAATCCGGGCTGGGCCGGCTGCGCGCGCGCGGCGAGCTGCTTGAGATCGAGCCCGCGCAACTGCGTTTCAGCGCCAGCGAAACTGAATCCTTCCTGCGCCAGGCGCGCGGGCTCAAGCTGGAACCCGCCGCGATCAGCGCGCTGCATCGCCGCACCGAAGGCTGGGCCACGGCCTTGTGGCTGGCGTCGGTGGCGCTGGAGCGGCGCAGCCAGCCGGAGGGTTTTATCGCCGGCTTTTCCGGCTCGAACGCGGCCATTGCCGATTACCTGGTCGAAGACGTCTTCCTGCACCTGCCCGAGGCGGTGCGCGACTTCCTGCTGCGCACCTCGATCCTGGACCAGCTGTGCGGGCCGCTGTGCGATGCCGTGTGCCAGCCCTCGGGCGGCGCCGGCAGCAGCGACGACATCCTTGCGTGGCTGGAGCGCGCCAACCTGTTCCTGCTGCCGCTGGAGAGCGAGCGCTATGGCGAACGCGGCACCGGCGCGGCGCCGGAGCAGTGGTACCGCTATCACAGCCTGTTTTCCGGTTTCCTGCGCGGCCAGCTCGCGCAGGCCATGCCCGACGTGGTACCGCAACTGCATCTTGCCGCGTCGCGCTGGTACGAGTCGCAGGGCCGCCCGGTGCCCGCCATCGAGCATGCGCTCGCGGCCGGCGCGCTGTGGCACGCACTGCAGCTGCTCGACGGCGCCGCCGACGAGCTGTTGGCGCAGGGCCGCATGCGGCTGCTGACGCGCTGGCTGGAAGCGGTGCCGGCGGACGAACTGGCGCGCTGGCCCAAGCTTCAGATTGCCCATGTGTGGGCGGTCTCCTTCACGCGCGGACCGGCCGATGCCATCGCGCTGCTGCAGGCGATCCCGACCGAGGGCGCGGCCGGCGACCTGCTCGCGCATATCCGCGCGCTGCGGCACATGCTGCTGAATATGATGGACCGCTTCGACGACGCGCGCGCCTTTGCCCGCAACGAGCTGCCGCCATTGCCGATGGGCTACGCCTTCCCCGATGCGATCCTGGCCACCTCGATGGCGCGCCTGGCCGCGGTCAGCGGCGACTATCCCGAGGCGCGGCGGCTGCTGCAGGTCGCGCGCCAGGCGGTGCGCGGCTCGGACAGCAACTTCAACAAGATTTTCTCGGAGTCGGTCGAAGGGCTGATCGACCTGCGCCAGGGCCGGTTGCAGCAGGCGCTGGCGCGCTTTCGCATCGCCGCGCGCACGATGCTGCCGAACCGCTTCGGCCCGACCAATGGCAACGCCATGGCCGGCATCCTGCTGGCCGAAGGCCTGTACGAGAGCGGCGACACCGAGCGCGCCGGCCGCTTGCTCAACGTCTACCTGCCGCTGTCGCGCGACCTTGGCCTGCCGGACCAGATCATCACCGGCCACGCGGTGCTGGCCCGCATCGCCTTCGAACGCGGCGAAACCGACCAGGCCCATGAGTGGCTGGCACAACTGGAGGCACTGGGGCACCACCGCGGCCTGACCCGGCTGGTGATGGCGGCGATGCTGGAGCGCGCGCGGCTGGCGCTGCGCCAGGGCAATGTCCACGCCGCGCAGGAAGCAATCGAACGCGCCGCGGATCCGGCGCTGTGGCGCACCCGCCCGGGGGTCAGCTCCTTTGCCCAGGATGTCGAGGACATCGCCGTCGGGCGGCTGCGGCTGGACGTGCATGCGCGGCCCGGCGCGCAGGTGCGCGAGGCGATCGAGCGCGAACTGGCTGCTGCCACAGTCAATCAGCTGATGCGCCGCGCGCTCAAGCTGCGCATCCTGCTGGCGCAGGCGTGCCAGCGCATCGGCGACGGCGCGCATGCGCTGGTGGTGATGGGCGAGGCGCTGCGCTTCGGTGCCGCCGAGGGCTTTGTCCGGATCTTTGCCGACGAGGGCGAAGACGTGTGCCGGCTGGTGGCCGATGCGTGTGCGCGCCAGTCAGCCAGCCTGTCCGCCGCCTACGTGGCAAAGCTGCTGCAGGCCTGCGGCCAGCGCAGCGCTGACGCGCAGACCGGCAAGCCGGGCCGGCCCGCGCCGGCAGCGCTGGTGGAGCCGCTGACGCCCAAGGAACTGAAGGTGCTGCAGCTTCTTGCCGAAGGTTTCTCCAACGTGGCGATGGCGGAACGGCTGTTCGTTTCAGAGACCACGGTGCGTACGCACTTGCGCAATATCAGCGCCAAGCTGCACGCCAGCAACCGCACGCAGGCGGTGGCCATCGCGCGGCAGCTGGGCTTGCTCTGAGCTCGCGGCTCAGATGCCGATGAACTCGGCGAACTCTTCCAGCGGCGCACGTGCGGCACGCAACTGGTTGGCGGGAGCTTCGGGATCCTCGTAGCCGATCGCCATGCCGGTGAACAGCATCCGCTCGGCCGGCAGCGACAGGAACTCGCCGATGGTCTGCGGGTACATCGCCCAGCATTCCTGCGCGCAACTGTCCAGTCCTTCCTCGCGCAGCAGCAGCATCACTGACTGCAGGTACATGCCCAGGTCCGACCATTGCGGCGGGCCCATGCGGCGGTCCACGGTGCAGAACAGTGCCAGCGGCGCGCCGAAGAAGGTGAAGTTATTGGCGAACTGCGCCAGCCGCCGCGGCTTGTCCTCGCGCGGGATGCCGAGGTAGTGGTACAGCGCCTCGCCCACCTGGAAGCGGCGGTCGCGGTAGGGCGAGACCAGTTCGCGCGGGTAGACGTCGTACTCGCGTTCTTCGCCAGCGGGTGCCTGTGCGATGCGCTCGCGCATGATGCCCCGCAGCCCCTCCAGCGCCTCACCGCCGATGACGTGGATATGCCAGGGTTGCAGGTTGCCGCCCGAGGGCGCGCGCGCGGCGGCGTCGAGCACGCGCCGGATGGTACCCGGCGGCACGGGTTTGGGCAGGAAGCCGCGGACGGACTTGCGGCTGGCGACGGCTTGGCTGACTTTCATGCGAACTCCGGAAGATTGTTGCGGGCAGGTGCGACTCAGGCGAAGGGCGGTTCGCCGCGCCAGTCGAAGAAGTCCGGCAGGTCTTGCGACACCGTATCGGGGAAAGCGGCGGGACGTTTTTCAAGGAAGGCGCTGACGCCTTCCTTCACATCGGCCGAGCGTCCGCGTGACTGGATCGCGCGGCTGTCGAGCTTGTGCGCTTCCATCGGGTGGCTGGCACCGGCCATGCGCCAGATCAGCTGGCGCGAGATCGCCACCGACACCGGCGCGGCGTTGTCCGCGATTTCACGGGCGATTGCCTGCGCGGCCGGCAGCAGGTCCTCCGGCGCGTGCAGCGAGCGCACCAGGCCGCGCTCGAGCGCTTCCTGCGCGGAGAAGACGCGGCCCGTGTAGCACCATTCCAGCGCGGTCGAAATGCCGACCACGCGCGACAGGAACCACGACGACGCCGCTTCCGGCGTGATGCCGCGGCGGGCAAAGACAAAGCCGAACTTGGCGTCGGTCGAGGCCAGCCGGATATCCATCGGCAGCTGCATGGTCACCCCTACGCCGACCGCGGCGCCATTGACCGCGGCGATCACCGGCTTGAGGCTGCGGAAGATGCGCAGCGACACGCGCCCGCCGCCGTCGCGATGGGCGGTGTCGGGACTGGCGCCGTAGCGCTTCTCGAAATCGAAGGTCGAGCCGCCGGCCGAGAGGTCGGCGCCGGCGCAGAAGGCACGGCCCGAACCGGTGACGATCACCGCGCGCACGTTGTCGTCGGCATCGGTGGCATCGAACGCCGCGATCAGGTCCTGCATCATCTGCGCGGTGAAGGCGTTGAGCTGGTCGGGGCGGTGCAACGTGATGGTGGCGACACCGTCTTCGACGGCGTAGCGCAGGGTTTCGAACGTAGGCGTGGCTTGCGTCATGGCGGCTCCGGCAAAGGGAAGGGGGGCGAGGATGCTGCGGCCGGCGAGGAGCGACACATCGGCAGGGGCCAGGCTGTGCCTTGCGCCGGCAAGGGGCCAGCCAACACTAGTGCAGAATGCGCCGCCCGCAATCGTCGCTTCCGACGAGGCCCGGCAGCCGCGGCTGGCCGTAGACTGGGCCCGATCGCCGGCGGGCCAGCCCTCGCGCGCACCGGCCGGCGCAGACAGTAAAGGACAACCATGAAGACACGAATCACCGAACTGCTTGGCATCCGCTACCCGATCATCCAGGGTGGCATGCAATGGGTCGGCTACGCCGAAATGGCCTCCGCCGTTTCCAACGCTGGCGGGCTGGGCGTCCTCACAGCGCTGACGCAGCCGACCCCCGAGGCGCTGGCCGACGAGATCCGCCGCTGCCGAGAGATGACCGACAAGCCGTTCGGCGTGAACCTGACCCTGTTGCCGTCGATCAACCCGCCGCCGTACGCGCGCTACCTCGACGTCATCATCGAGAGCGGCATCAAGGTGCTGGAAACGGCGGGCAACAACCCCAAGGAACATATCGCGCGCGCCAAGGCCGCCGGCATCAAGGTGATCCACAAGTGCGTGGCGATCCGCCATGCGCTGTCCGCCGAGCGCCTAGGCGTGGACGCGGTGTCGATCGACGGCTTCGAGTGCGCCGGCCATCCGGGCGAGGACGACGTGCCCGGCATGGTGCTGATCCCGCAGGCCGCGCGCAAGCTGTCGGTGCCGGTGATCGCCTCGGGCGGCATCGCCGACGGCCGCGGCATGGCCGCCGCGCTGGTGCTGGGCGCCGAGGGCGTCAATATGGGCACGCGCTTCTGCGCCACGCGCGAAGCGCCGATCCACGACAATGTCAAGCAGGCACTGGTGCAGGCCAGCGAGCGCGACACCAACCTGATCTTCCGCACGCTGCACAACACCGCGCGCGTGCTGAAGAACGCTGTGTCGGATGAGGTGGTGAGCATTGAACGCCGCCCGGGCGGTGCGCAGTTCGAAGACGTCAAGCACCTGGTCGCCGGCGTGCGCGGCAAGGCCGCGCTCAAGGCGGGCGAGACCGATGGCGGCATCATCAGCGCCGGTCAGTGCGTGGGCCTGATCGACGACGTGCCTAGCTGCGAAGAACTGATCACGCGCATGGTTGCCGATTGCCGGGAATACCTCGGCGTGGCTTCGCGCTACTTTGCCTGACGCCATGGCCGAAGCCGGGATCGAGGCGGCCATGACCCAGGCCCTGGCCGAGCCGGCCGGGGTCGCTGGCGCAGGGGACCTGCCGGAGGGCTTTGTGCCCCTGCGCCGGATGAGCGGCTACATGGCCAATTTCGGCCAGCTCTACCTGCATGCGGAGCGCCGCACGCTGGCGGTGCGGATCGACGAGAGCCACCTGAACAACCTCGGCATCCCGCACGGAGGCATGCTGGCGACACTGGCCGATACCGCCATCGGCATGATGATGTCGCTGGAGACCGGCCGCTCCAAGAGCGCGGTCACGGTCAACCTGAGCCTGGACTACCTCGATTCCGCGCGCCTGGGCGACTGGGTCGAGGCGCGCGTGGAGTTCGACAAGCTGGGCTCGCGGCTGCGTTATGGCACCTGCCGGGTGGTCAGCGGCGAGCGTTGCCTGTTGCGTGCCACGGCCATCTTCGCTGTTCTGGCGCCGCGCGGCTGAGCAGCCTGGCGGACTTCGTCGCTTCCGACGACGCTGCCGCGACGGTGCAGGGCAAGAATACGGATCAACACGGCCGGCACTCTTGCCGGCACCCCGGATAACGCAGTGGCCGGCCCTGGCGGCCGGCACCGATAAAGGAGATCACATGGCAGAGGCATATATCGTCGCGGCGGTCCGCACCGCCGGCGGCCGCAAGGGCGGCAAGCTGTCGGGCTGGCATCCGGCCGACCTGGCCGCGCAGGTGCTCGATGCGCTGGTCGAGCGCACCGGCGCCGACCCGGCGCTGGTCGACGACGTCATCATGGGTTGCGTGAGCCAGGTAGGCGAGCAGGCCGGCAACGTGGCGCGCAATGCGATTCTGGCTTCGCGCCTGCCGGAGAGCGTGCCGGGTACGTCGGTGGACCGCCAGTGCGGCTCGTCGCAGCAGGCGCTGCACTTTGCCGCGCAGGCGGTGATGTCGGGTGCGATGGATATCGTGATCGCCGCCGGCGTCGAGAGCATGACCCGCGTGCCGATGGGCCTGTCGTCGCAGCTGCCGGCCAAGAACGGGTTTGGCGTGCCCAAGAGCCCCGGTGTGGAGGCGCGTTATCCGGGCGTGCAGTTCAGCCAGTTCACCGGCGCCGAGATGATCGCGCGCAAGTATGACCTGTCGCGCGAGCAGATCGATGCCTATGCGCTGCTGAGCCACCAGCGCGCAGCCGCCGCGACCAAGGCGGGCCGCTTCAATGCCGAGATCGTACCGGTGGAAGTGCGCACGGCCGAGGGCGGCAACGGTGAAATGCATACGTCCGACGAGGGCATCCGCTATGACGCCACGCTGGAGAGCATCGGCAGCGTCAAGCTGATTGCCGAAGGCGGCCGCGTGACCGCCGCCTCGGCCAGCCAGATCTGCGACGGCGCCGCCGGCCTGATGGTGGTCAACGAGGCCGGCCTGAAGAAGCTCGGCGTCAAGCCGCTGGCACGCGTGCACCATATGACCGTGATCGGCCATGACCCGGTGGTCATGCTGGAAGCACCGCTGCCGGCCACCGAGATTGCGCTGAAGAAGGCGGGCCTGAAGATCGGCGATATCGACCTGTTCGAAGTCAATGAAGCGTTCGCCCCGGTGCCGCTGGCCTGGCTGAAGGCGACGGGCGCCGATCCTTCGCGCCTGAACGTGCATGGCGGCGCGATTGCGCTGGGCCATCCGCTGGGCGGCTCGGGTGCCAAGCTGATGACCACGCTGGTGCATGCGCTGCATACGCATGGCAAGCGCTATGGCCTGCAGACGATGTGCGAAGGCGGCGGGCTGGCCAACGTGACGATCGTCGAGCGGCTGTAAAGCCTGGGCGTGCCGCGCCGGCACGCCGGGCAGCAAGGTTTGTTGCAGTAAGGAGTAAAAGGGAGAAGGACCGGCGGCGCGGGCATGTCAAAGTGCCCGCGCCAGCAGCCGGATCAATGAGGCCGCGTCACTGCGGCCTACTTTTGTTTGTCGCCAGGGCGCGAACCGCTTGGCGGATTTCCTTCAGGCGAACGTCAGCGCGCTGCGTCGCTCCACCCGATCCAGGTGCGGCACGTTGTTGAAGCTCAGCAGCCGCTGCACGCCGCGGCCCACGATGATCTCGCAGAACGCGGTATTGCGGAACTGCAGGTTCATCTCGATCGCTGCTTGCGAAGGGGCGCCGAGCAGGTCTGCCGTGGCGCGGCCGATCGCACCGCCGGAACTCACCACCAGGATGGCATCCTCGCGCGACGTGCCTTCACAGGCGTGCGCCAGTGCGCCGGCAATGCGCGAGCCGAAGTCTCCCCAGCTCTCGGGCATGTCGGCGAGGCCGTCCTGGGTCCACGCGTGGTAGGCCGCGCGGAAGGTGCGCCAGTAGTCGTTGTAGTCGCTGTTCTGGTGGGCGCGGTGGTCGGCGCCGCCAGTGTGGCAGCGGTACAAGGCCTCGCCGTCGTATTCGTTCAGGCCCGGATGCGTGGCGATCTCAGCCTGCGGCTGTCCCATGGCGGCGAGGATCTCGCTGGCGGTGTCCTGCTGGCGCACCAGCGAGCCGGCCACCACGCGGCAGAAGTGCACGCCGCGCTCGCTGAAGTACTCGCCCAGCCAGCGCGCCTGCTGGCGGCCGGTTGGCGACAGGCAATCGTAGTTGGCGGCGCCAAACGAGGCTTGTCCGTGCCGGACGAGGAAAAGCGTGGCCATGATCGGTCTCGGTAAACGTTGATGCGCGTTGGTGCGCGTTAGTGCGCGTAGGTGCGGATATCAGGGTCCAGGCCGCGCCGGGTGCCAGGTCGGCCTGGCCGGGCGCGGGCCCGGTGTGAACGCATTCTAGGGATGCGCACCGCGCCAGCCAAGCAAGCGGTACGGAATTCATAGCAGCCATGGCCGGGCTGCATTACCGCAGGGTGCTGCACGGTGCTGGTGACCCGGCACGCAGTGCGAATTGCGCTCAGGCTTGCGGCTCGGACGACACACCCAGGTAGCCGGCCATCATCCGGCTGAGTTCAGGCACCAGCCGTTCGTCGTCGAGATGCAGCGGGCCCGAGTCATTGAGCACCGCATTGACCAGCACGCTGAAGACGGCCTGCATGGCAAAACGCACACGCAACTCGGCGATATCGGCGGGCAGTGACAGCCGCGGCACTAGCAGCTGCACCATGCGCTCGACGATCGCCTCGCCGTTCTGGCGGTGGGGCAGCCATTCCTCGGGCCGGGTCGACGCATGCCGGAGCGAAGCGCGGATCACGCCGCGATTGGCCAGCGTGCCCAGCACCATGAAGCGCGCGGTCTTGTCGAGCAGTATGCCGGTCGGAACGTCGTCCCAGCGCTCCTGCGCCAGGTAGCGGTCGATCGAGGCAGAGGTTTCTTCCATCACCAGCGTGCGCAGCGCCTCGAAATAGGCCATCTTGTCGCGGAAGCGCCCGTAGAAGGCGCCCACCGAGACCTGGCAGGACGCGGCGATCTGGGCGACAGACACCGCGGCAAAGTCGCGCGTTGCAAGCAGCTCACGGCCCGCGCCCAGCAAGGCCTGTTCGGTCTCGCGCGCACGGCGCTGGCGCGGCGGCTGCAGGATCGAAGGCGTATCGATACGGGGGAAGGAGGCGGAGGCCGAGAGGCCGGAGGGGGTTGTTGACATAGGGTTTTTCCGTATTCGAATTCGGATTCGATTTTGAAAAATACCGGTGCCCGCTGCGACGCGTCAAGGCTTTTGTCGGGTGGTAGCCCGCCCCGCGTGGGGGGCTGCACGGTGGCGCTTGGCAGGGCGGGCCTTCGGCGCCGCGTCAGCGCCATCACAGGGAAGCCGTCTCAGAGCGCGCCGAACACCGTGCCGAGTCCGTAGGTAAAGGACGCCGCCATGCCGCCGATCAGGATCTGCCGCGCGGCCGAGAACCACCCGGGGCGCCCGTTGAACGAGGACGTGCCCCAGCCCACCAGGCCGAGCCCGGCCAGGCAGGCAACGATGCTGCCGAGCTGGGCCGACGGCCCGTCGGTCACCATGAATGGCAGCAATGGCACCAGCGCACCGCTGCTGTACAGCACGAAAGAGATCACCGCCGCCTGCACGGGATTGCCGCCGCGTTCCTGCGGGTTGATACCCAGCACGTCGCGCGCAAACGTGTCGAGCGCCGCCTGCGGGTTGCGCATAATCTCGTCGGCGGCGCGCACGGCATCGGCCGGCAGTACACCCTTGGCCGTGATCACCGCCACCAGTCGCTGCCGCGCCTTGCCCGCATCGTGCGCGATCTCGTACGCCATATCGCGCAGCCGCTTGCTGTTCATCTCGCGGCTGTTGGTGACCGACAGCCATTCGCCCAGCGCCATCGAGCACGCCCCCGCCGTGAGGCCGGCCAACCCGGCGAGGATGACCGCCTCGCGCGTGGCGGCGGCGCCTTCGAGCCCCATCACCAGGCAGAAGCTGGACACCAGTCCGTCATTGACGCCGAGCACCGCGGCGCGCAGCGCATTGCCGGAGGGGCGATGGATCAGGCGCCGCACGCGGGCGCCAAAGCTGGTTGGAGTCGGGGCGCTGGTCAGGGGCATGGTCAGTGGGGGTAAGGGCGGCGTGCTTGTCGATGGGGCGAGCGGCGGCAGCGTGCAAAGTCAGCCGAAGCGCGGGCCCAGGTCATCCCGCATCCATTCGATAAAGGCCCGCGTGCGCGCGGGCAGCAGCCGCGCATGCGGATAGATCAGCGACAGCGGCCACGCCGGCTGCTCGAAGGCTTCCAGCACGATGCGCAGCTTGCGCGCCTGCACCAGCTCGGCCACCTGGTACGACAGGAAGTTGCCGAAGCCCGCGCCTTCGGCACACGCCGCCACGGCGGGCGCGGTCTGGTTGAATTCGAGGTTGCCCGACACCTGCACGTGGAACGGGCGGCCGTCTTCCTGGAAGGTCCACCAGTCCGCGGCATTGCCGGTAAAGCGCACGCAATTGGCGTCGGCCAGTTTCTCCGGGCGGCGCGGCACGCCGTGCTTGCGCAGGTAGGCGGGCGTGGCCACCACCACGCGCCGGATGCGGCCGACGCTCTGCGCCACCAGCGTGGAATCCGCCAGCGGGCCGATGCGCACACCCACGTCCAGGTCTTCTTCGAGCAGGTTCACCACGCGGTCGGTGAATTCCATGCGGCAGCGCACGCGCGGATAGCGCTGCACGAAGCGTGTGACCGCCGGCGCCACGTACATCTGCCCGAACAGCACCGGCGCGGTTAGCGTGAGCTGGCCGCTGGGTTCCACATGGCTGGCGCTCAGGCCTGCCTCCACCTCGTCAATGGTGGCCAGGATGCGCCGGCAGCTGTCCAGGTAGCTGCGCCCCTCGCTGGTCAGCGACAGGCGCCGCGTGGTGCGGTTGAGCAGGCGCACCTGCAACTCCGACTCCAGCGCGGCCAGCGTGCGCACCACGGCTGGCAGCGAGGTATGCAGCGTCGCGGCGGCGGCGGTCAGGCTGCCCTCGTCGACGATCCGCACAAAGGTCTGCATCGCGCGTAGCTTGTCCATGGCGCCACATTACTCCGATTTGTGGAGTAGTCAAATATCAAACGCCCCCTTTATTGCAAGGTGGCCGGCGCCCAGAATCCCCATATACCAACCGTCGAACCCAGACTGTCGAGGAGATGCCATGCAAGCCACCAACCGCCCCGCCGCGCCGGCCACCCCGCTGGTGCTGTACCGCTCGCCGCTGTCCGGCCACGCCCATCGGGCGCAGCTGTTCCTGTCGCTGCTGGCGCTGCCTCACCGGATGGTGGACGTCGACCTGCGCGGCGGCGAGCAGCGCGGCGAGCCGTTCCTGAGGCTCAATCCGTTCGGCCAGGTGCCGGTGCTGGACGATGATGGCGTGGTGGTGGCCGATTCCAATGCGATCCTGGTCTACCTGGCCACGCGCTATGACGACGGCCGCTGGCTGCCGCGCGACGCGGCGGGCGCGGCGCGCGTGCAGCGATGGCTGTCGGTGGCGGCCGGCGAGATCGCCTTCGGGCCGGCGACGGCGCGCCTGGGCGTGCTGTTCGGCCGGCCGGTGGCGATGGATGACGCCATCGCACGGGCGCAGCGGCTGTTCGTGGTGATGGAAGCCGTGCTGGCGGCACAGCCGTTCCTCGCTGCCAACCACGCCACCATCGCCGACGTCGCCGCCTACAGCTATATTGCCCGGGCCGAAGAGGGCAACGTGCCGCTGGCGCCGTACCCCGCGCTGAATGCATGGCTGCGCCGCATCGAGGCCTTGCCCGGCTTTGTGCCGATGGTGCCGTCAAAGGTCGGGCTGGCTGCCTGAGTCCGGCCTGTCGTTGTTACCGCTGAAGCAGCGCCGAACCAGGAGCGCATCATGGACCTGCCGATCTGGCCGCATGCCGGCCTGCCTTTCCACGCCGGCGAACTGGCCGCGCAGGAACGCGCGGGCAAGCGCGAGCGCCTGGCCGCGGTCGCGAACCGTGTGATCCGGGGCGAGATGCCGGAGCAGCACCGGGCGTTCTTTGCCCAGTTGCCCTTCCTTCTGCTCGGCGCGGTCGACGCCGACGGGCTGCCGTGGGCGACGGTGCTGGCCGGCAGGCCGGGGTTTGCGCACACGCCTGACGCCAGGCACTTGCGCATCGACGCGCTGCCGCTGCCGGGTGATCCGGCGCAGTCGGCGCTGGCGCGGGGCGCGAGCATCGGCCTGCTCGGCATCGAGCTGCATACGCGGCGGCGCAACCGCATGAACGGCATCGTGGTCGAGCGCGATGAGGCGGGGTTGACGGTGGAGGTCGAGCAGAGCTTCGGCAACTGCCCGCGCTATATCCAGCTGCGCGAACTGAGCTTTGCCGAGCCGGCGCCGGCCGTGGCAGCCTGGCAAGGCGCCGCGCTGGATGATCAGGCCGCGGCCTGGCTGCGCGGCGCCGACACGCTGTTTATCGCGACCAGCCATACGGCGTCGGAAGCAGAGGGCGCGCACACCGGCGGCGTGGATGTCTCGCACCGTGGCGGCAAGGCGGGCTTTATCCGCGTCGACGACGACGGCACGCTGACCTTTCCGGACTTCAACGGCAACAACTACTTCAATACGGTCGGCAACCTGCTTGCCAACCCGCGTGCCGGGCTGGTCGTGCCGGATTTTGCCGACGGCTCGCTGCTGCATGTCGGCGGGCGCGCCGAAGTGGTCTGGGACGGCGCCGAACTGGCGTCATTCGCCGGCGCCGAGCGGCTGGTGCGGCTGCATGTCGAGCATGTGGTGCGGCGCCCGGGCGTGCTGCCGCTGCGCTGGCAGTTGCGGGAGTATTCGCCGGTGCTGGAGGATACGGGGGCCTGGCCGGCGACGTGAGTAGCGGCGCGCGTCAGGACAACCGGAGCGATGGCCGCCGCGCTCAGTCGCGCCCGCGGTACTTCAGGCCGGCGCAACGGCCGACCAAGGTGGTGACGCAGCAGGCATTGCCGCGCCATTCCCCGCCGATCACGATGCCGTCCGGGCCTGCCACCAGCTTGCGCTGGCAATGCCCGGGCATCGGCGTGCGTTCCATGCCGGCATCGCGCGGGCCGGTGCCCGGCGGCCGCGCGGCCGGGATGGTGTCGTTCCACACGTAGGCCGTGCCGGAGGGCATGGCCTGTACCGCTTGCGGGGGTCCCCACTGGCGTTTGGCTTCGTCGATGGAAACATTCTTCCAGGAATCGAAGACGTTCTGCATGGCGCTGGCTTCCAGGCCCGCGCAGGCGCCTGTGGCGGCCATCGCCCACATGGCGGCCAGGCATGCGCGCAGCCGGGCGGCGCCGCAGACTTTCTCGGCGGGACGAACTGGGTTGGCAGACATGATCACTCCGCGTCGGCGCTGCCGGCCGCAAGAGCCGGTCTGTGGAGACTAACGGAGGCGAGGGCCGCGTCGCAAGCACGTTTTGCGCGATGGCGAACAGAGCCCGGGCAGGAAGTCTTCAGTCGGCGAACAGACCCAGGGTTTGCTGTCCGGCAGCGGACGGTGCCTTGCGCGCGGCCAGCCCGGGCGGGGCACGCAGCGGGCGCGGCGCTTCGGCAGGGGCTTCGGGTGCCGTCAGCGCGAAGGCCTTCGCCACGGCCATCGGCACCGCCTGCGGCATCCATTGCGCCATGCGGGGCGCGAGAATCTGGTACGTGTCGAGGTCGAATCGTGCGGGCGCACCGGCCAGCGCCTGTGCTTCCTCCAGCGTGCCGGCGCAGCCGAGGTAGCACCAGTCCTCAACCACATGCCACCACGCGCGCTCGCCATGCTGCTCGCGCCAGGCGACCGGACCATCGAAGGGCCAGCGCATCAGCGCGATCGGGGCCAGCGCGGCGGCCAGCCGGGCGCGGTGCCCCGCCAGGGGTTCGGCGCCGACGCAGGCGCCGGCGCAGCGGTGGACCTGGCGCGCAAAGCAGGGGCTGCCGCGGAGCGTGGTTTTTTCCAGCGACAGCGTGGCCATGCACAGGCCATGCTCTTCCGCCAGCGCGCGCAAACGCGCCTCGGCCGCGCCGCGGCTGCCGAACACGCCAAAGAGGTCGCGATGGCGGCAGAAGTTGGTGTCGCGGTCCGAGCGCAGGCGCGGCACGGGCAGTTGTTGCGGCAACTCCCAGGCGTAGAGCCGGGCATTGCGGCGCAGCAGCTGGTTGTGCACGGGCTGCAGGCTTTTGACCAGTTGGGCTTCGAGCAGCAGCGCGCCGGTCTCGCCGCCGGTTTCGCGCCATTCGACGCGGCGTACCAGCCGGGCCAGCCGCATGTCCTTGCCGTATCGATAGTCGCCCGAGAAATGGGCACCGATGCGCTGCCGCAGGTGCACGCTCTTGCCAACATAGAGCGGCACGTCCTGGTCGCCATAGAAGAGATAGACGCCGGGCGTGGCGGGCACGTCCTCCAGCGCGGTTTCTTCCAGGCCGGCCGGCAGGCTGGCGCGCCGCACCAGCGTGCGCACCGCGGATTCCACCAGCTCGACCGAATAGGTAGCGTGGATCTTCTGCCAGAACTGCCATAGCAGCTCGGCATCGGCCAGCGCGCGGTGGCGTCCCTTGGGCGTCAGGCCGAAGCGGGCGATCAGCGCGTCGAGGCCGTGGCGCTCCACGGATGGGAACAGCGAGCGCGACAGCCGTACCGTACACAGCACATCGGCGCGGAAGGTGACGCCGGCGCGACGGAACGCGTTCTTCAGGAAGCCATAGTCGAAGCGCGCGTTGTGCGCGACGAACAGCCGTCCTTGCAGGCGCTCGGCCAGCGATTCGGCGAGTGATTCGAAGGTGGGTTGTCCCAGCACCATCTCGTCGGTGATACCGGTCATGCGCTGGATAAACGGCGGGATCGACATGCCGGGGTCGAGCAGGGTGTCCCATTCGACGATGCCGTCCGGGCCCACTTCGACCACTCCTATTTCAGTGATGCGGTCGCGCTGCGCGTCGGCGCCGGTGGTTTCCAGGTCGACAAAGACAATAGGACGCGACAGCGCGGCGGCCAGCGCCTGGGCGTCGGGAAAGCGTGCGCCGTCGGCTGGCAGGCGCGACGGCAGATAGGTGGGTATGTCCGACATCCGCTGATTTTACGGGGCCTGCAATGGCGGCACGAAGAAGTTTTCAGAAACCGCTTGCCAGCCCGCTCTGCCTCCCTTAATATTCGCCCCCTCGCAACACAACGCAGCGCTGCAAAGCAGGCGCAGCAAGGGTTGCGGGGTCGGCCGGGAGGTTGGCGCAGCGAGGTTTGCAGCGCTGACCGCAGCAAAAAAAGATTGCTGAAACGGTTGACGAAACGAAGAAAGCTCTGCATAATCTCTTTCTCTGCTGCTGACGCAGCGACGCAAACGGCAAAGCCGGAGGCGAGGTCGAAAGACCGGGTTCTTTAACAACCAAACAACCGATAAGTGTGGGCGCTGGGTAGCGGACGCCGCTGTCTTCGGACAGTGTTGCTTCAAAAGTTATCAGTGCTCGCACAGCAAAACGTGACTGGATCTTCGGATCTGGTCAGTCAGTTTTCTGAGAGTGAGCGACCGCTCGAAAGAGCGAGGGCCCGCGAGGGTCCACACAGAGATTGAACTGAAGAGTTTGATCCTGGCTCAGATTGAACGCTGGCGGCATGCCTTACACATGCAAGTCGAACGGCAGCACGGGCTTCGGCCTGGTGGCGAGTGGCGAACGGGTGAGTAATACATCGGAACGTGCCCTGTAGTGGGGGATAACTAGTCGAAAGATTAGCTAATACCGCATACGACCTGAGGGTGAAAGCGGGGGACCGCAAGGCCTCGCGCTACAGGAGCGGCCGATGTCTGATTAGCTAGTTGGTGGGGTAAGAGCCTACCAAGGCGACGATCAGTAGCTGGTCTGAGAGGACGATCAGCCACACTGGGACTGAGACACGGCCCAGACTCCTACGGGAGGCAGCAGTGGGGAATTTTGGACAATGGGGGCAACCCTGATCCAGCAATGCCGCGTGTGTGAAGAAGGCCTTCGGGTTGTAAAGCACTTTTGTCCGGAAAGAAATGGCCTGGGATAATACCCCGGGTCGATGACGGTACCGGAAGAATAAGCACCGGCTAACTACGTGCCAGCAGCCGCGGTAATACGTAGGGTGCGAGCGTTAATCGGAATTACTGGGCGTAAAGCGTGCGCAGGCGGTTTTGTAAGACAGGCGTGAAATCCCCGAGCTTAACTTGGGAATGGCGCTTGTGACTGCAAGGCTAGAGTATGTCAGAGGGGGGTAGAATTCCACGTGTAGCAGTGAAATGCGTAGAGATGTGGAGGAATACCGATGGCGAAGGCAGCCCCCTGGGACGTCACTGACGCTCATGCACGAAAGCGTGGGGAGCAAACAGGATTAGATACCCTGGTAGTCCACGCCCTAAACGATGTCAACTAGTTGTTGGGGATTCATTTCTTCAGTAACGTAGCTAACGCGTGAAGTTGACCGCCTGGGGAGTACGGTCGCAAGATTAAAACTCAAAGGAATTGACGGGGACCCGCACAAGCGGTGGATGATGTGGATTAATTCGATGCAACGCGAAAAACCTTACCTACCCTTGACATGCCACTAACGAAGCAGAGATGCATTAGGTGCCCGAAAGGGAAAGTGGACACAGGTGCTGCATGGCTGTCGTCAGCTCGTGTCGTGAGATGTTGGGTTAAGTCCCGCAACGAGCGCAACCCTTGTCTTTAGTTGCTACGCAAGAGCACTCTAGAGAGACTGCCGGTGACAAACCGGAGGAAGGTGGGGATGACGTCAAGTCCTCATGGCCCTTATGGGTAGGGCTTCACACGTCATACAATGGTGCGTACAGAGGGTTGCCAACCCGCGAGGGGGAGCCAATCCCAGAAAACGCATCGTAGTCCGGATCGTAGTCTGCAACTCGACTACGTGAAGCTGGAATCGCTAGTAATCGCGGATCAGCATGCCGCGGTGAATACGTTCCCGGGTCTTGTACACACCGCCCGTCACACCATGGGAGTGGGTTTTGCCAGAAGTAGTTAGCCTAACCGCAAGGAGGGCGATTACCACGGCAGGGTTCATGACTGGGGTGAAGTCGTAACAAGGTAGCCGTATCGGAAGGTGCGGCTGGATCACCTCCTTTCCAGAGGCTTGTGTCTCAAGCCTAGCGTTCACACTTATCGGTTTGTTTGCTGTTACAGCCAAGGGTCTGTAGCTCAGGTGGTTAGAGCACCGTCTTGATAAGGCGGGGGTCGTAGGTTCAAGTCCTACCAGACCCACCAAGTTATCCATGCGGGGGATTAGCTCAGCTGGGAGAGCACCTGCTTTGCAAGCAGGGGGTCGTCGGTTCGATCCCGTCATCCTCCACCATCACCTGGTACCTTGGATTGGTTGTCAAATGCAAGCGCTTAGCATTGAGCGTTTGCATTTGGCATTGCCAAGCGATCTAACGATCGGCTGTTCTTTAACAATATGGGATGTAGTAAAGGTGTCGCGCGAGCGTTGATGAGACGCTGCAGTACCAACGCGATACCGGGTTGTGATTGTATCAACCAAAATGTATTTAAGTGATCGAAAGATGACTTGGAATACGGCACAAATGCGAGAACTCATCCTGTAGCGAGGTCTTCGAGCGATCGAGACACACTCGTTATAGGGTCAAGCGAACAAGTGCATGTGGTGGATGCCTTGGCGATCACAGGCGATGAAGGACGCGGTAGCCTGCGAAAAGCTTCGGGGAGCTGGCAAACAAGCTTTGATCCGGAGATGTCCGAATGGGGAAACCCGGCCCGTATGGGTCATCCCACACTGAATTCATAGGTGTGGGAAGCGAACGCGGCGAACTGAAACATCTAAGTAGCTGCAGGAACAGAAATCAACCGAGATTCCCAGAGTAGTGGCGAACGAAATGGGAACAGCCTTGTACTCTTTAGCAGCATTGTTAGCAGAACGGGATGGAAAGCCCGGCCCTAGCAGGTGATAGCCCTGTATGCGAAAACAGCGTTGTGGAACTAGGTGTACGACAAGTAGGGCGGGACACGTGAAATCCTGTCTGAAGATGGGGGGACCATCCTCCAAGGCTAAATACTCGTGATCGACCGATAGTGAACCAGTACCGTGAGGGAAAGGCGAAAAGAACCCCGGGAGGGGAGTGAAATAGATCCTGAAACCGCATGCATACAAACAGTCGGAGCCCTTTCGGGGGTGACGGCGTACCTTTTGTATAATGGGTCAGCGACTTACATTCAGTGGCAAGCTTAACCGATTAGGGAAGGCGTAGCGAAAGCGAGTCCGAACAGGGCGTTGAGTCGCTGGGTGTAGACCCGAAACCAGATGATCTATCCATGGCCAGGTTGAAGGTGCGGTAACACGTACTGGAGGACCGAACCCACTAACGTTGAAAAGTTAGGGGATGAGCTGTGGATAGGGGTGAAAGGCTAAACAAATCTGGAAATAGCTGGTTCTCTCCGAAAACTATTTAGGTAGTGCCTCGTGTCTCACCTTCGGGGGTAGAGCACTGTCATGGTTGGGGGGTCTATTGCTGATTACCCCGCCATAGCAAACTCCGAATACCGAAGAGTGCAATCACGGGAGACAGACATCGGGTGCTAACGTCCGGTGTCAAGAGGGAAACAACCCAGACCGCCAGCTAAGGTCCCCAAGATTGGCTAAGTGGGAAACGAAGTGGGAAGGCTAAAACAGTCAGGAGGTTGGCTTAGAAGCAGCCACCCTTTAAAGAAAGCGTAATAGCTCACTGATCGAGTCGTCCTGCGCGGAAGATGTAACGGGGCTAAGCCAGTCACCGAAGCTGCGGACGCACGCAAGTGCGTGGTAGGAGAGCGTTCTGTAAGCCTGTGAAGGTGTCTTGTAAAGGATGCTGGAGGTATCAGAAGTGCGAATGCTGACATGAGTAGCGATAAAGGGGGTGAAAGGCCCCCTCGCCGTAAGCCCAAGGTTTCCTACGCAACGTTCATCGGCGTAGGGTGAGTCGGCCCCTAAGGCGAGGCAGAGATGCGTAGCTGATGGGAAGCAGGTTAATATTCCTGCACCGTCGTATGATGCGATGGGGGGACGGATCGCGGAAGGTTGTCCGGGTGTTGGAAGTCCCGGTCCCTGCATTGGAGAAGGCGCTCAGGCAAATCCGGGCGCGGAATTCAAGGATGCGGGGCGAGCGGCCTAGTGCTGCGAAGCAATTGGAAGTGGTTCCAAGAAAAGCCTCTAAGCTTCAGTCATACGAGACCGTACCGCAAACCGACACAGGTGGGCGAGATGAGTATTCTAAGGCGCTTGAGAGAACTCGGGAGAAGGAACTCGGCAAATTGGTACCGTAACTTCGGGATAAGGTACGCCCTGGTAGCTTGACTGGCCTGCGCCAGAAGGGTGACGGGGTTGCAATAAAATGGTGGCTGCGACTGTTTAATAAAAACACAGCACTCTGCAAACACGAAAGTGGACGTATAGGGTGTGACGCCTGCCCGGTGCCGGAAGATTAAATGATGGGGTGCAAGCTCTTGATTGAAGTCCCGGTAAACGGCGGCCGTAACTATAACGGTCCTAAGGTAGCGAAATTCCTTGTCGGGTAAGTTCCGACCTGCACGAATGGCGTAACGATGGCCACACTGTCTCCTCCCGAGACTCAGCGAAGTTGAAGTGTTTGTGATGATGCAATCTCCCCGCGGCTAGACGGAAAGACCCCATGAACCTTTACTGTAGCTTTGCATTGGACTTTGAACCGATCTGTGTAGGATAGGTGGGAGGCTTTGAAGCGTGGACGCTAGTTCACGTGGAGCCGTCCTTGAAATACCACCCTGGTTTGTTTGAGGTTCTAACCTTGGCCCGTGAATCCGGGTCGGGGACAGTGCATGGTAGGCAGTTTGACTGGGGCGGTCTCCTCCCAAAGTGTAACGGAGGAGTTCGAAGGTACGCTTGGTACGGTCGGACATCGTACCTAAAGTGCAATGGCAAAAGCGTGCTTAACTGCGAGACCGACAAGTCGAGCAGGTGCGAAAGCAGGACATAGTGATCCGGTGGTTCTGAATGGAAGGGCCATCGCTCAACGGATAAAAGGTACTCTGGGGATAACAGGCTGATACCGCCCAAGAGTTCATATCGACGGCGGTGTTTGGCACCTCGATGTCGGCTCATCTCATCCTGGGGCTGTAGCCGGTCCCAAGGGTATGGCTGTTCGCCATTTAAAGAGGTACGTGAGCTGGGTTTAAAACGTCGTGAGACAGTTTGGTCCCTATCTGCCGTGGGCGTTGGAATCTTGACGGGGGCTGCTCCTAGTACGAGAGGACCGGAGTGGACGTACCGCTGGTGTACCTGTTGTCTCGCCAGAGGCATCGCAGGGTAGCTATGTACGGAAGAGATAACCGCTGAAAGCATCTAAGCGGGAAACTCGCCTGAAGATGAGGATTCCCTGGAGGCTTGACCTCCTTGAAGGGTCGTTCGAGACCAGGACGTTGATAGGCTGGGTGTGGAAGCGCAGTAATGCGTTAAGCTAACCAGTACTAATTGCCCGTAAGGCTTGATCCTATAACCAGTGTGTTTTATCTGGTATGTGTGATCGCGACTGTGCCGAAACAGTTGACACAAGACGCACAACCCCAACTACATCCCTATTCGCAGCGTTGGCCTCAACCCCAGCGTTGCAACCCCTTATGCCTGGTGACCATAGCGAGTTGGAACCACCCCTTCCCATCCCGAACAGGTCCGTGAAACGACTCCGCGCCGATGATAGTGCGGATTACCCGTGTGAAAGTAGGTCATCGCCAGGCTCTTATACCGCAGAACCCCAGCCCTAACAGGCTGGGGTTTTTGCTTTTTAGAGCGCGGAATTCAGCGCCGGCGCTCTCTCCAACAGCACGCAAGTTGATTAAATTCCAGCGTCCAGCTTAGTCCGACCGAATCGTCATCGAATTCAGCAGTGGGTTGCCGTGGCCAGCGGCGCCGCTACGCGATACGTGCTCTGCACGAAGCCGCTTTCGTATGTCGTGGTGCGCAGATGCTCCAGCCGGATATCGTGCCCGGCATCGCCGAACAGCGGAATACCGCTGCCGATCAGCATCGGGATACGCGTGATGGTCAGCGTATCGATCAGCCCTTCAGCCAGGAACGACTGGATCAGCTTGCCCCCGTCGACATAGACGCTCTTGGCGCCGGCTGCGGCCAGCGCCGCTGCGGCGTCGTGCACGGTGCCGTGCTGCAGGCTGACCTGACCCGCAAGCGCGGGCGGGATGGCGGCGTCATCGAGCGTGTTGCTTATTACGACGACGCGCTTGCCCACGTAAGGCCACGGATCGAAGCTCAGCACCTTCTCGTAGGTGTGCCGGCCCAGCAGCAGCGTGTCGATGGACTGCATGTAGGCGGCATAGCCGTGATCGTCGGTGGAGGTGGTGGCCGTGAGAAGCCAGTCCAGATCGCCGTCGGCGCGGGCGATGAAGCCGTCGAGGCTGGCGGCGATAAAGACGGAAAAACGCAGGTTCGGTGAGGTGGTCACGCGGGCGCTCCGGTGCGGGCCGGCCGGGCCATGGACTGGCCCGCCGGTTCCGGCCGCTATGCTACCCCGAAGCGCGCAGCCAGCGCTCAGGCAGTTTCCGCGACGCGTATTTCCACCAGCAGCTTCTTCAGCTCCGGCACGCACGAACCGCAGTTGCCGCCGGCTTTAACGCAGGCGGTGATCTCGGCCGGCGTCTTCAGGTCGTGCTTGCGCACCGCATCGCAGATAGTGTTGCGGCCCACGCCGAAGCACGAGCACACCGTCGGGCCGGTATCGGCGCCTTCCTCCATCGGCTGGCCAAGCAGCAGGCCGATGCGATCGGTATCCTCGAGTCGCTCGCGGCCGAACAGGCCGGCGAGCCACGCGCGGGACGGCAGCTCGGGTCGCGTAGACACGTAGACGCAGGCTTCGAGCCGGTCGTTGACAACGTAGCCGGCATGGTAGACGCCAGCGGTGCGGTCTTCGTACTCGAGCCAGTCGGCGTCCGGATCGGTCACGCCGAGCAGCGCGCGCGCCCAGGTGGCGCGGTCGGCGATGGCTTCGCGGCCGGCGAATTCGTAGCGCTGGAACTGGCGGCCCTGCACGCGCGTCCAGTAGGTCAGCGCCTCGGCCGGTAGCTCGCTCCGGCTCAGCACAAAGCCGTGCCAGTTCACGCCGAACGGCTCCACGCGCACCGGCGTGTGCTTGAACTCGGGCTCGCCCGATACGGGATCGACCACCGGGTTGACCAGCGCGCCGACGCGCGCATCCGAGCTGAACTGGCCGTTCCAGTGGATCGGCACGAACACGCTGCCGCGCGGGATGCCGCCGCCGTGGTGCACGCGTGCCACCATCGCGCCCCAGCGCGTGCTGACGCGCGCCAGCTTGCCTTCACCGACGCCGCACAGCAGCGCGTCCTGCGGGTGCATGTCGACGAAGGGCTCGGGCAGGTGGTCGGCCAGCCGCGCCGACTTGCCGGTGCGCGTCATGGTGTGCCACTGGTCGCGCACGCGGCCGGTGTTGAGGATCAGCGGGAAATCGTCGTCCGGCGCATGGGCCGGCGCGCGCGGCGGCGTGGCAACAAAGCGGGCCAGGCCGTCGGCGTGGGCGTAGCGGCCGTCGCGGAACAGGCGGCGCGAATCGGTCGTGGCATTGGCCGGCACGGGCCATTGCACCGGCTCCAGCGTGTCGTAGTGCTCCTTGTCCATGCCGGCGAGCCCGCCGATATCGAACACGCGCGGCGCATCATCGTTGCGCCAGGCGCTCAGGCGCGCGTGTTCGTCGAAGATTTCATGCACGGCTGCATAGTCGAAGCCGCTGAAACCCATCCGGCTCGCCACGTCGCACAGGATGCGCCAGTCGGCGCGCGCCTCGCCCGGCGCCGCCAGGAAGGCGCGCTGGCGCGAGATGCGCCGTTCGGAGTTTGTGACCGTACCATCTTTTTCGCCCCAGCCGAGCGCGGGCAGCAGCACGTGCGCGCCGGCATTGGTGTCGGTGCGCTCGATGATGTCGCTGGCGACCACCAGTTCGCACTTCGCCAGTGCGCGGCGCACCTGGTCGGCGTCGGGCAGGCTCACCACCGGGTTGGTGGCGATCACCCATACCGCCTTGACGCGGCCGGCTTCGATGGCTTCGAACAGTTCCACCGCCTTCAAGCCCGGACGGTCGGCGACGACCGGCGACTGCCAGAAGCTTTGTACGACCTCGCGGTGCAGTGGGTTGGCCAGCTCCATGTGCGCGGCCAGCATATTGGCCAGGCCACCGACCTCGCGCCCGCCCATCGCGTTGGGCTGTCCCGTCAGCGAGAACGGGCCCATGCCCGGCTCGCCGATGCGGCCGGTCAGCAGGTGGCAGTTGATGATGCTGTTGACCTTGTCAGTGCCCGACGACGACTGGTTGACGCCTTGCGAGAAGGCGGTCACGACCTTATTCGTATCCGCGAACAGCTGGTAGAAGGCCAGCACGTCCTGCACGTTGAGCTTGCAGGCGCGCGCCACGGCAGCCGGATCGGCGCAGGCGGCATCTGCGGCCTGCAGGGTCTCGTCCAGACCCGCGGTGCTTGCGGCAACGAAGGCCGCATTGGTGTGGCCTTCGCGCGCCAGGTAGCTCAGCAGCCCATTGAACAGCCACACGTCGGTGCCCGGGCGGATTGCCAGGTGCACGTCGGCCAGTTCGCAGGTAGCGGTGCGGCGCGGGTCGATCGCCACGATCTTCATCTCGGGGCGGGCTTCCTTGGCCTTGGACAGGCGCTGGAACAGGATCGGGTGGCACCACGCGGTGTTGGAGCCCACCAGCACCACCAGGTCGGCCAGTTCCAGGTCTTCGTAGTTGCCCGGCACCAGGTCTTCGCCGAAGGCGCGCTTGTGGCCGGCCACGGCCGACGACATGCACAGGCGCGAGTTGGTGTCGATATTGGCGCTGCCGATGAAACCCTTCATCAGCTTGTTGGCGACGTAGTAGTCCTCGGTCAGCAGCTGTCCGGAGACATAGAGCGCGACCGAGTCCGGCCCATGGCGACGGATGATGTCGGAGAAGCCTTGTGCCACGGTGTCGAGCGCACGGTCCCACGACACTTGCTGCAGGCTGCCGTCCGCGTCGCGCAGCTTGGGGTGGAGCAGGCGGCCTTCGAGGTCCACCGTCTCGCCCAGCGCCGAGCCCTTGACGCACAGCCGGCCGTAGTTGGACGGGTGCTGCGCGTCGCCCGCGATCTCGACCTGGCCGTCGGCACGCACGGTGGCGTGCACGCCGCAGCCGACGCCGCAATACGGGCAGGTGGTGGCGGTGGTGATGGTCGGGGTAGCCGAAACGACCGGGATGTCGGACAGGTTCACGCGTTCTCCGTGCGGGGGCGTTGTATAGCTTACGGTGATGCTTATGCGGCGAGCGCTTCGCACTGCGCCTGGCCGAACAGCAGGCGCTGGCGCAGCGCAGCCACCGGCGTGCGGCGCTGGATCATGTCGAAGTACCAGGGGCCGTCCTGCACGTCGCCGTACAGCACGGCGCCGACCAGGTAGCCGTCCTGCAGCACCAGGCGCTTGTAGACGCCGCGGCGCGCATCGCGCAGCACCAGGTCCTCGCTGCCTTCGCCGCCGATGAAGTCGCCGGCCGAGTACAGGTCCACGCCGGTCACTTTCAGTTTAGTCGCGGTGGCCTGCTGCACGTAGCGGCGATGGCCGGCGCCGGCGAGGTGGGCGGCGCACACGCGGGCCTGGTCCCAGATCGGCGCGACCAGACCGAAGGTGGCCTGGCGGTGCTGCACGCACTCGCCCACGGCATAGATGCGCGGATCGTAGGTCTGCAGCGTGTCATCGACGACGATGGCGCGCTCGCAATGCAGGCCGGCGCCGGCGGCCAGTTCGATATTGGGGCGTACGCCCGCGGTCATCACCACCAGGTCGGCGGGGATCTCGCTGCCGTCCTTGAAGCGCACGCCGGTGACGCGGTCGGTGCCGAGGATCTCCGCGGTCTGCGCGCCCAGCAGGAAGCGCAGGCCCTTGCGTTCGAGCGCGCTCTGGAGCAGCGTGGCGGCGGGCTTGTCTAGCTGGCGCTCCATCAGGCTGTCGGGCAGGTGCACCACGGTCACGTCCATGCCCTGGCGCAGCAGCCCGTTGGCGGCCTCCAGCCCGAGCAGGCCACCGCCGATCACCACCGCATGGCGGTGGTTGCGCGCGGCGTGCTGCATGGTTTCCACGTCCTGGATATCGCGAAACGCGATCACGCCGTCGAGTTGATGGCCCGGCACCGGCAGGATGAAGGGCTTGGAGCCGGTGGCCAGCAACAGGCGGTCGTAGTGCACCTCGCGTCCCGAGGCCGAGCGCACGACGCGGCGCGGGCGGTCGATCGCCACTACCGGATCACCGGCGAGCAGCTCGATGCCATGCTCGTCATACCACTCGCGCGTGTTCAGCATGATGTCCGCCACCGTCTTCTCGCCGGCCAGCACCGGCGACAGCAGGATGCGGTTGTAGTTGCCGTGTGGCTCGGCACCGAACACCGTGATGTCGTACAGGTCCGGGGCGAGCTTGAGCAGCTCCTCGACGGTGCGCATGCCAGCCATGCCGTTGCCGACAACGACCAGGCGCGGGCGGGACTGCGGGTTGGCGGATGGCGTCATGCCGGCATCTCCAAGGCAAAAAGGTGAGCGTAGGGCGAACATCGAGGGCGGAAGGGCGGTATCAGGCGGCCAGTTCTTCTTCGACCTCGCACAGCACCACGCTGGCGGCGACCCATACCTTGCCGTCATAGACGCGCGCGCCGTAGGCATTGACCGAGTGCTCCGGCGCCTCCAGGCATTCGCCGGTGCGCAGGTCGAAGTGGTGCTTGTAGATCGGCGAGGCCACCACCAGGCGGTCGCCCAGGTTGCCCACCAGCCCGCGCGACAGTACCGCGGCCTGCGAATTGGGATCGAAATTGTCGATGGCGTAGACCTCTTCGCCGCGGCCGATGCGGAACACGGCGATCTGCCTGTCGCCTACCAGTGCGCACACACCAGTATTGGGCACGATATCGCGTACGGTGCAGACGGCGGTCCAGCTTTCGGGATGGTGGGAATGGCTCATCACGTTCTCCTTGATTTCGGGCGCGGTCAGGCTGCTTTTGCGGGCACGGCGACCACGGGAATGTGGCCCAACCGGGAGCGCTGCAAGTTCCGTTCCTCCGGCGTGGCGGGACGAATCTGGCCGCGCTCTTCGATAAACACGAGGTTGTCGTCGCGGCGGTCGCTGTTGACGAAGTGGCGGAAGCGCTTGCGCGTCTCCGGATCGGTCACGGCCTTCTTCCACTCGTCTTCATAGGTGTCGACCACGTGCTGCATCTCGGATTCGAGCTCCGCGGCGATGCCCAGCTTGTCGTCCAGGACCACGGCCTTGAGGTAGTCCAGGCCGCCTTCCAGGTTGTCGCGCCAGACGCTGGTGCGCTGCAGGCGGTCGGCGGTGCGCACATAGAACATCAGGAAGCGGTCGATGTAGCGCACCAGCGTGTCGTGGTCGAGGTCGCTCGCCAGCAGTTCGGCGTGGCGCGGCTTCATGCCGCCGTTACCGCAGACGTACAGGTTCCAGCCCTTGTCGGTGGCGATCACGCCCACGTCCTTGCCCTGTGCCTCGGCGCATTCGCGGGTGCAGCCGGATACGCCGAACTTGATCTTGTGCGGCGCGCGCAGGCCCTTGTAGCGGTTCTCCAGTTCGATGGCGAGGCCGACCGAGTCGCCCACGCCATAGCGGCACCAGGTCGAGCCCACGCACGACTTCACCGTGCGCAGCGCCTTGCCGTAGGCATGGCCCGATTCAAAGCCGGCGGCGATCAGTTCTTCCCAGATAAAGGGCAGTTCCTCGGCGCGTGCACCAAAAAGGTCCACGCGCTGGCCACCAGTGATCTTGGTGTACAGGCCGTACTTCTTGGCGACCTGGCCCACGGCGATCAGGCCTTCGGGCGTGACTTCGCCGCCCGGCATGCGCGGCACCACCGAGTAGGTGCCGTCCTTCTGGATGTTGGCCAGGTAGTAGTCGTTGGAGTCCTGCAGGCTGGCGTGCTCTTCCTTGAGCACGAACTCGTTCCAGCACGAGGCCAGGATGCTGCCCACCGCCGGCTTGCAGATATCGCAGCCCATGCCCTTGCCTTGCGCTTCCAGCAGCGCGTCAAAGGTCTTGAACTTGCCCACGCGCACCAGGTGGTAGAGCTCCTGGCGCGAGAAGGGGAAGTGCTCGCAGATGTGGTTGTTGACCGCCATCCCCTGCTTCTTCATCTCGGCCTTCATGATCTGCGTGACCAGCGGCACGCAGCCGCCGCAGGCGGTGCCGGCCTTGGTGCAGGTCTTGAGCGCACCGATGCTGGTGGCGCCGTCGCACACGGCGCCGCAGATCTCGCCCTTGGAGACGTTGTTGCACGAGCAGATCTGGGCGGTGTCGGGCAGGGCATCGGCGCCCAGCGCCGGCTTGGCCTTGCCGCTGCTGTCGGGCAGGATCAGGAATTCCGGCGACTCGGGCAGCTCGATCTTGTTGAGCATCATCTGCAGCAGCGTGCCGTACTCGCTGGCGTCGCCGATCAGCACGCCGCCCAGCAGGTACTTGCCGCAGTCAGACACGACCAGCTTCTTGTAGACCTCCTTGCGGTCGTCGCTGAACTGGTAGAAGCGCGCACCCGGCACGGTGCCGTGCGGATCGCCGATGCTGGCCACGTCCACGCCCATCAGCTTGAGCTTGGTGCTCATGTCGGCGCCGCCGAACTCGGCGCTTTCGCCGCGCAGGTGGCGTGCGGCCACGCGAGCCATGTCGTAGCCCGGGGCCACCAGGCCGTAGATCTTGCCTTGCCACAGCGCGCATTCGCCGATGGCGTAGATGTCCGGATCCGAGGTGCGGCAGGTGTTGTCCACCGCGATGCCGCCGCGCTCGCCCACCGCCAGGCCGCTGGCGCGCGCCAGTTCGTCGCGCGGGCGGATGCCGGCCGAGAACACGATCATGTCGGCGTCGAGGTGCGTGCCGTCGGCAAACACCATGCGGTGCGTGCCGTCTTCGCCGTCGACGATTTCAACGGTGTTCTTGCCGGTGTGGGCGGTCACGCCCAGGCCCTGGATCTTCTGGCGGAGCATGCGGCCACCGCCTTCATCGACCTGCACCGCCATCAGGCGCGGAGCAAACTCGACCACGTGCGTCTGCAGGTCCATGTCGCGCAGCGCCTTGGCGCATTCCAGGCCCAGCAGGCCGCCGCCGACGACCACGCCGGTCTTGGAGCGCGCGCCGCATTCGCGCATCGCTTCCAGGTCCTCGATGGTGCGGTAGACGAAGCAGTCCTTGCGGTCCTTGCCCGGCACCGGCGGCACGAAGGGGTAGGAGCCGGTGGCCAGGATGAGCTTGTCATAGGACAGGGTCTCACCGGTGGACACCTTGACCGTGCGCGCGGCGCGATCGATCTCAACCGCGCGGGCATTCAGGCGCAGCAGCATGTTGTTGTGCTGCTCGAAGAAGCCGGCGGGCACCAGCGACAGGTCTTCGGCCGACTTGCCGGCGAAGAACTCGGACAGGTGCACGCGATCGTAGGCGGGATGCGGTTCTTCGCACAGGACGGTCACTTCCAGGTTCTGCGCGCCGGCTTCCGCCAGGCATTCCAGGAACTTGTGACCCACCATACCGTGGCCGACGATGATCAGTTTCATGATGCTTTCCTTGTCCGGTAGTCAGTCTTTGCTGCTTGTTGTGCTGTGGGGGCGATGCAGGGGATTCAGTTGGCCAGCGCGCTGTCGTACAGCGCCTGCTCCTGGGCCTTGTGCTCGGCGCTGAAGCGGATGGCGATGGCGCACAGGGCGGCGATGGTGGCCAGCACGCCCAGCACGGTCAGCGTGTGCTGCAGGTCGCCCAGGCCCTTGAGCAGGAAGCCCGCGGCGACGGCGCCGACGTTGCCGCCCGCGCCGATGATCCCGGCCACGCCGCCCAGCGCCTTGCGGTCGATAAAGGGCACCAGGGCGTAGGTCGCGCCGCAGGCCATGTGGGTGAACAGGCCGAACAGCAGCATCGCGACCACGGCCAGCGTCACGCTGCCGGCCTGCGCGAACCACAGCAGGCCCAGGCCTTCGCCCATGATCAGCACGAACAGCAGCGTGGCACGTGCATCCAGGCCGCGACGGCGCGCTGCCTTGTCCGACAGCCAGCCACCCAGCGCGCGGGCAAACAGCGCCAGCAGGCCGAAGCTCGCGGCAGCCAGGCCGGCGGCCTTCAGGCTCAGGCCGAAGCGGTCCACGTAATACGAGGCGGCGATGTTGTGGATGAAGATCTCAACGCCGAAGCAGGCGCCGTAGGTGATGAACAGCAGCCACACGCGATAGTTGGCGCTGGCGGCGCGGAAGCTGGCCCAGCCGCCGCCCTTGCCGCCGTCTTTGCCGGCGATGGCGATGCCGCGGGCGCGCAGGTCCGAGTAGTTGCCTTCCGGGCAGTCCTGCGTGAAGCGCCAGTAGACGACGGCCATGATCAGCATCAGCACGCCCGGCACCACCAGCGCAAAGCGCCAGCCGAGTGCGTGGTCGGCGCCCAGCATCAGCACCGCGGCCAGCAGCAGCGGCATGATGGCCTGCGCGGCGCCGCCGCCGGCATTGCCCCAGCCGGCCGAGGCCGCGTTGGCGGTGCCGACCACGTTGGGCGCGAACATCACCGAGGTGTGGTACTGCGTGATCACGAAGCTGGCACCAACCGCGCCGATCAGCAGGCGGAAGATCAGGAAGGTCTCATAGTTCTGCGCCAGGGCGACGCCGAGCACCGGCAGCGCGCCCACCGCCAGCAGGCCGGTGTAGGTCTTGCGCGGGCCGAAGCGGTCGCACATCGGGCCGATCACCAGGCGCACCAGGATGGTCACCGCCACCGCGGCGATATTGATGTTGGCGATCTGGCCCGGGGTCAGGCCGAATTCGCCCTTGAGCACGGGCATCAGCGGCGCGCAGGCAAACCACGCGAAGAAACAGACGAAGAACGCCATCCAGGTCAGGTGGAAGGCGCGCATCTGCGGGGTGCTCAAGCTCATCAGCTCGATGCGGGTGGCTTTGCCGGTCATCGTCCCTTGCTCCAAAAAAACAAGTGGCGTCCCGCAAACCGGGCCAGTGATCGGTGTGATCGGGTCATGGCCGGTTCAGGGGACGCCGTTGTCCTGAACAGCTGCTACATGGGATAGCGGCTGCTTATGTGGGGTGGGCCGGTCGCCGTTGACGGGCCCGGTCCACATTACGCAAGGGGTGTGCCAGGCCTGTAAGTGATGGCAAAGGGGAGAGTGGCGCGCTCAAGCGCCTTGGGGAACGCCTCGAATGCGCTGAGGTGGGGCGGCCTGCGGGCCCGCGGCACAGTCATGGTGCAGTGCAGTGGGCTGGTGTGGTGCGATGCAGCACACGGGGACAGAGGCCTAGTCGCCGTGGCCTTCCTTTTCAAGGCGACGCATGGGGATCATCTGCATGTCGCGGGGTAACACCAGTGCCCCATCCTCGTCGACCAGCGCAGCGCGCACCAGCTTGCCGCTGGCGCGTGAGCGCACCTGCACCGGGCCTTCGCCGTGCGCCATATTGCAGTCGCCCCACTGCATCAGCCCGATCAGCACGGGCAGCAATTCGACCGTGGCACGGGTGGGGCGGTACTCGAAGCGTTCGCGTTCGCCAGGCTCGCGGTAGCCGACCTTGCGCAGCAACCCGGCCTCCGTCAGCGTCTTGAGTCGCGCGGACAGCACTGCGGGCGAGCATTCCAGCCGGCGGAGGAAGTCGTCGAAGCGCGTTACACCGGAGAGGACATCGCGCAGGATGAGGATCGTCCACTTTTCGCCGATCAGCGAAAGCGTGGCGGCGATCGAGCAGTGGCGGAGGTCGGACGCAGTGATGTTCATGGTGAACCCAGCATAGCATGCTGACTTCATTTGCAAAAGTCAGGCTATTGCGTATACTCTGACTACAAACAATGTAGTCAGGTGGCGGCATGGAAAGCAAGAGCGAAGTCCGGTCGGGTGATGCGGAAAGCTGGACGGTAAAGCGGGGCGTGCGCGTCACGTTGCGCCGCACCCAGGTGCAGGATGGCGGGGCGCTACGGGCGCTGGTGGACGGCCTGTCGCGCGAAAGCCGCTACTTCCGCTTCCTGACCGGCGGGCGCGTGGTGGACCAGATTGTCGATGGCCTCGCCAGCCCGGGGCCGGATGGCGTGGCGCTGGTGATCGAGGCGCCCGGCGCCGACGGCGAGCCGGCCGTGGTCGCCAGCGCGGAATACGTGGTGAGCGGGCGGGTCGCGGAACTCGCCGTGGTGGTCGCCGACGCCTGGCAAGGCCAGGGGCTGGGCCGGCGCCTGATCGGCAAGCTGCGCGACCTGGCCGGGGCCGCCGGCCTGCACGCGATGCGTGGCGACGTGCTCAGCGAAAACCGCCGCATGCTCGCCATCCTGCGTGACTGCGGCTTCAGCACCCGCCGCAATCCGGAGGATAGCTACCTGCACGAAGTCTCGCTGGCGCTGCGCGCGCCCGCACGCAGCGCGCAGTCGCTGCCGGCAGACTGGTTCGGCGCGCGCTGAGGGAAGGGCGCCCCATCAGCGAGCGGCACGCTTGCCGCGCGCCGTCAGCGTGCAGCCCACCGAGGCCGTGATGATGCTGGCGATCGCCAGCCACTGCACCGGGCTCAGCTGCTCGTGCAGGAACACCAGCCCCGCCAGCGCGCCCATGGCCGGCTCCATGCTCAGCAGGATGCCGAAGGTGCGCCGGTGCAGGCGCTTGAGCGCCACCATCTCCAGCGAATAGGGGATCGCACTCGACAGCACGCCCACCGCCAGCCCGAACAGCAGCAGCGTCGGGCTGAACATCGCGGTGCCCGCGTGCGCCAACCCGAACGGCATCACCACCAGTGCCGCCGTGGTCAGCCCCAGCGACGTCGCCTGGCCACCGTGGGCGTTGCCCGCCATCTGCCCGAACACGATATAGAGCGCCCAGCCCACGCCGGCTGCCAGCGCATAGCCGATGCCGACCGGATCGAGCGTGCCGGCAGCTTCGCCCACCGGCAGTAACAGCAGCAGGCCCGTTACCGCGAACGCAATCCACAGGAAATCGATCGCGCGCCGCGACGACAGCACCGCCACCGCCAGCGGGCCAGTGAATTCGATGGCGATCGCCAGCCCCAGCGGGATGGTGCGCAGCGACATGTAGAACAGCAGGTTGGTGGCGCCCAGCGCCGCCCCGTACAGCGCGATCGCGCGCGCATTGGCCAGCGTCAGCGGGATGCGCCACGGTCGCCAGACGCACAGCAGGATCAGCGCGGAGAAGCCTACCCGCAGCGCTGTAGTGCCTTGCGCGCCGAGCACCGTGAACAGGCTCTTGGCGAACGAGGTGCCGACGCACAGCGAGGCCATCGAGGCGGTCAGGGCGAGCACGGCGATCAGGGTCGAGCGTCGGTTGGCGGCGGCGTGGGGCAATTCGGGGTCCTGTGGGGATGGCGTGCGTCTGGTGCGCGGTGCAGCGGCATCATGGGGCAGATGCCGCCCTGGCGCCATATACAGGTTGGGGCGGTTGGCGCAGTACAGTTGTTTGGGGCGATCGTGGTGATCACGGACCTGCCCCGCATCAGGCCTCAGTGATTGCGCGCCGCTGGCTTGCGCCGTTTGCCGGCCTTGCCCGCACAGTCCGGGCAGCGGCCCAGCAGCGTCAGCTCGTGGTGCTCGACCACGAACCCCGGTGGCGTGATCTCTTCCAGGTGTCCGGGGCAGCCTTCCAGCGGGAAGACGCGATCGCACGACAGACACTGGAAGTAGTGCCGGTGCGTGACGGCGCCCGGTTCGTCCGCAAGCTCGTAGCGGTCCGGCTGGCCCGGCAGTTCAACGGCATGCACGCGCGCGTCGTCCAGCAGCGCGCGCAGGTTGCGGTAGACCGTGGCCAGGCCCAGCGACGGCACCTGGCGCTGCGCCGCGGCCAGGATCTCGGCCGGGCTCAGGGGCCGGCCGGCTTCACGTAGCGCGTCCATCACAGCGCCGCGTTGACGGGTCATGCGTTCCATGCCTAAAATATTAATGAGAATTTATTATCATTAACGAGCGTACCTGGTTGCCGCCGCGGTGACTCGTTCCTTCCGGGGTGTTCCTATGCTGCCACCGCAGCCCAGCCTTGGCCGGCGCAAGCGGCCTTGCCGCGCGCCGGGCTCTTTCCTGCCCGCCGCCTGCGCATTGCGCCTGAACCCATTGCCGGGGCGTTCGCGGCGGCCAGTCGCCGCGCTGATGCTGGCGATTTCCGGCCTCGCCGACGCGGCGGAGGGTTCCGATATTACGCTGCCGGCGGTCTCGGTGGTCGGCACGGCCATCGCATCATACAACCCGCCCGACGCGTCGGGCGCTACCCGCACCGACACCCCGCTGCGCGAGATCCCGCAGTCCGTGCGTGTGGTGCCGCGCGCGATGCTTGACGATATCGGCGCGACCCGCTTCGACCAGACCTTCGACTACGTCAGCGGCGTGGCGCGCCAGAACAACTTCGGCGGCCTGTGGGACAACTTTGCCATGCGCGGCTTCACCGGCAACGAGAACACCGGCGCCGGCTACCTGGTCAACGGCTTTGCCGCAAACCGCGGCTACACGGCGCCGATGGATGCGGCCACCATCGAGCGCGTGGAAGTGCTCAAAGGCCCCACGTCCTCGCTGTACGGCACCGGCGAGCCCGGCGGCACCTTCAACGTGGTCACGCGCCAGCCGCAGTTCCGGCCCGCGCAGACCTATTCATTCGAGGTCGGCACGCGCGACGCCTACCGGCTGGCGGCCGACGTGACCGGCCCGCTGGGCGAGGACGTGGCCGGCAGGCTGATCGCCGTGGCCGACCACCAGGGCAGCACGCGCGACTACATCAACAGCCAGCGCTACCTGGTGGCGCCGTCGTTCAGCTGGACGCTGGGCAACGACACCATCCTGCAGTACGCGGCGGAATTCCAGCGCTACACCACGCCGATGGACCGTGGCGTGGTCGCCGTCAACGGGCAGCTGGGCCGCATCCCGCGCTCGCGCTTCCTGGGCGAGCCCGGCGACGGCGACATGCGGCTCAACAGCCAGTCGCACCAGCTCAGCGTGGAGCACCAGTTTTCGGATCGGTGGAAGGGGCGGCTGGCCCTGTCATACCGCGGTGGCGCGCTGACCGGGCATTCCTCCGAGGCCGCTGCGCTGGCGGCGGACGGCCGCACGCTGTCGCGCTCGCGGCGCTACCGCGACTTCCAGTCGGACGATCTCTCGCTGCAGGCAAGCGTGACGGGCAAGTTCACCACCGGCCCGGTCGGGCATGAACTGCTGATGGGCGTGGACGCCTACCGCTTCGGCAACACCATGCAGGTGCTGCGCAAGAACCCGACCGCCGCCGCGCCGTACGCGATCGATATCTACGATCCGGTCTATGGCCAGCCGGCGCCGCCGCTGCCCTGGAACATGGACACGCACGAGCGCCAGCGCAACGTCGGCGTCTACGCGCAGGACCAGCTCAGCCTGGGCGAGCGCTGGCGCGTGCTGGCCGGCGCGCGCTTAGATGCCTTCGACCAGTCGCTGGACGACCACCTGCGCGGCACCCGCACCACGCGGCACCAGAACGCGGTGTCGCCGCGCGTGGGCGTGAGCTACCTGGCCAGCCGGAACCTGTCGCTGTTCGCCAATGCCAGCCAGTCGTTCCGGCCCAATGCCGGCGTCGACGCCGCCGGCCAGCCGTTCGACCCGGAACGCGGCCGCGCCATGGAGGCCGGCATCAAGTTCGACAGCGACGACCGCCGCACCGGTGCCACGCTGGCCGTGTTCGAGATCCGCAAGCGCAACGTGCTGGCCGCCAATCCCGCCGACCCGTCGTATTTCATCGCCGCCGGCGAGGCGCGCAGCCGCGGCGTGGAACTGGACGTGGCGGGGCAGATCGGCACGCACTGGCGCGTGTCGGGCAGCTTTGCGCTGACCGATGCGGAGATCACGCAGGACACGCGCATCGCGCCGGGTACGCCGCTGTCCAACGTGCCGCGCACCAGCGGCAGCCTGCTGGCGGTGTATGAAGACGCGACGCCGATCGGGCAGCGGTATGGCGTCGGCGCCGGGCTGCGCTACGTCGGACGACGCCCGGGCGATGTGCAGGACTCGTTCTCGCTGCCCGCGTACGTGGCGGTGGACCTGCATGGCTACTGGCAATACAGCCGCAAGCTGCGCGTGTCGCTGAACGTGGGCAACCTGTTCGACAAGACCTACTACGCCAGCTCGTACAGCAACCTGTGGATCGCGCCGGGCGCGGGCCGCACCGTGCGCCTGGGCGTGCAACTGAGCTACTGACAATGTTGCCGGGCCACGCGCGCACTGCCGCGCCTCCATCTCTCCCGGCAGTCTCCCCTTTTGCCGCGGTCGCGCGGCCGGCCGGCGGCCGGCTGCTGTCCATCGACGCACTGCGCGGGCTGGTCATCCTGATCATGCTGCTCGACCACGTGCGGGATATGTTCTTCCTGCACGTGCAGGTCACCGATCCCATGGATGCCAGTGCGACCACCCCGGCGCTTTTCTTCAGCCGTCTCGCCGCCCACCTGTGCGCGCCGGTGTTTATCTGGCTGGCCGGGGTCTCGGCCTGGCTTTACGGCGCGGCCGGCCATGACCGCGGCGCGGTCAGCGGCTTCCTGCTGCGGCGCGGCGTGTTCCTGGTGGTGCTGGAGCTGACGCTGGTCGGCTTTGCCTGGACCTGGACCTTCCCGCCGCAGGTGGTCTACCTGCAGGTGATCTGGGCCATCGGCCTGAGCATGATGGCGCTGGCGGCGCTGGTGTGGCTGCCGCGGCCGATGCTGATCGCTGCCGGCATCGCGCTGGTGGCCGGGCACAACCTGCTGAGCCCGCTGCATTTCCCGCCGGAAAGCGTGTGGCATATACCCTGGGCGATCCTGCACGACCGGACCTGGATCGATATCGCCGACGGGCTGAAGGTGCGCACCTCGTACCCGGTGCTGCCGTGGATCGGCGTGATTGCGCTGGGCTACGCGGCGGGGCCGTGGTTTGCCGCGTCGATGCCTGCCGGTGCAAGGCAACGGCGCCTCGCCGGCTGCGCCGTGGCGGCGCTGGCCGGCTTTGCCGTGCTGCGCGTACTAAACGGCTACGGCCAGGAGCAGAAGTGGATGCCGGGCAGCGACGCGCTGCATACCGCGATGAGCTTCCTCAATGTCACCAAGTACCCGCCGTCGCTGCTGTTCCTGCTGCTGACACTGGGTGTCGGGCTGTTGCTGCTGGTTTGGCTGGAGCGTGCCGAGCGCGGTTGGCTCGCGCGGCGGCTTGCGGTGTTCGGCGCCGTGCCGATGTTCTTCTACCTGCTGCACCTGTACGTGCTGCAACTGCTGTACCAGGCCTGCGCGCACCACTGGGGCCTGAACCAGGCCAGGGTGTTCGGCTTCGACCACGTCTGGCAGCTGTGGCTGGTGGCGGCCGTGCTGGCCGTCCTGCTATGGCCGGCGGTGCGCTGGTTCGCGGCGCTGAAGGCGCGGCGGCGCGACTGGCGCTGGCTGAAGTACTTCTGAGCCAGGCATCCCGCCGCACCGCCGCCTGGCTCACTGCTGCGTTGCCGCGACGGGGGATGGCTGAGCCGCGGCTGCCGGTGGCGCTGCGGCCTGGGGCTGCGTAGCGGCCTGAGGTTGCGCTGCGGCTTGGGGCTGCGTGGCGACCTGGGGCGGCGCTATGGCTTGTGGCTGCGCTGCGGACTGGGGTTGCGCTACGGCTTGTGGCTGCGCTACGGCTCGCGGCTGCGCCGCAGCTTGGGGCTGTGCTGGGGCCTGGGGCCGCACTGCCGCCTGGGGCCGCGCGGCTGGCGCGGGGTTTGCGCGCCCACCGGACGCATCCGCCACCTCGCGCCAGCCGCCGCCCAGCGCCTTGTACAGCGACACCCGGCTGGTCAGCCCGGCCAGCTTGTACGTGACCAGCGCCTGCTGCGCGGTGTAGAGCTGGCGCTGCGCATCGAATACGCCGAAGTAGTCGTCCACGCCATTCTTGAAGCGCATTTCAGACAATCGCCGCGTTTCGCTGCCTTCGCGTACCAGTGCTTCCTGCGCCTTGACCTGGCGCTCGTAGGTGGCGCGCGCCGCCATGCTGTCGGCCACTTCGCGGAAAGCGGTCTGGATGGTCTTCTCGTAGTTGGCCACGTTGATGTCCTTGCGCACATTGGCCGCATCCAGCCCGGCCCGGTTGCGGCCGCCGTCGAAGATCGGCACGGTGAGCTGCGGTGCAAACAGCCACGCCATGCCGCCGGAGAACAGTCCCGCCAGGCTGGTGCTGGCCACGCCCAGCGCGCCGGTCAGCGAGATGCGCGGGAAGAACGCCGCGCGCGCAGCGCCGATATTGGCGTTGGCGGCCTTGAGCCGGTGCTCGGCGTCAAGGACGTCAGGACGCCGCTCCAGCAGGCTCGACGGCAGTCCTTCGGGAAACTCGCTCAGCAGCGAGCGTGGTTCGAGCGGATCCGGCTTCGCTGCCGCACCCGCATCTGTCACGGATTTCGGCAATTGGGCGCCGACCAGCAGCGTCAGCGCGTTCTCGTCCTGCGCCACCTGCCGCGTGTACTGCTCCACGCCCACCTGCGCGGTCTGCACCTGGGTTTGCACGCGATGCTGGTCGAGCTGGGCCATGGCACCGGCCTGCCGCCCGCGCCGCACCATCTCGGCCGCGTCCTGCTGGGTCTTGAGCGTTTCCTGCGACAGCCGCAGCAGTTCCCGGTCAGCCTGCAGCGTCAGGTAGGCGTTGGCCACTTCCGCCACCAGGCTGATCTGCGCGCTGCGTCGCGCCTCTTCCGTCGCCATGTATTCCTCCAGCGCCGCATGCTTGAGGCTGCGCACCCGGCCGAAGAAATCGAGTTCAAACGCGGTGAAGCCGATGCCCGCGTTGTACGTGGTGATCTGCTGCGACTGGCCCGGTGCGCGCAGCCGCGGCGAGAGCCGCTGCGACACCATGCCGGCATTGCCTTCCACGGTGGGGAACTGCGCCGCGCGCTCGATCTGGTACAGCGCGCGCGCTTCGTCGATGGCCAGCGTCGCCATGCGCAGGTCGCGGTTGTTGGCCAGCGCCAGCTCGATCAGCTGCCGCAGCTGCGGATCGACGAAGACGTCACGCCATCCCAGGTCCGCGGCGGAAGGGCCCGCCGGTTGCGCCGGCTGGCCTGGCTGCGCCGCGCCGCGCGCCGCATTGGCCTGAGGGGTCCGATAAGCGGCGCCCTCCGGCCAGGCCGAAGGGATCGGCGCATCCGGCCGCTGGTATTGCGGCTCCAGCGTGCAGGCGGCCAGGGCGAGCACGAGTGCGCCGGGCAGCAGCAGGCGCGGCGGGGTCAGGGTACGGCGGCGTGGCAAGCTTCGCATGAAGGGTCCCGGAGAGTCGAAGAAGAAGGTGGCATTCAGCCCAGCAGCGCGCGCCGCATAAAGCGCGAGATCGCCAGCTGCGGCCGGCCCTGCCGGGCGATGTTGTGCGCGGGATCGGTGAACAGCAGGCGGATCAGGCTGTGGCGCGCCGCCATGTCGGCATGCAGCGCGATGCCCAGCAACTGGCCGTCGCGGCGCACGATGCGGCAAGGAATCCATCCGGTCTGGCTGAGCCACAACGCGCCTTCGGTGCCGGCGCGGAAGGCGGGCGCCAGCGGCGTGGTGACGGCCACGCCGTTGCATGAGAGGTCCTTGGTGGTGACGCGGTACTCGCGCCCATCCACGCGCAGCAGCGCCGCCGCGCGGTGCGGGAAGCGCTCTTCCTTGCGCGGGCGCGGCAGCTCCACGCAGACCAGGAACGACGCCAGGTACAGCATCAGCGCCACGCCGGTCCAGACCGTGTTGAAGGCCAGTCCTGGCGCATCGGGGTCGACCACCAGCGCGCGCCCCAGGCCCAGCGCCGACAGTGCCAGCATCCCGGCATAGAGCGCGGCGAACTTGCCGTGGATCACCAGCTTCGAGCGGTCCAGCCCCTTGTTGGTGACCTTGAACGGCCGCCCGAACGGCTTGAACATCGCGCTGACCAGCGATGCGGTCACCGCCAGCGACGCCACGATCTGCGTCACCTCGGTAAAGATAGGCAGCGCGCGCTGGCCGGTGATCCAGATGCTGTAGGCCCAGTACGCCACCAGCGCCGGCAGGCCGTAAGCGAGAAACTGCAGCGGCTCGCTGTACAGCGTCGAGACCCCGAAATACCAGTACAGCAGTGGCCCGGCCAGCAACATCAGCGTGAACGGCCGCGAGAGCCAGTGCAGCAGGCCATGCACATAGTGCAGCCGCTGCACCGGGGTGTAGCCGCGTCCGCGCAGCGGCCCGTCCGCGGTCAGCGCCACCTGGATCGTGCCCAGCCCCCAGCGGCTGCGCTGGCTGATGTACTCGGGCAGGCCTTCGGCGGACAAGCCTACGCTCAGGCGTTCGTTGAGCCAGCGCGTGATATAGCCGTGCGGCAGCAGCCGGTAGGTCAGGTGGATGTCTTCGGTCACGGTGCCGGTGGGGAAGCCACCGATCAGCTCGACCAGGTCGCGCCGCACCAGGAACGAGGTGCCGATGCAGAACGCCGCGCCCCAGGCGTCCTTGGCCGGCTGCATCACGTCGAAGAAGGCGCGCTGCTCGTCGACCCAGCATTCGGTGGCGCGCAGGTTGTACTGGATCGGGTCGGCGTTGTAGTAGAACTGGGGCGTCTGCACCACGCCCACGCGCGGGTCGTTGAACAGCCCCACGGTGCGCAGCAGGATGTTGCGGTGGGGCGCGAAATCGGCATCGAGCACCAGGATGTAAGGCGCGCCGCCGGCCTCGGCGCTGTGGCGCAGGCCGTTGTTGAGATTGCCGGCCTTGGCGTGCGCGTTGTCCGGGCGCGTCACGTAGTACGCGCCCACGCTGTCGCAGAACTTGCGCAGCCAGTCACGGCGGGTGTCGTCCAGCACCCAGACGCGGAAGTCGGGATAGTCGATCGCCAGTGCGGAGACGATGGTCTTCTCCAGGATCTCCAGCCCTTCGTTGTAGGTGGCGATGAAGATGTCCACGCGCGGTACCTGCCCCGCGCGGCGCAGCGCAGCTTCGCCCGCATCGGCATCCGGCGAGTGGTTGCTGTTGCGCGTGAGCACCACGATCGACAGCAGCGTATAGGCCAGCGTCATGCATTCGAACGCGAAGAACACATGCGCCCATACGCTAGTAAAGGTCATCTGCCAGTCCGGCAGCGTTTCCCTGACGCGCCACGTCAGGTAGACCACCAGCAGCAAGGCGGTGACGCCGCCGAACAGCACGCGGTCGGCGGGCCGGTCCTGGCGGCACATCAGCGCGAGCAATACCACCGCGAGCAGCACGCCGCCATTGATGACCAGCAGCGACTGGTTTTCGAGAAAGAGGGCGAACATCGTCACTCCTTGTTGGTGGCGTTGGTCGCGGCTGAGGTGGAGGCGGCGACGGCCGGCGGCGGACAGGACGGTTCCAGGCAACCGCCCGGACGGAACGGGTTCCAGCGCGCCGCGGCCAGCACGGCCCAGGCGGTGGCGCCCAGGTGCGGCAGGTGGAAGTAGTAGAAGTCCTCCGTGGTCGAAGTGGGCCCGATCGACAGCCCGGTGCTGATGCGCGCCTCCGGCGTGGCGTAGAGCATCCCGGAAGGCGCGCGTTGCGACAGCAGCAACTGCCACAGCGGCTGCGCCTGCGGCGTGAGGCCGGCGGCCTGCAGTACCAGCGCGGCCTGTCCGGTGCCTTCGGTCCACATGCCGTCGGGGCTGGCTTTGAAGCCGTAGCCGGCGCCGGCGCGATGGCGTGCGTCGACCCAGGCCAGGTTGCGGCGCCAGTCCTGCGGCGGATCGGGAATCGCGATCAGCGGCCACAGCACGGCATCCAGCGCGGAGGGGCCGTCGTTGGGCGCGCGGCCGTCGTCGTGCGTGCCGATGATGAAGCGGCCCTCGCGTGGCTGCCACATGGCGTTGACAAAGCCGCGCGAGCGCGCGGCGCCGTCGCGCCAGCGCGGATCGTTGCGCAGGCTGGCCAGCCAGCTGAAGGCCGCGTAGGTATCGACGTTGTGCTCGGTGGACTTCCAGCCCTGCCGCGTCTGCTTGGGTTCGTGGCCGAAGAAGCCGCCGATATAGCCCGCGGGGGCGCCATTGTCCGGCATGCTGCCATGCACCCAGCCCATCAGCGCGGCGGCGCCGTCGAGGTAGCGCGCGTCGCGCGTGGCCTCATGCACAGCCAGCAGCAGCAGTGCGGCCCAGGCCACGTTGCCGGTGGCGGTGCCGACCTGGTAGGCGTCTTCGAACCAGCGCTTGCTGGGATCGTCCCACCAGCCCGGCAGCGGTGCCGGGCCTGGCGGCAACGCACCGGCGCGGTAGGCGTTGCGCAGGCGCGCGTCGCGGTAGTGCCGGTCCTGGCGCGTGGCCTGCAGCACGGCGTCGGCGATGCGGCGCGCTTCGGCCGGGCGCTTGCAGGCCACCAGCGCGATGCCGGCCAGGGCGTTGTCGTAGACGAAGGCGGCATTGCGCAGCGCCGGCGCCAGCGGTTCGCCGCCCGGCGCGGGCTCGTAGCTGCCGAGGAACAGCGGACCGTTGCCGGGTTCGCGGCTGACGCGCTCGGCCAGCGTCTTGCAGCCGTCGGCCAGCAGGGTTTGCTGCGCGGGTGGTGCTGCTGCCTGCGCCGCGGAAGCAGCGCGTGGCGCCACGGCAAGCAATCCGGCAAGCAGCACGCTTGCCGCGATCCTGGAGGGGCTATCAGGTATTGGTCGTCGCATCAGGGGGTCTCCCGTGCCTGCGCGTGCCATCACGACAGCGACGCGCGCAGTTGTCCCAGCCAGCTCTGGTTCAGCGTCACGCGCGCCCAGCGACCCATGCCGCAATGCCCCGACGATTGCTGCGGGCTCGACGCGTTCGCGGCGGACACCACGCCCGATGCGCTCGCCTTGCCCGGCAGCTTGTCCAGCGGCCGGTCGAGCTTGGCGATCACGTAGATCTCGTTCTTCTCGATCGGCGGGAACGGCACGAAATAGCGGGCCTGGTCGCCATCGGGCGCACGCGGCAGGATCTCCGCCACCGATGCCGGCAGCGCCGCGGGCAGGCCATCGACCTGTACATTCAGCCGCGCACCGGGCAGCAGGCTGTCGCTGAGGCTGCGCGGGAACACCGCCACCACGCGCGTTTGCGCGCAGTTGCTGGTGCGGGCCAGCGTGGCGCCGGCCGCCACGCGCATGCCGGGCTGCGCGATCAGGTCTTCGACGGTGCCGGGCTCGGTCGAGCGGATCTCGAGGTTGGAAAGCCGGTCGATGCGTTCCTGCTCGGTGGCGAGCAGCTGGTCGACCGACTTGCCATACGCTTCCAGCTGCTCCAGTTCCGCGGTCAGCTGCGCGGACTCGGCGTTCAACACCTGGCGCCGCTGCGACAGCGCGGCGCTGGGGCTGTCCGTGGAAGAGGTATAGACCTTCTTGCGCGACGCCTCGCTCTCGCCGACGGCGTTGTCGAGTTCGGCCTTGGCCGCGGCCTTGGCGTTGGTCAGCATCGACAGCTGGTAGCGCGAAGCGTTGGTATAAGCTTCGCTGACCGCGCCAGCCCATTGCATGCTCTGGTTGCGGTTGACCACTTCCTCTTGCTGGTCTTCCTGCGCCTTGGCCGATGCCAGGCGCGCTTCCAGTGCGCGCACGCGCGCCCCATGCTCGCGTTGCGCGGCGCTGTTGTAGCGCTGCAGGTCCTGCTCGGTCGCGGCCAGCAGCCGGCGGTTGCTTTCGAGCTTTGCCTTGGCGGAATCGTAGCGCTGCTGGTTGTCGAGCTTCTTGCCGGTCAGCTCGACCAGCAGCGAGCGGTCGATGTTCGGGTTCTGCACCATCATCAGCGGCTGGTTGGCGGTGAACGGCTGGCCGGCAGCGATCTTCTGCTGCATCACGATGCCTTCGACTGGCGAAGTCACCAGGCTCACGGGACTGTTGACCACGGCGCGTTCCGACGAGCGCGTGAACACATTTGGAAACATGATCGTGAGCACTGCCCACACGATGAACAGCACCACGCCGTATCCGGCCATGCGCGGCACGATGTGCCACAGTGGCACCGCCACGGGCTGCTTGCGTTCCACCAGTCCCTCGCCCTGGGACTGGCGCGCGGCTGGCGCCGGCGTCAGCAAGTGTTGTCTGGGTGGCGGGTTGTTGCGCTGGTCGGCCATGGTGTTGTTCTCCGGCTAGCAAATCAAAGGCTTCCCCGCCGGCTGTGCGCTGCGCACGCCGGACGAGATTTTTTCCAAGCAAGCGGGTGGCCTCGCGCTAGGGCAGTCGCGCGATGCCCGGCTTGCATGTCCCCAACTCAGCTTGTTGTCTGCAGCACGCGCGATGTGGCGGGATGCCGTATCGGCGCACTTTGCGGTCGGACCGCGTTGCGGTCCGTGGATTTGCCCGCCTCTATGCGAGCAGCGTTGAACAATGGCCAGGACACAAGCCCTGGCCAAGAAATGGCAGCCCGCTGACGCAAAGACTGATGCACTCAGGCCACCGCAGGTGAGTTAAGGCTAGACAAGTGCCCCGTCGCTTGCTGTAAAAATGTGTAAGGGGAGGCTGTAGCACTGCTTAACACGGCAGTAAGATTGCAGGCGGCACGCAGCGATGTGCCGTGCCTTCTGCGGCGTGCTTGCCGGCTTACGCAATGTTGCGGAGTGTTGTGAATGGCGCAAATGTCGCCAATGTCGCAATGATTGCGACATTGGCGATGATGCCGGTCAGTTGTCGGCGGAGAGCGGCGGTGCGATCTGTTCCAGCGGACGGCGTTCGGCATCGATGCCGAAGCGCAAGGCCAGCAGCCCGGCCACGATCACCAGTGCCGCGCCGATGCCGTAGCCCACCCCAACCGCTTCGCGGCTGCCGCTCTCGATCAGCATGCCGAACAGCAGTGGTGCGATAAAGCCGCCGGTGCCGGTGCCGACTGCATAGAAGACGGAGATCGCCAGTGCGCGCATCTCCAGCGGGAACACTTCGCTGGCGGTGAGGTAGGCCGAGCTGGCCGCCGCTGAAGCGAGGAAGAACACGCCCGACCAGCACAGCGCCTGCGAGCGTGCATCGAGCCAGCCTTCGACAAAGGCCCAGCCCGTCAGCGCCAGGCCGATGCCGGACAGCACGTAGGTCGCGGCAATCATGCGCCGCCGCCCGACGCGGTCGAATAGCGGCCCGAGCAGCAGCGGCCCCGCGGCATTGCCCAGCGCAAAGGGGAAGATGTACAGCGCCACGCGCCCTTCGGGCACATGATAGAAGCGCGCCAGCACCAGCGCGTAGGTGAAGAAGATGGCATTGTAGAAGAACGCCTGCGACACCATCAGCGCCAGCGTGATGGTGCTGCGCACGCGGTAGCGCCGCACCAGCAGGCGCATGACTTCGCCCACGCCGGGCGCGGCGCGCCTGCGCATGGCCACCGCGACGCAATCGGGCGCCACTGGCGGCAGGGTGCCGTGGCGCGCGCGCACCTCGGCCTCGATCGCGGCGACCACGCGCTCGGCCTCTTCCAGCCGGCCGTGGGTGGCGAGCCAGCGCGGGCTTTCCGGCACGTGCTTGCGCACCAGCACGATCGCGACCGCAAGCACCGCGCCCAGCGCAAAGCACGCGCGCCAGCCCCATACCGGTCCCAGCACGCGCGCATCGAGCAGCACCAGGCTCAGTCCCGCACCCAGCGCCGCGCCCAGCCAGAAGCTGCCGTTGATGGCCAGGTTCACGCGCCCGCGCACGCGCGCGGGGATCAGTTCGTCGATGGCGGAATTGATCGCCGCGTACTCACCGCCGATGCCCAGGCCGGTCAGGAAGCGGCACGCGGCAAAGAAGTAAAAGTCCGGTGCGAACGCGGTGGCCAGCGTTGCCACCATATAGACCGCGAGCGTGGCCAGGAACAGCCGCTTGCGTCCGAGCCGGTCGGCCATGCGGCCAAACACCAGCGCACCGATCACCGCGCCCAGGATGTAGAGCGAGCCGGTCCATCCCACCTGCGTCGCGGTCAGCGCGAGCGTGTCCGGGCGCTCCAGCACCGCGCCGACCGAGCCCACCAGCGTGACTTCCAGCCCGTCGAGCACCCACGCGACGCCCAGCGCGATGGCTACGCGCCAGTGCCAGCGCGACCATGGCAGGCGGTCCAGCCGCCCGGGGATGTCGGAGCGGAAGGCGGTATCGAGGGGGAGGGTAGCGAGGGCGCTGTCGGTCGGCATCGCCAACCAGTATAGGCGCCCAGGATAAGCGTGCCTGCTGCGTGCCTCAGCGGTACAGCACCGTGGGCAGCCACAGCCCGATGCCGGGGAACACGTACAGCAGCACCAGCGCGATCAGCTGGATGCCCATGAACGGCAGCATGCCCAGGAAGATCTGGTTCAGCGTGACATGCGGCGGCGCCACGCCCTTCAGGTAGAACGCGGCCATTGCCACCGGCGGCGACAGGAACGCGGTCTGCAGGTTCAGCGCCACCAGCAGGCCGAAGAACAGCGGATCGATGCCGAAGTTGTCCAGCAGCGGGATAAAGATCGGCATGAAGATGATGATGATCTCGGTCCATTCCAGCGGCCAGCCGAGCAGGAAGATGATCACCTGCGCCAGGATCATGAACTGCACCGGCGACAGGTTCAGCGACAGCACCCACTGCTCGACCAGCGCCTGCCCGCCCAGCAAGGCGAACGCGGCCGAGAAGATCGACGAGCCCACGAACAGCCAGCACACCATGGCGCTGGTCTTGGCCGTCAGCAGCACCGATTCCTTGACCACGCGGAAGTTCAGCTGCCGGTACGCGGCCGCCAGCAGCGCGCCGCCCAGCGATCCCACCGCCGCCGCTTCGGTCGGCGTGGCCAGCCCGAACACGATCGAGCCCAGCACCGCTAGGATCAGCAGCGCCAGCGGGAAGAACGACGCCAGCAGCATCTTGAAGATTTCCAGCCGCGCGAAGCTGAAGCGCCAGTAGAAGTACAACAGCACAGCAGCCACCACGGCCAGCGTGATCCAGAACCAGCGCGGCGCAGAGACCGCGGCGGCCTGCGGGGCAGGTTGTGTCCCGGCTTGCGCGGCGTCCGGCGCCGCGGGCGTGGCGGGTGGCGTCGTTGCGGCGGGGGCAGCCGGTGCGGCCGGTGCAGGGACCGCACCGGCGGCCGGCGCCGGCGCTTCTTCCATCGGCGGCGCCTGCAGGTCGTCCAGCGCCGCGCTGCTTTCCTCGGCGCCGCCGAGCGACAGCGGCGATTCCACGGCGATGCTGGCGGCGGGCGCTGTGACCACCTCGTAGATCGTGCCCATCACCACCGCCACCGCCAGCGCCGGCAGCAACACGATGCCGAGCTGGCGCGCGAACTCGCCGGTCGGCACGTCTGCGTTGCGTGGCCCCTTGAGCGTGCGCATCATGCCGGCGCCCAGCGCGGGCAGCGCATGCGTGGCGCCGCCGGCTTCCAGCGTGCGCGCCAGGGGTGGGAGCGGCACCACGCGTTCGGCTTCCGGCAGCGGCGGCGCAAGCGCGGGCTTGAGCTTGGCCAGGATCAGGATGTAGAGGATATAGAGGCCGGTCAGCATCAGCCCCGGGAAGAACGCGCCCGCATAGAGCTGCACCACCGACACGCCCGCGGTGGCGCCATAGACGATCAGCAGCACCGACGGCGGGATCAGGATGCCCAGGCAACCACCCGCCGTGACCGCGCCCGCCGACAGCGCCGTGTTATAGCCCGCACGCAGCATCGCGGGGAAGGCCAGCAGCCCCATCAGCGTGACCACCGCGCCGACGATGCCGGTGGCGGTCGCAAAAATCGCGCAGGTCACCAGCGTGGCGACCGCGAGCGAGCCGGGAATCCACGCCAGCGCCAGATGCAGGCTGCGGAACAGCTTTTCGATCAGGTTGGAGCGCTCGACCAGGTAGCCCATGAACACGAACAGCGGGATCGAGATCAGCACGTCGTTGGTCATGACGGCGTACGCCCGCTGCACCATCAGGTCCAGCGTCTGCTGCACCGCGATCTCGGGGTTGGCGTGGCGATAGGCCAGCCAGGAAAACAGCACGCCCATGCCCATCAGCGTGAACGCGGTGGGGAAGCCCAGCATGATCGCCACCACGATCAGCGCCAGCATCAGCAGGCCAAGATGCCCGTTGGTCCAGTCTGACGGCGCCGGCATGAACCAGGCCACGATGCCGACGATCAGCACCATCAGCGAGACGCCGAACCACAGTTCCTTCCTCATCGCCCGGCTCCGTGCTGGTCGTCAGGAGGGGCAGGGAGCGGCGCCTCCACCATTTCGGCGGTCGGCGTGCCATGCACCATCTCCTTGAGCTTGTCGACATCGACTTCCTCGACGTCGCCCTCGCGCAGCGGCCAGTGCCCGCTGTTCAGGCACAGGATGCAGCGGATGGTCTCGGCCACGCCCTGCAGCAGCAACAGCGCGCCGGCCACGGGAATGACAGCCTTGAACGGGTAGATGGGCGGGCCTTCGGCGGCGATGGAGGAGTGTTCGTTCTGCGCCAGCGAGACCTCGAAGAAATCGATGCCGGCCCAGGCCAGCGCGATCACGCCGGGGAAGAAGAAGACCAGGTAGAGCACCAGGTCGATGCTCGCCTGCATCCGCGGGGGCAGGAAGCCGTACAGGATGTCGCCGCGCACGTGGCCGCGCTTGGCCAGCGTGTAGGCGCCGGCCAGCATGAACATCGTGCCGTACAGCATATTGCTGGCATCGAACACCCAGGCGTGCGGCGCGCCCAGGGCGTAGCGCGAGAACACCTCGTAGCTGATCATCAGCGTAAGCCCGATGATCAGCCACGCGGCGGCCTGGCCGACAAAGGTGCTCAGCCAGTCGATGCCCAGCAGCAGGCGCTGCACGATGCGGCCCCGGTGGCGCGGGTCAGGTGCGCTTGGAGAAGTAGTAGCTCGATGCCACCCGGAAGTCGACGTTGGTGTCGTTCTGCCAGCGCGTGGCGCGCTGCGCGAAGGCCTTCATCGAGTCGTTGACCTTTTTGAACATCGGGTTCTCTTTTTCCTTGCGCGCCACTATCTCGTCCCAGACCTTCAGCTGCGCCTGCAGCACGGAGTTCGGAGTCGCATAGAACTTCACGCCCTGCTGCTGCAGCGCCTGGTAGTCCTTGGAATAGCGGTCGATCGCCTTGATCGACATATCGGCCGAGGCCGCCTCCACGGCGTTGGCGATCAGCGCCTTGAGCTTTGCCGGCAGCGCGTCATAGCGCTTGCGGTTGAACAGGATCTCGAACTGCTCCGAGGGCTGGTGGAAGCTGCGCAGCATGCAGACCTTGGACACGTCCTGGAAGCCCAGCGCGCGGTCCGAGCTGGCGTTGTTGAACTCCGCCGCATCGAGCAGGCCGCGGTCCATCGCCGGCACGATCTCCGCGCCCGGCAGCGCATTCACCGCGGCGCCCAGGCCGGTGAAGATATCGATCGACAGGCCCACGGTGCGGAACTTCAGGCCCTTGAAATCTTCCGGCTTGGTGATCGGCTTCTTGAACCAGCCCAGCGGCTGCGTCGGCATCGGCCCGTACAGGAACGACACCACGTCCAGGTTCAGGCTGCGGTAGATCTCCTGCTGCAGTTCCTTGCCGCCGCCGTACTTGTGCCAGGCCAGCAGCATGTTCGGATCCATGCCCCACGCCGGGCCCGAGCCCCACAGCGCCAGCGCCGAGTTCTTGCCGTACCAGTAGGCAATCACGCCGTGGCCGCCGTCCAGCGTACCCTTGCTGACCGCATCGATCAGGTCGAAGGCCTTGACCACGGCGCCTGCAGGCAGCAGTTCGATCTTCAGCTCGCCGCCCGACATGTTGTTCACCTTGGTGACGAAGTCGCCGGCGAACTCATGGAAAATGTCCTTGGTGGGCCAGGTGCTCTGCCAGCGCATAGTGACCGGGCCCTGCGCCTTCACGATCGCCGGAAAGCCCATTGCCGCCGCGCCCGCTGCCGCCCCCGCGGCGCCGCCAAGGAAGCCGCGGCGCGAAACGCCAGTTTTCCTCGTCCTGGATGCCATGACCATCTCCAATTGATGTGTATGTGTAACTACCCACGAGTGCAGGCCGTTGGGGCCGAGCCAACTCGCCACTGACGCGAACACCGGAAAAGTCGGGAAATGCGATGAATCGCTGAACGCTGAAACGCTGAAACGCCGGACCAGGAACGGGGTGCACCCAACAGTTGGCGCAAGGTGGTCCGTGATTCCCTTCATGGTAGGAAAGGCACAGGGAACCACAATGTAGGGATTACCCGCGCGGTGTGGCGCGGCGCACTTTGAGCGGCGCCGTGCCGTCATTGCGACGCACGCCACGCCTTCCGGAAGGCCGCGCATGATTGCCGCCAACACTTCTCCGCACGCACCGCTAAAGCGCGATCAGCCGCGGGCGATCCCAATGGTGAATTCGCCGTCCAGCATGCCACCCGGTTCGGCCGGCCGGCTGACGCGAACCAGGTTGGGGCGGTTGCCGGCGATCGGGTCCAGCGTGGTGGCGCGCGACGGCACGCCATGCGCACGGTAGGCCGGATGGGTGCCCAGCACCTCGCGGTTCAGGGCATCGCTGAAGTACAGCTGGCTGGTCAGCGCTTCCGACTGACCGAGCAATACCTTGAAGTGGATATGGACGGCGCGCGGCGCGTACCAGCCGGGATAGATCGTGGTGAATGTGGCCATGCCGTCCTGGCCGGCTGGCTGCACCCCGCGCAGGAAGCGCGCCTCCCGGTTGCCGCGGCTCTCGCCGCTGTAGCTGCCATCGGCATCGCAGTGCCAGATGCTCACCAGCGCACCGGGCACCGGCGCGCAGCCGCGGTCGGCATCGACCACCCGGATGCGCAGCCGCAACGGCTGGCCAGGCCGGCCGTCGCGGATGTCTGCGCGTACCAGGGCGTCGTCCAGATAGAAGGGGCCTTCGGTGGCGGAGGGCGTCAGCAGGCACGCCACCGGCGCGGCCACGGCAGGCCCGATGCCGGCGGCGGCAAACGCACCGCCCAGCTCATACAGGAAGCGGCGGCGCGCCGCGTCGGTGTGCGCCGTGCCGTCAACGCCAGCTGCTGGGCGCGCCTTCATCGTTGGCTCCGTGGTATTGCGGGTGCGCCTTGCGGCGCGTGGTGCTGCGGCCAGCCGGCGCTTTGCCGCCTGGCTTGTGGGCGCCGGTGTCAGCGGCCCATCGCCTTCAGCATAGAGTAGCCGTGGCTGGTAATGCGCGGTTCCTGTCGGCAGCCGTGCAGGACTTCCAGTTGTACGAGTTGCTTCTCGACCAGTGCCTTGAGGTCGACGGGATCGATCTGGCGGGAATCGCTGGAATCGAGGGAATCAGGGCCATCGCTCAACAATAGCAGCGTGGCAAGTTCATGCGGGCTCAGCACGTTCGTCTCCTTGGCTAGAGGGGGGGCGTTTGCTGGGGAAATTGCGCGGCGCCGCAGTCCTGCTGCGCCTGCGCGCGAAGCCGGCCGGGGCGACCATGTGGCACATGCCACGCGTGCCGTTGCGCACTGCGGCAGAACTTGCCGCAGTGCAGCACGGGTGTCCGACGACTAGCTGGTTTGACGGCAGCAGCGGCGCACGGTTCCTTGCGGCGGCGGCCGTTACATCTGGCAGGACTCGCCATGGCCGCTACCTGCATTATTGGCCAACCAGATGACAACGTCATGGCCATGGCTCGTGTGGGGGCTTGTACCGGGCGACCAGTTGCTTTTGCACTGCCCGCCATTCGGATCCTTAACTTCCGTCGGCGCGTGCGCGCTGCCAGAATGCGGGCGCTGACGCCTCGCGCACAGCACCTCCACCGTAACCCAAAGGAGCCCCGACGATGCCCGCGGCGCAACTCTCGACCTGTCTTGCCTTTGTCATGACCTTGCTGATTTCCCTCGGCGCAGCCGCCGGCGTGCCGTTCGATGCCCAACTGCGCCAAGCCGCGGCGCGCGGCGACGCCGCAGCCGTTACGGCCCTGCTCGGCAACGGTGCCAGTCTCGAGGCGCGCGACGAGCAGGGCCGCACGCCATTGTTGCTCGCCACGCATGGCAATCACGTTGAGGCGGCAAAGGTGCTGATCGGCGCCGGGGCCGACGTCAACGCCAGGGATGCGATCCACGACAGCCCCTACCTCTATGCCGGCGCGCGCGGCTATAACGAGATCCTGCGCCTGACGCTGGCGCGCGGCGCCGACCTGCGCAGCACCAACCGCTACGGCGGCACCGCGCTGATCCCTGCCGCCGAGCGCGGCCATGTCGAAACCGTGCGCACGCTGATCGCGGCCGGCGTGGATGTGGATCACGTCAACCGACTCAGGTGGACGGCGTTGCTCGAGGCCATCATCCTTGGCAACGGCGGACCGGCGCATACCGAGATCGTGCGCCTGCTCGTCCAGGCCCGCGCCGACGTCAACCTTACCGACGGCGAGGGCGTGACGCCGTTGCAGCATGCACGGCGGCGCGGCTATGCGGAAATCGAGCGGGTTCTCACCGCCGCGGGCGCACGCTGAACGGTTTCAGATCCACGGCAATGGCGTCGCCGCAGCAGGCTCGCTTCCCCATCCCTCATATATACTGTCAGTGTGCATACAAAATGGTGAGAGCGATGTCTGCGAGAGCAAAGCGCAATGCGAGTGGCAGTGTGGGTGCGGCGGATGCCGTGTCGGAACCGGATCCCGCAAAAGAATTGCTGTGGGCACGTCCCGGGTTTCTTGTGCGGCGCTTGCATCAGATCCACGTCGCGATGTTCTTCGAGGAGTGCAAGTCTCCGAATATCACGCCGGTGCAGTACGCAATCCTGACGGTGCTGTCGGTGCTGCCGGGGCTGGACCAGACCTCGCTGGGGCAGGAGGTCGGGCTGGACCGGACAACGACGGCCGACGTCGTGCGCCGGATCGAGGAGCGCGGGCTGGTGGAACGCCGCGAGAACCCGGCTGACCGGCGCACCCGCCATGTCTACCTGACGAAGGAGGGCAAGAGCGTGGTCGTCGCGCTGCGTGCCGATATGGCGCGCGCCCAGGAGCGCATGCTGGCCCCGCTGAAACCCGCCCAGCGCGAAGTCTTCATGGACCTGCTGGCGACGCTGGTGGAAGCCAACAACCAGTACAGCCGGACCGTGCTGCGCAGCGTGTAGCCGGCAGCGGCGGGCGCAAAGCCCGCCGTGGCGATGCCCTCAGACCGGGTAGACCAGGTCGTTGGCGATGATGGTGGTGTCGTACACCACCTGCCGCTCGCGCAGCAGCAACCTGCCACCCTGGCGGCGGAAGCGGTCGTGGTAGGTGCCGGCCAGGTGGATCGTGGTGGGGCCCTCCACCAGCGTCTGCAGCAGCATGAAGTTGGCCTGCGCCACGATATCGCCGTCCGCCGTTTCCTCACTCACACGCGTGTTGGTGACCAGGTGCAGGTTGTAGCGCGGTGCGAACATCTGGGTATTGGCAATGGCCGAGGCGCGGTCGCGCATCATGCCGATGCCTTCGGCGTAGACCAGCCCCACCGGCAGGTTGCGTTCGGCGTTCTCGCGCGCGGTGATGCGGTAGAGCGCATCCTCGGTGAAGAAGCGCGGCCATTGCTCGACCAGCCCGGCGTCGAGCACGGCGCAGTAATCCGCGTGGAAGGCGTCGATCTCCAGTCGCAGTTCGATGGCGCGCGCGGTGCCGAGGGCGCTCTCGCGATAGAGGGAGTAGTTCATCGGTTTCATGTTGCGGGAATCCCGTTATTGTTCCGTCAGAGCCCCATCACGCCGCGGTAGTACTGGTACATCGCGCGGATGGCGGATTCGGAGATCAGGGAGCTGGAGGTGCCGATCTGGCCGGGATCGAGCTTGAGCACGTTGCGGTCGCTGCTGGAGCGCCGCACGCCTTCCTGCACGAACTTCATCGCCTCGTTGTCCTCCAGCCCCAGGAAGCCGGCCGGGCCCATCAGGTTGCCCTGGCGCAGGCGGTGCTGCGTCATCTCCTCGGTATCGTCCTCGTAGCCGAACATGGTCCACAGCATCAGCATGCTGTCGGGGCCGTTGGGCACGATCTGGCGCACGCCCAGCGTATTCATCTCGCGCTGCACGATCAGGTTCGGCCAGATGGTCTGCATCGTCACCGACCAGGGCGAGTCGAACTCCCGCACATACTCGAGGAAGCGTTCGTCTTCCAGGCGTATGCCTTCGTGATACGAGCGCATCTCCTTCTTGTTCTCGTCGCTGACGGCCGCATACTTGTCTTCCTTCTTGGCCGACGCCATGGTGCCGTGCCGCCCGTGCACGGGATCGGCGATCATGGCCGACTCGTTGCCGGCCACCAGCAGCCCGAACACCACCAGGAAGGAATGCAGCAGCGTGGCGTGGTACGGGTCCTTGAGGTTCTCGTGGTACATCTTCCAGTTGCACGGCAGCTCGTTCTTGTAATAGCCGAGCACCTTGAGCGGCTTGCCGTTGAAGACGATATCGAAGTCCTTCAGGATCTCCCGCGTCATGTAGTCTTCCAGGCTTTCCATATCCGCCGCGTACGAGGCGAAGACCACGCCGTTGCGCGTGGCCACGTTCAGCTTCACCAGCCCATGGTCCTCGTTGCGAAAGTCCTTGGGCATGCCGCCCGCGCGGTTGACGCCGCGCTTGAACGGCACGCCCTGCAGGTTGCCCTTGAGGTCATAGGACCATTGGTGATACGGGCAGACGAATTCCTTCGCATTGCCCTGGCTGTGGCGACAGAACTCGGCGCCGCGATGCGCGCAGCGGTTCTCGAAGACGTTGACCGAGCCGTCTTCGGCGCGCGACACCACCACCGGCGTCGCGCCGACATAGGAGCGCTTGTAGTCGCCGGCGTTGGGGATCTCCGCCTCCAGCGCGACATAGTTCCACGAGCGTCCGCGGAAGATCTTCTGCAGCTCCAGGTCATACACGTCCTTGCTGGTGTAGACCCAGTCGGGGATGTAGTGCAGGCTGTCTTCGGGCCAGCGGCACTCGGCCAGGCCGGCGTCCTTCTTGCCCAGCGTGTGCTGGATCACCGCTTGTGTCTGGTACATGGGGAAGTCCTTATCAGAGTGTGGTGGGGCTGGCCGCCTGCGCCGCGATGTCGCGCACCAGCTGCCGCAGCGGCAGGGTGTCGTCGCACAGCCGCGGCAGCAGGCCTTCGACGGCATGGCCGAAGAGCGCGCGCAACGGGCGCAGGTCGGCGCCGGCATTGACGGCAATGGCGTGGCAGAGCCGGCCGTGCCGGGTGCCGAGGAGCATGAACTTGGGCGAGGGCGCATCGCTGCCGGCGCTGCCGCGCCAGGCGTAGCGGGTGGCAGCGTGGGCCGCGCCGAGCATCTGCACATTGCAGCCGAACTGGTCGGTCCAGAACCAGGGCAGGGCGGCGGGCTCGGCCGGCATGCCCAGCATGGCAGCAGCGGCGATGCGGGCCTGCTCGTTGGCGCTTTGCCAGGATTCCAGCCGCATATGGTTGCCGAACTGCGGCTGATACTGGCTGCAGCAGTCGCCGGCGGCAAAGATGCCCGCCGCGCTGGTGCGCCCCTGTTCGTCGACCTGGATGCCGCCGTTGTCCGGGTGCAGCGCCAGGCCGGCAGCGGCGCCAAGCGCCACCTCCGGCGTCAGGCCGATCGCGACCACCACCAGCGGCGCGTGCAGGGCCGTGCCGTCCGCCAGCCGCAGCAGCACGCCATCGGCCTGCGGCATGAAGGCCGCGATGCCACAGTCGAGCCGCAGCCCGACGCCTTGCGCATGCACGCGCTGCGCCAGCCAGGTGCCAAGTTCGGGCGGAACGGCGCGGCCGAGCAGCCGGTCAGCGCTTTCGATCAGGGTGACCTTGAGACCCAGCCCGGCCGCGGTGGATGCCGTCTCCAGGCCGAGGAAGCCGCCGCCGATCACCACGACCTCGCCCGCCCGTTGCATGGCGTCGCGCAGGCGCGTGGCATCGTCGAGGGTGCGCAGGTAGTGCACGTGCGTCGTGCCCGGCGGCAGCGCCGGCAGCACGCGCGCGTTGCCGCCGGTCGCGAGCAGGCAGGTGGCGTAGCGGATCGCATCGCCGCCGGCGCAGTGCGCCACGCTGCGCGCGGGATCCAGTGCGGTGACCGTGGTGCCGAGCCGCAGCTCGATGTCCTGCCCGGCATAGAAACCGGCCGGATGCACGCCGATCTTGCCGTCCTGCGCGCCGTCCGCAAGCACGGACTTGGACAGCGGCGGGCGTTCGTACGGCGCATGGGCTTCGCCGCCGGCCATGACGATGCGGCCGCCATGGCCCAGCCTGCGCAGTTCGGCGGCGGCCATCGCACCGGCCTGGCCGGCGCCGACGATCAGGATGGGCGCGTCCTGTGACATGCTCGGCTCCTTCAAAGCTCGACCCAGACCCGGCGGTCTTCAAACTTGACCGGGTAGGTGCGGATGTCGCTGGTGGCCGGCGCGCACATGGCCTTGCCGGAGCGGATGTCGAAGCGCGCCTGGTGCAGCGGGCATTCGATGCAGCCGTCCTCCAGGTAGCCGTCGGACAGCAGCGCGTACTGGTGCGTGCAGACGTTATCGGTGACGAAGTACTCGTCGTCGCTGCGATAGACGGCGAGCTGGCGGTCGCCGAGCGTCAGCGGCATTACCTCGTCGTTCTGCAACTGTTGCGCCGCATCGATTTCAATCCATGCCATGGCAGTCTCCGTGAATTGGATTTGTCAGTATGCTGAGTATATAAGATCAGTGTACTGATGTTTTTGAGCGGAAGTATTCTGGTTAACCCTGTCCGGGACTGGCGGCACCCGGTTGTGCCCGTCCGGCTGCCGGCCCTCCGGTCTGCGGCGCGGGGCGCGCCTGCCAGCGCGCCAAGATCTCGCCCATGATGCCGCGGCGGAAGGTCAGCACGCACACCACGAAAATCAGCCCGGTCACCATGCTGACCGACTCGCCGAGCGCATCGAACCAGCCGACCCCGGTCATGGCCGCGAGCGCGTTGCCCGCATCCCCCAGCTTGTTTTCCAGCGCCACGATGACCAGCGCGCCGACGATCGGTCCCGAAAGCGTGCCCATGCCACCGACCAGGGTCATCAGGATGACCGTGCCGGACATCATCCAGTGCACATCGGTGAGCGTGGCGAAGCCCAGCACCAGGGTCTTGAGCGCGCCCGCCAGCCCCGCCAGCGCTGACGACAGCACGAACGCCAGCAGCTTGAAGCGGTCGGCGTCATAGCCCAGCGAGACCGCTCGCGGCTCGTTCTCCTTGATCGCGCGCAGGATCTGCCCGAAGGGCGAATTGACGATGCGCATGATGCCGAGGAAGGCCGCGGCAGTGATCCCCAGCACCACGTAGTACATGGTGTGGTCCGACCCCAGCGGCAGCATGCCGAACAGGTCGCCCCGCGGCACTGCCTGCAGGCCGTCTTCGCCGCCCGTCGCTGGTGACTGCAGGCAGAAGAAGTAGAACATCTGCGCCAGCGCCAGCGTGATCATGGCGAAGTAGATGCCCTGCCGCCGTATTGCCAGGGCGCCGAAGACCAGGCCGAGCAGGGCGCCGAATGCCGTGCCGGCCAGCAGGCCGAGTTCCGGCGTCAACCGGAGGAACTTCATCGCATAGCCGCAGGCATAGGCGGCGCCGCCGAAGAAGGCCGCATGGCCGAACGACACCAGCCCGGTATAGCCCAGCAGCAGGTTGAAGGCGCAGGCAAAGAGCGCGAAGCACAGCAGCTTCATCACCAGCACCGGGTAAGCGCCCAGCCAGGGCGCCAGCAACAGGGCTGCCAGCAGCAGCCCGTAGGCGTACGTTGCGCGCTTTCCGGTTACCATATTTCCGCTAGCCATCATTTCTCCTTTCCAAAGAGCCCGGCGGGGCGCACCAGCAGCACGCACACCATGGCAACGAAGACCACCGTCGCGGAGGCTTCGGGGTAGTAGACCTTGGTGATGCCCTCGAAGACACCCAGCCCCAGGCCGGTGAAGATCGAGCCCAGGATCGATCCCATGCCGCCGATCACCACCACGGCGAACACGGTGATGATGAGGTTCTGTCCCATCAGCGGCGACACCTGCATCACCGGCGCGGCCAGCACGCCGGCCAGCGCCGCCAGGCCCACGCCAAAGGCGTAGGTCAGCGTCACCAGCAGCGGCACGTTGACGCCGAAGGCCTCGACGATGCGCGGGTTCTCCGTGCCGGCGCGCAGGTAGGCGCCCAGCCGGGTCTTCTCGATCATGAACCAGGTGGCAAAGCACACCGACAGCGAAGCCACTACGACCCAGGCGCGATAGTTGGGCAGCACCATGAAGCCCAGTTGGCTGACGCCGGACAAGGCTTCCGGCGTCGGGTAGGGCAGGCCGGAGACGCCATAGACGGAGCGCAGCAAGCCCTCGATCAGCAGGCAGATGCCCAGCGTCAGCAGCAGCCCGTACAGGTGGTCGAAGCGGTAGAGGTGGCGCAGCATGGTGCGCTCCAGCACCACGCCGAGCGCGCCGGCCACCACCGGTGCCAGCACCAGCATCAGCCAGTAATTCAGCCCCAGGTAGTTCAGGCCCATCCACGCCAGCACCGCGCCGAGCATGAACAGCGCGCCGTGGGAGAAGTTGATCACGTTGAGCAGCCCGAAGATCACCGCCAGCCCCAGGCTCAGGATCGCGTAGAACGATCCGTTGACCAGCCCCAGCAGCAACTGGCTCAGCAGCGCGGGCAGGGGCACTCCAAACAATTCCATGACAATGTCTCCTTACACGCCCAGCAAGGCGCTGAGCGTTGGCATCTTGCGTTCAAGCTCGGCGGCCGGAAATGCCTCCACGATGCGGCCGTGCTCCATCACGAAGAAGCGGTCCGCCAGCGGCGCGGCAAAGCGGAAGTTCTGCTCCACCATGACGATGGTGTAGCCGCGGCCGCGCAGCATGGCGATCATCCTGGCCAGCTTCTGCACGATCACGGGCGCGAGGCCTTCCGAGATCTCGTCGAGCAGCAGCACGCTCGCGCCGGTGCGCAGGATGCGCGCAACCGCCAGCATCTGCTGCTCCCCGCCCGACATGCGCGTGCCCTGGCTCTTGCGCCGCTCCTGCAGGTTGGGGAACATCTCGTAGATCTCGCCCAGCGTCATCGGCTCGCGCAGTCCCATGGCGCCCGGGGTGCGGGCGAACTGCGGCGGCAGCAGCAGGTTCTCCTCGCAGGACAGGCTGGCGAAGATGGCGCGTTCTTCCGGGCAGTAGCCCAGCCCGAGCGGCGCAATGCGGTGCGTCTTCATGCCGATGGTTTCCTGGTCATGCACGCGCACCGACCCCTTGCGCGCGCCGACCAGGCCCATGATGGCGCGCAGCGTGGTGGTGCGGCCGGAGCCGTTGCGGCCGAGCAGCGTCACCACCTCACCGGGGTTGACGGTCAGGTCTACGCCATGAAGGATGTGCGATTCGCCATACCAGGCGTGCAGGCCGCGCAGTTCGAGGGCAGGGGAGGTACTCACGCTCATGATGCCTCCATGCTTGTCGCCGCCGCAGCTGCGGGGCGGTCTTCCGGTTCTTCGGTGGTTCCCATATAGGCTTCCCTTACCTGCGGATTGCGCGAGATCTCGTCATATGTCCCCTCGGCCAGCACCGCGCCGCGCTGCAGCACGGTGATGCGGTCGACGATGGACGACACCACGCTCATGTTGTGCTCCACCATCAGCACGGTACGTCCGGCGGAAACGCGCTTGATCAGGGCGGTGACGGTCTCCACGTCTTCGTGGCCCATCCCTTGCGTGGGCTCGTCCAGCAGCATCAGCTCCGGATCGGTCGCCAGCGTGGTGGCAAGCTCCAGCGCGCGCTTGCGGCCGTAGGCCAGCTCCGCCGTGCCCAGGTGCGCGAAGCCGGCCAGGCCGACCGCATCCAGCAGCTCCATCGCCCGCGCGTCCAGCCGCGACAGGGAGCGCTTGCCGCGCCAGAAATGCCAGGCGGTGCCGAGACTGCGCTGCAGCGCGATGCGCACGTTCTCCAGCACTGTCAGCTGCGGAAATACCGCCGAGATCTGGAACGAGCGAATCACCCCCATGCGGGCGATCTGGGCCGGCCGCAGCGCGGTGATATCGGTGCCGTTGAAATGGATCGAGCCGGACGAAGGCGCATGGAACTTGGTCAGCAGGTTGAAGCAGGTGGTCTTGCCGGCGCCGTTGGGGCCGATCAGCGCATGGATCGAGCCTCGCCGCACGGACAGGCTGACATCGCTCACGGCGGTAAAGCCCTTGAACGCCTTGGTCAGGCCGTGCGTCTGCAGGATTACGTCGGTGTCAGGCATGGCGCGCTCACTTCTTCACCAGCGGGCATTCGCTGGCCGACAGCGGACGGAAGGCCTCGTCGCCCGGGATCGTGCCGATGTACCTGACCAGGTCCCACGGTCCCTTCGACTCGGCCGGCGTCTTGGCCTGGGCCAGGTACATGTCGTGCACCATGCGGCCGTCGGCGCGCACCTTGCCGTTGCGCACGAAGGCATCGGACACGGGCAGCGCGCGCATCTTTTCCGCCACGGCCGGGCCCTCTACGGTCTTTGCGGCTTCCACCGCCTTCAGGTAATGCAGCACGCCGGAATAGACGCCGATCTGGCCATGCGTGGGATAGGCCTTGTGGCGCTTGTAGTAGCGCTCGACGAAGTCCTTCGACTTGCCATCGAGGTCGAGCCGGAACGGGTCGACATAGGTCAGCCCCTGCGCAGCGGTCAGGCCCAGGCTCTTGAGATCGGTGATGAAGGTGGAGGGCGTGATCACGGTCTGGCCCGCCTTGATCAGGCCGAACTCGCCGGCCGCCTTGACACCGTTGATCATGTCGTTGCCCGCGTTGGCCAGCACCACCACCTTGGCCTTGGAAGCCGACGCAGCGACCACCGGGCTGCTGAAGTCGCTGGCATTGAGCGGATGCCGGGTGCTGCCGACGTTCTTGCCGCCGCCGGCGTCCACGGCCTTGCGGAAGTCCGCTTCCAGCGACTGGCCGAAGGCGTAGTCGACGGTGATGTAGTACCAGCTGTTGCGCCCCTGTTCGATCAGGCGCCGTACCAGCGGATAAGACACTGAGTAGGTGTCCCATGCCCAGTGGAAGCCGGTGGGCGAGCAGTTCTGGTTGGTCAGCGCCATGGCGCCGCCGGTCGAGACGATGTCGATCTTTTGCTTCTGCCGCGCGACCTCCTGCACCGCCAGCGCGGTCGACGAGTTGGGGAAGTCGATCACCATGTCGACACCGTCGGTATCGAACCAGCGGCGCGCCAGCGACGAGGCGATATCCGCCTTGTTCTGGTGGTCGGCGGACAGGACCGTCACGGGTTTGCCGAGGGCCTTGCCGCCGAATTCTTCCACCGCCATCTGCGCGGCTAGCACCGAGCCCTTGCCGGAGAGGTCGGCATAGGAGCCGGACATATCGGTAATGACGCCGATCTTCACGCCATTGGCGTCGGCCAGCGCGGGCGTGGCGGCGGCCAGGCCCAGCAGGGCGGAGGACGCGGCGAGGGTGCGGAGGATGCGAGAGGTGGGCATGGTAGCTCCAGGTTGTCTGCGCTAAAGGGATGGGTTGCGATGGTTGCGTTCGGCGTACCGCGGTGCCATCGCCGCACCGCGGTTTCGCTGAGAAACTCAGTATGCTGAATAGATGGCCGGGAAAAAGGGCGGATCGCTCCGCCCTCCAGGTTCACCGGTGGCGCCGCTCAGGTCGCCAGGTCGCGGCCGCGCGTCTCCGGCACGAACAGCATGCCGATGACAAAGGCGAGTCCGGCGATGACCACCGGGTACCACAGGCCGAAGTACACGTCGCCGCTGGACACGTTCATGGCCGTGACCACGAAGGACAGCATGCCGCCGACCCAGCCCGCCCCGAGGTGGAAGGGCAGCGACAGCGAGGTGTAGCGCACGCGGGCCGGGAACAGTTCCACCATGAAGGCCGCCATTGGCCCGTACACCATGGCCAGGAACAGGATCGGCACCAGCAGCAGCACGAACACCATCGGCGTGTTCATCTTTGCGGGGTCGGCCCGCTCCGGCCAGCCGGCCGCCACCAGCGCGCTCTTGATGGCGGCGCGGTCGAAACCCTGCAGCGTGCGGTTGCCGATGCGCACTTCCGCCTGCGCCGGATTGCTGGCCGGCGCGAAGGTGTAGCCCACGCCCAGGTCGGTCAGGTAGCCGCGGATCTTGTCGCAGGCCGACACCGGTTCGCCGAACAGGCGCGCCTTGCAGTCGCCGGCGGTCACCTGCACGGCGCCTTGCGATTGGAACTGCTCCAACGCTGGATTGGCATAGTGCGTGAGGCCCTTGAACACCGGCTGGATGCACACCGCCGCCAGCAGGCACGCGGCCATCATGATGTACTTGCGGCCGATGCGGTCGGACAGCCAGCCGAACAGCAGGTAGCAGGGCGTGGCCACCACCAGCGCGATCGCGATCAGCATGTGGACGGTTTCAAGCGGCACATGCAGCGTCTTGTTGAGGAAGAACATCGTGTAGAAGTGGCCGGTGCCGAAGATCGCGCCCAGGCCGGCCGCCACCACGAACAGCAGCAGCACTGACTTGAGGTTGGTCCAGTTGGTGAAGCTCTCGCGGATCGGCGCCTTCGAGGTGGTATTGCTGGCCTTCATGCGGGCAAAGACCGGCGACTCGTGCAGCTTGCCGCGGATGTAGACCGAAATCACCAGCATCACCAGCGACACGATGAAGGGAATGCGCCAGCCCCAGTCCCGGAATTCAGCCTCGGTCAGGAAGGTCTTGAGCAGGTAGACCACGAACAGCGAGGCGAGCAGGCCCAGCGTGGCGGTGGTCTGCAGCGAGCTGGTATACAGGCCGCGCTTGTGCATCGGCGAGTGCTCGGCCACGTAGGTGACCGCACCGCCGACCTCGCCGCCGAGCGCCAGGCCCTGCAGCAGCCGCAGCAATACCAGCAGTACCGTGGCCGTGATGCCGATCTGCTCGTACGTGGGCAAGACGCCGACGCCCACGGTGGCAACCCCCATCAGCAGGATGGTGACCAGGAAGGTGTACTTGCGCCCGATCAGGTCGCCCAGGCGGCCGAACAGCAACGCGCCCACCGGGCGTATCAGGAAGCCGGCGCCGAAGGTAGCCAGGCTGGCGAGGAACGCGGCGGTTTCGTTGCCCTTGGGGAAGAAGAGTGCGCCGAAATACACTGCCAGCGCGGCATAGATATAAAAGTCGTACCACTCCATCAGGGCACCGAAGGAAGAGGCAAGTATGACCTTGCGCTCCTCGGTAGTCATGCCGGAGGCGGGGGCGCTTGTCTCGGCGCGAGTCAGGCTGATCGTCATGGCGGGGGTCCTTTTGGTGAAGCTGTTGTCTCTGTATGTCTGTTCTTCCCGGCGGTGCCGGCGGCGCGCCCCAGGGCCTGTCGAGCCCTCGCGGAGTGCAGCACCGCATGCTTCCGATGCACCAGTCAGTATGCTGATGAGAAGCGCAGTATGCTGAGTAAAATGCGGGCCAGTCGCGGAGACTCCGGACAGGCCCAAACACTTGTTTAAACGGCTTTTTAATATCGTCAGCATACTGAACATCTGGGCGCAGTGTACTGAGCAGCCAATGCCATCGTTATAGGTGTTAACCCTCCGCGCGGCGTCTGGACTTTTCAAAAGCTGATGACTAGAATCCGGAAACTAATCAGTGTACTGAGCATTTGCGATTTCACCATCAGGAGCCCCCACCAGCATGAGCAACGTAAAGAAGATCGCACTGGAAGAGCATTTCATGACGCCGGGTTTCCAGGCCTATTCCAGGGCATTCACCCAGCATCTCGATCCGGCGGTGTTCGCCGAGCTGGGCCGCCGCCTGGCCGACTTCGACGAATGCCGCCTCGCCGAGATGGACCGCTTCGGCATCGACATCACGGTGCTGTCGCAAACCGGGCCGGGCGTGCAGGGCGAGCCCGACGCGCAGCGCGCCGTGGCGCGGGCGCGCGAGAGCAATGACTTCCTGGCCGCGCAGATTGCGCGCCACCCCACGCGCTACGCCGGCTTCGCGGCGCTGCCGATGCATGACCCGGAACAGGCCGCGCGTGAACTGGAGCGCGCCGTGCGCGAGCTGGGTTTCAAGGGCTCGCTGGTAAACGGCCATACCCAGGGGCGCTATTACGACGATCCTGCTTACGACGTCTTCTGGGAACGCATGCAGGCGCTGGACGTGCCCATGTACCTGCATCCTACCGATGCCTTCGTGCCGCCGCAGGTGCTGGGCGGGCACCCGGAGCTGACGGGGGCGGCGTGGGGCTGGGGCGTGGAGACCGCGTCGCATGCGCTGCGGCTGCTCTTCGGCGGCGTGTTCGACCGCTTCCCGCGCCTGAAGCTCATCCTCGGCCATATGGGCGAGGGGCTGCCGTTCCAGCGCTGGCGCTTCGACAGCCGCTTTGCGGTCTATTCGCACGGCGTGCGGCTGGCGCGCGCGCCTTCCGAGTACATCGGCACCAATATCGTCATCACCACCTCGGGCGTTTGCTCGCACGGCACGCTGGCCGGCGCCATTGCCGAACTCGGACCGGAGGCCGTGATGTTCTCGGTCGACTATCCCTACGAATCCACCGAAGTGGCGGCGAAGTTTATCGAAGAGGCGCCGCTGGACGACACGACGCGCGCGCTGGTCTGCCACGGCAACGCGCGGCGCCTGCTCAAGCTGTAAACAGCGCAACGCATACAACAGAGAACCCTCATGCAAAAAGTCTTTCGCATCGGCCAGATCGTTCCCAGCTCGAACACGACGATGGAAACCGAAATCCCCGCCATGCTGACCGCACGCCAGCAGATCCGTCCCGAGCGCTTCACCTTCCACTCCAGCCGCATGCGGATGAAGAAGGTGGTCAAGGAAGAGCTCGCCGCCATGGATGCCGAATCCGACCGGTGCGCGGTGGAGCTGAGCGACGCCCGCGTCGACGTGCTCGGCTATGCCTGCCTGGTGGCCATCATGGCGATGGGGCACGGCTATCACCGCAAGTCGGAGCAGCGGCTCAAGGCCCATACCGTCGAGAACGGCGGCGATGCGCCGGTCATCACCAGTGCCGGTGCGCTGGTCGATGCGCTGCGCGTGATCGGCGCCCGCCGTATCGCCGTGGTCGCGCCGTACATGAAGCCGTTGACGGAGCTGGTGGTGGACTACATCCGCAACGAGGGCTATGAAGTGGTGGATTACCGCGCGCTCGAGATCCCGGACAACCTGGACGTCGGCCGACACGATCCGGCGCGGCTGCCTGGCATCGTGTCGCAGATGAACCTTGCCGAGGTCGATGCCATCGTGCTGTCGGCGTGCGTGCAGATGCCGTCGCTGCCGGCGGTGGCGAAGGTCGAGGCGATGACGGGCAAGCCGGTCATCACCGCGGCCATCGCCACCACCTACGCGATGCTGAAGGCGCTGGACCTGGAGCCGGTGGTGCCCGGTGCCGGCGCACTGCTGTCGGGCGCTTACTGAGAGCATGCGATGACGACCTTCCTCTATGGCGCCAATGTCCATGCCAATGGCATTCGCCAGCACTACCTGCGCTATGGCCGCAGCGACGGCGAACGGGCCGGGCGCGATCCCGTCATCATCGTCCCGGGCATCACCAGCCCGGCTATCACCTGGGGCTTTGTCGGCGAGCGCTTCGGCGCCTCGTTCGATACCTACATCCTGGACGTACGCGGCCGCGGCCTGTCGTCCGCCGGGGCGGAGCTGGACTACGGCCTCGATGCCCAGGCCCGCGACGTGGTGGCCTTTGCCGAGGCGCTGGGCCTGCGCCGCTACAGTGTGGTCGGCCATTCGATGGGCGCCCGCATCGGCGTGCGCGCCGCGGCGGGGCAGCCCGAAGGCCTGGCGCGGCTGGTGATGGTCGATCCTCCGGTGTCCGGACCCGGGCGCCGTCCGTATCCCGCGCAATTGCCCTGGTACGTCGATTCCATCCGCTTGTCGCAGCACGGCACGGACCTGGAAGGCATGCGCCGCTTCTGCCCGACCTGGACCGACGAGCAACTGCGCCTGCGCGCCGAATGGCTGCATACCTGCAATGAGGATGCTGTCGTGCGCAGTTTCGAGGACTTCCATCGCGACGACATCCATGCGGACCTGCCAAAGGTCACGGTGCCGGCGCTGCTGATGACCGCCGGGCGTGGCGATGTGGTGCGCGCGGAAGACGTGGCAGAGATCCGCACGCTGCTGCCCGGCGTGCTGGTCAGCCACGTGGCCGGCGCCGGCCACATGATCCCGTGGGATGACGAAGCGGGCTTCTACGCGGCGCTGGGGGACTTCCTCGGCGCGACGCTGACGCGATAACGAACCAGGAGCCGAAATGCCGGTAAGTGACCACCAGATGATCGAGGCCTGGCGCAAGGTGCTGAAGCTGTCACGGCTCGAGCCAGGACAGACCGTCACCATCCTGACCAGCGCCGCCACCCACCCGCAGACGCTGTCCACCGCGCTGATCGCGACCCAGGCGATGGGCGCCATCGTCAACCGGCTCGACCTGCCGCCGGTCAATGGCGAGAAGGCGCTGAGCCGCGACGCGCTGGCCTACCTGGGCACGACTCCGCTCACGGGCAACCGTGCAGCGATTGCCGCGCTCAGGGAAAGCGACCTGGTGCTTGACCTGATGACGCTGCTGTTCTCACCGGAGCAGCACGGCATCCTGAAGGGCGGCACGAAGATCCTGCTCGCCGTCGAGCCACCCGAGGTGCTGGCGCGCATGGTGCCGTGCGAGGCCGACCGCGAGCGCGTCAAGGCCGCCGCCGGGCGGCTGGCGGCCGCGAAGGAAATGCACGTGGTGTCGCCGGCCGGCACCGACCTGCGCTGCCCGCTGGGCGAGTTCCCCGCTATCAGCGAGTACGGCTTTGTCGACGAGCCCGGCCGCTGGGACCACTGGCCGAGCGGCTTCGCGCTGACCTGGCCGAACGAAGGCGCGGCCAGCGGCACCATCGTGCTGGACCGCGGCGACATCCTGCTGCCGCAGAAGACCTACGTCACCGAGCCGGTCAGGCTGACGGTGGAGGAGGGCTTTGCCACGCGCATCGAAGGCGGCCTGCATGCCGAGCTGCTGAGCGAGTACATGGCCTCGTTCAACGATCCCGAAGCCTATGCCATCTCGCATATCGGCTGGGGATTGCAGCCGCGCGCGCACTGGTCGACGCTCGGGCTGTACGACCGCGAAGCCACCATCGGCATGGATGCGCGCGCCTTCGAAGGCAACTTCCTGTTCTCGCTGGGTCCCAACAACGAAGCGGGCGGCAGCCGCACCACGGCCTGCCATATCGATATTCCCGTGCGCCACTGCACTGTGCGCCTTGACGGCGTGGACGTGGTGACCCGCGGCAAAGTCACCGACGGCTTCTGTTACCCGGAGGAAAAGTAGCCATGCACAAGGAGATCGGCGCATACCAGCGCCAGGGCTTCGGCAGCGAGCTGGAGCTGGACGGCCCGTTCGGGCTGCTGGTGGTGGATTTCGTCAACGGCTTTGCCGACCCGGACGTGTTCGGCGGCGGCAATATCCGCGAGGCCATCGCCAATACCGTGCCGCTGCTGGCGGTGGCGCGGCGCGAGGGCTGGGCCATCGCGCACAGCCGCATCGTCTTTGCGGACGATGGGTCGGATCACAACATCTTCTCCATGAAGGTGCCGAAGATGCTGTCGCTGAAGGAGCGCGCGCATAACAGCGTCATCGTCGAAGAACTGGCGCCGCAGGCGGGCGAACTGATGGTGCGCAAGACCGTGCCGTCGGCGTTCTTTGGCACGTCGCTGGCGGCGTGGCTCACGCAGCGCGGCGTGCGCACGCTGGCGGTGGCCGGTGCCGTGACCAGCGGCTGCGTGCGCGCCAGCGTGGTCGATGCCATGCAGTACGGCTTCCGGCCGCTGGTGTTGTCCGATTGCGTGGGCGACCGCGCAATCGGCCCGCATGAAGCGAACCTGTTCGACATGGCGCAGAAGTACGCAACGGTCACCACGCGTGCTGAAGGGCTGGCTGCCATCGGGGTGGGCGCATGAGCGCCGGCCACCGTGGCCAGCAAGGATGCGGTAAAGCCACAATTGACAACCTCTTGCGCAGTTTCATAGCATTTTGGTCAGTATGCTGAGTAACCAGGCGGAATCATCGGGACGGACAGGACAATGACATCGTCGACGGAACCGGATCATCCGGACGCAGTGCGCGGCCAGGGCGTAGGCGCTCGCGTGGCACGCAAGGAGGACGCCAGGCACCTGCATGGCAAGGGACGCTTCGTGGCGGATATCGCCATGCCGGACCTGCAGGAGGTGGCGTTCCTGCGCAGCCCGGTGGCGCATGCCCGGCTGTTGTCGGTGACCAAGCCCGCACGCCACGCGGCGGCGGTGATCGTGCGCGAAGACATGGCGGCCGCCAGCGATATCGTCGCCGACTCGGCGTTCCCCTCCTATCAGCCATCCGCACAGCCGCCGCTGGCCAGCGGCAAGGTGCGCTTCGTCGGCGAGCCGGTGGCGATGGCGTTCGCCCCGACCCGCGCCGAGGCGGAAGACATCGCCGAGCAGGTCGCGGTCGAGTTCGACGAGCTCACCGCACTGACCGACGTGACGCAGGCGCGCCAGCTGTCGGAGGAGGTGCGTGTGCACGATCACTGGCGCGACAACACCTTCCTGACGCTGAACGCCGACAAGAATTTCGAGGCGCGCCGGCACGAGGCCTCGGTCGTGGTCCGGCGCAGCATCGACCTGGCCCGCCAGTGCATGGTGCCGATGGAAGGCAAGGCGGTGCTCGCCTACTGGGACCACCAGTTCGACCAGCTGGTGGTGTACAGCGCCACGCAGGTGCCGCATATGATCCGCACCATCCTGGGCCACTGCCTGGGGCTAGAGCAGGAGCGCGTGCGCGTGATCTCGCCCGACGTGGGCGGCGCTTTCGGCTACAAGTGCGTGCTGCAGCAGGAAGAGCTGTGCATCGCCTGGCTCGCCATGACCTACAAGCGGCCGTTCCGCTTTATCGAGGACCGGCGCGAGCACCTGACCGCCGGCGCCAATTCGCGCGAGCACCACTACGACCTGACCGCCTACGCCGATGCCCGCGGCCGCCTGCTGGCGCTGGACGCAAAGATCGTGATCGACGGTGGCGCCTATTCGGTATGGCCGTTCACCATCGGGCTGGAGCCGGGGCAGGCGATCGGCAACCTGCCCGGGCCCTATGCCTTTGACGGCTATCGCTGCGAGACCACGTGCGTAGCCACCAACAAGCCGGGCTTCGTACCGTATCGCGGCGTGGCGCGCACCGGCGTCTGCTTTGCGATGGAACTGATGATCGACGCCATCGCGCGCGAGGTGCAGCGCGAGCCATGGGAAGTGCGCTGCGAGAACCTGGTGCCGCCCGAGGCCATGCCCTACGTCAACGTCAGCAACAAGCACTTCGACGGTGGCGACTATCCGGCCAGCGTGCGCAAGGCCATGGAAATGATCGGCCTGCCCGAAATCCGCGCGCGCCAGCGGGCGGGGCCGCAGGGCAGCCGCTATGTCGGCGTGGGCTTTGGCACCTACACGGAGCAGTCGGCGCACGGCACCTCGGTGTTCGCGGCCTGGGGCACGCCGGTGATCCCGGGCTACGATTCGGCCACGGTGCGCATCACGCCGGATGGCGGGCTGGAGGTGCGTGTCGGCGTGCATTCGCACGGGCAGGGCATGGAGACCACGTTCGCGCAGATTGCGCACGAGATCCTGGGCATCGATATCGGGCGGATCAAGCTGGTGCATGGCGATACCGGGCTGACGCCGTTCTCGACCGGCACCTATGCCTCGCGCTCGCTGGTGATGTCGGGCGGCGCGGTGTCGCGCGCCTGCAAGGCACTGCTGCCGCGCCTGCAGAAGATCGGCGCGCATATGCTGGGGCAGCCGGTGGAGGCGGTCGCCTTCGCAGCGGGCACTGTCCGGGCCGGCGATGCCGGCGGCGTCGATATCGTCCGCATTGCCAACGCGTGGTACATCAATCCACACCTGCTGCCGCCTGACGTCGACGCGCAGGGTCTGGAGGTCACCATGGGCTTCAAGCCGGCGGTCGATACCGGCAGCTTTACCTACGCCACGCATGCCGTCGCGGTGGAGGTCGATGTCGACTCGGGCCATGTCGAGATCCTCGACTACGTGGTGGTCGAGGACTGCGGCACCATGATCAACCCGATGGTGGTCGAAGGCCAGACCTACGGCGGGGTCGCGCAGGGCATCGGCACCGCGATGTTCGAAGAGATGCGCTACGACGGCAACGGCCAGCCGCTGGCGTCGACGCTGGCGGACTACATGCTGCCCGGGCCGACCGAGATCCCGGCGATTCGCATCCATCATTTCGAGACGCCGTCGCCGCATACCGAGTTCGGCGCCAAGGGCATGGGCGAGGGTGGGGCCATCGCGCCGCCCGCGGCCATCTTCAACGCGGTGAACGACGCCTTGCGCGGCTTCGGCGTCGAACTGAAGGAAACGCCGCTGACGCCAAGAAAGATCCTTGAAGCGCTGGATGCGGCAGAAGCCGGCGCGCAAAACATGAAGGCAGCCTGACCGATGAAAGCCGTCGCCTTTTCCTATCATGCGCCCGGCTCGCTGCCGGAGGCGCTGGCCCGCCTGGGCGCGGGCACCGATGTCGCCAAGACCATGGGCGGAGGCCAGTCGCTCGGCCCGATGCTGAACCTGCGGCTGACCCGTCCCGACACGGTGGTTGATGTGTCCGGGCTGGCCGCGCTGCGCGAAGTCAGCGCAACGCCCGACGGCATTCGCATCGGCGCCTGCGTCACCCATGCACAGATCGAGGATGGTGTGTTCGCGCCGCTGCGCGGCACGATGCTGCAGGCCGTGGCCGGCGGCATCGCCTATCGCGCGATCCGCAACCGCGGCACTGTCGGCGGCAGCCTCGCCCATGCGGACCCTGCCGCGGACTGGGTGGTGGTGATGACGGCGCTGGGTGCGCGCATCGAGATCGCTTCGTCCTCCGGTGCCCGCCAGGCGCCCATGGAAGCCTTTATGGTCGGTGCCTACACCACCGTGCTGGCGGACGGCGAACTGATTGCGGCGGTGCACGTGCCGCCGGCCACGGCGCACAGCCGATGGGGCTACCAGAAGCTATGCCGCAAGACTGGCGAGTTTGCCGAAGCCAGCTGCGCCGCGTACTTCGACGCCAGCCGCCGCTTTGCACGGATCGTGCTCGGCGCGCTGGACGGCGCGCCGGTGGTGCTGCCCGCGCTCACGCGCGCGGTCGCGGGGCAAGGTGCCGCGGCGCTCACGGCCAGCGCCGTGGACGAGGCCGTGGCGCAGGCGGCGCCGGGCAAGGACGCCATCGACCGCAAGCTTTACCGTACCGTCGTGATGCGCTGCGTCACGCAAATGCTGAACTGAGGAGCGCCCGTGCAGACCATCGAATTCACCGTCAACGGCCGCCAGGTTTCCGGCGCGTGCGCGGACCGCACGCACCTGGGCGACTTCCTGCGCGACACGCACCGCCTGACCGGCACCCACCTCGGCTGCGAGCATGGCGTGTGCGGCGCCTGCACCGTGCTGCTCGACGACAAGCCGGTGCGCTCGTGCATCACCTTCGCGGCGGCCTGCCAGGGCGCCGACATCGTCACCGTCGAAGGCTACCAGGACGATGGCGTGATGGCCGACCTGCGCGCGGCGTTCAACCAGCACCACGCGCTGCAGTGCGGCTTCTGCACGCCGGGCATGCTGGCGACCGCGCGCGATATCGTGCTGCGCCTGCCTGACGCCGATGACGCCACCATCCGCCACGAGCTGTCAGGCAACCTGTGCCGCTGCACCGGCTATATGGGGATCGTCGCTGCCATCCGCGCGGTACTGGACGCGCGCCGCGACGCAGCAGGCGTGATTGCGCGGCACGCCGCGGGCGCGGCGCCGGCCGAAGCGCCGTTCACCAGTTTTGCCGTTGCCGACGAAGCGCTCGGCACGCTGCCGCACCTGACCGCAAGCACCGGCGCAGAGGCGGAACGGTCAGCCGACCGCAAAGGCTGGTCGCGCATCGAAGGCAGCTTCACCGTCCCCTACGCGCTCGACGCTGTATGGGCCTTCATGGCCGACCTGCCGGCCGTGGCGGGCTGCCTGCCGGGCGCGGTACTGACCGAAGTGGCGGGGGAAAAGGTCAAGGGTCATATCGCCATCAAGTTCGGCCCCATGTCGGCGAAGTTCGAGGGCGCCGCACGCCTGCAGCGCGATGACGCACTCAAGCGCGGCGTGCTGAAGGGCGCGGGCCAGGACTCGCTCAGCAATTCCAAGGCCGCGGGCGATATCGCCTACCAGCTGAAGGCGCTCTCCGCGCACGAGACCGAAGTCGCGGTCGACCTGCAGTATTCGCTGCAAGGGCCGCTGGCGCAGTTCTCGCGATCGGGGCTGGTGCGCGATTTCGTGCGGCGCATGATTGCCGATTTCGGCAAGTCGGTGGCGCGCCGGATGGACCCGACGCTGAGCGATGCCGAGCGCAACCAGGCGGTACGCCTCAATCCCGTGGCGATGTTCTTCGGCGTGCTGTGGGAGCGGGTCAAACGGTGGTTCGGCGCCCGCTGAACACGCCCGCCGGGCTGTCGCAACCCTTGCCCGCGTCAGCCCGGATGCACTACAACCAGTAGTGCGGTGGCAGTGGTCTTGCCGCCATTGGAGATCGCATGTGCGACATCGGCCGCATAGCGCGCCGTCTCGCCGTGCCGCAGCTTCTTCTCGTTGGCGCCGGCGCGCACCGTTACCGACCCGCTCAGCACCGACAGGTGTTCCTGCGTGCCGGCCTCATGGGGCTCGGAGGCCAGCACGCCGCCGGCCTGGATGGTCAGCTCATACCACTCGAAGCGCCCGGCCAGGTCGATCGGGCCGAGGATGCGCAGGTCGCAGCGGGTATCGGGACTTTTCAGCGAGGGCGTGGCGTGGGGCTGGACCACGGTGATGCCGCCGCCGGGCCGCTCGGCCGCGCCGCCCGCGAGGAAATCCGTCAGGCTCACGCCCAGCGCATTGGCCAGGCGCCACAGCACGGCCACGGTCGGGTTGGCGAGGTTGCGTTCGATCTGCGACAGCATCGACTTGGACACCCCGGCGCGGCGCGACAGTTCGTCGAGCGACAGGCGCTGCTGCTGCCGCAGTGCCTGCAGCGCCAGGCCGACGGCGGGAGGGCCTTCGGGCTGCTGGGGTGGCGAGCTCTGGACAAGGGCTTGCGTCATGGTTGGATGTTCGTTATATTGCGCAAAACGTTCGATATACAGAACGTGTTCGATTTATCGATCGAATCGTAGCATATCGCCTGCACGCCATTGCCCACCAACGGGAGCCAAGCCATGTCGAATGCCGAGGCATTCTATGCATCCATCCGCACCGAACTCGACGCCATCCGCGAGGCGGGACTGTTCAAGCAGGAGCGCGTGATCGCCACGCCGCAGGGCGCCCGGGTGCGCACTGCCGACGGCCGCGAGGTCATCAACTTGTGCGCCAACAACTACCTGGGCCTGTCGTCCCACCCGCAGGTGATCGAGGCCGCGCACGAGGCGCTGCGCACGCATGGCTACGGCCTGAGCTCGGTGCGCTTTATCTGCGGCACGCAGGACCTGCACAAGACGCTGGAGCGGCGGCTGTCGGCCTTCCTCGGCACCGAGGACACCATCCTCTACGGCTCGGCCTTCGATGCCAACGGCGGTTTGTTCGAGACGCTGCTGGGCGCGGACGACGCGATCATCAGCGACGCACTCAACCATGCCTCGATCATCGACGGCATTCGCCTGAGCAAGGCACGACGCTACCGCTACCAGCATAACGACCTGGACGACCTGCGCGTGCAGCTGGCGCAGGCGCAGGCGGACGGCGCACGCTTCACGCTGGTCTTTACCGACGGCGCGTTCTCGATGGACGGCACCATTGCCCGGCTCGACGAGATGCGCGCGATCTGCGATGAATACGGCGCGCTGCTCGGCATCGACGAATGCCATGCGACGGGCTTCCTCGGCGCGCGCGGGCGCGGCACGCATGAGCTGCGTGGCGTGTTCGGCAAGATCGACATCATCACCGGCACGTTGGGCAAGGCGCTCGGCGGCGCCTCCGGCGGCTTCACCAGCGCGCGCACGGAAGTGGTGGCGCTGCTGCGCCAGCGCTCGCGGCCCTACCTGTTCTCCAATACGGTGGCGCCGGCCATCGTGGGCGCATCGATCGCGGTGCTCGATATCCTGGAAGGCAGCACCGAGCTGCGCGACCGGCTCGAGCGCAACACGGCGTTCTTCCGCGCCGGGCTCGGCAAGCTGGGCTTCGACGTCAAGGCGGGCGACCATCCCATCATCCCGATCATGGTCTACGACGCCGACAAGGCGCAGCAGCTCGCGCAACGTCTGCTGGAACTCGGCGTGTACGTGGTGGGCTTCTTCTATCCTGTGGTGCCAAAAGGCCAGGCCCGCATCCGCGTGCAGATGAGCGCGCTGCATGACGAAGCCGCGCTGCAAGCCGCGCTCGACGCCTTCGGCCAGGCTGGCCGCGAACTGGGGCTGATTCGATGAGCGAGGGCAAACCGAAGATCCTGATCGTCGGCGCGAACGGGCAGATCGGATCGGAACTGGCACTGGCACTGGCCGAGCGCTACGGGCGCACCAACGTCATCACCTCCGACGTGGTGCCCACCGGCCGCCACGTGCACCTGACGCACGAGATGATCAACGCCACGGACCGCGGTGAACTGGCCTCCGTGGTCGAGCGCCATGGCATCACGCAGGTCTACCTGCTCGCCGCGGCCTTGTCCGCCACCGGCGAGAAGGCGCCGCAGTGGGCGTGGAATCTCAACATGACCAGCCTGCTCAACGTGCTGGAGCTGGCGCGCCAGACCGGCCTGGAGCGCGTGTTCTGGCCCAGCTCGATCGCCGCCTTCGGCCCGACCACGCCGCGCGACGCCACGCCGCAGAAGACCGTGATGGAGCCCACCACCGTCTACGGCATCTCCAAGCAGGCGGGCGAGGGCTGGTGCCGCTGGTACCACGCCAACCACGGCGTGGACGTGCGCAGCGTGCGCTATCCCGGCCTGATCTCGCACAAGACCCCGCCGGGCGGCGGCACCACCGATTATGCCGTCGATATCTTCCATGCAGCGGTGAAGGGCGAGCCTTACACCTGCTTCCTGAAGGAAGACGAGGCGCTGCCGATGATGTATATGCCCGACGCCATCCGCGCCACCATCGAACTGATGGAGGCGCCGGCGGACAAGCTGAGCGAGCGCGGCAGCTACAACATCGCCGGCATGAGCTTCACGCCGGCGCAGATTGCCGCGGCCATCCGCGAGCAGGTGCCGGGGTTCGAGATCCGCTATGAACCGGACTATCGCCAGGCGATCGCGCAGGGCTGGCCGGATTCGATCGACGATTCGGTCGCGCGCGCGGACTGGGGATGGAAAGCGGAGTATGGGTTGAAGGAGATGGTGGCGGATATGCTGGCTAACCTGAAGGCTTCGCTGCCCGCCTGAGCCGCTACGGTGCGATCGCACCGTCGATGGCAATCCTGATCCCCTCGCTGCCGACCGCCACCGGTCCGGTACGCCCGACCAGGTCGCCTGCCTTCGGCAAGGCACTGCCGGTCGCGGAAATCCGTGCTTCCAGCATGACCTGCTGCTGCCCTGACAACCTGTGGTCCGGCCGCATTGCCATCGCGTCGTCGAGCGTGAACGACAGCGGCAGGTCGCGCGCCTGGCGGCGCATCACCGCCAGCGGCATGCGCGAGCCGTCGGCCGGCAGCGCATAGACGAACAGCGTGTCGCCGGGTTGCGGCATGCGCCCGGCCTTTTCGCTCAGCGTGACCAGGCCAGTGATCCTTGCTGCCGGCTCCGCTTGTGCAGGCGCCCCGCGCACGGCCGCGAGGTTGGCCACGACCCTGGCCGCCGTCTGCGAATCCGCCGGCAGCAGCCGCTGCAGGTGCTCCCAGTAGCCGATCGCCGCCTGCTTGTCGCCACGTTCGACCGCTGCGCTTGCTGCCAGCGCGAGCCCCTTGGGATCGTCCGGATCCAGCTTCAGCGCCTGCCGTATCTGCGCCATCGGCGGGCCTTCCAGCGAGCCGCCGTTCAGGCTGGCCAGCACGTCGGCGTAGTCGGAGCGCAGCGGCGCGGCCTCCGGCGCCAGTTCGATCGCACGGGCGTAGGCCGCGGCGGCGTCGGCGTGGCGTTCCAGCACGCTGTAGGAGCGTGCCAGCATGGCCCAGCCCTGGGCGTCGTCGGGCGCTTCGCGCAGGCGCTGCGCGAGCTGGGTGACCATGCCCTCGACCTGCGCGCCGCTGAGCTGGTGCTGGCTGCCGCCGGCGGCGGGGAGGTCGTCGGCGCGCCAGAGCGCGACCGGGTTGCCCAGGTGCAGGTAGAGCAGGATGGCGGCGCTGGGCAGCAATGCCAGCAGCAAGGCGGCGAGCAGCGGCGAGCCGGCGGCCCGTGCCGTGCCGGCGGCGGTTCCGGCGGTGTCATCGAGCAGCCGGCGGCCCAGTTCGTCGCGCGCTTCGGTGTGCCGGGCGGTGGTGAGGGTGCCGCTGCGCAGGTCGGCATCCAGTTCGCGCAACTGGTCGCGATACAGCGCTACCAGCAGCGCGCGCTCGGGCAGGCCGGGGTCCGGCGCGGCGCGGCGGCGCAGCAGCGGCCACAGCAGGCAGGCCATGGTGGCGGCGATCAGGGCGGCGGCGAGCAGCCAGAAGGTCGTCATGGCGGTCCGCTCCGGGCGGGCGGGTCGGCGGTCTCGCCCAACAGGTCCGCAAGCCGTTGCCGCGCACCGGTGTCGAGCGCGTCGTCCGGGGCGCGGCTGCGCGAACGCGCGCGCAGGATGGCAACGGCCACGCCGGCCAGCAGCAGCAGCGGGCCGAACCACAGCAGCCACGTCACTGGCCGCAGCGGCGGCTTGTACAGCACGAAGTCGCCATAACGCTGCGCCAGGTAGTCCCTGACCGCGGCGTCGCTGGCGCCGGCGCGCAGTTGCTCGCGGATCTGGCGGCGCAGGTCGACGGCCAGGTCGGCGTTGGAATCGGCCAGCGTCTGGTTCTGGCACACCAGGCAGCGCAGCTGTGCTGACAGCGCATGGACGCGCGCATCGAGTTCGGCTTCAGACAGCGTGGCCGCGGCTGCCAGCATCGACAGGCAGCATAACGGCACGGCCAGCCATGCATGCGCGCCGCTACGCATGGTTGCCTCCCTGCTTCTCAAGCTGTTCGATCAGCGGGATCAGCTTGCGCTCCAGCACCTCGCGCGTGACCGGGCCGACCTGGCGGTAGCGCACCACGCCCTGCTGGTCGATGACGAAGGTCTCGGGCACGCCATAGACGCCGTAGTCGATGCCCACGCGGCCATCGGCATCGACCAGCGATGCCGTATAAGGATTGCCCAGGCGCTGCAGCCAGTCGCGCGCCGCGGCGGATTGGTCCTTGTAGTTCAGGCCGTAGAGCGGCACCGGCGAGCGCGCGGCAAAGTCCACCAGCAGCGGATGCTCGGTGCGGCAGGCGGCGCACCACGACGCCCACACATTCAGCAGCCAGACCTTGCCACGCATGTCGGCGGAGGCCAGGGTGCGGCCCTCGGGTTCCAGCAGCGGCAGCTGGAACGTCGGCGCGGCCTTGCCGACCAGCGGCGACGGCAGCTCGCGCGGGTCGTGGCGCAGGCCGGCGGCCAGTGCGACGGCGAGTGCCAGGAACGCGGCGAGCGGCAGCAGGAAGCGCGTCATGCAGGGGTCTCCTCGTGTGCGGAGGCCAGCGCGGGCACTGCCGCTGCATCGGGCGCGGCAGCCGGTTCCGCGGCCGCGCGGCGGCGCAGCCGGTAGCGCTTGTCGCACGCGGCCAGCACGCCGCCCAGCGCCATCAGCACGCAGCCGGCCCAGATCCAGTCGACAAAAGGCTTGACGTGGATGCGCACGGCCCACGCCGTGCCGTCGACGTTCTCGCCCAGCGCCACATAGAGATCGCGCGTCAGGCCGCTGTCGATCGCGGCCTCGGTGGTGGGCATGTCCTGGCTGCGGTAGATGCGGCGCTCCGGCGTGAGCACCGCCACCCGCCTGCCGTCGCGCAAAGCCTCCACCACGCCGCGCAAGGCGTCGTAGTTGGGGCCGCTGGCCTGCTTCACGCCGGCGAAGCGGAAGTCGTAGCCGCCCACGCTGACGCTGTCGCCTGCGCGCATCGGCAGCTCGCGCAGGCTTTCCTGGCCGGATACCAGCGTCACCCCTGCGATAAAGACGCCTACGCCGGCATGCGCCAGCAGCATGCCGACATAGCCCGGCGGCAGCTGCCGCAGCGCGGCCAGCCGCCGTCCTTGCTGGTGCCGCAGCCGCGCCGCCAGGCTGGCCACGGCGCTGAGCACGCTCCACGCGGCCAGCAGCAGTCCCAGCCCTGTCAGTGCCGAGGCATCGCGCAGCATCAGCAGCAGGCCCAGGCCGATTGCCAGGCTTGCCACGGCCGCCCAGCGCAAGCGCCGCCCCATGTCGGGCAGGCTGCCGTGGCGCCAGCGCGCCAGCGGCGCCGCGCCCATCAGCAGAACCGCGGGCGCCATCAGCGGCACGAACACCTGCTCGAAGTAGGCCGGGCCGACCGAGATCTTGCCCAGCCCCAGCACATCGACCAGCAGCGGGTAAAGCGTGCCGAGCAGCACCGTGGCCGCGGCCACCGCCAGCAGCACGTTGTTGGCGAGCAGCAGCGACTCGCGCGAGACCGCGGCAAACGCGGCCCGCCTGGCCAGCTTCGGCGCGCGCCAGGCATACAGCGCCAGCGCCAGCCCGGTGACCAGCCCCAGCAGCGCGAGGATAAACACGCCGCGCTTCGGGTCGACCGCGAACGCATGGACCGAGGTCAGCACGCCGGAGCGGACCAGGAAGGTGCCGAGCAGGCTCAGCGAGAAGGTGAAGATCGCGAGCAGCACGGTCCAGGCGCGGAAGGCGCCGCGTTTCTCGGTGACCGCCAGCGAATGCATCAGCGCGGTGCCGGCCAGCCATGGCATGAACGAGGCGTTCTCCACCGGATCCCAGAACCACCAGCCGCCCCAACCCAGTTCGTAGTAGGCCCAGGCGCTGCCCAGCATGATGCCGAGCGTCAGGAAGGCCCACGCCACCGTGGTCCAGGGGCGCGACCAGCGCGCCCACGCGGCATCGACACGCCCGGCCAGCAGCGCCGCCACGGCAAAGGCGAAGGTCACCGAGAAGCCCACGTAGCCCATGTAGAGCAGCGGCGGGTGGAACACCATGCCCGGGTCCTGCAGCAGCGGATTGAGGTCGCGGCCCTCCATCGCGGGCGGCAGCAGCCGCACGAAAGGATTGGACGCGAACAGCAGGAACAGCAGGAAGCCCGCGCTGATCGCGCCCATCACGGCCAGCACGCGCGCCACCACGGCCAGCGGCAACTGCCGGCTGAACCGCGACACGGCCAGCGACCACAGCGCCAGCATCAGCGTCCACAGCAGCATCGAGCCTTCATGACCGCCCCAGACCGCGGCGACCCGGTAGGCCAGCGGCAGCGCACTGTTGGCATTGGCGGCCACGTAGCGCACGCTGAAGTCGTTGCCGACAAAGGCCCAGGTCAGCGCGCCGAAGGCCAGCGCCACCAGCAGGCATTGCACGCGTGCGGCGGGGCGCGCGAGCGCCATCCAAGCCAGGTTGCCGCGCGCCGCGCCGGCCAGCGGCACCGCCGCTTGCACCAGCGCCACCAGCAGGGCCACGATCAGCGCGAAATGGCCGAGCTCGGCGATCATTGCCGGACTCCCTGCGCCGGCGCGGCTTCCGCCATGCGGCGGTTGACCTGCTCAGCCTGCTTCAGCGCGTCGGCCGCTTCCGGCGGCATGTAGTTCTCGTCGTGCTTGGCCAGCACCTCGCTGGCGACAAAGGTGCCGTCCGGCTCCAGCTTGCCACGCGCCACCACGCCCTTGCCCTCGCGGAACAGGTCGGGCAGCAGGCCGCGGTAGCGCACCGGCACCTGGCGTGCGGTGTCGGTGACGACGAAGCGCACCGTCATGCCGTCGCCTTCGCGCCGGATTGAGCCGGGCGCCACCAGCCCGCCCAGGCGGAAGCTGCGCGCCACCGGCGCCTCGTGCGCGGCGACCTGGCTCGGGCTGAAGAAGAACACCAGGTTGGAGCGAAAGGCGTTGAGCACCAGCGCGGCCGCGATGCCGCCGCAGGCGAGCGCCGCGGCAAGCATTCCGAAGCGGCGCTGGCGCGGCGTCATCGGCGGGCTTGCGCGCGTGCGGCGCGGCTGCGGCGTGCCAGCAGCACCAGTTCGAGTGCCAGCATCAGCGCACTGACGCCGAAGGCCCCGACGATGTAGATGCCGTGGTGCCCATAGGGCAGCAGCGATGAAAGTGTCATGATGTCTCCCCCGAAGCCCCCGGCGCGGCCTGGAGCACTTCGCCGCGCTCGCGCAGGATGCAGCGCACGCGCACCAGCGCCACGGCGATGGTGTACATCCAGCAGGCCAGCGTCATCAGCAGCATGCCGGCCAGCATGGTGGCCGCCATCGATGGCGCCGCGGTCAGGCTGACCGAGGCGCCCTGGTGCAGCGTGTTCCACCACTGCACCGAGAAATAGATCACGGGGATATTGACCACGCCCACCAGCGCCAGCACCGCGCAGGCGCATTCGGCGCGGCGCGGCTCGTCGATGGCCGCTTCCAGCGCGATAAAGCCCAGGTACAGGAACAGCAGGATCAGCTCGGACGTGAGCCGCGCATCCCAGACCCACCACGTGCCCCAGGTCGGCTGGCCCCACAGCGCGCCGGTCCATAGCGCCAGCGCGGTGAAGAGCGCGCCGGTGGGCGCCAGCGCCGAGGCCATCATCGACGACAGCCGCGTGCGCAGCACCAGCGCCAGCGCGCAATACGCCGCCATCACCAGGTAGATGAACATCGACATCCAGGCTGCCGGCACGTGGATGAAGATGATCCGGTAGACCTCGCCCTGCTGCGCGTCGGTGGGTGCAACGGCAAAGCCGATCCAAAGCCCGGCCACCGCAAACAACGCGGCCGCGGCAAAGAACCAGGGCGCCATGCGACCCGCGAGCGGATAGAAGCGGACCGGCGCCGCATAGGCCAGCCAGCCGCCGCGCGTGCGCGGCCCTGGCGTGGCAGCGGGATGGACGGATGGCAACGGCTGGCTCATGCCGGCGTCTCCATGGCAATGCGCAGCCCGGCGGCGGTCGCCAGCGGGCACAGGAACAAGGACAACGCCAGGCACGCGCCCAGCAGCGAAAACTGCGGCAGCACATCGAGCCCGGCGTCGGCAGCGGCGGCCGCGCTGGCGCCGAACACCAGCACCGGCACGCACAGCGGCAGCACCAGGATGCACAGCAGCACCGCGCCGCCGCGCACGCCCAGCGTCAGCGCCGCGCCCACCGCGCCGATCAGGCTCAGCGCTGGGGTGCCGACCAGCAGCGAGGCCGCCAGCAGCAGCGAGGCGCTTGCGGGCAGCCCGTACTGCTGCGCCAGCAACGGCGTCAGCAGCAGCAGCGGCAGGCCGCTGGCAAGCCAGTGCGCGGCGATCTTGGCCAGCACCAGCAGCGCCAGCGGGTGCGGCGACAGCAGCAACTGGTCCAGGCTGCCATCCGCATGCTCCTGCGCGAACAGCCGCGACAGCGACAGCATCGACGCCAGCAGTGCCGTCACCCACAGGATGCCCGGCGCCAGCGCCCGCAACTGCTGCGGCTCGGGTCCGATCGCCAGCGGGAACAGGCTGGCGGCGATGACGTAGAACACCACGCTGCCGAGCAGGCTGGCGCGCCGCCGCCAGGACAGCGAGACATCGTGCGCGACGATCGCGGCCAGCGTGCGCATCATGCCGGCGCCCCGAGGTGCAGCACCGCGCCGCCCGCGGGCAGCAGCTGGTGCGTGGCGATCACGGCGATGCCGCCGGCGGCCAGGTGGGCATCGAGCTGGGCATCGAAATGCGCGCAGGCGTCGGCGTCGAGCGCGGCCACGGGCTCGTCGAGCAGCCACAGCGCGCGCCGGGCCAGCGACAGCCGCGCCAGCGCGACCCGCCGGCGCTGCCCTTGCGACAGCGCGCGCACGGGGGTGTGTGCGACCCGCTCCAGTCCCTGTGCCGCCAGCGCGGGCGCGACCGCACCGGCCCCGTCATCCCCCGCCAGCCGCGCGGCAAAGCGCAGGTTCTCCGCCGGGCTCAGGTCAGGGTCGATACCGTTGGTGTGGCCCACGTAGGCCAATGCCTGCTGGTAGGCCGGATCGCCGGCGCGCACCGGGCGGCCGCGCCAGTGCAGCGCGCCGTCGTCAGGCATGGCCAGCCCGCACAGCACGCGCAGCAGGCTGGTCTTGCCGCTGCCGTTGGGACCCAGCACCTGCAGCAGGTCGCCGGGACCGAGTGCGAGGTCGATGCCGCGCAGCACCGGCCGCCCGGCGCGCGACAGGCCCAGCCCGCTGCCATGCAGCACCGGTACGACGTCGCCGCCGGCGGTGGCGCAAAGTGGGGATTCAGGCAGCAGTTCGGATGGCAGGGCAGACGAGCGGACAGGCACGCGTCATTTCTCCTGGGCCTGCGAGATGTCGGGAAGCCGGTGCGCGATGCCCTTGTGGCAGTCGATGCATGTCTTCTCCTTGTTGGCCAGGTAGGTGGAGTGCATCTCCTGCGCGCGCGGGCTCTGTCGCGTGAAGTCCATCGACTGGTAGTCGTGGCAGTTGCGGCATTCCAGCGAGTCGTTGGCCTTGAAGCGCGCCCACTCGTGCTGGGCCAGCTCCAGCCGGTGCGCCTGGAACTTCTCGCGGGTGTCGATGGTGCCGAAGATCTTGGCCCAGACCTCCTTGGACGCCTGCATCTTGCGTGCCATCTTGGTGGTCCAGTTGTGCGGCACATGGCAGTCCGAGCACTTGGCGCGCACGCCGCTGCGGTTGGTGAAGTGGATGGTGCCCTGCAGTTCCTGGTAGACGTTGTCGCGCATCTCGTGGCAGCCGGTGCAGAACTGCTCGGTGTTGGTCAGCTCCAGCGCGGTATTGAACGCGCCCCAGAACACCACGCCCGCGATAAAGCCGCCCAGCGTCAGGAAGCCCAGGCTGAAATAGGCGCTGGGCCGGTTGATGGTTCGCCAGTAGCGCTTGATCAGGTCGAGCATGGCGCGCATCCGCTGTTATGGTTGTTGACGTGCCTGGCCAGGCCCCGGTGCGGCTAGTTGGCCGTGCCCTTCGCGCCCGTCGCGCCGGGCTTGCCGGGCTTGCGCTTGAGCAACTCCTCGACGTCGACGAAGGAGTTGCCCACCAGCGGCTTGGCCTCGGCCTGCGGCACGTGGCACTGCGTGCAGAAGTAGCGGCGCGGCGACACGTCGGCCAGCACATTGTTGTCGCGGTCCATGTAGTGGGTGATGCTGACCGGGATCGCCTGGGTCTCCTCGGTGCGTGTGCGCGCGTGGCAGAACATGCAGCGGTTGAAGTCCTTGTCCACCTGGTAGCCGTCGATCTTGTGCGGGATCGTGGGCGGCTGCATGGTGTAGTTGCGGGTGCGGCGGATGTCCTTGTTCTCGGTCGGGTAGAGCAGCGGCGGCTTGGGCTCGTTGCCGATGGCGGTGGGGCCGCGCATCGCGTCGACCAGGCCCTGCGCGCGTGCGGGCGTGCCCGACGGCAGCGCCAGCACCGCCAGCAGCAGCGTGCACAGGGCCAGCAGGCGGGTCCAGGATCGGCTCGGCTTCATGGCGTCTCCCTCTGGATTGGCGGCGCTAGACCTTGACGATCTTGACCGCGCACTTCTTGAAGTCGGTTTGCAGCGAGATCGGGCAGGTCGCGTCCAGCGTCACCTTGTTGATCAGCTGGCTGGCATCGAACCACGGCACGAACACCAGCCCGCGCGGCGGTGCGTCGCGCCCGCGGGTTTCCACGCGCGAACGCATGCGGCCGCGCCGCGACACCACTTCCACTTCCACGCCGCGGCGCAGTCCCATCGCCTTGGCGTCCTCCGGATGCATGAACACCACGGCGTTGGGGAAGGCGCGGTACAGCTCGGGCACGCGCCGCGTCATCGAGCCGGAATGCCAGTGCTCCAGCACGCGGCCGGTGGCCAGCCAGAATGGGTATTCCTTGTCCGGCGATTCGGCGGCCGGCTCGTAGGGCAGGGCAAAGATCACCGCCTTGCCGTCGGGATTGCCGTAGAACTGGAAGCCGGTGCCGGCCTTGACGTAGGGGTCGCTGCCTTCGCGGTAGCGCCAGCGGGTTTCCTTGCCGTTGACCACCGGCCAGCGCAGCCCGCGCGCCTCATGGTAGGCGTCGAACGGCGCCAGGTCATGGCCGTGGCCGCGGCCGAAGCTCGCATACTCTTCGAAGAGACCCTTCTGCACGTAGAAGCCAAAGGCCTTGGCTTCGGCGTTGTGGTACTCGGCGTTGACTTCCTTGAGCGGGAACTTGTCGACCTGGCCGTTGCGGTAGAGCACGTCGAACAGGGTCTTGCCGCGGTACTCGGGCTTCTTGGCGATCAGGTCCGCGGGCCAGACGTCCTCGATCTTGAAGCGCTTGGAGAATTCCATCAGCTGCCACAGGTCGGAGCGCGCGTCGCCCGGCGCATCGACCAGCTGGTGCCAGAACTGGGTGCGGCGCTCGGCGTTGCCGTAGGCGCCTTCCTTCTCGACCCACATCGCGCTGGGCAGTATCAGGTCGGCGGCCAGCGCGGTCACGGTGGGATAAACGTCTGACACCACCACGAAGTTCTGGGGATTGCGGTAGCCCGGCAGGCCTTCTTCCATCAGGTTGGCGGCGGCCTGCATGTTGTTGTTGACCTGCACCCAGTAGGCATTGAGCTTGCCGTCCTTGAGCATGCGGTTCTGCAGCACGGCGTGGTAGCCCGGCTTGTCGGGGATGGTGCCCTCGGGCAGCTTCCAGATGCGCTCGGCCTCCGCGCGGTGCTTGGGATTGGTCACCACCATGTCCGCCGGCAACCGGTGCGAGAAAGTGCCCACCTCTCGTGCGGTGCCGCATGCCGACGGCTGCCCCGTCAGCGAGAACGGGCTGTTGCCCGGCGTGGCGATCTTGCCGGTCAGCAGGTGCAGGTTGTAGACCATGTTGTTGGCCCAGCTGCCGCGCGTATGCTGGTTGAAGCCCATGGTCCACAGCGACATCACCTTGACGTTGGGGTCGGCATAGAGCTCGGCCAGCTGGTCGAGCTTGGCCTTGGGCACGCCCGACAGCTTGCTGACGTAGTCGGCGTCGTACTTGGCGACAAAGCGCGCAAAGTCGTCGAAGGTGATCGGCTTCGCTGCGCCCGGGTCGGCAGCGTTCTTGGCAGCCTTCTGCAGCGGGTGCTCGGGGCGCAGGCCGTAGCCGATCTCGGTCACGCCTTCCTTGAACACGGTGTGCTTGTTGACGAAGTCCTTGTTGACCTTATTGTTCTTGATGATGTAGTGGGCGATGTAGTTCATCATCGCCAGGTCGGTCTGCGGCGTGAAGATGACCGGGATGTCGGCCAGGTCGAAGGAGCGGTGCGTGAAGGTGGACAGCACCGCCACGCGCGTCTTGGGGTGGCTCAGGCGCCGGTCGGTGATGCGGGTCCACAGGATCGGGTGCATCTCCGCCATGTTGGCGCCCCACAGCACGAAGGCGTCCGCGGCTTCGAAGTCGTCATAGCAGCCCATGGGCTCGTCCATGCCGAAAGTGCGCATGAAGCCCGCCACCGCCGATGCCATGCAGTGGCGCGCGTTGGGATCGATGTTGTTGGAGCGGAAGCCCGCCTTGTAGAGCTTGGAGGCGGCATAGCCTTCCCACACCGTCCATTGGCCGGAGCCGAACATGCCCACCGCGGTCGGGCCCTTTTCCTTCAGCACGCGCTTGAACTGGCGCTCCATCTCGTCGAAGGCGCGCTCCCACGTAACCGGGGCGAATTCGCCGTTCTTGTCGTACTTGCCGTTCTTCATGCGCAGCAGCGGCTTGGTCAGCCGGTCCTGCCCGTACATGATCTTCGACAGGAAGTAGCCCTTGACGCAGTTCAGGCCCTTGTTGACCTCGGCCTGCGGATCGCCCTGGGTGGCGACAACCTTGTTGTCCCTGACCGCCACCGTGACGCCGCAGCCGGTGCCGCAGAAGCGGCAGGGGGCCTTGGACCACTTGAGCCTGGTCATGTCGCTGTCGGTGACGAAATTGGCGGCTCCGGCCGGCAGCGTCACGCCGGCCACCGACGCGGTCGCGGCCACGGCGGTCTGCTTGATGAAATCACGACGAGAGAGTTTCATCGCTTATTTCCTCGTTCATCGCCTCGGCGTCTTCGTTGTGCTGATAGACGAGCGCGGCGGACAGCACGCCCTCGAGCTGGTGCAGGTAGGTCAGGTGTGCCGCGATGGCACGGGAGGTGGGGGCTTCGATGGTCACGACCAGCTTGCCGGTATCGCTGGCGGCGTGGACTTCGGCGCCGGTGATGGCCTCGATCGCGGTGCGCACCCGCGCCAGGCTGGCGGGCAGTGCATGCACGACGATGCCGGCAATATGCCACTCGTCGCCGGCCGCTACCGGCTGGATGGGCTGGATGGGGATAGCACGTCTTGCAGCGGGCATGTGCAAGCTCCGGTTCTATGCCGTTTCAGTCTGTGCTGCAGCTTTTTTTTATCTGGCAATCCCGCGCGGGCGGGTAATGCTCAATGAATCAATGCGCTCAATGCGATGGCGGGCCGCTGACCAGCTGGGTCATCCAGACAATGAACCCATAGCCGGCCACGATGATGACCGACAGCACCGGCACCATCACGGCGGTCAGGAACAGGAAGCTGCGCAGTTCTTCCTTCTTGCGCTGCGGATCGTGGACTTCCCCGGTTTCCATCATGGCTTGAAGTAATCGGCGAGCGTGGTCAGGCAAGGCACCTGATGTGTTACCCAATTAAAGGTAGCGGGAATCAAGGTGTCAAGACTGCACTCGCGAAGGCGGCGTGGGGCGCTTACGGTATCAGGCCGCGTGTGCGTGCCAGGGCGACGGCCTCAGTGCGGCTCTGGGCGCCCAGCTTGGCGTGGATGCGCCGCAGGTGAGACTTGACGGTCAGCTCGGACAGGAACAGTTTCTGTGCAATTACCCGATTGCGGTAGCCGGCCGAAAGCATGTGCAGGACTTCGAGTTCGCGCCCGGTCAGCGGGTCGGGCTGGCCTGCGGAGGCCGCCGGCGTCGCTGCAGGCTGCGCCGGCAGATGTGTTGCCGGCACCCGCTCGAGCAGGGTGGCGACGAAGGGCGCGGCCACGCCCAGTGCGGCGGCCTGCGCCAGATGCGCCGCGGCCCACGCGCGCAGCAGCCCGGCTACGCGCTCGCCTTCATCCAGGAATGTGCGCAGGAAGCCCTCGTGGCTGGCCAGTCGCAGGGCTTCGGTGATTTCTTGCAGTGCAGCGTCGCGGCGCGCCAGGCCGTCGAGCGCGGCGGCGCGCAGGATGCGCAGCCGGATCAGGCGCCAGCAGCGCTGGCGCGCGAGGGCGGTGGCGATGGCGGCATCGAGCGCGTCCAGCGCCTGCGCGCAGTCGCCGCGCGCGATCTGCAGCCGGCAGTGCGCGATCGACGGCCGGTCGACATCGTTGGCATGGCCAGCCGCGTCGAGCGCTTCCCAGTCGCCGTACAGGTCCGCCGCGCGCAGCGCCTGCGCTGCGGCGTCGAGCTGGCCGTCGAGCGTGGCCACGCGCGCGCGTTCAAGCCACGCCGAGCACACCGCGCGCGCCGCATCGGCCTGCTGGCCAAGCTGCTCAAGTTCGGCCAGACGCTGCAACCACTGGCCGCGGTCGCCGCGCGCCAGCGCCAGCCGAGCGGTCAGCACGTGGCAGGCAATGACGGAGTCGGGCGGGCCGTTGCACTTGCCGTAGGGCAGCGCATTGGCCAGCAGCCGGCCGGCTTCGTCGAGGGCATCGCATTCGTACAGCGCCAGCGCCCAGAAGATATCGCTGGAGGGCTTGCCGCCGGCCAATTCCCCCGGCGATGCGTTCCAGCCGGCCCAGCCTACATCCGACGCCGCACGGAAGCGAGCCAGCGCATTGCCCAGGCGCCCTTGCACCAGGTCGATCACGCCTTCCAGGCAGTCGGTGATGCAGCGCATCGGCAGCGGCTGCTGCACGCGCTGCATCGCGCGGGACAACACGCTGCGCGCTTCGTCGTAGCGGTGCGTGCAGATCAGCGTGTAGGCCAGCGAATTGGCGAGGATGCCGTACTGGAAGCGCTGTTCCGGCGCGAGCCGGTGCAGGTGGGCGCCGGCGGTATCGCGACAGGCTTCTACCTGGTCGGTCATGGCCAGCAGTACGCAGCGGATGGTCTCGGCCTCCACCGCCAGGTGTGCGCGCTCGTCGTCATGGTGGCCCGTGGTATCCAGGTCCTCCCCGAGGAAAGGCCCGATCGCCTCCATCGCCTCCGCGTGGCGGCGGTTCAGCAGCAGCGCCCACGCCCGCGTCAGCGCCAGCGCGGGCTGCCGGGCCAGCGCCGCTATCGGTACCTGGTCGAACCAGCGCAGCAGCAGGCGCACGCGGCCGGTGCCGAGCAGCGTGACCGACTGGCTGGCGATGGCGGTGAGCGCTTCGTCGTGGCGGCCGGCCTGCAGCAGGTGGTCCACCGCCGGGATCGGATAGCCGTGTGCCAGGTACCACCGCGCTGCAGCCTGGTGCAACTGCGGCGCGCGTTCGGGCGCCTGCAGCGCCAGCCGGTGCTGCAGGAAGCTGGCAAAGAGCCGGTGGTAGCGGTACCAGGTGCGCTCGGCGTAGAGGGGAAACAGCAGCAGGTTGGCGCGCTCGAGCTGCTCCAGCATCTCGCGCGCGTCGCCGCGGCCGGTCAGCGCATCGCACAGCGGCGCGCTGAGCTGGCCCAGCACGCTGGTTTCCAGCAGGAAGGCGCGGCACGCGTCCGATTGTCGCGCGAGAATGTCCTCCGCCAGGAACTCGGCCAGTTCCAGGTGCGTGCCCGAGAACGCCGCGATAAAGGCGGCGTGGTCGCTGCGCTGCTGCAGCGACAGCGCGGCCAGGTAGATAGCGGTGGCCCAGCCCTCGGTGCAGCGGTGCAGCGTGGCGATGTCGCAGTCGCGCAGCGGCAGGCCGCAGCGCCCGCGCAGCAGCACGGTGGCCTCGTCGACGGAAAAGCGCAGCGCGGCGGGCGGGATCTCCAGCAAGTGGCCGCGGGCCCGCAGGCGGCCCAGCCCGATTTCCGCCGCCGCGCGCGAACCGATAACCAGCGTGCCGTCGGGCGGCATGACCTCGACCAGCTGCTGCACGAAGTCGAGCGCGGGCGCGCTCTGGATGGTCTCGAGGTCGTCCAGCAGGATCGCGAAGGGCTGCGACGCGCCGGCCACCTGCTCGAGGATGCGCTGCGCCAGGCGCGGGCCGCTGGCGCCGTCCGGGTCAGCGCCGTTGGCGCGGCCGCGGCGTTTCCCACGCAGCGCGGCCAGGCCGGCATCGAGGTGGACCAGCAGCCGTTCCAGGTCGTTGTCGGCCGCGTCCAGCCGCAGCCACACCGTGGCGCGATGCTGCGCCGCGCAATGGGCCGCGTGTTGCTGCATCAGCGTGGTCTTGCCAAAGCCCGCTGCGGCCCGCAGCAGGATCACGCGCGCGGCCGGCGCTTCGGCCATAAGCGCCACCAGGTGAGGGCGATCCAGCATGACGGGGTGGGCCACTGGCGGCGCGAGCTTGGACGCGAGCACCGCCGGGGCACGCTGCTGCGGCCTGGCGCCGGGGTGGTGGGCAAATCGATGCAAGGCTGTCTCCTGCGCTGGTTGTACCGTGCTGTGCGGTATCCGGCATATCCCGGTGCAACGGCATCGGGTGCAAAGCATTCTTCCATTGGCCTCAGGGTTGCGTCCTAGTTCGTTTGGACGATTCGTGCGCGCGCCGGATTTTCCTCCCTTCGACCGACGACACTGGCGCCGTCCGCTTCTAAAGTGGCCCGCACGCGCGGGCATGGCGCGGGCCCGCTCCCGGACAAGGCACGCAGAGGCCGCCGGGGCCGGGGCGCATGGCAGGGCGGCGGCGAAGCGCCGCCGTTGCCGGGTATTAGGAAACCAGGAGACAGGATATGGAGCAAGGCAGGCGCAGGGTTCTGCAGCAAATGAGTCTGGGCGTCGCGGGCGCGGCGCTGGCGGGAACCGGGCTGGTGGCATGGGCACAGGGCGGCGAGTTCCCGACTCGCACGGTGCGCATCGTGATGCCGTATGCCGCGGGCGGTACCGGCGACGTGGTCGCGCGCACCATCGCCGACGGGCTGGCCAAGGCCTGGGGCAAGGCGGTAGTGGTCGACAACCGGCCCGGCGCCGGCGGCATGATCGGCGCCGACATGGTGGCCAGGGCCGAGCCGGACGGCTACACGCTGCTGTTCGCGCTGACCGGCCTGGTGCAGGCACCGATCCTTTACAGCAAGGCCAGCTACAACGCGGTGCGCGACTTCGCGCCGATCTCTGAGCTGGCGACCGCGCACCTGGCGCTGGTGGTCCAGCCCGACCTGCCCGTCGCCAACGCCAGGCAGCTGGCCGACTACATCCAGAAGCTGGGCAAGCCGCTGCCTTATGGCACCTACGGGCTGGGCTCCAGCGGCCACCTGCAGATGGAAATCTTCGGCCGCAACGCCAGGGTGCCGCTGACCCACGTGCCCTACAAGGGCGAGGGCCCGCTGCTCAATGACCTGCTCGGCGGGCAACTGCCTGCCGGCATGGTCGCCGCGGTGTCCGCGCGGCAGCATGCGCGCAGCGGCAAGTTCAAGGTGATTGCGGTGGCGGGGCAGGGGCGCTCGCCGCTGCTGCCCGACGTGCCGACCTTCCAGGAGGCGGGCGTGACGGGTTTGGAGCGCCAGGGCTGGATCGGGCTGTTCGCGCCGGCGGCAACGCCGCGCGCCATCGTCGACAAGGTCTCGGCCGATGTCAACCGGGTGCTGACCAACGCCGACCTGCGCGCGCGCATGGTCGACCTCGGCATTGTGCTCAAGGGCAGTTCGCCGGCGGCGTTCGCCGATGTGGTCAAGGTGGAGCAGGCCTACTGGGCCGAGGCCATCCGCGCTTCCAACATCCGCCTGGACTGAGACCGGGGCGGGTGGCATGGGCCACATTCATGATAGCGGCGCAATCAGAACTTTCTGAAGGGTTGTGACACTTCTGTGACTATTGCGTTTGACGGGGCCGGCGCGGGCCCGGCAGCGCGGAATTCCCGGATTGCCAGCCCTGTCCTTGTCGCCTTATGCCGCGCCGCCCTGGCGCAGGATCAGCCGCGAACGGGCAAAACCCGCATGGGTGCGCAGCGCATGCATCAGCTGGTCGGACGGCACGCGGTCCAGGTCGGTCACCACGTAGCCGGTGTGGCCGCGCGTCTGCAGGTGCTGGCCGGTAATATTGACGCCTTCCTGCGCCAGCAGCGTGTTCAGTGCCGCCAGCGCGCCCGGCGCGTTGCCGTGCACGTTGAGCAGCCGCGCCGGCGCGTGCAGCGGGCCGGGATCGACCTCGGGGAAGTTCACCGCGCCGATGGTGCCGCCGGTAGCCAGGAAGTGCGCCAGCTTCGCCGCCACCTCGGTGCCGATATTCTCCTGCGCTTCTTCGGTACTGCCGCCCACGTGCGGGGTCAGCAGGACGTTGGGCATGTCCTGCAACTCGCTGACAAAGGGATCATTGTTGGTCTTGGGCTCTTCCGGGAACACATCGATGGCCGCGCCACCCAGGCGCTTGTCGCGCAGCGCGGCCGCGAGCGCGGCAATGTCGACCACGGTGCCGCGCGAGGCGTTGATCAGGATCGCGCCCGGCTTGAATGCCGACAGCACGTGCGCATCGATCATGTTGCGCGTGCGCGGGGTGGCCGGCACGTGCAACGTGACCACCTCGGCCTGCGACACGGCTTCTTCCAGCGAACCGGCCGCGCGCGCCGAACCGTGCGACAGCCGTGCCAGCACGTCGTAGTAGACCACGCGCATGCCCATTGATTCAGCCAGCACGCCGACCTGCGAGCCGATATTGCCGTAGCCGATGATGGCGATGGTCTTGCCGCGCGCCTCGAACGCGCCGGTGGCGCCCTTTGCCCATTTGCCGGCGTGGGCAAGCGTGTTCTTCTCCGGGATCCGGCGCAGCAGCATCACGGCTTCAGACACCACCAGCTCGGCCACCGAGCGGGTGTTGGAGAAGGGCGCATTGAACACGGGGATGCCGGCGGCGGTGGCCGCTTCCAGGTCGACCTGCGAGGTGCCGATGCAGAAGCAGCCGATCGACAGCAGCTCGGGCGCGCTGCGGATATCGTCGGCACGCAGATGGGTGGCCGAGCGGATGCCGACCAGGTCATGGCTGGCCAGCACCTGGCGCAGCTCGCTGCCGGCCAGGGCGCCGGTACGGCGCTCGACCTGCAGGCCGGCTTCGGTGAGTCGGGCGGTGGCGCTCTGGTGGATGTTCTCGAGCAGGATCGCAGTGGTCACGTTCGTTTTCCGCATGGAGGGGTGGGCGGCGCTTGCCGCATCCCCAACATTTTGCGCGCAAAACGGCGCGGGGGCGGTGGAGCCCCTGCTGCCGGCAATGGCACCGGCCTTCCTGCTGTGCGCGAGCGCGGACCGCGCGCTCAGCGCGCTTTGCGCCCGTCGCCGCCGAGCGGATCGACGATGATCATGGTCTGGCGCAGCACGCCCGCGTCATCGAAATAGCAGCTGAAGTGCGCGGTCTGGTAAGCGTCCTTGTACATCCGGTAGGACCATGCTTCGCGCTTCATCAGGGGGTAGTACTGGACCGGCTCTCGCGGCAGGCCGAAGCGTTCCTGGATGTCTTTCTTGGTCCAGACATTGACCTGCGCGCGGTAGATCTCGGTTTCGGTCAGCATCTGGCGATAGCGGGTGAGCTTGCCGCTGGCGTCGAAATCCGCGGCGTAGACCTCGTGGCCGAAGGGCTGTCGCGACCAGATCCAGCGGGTGGTGCCGTCGGCAAGGCGATAGGTCTCGGTGGGTTTGCCGAACGTGTCGCGCACCGCACTTTCGGGGCTGCCGATCAGTTTCTGGGCAGTCTGCTCGGGTTGCAGGGTTGCGCAGGCCCCGAGCGAGCCAAGCACGAACGCGGCCGCGCACAGGCCGCCGATTGACCGAAGCTGCATGGCACTCTCCCGCGGGCGGCATGCCCGCATGCCATTTTCCGGCCGCTATGGCCGGCCGCGCAATAGCGTCAGCCGGCCCGGCGCGATCAGCAGCGTCCCTTCTTCGCCTGGCCCGGCGGGCAGAAGGATTCGTTGCCGTAGGCGTCGACGCGGCAGTTGCCTTTCTTGGCCTGCCCCGGCGGACAGCCCGGGCCGCCGCCATAGGTGTCATAGGGGGCGACCACGCAGCCGCCGAGCAGCGCGCTGCAGGCAACCAGTAGGGCCAGAGCGGATTTCATTGCATTCTCCTTGTTGTGGGGAAAGTTCTTTTGCCCCGCGAGGATAAATCGTTCTGGTGTCGTGAACTGTAAGGAATAGTGAAACTGTTGGCTTCTGGCAGTCTCTCTCTCGCCTGTTACAAGCCGGTACCCGGCTAACGTTCTGCAAACACCTCCTGCGCCACTGCCTCGCTACATTCGCGCCAGGAGGACATCACCATGCAGAAGATCCTGGCCGCCTGCATCCTTGCAGGCGTTGCAACAATCGGCCCTGGCACGGCCCAGGCCCGTGTGAACGTGGACATCGGCATCGGCGTGCCAGGCTATGCCGTGGCGCCGCCGCCGGTCTACTACGAACCCGCGCCCGTCTATGTGGCACCGCCCCAGCCCGTGGTAGTGGCGCCCGGCTACTACGACGACTGGCGGGAGCGTCGCGCCTGGCGCGAGCAACAGTGGCGCGAGCGGAAATGGCGCGAGCGTGAATGGCGCGAACAGCGGCGGGAATGGCGCCGCTGGCATGAAGACCATGACGACTGAATAGGCCACCGCGGCAAAAGCCGTGTGGTCCGCGGGCTACAATGCGTCCCCGTCCGACCCTGGGCCCTTCAGGATTCGGCACGACCTGCCGTTGTACAGGCAAGCGCCAACCCAGCCACCGCGAGGCAGGCCACATGACCCATCCCGACCAGTCGCAGATCACCCTCCCGGCCGCCTTCCTGCGGCACGCGGAATCCCTTGCCCCGCCCAACCGCGTCTTCGGCGACGATGACAGCGCCGTGTACCGGACGCTGCTGGAATCGACCAAGGCCATCCCCTGGAAGATCGACTGGGCCACGATGGAGTTCGCCTATATCGGCCCGCAGATCGAAGCGTTGCTGGGCTGGGCGCCGTCAAGCTGGAAGACGGTCAACGACTGGGCCGAGCGCATGCACCCCGACGACCGCGACGCGGTGGTCAATTTCTGCGTGGCGCAGTCGCAGGCCGGCACCGACCATGAGGCCGACTACCGCGCGCTGACCCGCGACGGCGGCTACGTCTGGCTGCGCGACGTGGTGCACGTGGTGCGCAACGCGCAGGGCGGCGTCGATTCGCTGATCGGTTTTATGTTCGACATCAGCGAACGCAAGCGCACCGAGCAGGAACTGGCGCGGCTGCAGAAGGAGCTGGAGGACCTGTCGTTCCGCGACAGCCTGACCGGCATCGGCAACCGCCGCCTGTTCGACCGCGCGATGGAGCGCGAGTGGGTGGCCGGCCAGGCTTCGGGCAAGCCGCTGTCGCTGATCCTGGTCGATATCGACTTCTTCAAGTCCTACAACGATTATTACGGCCACCTGCAAGGCGATGAATGCTTGAAGCGCATCGCCGGCCTGCTGCAGGAGGCCGCCGGGCCGGAGGTGTTCCTGGCCCGCTTCGGCGGCGAGGAATTCGTCATGGTGCTGCCCGACACCGACGCCGAGACCGCGGTGCGCACGGCCGAGCGCTGCCGCGCGCTGATCGCCGGCCAGGCGATCGCGCACGTGCGCTCGCCGTACAACCAGTGCGTGACGGCGAGCTTTGGCATCGGCACCATCGTGCCGGGCGAGCACGACGAGGCGTCGGCCTTCATCAATCTCACGGACGCGCAGCTGTACCACGCCAAGGACAACGGCCGTAACCGCATCGCCGCGGTGGATCGCGCGGGGATGCGGGGCGAGGCGTTCAAGGTGCATTCGCGCTGAGGGGGCTGCGGCGGGGCAGGCGTTACCAGGCGTCCTGCAGGATGTCGATCACCTGCTGCGCGCGGTCGATGCGGCGCGGATTGGCGCGGACCCACTGGTTCTCCAGCGCCTTGTGCGCCAGCGCCTCGAAGCTCGACGGCGAAATCTCCAGCTCACGCAGCCGCGTGGGCAAGCCGAGATCGCGGATCAGCGCGGCGATCAGCCCGGCCGCATCGGCGCCGTCCTGCCCCAGCGCGCGCGCCATCGCCCGCTGCGCGGGCGCGGTCACCGCGAGGTTGTAGCGCATCACCGCCGGCAGCAGCAGGCAAGAGGTGATGCCGTGCGGCACGCCGAGCGCGCCGCCCAGCACATGGCCGATGCCATGGCTGGCGCCATAGCGCACGCGGTTGACGCCGCTCGCGCACAGCCACACGCCAAGCTGGCAGTCCAGCCGCGCGGCGTGGTCCGCCGGGTCGGCCTGGTGCCGGCGCAGGGCCCCGGCGAGCATGGCCAGCCCGTGCAGGCAGGTGGCGTTCGTCATCGGCTGCGCATCGATCGAACAGAGCGATTCCACGGCATGGTCGACCGCGCGGATACCGGTGGACAGCCATAGCTGCGACGGCGTATGCACCGTCATGGCCGGATCCAGGATCACGCTGGCGGGGCCGATGCCTTCCGCGGTCACGTGGTGCTTGCTGCCGCTGGCCGTATCGGTACACCCGGCCAGGTCGCTGAACTCGGCCGCCGACAGCGTGGTCGGCACGGCGATCTGCCGGCAGGGCGGCGGCGCGATGCGCGGCACGATCCGCTGCCCGGCGGCATCGACGCGTACGCGATGCGCATCCAGCGCCGCGGCCGTCCTCACGTCCTCGGCCAAGCACACCAGCGCGACCTTGACCGAATCGATCGCGGTGCCGCCGCCGATGGTGACGACCAGGTCGGGCCGGGCCTCGCGCATGGCACTGGCCAGCGCGATCACCGAGTCGCGTGGCACATGCTCGACGCATGCATCGAAGCGCCCGACCACCTTGTCGCGCACGCTGGCGATGGCGCGGCCGACCGCATCGGTGGTGCGGTTCAGGGTGCGGCTGGTCACCACGAAGATGCGTGCGGCGCGGCGCTGGTCGGCCTCTTCGGCCAGCACTTGCGCGGTGGGGCGCCCAAAGTGCACCCGTTCGAGGGGCAGGTAACGATAGGTTCCGGCTGGCATCAGTATTCCGAAGCGATAAAGCGTCAATGAGTGGCGGCGCCGGTGCTCAGGCTGGCTGGCGAGGCGATGCATCGGGGGCATGCGCGGCGTATTCGCGCTCGCGCAGCAGGCGCCGCATCAGCTTGCCGCTGGCGGTCTTCGGCAACGCTTCGACGAATGCAATGGCGCGTGGGTACTTGTAGGGCGCGGTGACCTGCTTGACATGGTCCTGCAGCGCGCGCACCAGCGCATCGCCTGGCTCGAAGCCGGGCCGCAGCGTGACGAAGGCCTTGACGATCTCGCCGCGCTCCACGTCGGGGCTGCCCACCACCGCGCATTCCAGCACCGCGGGATGCTCGATCAGCGCGTTTTCCACTTCCATCGGGCCGATGCGGTAGCCGGCCGAGCTGATGATGTCGTCGCTGCGGCCGTCGTAGTACAGGTAGCCGTCGGCATCGGCGTGGGCCAGGTCGCCGGTCAGCAAGTATTCGGTGCCCTCGTGCTGCACGCGGGTCGACGCGGTCAGGTCCGGGTCGTTCCAGTAGCCGAGCATCACCTGCGGATTGGGCAGGCGCAGCGCCAGCTGGCCGCTGGTGCCGGGCGGCAGGGGATGCCCTTGCTCGTCCAGTATCGCCAGCGTCGAGCCCGGCAGCGGCAGTCCCATCGCGCCCGGCCGCACGGGTGCGCCGGGCGGGTTCACCACAGTCATCAGCGTCTCGGTCTGGCCGTAGCCCTCGCGCAGTTCGACGCCGGTGCCCTCGCGCCAGCGGCGCACCACGTCCGGGTTGACCGCCTCGCCCGCGGAGACCGCCAGGCGCAGCCGGCCCAGGTCGTAGTCCGCAAAGCGCGCATTGACGAGGTGGCGGAACTCCGTTGCGGCGCCGCAGAACACGGTGACGCCATGGCGCGCGATCAGCGCCAGCCGCGTGGCGGGATCGAACGGGCCGTTGTAGAACAGCACGGCAGTGCCCGCCGACCATGGCCCGAACAGGATGCTGGTGCCGGCCTTGCTCCAGCCGGTATCGGCGGTGCACCACATCAGGTCGTCTTCGCGCAGGCCCTGCCAGTCGCTGGCGGCCACGCGCCAGCTATAGAGCGCGCGCGATGCGTGCAGCACGCCCTTTGGATTGCCGGTGGAGCCGGAGGTGTAGTAGAGGATGGCCGGCTCGTCCGGCGCCATGTCGGCGCAAGCGAAATCGGCGTCGCAGGCGGCCAGCGCTTCGTCAAAGTCCAGCCATCCGGGCGCGCCGCCCACGGCAATGCGGGTGTCGATGCCGGCAATGCTATCGAACTTGCCGACGCTGTCGCGGTGCGCCACCACCGCCGTGGCGCCGGCGTGGCTGATGCGGTAGCCGACGTCCTTGGCGGTCAGCATCTCAATGCAAGGGATTGGCACCGCGCCGAGCTTCAGGCATCCCACCATCGCCACCTGCCAATGCGGGATGCGCGGCAGCATCACGATGACGCGGTCGCCGCGGCGCACGCCCGCGCCGGCCAGCAGGTTGGCGAAGCGGTTGGACAGGGTGCGCATGTCGCCGAAGGTAAGGCGGCGCTCGGCGCCGCTGTCGTCGCACCACAGCAAGGCGAGCTTGTCGGGCTGCCGCTGCGCGTGCGCATCCACGACGTCGCGGCCAAAGTTGAATGTCGCCGGCAGGCACCAGCGGAAGCGGCGATAGGCGTCGGCGTACGCCTTCATCGGGTCGGGCATGTCTGTCTCCTGGGCGCTGCGATGGCGCCACGGCAATTGTTATCAGGTACGGCGCTAGATCACGGCGAGATCGCGTAGGCGCGCGATCTCGCCGGCAGAATAGCCAAGCCCGGTGAGCACCGACTCGCTGTGCTCGCCCAGTAGCGGCGGTGGCAGCCGGAACGTGCCGGGCGAGGCCGAGAACTTGATCGGGAAGCCGAGTTGCGGAATGCGTCCCTCGACCGGATGGTCCAGGTGCTGCAGCATGCCGCGGTGCCGCAGCTGAGGATCGTCAAAGGCCCCGGCCATCGTATTGACGGGGCTGGCCGGGATATCGGCCTGCGCCAGCCGCTCGACCCATGTATCGCATGGCTCGGCGCCGAACACCGCGGTCAGGATCGCCTGCTGGAGCAGGGCGTCCTCGCCCGTCGGCCACTGCATGGACTTGAAGTCCGGCCGCCCGATCAGGTCGCAGAAGCGGTGCCAGAAATGCGCCTCGATGATGCCCAGCGACAAATGGCGGCCGTCGGCGCAGCGGTACACGTTGTAGCAGGGCGCCTGGCCGATGAACGGCCGCTCGCCGCCGCGCGGCTCGACGCCGCCGAACAGGTAGTCGGCGGCGTGGTAGCACAGCCAGCTCACCAGTCCGTCGGCCATCGAGATATCGACGAACTGGCCGCGGCCGCTGGCACCGCGCGCCGCCAGCGCGGTCAGGATGCCGACCGCCGCCATCAGCGAGCCGCCGCCGACGTCGGCGATCGACAGCCCGGGCACGATCGGCCCCGTGGCCGGCGTGCCGAAGAGCTGCAAGGCACCGGTCAGCGCCATGTAGTTGAGGTCGTGGCCGGACGCCTGCGCGCGCGGACCGTCCTGGCCGTAGCCGGAGATCGCGCAATAGATCAGGCGCGGGTTGGCCGCCGCCAGCACGTCATAGTGCAGGCCGAGGCGCTCCATCACGCCAGGGCGGAAGCCTTCCACCACGACGTCGGCCTCGCTCGCCAGCCGCAGAAACACCTCCTTGCCCTCGGGCGATTTCAGGTCCAGCGTCAGGCTGCGCTTGTTGCGGTTGAGCAGCAGGAACGAGCCCGACTCCTGCTTGTGGATCGGCGCGAACTGCCGGTTGTAGTCGCCCTGGCCCGGCTGCTCGATCTTGAGCACGTCGGCGCCGTAGTCGGCGAGCAGCTGCGTGCAGAAGGCACCGGGCAGCAGGCGGGTCAGGTCCAGGATCTTGAGTCCTTCAAGGGCGGTGGTCATGGCTGTCAGTGGTTTGGTTCAGGTGGCGGTCCAGCCGCCGTCCACCAGCAGGCTGTGGCCGGTGACGTAGGCCGCGGCCGGCGAGGCCAGGAACACCGCGGCGCCGGGCACGTCCGCCAGCTTGCCGAAGCGGCCCAGCGGGATCCGCGACAACAGCTTCGCGCCGATATGCGGATGCGCCACCACGCCGGCGGTCAGGTCGGTCTGCACAAAGCCATAGGCGATAGCGTTGACGCGGATGCCATGCTCGGCCCAGTCGTGCGCCAGCGCCTTGGTCAGTTGCTCGACACCGCCCTTGGAGGCTGCGTAGGGCACCTGCCGCTTCAGGCCGATATGGCCGGCGATGGAGCTGATGTTGACGATGGTGCCCTGGCGGCGCGGCAGCATCGCTTCGCCCAGCAGGCGGCAGCAGCGATAGACGCCGGTGAGGTTGATCTCCAGGATCTGCCGCCATGCCTCGTCGGTGGTGTGCTCCATCGAGGCATAGTGCGGATCGATGCCGGCGTTGTTGACGAGGATGTCGATCTGCCCGTGGCGGTCGAGCACGGTGTCGCGCAGGCGCTGGATATCGTCGTCGCTACCGACGTCGGCGCTCACCGCCATGGCTTCGCCGCCGCGGCCGCGGATGGCCTCGGCCACGGCATCCAGCGTGCCCGCGGTGCGTCCGCACACCACCACGCGGGCGCCGTGGGCCGCCAGCGCCTCGGCAATCGCGCGCCCGATGCCGCGCCCGCCGCCGGTCACCACGGCGACCTGGTCGCGCAGGTCGAACAGGTTTGCGTAGTCGTTCATCGTGCGGTCTCCGTGCGCAGCGCGCGCCGTGCAATGGCCCAGCGATGGACCTCGGAAGGACCGTCGTAGATGCGGAACGCGCGCGCCTCGCGGAAGATCTGCTCCACCACGGTATCGCGCGTCACGCCCAGGCCGCCCAGCACCTGCACGCAGCGGTCCGCGATGCGGAAGATTGCCTCCGAGCAGAACACCTTGGCCATGCTGGATTCATGCCTGCCGTGCTGGCCCTGGTCGAGCAGCCAGGCCGTGTGCCAGATCGAAAGCCGGCACATGTGGATGTCGATCTCGTTGTCGGCCAGCATGAAACCAACGCCTTCGTGCTCGCCGATCGGCTTGCCGAACGCGTGGCGCTCGCGCGCATGGGCGGTGGCGATGTCGTGCGCGCGGCGCGCGGCGCCCAACCAGCGCATGCAATGGGTGAGCCGCGCGGGCGCGAGCCGCACCTGCGCATAGCGCAATCCCTGGCCGACTTCACCGAGCACCTGGTCCGGGCCGACGCGGCAGCCTTCGAAGAACACCTCGGCATGGCCGCCCGCGAAGCTCTGGTCGATGCTGTCGATGATGCGCCCGATGCGGATGCCGGGCACCTGCATGTCGGTCAGGAACATGGTCGGCCCGCCGCCTTCTCCCGGCACGGTCGCCATCACGATGGCGAAGCCGGCACCGTCCGCGCCGGTGATCAGCCATTTGTGGCCGCGGATCACGTAGCCTTCGCCGTCGCGCTCGGCCGTGGTCTGCAGCAGCCCGGGATCGGAGCCGGCGCCGGGGTGGGGTTCGGTCATGCAGAAGCAGGAGCGGATCTCCGCGGCGGCAAGCGGCCGCAGCCATCGCGCCTTCTGTGCAGGGGTGGCCACCACTTCCAGCAGGTGCATGTTGCCCTCGTCCGGCGCCGCGCAATGCAGCGCCAGCGGGCCTAGCAAGGAATAGCCGGCTTCCTCGAACACTACTGCGCGCCCGAGATGCGACAGCCCCAGGCCGCCCCATTCCTCGGCCACATGCGGCGCCAGCAACCCGGCGCGCCGTGCGCGGTGATTGAGTTCCACGCGCAGCGCTTCGGTGGGGCCGTGCGCGCCGCGTCCGGGATCGGCCTCGAGCGGGATGATTTCGTCGCGGATAAACGCCGCGGTGCGCGCGCGCAGCGCTTGCAGCGAATCGGGTAAGGTGAAGTCCATCTGGCTTGTCTCCATGGTTGCGGATCTGTCGTCCGCCTAGCTTGCGCGTCCGTGCGCGATGTCATGCGTGAAGTCCAGGATCGACCGGCCGATACGGCCAAAGCTGGCGAACCTGGACTCGGTGGTGGCGCCTGCCAGATAGCGCGCATGCAGTTGCAGGAACACCACGCCGAGCTTGAACAGCGCCAGCACGCGATGGAACGGCAGGTCCGACAGGTCACAGCCGGTGCGCTGGCGATAGGCTTCGGCGACCTGCGCGCGGGACGGGAACCCGGGCGACGTGGTCGGCATCTGGCGCAGTTCGCGCACGGCCTCGGGGTCGCCCGGCTCGGTCCAGTAGCTGAGCAGCGTGGCCAGGTCGAACAGCGGGTGGCCACGGGTGGCCATGTCCCAGTCCAGCACGGCGCGCGGGCGCAGGGTCTCGGGATCGAGCACGACGTTGTCGAGCTTGAAGTCGCAGTGCAGCAGCGTGGGCTTGCCGTCGGGCGGGCAATGCGCGCGCAGCCACTGCGCCAGTTCGCGCACGGCGGGGTGCGGGGCTGCGCCGTTGAGGGCTTCGGCGCGGCGCGTCCAGCCCTCGATCGCGCGGGACAGGAAACCGTCGGGCTTGCCGAGATCGTCCAGGCCGACCTCGGCGGCGTCGGTGGTGTGCAGTTGTACCAGCAGGTCGACCAGCGTATGGGCGATGCGCGGGCCGGCGACGCTGCTGTCCAGCCAGGGCGGCAGTTCGGCGCCGATGGTCAGGCCGGGGCGGTACTCCATCACCAGGAAGTGCGCGCCCAGCACGTCCGGGTCGACGCAATACAACAGGCTGCGCGGCGCCTGCGGGTAGCGCTGCCAGAGACGGCTGCCGAGCACGCGGTGCTCGCGCGCCATGTCGTTGGCGCCGGGCGGCAGCGGACCGGGCGGCGGGCGGCGCAGCACGCACTGGCGCCCGTCGAGGCGGATCAGGTAGTTCAGGTTGGCCAGGCCGCCGGCGAACTGCCTGGGCATCTCCGCCAGGTCCAGTTCATGGCCGAGCCCGGCGAGGTAGCGGCGCAGCCGCGCCCAGTCGAGCGGCACGGTCTGGCTGCGCGGGCGGAACCCAGGCATGTCCGGGTCCGCATGGGCGGCGGCGCGCGGCGAGGCTGGCAGGATCGTTACCACGGCGTTACCCCTTGCGCACGCTGGCGCAGGTCGATTTGGCGAGCGGCAGGAAGGCCTGGTCGCCCGGGATCACCTGCCGGACGTGGTAGTAGTCCCACGGGTATTTGGACTCGGCGGGCTTCTTCACCTGCAACAGGTACATGTCGTGCACCATGCGCCCGTCCTCGCGCAGTTTGCCGTTGCGCGCGAACATGTCCGAGACCGGCAGCTCGCGCATCTTCTTCACCGCGGTCATCGAGTCGTCGCTGCCCGCGGCCTGCACCGACTTCAGGTAGTGCAGCACGGCGGAGTAGACCCCGGCCTGCGCCATCGTCGGCATGCGCTTCTGCACTGCATGGAAGCGCTTGGACCAGGCCCGCGTCTGCTCGTCCAGGTCCCAGTAGAAGCCTTCGGTCAGGTACATGTCCTGGGCCTTGTCCAGGCCCAGGCTGTGCACGTCGGTAATGAACATCAGGGTCGCTGCCATGGTCTGCTTGCGGGTGATGCCGAAGTCCGCCGCCTGCTTGATGGTGTTGGTGGTGTCGTTGCCGGCATTGGCCAGCGCGATCACCTTGGCCTTGGAGGCCTGCGCCGCCAGCAGGTAGGAAGAGAAGTCCGAGCCTGGGAACGGGTGCGTCGAACGCCCGACAATCTTGCCGCCGCCGGCGGTGACCACGTCGGCCGCGTCCTTCTCCAGCGCGCGCCCGCCGGCGTAGTCGGCGGTGATGAAGTACCAGCTGTCGCCGCCGCGCTTGAGCACGGCGCTCGCGGTCCCGGTAGCCAGGGCGTAGGTGTCGTAGGTCCAGTGCAAGGCCGTGGGGGTGCAGTCTTCGTTGGTGATGCGCGTCGAGGCGCCGCTGGACACGATCACCAGGCGCTGCTTCTCCTTCGCCAGCTTGACCGCGGCCAGCGACGCCGACGAGGCGGGCAGGTCGACGATCATGTCGACCTTGTCTTCGTCGAACCACGAGCGCGCCTTGGTCGAGGCGACGTCGGGCTTGTTCTGGTGGTCGGCCGAGACCAGCCGTATCGCGAAGGCAGGCTTGCCGGTGGCCTTGAAGTCATCGATCGCCATCTTCGCGGCCAGCACCGAACCCGAGCCGGATAGGTCGGAGTAGATGCCGGACAGGTCGGTCAGCACGCCGATGCGGACTTCGCTGTCCGAGATGCCGGGCGAGGTGCCCGGCGAACTGGCGGGCTTTTGCGCCAGCGCAGGCGGCAGGGCGAGCGCCAGCGCCCACGCCACGGCCGTGGTGAGTGGTTTGCGTTGCATTGTGTCTCCTCTCCTTGCCGGCATTGCCGGCGGGCGGTGTGAACCGAACGTGTGTCGGTTTGTCTGACAATCAGAATAGCAGCCACTTTTTGCTTGTCAAGCGCCCGAGAGGGTTTGACACCGTGGGTGTGATTGAATAGTCTGATGGTCAGACAATGCGACGTAGGCCGGTGCCTGCGCCGGCACAAGCGAGGAATAGCGTTGGAAGCCCAATTCGAGAAGATCCGCACCATCCCGGCATACCGGGTGCTGGCCGAGGCCATGATCGAGCGCATCCTGGACGGCCGGCTGCGTGAAGGCGACCCGCTGCCGACCGAGGCCAGGCTGTGCGAGATGTTCGGCGTGAACCGCTCCACGGTGCGCGAGGGCATCCGCGTGCTCGAGGAAGCCAACCTGGTGCGCCGCGAGCACGCCAAGAAGATGGTGGTGACGCGCCCCTCCGACGCAGAGGTCGGCAAGCAGCTGGAGCGCGCGCTGGTGCTGCACGAGATCGTCTTCGACGAGCTATGGCAGGCCATGTCGGTGCTGGAGCCGCCAATGGCGCGGCTGGCCGCCGCGCGTGCGACGCCCGAGGCGCTGGAGCGGCTCGACGATAACCTGCGCAGGACCGAGCAGGCGCTGAAGGCCGGCGAGAGCCTGGTGGAGCTCGACATCGAGTTCCACGGCATCGTCGCCGCGATGAGCGGCAACCGCGCGCTGGTATTGGCCCGTGAACCGCTCAGCCGGCTGTTCTATCCCGCATTCGCCGCCGTGATGACGCGCGTGCCGGTGGCAGGCAAGCGGCTGCTGGAGGCACACAAGGCGATCGTCGCCGCGATCCGCGCGGGCGACGAGGACGGCGCGCAGGCCTGGATGGACAAGCACGTGCAGGATTTCCGGCGCGGCTACCAGTCCGCCAAGCTCGACCTGCAGTCGCCGGTGGCGGCGCCGCACGCGAGGCCGGTGCCGCGCGCGGACTGACGCCGCGCGCTACTGCGCCCAGGACTGCGTCGCCAGCCGTTCGGTGAGGTAGTCGCAGAACACCTTCACGCGCGGGCTGAGATGCTTGCGGTTGGGGTAGACCAGGTAGAGCGGTTCCTTGGCCGGGTCCTGATAGGCCTCCAGCACCGGCATCAGCCGGCCTGCGCGCAGGTCCTCGCCGATATGGAACTCGGCCAGCCGCACGATCCCGAAACCGTCGAGCGCCAGGTCGCGCGCGATCTCGCCTTGCGTGGTGTCGACCACGCTGGCCGGCCGCACGCCGTAGGTAGTGCCGTCCGCGGCGCGGAACGGCCACACATTCCACTCACTGACAAAACTGAAGCCCACGCAGGTGTGCTGCTGCAGGTCGGCTGGCGTCCGGGGCCTGCCATGCCGCGCCAGGTATTCCGGTGACGCGCACACGATCCAGCGGCTCGCGGCGATCTTGCGGGCCACGCGTGAGGAACTGGGCAGCGCGCCGCTGTGGATGGCGACGTCCACGCCCTTGTCGAAGGCGTCTTCATACTGTGGCGCGATATGGAACTCCACCGACAGCCCCGGATAAGACTTCAGGAACGCGGGCAGCCAAGGCACGATCTGGTGCCGCGCGAACGTCAGCATGGTGTGCACGCGCACCTTGCCGTTCAGCGCCTCGCCGAGCGCTTCGCCGTGCGCATCCGCATTGGCCATCGCTTCCACCACCATCTCCGCGCTGGGCAGGTAGCTCTGGCCTTCTTCGGTCAGGGCGACGGTGCGTCCCTGCCGCACGAACAGGCGCACGCCTAGGCGCGTCTCCAGCCGCGCGACCAGCTTGCTGACCGCTGACGGCGTGATGTCGAGATTGCGCGCGGCCGCTGAGAAGCTGCGGCTGCGGGCCGAATGCAGGAAAGCGACGAGCTCTGAATATTTGTCCACGGTCTTGTTGCCCCTGGTGGCCGTGCGCGGGCGCGCCGGCCTCCGATCATTGGCATTGTCCGCGCCCGGCGGCAAGGCGACCTGTGCCTGCCTGGCACAGCGGCTATTCCGCCGCGGTGCTGGTTCGCGGATTCTTCACGCAACACAATGCGCTCAACCCTGCCTGACCAGGGTCAGTACCCACTCAAAGGAGCTCGTTGTGCAAGTGTATTCGCGCAAATTCCATAATCCCCGCGGCGTGCAGGCGGCGGTAAATCCGCTGCCGCCTGACGCGCGCCCGGATATCTTCTTCGGCAACCTCAGCGACATCGATGACATCCGCTGGATCCCCCAGGCCGATGGCGTCGCCTTCCTGCCGTTGTGCTTCGGCGTGACGCAGGGATATTACGTCAATCTGCTGCGCGTCCGTAAGTCCGGCGTGCTGTCGTGCCACAAGCATTTCGGCGCGGTGCATGCGGTGGTGCTCAAGGGCCGCTGGTTCTATCTCGAGCACGAAGAGATGTACACCGAAGGCTCGTTCATCATGGAACCCCCGGGCGAGACCCATACCCTGGTGGTGCCGGACGACGTGCCGGAAATGATCACCTGGTTCCACGCGGTGGCGGGTTACATCTACCTCGACGGCGACAACATCATCGGCCATGAGGACGTCTTCACCAAGGTCGCCGCCGCACGCCGCCACTACGAAGAGAACGGCCTGGACCAGCGCGACCTCGACAAGCTGATCCGCTGATCCACTGCACGCGAAGCGCGCCATCGACAAAGCCCGCGGCAACCGCCGCGCGAAAGACAGAGGACCCTGCCGCCACCGAGCAGGGCCCGGGGAGACAATATGGAAATCCAGACCAGCCAGGTGCAGGACCTGGCGCAAGCCCATCCCGCGCCCGCGCGCAGCGGCGCGGTGCGCACCATCTTTGCCGGCAGCATCGGCAATACGGTCGAGTGGTTCGACTGGTCGATCTACACGGTATTCGCCATCTACTTCAGCAAGCAGTTCTTTCCGGGCGACGACAGCAATGCCGCCCTGCTGTCGACCTTCGCGGTGTTCGCCATCGGCTTTTTCATGCGCCCGCTGGGTGGCTGGCTGATCGGCGGGTTTTCCGACCGCTATGGCCGGCGCAGCGCGCTGACGTTGTGCATCATGATGATGGCGGGTTCGTCGTTCGCGATCTCGATCCTGCCGACGTACGCGCAGATCGGCATCTGGGCGCCGGTGCTGATGACCGTCGCGCGCATGGTGCAGGGACTGTCGGTCGGCGGCGAGTACGGTGCGGCCACCACCTACCTGACGGAATCGGCGCCGGCGGCCAGGCGCGGCTTCTACGGCAGCTTCCTGTTCTGCAGCATTGCCGCGGGCCTGCTGCTGGCCTCGGGCCTGGCCTGGGTGATGACGCGGTTCATGACGCCCGAGGCCCTGCACGACTACGGCTGGCGCATCCCGTTCTTCCTCGGCGGCTGCGGCTCGGTGTTCGGCTTCTGGATTCGCCACGGGGTCAACGAGACGCAGGCGTTCTCGAAGATGAAGGCCGCAGGAGAGATCCGCCGGCGCTCGCTGGGCTGGGTCTGGCAGCACCACCGCGGCGCAATGCTGCGCCTGATGGGAAGCACGGTGCTGCCGGCGTTCAGCTTCTATCTCTTTGTCAGCTACATGCCGGTCTACGCAATGCGCAAGGGCGGCGCCACGCCCGACGTTGCATTCCAGGCGAGCACCATCAGCATTGCGCTGTTCATGCTGGCGCTGCCGCTGTGCGGTGCGCTGTCGGACCGCTTTGGCCGACGCCCGCAGTTGCTCGTCTATGCGCTGCTCAACCTGCTGTTCCTGTATCCGGTCGTGTCGATGCTCAACGCGGACTTCTGGACGCTGCTGCTGATCGAATGCTTCGGGCTGATGGCGTTTGCGCTCTATGCGTCGATCGCGCCATCGATCATGGCCGAGTGGTTCGATACGCAAGTGCGCGGGGTGGGCATCGGCGCCGGCTACAACCTGGTGGTGGCGCTGCTCGGTGGCACGACCCCTTACCTGCTGACCTGGCTGTCGTCGCGCGGGCAGGAGGGCTGGTTCTTCCTCTACGTGGGCTGCGGCGCCTTCATCACCCTGCTGACGTTCTGCAAGACGCCCGAGACGCGCGGCATGCCGCTGCGGTAACTGTGCGGCAGCGTATGCAACCTCAAGGCCAGCCGTGAGGCTGGCCGACTGTCTTCCATAGCAGAAGCACAGCACAATATCTTTCAACCCTATGGCTTTGAGGCAATGACATGCTAAGACTGACCATTGATGTGGATGGCGTGGCCACCAGTTACCTGAACGCCGGCGATCCTGCGCATCCCACCGTGCTGCTGCTGCACGGCACGTTCTGGAGCCGCGTGTGGCAGCCGGTGCTGGATGAACTGGCGGCGGCCGGGCTGCACTGCGTGGCGGTGGACCTGCCCGGGCTCGGCCGCTCCGGCGGCGAGCTGACCATCGATACGGCATCGATCCCGGCACTTGCGGCCTGGGTGGAACGGTTTGCGCATGCGGCCGGGATCACCGGCCCCGTCAGGCTGGCCGCGCACGACATCGGCGGCGGGATCGCGCAGCACCTGCTCGTACACGGTGGCATCGAAGTCAGCCATCTGGCGCTGGTCAATGCCGTGATGTACGACTCATGGCCGGTGCCGGCCGTGGCGCGCTTCCGCGACCCGGCGGTGGTCGCCGCCACCACCCACGAGGAAATCCTCTCGGCGCGGCGAACGGCGATCACGCGATGCCTGGATCGTGCGGCAACCCTTGAACTGGTGGAGGCGTACCTGGCGCCATGGCTGGATGCGCGCGTGGCGCGCTCGTGGATGGCGCTGGCCGGAGCGGCGGACAATCGCCATACACAGGCACTGGTGCCGGCCTTGCGCGCGTCGGCAATCCCCAAGCTGCTGGTCTGGGGCGAGGACGATCCCTTCCAGCGCATCGAGCATGCCGAACGCTTTGCGCGCGAGATTCCGCACACCCGGCTGGTGCGCATCCCGCGCGCCAGTCATTTCCCCGCGGAAAACGACCCGGGCGCGGTAGCGGCGGCGTTGCGTGATTTCTTCCTGGCCTGAAGGGAAGGGCGAACGATGCGGCCGGCCGGGCGCGGATTCCTTCGGAATGCCCGTGCCGGCCGCGGCCTAGTACAACATCCCGTAAATAGGTTGAATAATTAATTGCCTCGGATATCATGACGGGATGAGCCGAGGCCGCCATGCAACGCCAGTGAAGCTGGCGAAGAAAGAAAGACAGGAACTGCTATCGCTGATCGAGCGCAAGACGGCTGCGCAGCGAGACGTGATGCGCGCGCGAATCGCGTTGTGGGCCCACGAGGGCCACTCCAATACGGTCATTGCGCGGGAACTGGGTGTATCGGTGCAAACGGTTTGCCTGTGGCGCAAGCGCATTGCCCAGCGAGGTGCCCAAGGCATTCGCGAGGGCGAGCGCAGTGGCCGTCCCCCACGCATCACCCATGAAGCGCGACTACAGTTGATCTCGCTGGCTTGCGAAATGCAGGAACCTGAGGGGCGGGTCACGCCCACGCTGGACGAGATTGTGGCGCGCGCCGTGGAGCGCGGCGTCGTCGGGCAGATCAGCCGCAGCCAGGTGCAGCGCATTCTGCAGGCCGGCGACGTACGTCCGCACCGGGTCCAGCAATGGCTACACAGCCCCGACCCGGCCTTTCGCGAGAAGGTCAACGGGATTTGTAAGCTGTATCGCAAGGCACCTCGAAACGCGGTGGTGCTCAGTATCGACGAGAAGACCGGCATTCAGGCCATCGAGCGTAAGTACCCGGGACGTGCACCCGCGCCGGGACGACTGCGTCGGCGTGAGTTTGAATATATTCGTCACGGCACCCAGGCATTGATTGCTGCGCTAGACGTGCATACCGGACAGGTGCTGGCAGAATGCCGCGACCGGCGCACCCAGGACGATCTGGTCGCCTTCATGGAGCGCGTGGCAAGCGCGTACCCGGGCAAACAGGTGCACGTCGTCTGGGATAACCTGAACACGCATCGCGCCGAAGCCGTCTGGCAGGCATTCAACGCGCGGCACGATGGGCGGTTTCACTTCCACTTCACGCCATTGCACGCGAGTTGGGTCAATCAGATCGAGCTCTGGTTTGCCTGCTACACGCGCCGGGTGCTGCGCCAAGCGAGCCACACCAGCATCGCGCACCTGCGCGAACGCACCGAGCAGTTCGTCCGCGCGCACAATCAGGTGGCCCACCCGTTCAAATGGAGTTTCCGGGGCTATCCGTTGCAAACCGGCGCATCATAATCGAGGATCCAAATGCCAGCCTTACCCACCAAACATTACGCTGCCAAATTGCAGCAGCAACTGCGCAGCCTGCTCGGCCACGAGCAGATCATCACACAAGCCTACGGGCGTCACCTGCTGATCAAACGTCTGGACGACGAGGAGCCGACCGTGGTGGCTCGGCTGACCGAGCTCGGCCGCAATCGCTATGGTGCCGCCTTTCGCAGCCATAGTGGGCGTTGGGAACCGTTGCCAGGCGCAGGCTCGCTCGACGAGATGGCCGAGTTGGTTGTCACGCTCCTGCAGCCGTATTTTCAGCCCGATAATTATTAAAGCTATTTACGGGATGTTGTACTAGTGCGTCAGCGCATCGACGGCGCGCCGTATCGCAGGCGCGGCCAGCAGCACGATGGGCAGCATGATGGCCCACGACACGGCGTAGGCATGCAGCCAGTGCGACAGGAAACTGCCGCGCCCGTAGAAGGGCGCGCTGGCGATGGCAGCGGCGACGGCGCAGCTCATGCCCGACTGGATCGCGCCGAACACGAAATGCCCGTAGCGCCGTGGGATGCGGGACATGCTGCTCAACGCGCCGCGCCGGCCAGGCTGCGCTGGACTTCCAGCGCGCTGCGCTCGACCCAGTTGTGCTGCAGCAGGCCATCCTCGCGCACATGCAGCACCGCGGTGCCGGTCATGCGGATCGGCGACTGGCACGGCGACGAGCCCATGAAGCCGTTGTTCCTGCCGGTCACGATCCAGCGCGACACCACCCGGTCGCCGCTTGCATTCTGGAAGGTCTCGACCACCTCGAAGCGGAAGTCGTCGATGCTCGCAAGGAAGGCCGCCACCCATTGCTTGAACTGCGGGCGCGAGCGGATCTCGACACCGCCGGACGTAATGGCGAAGTCTTCGGCGACAAGGCTGTCGATCGCATCGGGGTTCCTGCCTTGCCAGACCTGGCGCCAGAAGTTCTCGACGATGGCAATGGAATCTGTGCGGCACATCACATCACGCTCCTTGAGAAAAGAATTGGTGAACCGATTATTGGCAGTTGAAACCGAGAAGACAAACGAATAATCTTTCTTGCATCTATTCGTTTGCCTGATTGATGGGCCATGCCATGCAGGACGTCGAACCCGATTTGCTCAGAGCCTTCGTGGCAGTCGCCGAATCCGGCAGCTTCACCGCGGCGGCGGGCCTGATCGGCCGCTCGCAATCCGCGGTCAGCCAGAAGGTGTTGCGGCTGGAGGACGTGCTTGACCTGCGCGTGTTCGAGCGATCGAGCCGCTCCCTGACCTTGACGCGGGATGGCGAACGGGCCCTGGCGGCGGCCAAGCGTTTGCTGGGCCACTACGACGCGTTCCTGCGGGAGCTGCGGGAGCCGCCAAAGCCCGCACTGATGCGGCTGGGCATTTCGGAGAACCTGGTGCAGACGCAGCTGCCGCGCCTGCTGTCCCGCTTCAGCGAGCAGTATCCCGATGTGCAGATCGAACTGGCCACAAGCGCCAGCCAGGATCTGCTGGCGGACTACGAGGCAGGCGCGCTCGACGTGGTGATCGCCAAGGCAAGGAAAGGCGGCCCCGCAGTGCGCGGCCGCGTGATCTGGCGCGAGCCGCTGGTCTGGCTCGCGGCCACCGGCTATCGGCCCGATTCGCGCCGGCCGGCCCGGCTGGTCATGATGCGGCCACCGTGCGCCTACCGCGAGATCATGACGGACGTCCTCAATGACGCGCGGCGCGAGTGGGTGGTCGCCTGCACCGCGAGCAGCCTCAGCGGCGTGCAGGCAGCCGTGCTCGGCGGGCTTGGCGTGACCGTGCTGGGCAAGTCGTTCGCGCAGCATGGCATGCGCATCCTGTCGCCGTCGGCGCAATGGCCCGCGCTGCCCATGGCCGAGGTCTCCGTAATTGGCGAGAGCCCGGCGATGCAGCCGGTCATCGAGCCACTGGTGGCGATGCTGACGGAAGCGCTGCTGGAGAGCGGCAGCGTGACGCTGGAAACGAATTCCCAGTCAGGGTGAGTGCGAGCGGCCGCCTTTGCTGCGCTATGCGCGCGCGCCCGCTTCGATCGCGCGCCCAATCTCGTCAGACGACCGCACCCGCCCAAGGATCTGGAAGATCGTATCGCATGCAAAGCGGTGCGACGCCTCGGTCAGGCCGGTCATGCCGTCCTCGGCAAACACCAGCGCGTAGCCCCGGTCCAGCGCCGCCCGTGCCGTCGACTCCACGCCGATATTGGTCGCGATGCCGCCCAGCACGATGGTGCGGATGTTCCGCCTGCGCAACTGCTGGTCCAGGCCAGTGCCGTAGAAGGCGCCGTACTGGCGCTTCTCGATCAGCATATCGCCGGGCTGCATATGGGCTTCGCTGACGATCTGCCATGCTGATTTCGGCAGGGGCGGGCTGCCGGCGGGCAGCGTCCATACGAAGTCGTCATCGAAGCAGGCGACGATGCCTTCAAGGTTGCCGGCGGCAAAGGCGGAGAAGAACTTCCCGGCGCCGCCCAGCGCAGCAAACAGCGCGGCGCCATGAAGTGGCCATTGCGTACGACCGCATAGCCCGATTGCTCGCGCACTGCGCCAACCCATCGGGGAATGCCGCGCCGCCCGGGGCAGCGCCGGCTGCGCGCGCCTCACTTCTTCGAAGGGCCAAGGGGAATGGCGACGCTTAGCCAGAGATTCCACCCCTCCGGCCGGTTCCTGGCCGCGAATTCCCAGTACGCCTTGAGTGACATACCATTCCTGTGAGCCGACTTTGAAGAAGTAGCCGACCTGAGGACCGACTCCGGCGACACGCGACTTGAAGTCGCCGAGCCGGGCACCCGTGCCGCTGTCGCCGCCTAGCTGGTTGTAGAAATAGCCGACGACGCCGGCATGGACATGTTCGGAGAAGAAGTGCGACGCTGCCCAGTCCAGGTGAGAGTCCACCCCGTTCTTGTAGTCAGTGTCAGGGTTTTCGAAGTTGTAGGTAAAGCCGAGCACTGCGGAGAATTCGTTCTTCTTGTCGAAATAGGTGTAGCCGCCGCCCGCGTCCACCGACCAGTGCCCGAGTCCAATGTTGGCGAGCCGGTTCGCGTCGTAGGCGCCGACCGGTATACCCATCATGGTGTACGCCATGAAGTTATGTACGCCGTGGTTCCATTTCAGTGTGCCCAGCGGGTACAGGTCACTGACGCCGGTGCGCGAATCGCTTTGCGCGCCCGATATGACCCCGCCGCCCGGCCCCGAGAGCGTCGTATTGACGCCCACCCGGCTACGCCCGAATGCGCCAACGACGGACGCCGATGCTTGCCCGCCAAGGAGCGGTTCCTTGAACGTATAGGTCGGCGCGACGAATATCAGGTCGGCCCGGGCATCCACCCCGCCCGTGATGCGGCCACCGCGTTGGAAAGTCTTGCTCCCGCCTTCACTCGCGGAGGGGTGGTAATACACGGCGCCCAGCGACCAGCCCGGTGCCGTCGGCACCGCCGCAAGGCTGCCAAATTGCCCTGGCAGCCAGAAGCTCACGCCGCTTTCGTCCGCGAGTGCGGGCTTCGGTCCCGCTCCGAGTGCAAGCACGGCCAGCGCCGCGGTACAGGTACGGCCGGCTCCCCATGCTGGGCGCTTGTAGCACTGGTTCACGACTTGCCCCCCGAGTATGGATGATCTTCCTCGCTGACGACATCATTTGCGCGGCTTGTAAGGAAGGGAAACCCAGCGCTTCATGGCAACTCCTTTCCGATCTGAATCTATGGTTACAGAGCGATGAGGCAGTGCCAACCAAGACATTTCGTTCGATAACTTGAATATTTTCGTCGCAGCAGTGACCAAGTTCACAAACAGAGCGCGAAAGCTGCTTCGCAGATGCTGCATCTGGCTTGCGCACCTTACTGGCTGGGCCGGTAAGCTACTTTTTTGACATTTTTCAGATTTCGGCAACGCGTTCGGAGAACGACCAATAGATCGGCCGCGGGTAAGTCCGCATCGGAGACTGCCAAAAGGCGACAGTCCGCTCCGGACCCGGCTCCGATAATCGGCGCGACATCTACAACAGTCGGAGACATGGCATGGGCACGGTGCATATCGACGTGACGGCGGACAACGAAAGCAGGCTGTTCCGGAAGGTGAGCTGGCGAATACTGCCGGTGCTGTGCGTCTGCTATGTCTTCAGTTTTCTCGATCGCACCAACGTGGGCTACGCCCAGCTCCAGATGCGCGACGAGCTGGGGTTCAGCGATGCTGTATTCGGGCTGGGCGTCAGCGTCTTCTTCATCGGCTATGCGCTGTTCGAAGTGCCCAGCAACATGCTGCTGTCGCGCATCGGGGTCCGGAAAACCTTCCTGCGCATCCTGATCCTGTGGGGGCTCGCCTCGGCGGCCATGATCTTCGTGAGGACACCCACGCAGTTTTACATCGTGCGCTTCCTGGTCGGCGTGTTCGAGGCCGGGTTTGTTCCCGGCGTCCTGTACTACCTGACGCTGTGGTATCCAAGACGGCGTATCGCCCAGGCGACCGCGATCTTCTATATGTCTTACACCCTTGCGCCGATCCTGGCCGGCCCGGCTGCCGGGGCGATCATGACCTGGCTCGACGGGATGTTCCAGCTTCGCGGCTGGCAATGGCTCTACCTGCTGGAAGGCCTGCCGTGTGTGCCGTTGGGCATCATGGCGTACCTGTTGCTGTCTGAAAACCCGAGGGAGGCGCGCTGGCTGAGCGAACGCGAGCGAACCGAACTTGAGCAGATGCTGAGCCAGGACCGCGCGGGCCATGGCCACGCCCGGCTGCGCGATGCGATCTTTGATGCGCGCGTCTGGGTGCTGGGGCTGATCGTGTTCCTGGTCGTGTTCGGCGTCTTCGCGCTGTCGTTCTGGAAGCCGACCATGCTCAAGGGCATGGGGCTGACCGTCATGCAGGTGGGCCTCGCGGCAACGATACCTGCGCTGTTCGGGGTGACCGCCGCCATCCTGGTCGGTCGTCACTCGGACAAGACCGGCGAGCGCCGGTGGCACTTTGCGATTGCGGCGATGGTGGGTGCCGTCGGGATGCTCTGCGCGTCGCTGTTCCCGCAGAATCCCGTGATGACCATCGTCTGCCTGACGCTGGCGTCGATCGGCATGTCCAGCGCCTATGCGGTGTTCTGGGCGATGCCCGCGAGCATCTTGTCGGGCCCCAGCGCCGCGGCAGGCATTGCCGTCATCACTACGATCGGATCAAGCTCCGGCATGGTCGCACCGCTGCTCGTAGGGGCCTTGAAGACGCTCACCGGCGGCTTTACCGCCAGCCTCTACGTCCTCAGCGGGGCGCTGGCTTGCGCAGCCGTCATCTTCGCGTACTACTTCCGGGAGGGGGCTGGCGCACGCCGCGTGGCCCGCCCGGCAAGCCACACGTCGGCCGCCTGACAAAAAAGGCGAGGGGCCTCTCAGCCGCTCGCCTCTTCCGGGACTCGCCGCCGATCGTCAGACTAGTCCGAGCGCTCGCAGCTTGGCGTCCGTGGCGGAGTAGGGGCGCTCGCAAATGATCTTGTCCGAATCCGGCGCGAATTCGAACGTCGCGGCCATGCGCACGCGGAACTTGCGGCCAGTGGGCGGGAAGATCTTGCCATTGGCCTTCAGATCGCCGAGGTGCGTGCCGGAGAGCCAGAACTCGACCAGCACGGTGTCGTCCGCGGCAGCGATGGCGATGATCTCGTTGGCCAGGTCGGGAAACGAAGCGCGCGACGAGTCGAAGTAGCCGCGCACCTCTTCTTCGCCATCGAACACCGTGCCGGTGGCGTGCATTTCATAGCGGGGATGCGCGAAGGTATCGATCACGGCATCCCATTCGTGCGTGCACTCGAGGGCCATGTGATCACGCACGGTCTGGATGCGTGCGGCGTTCAGGGATTCAGACATCATGTTCTCCATCAGGTTTTGCGGGAAGGATCGGCGACCGGCTTCGGCTGGTACTGAGCCAGTCGCCATATGGGAATGCAATGCGGTGTCAGCGCAACAGCCGCCAGCCGCCATCCACGGTGAACTCGCCGCCCGTGATGTAGCCGGCTTCGTCCGACGCCAGGAAGGCGATCAGGTTGGCAACATCCTCGGGCTTGCCTTCCTCGGCGAGCGGGATGCGCCGGCCAGCCGTCCGGGGATCGACGCCGCCGGTTGCCTCGCGTTGCTTGTACTGGTCGAAGATCGTCTCGAGCATCGGCGTGGCGATCTTGCCGGGGTGGACGGAATTGCAGCGAATCTGGTGGCCGTGCTCGGCTCCGGCCAGCGCCACGGTTTTCGTCAGCTGCATCACGGCGCCCTTGCTGGCGCCATAGGCGACGCTTTGGAGTGTCGGGTAATACGCGCCGACGGAAGCGAGATTGATGATGGCGCCCCTGCCGGTCTTGCGCATTGCCTCCACGCCTTCGCGGCAGCCCAGGAACGTCCCGTCCAGGTTCACCGCCAGGACACGCCGGAAGTCGGCGAGGGTGGTGTTGGCGAGCGTGCCATTGACCACGTCGCCGACGATGCCGGCCGCATTGACGAGCACGTCGAGTCGCCCGTGGCGCTCAAGGATTGCCGCGATCGTGGTCTTCCAGTCCGGCTCGCTGGTGACGTCGAGCGCCATGAACTCGGCGCCGATCCGGTCCGCCACCGCGGCGCCGTTGCCGTTCGCCAGATCGGCGATGACGACGCGTGCGCCGCGCTCTGCCAGCACGCGTGCCGTCGCGGCCCCGATGCCGCTCGCGCCACCGGTTACCAAGGCCACTTTGTCCGTGAATTGAGCCATTGCAATAGTCTCCTGAGTGTTGTTCTGCAAGCGCAGTTTCCTGCATGCCAGCCATCGTTGCGCAAATAAGAGAAACGTTTCCACAACTGTTCTGGATTGTTGGTGCCGCAGAAAACAGGGGCAATCATGGTAAACACTACCCCCATGAATTCGATGGTTGCGCGTATATTGTGAAAACGTTTCTGCAAAAGCGAAACAGCAACCCTCAGACGACAAGGAGACAGCAATGAGTTATTTGTTCGGCGGCGTGCGGCAGCTTGGCTACGTGGTGAGCGACATCGAGAAGGCCATGGCTCACTGGACCGAAAAGCTCGGCGTCGGGCCGTGGTTCTACAAGGAAGACGTGGGCACCACGGAATACCGCTACTACGGCAAGCCTGCGACGCCGCCGACGCTGTCGATCGCGCTGGCCAACTCCGGCGACCTGCAGATCGAACTGATCCAGCAGCGGGACGAAGCCCCATCGCTCTACCTGGACTCGCTCAAGCGCAGCGGCGAAGGTGCGCAGCACATCGCCTACTGGACGGAAGACCGGTTCGACGAAATCGTGGCGCACCTGCTGGAGGCGGGGTATGTGGAGGGGCATGGCGGCCGGATGGGCCCGCGTGGACGTTTTGCCTACTTCGTGCATCCGGAACTGCCCAGCGGCATGTTCGAGATCTCCGAACTGACCGGCGGCAAAGGCGAGTACTTTGCCGAGGTCAGGCGGGCAGGGCTGGCGTGGGATGGCAAGGGTCAGGCGATCCATCAGATCGGCGCACCGCGATAGCGCCCGACGTGGCCGGCGGGCCCGCCCCATCCCGGGCGCTTGTCTTGCCGGCCGCGGACCCCCGAGGAGTATGCGTCATTCCGTGAGCTAGAATGCTTAGCGTTCAGGAAATGACGCATGACTCGTCGCTGGCTCGCCGCGCTGCCGTGGCGGGCCGACGGTAAAAGAAGAGGGGAGGGAGCAGATGTTGCAGTCTCGTGTGGTGCCCGTGGTGGCGCAACGTATCGTGAAACGTCGCCGATGAAGCCACGCATCACGATCCGGGAAGTTGCCAAGGAGGCCGGCGTTTCGATTGGCACGGCATCCCGCGCGCTCAATCGCGCCGGGCGCGTCAGCGAAGCGGCGATTGCCGCCGTTACCAAGGCGGCCAGGCGGCTGGGATACGAGCCCGATGCGATCGCACAGAGCATGCGCACGCGCTCGTCGGGCGCGATCGGCCTGATCGTGTCGGATCTCGCCAACCCGCTTTACGCCAGGATCATCACTTCCGTCGAGGCGGCGCTGCAGGCGGCCGGCTACGCGTTGCTGATCGCCAGTACGCATAACGACGGGAAGCGCGAAAAGAACCTGATCGACCTGTTCCGCCGCCGACGCGTGGACGGGCTGATCCTGGGCCCTTGCGAGGTGGAAAACCCCAAGCTGCTGGAGCAGCTCTCGCAAGATATGCCGGTGATCGCACTCGACCGGGATTTCGGCCCGACCGGCACCGGCGTCTATGTCGACCACTACAACGGGGCGCTGCAGGCGACCCGCTACCTGCTGAACCTGGGCCACACACGCATCGCGCTGCTGACGCCGGGCAGCGTCCTGCGTCCGGGCCGGGAACGTATCGCCGGATTCAAGGAGGCGTACAAGGAGCAGGGTCTCAAGCCGGTGCCGAAGCTGATTCGCTGCGAGAAGTCCGCAATGGATTTCGCGTTCACCGAAGCGCTGTCCCTGCTGTCCGGGCCCGAAGCGCCCACGGCCTTCATGTGTCTGGGCACGCGCATCCTGGCCGGGGTGTTGCAGGCGCTGCGGCATACCGGCCGGACCGCGCCCGACGATGTCAGCGTGATCAGCATCGGCGACACCGATCTGTCGCAACTGTTCAGCCCATCGATTACCTCGCTGACCTGGGATCTCGATATCGTTGGCACCGTGCTCGCCCAGCTCATGCTCAAGCAGCTGGAGCGCGAGGCAGGCATCGAGCCCGAGACCATTGTCATTACCACGCAGCTCGTGCTGCGCGAGTCATGCGGCCCCGCCACCGCGCGCAAGAAAGTAACCGCCTAGGCGCAGCGCAATCCTGTCTTGCAGCAGCAATGCCGCCTCCATCCGAGGCGGCATTTTTTTGGCCGGCAGGCCCTTGCGTAAAGTGCGAAAACGTTTCTACAATGAATGCGCCAGAACTATTCAACAGGAGACATGCGCAATGAAAGCTGCGATTCGCGGTGAGACGGGACTTGTTTTTGCCGAGATGGAGATCCCTCGACCCAAGGCCACTGAAATTCTCGTGAAAGTCCGGGCCAGTTCCCTGAATCGCGCCGATTTGTCGCTGGTCGACGGGAAGGCGCATGGCACGGCCGGCGGTACCGGCACGCCGCTGGGCCTGGAATGGGCTGGGGATGTCGTCGAGATTGGCGAGGACGTCACGGCATACAAGGTTGGCGACAGGGTGATGTGCTCCGGCCTTGGCGGCTTTGCCGAATATGCCGTGACGGATTGGCGGCGCGCCTTCCCGTTTCCCGCCGAAGAGATGGACTACGAGACCGGTGCCTGCCTGTCGGTCGCACTGCGCACGACCCATACGGCGATGCGCCATCTGGCCGGGCTCGAAGCCGGGCAAACCGTGATGGTGCTGGGCGCTTCCTCCGGCGTGGGTCTGATGGCATTGCAGGTGGCAAAACACTTCGGTGCCAGCCTGGTCATCGGCACGTCGACCAAGCCCGACCGCCGCGCGCGCCTGGCGGAGTTTGGCGCTGACATCGCGCTCGACAGCAACGATCCGAACTGGGTGAAGGCCGTGCTGGAACACACCGAAGGCCGCGGCGTGGATCTGCTGGTCGATTTCCTGGCCGGTCCTTTTATCAACGACAGCATGCGCGCGGTGAAGATCGGTGGGCGCATCGTCAATATCGGCCGGATGGCAGGGGAGAGCGGAGAATTCGACTTCGATCTCCATTCGTTGCGCCGGATCCAGTACCTCGGCATGACCTTCCGGACGCGCACCGTCGAGGATTTCGGTGTCATTGCAGAGCGCGTGCAACGAGACTTCTGGCCGGCTCTCCGGCAAGGACAGCTGCGCCTGCCGATCGATGCCAGGTTGCCGCTGGATCGTGTCGCCGAGGCTTGCGAGATGATGCGCAGGAACACGCATTTCGGAAAGATTGTCCTGACGCAGCACGCATAAGGCGCGCGCGACCCATGGCCTGGCGACTGTCGCCAGGCAGGCCGCGCACGCCCTCCCGGCGGTGCTATTTGCGCCCACAACGCCTCACAAAAACTCTCGGGTTTACCACCATTTGATCCGCGCCCCCATGGTCGCACAATAAGTGGAAACGTTTCCCTGTGTTCCAAAAAATGCCTTGCCCAAGGGCCACGGAACACGGCGCGATGGACCCGTGAAACACAGAAGCTGGAGACAAAGATGAAGAAGTACGCCGCCCTCGGTTTCCTTGCCGCAGCCGCGTTGTCCTTTGGCGCGCAAGCGCAGGGCGATGCCAGTTATCCGACCAAGCCGATCCGCCTGATTGTCCCGACCGCACCGGGCGGTGGCGGCGACGTGTTCGCCCGCATCCTCGCGGACCAGCTCGGCCGACGCCTGAAGCAGCCGCTTGTGGTCGAGAACAACGCCGGCGCGGCCGGCACCATCGCGATCGCGCAGCTCGCACGGGCCACGCCGGATGGCTACACGATCGGCCTTGGCACGATGACGACCACCACGCTGGCCCCTGCCGTCTACCAGGCGCTGCCATACGACCCGGTCAAGGACCTGACGACCATCGCCCGCGTGGGCACGTCACCGATCATCCTGGTCGCCACCAAGGACTTTCCCGCCAACAACCTGAAGGAACTCGTGGCCGTGGCGAAGAAGAGCGCTTCGCCGCTGCAGTTCGGCACCTGGGGACTTGGCTCCACCGGACACTTCTGCGCGGAGGTCCTGGCCCAGAAAACCGGTATCAAGCTGGACCACATCCCGTTCAAGGGCACGTCGCCCGTGGTGACAGCCATGCTGGGCGGGGTGGTGAAGCTGGGCTGGCTCGATATCGGTAGCGGCACATCGGCCGTCAAGACCGGCAAGATCAAGGCGCTGGCCATGTGCACGCGTCGCACGGCCAACTTCCCCAATGTTCCCACCTACAAGGAGCAGGGCGTCGATTTCGACCAATGGACGGGCTGGGCCATGTTCGCGCCCACGGGCGTGCCAAAGGCGATCACGGAGAAGCTTGCCGCAGCCGTGCAGGAGACCCTCAAGGATCCGGCGGTGGCAAGCAAGATGGCCGATCTCGGCATCACGCCGGATTACGTCGCCGGCAGCGAACAGGCCGCGATCAATGCGCGCGACATCGAAGTGTGGAAGCGCGTCGCGCGCGAAGCCAACATCAAGCTGGACTAGACATTCCCCATTCCCCATACCCCTCATCCTTGGAGATAGCAATGGCATTGCCGCAGGTTGTCACGCACCAGGACCGGCTGTTGTCGGTCAACATCCACGCATCGCACGAGTTTCCCGGATCGGAACCAGGCTCGACCATCATTCCGCTGTTCCTCGATCGCGAGAACGGCGTCTGGGTGCTCTACGGGAAGTTCGAACCGGGCACGACGCTCCCGCCGCATTTCCACACCGGCACCGTGCACTTCTTCACGACGAAGGGGCAGTGGAACTACATCGAGTATCCCGAGGACCCGCAAACCGCAGGCAGCTACCTGTACGAACCCGGCGGCTCGGTGCATACCTTCTCCGTGCCGGCGGATGCAAAGGAGCCCGCCGAAGGCTTCATGGTTGTCTACGGCGCTAACGTGATTTTTTCGGAAGGCGAATTCCAGAGCGTCCGCGATGCCGGCGCGATCGAAGAGGGCATCCTCGCCGCCGCGCGCAAGGCCGGGATTCCCGTGCCGCGCTACATCCGTCCCAAAGGGGGCGCGGAGTTCTCCGCGGACTGAGGCGTTCCCGGAGCTGGCAGGTCAGAACAAGAAACTTTGGAGACAACTGTCATGAAGCACTCTTTCTGCAGCGGCCTCGTGGCGCTCTGCATGTCGATCGCCACCGTCGCCGTTGCACAGCCGGCCGGCGACTACCCCAACCGCCCGGTCAAGCTGATCGTGCCCTCAGCCCCTGGCGGTGGCGCGGACGCCTTTGGCCGTTTGCTCGGCGAGCAGCTGAGCAAGCGCCTCAGGCAGCCGTTCGTCGTCGATAACATCGCCGGCGCGGCCGGCACGATTGCGATCGGCCAGCTGGCGCACGCCAGGCCCGATGGCTACACGATCGCGCTGGGCACGATGACGACGACCACGCTGGCGCCGGCGGTCTACCACCAACTGCCTTACGATCCGGTCAAGGGCCTGACGACGCTGGCAAGGGTCGGCACCTCGCCGATCATCCTGGTCGCCACCGCCGACCTGCCGGCCAACAATCTCAAGGAGTTCATCGAACTCGCGAAGCGAAGCCCGAAGCCGATCCAGTTTGGCACCTGGGGCCAGGGCTCGACCGGCCATTTCTGTGCCGAAGTGCTGGCGCAGAAAGCGGGCATTAAGCTCGACCACATTCCGTTCAAGGGCGGTGCTGCGGTCATGACGGCCATGATGGGCGATGTGATCAAGGTTGGCTGGCTCGATATCGGCTCTGGCACAACCGCGGTGAAGACAGGCAAGATCAAGCCGCTGGCGATGTGTACCCGGCGGACCTCCAATTTCCCGAACGTTGCCACGTACAAGGAGCAGGGCGTCGACTTCGACCAATGGACGGGCTGGGCGATGTACGCGCCGGCGGGCGTGCCCAGGCCGATCGTGGACAAGATCGCGGCGGCGCTGAAGGACACGCTGCAGGACCCCGCCGTCAAGTCGAAGATGACCGACTGGGGCATCACGCCCGACTACCTCGGCGGCGAAGAGCAGGCAGCCGTCAACGTCCGGGAGATCGAAGTCTGGAAGCGCGTGGCCAGGGAGGCCAACATCACGCTGGATTGACTGCCCATGACAGACCTCGCCGAAGCCAGCCGCCATCCTGTTCCCGAACTGCTGTCCCCCGAGCTGGAGGCCGCGTTGCGCGCCCATGCCATGCGCCGGCAACTGGCGAAGAACGAAGTGCTGTTCACCTATGGCTCGTCGCCGCAGGCGCTGTTCTGCGTGGAGCGCGGACGCATGCGCTTCAGCGTCACGGCAGCCAACGGCCGCGAGGCGGTGCTCAGCGTGCTGGAGCCCGGGCAATGGTTCGGCGAGGTCTCACTGTTCATGGACGCGCCACGCGTCTATGACGCGCGTGCGGTGGTCGATTGCGAGGTGCTCATGCTGCCCGCGCAGGCGTTCCACGCCATCGTCGACCACCGCCCGGCATTCCTGATGGAATTCACGCGGCTGATCTGCCGGCGCTATCGCTGGGCACTGGAATGGATCGACGAGACGATCCTGCAACCGCTGCCGGTTCGCCTGGCGCGCCGGCTGCTGGGGGCGCAGCATGCGCACGCGTTGTCGGCGCCGGCCGACGGGAACGCTGCGCTGCAGCTGTCCCAGGAGGACCTGGGCCACATGCTGGGCGTCTCGCGGCAGAGCATCAACCGGCAGCTCAAGGAGTGGGAGGGCCAACGGATCCTGCGGCTCGACTATGGACGCGTCACGCTGCTGGACCAGGACGCCTTGAGGCGCCTGGCCTGACGCGCTCGCAGACGCGCTCACTACGTCGCGCTGGCAAACTCCGCGCCGCCCTTGGGGCGGATGTACTTCGGCATCGGCATGGCGCCAAGCTTCACGGCGCCCAGGATCGCGGCCTCGATCGCGCCCGCGTCCATGATGCTGTGGTACTCGCCATTGACGAAGTTGATGTTGGCGCCATAGACCACCATCAAGCCTTCGGCCGGTTCCCTGGCATCGGCCGGCACCATGAACGTGTGCATGGAGCCGCCGGGCTCGAACAGGTAGCTGCCGGCCGTCTGCGGATCGTCCGGATACTCGGCGTAGTGCCACATGCCGCGCGTGGTATAGAAATGCACCGTGCCCGTATGGAAATGCGTGGGCAGGACCGTGCCCGGTTCGAATCTCCCGTAGAGCACCCAGACCCCGTTTTCACGGTCCAGGAACAGCGGGGTGATGTTGGTTCCCGGCACTTCGGTCGGCAGGCGCGGGACTTCGTTGATATTGATCGTCAGCAGGTGTTCCTGATGCGTCGTGACTTCCGGCAAGGGCATGTCGATGTCTCCGTAGGAATCGTGATCGGTGATGGGAACTTACGCCGCGGCGGACAGGTCCGCCGTCTTGTCACGTAACAGGCCGGCAATGGCCTGCGCCTTCTGCCCGGGCGGCAGGCCGGCCAGCAGCTGCTGCATCATGGTCAGGCTGTCGTAGTAGATCCGTTCGCAGATCAGCGTCTCGGCGTCGAACAGGAACAGCGCAATCATGCGGCAGCGGAACGGCTTGCCCGTCGGTGGCAGTTCGTTCAGGTTGCCGCGATGCGTGCCGGACAGCCAGAACTCGACGATCACGGCATCGTCGGTATGCCGAAGCTGGATGATTTGGCTGCGCTGGTCCGGGAATGCCTGGCGGCTCTGCGTGTAGTACTTCCGGACGTTGTCGTTGCCGTCGAATACCGCGCCGCTGGCAATGAGCTCGTAGTGAGGGTGTGGAAACGTCGACAGGACGGCGTCGAAGTCCTGCCGGATCTCGTCGGCAAAATGATCGCGAACCACGCGTTCGCGAAGCGTGCGCAGGTCAGCGCCAGTGGTTGGTGTCGTCATCGAAGTCTCCGTCGCTTTTGTGAGGGACGCCGCCGATCCGTTGCGGATGGCAGCGCTCCGGGAAGCGATTATCTGGGGCGGGATCCGATGAAGACTGTCGCGGATTGGCGTTTCGATACCGGGGTATTCCCGGCATCGGTTCGGCCTTTACTCCGTTGGACAGCGACTGTGAAGACTTCCAACCACTCCTACTCCGGCTGAATTCCCGCCGTCTTGATAATCTTCCCCCACCGCTCCAGCTCCGCCACCTGGAACTTGCCCAACTCCTCGGGCGAAGACACCTTCACCTCCATCCCGTTCTCCGCCACGAAGTGCTTTACCTGTTCGCTGGACATCGCCTTGCGCATCAGCGCATACACCCGGTTGACGATCGGCGCAGGCGTGCCGGCAGGCGCGTAGAGCGCATTCCAGTAGCCAAACTCGTAGCCAGAGATACCCTGCTCGCCAACAGTCGGCACATTGGGCAACAGCGCCGAGCGCTGCGGGCTGCTGACGCCGAGCGCCCGCAGCTTGCCGGCCTTGACCTGTGGCAGGCTGGTGGTCAGGTCGACGATCATCACGTCGGTCTGGCCTGCGACGAGGTCGATCACGGCGGGCGGGTTGGCCTTGTACGGAACGTAGGTCAGCCTGGTGCCGGTCATGTGCTGGAACTGCTCGGTGGCAACACGCGCGGACGACGACCCGGACCCGTAGGTCAGCTTGCCGGGCTCCTTCTTCGCGAGCGCGACGAACTCGGGCACGGTCTTGGCCGGCACGTTGGGATTCACCACCATCAGCATATAGCCCTGCACCAGCTGCCCGATCGGCGTGAAATCCTTGATCGGGTTGTAGGGCAGGGACCTGACCAGGTGCGGATTGGCGGCCTGCGTGGTGTTAGTCGTCATGAACAGCGTATAGCCGTCCGGCGCCGCGCGTGCGACCTGTTGCGCGGCAATCCCGCCGAACGCGCCGGGTCGGCTGTCGACCACGACGGGCTGGCCGGTCTCCTTGGTGATCTGCGCCCCCACCGCGCGGGCGAGACCGTCGGTGGTGCTGCCGGGGCTGGAGCCGATCACGATGGTGATGGGCTTGGCCGGATAGGACTGTGCGCCGGCGATGCCGGATGCGAGCAATGCCAGCGTGAGTGCCGCGAGGTGGGGGATACGCATGATGTCTCCTTGGGTTTGTTATGGGGTTTGCCGGTGGACGCCAGGCTCAGGTGGTCAGGCTGAACTCGGGCCGCTGGCCCGCCAGGGCCTGGGCGATGCTGTCGAGCACCATCTCGCCCATTGCGGCGCGGGTCTGGTGCGTGGCGCTGGCGCGGTGCGCCTGCAGCGTGACGTTGTCCATGGCGAACAGCGCCTCGGGAACGTTGGGCTCGTCGACGAAGACGTCCAGCCCCGCGCCCGCGATCTGGCCGGCCTTGAGCGCCGCGACCAGGTCGTCTTCCTTCACCAGCCGGCCGCGCGCGATATTGATCAGGTAGCCGTCCTTGCCCAGCGCGTCGAGTACCGCGGCATCGACGATGCCCTCGGCCTTGTCCGCGGCGGCGGCCAGCACCAGGGCATCGCTCTGGCGGGCGAGTTCGACCAGCCCGGGCACGAAAATGTGGGGCACGTCATCCATCGCCCTGAGGTCGGTGTAGGCGATCGGGCAGCCGAATGCCGCCAGGCGCGCAGCAATGGCGCGGCCGACGCGCCCCATGCCGACGATGCCCACGCGCATGCCGCTGACGCGGCGGGCCAGCGGGATCGCGCTCGGCTGCGGGTTGCGCAACCACTCGCCGGCGCGGATGAAGCGGTCGCCAGCACACATGCCGCGGCAGGTCGCGAGCAGCAGGCCCACGGCGAGGTCGGCCACGTCCTCGGTCAGCGCGCCGAAGGTGCCGGTCACCGGCAACCCGCGGGCGCGGGCGTATTCGAGGTCGACCGCGTCGGTGCCCACGCCGTTGACTGCCACTACCTCCAGGGCAGGGAGTTGCTCCATCATCGCGCGCGTGATGCCGGTGTGGCCGCCGGTGATGACGGCGCGGATGCCGGGGCCGTGCTCACGCAGGTAAGCGTCCTTGTCGGCCTGCTCGAAGAGCCGGTGCACGGTGTAGCGCGCGTCCAGCTTGTCGTTGATGGCGGGGATCAGGATGGGGCTCAGCTGGAGGATGTCTGGTTTCATTGGGCTCGTTGTCGTGGGCGCTGTGTTTTGGGCAGCGCGGGGCGTAGACAGGAAACAGGCGACATGCTGCGCCGCATGTCATCAGTCATCCTATGACATGGATGCGGCCGTCACCAAGAAAAACCGGTTGAATTTCGGGTAAACGCGAGGCGTCTGGCCAATGAAAGGCGGAAATTCACGCGGAATGGCTGCCAATCGCCATCGTTGACATCGGGTAATCCCCAACCGGCAAAGCTTGCCCGGAGTCCGTACAATGTTGTACGACAACGTATTACATTCTTGCGGTTCGATAAGTTCAACCAGCGCGAACTGGCCCGTTGGGAGAATGTGATCCAGACTGGAAGATCCCGATCGAGCCATCGCGACGCGCTCGCACGCCGCCGCATGCAACCTGCAATTGGAGGAGACCGTATGCGCGAGAACCGGATTCGAACCATGTGGGCCGCCGACCAGGCGGTCGTGAACGGCTGGCTTTCCATCCCCAGCGCCTTTGCGGCGGAGACGATGGCCCACCAGGGCTGGGATTCCCTGACAGTGGACCTGCAGCACGGCGCGCTGGACTACGCGGATGCGCTGGCGCTGCTAACGGCGATTTCCACCACGAATACCGTGCCGGTGGTGCGCGTGCCGTGGAACGAGCCGGGCGTCCTGATGAAGGTGCTCGATGCCGGCGCGTATGGGGTGATCTGCCCGATGGTCAACAACCGTGCGGACGCCGAACGCCTGGTGGCCGCCACGCGCTATCCGCCGCTGGGCGCGCGCAGCTTCGGGCCGATCCGCGGCCTGCTGTACGGCGGTGCGGACTATCCGGAACGCGCCAACGACACGGTCGTGGTGCTGGCGATGATCGAGACCCTGCAAGGGCTGGACAACCTGGACGAGATCCTCTCGGTCGACGGGCTCGATGGCGTGTATATCGGCCCTTCTGACTTGTCGCTCGCGCTCGGTTGCCGCCCGACCTTCGACGATGTCGACCCGCCGGTGGTGCAGGCCATCGCACACGTGATCGCACGGACCAAGGCGCATGGGCGCGTTGCGGGCATCCACAACGGCGCGCCGGAAGCTGCCTTGCGGCGGATCCAGCAGGGCTTCCGCTTTGTGACGGTGAGTTCCGACGCGCGCTTGATGGCGGCGGGGGCAAGGCAGGTGATATCGCAGATGCGCGCGGGGCTCGTGCCACCGCCGGAGACTGCGTCGGGGTATTGAGCCCGGCCAGGCAGGCCAACGAAACTAACGGAGAAAACACGTGAAACTGGGATTTATCGGACTTGGCATCATGGGCAGCCCGATGGCTGAGAACCTCATCGCCGGCGGGCATGAGGTCAGGCTGTACAGCCGCAGCGGCGCGCCGCAGGCACTGCTGGACAAGGGCGGCGTGGCATGCGGCTCCGGCAAGGAAGTGGCCGAGGGGGCCGACGTGATCTTCCTGATGGTGCCCGATACCCCGCATGTGGAAGCGGCGCTGTTTGGCGAGGGCGGGGTTGCCGAGGGGCTCGGCGCCGGCAAGATCGTGGTCGACATGAGCTCGATCTCGCCGATCGCGACCAAGGATTTTGCTGCCCGCATCCATGCGCTCGGCTGCCAGTACCTGGATGCGCCGGTGTCCGGGGGTGAAGTCGGCGCGCGCAATGCCACGCTGTCGATCATGGTGGGCGGCGAAGAAGCGACCTTCGACAAGGTGCGTCCGCTGTTCGCGCTGATGGGCAAGAACATCACGCTGGTCGGCGACAACGGCGCCGGGCAGACCGCCAAGGTGGCCAACCAGATCATCGTGGCGCTGAACATCGAAGCGGTTGCCGAGGCCCTGTTGTTCGCCTCCAAGGCGGGCGCGGACCCGGCACGCGTGCGCGAGGCGCTGCTGGGCGGCTTCGCCTCGTCCAAGGTGCTGGAGGTGCATGGCGAGCGCATGATCAAGCGCACCTTCAATCCCGGCTTCCGCATCGGGCTGCACCAGAAGGACCTCAACCTGGCGCTGTCCAACGCGCGCGAGCTGGGTGTGTCGCTGCCCAATACGGCGACGTGCCAGGAGTTGTTCAACGCGTGCGCCAGCCATGGCGGCGCGGGCTGGGACCATTCGGCGATCGTGCGGGCGCTGGAGCTGATGGCCAATCACGAAATCGGATCCTGAAGCGCGCTGGCAACGCGACCCGCGCCCGCTGACCGCCGGACGGCGGTCGCGGAGAGGGTCATGGCGCAGGGACTATGCGGTGGCCGCCATGCCGGCCATTTGCGATTCGCTCCGGAGTTCCTTGCGGTAGCGGTTCAGGTCCTGCACCGTCTCGAAGGTGCGTTCGAACAGCAGCGACATGTTGTGCAGGATCCGTTCGATGACCTTCTTCTCCCAGCCTTCGTCGAAGCGGATTTGCTCGTCCAGCCAGTGCTCGAGCCAGTCCGGGTCCGGCAGGCGCGACTGCACCGTGTCGTTGGGGAACAGCGCCTTGTTCACGTGCAGGTTGGTCGGGTGCAGCGGCTTCTCGGTGCGGCGCGCGGAGGCCATCAGCACGCCGATCCTGGCGAAGGCGGCGCGCGCGTTGTCGCCGAACTGGGCCAGGTACTTCTTCATGTAGCGCAGGTAGGCGCCGCCGTGGCGGGCTTCGTCCTGCGACAGGGTGCGGTAGATATGCTTGATCACCGGTTCCGTGTGCCATTCGGCGGCGCGGCGGTACCAGTGGTTCAGGCGGATCTCGCCGCAGAAATGCAGCATCAGCGTTTCCAGCGGCGGGGCCGGGTCGAACTCGAAGCGCACGGCGTGCAGCTCTTCCTCGGTCGGCACCAGGTCCGGGCGGAAGCGGCGCAGGTACTCCATCAGCACCAGCGAGTGCTTCTGTTCCTCGAAGAACCAGATGCTCATGAACGCCGAAAAGTCGGAATCGTGGCGGTTGTCGCGCAGGAACATTTCGGTCGCGGGCAGGGCGGACCATTCCGTGATCGCGTTCATCCGGATGGTCCTGGCCTGGTCGTCCGTCAACAGGCTGGCGTCAAAGGTATCCCAGGGGATGTCCTTGTCCATGTGCCAGCGGACGGCTTCCAACGATTTGAACAGTTCGGGGTAGAGCATGGTAAGCCTTTTGAAATTACGCGAGCTGGAAGCAGCATGCGCTCGCCCTAGTTCATACGAAAGAACCAAAAATCGAAATCTTGGATGTACCATGGGCCATGGACACCATCTTCGACTTCAAACTGGATCGCACAGCCAAGACTTCGTTGGCTGAACAGATTCGCATCGGGATTGCCGGCGCCATCGAGAGTGGCGTACTGGCGCCGGGCGCCAGGCTGCCGTCGTGGCTCGACCTCGCGGCGCAGCTGGGTGTGGCAAGGGGCACCGTCAAGACGGCGTACGAGCGCCTGGCGGATGCGCAACTGATCGTCGCGTCCCGGCCCGGGGGGAGCAGGGTGGCCGACCATCCCACCAGGATTCCGTCAGCGGAGCGGTCAAGGTCAATCGAGACGGCTCTGCAGTCGGACCTGTACCAGCATTTTCTTCCCGGGCCGGCGGTCTTCCAGATGGGGGTGCCTGCTTCCGATTGCTTTCCCGCAACCCTGTTCGCGCGCCTGCGCGCGCGTGCTGTGCGCGATGAAGTCGAAGCCCCTGCCGTCTATCCGGACCCACGCGGCGAGCACGAACTCAGGCGAGAGATTGCCGCGCATCTGGCGCTCTCGCGAGGCATCGAATGTCGCCCGTCGCAGATATTTATTACAGCAGGTTCTTCCGGAGCACTTGGCGTTACGTTGCGGGTTTTGCGTGCGGAAGGGCGAACCGCGTGGGTTGAAAATCCGGGGTACCTGCCGAGCCGCAGGGCACTCGAGATCTCCCGGATTTCCACGGTCCCGATTCCCGTTGATGAAGACGGGATCGATGTTTCGTATGGGGAGCAGCATGCGCCGGAAGCCGCCCTGGCGCTCGTGACACCAGGCCAGCAAGCGCCACTGGGTCCGACTTTATCGCTCTCGCGCAGACTCCAGCTCATCGATTGGGCGAACCATGCGGACGCATGGATCATCGAGGACGACTACCTCGGTGAACTGCAACTGAGGCGCCGCGCCGCCCCAGCCCTGGCCTCACAGGATCAGTTCGGACGGGTCATCCATATCGGCTCGTTCAGCAAGACGATCAGCCCGACGCTGCGACTCGGCTTCGTGGTCGCGCCGCCAGCGCTGGTTCCCCAGTTCGATGAGGCCGTGGCCTGCCTTGCCCCCGCTCCCGGGCCCGCGGTGCAGACCGCTACAGCGGAATTCATGCGCGACGGCCATTTCTTGCGGCACCTGCGCAAGATGAAGCGAATCTATGCTTGCCGGAGCAATGCTTTGCTCGACAACCTTGCAGCCCGAGGCCTTCAAGCCTATCCGGCCGGGCTGGCCGTCGTACTTCGACTGCCAGATGGTGCTGACGACAAGGCTGTCGCTCGTGAAGCCTTTGCCTACGGTCTCGCTCCCGCCCCCCTTTCAGCATGGTATGGCGCTGCCGCGACGAAACGGTCGGGTCTTCTTCTCGGCGTCGCCACCGCCATCGAAACGCAGCAAGCGACGGCTTGCGGGCGCCTGCATCAGGTAATCAAGCGGTATGCCTGATTACCAGGAGCACCCGGCGGTGGCGTCACTCAGCGCGGCAGGCCGCTGTCGCCCTCGCCGAACAGTTCCAGCGTGATCGCGCGCAGCCAGCGGTTGGCCGGATCGTCGTGCTGGCAGCGGTGCCAATGCTGCTTGAGATCGAACGCCGGTATCGGGAACGGGGGTTCGAGCACCTGGATATCGGCGATGCGCGCGAACAGTTCGCCGACCGGCAGTGGCACGGTCACGATCAGGTCGGTCGAAGCAATCACGAGCGGAATGCTCAGGAAGTGCGGTGAGTGCAGCAACTCGCGCCGCTTGACGCCGTGCTGGCGTAGGTATTCCTCGACCAGTTCCTGGCTTCGGCTTTCGCTTTGAATCACCGCATGCGGCAGTTCGACGAATTGCCGCGCCGAGATGCGTCCGCGCGCCACCGGGTGCTGCTTGCGTGCGAGGCAGACAAAACCGTGCCGGAACAACCGCTGCTGGAATACGTCGGAGCCGCCGAGGTCCGGGAAATAGCCAATCGCCAGGTCCACCTTGCCTCGCTCTAGCCGATCCATGAGGTCGGCATGCCGCGCGGAAATCGTGCGGACGTCGATGTTCGGTGCATCCAGCATGAGTCGCGCGAGCAGACGCGGCAGGAACGCCGCCTCGCCGACGTCAGACAGCGCCAGCGTAAAGGTCCGGCGCGCCTGCGCCGGATCGAAGCGCGGCGCGGTCAGCAGGTGCGTGCGTACCTGGGACAGCACACTCTGCACCACGATCGCCAGCTCCACCGCCCGGGGCGACGGCTGCATGCCGGTGCGCACCTTGAGGAATAACGGATCGCCGAGTTGCTCGCGCATGCGTTGCAGCGCGTGCGACATGGCCGGCTGGCTTACGCCCAGTTCTTCGGCCGCCCGGCCGAGGTGTCCATGACGCCACAACGCGTCAAAGACCCGCAGCAGGTTCATGTCGAAGTCATTCATTTCGTTCATGAGCGTCATTCCCGTAATCTGATTGCAGAATGATACGCACGGAACGAGACTCCTGTCACCGGCCGTCGGGGCGTGCGATCGATCGACGGCACGGACCAAACATAACTAGCCGTGTGCACAGGAGGAGACCCATGCATCCACCCCCAATCAGCATTGCGTCGGTGATCGACGCGGAACCACTCGGTGCCCATCGGCTCCGCATCTTCATCGTCTGCTTCCTGATCGTGCTGATGGACGGCTTCGATACCCAGGCGATCGGCTTTGCCGCGAAGGCGATGTCGACCTCGCTCGACATTCCGATCGCGGTGTTCGGCCAGGTGTTCTCGGCCGGCCTGCTCGGCGCAATGCTCGGCGCATTCCTGCTCGGTCCGCTGGCGGACCGCTTCGGCCGCCGCTGGCTGCTCGCGGCCGCGATCGTGATCTTTGCCGTGTTCTCGCTATTGACCCCGCATGCGCCGCATCTGCCTGAACTGCTGCTGGTGCGTTTTCTGGCCGGTCTCGGACTCGGCGGCGCCATTCCCAACCTGCTCGCGCTATCGGCCGAATACACTCCGCGCCGGATGCGGGGGATGATGACCGGCGTGCTCTATGCGGGCTTTCCGCTCGGCGGTGCGGTGGGTGCGTTCGCCAGTTCGTACATCGTCCCGCACCATGGATGGCCGGCTCTGTTCTATCTCGGCGGGCTGTTGCCGCTCGGGCTGGCGCTGCTGGTGATTGCCAGCTTGCCTGAATCGCTGCCGTTCCTGCTGCGCAGACACGACGGACAGCACCAGGTCAGGACGATCGTCGCACGCATCACGGGCCGGCCAGTCGACCAGGCCGTCACCTATGTCGATCTCGAGGAGCGCGTGCGCGGCATGCCGTTCCGGCAGTTGCTCTCGGGCGGCCGGCTCGCGCCGACGCTGTTGCTCTGGGTCGGGTTCTTCATGTGCTTCGTGCTGTTGATCGTGCTGGTGCTGTGGACGCCCGCGCTGCTGCGCGGCGAGGGCATCGACGAACACAACGCCGCACTCGTCGTGGCGCTGATCAATCTCGGCAGCGTGGCCGGCACTGCCGCCGGCGGCCGGCTGGTCGACCGCTTCGGTCCGTTCGTGACGCTGCCGCTGCTGTTCATGCTCGGCGCGCTCAGCGTGTCGCCGCTGGGCTATGTCACGCACTCGTTGATATCGCTGGCCATTGCCGCCACGCTGTCGGGCTTCTTCATGGGCGCCGGTAGCTCCGGGCTGTTGAGCCTCGCGGTGTTGAGCTACCCGAGCGGCATGCGTGCCACTGGCGTGGGCTGGGCGATGGCGCTGGGCCGGATGGGCCAGGTCACGGGGCCGTTGATCGTCGGCGCGCTGCTTGCGAGCGGCTTCAGCATCAAGACCATCTTCCTGTGCAGTGCCGTGCCGGCAGCGATCGCTGCCGCCGCGATTCTGGTGTTGCGCGCGGTGCGCGCGACTGGCGAGGGGCATGACCAGTCCCTCGCGCAAGCCGGCTCACTGCCGGCCGGCCTGGAACGGCAGTAGCCGAGCCGTTCGCGCGGCGGGCGCTGCCAGGTGTCCCGCCGCGCAACCACCGTTGTTCATGGTTGCAAGCGATGGTGGCCGCGTGGGCCGCGGCATGCCATCGCGCGTCTTAATCGAAGGAGTGTCATGCGTAATACCAGCCAGTCTGCCCCCGTACTCGTTGTCGGCGGCGGAATCGGAGGACTTGCCGCCGCCTTGGCGATGGCGCGCGAGGGCTGTCATGTGAAGGTGCTGGAACAGGCCAGCGTGATCGGGGAGATTGGTGCCGGCGTGCAGTTCGGCCCCAATGCGTTCGCCGCATTCGACGCGCTTGGCGTCGGCGAGCGCACGCGCAGCCATGCGGTCTATACCGACCACATGATGATGATCGATGCCATCGACGGGAAGACCATCGCCGACATTCCGGTCGGCGAGGCGTTTCGCAAGCGCTTCGGCAATCCGTACGCCGTCACGCATCGGGCCGATGTCCACAACTCCCTGCTCGAAGGCGTGCGTGAAACCGACCGGATCGAGTTCGTTACCGCGACGCGCATCGTCGAGGTCAGCCAGACTGCCGACAGCGTCACCGCGATCGACGAGCAGGGCAATCGCTACCACGGCAGCGCGCTGATCGGCGCAGACGGTGTGAAATCCGCGGTCCGCCAGCAACTGGTCGGCGATGCGCCGCGCGTGTCCGGCCATGTGGTCTATCGCGCGGTGATCGACGCCGCGCAGTTTCCGGATGAGATGAAATGGAATGCCCCGGTCCTGTGGGTGGGGCCGAATTGCCACGTCGTGCACTACCCGGTGCGGGCCGGCGAGCAGTACAACCTCGTGGTCACGTTCCACAGCCGCCAACAGGAAACCTGGGGCGTCAGCGACGGCAGCCAGGAGGAGGTGTTGTCCTACTTCCAGGGTATCGATGCCCGGCCACACCAGTTGCTGTCGCTTCCGCCCACGTGGCGCCGCTGGGCCACCGCCGATCGCGAACCGATCGGGCAATGGAGCTACGGCCGCGTGACGCTCCTCGGCGACGCCGCGCACCCGCTGCTGCAGTACCTCGCGCAAGGCGCCTGCATGGCGGTCGAGGACGCGGTAACGCTCGGCGCCGCCGTGCGCGCGTGTGACGGCGATCTGCCGCGCGCCTTCTCGATCTACCAGGATGTGCGCATCACGCGCACCGCGCGCGTCGTGCTATCCACGCGTGAGTTCGGCCGCCTCTGTCACGCGGCCGGCGTGGAACGCCTGGTGCGCAACTCGCTGTGGAAGTCGCGCTCGCCCGACCGCTTCTATGACGCGCTCGAGTGGCTCTACGGCTGGAAGGCCGAGACCTGCCTGACAGCCTGAAGGGGGTGCTGGCCCCCAACCTTTGCAATACGGCACCGCCATCGGTGCAGCTGATTCAAACGCGGTATCTCGATGCCGAGATCCGAAACTGGAGTCCCCATGACGTTCGTAATTCCTCCCGTTCCCGCTGTGACGATTCCCGTTGCCGGCGGCAACGGACAGTTCCCTGTGCGCCGGATCTACTGCGTGGGCCGCAACTACGCGGCGCATGTACGCGAGATGGGCATGGACCCGGCCCGGGAGGCACCGTTCTTCTTCAGCAAGCCAACCGACGCAATCGTCGTCGCGTGTCCCGAGAGCCATGCGCAGATTGCCTATCCGCCCGCCACCGAGCAGTTTCACTTTGAGATCGAACTGGTGGTGGCGATCGGTGCTGCGGGCCGCAACATCCCGGTCGAGCAGGCCAATTCCCATATCTGGGGGTACGCGGTCGGTATCGACATGACGCGCCGTGACCTGCAGATCGCCGCGCGCGACAAGGGGCGGCCATGGGAACTCGGCAAGAGCTTTGACCAGTCGGCGCCGATCTCGGCGCTGCATCCGGCCGCCGAGGTCGGGCATCCGGTCGCTGGCGCGATCTGGCTGCAGGTCAACGGCAACGATCGCCAGCGCAGCGATCTCAACAAGCTGATCTGGTCCGTGCCCGAGATCGTCGCCAATCTGTCGAAGTTCTTCGAGCTGCAGCCCGGCGACCTGATCTTCACCGGCACCCCCGAGGGCATCGGCCCGGTGCGGAGCGGCGAGGTGATGCGCGGTGGCATCGCCGGCCTAACCGACCTCGAAGTGCGCGTGGCCTGAGGAGCCGACAACGATGGAACTGTACAACTTCTTCAACAGCTCCGCGGCGTACCGGGTGCGCATCGCCATGGCGCTGAAGAACATTCCATGGGACCACGTCGGCGTGAACCTGCGCGCCGGCGAGCAGCATCGCCCGGAGTACGGCGCGCTCAATCCCAACCGGCTCGTGCCGACGTTGCACGACGGTGAGCAGGCGATCACGCAATCCCTGGCAATCATCGACCACCTGGATCGCCAGTGGCCCGAGCCGCGCCTGATCCCGCTGGAAGGGCTGGCGCGCACGCGCGTGCTGGAAATGGCGCTGACGATTGCCTGCGACATCCATCCGCTGAACAACATGCGCGTGCAGAAGTACCTGTCCGGACCACTTGGCATCGCCGATGCGGACAAGTCCGCGTGGGTCGCGCACTGGCTCACGGCTGGCTTCAGCGCGCTCGAGCCGTGGTTGTCCGAGGAAGGCGGCTGGTGTGTCGGCAATGCGCCCACGTTGGCTGACTGCTGCCTGGTGCCGCAGGTCGCCAATGCGTTGCGTGCGGGATTCAGCCTGGATCCGTACCCGCGCGTGCGCCGCGTCTACGAGCACTGCATGCGCCACGAAGCGTTCCGGGTGGCTGCGCCGAGCACGCAACCCGACTACGTCGCCCATTGATATCGATTCAGGAAGTCTCAGTCATGACCGACTCTCCCACCCCCGATCTGCTCGCGCGCCGCGAGTCGTTCTACAACGAGCTGGAACCGCACGCGATGGCCGCACTCTGGACGCGGTTGCGCAAACTGATCCCCGCCGAACCAACACCGGCCGGTGTGGCTCATCGCTGGGCCTACGAGACGGCCAGGCCATATCTGATGGAATCCGCCACGCTGATCTCGGCCGAAGAAGCCGAGCGTCGCGTGCTGTTGATGGAGAACCCCGGACTGCCGGGCACTTCGCGCATCACCAACACGATGTATGCGGGGCTGCAACTGATCCTGCCGGGCGAGGTCGCGCCGGCGCACCGCCATACGCAATCGGCGTTTCGCTTCATCGTCGAGGGCTCGCGCGCGTTCACGGCTGTCGATGGCGAGAAGTCGTATATGGAGCCGGGCGATCTTGTCATTACGCCAGCCTGGACCTGGCACCACCATGGCCACGAAGGCGACGCGCCGATGGTCTGGCTCGACGGGCTGGACATTCCCATCGTGTCATTCTTCAATGGTGGCTTCCGCGAGGAATTCGACGCCGAGGAGGCGCCGATCACGCGTCCCGCCGGCGATGCGCTGGCACGCTACGGAACGGGGCTGATGCCGGTGGGCTATACGGCGTCGACGCTCAACTCTCCGGTGTTCAACTACCCCTACGCACGCACCCGCGAGGCGTTGTTCGCCCTGACCCGCGCGGGTGATCCGGACGCGAATGCAGGGCATCTGATGCGCTATACGAATCCGGTCGACGGCGGCTGGGCGATGCCGACCCTCGCCACGATGATCCGGCTGTTGCCCACGGGTTTCTCGACCACACCATACCGATCGACCGACAGCACGGTATTCGTCTGCGTGGAAGGCGGCGGCCACATCACGGTCGGTGACAAGCGGCTCGAACTTGCGCCGCACGATATCGTGGTGGTGCCGGGCTGGAGCCGCTATACGCTCCATGCGAACAACGACCTCGTGCTGTTCTCCTATTCGGATCGCGTCGCGCAGGAGAAGCTCGGCCTGTTCCGCGAGCAGCGTTCTTGAGGCAGGGTGACCGTCATGACCACCGTCGTCTCGCCCACCGTCATCTCGCATGATGACCTCGTCGACAGCGTTGCCGCGGCACTTCAGTTCATCAGTCACTATCATCCGGCCGACTATATCGGGCACCTCGCGCAAGCCTACGCGCGCGAGGCCAGCGGCGCGGCGAAGCAGGCCATCGCGCAGATCCTGATCAACTCCAGGATGTGCGCGGAAGGCCGGCGTCCGATCTGCCAGGACACGGGCATCGTCAACGTGTTCGTGAAGGTCGGCATCGACGTGCGGCTGGCCGGCTTTCCCGCGTCGATCGTCGAAGCGGTCAACGACGGCGTACGCCGCGCCTATCTCGATCCGGACAATACGCTGCGCGCGAGCATCGTCGAGGACCCGCTGTTCGCGCGCCGCAATACCGGTGACAACACGCCCGCGGTGGTCCATGTCGAAGTCGTGCCCGGCAACACGGTGACGGTCGATGTCATGGCCAAGGGCGGCGGCAGCGAGAACAAGAGCAAGTTCGCCGTGCTGATGCCGAGCGACTCGGTGGCGGACTGGGTAGTCGACATGGTGCCGACGATGGGGGCCGGCTGGTGTCCGCCGGGGATGCTCGGCATCGGCGTTGGCGGTACGGCAGAGAAGGCGATGTTGCTGGCCAAGCAGAGCCTGACCGAGCCGCTGGACATGCTCGCGCTGAAGGCGCGCGGGCCGGCCAACGCCGTGGAGGCGCTGCGGATCGACATCCATGACCGCATCAATGCGCTAGGCATCGGCGCGCAGGGGCTGGGGGGACTGACTACGGTGCTCGACGTCAAGATCGCCACCTATCCGACGCATGCGGCCAGCATGCCCGTGGCGATCGTGCCGAATTGCGCGGCCACGCGGCATGCGCGCTTCGTGCTCGACGGCACCGGCCCGGCACTGTTGACGCCGCCATCGCCCGATCTCTGGCCCGATCTGCCCCTGCCGGACGGCAGCACGAGCCGCCGCGTCGATCTGAATACGCTGACGCGAGAGGAGACGGCTACGTGGCGCGCCGGCGAAACGCTGTTGCTGTCGGGCCGGATGCTGACCGGGCGCGATGCGGCGCACAAGCGCATCGACGACATGCTCGCGCGTGGCGAGCCGCTGCCTGTCGATTTCCGCAATCGCATGATCTATTACGTCGGCCCGGTTGATCCCGTGCGTGATGAAGTCGTCGGCCCTTGCGGGCCTACCACCTCGACGCGCATGGACAAGTTCACGGGGCGCATGCTCGGGGCGACCGGTGTGCTAGGCATGATCGGCAAGGCAGAGCGGGGACCAGCCGCGGTGCGAGCGATCGCCGAGAACGGCTGCGTCTATCTGGCTGCGACCGGTGGCGCTGCCTACCTGATCTCGAAGGCCGTCCGTTCGTCACGTGTGCTGGCGTTTGCCGATCTCGGCATGGAGGCCATCTACGAGTTCGAGGTGGAAGACTTTCCGGTGGTCGTCGCCGTGGATGCCAAGGGCGGCAATGTCCATGAGCACGGCCCCAAGGCGTGGCGTATCGCAGCGGCCTGACCGGACGCGGCCGTGATCATGCTCGAGCGCAAGGGCGATCCTGGTGGATCGCCCTCTTTGCCCCTTCTGTGTTGATAGAACTGATGCAGTTCAGGCACGCTTGCGCGTTTTTGCGTGCGCGGGTTCGGCCTTGTCGCCGCGTCGGTTGGCTGCGCGATCGGTCAACCATTGAACCACCTGCGGGCCGTAGCTGGCCGGTGCCTTGTCCATGGTGCGATGGGCCAGGTCAGCCAGCGTGTGCTGCTTGAGTTCTGCACGCATGGCCTTTTCCGCCGACTGCATCACAGCGTGGATTGAGCATACGCCGCGCGTCGCCCACGCCGGCGGACCGCTCTCGAATACCGCGCAGCGGCCGCGGATCTCGCGGCAGTCAAACAAAGGCTTGTCGCCGTCGATGGCTACCACCACGTCGTGCACAGTAATGCGGTCAGCGGCGCGGGCCAGCCTGAACCCGCCCTTGATGCCTTCAGTCGCCACGACGAGTTCCGCCTTGGCCAACTTGGTGAACAACTTGGCGAGGAAGTCGTTGGGAATGCCCTGCAGCTCAGCAAGGTCACGCACGCTGGCTTCGTCCACTGCGGCCTGCGAACGCGTCAAGTACAGCAGGCAGTGCAGACCGTACTCAACGCCGGTGCTGATGTGTGACATTTTTTAACTCAGACTATTTATATCGTAGTTGTAAGCCTATACAAATCTGGCCCGGACCGCAAGGCTTCAGGCGATTAGATCACCATTGTTCGGCGCTTCGATAGCCGGACCAACGCCGCGTGGCCGAATGGGCCGTTGAGCAGGTTGATCACGCGGGCGTTGCGGGCCGGGAGCGACGAGACAGCGCGGTAGCGCCGAGCCGGGCTGGAGCTGGTGATGTTCAATCCACCCTGAGGGTACGCGGGACTTGCCTGCCATCAAGCCCCGCGCCGCCCTGCGGCCTAGACTGGAACAAACGATTCCGGAGCGGGGGACATCATGGCGTACGACAGCATCCTGGTCCATCTCGACGGGAACAGGCAGGCCATGCAGCGCCTGCACGTGGCCGGGCGTATCGCCGCCGCCAGCCAGTGCGCGCTGATCGGCCTGCTCGCCGGGCGCGTGCCCGACCCCACCTGGTTCTACCGCATGAACAATGCCCAGCGCTGCCTGGCCGAAGACCAGGAGCGCCGCCGGCTGCAGCGCGAGAACATGCGCTGCGCGTTCGAGGCCGCCACCGCGGATCTGCCGCTCGCATGCGAGTGGCGCACGGTCGACCGCGACCCGGTCGTGCTGGCGCTGCGCGAAGCGCGCGAGGCCGGCCTGATCGTGTCCGGCCAGTACGATGCCGACAACGCCGAAGGCCCGGTCGCGCGGCAGTTGCTGGAGGCGCTTGTGCTCGAAACCGGCCGGCCCACGCTGGTGGTGCCGTGCGCCGGTGAGTTCGCCAGCGTCGGCACGCGCGTGCTGGTGGCATGGAACGGCAGCCGCGAGGCCGCGCGCGCGCTGCATGACGCGCTGCCGCTGCTGGCCGGCGCGCGGGCGCGCGTGCTGAGCGCCCAAACCGTGGCCAGGGAGCCGCGCCCCGATGCCACGCCGGTCAGCCACGCGGTGCGCGTGCTGGAACGGCAGGGCGCGGCGGTGGAGGTGGAGCACGGCCCCGGCGGCGCCGATCTGGCCATCGGCGAGCTGATCCTGTCGCGCGCGGCGGACTTCGGTGCCGACCTGATCGTGATGGGCGCCTACGGGCACGGCCGGCTGCGCGAGCTGGTGCTCGGCGGCGTGACCAGGGTGGTATTGCAGTCGATGACGGTGCCGGTGCTGTTCTCGCACTGAGGGGTGCGGCGGCGGCCCACATCTGATCCATAAGAACTCGGACTACAGCTGCGACGCAAACTCCTCCAGCTGCGTAATGCAGGTATTCCAGCCCTCGTAGAAACCCAGCTCCTCATGCTGCTTGCGCGTGGCCTCGTCCGGATGCATGACGCGGGCGATGTAGCGCGTGCCGTCACCTTCGTCAGCCATGGAGATGACTGCGGTCATCGACAGCCACGGCGTAGCCGGCCGATAGCCCGCCACCAGCGCCGACGTGGAGACGATCTTCTCCATCGGTACGATTTCCAGGAAGCAGCCCGGGTTGTCGCTGGTGCCGCCGTCGGGGCCTTTCATGAAGGTATGGAATGCGCCGCCGGGCCGCATGTCGAAGGCACGCACCTCGGTGGTCCAGGGTTTGGGGCACCACCATTCCTTGAGCAGCTGCGGATCGCTCCAGGCGCGCCAGACCTTGGCGCGCGGGGCCTTGATCAGGCGCGAAATCACCAGGTCCTGGCTCTCAGGGCTGGCGGCGTTTTGGTTTGCTTCCGGGTTCGGCATCAGACAGTTCCTCCTGGTGGAGCGCTTCGACAAAGGCGGCCATGCGATCCGTCCTGGCTTCCCATAGCGCGCGTTGATCGGCCAGCCATTGCTGCGCGTCGGTGAGCGGCTGCGGTACCAGCTCGCAGGTGCGCACGCGCCCCGTCTTGCGCGAGCGGATCAGCCCGCTGCGCTCCAGCACCTGCAGGTGCTTCATGAACGAGGGCAGCGCCATCGCGAACGGGGCCGCCAGCGCCGAGACCGTTTCCGGCCCGCGCCCGAGCACGGTGACGATGGCGCGGCGGGTGGGATCCGCCAGCGCGTAGAACACGTCGGACAGCTCGGGAACGGTGGCAAGCTCGGCGTAATGGTTAGCCATGTGGCTAAGTATAGGGAGGGCGGCGCGACTTGCAAGACTTAAATGCGCAGCGCCCCGGGGATAAGCCGGGGCGCTGTCAGGCGAGCAAGGGGGCGGGGCGGGCCTATTGCTGGCGAACGTATGCTGCCAGCGCGCGCACTTTGTCCGGTTTCAGGCTGGCAAACGGCGGCATCGGTACCGCACCCCATTTGCCGCTGCTGCCGCCGCGAATGCTGGCTTCCAGCTTTGCCTGGGCCTGTGCGTCTTGCTTGTAGCGCACGGCAACCTCGTGGTACGCCGGGCCCACGACCTTCTGCGTCACGCTGTGGCAGCTGAGGCAGGCATTCTTGGCGAGCAGGCCTTGCACGTCGACCGCGGCGGCCGAGGCGGCCGCCGGCGCGGAAGCCGGCGCGGCCGGCTTGGCGGCCTTCTGTGCGATCGCCACGATCTCCGGATCCTTCGCCTTGGCCGAGCCATACGCCACGGCCAGGTAGGCGCCGAGCTGCTCGACCTCGGCATCGTCGATCGGTGCGCCGTACGCCTGCTGCATCTTCTTCATCTCGGCGGTCCACTGCGCCAGGCTCAAGCCGGGCGGCTGGTAGGAGACGTAGTCGGCCGAATGGCAGATCGCGCATTTCTGCATGGCGACGCCGTAGCCCGGAAGCTTGGCGGGTTTGAGCCTGACGTTCTCCGCTGGCAGCTTGATGTCCTGCGGTGCCGCGCAGGCGTGGCCGGCGCCGAGCAGCGCGAGCGCCAGCAGCGCGGGGGCGATGGTTGCTTTCATGGCGCGCTCCTCAGGCGATGGTGACCGGTGTGGCTTCGATGACATTGCGGCGGTAGCCGGCGGGGTTCCAGCTGGCCTTGGCCGGCTGGGTTTCGCCGTTGTTGCTGGTTGCGCGCACCATCAGCACCGCCGGGCCCTTGCGGGCGAATTTCACCGGCAGCTGCCACGCACGGAACGAGAAGCGCCCCAGGTCCTGGCCGAGCGTGGCAGCCTGCCAGTGAAGGCCGCCGTCGACCGAGACTTCCACGGTGCGAATGCCCGAGCCGCCGTCGAAGGCGATGCCCTTCAGTTCTACGGTGCGCCCCGCGGGCAGCACGCCGTCCGGGCCCACGCTGGTGATAAAGCTGCGCACCGCCAGCGTCGAAATCGGCCGCGTCTTGGTGGCGGGGGTGCCCGGCGCCACGCACTGGCAGTCGTTGTCCGGCACGCGGTAGCCCTTGGTCATGAAGAAGGCGTCATGGCCTTCGAAGGGGTGGTCCAGCACCTCGATCTCGGACAGGTGCTTGATCCAGTAGGTGCCGAAGTATCCCGGCACCACCAGCTTGAGCGGATAGCCGTTGAGCAGCGGCAGGTCTTCGCCGTTCATGCCCCACGCCAGCAGCGGCTCGCCGTTCATCGCATGGGCGATATCGAGCGACTTGCGGAAGTCCGGCGTGCTCGGCAGCACCGGCGTATCCATGCCGTTGAAGGTGACTACCTTGGCGCCGGCCTTGACGCCGGCATGCTCCAGCACCTTGCGCAGCGGCACGCCGGTCCAGCGCGCATTGCCCATCGCGCCATTGGCCAGCTGTGCGCCGAACACGCGTGGCTCGGAGAAGCCGCGGCTGTTGCCCGAGCACTGGTTCACTGCAACCACTTCGACCGGCTCGCCAAGTTTCTTGAACGCTTCCAGCGACAGCCGCAGCGGCTTGTTGACATGCCCTCCCACGCTCAGGCGGAAGGTGGCCAGATCTACCGACAGCGGGATGTTGGCCAGGTGGTAGCGCACGAAGAACGCATCGTTGGCGGTGATCGGGCCTTCATTGAAGGTGGAGAAGGGCGTTTCCAGATGCGGCGGGCGGGTGCTGACGCGCACCAGCGGGCGTTTGCCGGGGTAGCGCACCAGCGGGCGCGGGCCGTCGGCGAGTGTGACGCCGTCGGCGGTCTTGGCGGCGAGCGCGCCGAGCGGCGTGGCGCCCAGCGCCAGCAAGCCGGCGTTGCGGACGAAGCGGCGGCGGTCGGACAGCAGCCGGGAAGCGCCGTCAGGGTCGGCGTGGTTGTTCTTGTCTCGCATGGGGGCGTCTCCTTGGCGCGTTGGGCGTGCGCAATGCGTTGTGGCGCTAACTTTGCTGCCGGCGCGTCAACTTGTGAAACGGCTTTTCCTGCTAGAGCTTATCGATTCAATCGATATAGGGAAGTCCGCGGTAAACGCCCTGAAGAATCCGCTTGCATCGCAGAATCCGTTTCCCTACACTTACCAAAACGTTTTTGTTAGCGGAAATCGATAATATCTGAGGCGAATTGCGCACAGACGCAGCGGCCGGCCTGAAACCCAGCCGCACAACGCCCGACACACCAAAACGAGGAGCAACTGCATGTCCCACGCCGCCCCCGCGCCGGTGGATGAACTGCTGCCATGGCGGCGCCTGTTCGTCTTCGGCCTTCAACATGTCCTGGTCATGGCCGCGTCGCCGATCGCGTCCGTGTTCCTGATGAGCAAGGCGCTCAACTTTCCGCCGGCGCTGGCGGTGCAGTTGCTCAGCGCCACCTTTGTGATCTGCGGCCTCGGCACGCTGCTGCAGTCGCTGGGCAAGCGCGGCATCGGCGCAAGGCTGCCGTTCGTGATGCTGCCCGGCGGCGCGCCGATCGTGCTGTTCATCCTGATCGCGCAGCAGACCGACGTGCAGACCGCGGCCGGCGCGGTGATCCTGACCGGCGTCTTCTACTTCTGCGTGTTGCCGGTGTTCCGGCGCTGCTTGCGCTATTTCCCGCCGGTGGTGGTGGGGACGATGCTGCTGCTGGTGGCGATCAACCTGGCGCAGGTGTCGGGCCGGCTGGTTGCGGGGCACCCTGCCGCCGGCGCCACGGTCGATCCGGTCAACCTGTTGCTGGCCTTTGCCACCATCGCCTGCACGGTGGCCGCATCGCGGCTGCTGACCGGCATGCTGGCGCAACTGGCGATCCTGCTCGGCTTGCTGGGCGGGGCATTGGTAGCCGCGTTGGTCGGCGCGTTCCACGTCGGCCATGTGTCGATGACGCCGGTGCTGGCGCTGCCCACGCCGTTCCCGTTCGGCATGCCGCACTTCGATGTGGTGGCTGCGATCCCGCTGATGGTGTTTGCCGTGATCTCGATGGTGGAGGCCACCGGGCAGACGCTGGCAATCAGCGATGCAGTGGGCCGGCCGGTGGACCAGCAGCGCGACGTGCCGCGCACCATCCGCGCCGATGCGCTGACCTCGCTGCTGGGCGGCATGTTTGGCACCTCGCTGATCATCACCAGCGGCGAGAACATTGGCATCGTGCGGGCCACCGGCGTGCGCTCGCGCTTTGTCACCGCGGTGTCGGGCGCGATCCTGGTGGTCTTTGGCCTGCTGGTGCCGGTGTCGTCGCTGATCAGCGCGATCCCCGAGGCGGTGGTCGGCGGCACCGGGCTGGTGGTGTTCTGCATCGTCGGCACCATGGGCATCGACATGCTGCGCAAGGTCGACCTGCGCCACCACGCCAACATGTACGTCGTGGCCGTGGCGGTGGCCGTGGGCCTGCTGCCGATCCTGGTGCCGGGCATCTACGGCGGGTTGCCGGCAAACCTGCGCATCCTGGTGGGCAACGGCGTGGCGATGGGGGCCATTACCGCGGCCCTGCTCAACTTCCTGTTCTTCCACACGGGACTGCGTGCCGCGGCACCGGCCGCGGCGGTCGGCGACGATGCCGCCGCCACGCACTGATCCCGTTTCCTGAATCGCAATGACTGAACGCAATGCATACGCGCCGGCCTGGCCCGGCGACAACACCCCGGCGCTGCAGCCGGACCTGTTCGCGCAACCGCGCATCCTGCTGCCGGAATGGACGCTGCTGCGCCAGGGCGCGGTACGCGGGCACGCGGTGGTGGTGGAGGGCGGCTGCTTCACGGCCGTGGGCAAGGCTGACGAAATCACGGCGCGCTTCCCGGAGCTGGAAACCTTGCCGCTGCCGCGCATGCTGCTGATGCCCGGCATGATCGACACGCACCACCACCTGACCCAGTCGTTCGGCAAGTCGCTGGTGTTCGGCGAGCCGTCCGAGATCTTCCGGCGCGTATGGGTGCCGCTGGAGGGCAGCCTGAAGGCGGAGCACCTGTACCTGTCGTCCAAGCTGGCGGCGCTGGAGGCGCTGCGCGGCGGCTTTACCACCGTGGTCGATGCCGGCACGCGCAGCGACGCGGGGCTGGACGCCGTGGCCCGCGCGGTCACCGATGCCGGCGTGCGCTGCGTGCTGGGCCTGATCTGCAACGACAAGCCCGGCGCCGAGACGCTTGACGCCGCGCCGATCCTGCGCCGCGCTGCCGCGCACGTGGACAAGTACGCGAGCGATCCGCTGGTGGCGCCGTCGCTGGCGATCTCGATCCCGGAGGTCGCTTCCGACGCGATGCTGCACCACGTCTACCAGCTCTGCGCGGAGTCCGGCCGCATCTTCCAGACGCACGCCAACGAGCATCTGGTGGCGGTGGAGCGCTCGCTCAACGCCTGCGGCCGGCGCCCGATCGAACACCTGGCGGCGGTGGGCGCGCTTGGCCCCGCGGCGCTGCTGGCCCATGCCACGCTGGTGACGCCGCATGAAATCCGGCTGCTCGCCGATAGCGGCGCGGCAGTGGCCTACAACCCCGTCGCCAGCGCCTGGAAGGGCAATGCCGTGGCGCCGGCGGAAACCATGGCCACCTTTGGCGTGCGCCTTGGCCTGGGCACCGACGGCACCCGCAGCGACGGCTTCCGCCTGCTCGACTATGCCGAGGCCGCGCAGCGCTTCGCTTTCGGCATCGGCGTGGGCGATTCGTCGTGCGGCGCGGGCTGGCGCTGGGTCGACATGGCCACGCATGACGCGGCCGATGTCGCGGGCCTGGGTGCGCTGACCGGCGAGATCGCTACAGGCAAGCGCGCTGACTTCTTGCTGGTCGACCTGGACGTGCCGGAACTGGCGCCATCCTGGGACCTGACCTGGGAACTGGTGCGGCTGGCCAACCGCGACCAGATCCGCGCAGTCTTTGTCGATGGCAGCCTGCGCCTGTGGCAGGGCTGGCCCACCGACTGGGATGCCCGCGCGCTGATGCGGGCCATCCATGCGATGGCCGAGGACACCGTCGCCAACGCGCCGATCCGCAAGCTGCATGAAGCCGCCGACATCCACCGCGCGCGCCATGCGACCAGCGCTGCGCCCACCAACACGGAAGCCTGACGATGGACATGACGTGGTTCAGTGTCGGCGTGGCGGTCTTCACCGGCGCGCTGATCCAGGGCGCGACCGGCATGGGCTTCGCGCTGATCGTGGTGCCGGTGCTGGCGCTGGCCGCGCCGGCGATGCTGCCGGGCGCCTTGCTGCTGGCAATGCTGCCGCTGAACGCCTACGTGGCCTGGCGCGAGCGCCACGCCATCGACTTGCGCGGTGCGGGCTGGATCAGCGCCGGACGGCTGGCCGGCACCTTCGGCGGGCTGTGGGTGCTGGTGGCGATGCCGATGGCGTGGCTCAACGCGCTGGTGGGCGGCAGCACCATTGCGGCCGCGCTGGCGTCGCTGCTGGCGCCGGCCTTTACGCCGGGGCGGCTGACGTTCGCCTCGACCGGACTCATCACCGGCGTCACCGAGACCGCCACCGGCGTGGGCGGGCCGCCGCTGGCGCTGGCCTACCAGCACGCGCCCGTGGCCACGCTGCGCGCGACCGTGGCGCTGTGCTTCCTGGTGGGTGAGGTCATCTCGCTGGTGGTGCTGGCGCTAAGTGGCAAGCTCGGCATGGAGCAGGTGCTCTATGCCGTCGGCCTGCTGCCGGTGCTGGGCGTGGGCATGGTGGCCAGCCACCTGGTGCACCGGCGCATCAACCAGCGCATGCTGCGCATCGGCGTGCTGGTGTTCGCGCTGGTGTCGGGTGCGGTGGTGCTGCTGCGCGGCTAAGCGCTGGGCGTGGACGAGGCCCGCACCACCAGCTCTGGGGCGGGCCCTGCGATCACCGTGCGGCTGCGGTCGCCGGAAAGATGGGCGAACAGCAACTCGACCGCCAGCGACGCCACACGCTCCAGATGCAGGTTGACCGCGGTGATCGGCGGCTGTGCGCCGCGGGCGCGGATGCCGTCGTAGCGCGTCACCAGCAGCACGTCGTCGGGCACGCACTTGCCCAGGCCTTGCAGGTAGGTCATCGCGCCCACGGCAAACGCATCCACCGGCGCGCACAGTGCATCCAGCTGCGGCATTAGTGCCAGCAATTGCGCGCAGGCATCGGCACCGGCGGCCTCGCCGCGCTCCTCGGGCGCCTTGACGATATGGCAGGGCAGCCCGGCCGCCTGCGTGAACTCGCGATAGGCGCGCTCGGTTTCCACGTACGACTGGCGCGGTGCAGCGCCTATCATCAGGCCGATATGCCGGCGGCCGTGGCCATGCAGGTGCTCCAGCAGCAGGCGGGCGGTCTCGGCCGATTGCAGGTCGACGCAGGGCACCGGCGCATCGGTCAGCGGCTCGCGCCCGATCGACACGATGCTGACACCGCGTTCGCGCAGCCGTGCGATATGCGGGTCGCCGGCGATTGGCTCGATCACGATGGCGCCGTCGATATCGAGCGTATCCAGCAATCCGCCCGCGCCCTCCAGCGGCGGCACAAGCACCACGCCCAGCCCACGGCCCATCGCCGCTTCCGCCGCGATCGCCGCCACTTCCATCATGAACCCCAGCCGCGAGGTGCCACCCGCCACCGCGAACGGCATCGACGACAGCAGCGCGATGCAGTTGGCGCGGCCCGACTGCAGCCGCTGTGCGCGCACGCTGGGGCGGTAGCCCAACTCCGCTGCAATGCGCTTGACCCGCGCGCGCGTGGCCGGGTCCAGCACGCCGCGGTCGTTCAGCGCGTGCGAGACCGTGGTCAGCGACACGCCGGCGGCGCGGGCGACGTCATGGATGGTGAGGCGGCGGGGGCGGTCTGGCTTGGAGTCGGGCATGCCGGGTTTGAGCTAGGGGTCAGGGCGGAGGATACAACAGCGGCTGCGCGCTGGTCAGCGTCGCGCGCCGTTGCCGGCGGGCGCTGACGACAGTTCTTTCCAGTGCTCCCGCGTAAAGGCGTAGAACGTTTCCAGTGCGGGCGACAGCGAGCGCGCGGCCATGCGCGCGATGCCATAGCGGCCGCAGCGGCGCAGATCGGGCTGCTCGATCCGGCGCCCGCTTGTCGGCGAGATGGTGCGGCCGCTGCCGCACGGCGAAGCTGGCGAATCCGCGCTGGTCTTCATCGGCGCCTTCGATGCCGCGGGAGCCGATTCCATTCGCGCCTGCATGGCAGTCTGCACTGGCCCGAAGCGGCAGGCGTCAGGTATGGAACTCGCCAGTGGGGGCATCCGAGGAAGGTGGCCGCTCCCAGCCGCTGCGCTCGAACTCCGCGATCACCTGCGCGCCCAGCAACAGCAGCGTCGCCGCGATCTCCAGGCTCAGCAGCACCACGATCGCGGTGGTCAGCGAGCCATAGACCCGCCCCACCTGGGACAGCGTGGTGAAGTACCACACCAGCACATGGCGCGAGATCTCCCACAGCACCGCGGCCAGCACCGCGCCGCACAGCGCATGCCACAGCGACAGCCGGCCCACCGGCATCACCATGTAGATCGACGTCAGCATCAGGACCTCGCCCAGGAAGCCAAGCAGGTAGAGCAGGGTGGTCGAAAGCCGGTCGAGCGACCAGTCATGGCCCATCACTTCCACATGCCGTTCGCCAATGGCGATCAGTCCACCCGATACCAGCGTCACCAGCAGCAGCCCCACGCTCAGCACCGCGATATAGCAGTAGGGCAGCACCGCCGAGACCAGGAAATGCCGGCGTCGGATCGCCACGCGATGGACGAAGATCACCGACATGGCGTTCTCCAGCACCGTGAACGCCAGGGAGCTGAAGAACAGCATCGTGCCGAGCAGCACCCAGCCCACCGTGGCGCGGTTGCGCAGGAACGCCGCAAGTTCAGGCACCAGCGCCTTGGACTGACCCGGCACTACCCACTCCAGGTAGCGCGCCAGCGTCGACAGCAGCAGTCGAGGGTCGATCACATGCGACAGCGCGATCACCATCAAGATCAGCAAGGGCACGATCGACAGCAGCGCGTAGTAGGCCACTGCGCCGGCCAGCAGCAGGCCCTGGTTAGCACGGAACTGCACCAGCGTGCGCCACACGAAGCGCCCCGGATGACGGAGCAGGTCGCGGACGCGGGCGTCGAGAAGCTGCATGGCGGACACCGGAGAGGGCAGGTGCCGACATTATGCGTCGGCGGGCGCCCATGTGTCCGGCCTGTGGTGCCGGCAGCGCCCGCGCCGCGGCGGTTCCCACCGCGTGAAGTCAGACCTTGATGTCGATGGTCTGGCCCAGGTGCGGCGGGTTGCTGGCCGCAACCGGCTGGGGCATGGCCTGCAGCAGTGCAGCCACGCCCTGTGCCTGCATGTCCAGCGACTTGCGCAGCATCAGCAGGGCCACCGGATCGGCGCCCGGATCGCCCGCCAGGCCGGCGGTGACGTTGGAAATTTCCATGAAGGGGGTTCCTCGTTGAAGGTTGGGAAAGACACGGCGGGAGCGCCGCCGGCCGGCGGTCGGGACGGAGCCGCCGCCAGTTCCCAATGACGGCCACGGCCGCCCAACCTTGAGCGCCGCGGGCGCGGAGGACATTCCAACGGGTTATGGCGCCATGCCGAATACGTCATTGTGGTCATGCCTTGCCTCCGTCAATATGGCGCCCGCAGCCTGTATCACCCAGGCCTGCAACCAGGCAAACAGCGGCGCCGGACCATGCGTGCGGACGCCGCAACAAGACAGGAGACAGCATGCGAGCGCATTCGCCATCGCGCAGGACGGGGTTCGGGCTGGGTCGGGCATGGCTGGCCGCGGTGCTGCTGGCGGTGCCGGCGGGCGTGTCGCTGGCGCAGGACGCCGCGGCCGGGGAGGGCATCATGCAGGGCTTTCCGCCGCCATCCGACAAGCAGGTCAGCCGCGGCAACGGCCTGCGCCCGCCTTTCATGCGCTGGGCGCTGAGCCACGCGCGCGAGATGTCTCCGACGGCGGGCATCCGGCATGCCAGCCAGCCAACGGCGCTGGCGGGACAGCAGGGCACCGAACTGGACGGCGCCACGTTCGCCGTAGCGGGTAACACGGTCCGGCTGGCCGACTACCTGCGCGATACCCATACCGACGGCTTTATCGTGCTGCACCGGGGGCGGATCGTGTATGAGCGCTACCTGGCAGGCTTTGGCCCGTACCAGCCGCATATCTGGGCCTCGATGACCAAGTCGGTGACCGGGCTGCTGGCCGCGATGCTGATCGAGGAGGGCAAGCTCGACCCGCAGGCGCGGCTGGCGCAGTATGTGCCGGAGCTGGCGGACAACCCGTTCGGCGAGGCCACGGTACAGCAGAACCTGGACATGGAGGTGCCGGTGGGCTATCCGGAAGCACTGCCGCCGGACCTGGGCCTGTTCGGCGCAGTGGGCATCGTGCCGCGCAAGGCGGATGCGCCGGACAACATCTATGACTTCCTCAAGGTCGTGCACGCGACCAGCGGCACCGGCGACGGCGGGGTCTGGTACTACCAGAACGGCTCGCCCGAAGCGGTGGCCTGGGCCATGCGCCGCATCACCGGCAAGAGCTGGGCGCAACTGGTCACCGACCGGCTGTGGTCGCGTTTTGCCGAGGATGACGCCTATACCAGCGTGGATCGCCAGGGCACGGAGATGGCCAGCGGCGGGCTGAATTCCACGCTGCGTGACGCCGCGCGCTTTGCCGAGGCGGTGCGCAGGGCGGCGGCGGGCGATGCCTCGGGCGGGATCTCGCCCGGCGCCGTGCGCATCGCGCTGCAGCCGGCCGGCAACCAGGCCCGCGTTGCGCGAGGCAATACCGCGCCGGGCCGCGATGGCTATGGCTATCGCAACTACTGGTTCCAGCGCAACGACGGCGACGGCAGCATCGAGGCCAGCGGGCGCTTCGGCCAAAAGATCTACATCAATCCGGCCAAGGCGCTGACGGTAGTGAAATTCTCCGCTAGCCCGGACAGCGCCGCGCGCGCGACCAGCGCCGCCGGCGTGCGCAAGCGCGACGATCCGTCGCGCGCGCTGGAGTCAGCCGAAGCCATGGTGGCCGCGGCACTGGCAATCCACCGCGCGGTCAGCCGCTGAGCCGGCCGGCAGCGCCGGCATTCCCTTCGCGATTTCTCTCGCTTCCGCATGACCGCTGGTTCGCACCGATGTCTACCATGACCATGGCCTACGTGCAGCACGCCGGCATCAATTTCGACACTTCAGCCGTCAGCCTCGCCAACGGGTATTTCCTCGGCAGCGGCCATCGCAGCATGACGGCGGTAGCCGTCGGCATCCGCCACCGCTTCTGAGCACCGCGTCTACGCCGGAAACTCGGCCGGGGTTTGCTGCGCCCCGGCCGCCCGCCGCAAGCACTCCAGCATCGCCACCACCGCCGCGCGCGACAACCCGTCCTCGCGCCAGTACATCGACACCGAGCCAAAGCCCGCCAGCCGCAGCGGCACGATGCGCAGCGCGCCCATTTCCTCCAGCCGGCGCGCGGTGCGGTGCGAAGCCAGGCCGATCATGTCGCTGTTGTTGAACAGCGTGAGATTCAGGACGGTGGAATTGCTTTCCACGCAGTCGGCGGGCAGCGCGCGTTCGGCGCTGACCAGCGCACCTTCCAGCGCATTGCGGATCGGCGTACCGCGCGGCCATACCACCCAGCGGTAGCGGTACAGGTCGTCCCAGCCAATGCGCCCACCCTGCAGCAGCGGATGGCGCGGCCGCGCGACAAAGTGGATCGGCTCCATGTAGAGCGATTCCGTGCGCATATGCGCGCCCTGCAACTCTGGAGCGGAGCGACCCACCACGATATCGAGTTCGCTGCGCGCCAGCTGGTTCATCAGCCGGTCCATGGTGGTTTCCACCAGCCGCATGCTGGCGCGCGGCATCTGCTGCAGCAGTTGCAGGGCAGCCAACGGCACCGTATCGGCCGCCGAGGCCCCGGATGTGCCCACCACCACCAGCCCGCTGCCGCCATCGCGCATGGCCTGCAGATCGTCGCGTGCGGAATCGAGCTGCGCCTCGATCCGGCGCGCGTGCTCGATCAGCGACTCCCCGTAGGGCGTGGGCCGCAGCCCGCGCGCCTGGCGTTCGAACAGCGGCAGCCCGATATCGTCCTCCAGGTCCTTCAGCCATTTGGAAAGGCCCGGCTGGGTCGTATTCAGCATGGCCGCCGACTGGCTCATGTTGCCGGTCTCGGCCAGGCTCAGCAGCATCTGCAGGTTGCGCAGCCGCAATCTCTGGGTCCAGTCCATGGGGCTACCTATATAAAAAATCGTATCGATAAGATGAAAAGTTCATTTCAAATCTTATAGGGCCGGGCGTATAACGACAACAACACGGTGCGAGCGATGACGACGCACCCACAAGAGCGCTCCCAAAGCCCTGCACAAAGTTACGGAGACAGCATGTCCGAGCACACCCCTGATCCGGCCCGCGTGGCCTATTACGAACACATCGGCCGCAGCCACATGACCCCGTTGTGGGAGTCGCTGCACGCGCTGGTGCCGCCGCAACCGCGGCCGCAGATCGTTCCCGCCATCTGGAAGTACGCGCAGATCCGCCCGCTGGTGATGCAGGCGGGCAGCGTCATCAGCGCCGAGGAAGCTGTACGCCGCGTGCTGGTGCTGGAGAACCCTGGCATCCCCGGCAAGTCGAGCATCACCTCCACGCTCTACGCCGGCCTGCAACTGATCCTGCCGGGCGAGGTGGCGCCCAGCCACCGCCATACCCAGTCGGCGTTGCGCTTTATCGTCGAAGGCAAAGGCGCCTGGACCGCCGTGAACGGTGAGCGCACCACCATGCATCCCGGCGACTTCATCATCACGCCGTCGTGGACCTGGCATGACCATGGCAACCCGGCCGTCGAGGACGGTGGCGAGCCGGTGGTATGGCTGGACGGGCTGGATATCCCGCTGGTGCAGCAGTTCGATGCCGGGTTTGCCGAGAACTACCCGGAAGCCCAGCAGCCCGTGACCCGCGCCGAGGGCGACAGCTTTGCCCGCTTCGGGCACAACATGGTGCCGGTGCGGCACCGCGTGACCGATCCCACGTCGCCGATCTTCAGCTACCCGTACGAGCGCTCGCGCGTGGCGCTGGACCAGCTCTACCGCAACGGCGAGCTGGATGCGTGGGACGGTGTCAAGCTGCGCTATATCAACCCGGCCACCGGTGGCTGGCCGATGCCCACCATCGCCACCTTCATGCAGTACCTGCCCGCGGGCTTCCAGGGCAAGACCTACCGCAGCACCGATGCCACCGTGTACTGCGTGGTGGAAGGGCGCGGCACGGTCCGCATTGGCGACGCGCAGTTCCAGTTCGAGCCGCGCGATGTTTTCGTCGCCCCGTCGTGGGCGCCGGTGCAGCTGGGGGCGCTGGAAGACGCGGTGCTGTTCAGCTATTCCGACCGGCCCGTGCTGTCCGCGATGAACCTGCTGCGCGAAGCGCGCACCTGAGCATCCCGCAACCCTGGTCCGATCTGCCCCGGGCGGTGCCTGCGCGCACCGCCGGAGGCCTCCCGCATACCTGACGATTTCCGGAAACTCCGAACCATGTCCTACGTCTTCACGCCCTCCGCCATCGTTTCCATTCCCGTTGCCGGCAGCGACGACCAGTTCGCCGTGCGCCGCGTCTACTGCGTGGGCCGCAACTACGCCGCCCATGCCCGCGAGATGGGTTTCGATCCCGACCGCGAGCCGCCGTTCTTCTTCTGCAAGCCGGCCGACGCGATCGTCCCGGTGCAGGCCGGCACCACGCTGGACCTGCCGTATCCGGCGCAGACGCAGAACTACCACTACGAGGCCGAGCTGGTGGCAGTCATCGGCAAGGCCGGTTCGGATATCCCCGTCGAACAGGCACTCGAACACGTCTGGGGCTATGCCGTCGGCCTCGATATGACCCGCCGCGACCTGCAGATGAAGATGCGCGAAATGGGCCGCCCCTGGGAAATCGGCAAGGCCTTCGATGCCTCGGCGCCGGTCGCCCCGATCCACCGCGCCAGCGAGATCGGCCACCCGCAACAGGCCGGCATCTGGCTGACCGTCAATGGCGAGACCAAACAACGCAGCGACGTGTCGCACCTGATCTGGTCGGTGGCGGAGACGGTGGCCTACCTGTCACAGTTCTTCCGCCTGGAGCCGGGCGATGTGATCTTCACCGGCACGCCGGAAGGCGTGGGCGCGGTCAAGGCCGGCGAGACCATGGTCACGGGCGTCGATGGCCTCGGCGAGTTGACCGTGCGCGTAGTCTGAACCCGCGTGAATTGCAGCACACAGGCATTACCGATCATGCAGCTCTATAGTTTCTTCAACAGCTCGACGTCCTACCGGGTGCGCATCGCGCTGGCCCTCAAAGGCCTGCCGTACGACTACCTGCCGGTCAATATCCGCACCGGCCAGCACCACGAGCCGGAGTATGTCGACGGCATTAACCCGTCCGCGTCCGTGCCCGCGCTGGTGGATGGCAGTTTTACGCTCGGGCAGTCGTTCGCGATCATCGACTACCTGGACGCCCGCCATCCCGAGCCGCGCCTGCTCCCGCAAGACCCGGTACAGCGTGCGCGGGTGCTGGAACTGGCCACGCTGATCGGGTGCGATATCCACCCCGTCAACAACCTGCGCGTGCTGCGCTACCTGCAGGATGTGCTGAAGGTCACGCCCGAGCAGAAGGACGCCTGGTACCGCCACTGGATCGATGAAGGCATGGCCGGCGTGGAGCGCCTGCTGGCGCTGCACGGGCATGGCAGGTGGTGCTTCGGTGATGCGCCCACGCTGGCCGACGTCACGCTGGTGCCGCAGGTAGCCAATGCGCTGCGCATGGGCTGCGACCTCGGTCGCTACGAGCGCGCGATGGCGGTCTACGCCCACGCCAGCGCCCATCCCGCCTTTGCCCAGGCGGCGCCTGGACGCCAGCCTGACTACACCGCCTGACGCATCGCGCAGGCCAGGAGACAAGACATGAGCAGTACCAACAACGCGACCGGCAAGGTCCTCATCATCGGCGGCGGCATCGGCGGCCTGGCCGCGGCGCTGGCGCTCGCACGCCAGGGCATCCGCATCGAACTGCTGGAGCAGGCCGAACAGATCGGCGAGATCGGCGCCGGCATCCAGCTCGCCGCCAACGCCTTTGCCGCGCTCGATGCGCTCGGCGTGGGCGAGGCCGCACGCAGCCGCGCGGTCTTTACCGACTACCTCAGCCTGCGCGATGCCATCGACACCAGCGAGATCGCCCGCGTCGACGTGGGGCAGGCCTACCGCGAGCGTTTCGGCAATCCGTATGCGGTGATCCATCGCGCCGATATCCACCTGTCGATCCTGGAGGCGGTGCAGGACCACCCGCTGATCACCTTCCGCACCAGCACGCGCGTCGAGCAGCTGCTGCAGGACGACAAGGGCGTGACCGTGATCGACCAGCACGGCGAGCACCACCGTGGCGATGCGGTGATCGGCTGCGACGGCGTCAAGTCCGCCATCCGCCAGGCGCTGATCGGCGATGAGCCCCGCGTCACCGGCCATGTGGTTTACCGCGCCGTGGTCGACGTCGCCAACATGCCGCAGGACCTGCAGGTCAACGCACCGGTGGTATGGGCCGGCCCGCACTGCCACCTGGTCCACTACCCGCTGCGCGGCGGCCAGCAGTACAACCTGGTGGTGACCTTCCACAGCCGCGAACAGGAAACCTGGGGCGTGCGCGACGGCAGCAAGGCAGAAGTGCTGTCGTACTTCGAAGGCATCCACCCGCTGCCGCACCAGATGCTGGACCGCCCGACCTCCTGGAAGCGCTGGGCCACCGCCGACCGCGACCCCGTGGAGCGCTGGAGCTTCGGCCGCGCCACCATCCTGGGCGACGCCGCGCACCCGATGACGCAGTACGTGGCGCAGGGCGCCTGCCAGGCACTGGAAGATGCGGTCACGCTGGGCGAAGCGGTGAAGGCGGCGGGCGGTGATTTCGAAGCGGCGTTCAAGCTTTACGAGCAGGCACGCATCCCGCGCACCGCACGCGTGCTGTACGCCGCGCGCGACATGGGCCGGGTCTATCACGCCAAGGGCGTCGACCGCCTGGTGCGCAACAGCCTGTGGACCGGCCGCACGCAGGCCCAGTTCTACGACGCGCTGCAGTGGCTGCACGGCTGGCGCGCCGAGAAGTGCCTCAGTCAGACGCCGTGGCTCTAGTCCGCTGACGGCGGGTTTCTTTTCTCTCACCGTAAATCCCGATAGCGAACCGGCGGCCTATGGAGCCGCCGGCCGTGACTCGCCCCTAATCCCTGGCAACAAGGAGGAGACACCATGCCTGCCAGCCAACCCCTGAACGTCACCGCGTTCATCGACCGCCAGCCGCTGTCGGCGTTCCAGGTGACTATCGTCGTACTGTGCTTCCTGATCGTGGCTGTCGATGGCTTCGATACCGCCGCGATCGGCTTTATCGCACCTGCCATCCGTGCGGAATGGCAGCTCACGCCGGCGCAGCTCGCACCTTTGTTCGGCGCCGGGCTCGGCGGCCTGATGGTCGGCGCGTTCCTGTTCGGCCCGCTGGCCGACCGCTTTGGTCGCAAGAGCGTGCTGGTGCTGTCGGTGTTGTTCTTCGGCGCGGCCAGTTTGGCTTCGGCGTGGTCCCATGACCTGTGGACGCTGGTGCTGCTGCGCTTCCTGACGGGGCTCGGCCTGGGTGGCGCGATGCCCAACGCGATCACGCTGACGTCCGAGTTCTGCCCGGACAAGCGCCGTTCCTTCCTCGTCACGACCATGTTCTGCGGCTTTACGCTGGGTTCGGCTTTTGGCGGCCTTGCTTCGGCCGGGCTGATCGAAGCGTTCGGCTGGCGCTCGGTGCTTGTGGTGGGTGGTGTGCTGCCACTGGCGCTGGTTGTCCTTCTGGTGTGGCTGCTGCCGGAGTCAGTGCGCTATCTGGTGCTCAAGGGCAAGTCGCGGGACCGGATCGTGGCCACGCTGCAGCGGATCGCGCCGAAGGAGGATCTGCGGGATGCTACGTTCTCGGTGGGTGAACAGCGCACCGCCAGTTCGCCGGTGCGGCACCTGTTCCGCCCCGAACTGCTGCGCGGCACGCTGCTGTTCTGGCTGACGTTCTTCATGAGCTTGCTGGTGATCTACCTGCTGTCGAGCTGGCTGCCCACGTTGCTGCGCGGGACCGGCCAGTCGATGCGGACCGCGGCGCTGGTGACCACGATGTTCCAGGTTGGCGGGACGGTGGGGGCGATTGTGCTGGGCTGGCTGATGGATCGGTTCAATCCGCACTATGTGCTGGCGTCGAGCTATTCGTTGGCTGCGGTATGCGTCGCGGCGGTGGGAAGCGTTGCGACCGATCCGGTTGCGGCAGGCATCGCGGTGTTCTTTGCAGGTTTCTGCATCTCGGGATCGCAAGTGGGTGGCAATGCGCTGTCCGCCAGCTTCTATCCGACCGATTGCCGTGCTACCGGCGTGAGTTGGGCCAACGGCGTTGGCCGGATCGGATCGGTGGTCGGATCGGTTGGCGGGGCGACGATGCTGTCGATGGGGCTGGGGATGCCGGCGTTGTTCGCGCTGATCGGCGTGCCTGCACTGGTCGCCGCGTTGTCGATGTTCTCGCTGGGGGTGGTACGGCGTGAGAGGGTGGTTGGAACGCTGGCGGTTTGAAGGTTGGTTGGCTTCCTATCCAGTGATTCTCAAATGAGTGCGAGAGCCAGCAAGCAGCCGACGGAGTGCTGTATCGCTGGCCCTTCTGGGGGGGGCGGCCCGGCAGGCCCTACAGCTTCCCTTCAATCGACTTGCGCTCCAGCCAGATTTCCTGCACGAAGGGATCCGTGACGCCATAGACCCCGTGCCCCTTGCGCATGATCAGGTTCGTCGCCATCAGTTCATTGACCACCGGTTGTGCCTCCTCAATCCGGACTTCGCGTCCGATTGCCGCGGAATACGCGGCGGCGGACTCCGCCGAGAACAACCCGCGGGCGTCACCGTCAGAACAGGCTATGCGGTCGAAAATCGCTGTGGCTAATCCGCCCAACTGTTCGAGCTTCATCAGTTCGAGGTCCGCGGCTGTCGATCGGAGCGTGTTGGCGATCACCGGCAGATGTTCGTCCGGATCGCTGCCTGGCGGCAGGTGGAAGTGCAATTGCCGCAAGGCCTTGATCATCTCTTCTGGACGGCTGCCCAACGCATGGAACGCCTGGACCGCTACCTCCGGCGACGGCAGGGCGCTGAATCCCTCGGCCGACAGGCGTTCAAGCAGGTACGCGACATAGTCTTCGCCGAGTACCGGATAAGAGATCGAGGTGGCACCGGCGAAGGCCTGGTTGCGGCGTGCCGTCAGTTCGCCCACCAGCGCCCGGTGCGATCCAGTGCCTACGAAGAGGAAGTACCCTGGCGTGCCGGGGCGCGGGTTGATGGCGTCGCGCGCGGCCTTGAGCGCGAGCAACATCCGGTTGCCTTCCTCGGAGGTAATGGCGTGCTGCACCTCGTCCACGATGAGGACCACGTTGGTCTTTGCCTTGTCGACCACTTCCGCCAGCGCCTGTGCCAGCGTGGCCCCGCCGGGCTCCCCTACGCTGTCCAGCTTGAATCCGAACTTGAAGCCAAAGGCGCCGATGTCAGCACCGGCAACTCGCTTCAGGTGCTTGAGGGCTGCAGAGCCGGGCTGCTCCAGATCGGCTAATGTTCTTTTCACTGCTGCCAGAATGAGTGCGGCAGGGCTGCGCTGCGTGTCGCTCCAGAGATCGACATAGATCACGATCGCCCCGTCGGCCTCCAGGGCCGGAACGAGGTCGTTGAGCAGGAACGTGGTCTTGCCGGTGCGCCTTAGGCCGGACAAGAAGAGGCCGGAACGCAAGCCTTCGTCCAGGACCCCAGGGTGCAGCAATTGCCGCGCCATCTGGGCGGCAAGGGCAGGGCGGCGATAGATGTTGGCCATGGCGCACTTAATGGAAATTATTGGATTCCAATAATTATAGCCTAGCCATAATTTGTACTAAACCATGCGCTATGGGCGTGACCGTTGCCTCTGTAAGTGCAGCAAAGATATCTTATTGGGGCGAATCCCTTTCAACCTTCAGCGGCGCTGTGCTCGCCGACACCCGCCACAAAATCCTCCCCCTCCGGCAACCCCAACGAAAACCTTACCGGAAAATTCACAGCAATCCCGTCCTCGCCGGCTACCCGCCGCACCACCTGCCGCGCCTGGACGTGAGGGTCTTCGAACAACGCCGTCGCCCCCAGCACCGGGGAGAATGGAATATCCAGTGGTCCGAAAAGCGCCTCCCAATCCGCCAGGTCACGGGTACGGAACACCGCTGCCAGCAGGTCATTCACCGCCAGCTTGTGCCCGTGCCGCCCCGCACGCGTGGCAAAACGCGGATCACGCAGGTCGGGAAACTCATCGCCAAGCGCCTCGCACAGGTTGACCCAGAACTTGTTCTCCAGAATCCCCATCGCGAGATGACGGCCATCGCGCGTCTCGAACAGGTCGTTCTCCGGCATCACTGTCGGCGATTCATGCGGCGCCGCCTCATGTCCCCGCGCCGCCCATGCCCCGTGCGCGGTCCAGGACAGGATCGCATCATGGATCGAGACATCGAGATGCTGTCCTCGCCCATGCTGTCGCGCACTCATGATCGCAACGGCAAGCGACAGCGCCGCGTAGCCGGAAGCGGCATAGTCTGACACCCGCACGCGCGGACGCGACACCACGTCATGCACCTGTACCGGCGTCGCCCAGTATCCCGCCAGCGCCAGGTAGTTCAGGTCATGTCCGGCGTGCTTCGCATAAGGACCCGTCTGGCCGAAGCCGGACACGGAACAAAGCACGATGGCCGGATTGACCGCCGCCAGCGCTTCATAGCCCAGCCCCAGCCGCGCCATCACGCCCGGCCGGAAGCCTTCCACCACGGCATCGGCATTGCGCACCAGCTCGAGAAAGGCTTCGCGGCCCGCGTCCGTCTTCAGGTCCAGCGCAACCGAGCGCTTGCCGCGATTGAACTGCGCAAATACCGCCGGCCCAAGCTGTCGTGCGGTATCGCCGGTACCGGGCTGCTCGACCTTGATCACATCGGCCCCCAACTGCCGCAGCAGACTGCACGCGTGCGGTCCTGGCAACAGCTGGCTGGCATCGATGATGGTGACGTCCTTCAGGCAGGACCATTCTGGCTTCATGCGGAATCCCGTTTTCAATGCGGAGGGGCTCAGCCCAGGTCGCCAAGCATGCCGATCGACTTCATCAGCTCGGCATAGCGGGTATTGTCGGCGGCGACCACGGTGCCGAACTGCGCGGGTGAGGCGCTGCGGCGCAGCTCACCCGCGTTGGCCTTGAGCTGGGCGTCGAAGACGCCGGCGGTCTGCAGGGCGCTGACGGCGGCATGGAGCTTCTGCGTCAGTTCGGCCGGGAAATTGGCCGGTGCGAACAGCCCGCTCCAGTTGTCGATGACAAAGCCCGGCGGCAGTGCCTCGGCCATCGTCGGCACGTCGGGAAAGAATGGCGAACGCGCCGCGGCGGTGACCGCCAGTACGCGGATCTGCCCGTTTCGCACGTATTGCGTGGCAGTGCCCAGCACCGGCATGCCGAACTGGGTCTGGCCAGTCAGCATCGCGGTGATGATCTCCGGCGCGCCCTTGTAGGGGATGTGCACGGCATCGCAGCCGGCCTGGTGCAGCATGGTTTCGACCGCGAGATGGGCGATGCTGCCTTTGCCGCCGGAGCCGTAGTTGAACCTGCCGGGCGCTTTCTTCATCGCTGCGACCAGTTCGCCGGCGGTCTTGTAGGGCGACGATGCCGGCACGACCAGCGCCGTCGGGCCACCGGAGAGCGCCGTGATCGGCGTGAAGTCACGCGCCGGGTCGTACGGCATCTTGCGGTACATGTGCACGTTGATCACATGTGTGTTGGCGAGAATCCCCAGCGTATAGCCGTCCGGCGCGGCACGGCGCAGCGCGCTGGCGCCGATGATGCCGCCGGCGCCGGGCATGTTCTCGACCACCAGCGGCTGCCCGAGCTTGTTGCCCAGCTCCGCCGACAGCGTGCGGGCAACGTTGTCCGGCGTGCTGCCGGCGATAAAAGGAACGATCAGCCGGATCGGGCGGCTGGGGTACGGGGTGGCGGCGCGCGCGGGCAGCAGCAGGCTGCCCAGCGCGGCGGCGCCGGCGGTGGCAAGCCAGTCTCGGCGGTTCATGCGTAGTCTCCGTGGTCTTGTCGTATTGTCCTCATGCCGGCGGCGACCGTGCCGCCGGCACGGTCAGGCGTTCTGCTGCATCGGTTCGAGAATAGCGCGCGCTATGGTGTTGCGCTGGATCTCGCTGGTGCCGGTGAAGATGCGGAACATGCGCAGCTTGCGGAAGGTCTGTTCGACCGGGTGGCCGCGGGTGACGCCGACGTTGCCGTGGATCTGCACGGCCTTGTCGGCCACCTCGAAGCAGCGCTCCGAGACAAAGAGCTTGCAGGCCGCGGCCTTCATGCGCAGGTCGGCGCCGGCATCGGCCAGCGCGGCGGTGTGCGCGATCATGCTTTCGCAGGCCCACAGCGCCGCGGCCATGTCGGCCAGCATGTGCTGGATCGCCTGGAAGCGCGCGATCGGGCCGCCGAACTGGCGCCGTTTGCCGGCGTATTCCACCGACGACTGGTACGCCCGTGTCGCCAGCCCCAGCATGGTCGGGCAGTGCAGCAGCCGGTTGACGTTGATGCGCGACATGCCCAGCTTGAAGCCATTGCCCTCGCCGCCGAAGATATTGGCGCGCGGGACGCGCACGTTGTCGAAGTGGATATCGCCATCGATGTGCTGGCCGGACATCGGCACGTACTCGTTGGTCACGGTCACGCCGGGCAGGTCCAGGTCGACCAGCACCGCGCTGATGGCGGGCGGCGTGGTGCTGGCGTCGGTCACGCACATGACGATGGCGAAGTCCGCGAACGGTGCGCCGCTGATGTAATGCTTGCCGCCGTTGATGATGAGGTCGTCGCCGTCGGCGATGGCGCTGGTCTTGATGCTTTGCGCGTCCGATCCGGAGTGCGTTTCCGTCAGCGCGAAGCAGGTCGATTTCTCGCCGCGGATGACGGGCTCGAAGTACTGCTTCAGCTGCGCCGGCGTGGCGTACCTGAGCATATTGCCCACGCGCGGCGGGCCGCCCAGGTCGCCCAGCACGTGCGGGGCCAGGGCAGAGCCGCTGGCGGCCAGGTCGGCCTTGAGCGCGCATTGTTCCTGGATGTTCAGGCCCTTGCCGCCGAGTGCCGTGGGCAGGCAGGCGGCGTAGAAACCCAGCTCGCCGGAGCGGCGCCAGACATTGCGCAGCGTCTCGCGCGGCCAAACGTCTTCAGAGTCCAGCCCGAGTTCGCGCTCCAGCGGGAGGAGCTCTTCGTCGATAAAGCGGCGGATGCCGGCGCGCGTTTCGGCCAGGACGGGATTGGTCAGGTGATCGAACATAACAGTCTGGCTCCTTAGTTGACGCGGCGCTCGACGCCCTGCCAGTAGCGCTCGCGCACGATCTTGCGGGCCAGCTTGCCGCTGGCGTTCTTGGGCAGCTCGGCGACGAAATCCACCGAGCGCGGCGACTTGTAGTCCGCGATGCGCTCGCGGCAATGGGTGATGAGCTGTTGCGCGGTCGCCTCGCGGCCCGGACGCAGCGTCACCACGGCCTTGACGCTTTCGCCCCAGGTGTCGTCGGGGATGCTGATGACGCAGGCTTCCAGCACGTCGGGGTGCTGGTACAGCGTGGCTTCCACTTCAGTCGGATAGACGTTGAAGCCGCCGGAGATGATCATGTCTTTCTTGCGGTCCACCAGGTATAGGTAGCCGGCGTCGTCCACGCGCGCCATGTCGCCGGTGTGCAGCCAGCCGTCGACGATGGTTTCGCGGGTCAGCTCCGGCTCGCCCCAGTAGCCCTGGAACACGTCTTCGCCGCGGATCACCAGTTCGCCGATCTCGCCCACCGCGACCTCCTGACCCTGCTCGTCGACCACGCGCACTTCGGTTTCGTTCAAGGCGCGGCCGCACGAGGCCAGGCGTTCGGGGTGATGTGCGATCGCTTGCGCGTGGTCCGCCGTCGACAGGCGCGTAACGCCGGAGGTCGATTCGCTGGCGCCGTAGCCCTGCGACAGGATTGGCCCGATGCGCTCCCACGCCTCGCGTATGCGCGCCGGCGCCATCGGCGCGGCGCCGTAGGCCAGGGTCTTGAGGCTGGACAGGTCCGCCTGCGCCAGCGTGGGCTCGGCCAGCAGCATGTTGATCATCGCCGGCACCATGAACACGTGCGTGATGCGCAGCCGCGCCACCTCGGCCAGGAAGTGCGCGGGCTCGAACTTGTCGAACAGCACCAGCGTGGCGCCCAGGTAAAGGTAGGGCTGCATCAGCATGCCGGAGGCGTGCGTGACCGGCCCGATCAGCGCCAGCCGGTCACCGGGCCGGGCCGGCCGGTCCATGCCGGAAACCATCTTGCGCAGCGCTGCCATGCGGTTGCCGTAGCTCTGCATGGCGGCCTTGATCTTGCCGGTGGAGCCCGATGAGAAGTGCAGCACCGCCAGGTCGTCCGCAGCGGGGGTGATGTCAGGCGACTCCGTGCCGGCATTGGCGAGCAGCGCTTCATATTCGACATAGCCTGCCGGCGCCTCGCCGATGGCGATAAAGGTCTCGATGCTGCCAAAGCCCGGCGTCGCGCCCGAATACCCGGTATAGCCGGGCCCGGCGATCAGCACGCGCGGCGTGCAGTTCTCGACCACATCGCTGGCCTCGGATGCGGTGAAGCGCGGATTAAGCGCCGCCTTGACCAGCCCGGCCTTGTAGAGCGCGCATTCCAGCTCGACCAGCTCGGGCCGGTTGCGCGCCTGTACCGCCACGCGGTCTCCGCGCTGCAGGCCCAGCGCCAGCAGTGCGTTGGCCAGGCGGGTAGAACGCTCGTCCAGCTGGCGGTAGGTCACCACCTGGTCGTGATAAAGGATGGCGGGCTGGTCGCCCCAGTAGCGCGCGGCGCGGCGCAGGAAGTACGCGAAACCCATGCTGTCTCCGTGATGCTCGATGGTTCTGGGCGGGCATTTTTGTGTGTACCCGTGCGCCGTAGTCTGTAAGATGGCTGGCATCACCACAATGAAGCAATGGCTATAAAGTCATAACCATTGGGAATGAGGTAATGGAGACGCGGGATATCGAATACATCCTCGCCGTGGCGGCGCACGGCGGCATTGGCCGCGCGGCCGACGCGCTGGGCATCAGCCAGCCGGCGCTGACCAAGGCGGTACAGCGCGTTGAGATGCAGGCGGGGCTGCCGCTGTTCGAGCGCACCGCCAACGGCATGACCGCCACCTACGCCGGCACGCGGTTCCTGGAGCGGGCGCAGCGGATCCGGCTGGAGTACGAGGACGGGATCAAGGAGATGCTGGGCATCCGCACCGGTGAGCAGGGCATCCTGCGGCTGGGCTATTCACCGTCGATACCGGGCAAGGTGATCCTGGGTGCCTGCCGGCAACTGGTGCGCGAGCGGCCGGTGGCGCGGCTGCGGCTGCGCCGGCGCCTGGCGCGCGACTTGTTGGACCTGCTGGCCGCGGGTGAACTGGATATGGCAGTAGCGCCTGCCCCGCAAAAGCCGACCAGCGCTGGGGACTTTGCGGTGGAGCCACTGTTCGACGACCGCCTGGTCGTGGTGGCGGATGAAGGACATGCGCTGCTGCAGCGGCGCAAGCTGCGGCTGGCGGACTTGGCCGACCAGGAGTGGCTGCTGCCGGAAGCGCATATCACGCTGCGCCAGCAGGTCGATGCCGCGTTCCGCCAGCGCGGGCTGCCCGAGCCTAAGCTGCGTATCGAGATCGATTTCGGCAGCACCTCGCTGTTCGCGCTGATGCAGGGCACGCAGATGCTGAGCATCGCCAATGAAGGCGGCGATGCCATGCAGCACGGCCTGCGCGCGCTGCCGCTGGCGCTGGAGGAGCTCGACCTGCGCCGGCGCATCGGCGTGATCACTCGCGCCGGCGCCTACCTGTCGCCGCTGGCGCAGCGGCTGACGTCGCTGCTGCGCGAGCACAGCCGATAGCAGCGCCGGCGCTTATTGCAGCGGGATCTTCGCCACGGCGGCCAGCCGCTTCCAGCGCACGATCTCGTCCTTCTGGTACTGGCGCATTTCCGCCGGCGACGACAGGATCAGCTTTGTCGACTGGCGCGTGTAGTAGTCGCGCACGTCCGGTGCGTTGCCGGCCTGCGTGAACAGGTCTTGCAGCCGCTTCACCACCGCCGGCGGGGTCTTGGCGGAAATCGCCGCGGCCACCCAGTTGTAGGCCAGGAAGTCCGGCAGGCCGGCCTCGACGATCGACGGCACTTCCGGCAGCAGCGGCGAGCGTTGCGGCGCGGTAAAGGCCAGCGCGCGGATCTTGCCGCCGCGCGCCAGTTCGATGGCACCAGTGGCATCGACCACGGCAAAGTCCACGTTGGCCGCCATCACGCCATTGATGGCATCGCCCGCGCCCTTGTACGGCACGGAGGTGGTCTTGATCTTCGCCAGCTCATTGAGCCATTCGCTGTACAACGTGTATGAGATCGAGCCCGAGCCGTAGTTGAGCGCGCCGGGCCGCTTGCGGGCGTCTTCCAGCAGGTCTGCCAGCGTGCGGTAGGGCGAGCTGGCCGGCACGATGATCAGGCACGGCCCGCGTGACAGCAGGGTGATCGGCGCGAAGTCGGTCAGCGGGTCATAGGGCAGCTTGCGGAAGGTGGCGGCGTTGGTCGACAGCGTGGAATTGCTGCCGATAAACACCGTGTAGCCGTCTGCCGGCGCATTCAGCGCGGTCTGCACGCCGATAAAGCCGTTGCCGCCGGGCTTGTTCTCCACCACCACGCCCTGGCCGGTGAGTTCGCCGATTTTCTTGGCGAACATGCGGGCGGTTGTGTCGGTGCCGCTGCCGGCCGGGAACGGCACGATAAAGCGCATCGGGCGTGTGGGGAAGGCATCTTCCGCGGCCGGCGCGGCCAGCGGTGCGGCGATGCCGGCCAGCGCTGCAGCGGCCATGCCCAGGAAGCGGCGGCGCGAACGGAAAGGCTGTTGCATGGTGTCTCCTTCGGTCGGAAAACCCGGCGTGTTCCCGCCGGTGCAAGGGATCGGTGTGGCTCAGCGGCGCAGGCCGAGCAGGTCGCGCGCAATCACCCAGCGGTGGACTTCGCTGGGCCCTTCATAGATGCGCATCAGGCGGGTTTCATTGGCCATCTGCTGCAGCGGCAGCTCCTTGGTCATGCCCATCGCGCCAAAGGTCTGCATCGCGTGGTCGATCACCTCCCAGGCCATTTCCGTGGCGAAGACCTTGATCATCGATACCTGCGTACGCGCCTCATCGCCGGCATCGATGCGGCTGGCGGCCTCGTACGTCATCAGGCGGCAGGCGTGGATGCGCGTGGCGGCATCCGCCACCCACCACTGGATCGCCTGGCGCTGCGCCAGCGGCGCGCCGAAGGTCTGGCGCTGCGGTGCGTACTCGCAGATCATGTCGAGCGCGCGCTGGGCGCGGCCGATGCACCACGCGGCCATCTGCACGCGGCGCGTGGACAGGCGCGCCTGCATCGGCGCAAAGCCCTGGCCTTCGGTGCCCAGCAGTTGCGAGGCGGGGATGCGGCAGTCTTCCAGCACGACTTCATAAGTGGAGGCACCGCCGATCATCGGGATGCGCCGTTCCACGCGCAGGCCGGGCGTGCCGCGCTCGACGATAAAGGCCGAGATGCCGCCACGCGCACCCTTTGCCTTGTCGGTGACGGCCATCACGATGGTCCAGTCGGCCCGCGCTGCGCGGCTGATCCAGATCTTGCGGCCGTTGAGTACCCAGTGGTCGCCGTCGCGTTCCGCGCGCGTAGTCATCATGGCGGGGTCGCCGCCGGCGCCGGGCTCGGAAATGGCGATGGCCGAGACCGTTTCGCCGCGCGCATATGGCGCCAGGTAGCGTTCGCGCTGGGCCTCGCTGGCGGTCAGCATCAGCATGCGCAGGTTGGGCGAGTCCGGCGGCAGCTCGTACGGCGTGATGGTCTTGCCGAGTTCTTCGTTGACGCCGACCATCGCCACCGCGGGCAGGTCGGCGCCGCCCATCTCGGTGGGGGCGTCCAGCCCCCACAGGCCAAGCTCGCGCGACATGCCGTCCAGGCGCGCGTGTTCTTCCGGCAGCAGCGTGAGCTGCCCGCCCTCGGCCTCGCGGGCCAGTACCGCCGGCTCCAGCGGGATCAGCTGCTCGCGTACGAAGCGCGCGACCAGGTCCTTGAGCATGCGGTGTTCTTCATCCAGCTCGAAATTCATGCGTGTCTCTCCTTGCTATGCCGGGCCGCCGCCATGCGCGGCGGGCGGGGTGATGCCGATTTCCTGCAGAACCTCGGCGGTGTGTTCTCCCAGCGCCGGTGCGTGGCGGCGCAATGACAAGGGTGTGGCCGAGAAGCGCGCAGCCGGGCGCACTTCGCGCAGCGGGCCTTCGGTGGGGTGGTGGGTGGCCTGGAACAGTCCCACGGCGCGCAGGTGCGGATGCTCGACCAGCGCATCGAGGCCGTAGATCGGCGTGGCGGGGATGTCGAGCGATTCGAACAGCGCCATCCATTCGTCGGTGCTGCGCTCAGGCGTCAGTTCGGCCAGGTGGCCGTACAGTGCGCGGATATTGGCATTGCGCTGTGCACGGTCGCCTACCTCGTAGCGGTCGGCAAGGTCGTCCCGGCCGACCGCGCGGAAGAAGGCGTGCCAGTGGCGTTCGGTGTAGGGCAGCGCGCAGATCCAGCCGTCGCGGGTGGGCGCGGGGCGGCGCCCGCCCTGCAAGAGCCGCGCATAGCCGGCGCCGGCAGGGGCGGGCTCGAAGGTCAGGCCGCCCAGGTGCTCGGCCATTACGAAGGCGGCCATGGTCTCGAGCATCGGCACTTCGACCGACTGGCCCACGCCATGGCGCTCGCGGTGCAGCAGCGCCGCCAGCACGGCATTGGCAAGCGCCAGCCCGGTGGTCTTGTCGGCGATCAGGCTGGGCACGTATTCCGGCCGTTCGCCGCTGCCCGAGCCCAGCGCCACCAGCCCGCAGCCAGCCTGGATGATGTCGTCGAAAGCGGGCTTGTCGCGGTGCGGGCCGTCCTGGCCGAAGCCGGTCGCCACGCAGTAGACGATGCGCGGGTTGATGCGCGCCACCGCGTCATAGCCAAAGCCCAGCCGCTCGATCGCCGCCACGCGCATGTTGTGCACCAGCACATCGGCACCGGCGATCAGCGCGCGCAGCGCTTCGGCGCCCTCTGGCGTCTTCAGGTCGAGCACGGCCGAGCGCTTGTTGCGGTTCAGCGCCAGGTAGATCGAGCTCATGCCGGCGTGCTGCGACACACCGTTGGCGCGCATCAGGTCGCCTTCCGGCCCTTCGATCTTGATCACGTCGGCGCCAAAGTCCGCCAGCACCTGCGTGGCCAGCGGGCCGAGCACGACCGAGGTGAGGTCCAGTACGCGGATGCCGTCCAGCGGGCCGGCGGGCGTGGCGCGGGGGTCTTGTCGGGGCACGGGTTCCCTCCTTGTCGGCTGCATGGCTTAGCGGCGGTGGAACACCGGCGTGCGGCGTTCGGCCATCGCGGCCACGCCTTCCCGGAAGTCTTCGCTGCGGAACTGACCGCGCTGGATCGCCAGCTCGCGCTGGTTGACTTCGGCGATGCGGTCGGCCAGCCCCTCACGCAGCGTGGCGCGCGTGGTCTCCACGGCCAGCGGCGCGGAGGTAGCGATCTCCTGCGCCAGCGCCATGGCGCGGTCGTTGACGTCGGCCTTGGCCACCAGTTCGTCGGCCAGGCCGATGGCCACCGCATCGGTGCCGGTGATGCGGCGGCCGGTGTAGAACAGCAGCGCGGCCTGCTGCTCGCCCACCAGCCGCGGCAGCGTCACGCTGAGGCCGAAGCCGGGGTGGAAGCCCAGCCGGTTGAAGTTGGCGCTGTAGCGCGCCTCGGCGCAGGTCACGCGGAAATCGGCCACCAGTGCCAGCCCCAGTCCGGCGCCGATGGCAGCCCCTTCCACCGCGGCGACGATGGGCTTGCGGTTGCGGTAGAGCTTCATCGCATGCACGTAGAAGCCGGCGGGGTCGTTGGCGACCTCGCCCTGGCCGGCGCCGCTGAAGTCCGCGCCGGCGCAGAAGGCGCTGACGCCGGAAGCCAGCACGATGGCGCGGCAGCCGGGGTCGTCGTCCAGCGCCAGCAGGGTGTCGGCCAGGCGCCGCATCAGGTCGGCATCGACAAAGTTGTGCGGCGGACGGGACAGCACGATGCGGGTGACGTGGCCGTCTCGGGTCAGCTGGATATCGGCATCGGATGACATGCGGGGCGCTCCTCTGTGATTGGGTCCGGCGCGGGCCGGTGGAGCACACAGTATTCGCGCTGCGGCGCCTCGCCGCTATACTCGAATTTTACTAACTGAAATTATGCGGCGATGGCTGAGACAGCACAGGAGCAGGCGTCGACGCGGCGGCTCACCCACCAGACCGGGCGTTTCACCCGCGACACCGCGGGCAGCCAGTCGCTGGAGCGGGGACTGGTGCTGCTGCGCGCCTTCCGTATCGGCACCACCAGCCTGACCAATGCCGAGCTGGCGGCGCGCACCGGCCTGCCGCGCCCCACCGTCAGCCGGCTGACGCGCTCGCTGGTGGACGCGGGCTTCCTGCGCTACGACGTCAATGAACGGGCCTACCGGCTGGCGCCGGTGGTGCTGAGCCTGGCCGATGCCTTTCACCACGCCAACCGCGCGGCGGACATCGCGCTGCCGCTGATGCGCAAGGTGGCCGAGGCCGACAAGGTCAACGTGGGGCTGGCCGTGGGCGATCAGCTGGAGATGGTGTACCTGGCCTCGATCCGCCATAGCCGCGACAGCGTATCGCGCACGCGGCGCGTGGTGCCGGGCTCGCGCGTGCCGATGGAGCTGACGGCGATCGGGCTGTCGTGGCTGGGGGCGTTGCCGCCGGGCGTGCGGGAAGACATGCTGGACGGCATTGCGGCACGGCAGGGCGACGCGTGGCCCGCCATGCGTGCGTGCGTGCTGCGCGCGATTGCCCAGTCGCAGCAGCGCGGCTTTTGCACGGCTGCGTACCAGCCGGGGCACCTGTTGGCGGTGGGCGCTGCGTTCTGGGGCCCGGACCAGCAGCTGTACGGGCTGAACATCAGCTTCCCGTATTCAGCGAGCGAGCGCAGGCGCGACAACGCCCGCTATGCCGTCAAACTGGAGCGCCTGGTGGACGATATCCAGGCGGCGTGGCGGCGCGCCGGTGCTGGCTAGCCCTGGCGTCAGTACACCGGCACCATGCCGGCGGGCCGGTTCTTGAAGCGCCGGTGGACCCAGTAATACTGCTCCGGCATGGTCGCGATCTGGGTTTCCAGGAAGGCATTCATGCGGCGCGAATCCTCCTCCACGCTGCCCGACGGAAAGCCCTCCAGCGCGTCGAACACGCGCAGACGGTAGCCGCGATAGTTGGGCAGGACCTCGGTGGTGAAGGGCACCACGCGCGCGCCGGTCATGCTGGCCAGGCGCGAGGCCGAAGTCAGCGTGCAGGCCGGCACGCCGAAGAACGGCACGAACACGGAATCCGTGACGCCGAAGTCCATGTCCGCCGCCAGCATCACCGGGCAGCCCGCGCGCAGCGTGCGCACCACCTGCTTGCCGCTGCCGCTGCGCGGGATCATCTCCGCACCGAAGCGCCCGCGCTGCGTGCGCGAGATCTCGTCGAGCATCGGGCTGGACATCCTGGTGTACAGCGAGGCCACCGGGTGGCGCATCGAATAGAACATGCAGCCGGCCTCGATGCCGACGAAGTGAAAGCCCATGAAGATGGTGGGCTGCTCCGTGCACGAGGCCAGGTCGATGCGGGTGTCCAGTTCGACCAGCTTGCCCAGGCGCTCGGCGCTGCCAAACCATTGGATGCCGCGCTCCAGGTAGCTGCGCAGCACGTGGCCGAAGTGATTGCGCGCCAGGTTCTGGCGCGTGTCTTCGTCCATGTCCGGGAAGCACAGCTTCAGGTTGGTGAGGACGATGCGGCGGCGGCGGCTGGGAATGCGGTAGAGCAGCTTGCCGAGCCCGTCTCCAAGGCGTGCGGTCACGCCATAGGGCAATGCGGCAAGCAGCTTGAAGAGTGCGATGGTCAGTGCGGCCTGGAGCCGTTGGGTCATGAAGATCCTGTGGGGACAGTGGCAGCGGCGGCGGGGCGTCGGCCCGGACAGGCGGCTGCGCGGCAATGGTTGGGCGCCACGGGCTCGTGGCGGGCGGGGTGCGCGCGAAAGCGGTGAAGAGCGATTGCCGGCCGCCCCGGGCGTGGCGCGCGGGCATGTGGCGCGCGGATATTGTCGGGGGCAGCGCAGGTGCGCTAAACGTCGCTGCGTAAGTTTTACCTGAATAGAATACTGTAGCACGCCCGCGCTCCTCGCTGGTGCCCACGACCGTGCGCACTTTCCACTCGCCGGCGCTACGGCTTGCAGCCCACGCCGCGGTGCCGGGCGTCTTCCAGTTGCAGCCGGCGGCCGCCGATTTCGATATCCGGCAGCACCGGCGGCGCCAGCCGGAAGGTGCCGTGCGCCAGCGCCTCGCGCACGGCGGCGCAATCCGGCCCGATATTGACCGTGGCGATCAGGCGCCATGCGCCCGCGGCGTCCTGGCCGAACACCGAGCCGTTGGCGTTGGTGCCGGGAAAGAGCACGACATTGGGCGTGTCCTGGGCGGTCAGCGGCAGCACGTAGGCGTCGCAGCGCATGGCGCGCGAGGTCAGGCAGGCTGGCAGCCGCCAGCGTGGCGTAGCCTGCTGCCAGTCGTTGGCCAGGAATGACGGCGGCACGGCGCGGCCGGGCGTGCGCAGGTCCAGGTTGGCGGCGATTGTGGCGGCATCGGGCGCCGGATGTGGGGCGCGCGCGCCGTCGGGGCTGCGCTGCTGCGCGGCCTGCGCGCTCAGTTCGCGGATGGCGGCGGCCTGCGGTGACGCGGTCTCGGCCTGCAACCGCGCCAGCGCCTGCCGGCCATAGTTGCCGGCGCGCTGGCCCAGGTAGTTGAAATCAAACCGCTGCGGTGCCACGCGCCCGTCAAGCAGCCGCGCCACCTGGCTGTTGACGGCCAGCCGCGCGGGATCGGCCAGCGGTGTGAACAGGGTGGCCAGCACCACCAGCATGACCCAGGCGGTCAGCACATTGACCGGTGCCATCCGCTGCAGCGCGCCGCGCCCGAGTGCGGCCCAGGCATAGCCGATGGCATAGCACAGCGCCACGGCCAGGCACGCGGCCATCAGCACGCGCCGCTCCGACAGGCCGTACTGGCCGATGCGCAGCGCCAGCGCATGCGCGGCGATGGCCGCCAGCGGCAACAATGTCAGGCAGGCGGCGCGGGCCGACCAGAGCAGCGCGCGCGGCAGGGCCTCGTCTTCCTGCCCGCTCTTGAACACGGCATTGACCAGGACCACCTGCAGCGCGATCACCGCCAGCAGCAGCATGCCGGCGTGCCGGGTCGCCCACAGCGGCGCCAGGCCGCGGAACGCCAGCGTCAGCAGGAAGCCGGCCACGATCAGCACCAGCACCGGCAGGATCCAGGACAGCAGCGTCAGCACCAGCGTGCGCACGCCGCGGATAAAGTCGTCGCGCACATCGGTCAGGTGCAAGCCGGCCGCGAACGCCATGGCCACCACGGGGATGTTGAACCACGCCTCGCGCAGCAGCAGCTGCAGGAAATCGAGCTTCAGCAGCATGAACAGCGCGGCGCCCGCCCATAGCACCAGGTACAGCACCGCGGCGAACAGCCCCGCCAGGTGCAGTTGAAGGCCGAGCTTCCAGCTCAGCCGGAAGTAGGCCGGGTACGGGGCAAACGTTCGATGCGCGGTTTCGCCGGCAAGGATCAGCGCGAAGCCGATAAACAGGATGGCCGATGCCGCCTGCACCGCCCGCATGGACGGATAGCTGGTCAGGACGCCGGCTTGCCTCGCCGCCAGCGCGGCCGGATCCAGCTGGCGCCACGCGTCGTGGTAGCCCAGCACCGCCACGACGGCCGCCAGCGCCGCGCACCATAGCAGCAGCCGGCGCCCCGGAAACTGCGTGATGCCGACGATGGCCAGCGGTGGCACCAGCAGGGCCAACAGCACCAGAGGCACGAACACCAGGCTGTTGCGGGCGAAGTCGGAATGGGCGGCGGCTTCGCGATACAAGCCATAGAGCAGCAGGCCTTGCACGATGCCGATCGCAATGCGGATGCCGAGGCCGGAGCGGCCTGGCTGTCCTGTATCGGGGTGTTGATGTTGAATCGACCCTGGGATGATGCGCATGGATTCCTTTTTATGTGGTTCTGGACCGGAAACGCCGTGCAATGATAGCGGCTGGTTTCGCGGTCCCGGAATTCCTGCGTGCGGGAATCATCGCGCCCTGCGCGGTGCCGGCGGCCGGGCTGGCGACCGGCGCTGAGCGGGCTGCCGCAGGCACGATGGCGCTGCCCGTGCCACGTTCCCTAGCGCGGAGCCAGCGTGGAGAGCGTTTCAAGGATGGGCGGCGCTGGCTGGGCTGCCGCAATGGCGCAGTGGCCCGCGCGCACCAGCGCTGGCACCGAACGTGAACGGCGGTGGATGCTGCGCAGGGCGTCGGACTACAGCAGCCGGATGCGCCGGTGATGGACCTCGATCATGCCGGCCTCGGCCAGCCGCGAGAACAGCCGGCTGATGGTCTCGAGCTTGAGCCCCAGGTAGCTGCCGATCTCTTCCCGGCTCATGCGCAGCACGAATTCGTTGGCGGCAAAGCCTCGCGCCGACAGCTGCTCGGACAGGCCAAGCAGGAAGGCGACCAGCCGCTCCTGCGCCGTCATCAGGCCGATGGTGGTCATCATGGCGCGATCGTGCTGCGCCTCCTGCGCCAGCGCCAGCACCAGCTGGCGCCGCAGCGAGGGCAGGCGCGGCAGCACCCCCTGCAATGCGCTCACCGGCAGCACGCACAGCTGCGTGTCTTCCAGCGCGGTGGCGCTGGACAGGTGGACCGGTGCGAACACGCTGTCCATCCCCAGGATCTCGCCCTGCAGGTGAAAGCCGACGACCTGCGAACGGCCGTCCTCGGTCGCCACGTGGGACTTGAGCGTGCCCAGCCGCACGGCATAGATCGCCGCGGCGGGATCGCCCATGCGATATGCCATGTCGCCTTTTTTCAGGCGCAGCCGGCGTCGTACCACCGCGTCCAGTGCGGGGAGTTCGGCGGGATCCAGGTCAGCGGGGAGGCAGAAGCGCCCCATGGGGCAGGTGGAGCAATGCTGGTCGGTCATGGCGCATTGGCTTCGGCGCTTGCCAGGCAGCGCGGGGGCGCCCGACGGCCTTCTTGTCAATCTATGTGCCGGCCGCGGTGGGCGGCCGGATTAGCCGGCGCGTGGCCACGCGAAAAACGGGCGCCGGCCGATAGGGTGATGTTCGGCCGGGGGCGCGTGGTGGTCTGTCGTGACGTTGATTATAAAAAGGCCGGCGCGAGGCAGGTCCTTATTATCGTGGCGAAATTTCTCATTCTGATCGCGCGATTTCTGATGATGAATTCGGAGCGCGACGATGGAAAGCTGCTGTGATTATCATGGTGCACATTGATTATGCCCCCGGCCCATGCGCTCAGGTTTTCAGCTCGCCAAGGTAATAATTGATTTCCGCCAGCAGGGTATCGTGGAATTCGCCCGGCAGGGCGCGGTCGTCGGTCAGCGCCAGCAGCTGGTCGATGCGCTGGCGGAAGCGCCGCTCCACACTGGCGCGCGCCGAGGGCGGCAAGCCTGCCGACATCGCGAACAGCAGTTCCCGCATGACCAGCAGCCGGGCGCCGTACTGGACCATGGCGTCGCCCTGCGTCTTGAGGTTGCGCGCGAATTGTTCAGGCGTGGAGGGCGCCGAAGATGGCGCGGCGGGCGGGGCGGGCGGGGCGTGCACGGCCGCGATGGCCGGCCCCGCCGGCTGGACGGCCGGCGCCTGGTCGGCAGGGTTGTCCGGCAGGGGCGTCGCGGCGCCCAGTATTCTGGAAAGCATGTTGATCCTGAACATGGCGGGCTCCCGGGAGCGGGCCGGCCGCCTTGCCGGATGGCGGCGCGGCGGATGGCTGTAGTGGCTGACGCACTCATCATGAAAGCCCGCGTCTGGCGGGACTGTGCGGCAGGAGACAGTTCCACCGGCGCCTCAACCGGCGGCAGCGGCAGGCGCGGCCTTGCGGCCCCTGCCGACACGTGCAGGCGGCATGCACAGCCCGCAGACAAAGCGGCGCCGCAGATCGTGGGCGTGGACGACGTATCTGCCTCCGCAGCAAGTGCAGCGCGCCAGCTTCAGCATGCCGCGCTCGTAGAAGCGGACCAGCGTCCAGGCGCGGGTAAAGCTGAGCTGGGCGGCCTCGCCGGTCACGCAGACCTGTTCGCGGTACATGCGGTAGCCGGCGAGCATTGCGCGGATGCCCTTCAGGCTGCCGTTGCCGGCCATGAAGCGGTAGGCGTTGAGCAGCATCGAAGCATGGGCGTTGGGGCGCCAGGTCACGAACCAGTCGGTCGAGAACGGCAGCATGCCCTTGGGCGGCGAAGCGCCGCACAGTTCCTTGTACAGCCGGATCAGCCGTACTCGCGGCAGGGCGACCTCCGATTCCAGCACCTGCAGGCGGGCGCCGAGGCCGATCATCTCGATCGCCAGCCGGGTCTGTTCCATCTCGTGCAGCACGCTTCCGCTTCTTGTCTCGCTTCTTTCCGCGCTATCGTCATTTCGTTGCTCGGTTCGTCGTGCCATCTGCTCGGTGTTGCGTGCGTCCATCGTGTTCCTGCTGCGAGTTATCGGAAAATCGCGCAGCCGGGATATCCCCGGGCGTGCCTCCAATAATCATGACCCGCCGCGCCATGTTGCGCGGCCCGCTTCATCGAATTCGCGGGGCTGTTCCCGCGTTTCTCGTTGAGCGATGCATTCTATTAATCGATCAGGTGATTGCCATGATATGCATCAAAAGTCGCATCCCCGGAGTATTAATCTCCGTGCAAATTGCCTTTTGCGGGTGTGGCCTTCGCGGATTCGTGTAGGAGGAGCGACCACACGGTTTCGGACAGACCCCGATTTCACCTGTAGGCCCATGCGCTACGCTGCAAGTACACCAACGACTACGGAGTGACCCATGGCTGCGAACTTCCTCATCAGGCAGACGCCCCTAGGCTGGGAACTTACGGTCGAAAGTGCACGCAAGGGCCTGGTCCATTGCGAAGACCGGGACGTCGCCGTCAATATCGGCACGGCCGCGGCCAGGCGGCGCGGCGTCGCGCTGATCGTGCAGGAAGAACATGGCGGCTGCGATACCCCGCGGGGCTTTGCGCGGTCCCTGGCTGCCTGAAGCGACACAAGACCGCGACACACAACACCGGGAACGCCGGCCCTGGGCATGCCGGCTGCCGCATTTCCCCACCCCTTCGCGGACAGCAAGGGATGCCTTTACAACGGCGGGCGCTTTTTACCCATGGCGCCCGCCGTTGTTTTTGTCGTGCATGACAGGCCCTGCCAATGGCCGTGCCGCTCCAGTGGTACGGAACTTGCGCCCGCGGCTACTGGCGTGGCGTAGCCGCGATGGCGGCGCCGTGGTTCCAATCAGCGGAGACAGCGATGCATCCATTCCGTAATGAAGGCGGCGGCTCCTGGTGGCGCGAGGACCGCGACGATGACGATACCCGCCGCAGCGAGCGCGGCGGTCAAGGGCAGGGCCGAGGTCAGGGCCAGGGCCAGCGGCAAGGACCGTTGCAAGGCCAGGGGCGCGGCGATGATCCGCGCGGCTACGGTGAAGGGCGCTACGGCCAGCGCGGTGGCCCGGCCAGCGATTATGGCGAAGGCCGTTATGCAGGCCGCCAGCGGCATGAAAGCGACTTGCGCGAACGGGGATATTACGGCAGCCGCGAGAGCGCAAGCGGCCAGGACCGGGGGCAGCAACGGCGCGAAGACTGGCAGCAGGCCGGCCGCCGCACGCCGTGGGAAGACGATGACACCTTGCGCGGCGGCCAGGCCGCCGGGCAAGGCGCGCAAGGCAGGCAATGGAGCGGCGGTGGCCGCGTCCGCGAACCCGGCAAGCAGGCGCCCGGCGCGCGCGAACTGCGTGCTGGCTCCATGCGGCGCGGCCGCGACCGGATCGGCCCGAAGGGCTATCAACGCAGCGACGAGCGCATCCGCGAAGAAATCTGCGAACGGCTGGCGCATGCACGGCATGTCGATGTACGGGACGTGGAAGTCGCAGTGCAGAGCGGCGTGGTGCGCCTGACCGGCAACGTGCAGGACCGCCGCGAGAAGTACAGCATCGAGGAAATCGCCGACGACGTGTTTGGCGTGCGCGAGATCCACAATGGCCTCAGGCTGGGCTCGCCCGGCGCGTTCGGCGTGTCTGGCATTACAGAAGGCGCGCAGGGCACGCTACAACGCACGCAAGGCTCACAACAAGGCGTGCAAGGCACCACCGGCACCCAGGCCGGTGTCTCCACCCCGGGCCGTGTCAGCGGCGTCAGCAGCTCGGGCAGCGCCACGGGATCCACCGCCAGCAGCTATGGCGCAGGCATGGAAACGGGCAGCGGCGGGCCCGGCAAGGGCCGTGACAGTACTGGCGGGTCCACCCGCATCTGAGTCGCAGCCTCGCCCGTGTGCCGCGGCACAATTTGCCAGCGCGCGGGGAGCATCCCCTTCTCAGCGGGCCGGCAGCAGCTGACGTTGTGCCGCATCGGCCCGCGCCGGAGACGGCGCAGGCCCCTTTTTACCGCTGCGTTGTAAGGTTTAGCGACGCGTCAGCCCACGCGCCGCCAGGTGCGCACGCCCATCCACACTCCCAGCAGCGCTACCAACGTGGTCAGGAGCGCGAGGGCAGCGGTGGCCGCTGGCTCGAGCGAGCCGAGCCAGGCAAAGGCGTCGGTGCGGCGCCACAGCACCCACGCCAGCGTGGCGGTGGCCACGACCAGCGCCGTCTGGGTCAGGGCATCGACAAGCCGCATAGAACCGCGCGCGGTGCCGGCAAGCGGATCGCGCCTGGCTTCTGAGGCAGTGATTTCGGGGTCTTCCATGGTGGATGCCGGTCGGGGGCGACGTTACTTGCCGTGCAAGTCCTGTTCCCGGCAGTGTAGCCCCGCTGCCAGGCAATAGCGCGCCACCCGACGACCGGCTTGTCAAAACACCCCAAGCCCCAACCCGGCCGCCAACCCCTCACCGAGTTCCGCGCACCGTGCAAGATCCTCCGCCCCGATCTGCTTGGGCGCCAGGATGCGCTCCGGCGTCTGCGCATGCGTGCAAACGATCAGGCCAGGTGCCACGCAATTGAGCCGCCACCCCGTGGCAATGCGTTCGATCTGCCGCAACGCATTCTGCCCGTCGCTGCCCGCACAGATCATGGTGGCGTACGGTCGGCCGTTGATGCGGTCGAGCGCCGCGTAGTAGCAGCGGTCGAAGAAGTCCTTCATCATCCCGGCCATTGCGGCCAGGTTTTCCGGCGTGGCGAACAGGTAGCCGTCGGCGGCGAGGACATCGTCGGGGCCGGCTTCGCATGCGCGCTTGAGCACGACACTCACGCCAGTCTGCGTGCGGGCCGCATCCGCGGCGGCCTCCGCCATCTGCCGGGTGCCTCCGGTCATCGTGTGGTAAACGATCAGCAGCGTCTTCATGCTTGCGGGTTTGCGGTGTGCCATACGCTGAGGACTGTATCACGCGGGCCTCGCGCGATTCCCGCCACGACACTGAGGTGTGACGCCGTGGCGGCGAGGGAACTTTTGTTGCGGCGGCGCAGCCTGAAGGGTTTGGCGGCGGCGTTAGAATGTCGCGCTAGTCACTGCCGCCCCCAGGAGCCCAAGATGCAGGTTTTGCCGCTTTCGCCACGTTCCCTGTCCGCCACGCTCGTGCTGATGTTGTCGGCAGCGTCTGCGTCGGCGGCGCTGGCCGCGGGGCAGGACAGCGCGCCCAAGCCGCGCGGCAAGGACGAGGCCCCGGAAGCGCCGGTCGCCTGCATGAAGGCCGTCAAGGCGGCGCTGCCCAATCCCGGCAGCTTCAAGTGGGTCAGCGGCAAGACCCGCAAGGTGGCCGAAGACGCCTACAGCGTGGTGGGCGATGTCGAATACCTGGCGCAGGATGGCGCCGTGCGCAAGGCCAAGGTGCAGTGCGACGTGCTGCGCGCCCCCGGTAACCAGTTCGTGGTGCCCAAGGTCCGGTTGCCGCAGTAATCTCTCCGGCCGCTGCCACCCGCGCGGCTTGTCTCCTCGCTTTATCTCCTCAGCTGGCAATCCTGCTGCGGCCAGCCCGGCCTGGTCAATTGCAATTAAATGTGGACGCTGTCCATCTCCTTTGCTAGGCTATGTGTACAGCATCCACAAATGCACGTCCCAAGGGCCGGCATCGTGCCGCTGCCGCTTGTGGCTGCGATTTGGGGCTGCCATGCCAAGGAGACCGCGAATGAAGACCGAAGCGCAGAAGGAACACCGCTGGCTGCAACGGCTGGTGGGCGACTGGATCGCCGAAGGCGAGGCGTCGATGGGGCCGGACCAGCCGACGCAGAAGTGGGAAATACCCGAGCGCGTCAGCAGCGTCGGCGACGTGTGGGTGCAGTGCGTGGCGCAGGGCGACATGCCAGGCTGCGGGCCGGCCACCACGGTGATGACGCTGGGTTACGATCCCGCGCGCAAGCATTTCGTCGGCACGTTCATCGGCTCGATGATGACCCACCTGTGGGTCTATGAGGGCGACCTCGATGCTAGTGGCGAGCAGCTGACGTTGCGCGCCGAGGGCCCCGATTGCTCCGGCAACGGGCACATGGCGCAGTACCGTGATGTGATTACCTTCAAGGGCGACGACCAGCGCTTGCTGACGTCCTATATGCAGGGCGAGAACGGCGAGTGGACCCAGATCATGTCGGCCAGCTACCGCCGCAGGCGCTAGCTATGTGCGTCCGCCCGCCATGCGGGCGAGGCGCGCCAGCCGCCCTCCGGGCCCGTGCGCAGCGACGTGCGGGGGCGCGCCGCGCGCTTCGGCATGGCGCCGCCGCCGGCGGCGCAACAATAGCAGCAGGGACGCCGGCAATAGCAGCACCAGCGCCAGCAGGCTGAAGGTAAGCAGCCCCGGGTGGCGTGCCGCGGCGGCAACGCGATCGACCAGCGCGGCCGAGATCAGGATGCCCGGTAGCATGCCGAGCGCGGTCCCGACCAGGCAGTCGCGCAGGCTGATGCGCGAGGCGCCCACCACCAGATTGACCAGCGAGAACGGCGCCAGCGGCACCAGCCGCAGCACCACCATCGCCAGCACGCCGTGCTTGCCGAGCTGGTGGCTGACGCGGTTCAGCCGCCTGCCGCCAAAACGGCGCACCGTATTGCGCCCGAGCACGCGCCCGGCCAGGTAGCCGGCGCAGGTGCTCAGCACCGTGCCGCACAGCGCCAGCGCCGCGCCGTAGACGGGTCCGAACACGACCACAGTCACCAGGATCAGCACCGTCACCGGCAGCATCGTTGCCGCACCCGCCAGGTAGACGCCCATCATCGCCAGCGGCGCCAGCGGCATGTCGTCGAGCCGCTCGACCACGGCGAGCAAGGCGCGGAAGTCGGCCCATTCGCGCAGCGGCGTGTAGCGCCACGCAAAGGCCAGCCCGGTCAGTACCAGCGCCAGCGCCACCATCACCCCCACGCGGCCTGCCACGCGCGGGCGGGCCTCGTGGCTGACGAATTCCGCCAGCACCTGGTCGCTGTCGATCGGCTCGATCGGGTCCAGCAGGTGATCCCCGGGCGAGGCGGCGTCGAGATCGTCCGGCAGCGGCGGCTCGTAGTCTTCCAGGGTGCGGCCGTCGGGGCGTTGCAGCGACCGGATTGCCGCGAGCAGGCGGCGCGAGGCGGCGACCTCAGCCTGGAATTCCTCGGGCGCCACGTCCAGGTGTTCGCCCAGCAGCCGCGCGCGCATGGCGGCAATGGCCGTGCGCACGCGCTCGTCGCCGCCCGAAGTCACCACGACGTTGCATTCGGTGTCCAGTCCGAGCGAACGGTTGCTGAGGTTGGACGAGCCGATGGTGAGGAAGTCGTCGTCGATCACCGTCACCTTGCTGTGCACGTTGACGCAATCCGGCATCAGCCCGGGGATCGACGGACAGAACAGGCGGAAGCGCTCATAAGTATCGGCCGCGTGCAGCCGGCGGTACAGGCGCGCGCGCAGCACGCCCATGCTGTGCGCTTCGAGCCAGCCGCTCTCGTTGCGGCGCGACACCAGCACGATGTCCGGGCCGTCTTCGCGCCCGAGCTTCGCCCCCAGCGCCTTGGCGATCTCGCCGGAGCTGAAGTACTGGTTCTCCATGTAGATGCTGTTTCGGGCCGAGGCAATGGCGTCGCGCAGCAGCATGCGGATCTCGCTGACGCCGGGCTCGTCCTCGCAGGCGGGCATGGTGCGCGCGATGCCGACGCTGACATCGGTCAGCTCCGGCGCCAGCGAGGGCGGCCACGGGTCCGACGAGGTCGGCGCGGGCGGGCGCGACCGCTTGCCGGTGGCGCGCAGCCAGCGCGCCGCGGCCAGATCGCCCAGCGCTGCGGCGGCGCCGCCGTCAAGTACGCACTGCACGTCATGGAAGGGCGCATAGGGCTTGCCTTCGGCCATGCGCAGCGGCGCCTTGGGGGCGTGCTGGTTGTCGTCCCAGCGGCGCAGTGTCAGGTCCAGGCCGCCGACAAAGGCCACCTTGTTGTCGAGCACTACCACCTTCTGGTGGTGCGAGGCGCCCGGGGGATGGTTGCCGTCGAGCCGGAACGACAGGTGCCGGTGCGCCTGCCAGTGGGCGCTGGCCGAGGGCAGCCACTCGCGCTCGAGCGCCATCACCATGGCGTAGTCCCAGCTCAGGATGTAGATGCGCAGGCTGGGGCGGCGATCCGCCAGCGCGCACAGGAAGTCGCGCAGGCCGGCGGGCAGGCCGTCGTCGGCGCCCTGCGGCACCAGTTCCATGCGGCTGTCGATGTCCCAGCCCAGGATGAAGATGGTGTGCTCGGCCAGTGGCAGCGCCGCGCGCACCGCGTGGAAGTACGCGTCGCCATCGACCAGCATGGCAAAGCGCTGGCACGGCTCGACGCGCCAGCAATTGTGCCCCGGCTGCAGCGTAAAGCTGGCCGGTTCCTGGACTTCATGCGGTGTGTCCGGCGCAACGCGCGCCGTGGTGCCGGGCGGGTTCTGTTGCCTCATGTCGCACCCTCAGGGAGGTTCAGCCTGAAGCGTCGCGCAAGTTCCGTACCGGAAGCGGCTGTGGAAGGGGCGGGGGCGTCTGGTGCACTTGCAGACGCGGAGAGGCTGCCGGGCCGGAGGGAAAACCCCCCTTGCCCGCTGCGCGTGGGAGTGTCCGGCGCTCGCGCCGCGTGTGTGCGCTTTACCGGCCTTTGTAAGAACGGCACGCCGGCGCGGGGCGCGGGCAGATCCTGCCGAAGGGTGCCGCCGGGTGCGCGAGTGTCAGATGGCGGGCAGCGAACGTCCTGCGCGGGCGCCGGGCGCGGCTGGCGTTACGAGGCATGGCCACGCGGCAGCGCCCGTGGGCGCGCGATGCCCCAGGCGTCGAGCAATGGTTCGAAGTGCGGCGTGCTTTCGCGTGCGGGCGGCGTGACCCGGCACGGCGGCGGCAACGGCCGGCCGGTCAGCACGAGCGGGGTGTCGGCCTGTGCCGGCAGTCCCGGCTCGCCGGCGTAGGCTACGACGCCCATCTGGCGGGCCGATTTCAATGCGCGGGTCAGTTCCGCGGCACTCAGGCGGCTGGCGGCGGCAAGCTGGTGCCGGGGTATAGGCCCCTTGGCTCGCAGGGTGGAAATCAACGCCAGCACGCAATCTCGGGTGGTTCGATTCATGTCGCTGCGTCAGGAAGATGGTGCAGCGGCGGGTGCCCTGACGGGCCGCGCCGCATGCGGGAGCCCATTCTTTCGCAGGGGTCATGTCTTTGCCAACCCGATATGACACTTGTTCACATTTCGGCGTGGACCCGAAATGTCCGCAGGCTAATGCCGCGTTTCGGGGTCGCCGGCAGGAAATCTCCCGTCCGCGAGGTCCTTTGCGGCCAGCATGGTGCCGTGTCTTTGCCACTTGCGCGCCTGCCTCGCCTGGACATCCGCGGCCAGTTCGTGCAGCTCGGCCACCGTGGCCTCGATCGGGTCGGGATAGATGTCCAGCGGGCGATACCTGAGGAACAGGGGCATGGCGGGTCTCGGTGGGTTCTGGATTCAGGATAGTGGCGATCTGCCTTTTTCCAGTATCGGCAGTGGACCCGTGGCTTCGCGGACGCTGCGCGCTTCGTTGATTTCTGTCAACGTAGCATGCGCGACAGCGCGTTGCGAGCGGCAAGGTGTTGTGGCCCGCATAACGGCGGGACGGCGCCGGCCGGCGGCCGGGAGGGGCTTCATCTGACGTACTTGATTTCTATGCGATGCCTCCGCGGGCGGCTATCGGTCGCCGTCCTACAAGCGTTGGCCAGCCAAGGCAACCGGATCGTTCTGCAGAGAGTGTGATGCAACGTTTGGGGCCGGCATGTCGCGCCTTCGGCTGACATCGCGGTAGGACGAATGCCGACTTTTCGGACGGCCGCGCGTTGCTACGATCCAATTGCCGGTTGGGCAAGCAGCTTGCCCGGTCATGCCATCCGATCATTTCCATTCTGGCGGCGCAAGTCGCATCCACACGAAGCAAGGAGATCGTCATGAGAAAGCTATACGCACTGTTTGCACTCGCTGGCGTGCTGCTGGTCACTGGTTGCAACACCATGTCCGGCGCAGGCAAGGATATTGAACGCGGCGGCGAGAAGGTCCAGGGCGCGGCGGAAAGCACCAAGCAGAAGATGTAATTCCCTGCCAAGCCTGCATCGTTCCATAGTGCGGCCCGCGCCACCGGCGCGGGCCGCCTTTATTCGTATTGCGCCAGATCGGGACGAAGGGATTCAGCTCACGGCCGTGACCGGTGCACGCATCTCGTCGGCCCGGCTCCTGCGCCAGCTTGCCGGCGGCAGCCCGAACTCGCGCTTGAAGGCGCGGCTGAACGCGGCCTCGGAGTCGTAGCCGACCGCACCCGCGATCTCGCCGATGGAGCGGTTGCCGCTGCGCAGCTCGGCCGCCGCGGTGCGCAGGCGCCAGTGCGCCAGGTACTGCATCGGTGGCTGTCCCAGCAGGTCGGTAAAGCGCTGCGCCAGCGCCGAGCGCGACAGGCCCACGTTGCCCGCAAGCTCATCCACCGTCCACGGGTACGCCGGGCGCGCATGCATGCGCGACAGCGCACGGCCCACGTAGCGGTCGCGCAGCGCCGCCAGCCAGCCGCTTTCATTGTCTGGCAGCGTGTCGATGCAGCGCCGCACCGCCTGCACGAAGAGCAGTTCCGATAGCTTGGCCAGCACCGTTGCGGTGCCCGCGCGCGGCTCCGCTGCTTCCGACGTGGCAAAGGCAAGCGCCGAGGCCAGCCACGCCGACTCCAGGCCGCTACCCAGGCCCACCTTGAACAGCCGCGGCAACGACGTCAGCAGCGGATTGCCCATGGTGTCGTCAAAACCGAGAAAGCCGCACACCATGCGCGTGGTTTCGCCGCCGCCGCCGTACGACACGCGCATGACTTCGCCGGGGCTGTTGCGCAACATGTCGGATACCAGCGGCGCGGACGGTATCGCCTGCAGGCGCAGGTCGCTGCCCAGCACGTGCGGTTCGCCCTGCGGCACCACCAGCAGCTCGCCGGTTTCCACGCGCAGGTCGGGGCCGCTGCCGTCGACCAGGCGGGCCCAGCAGACGCCTTCGGTAATCAGGTGATAGGAGACCACGCGGTCGGTGCCGGGCAGGAAGGCGCTGCGCAATTCAGCATCCGCTTCAGAGACCAGGCACCACGGCGACTTGAACTCGCCGTTGAGGAAGACGGCGCCGCTCAACTGCACGGCGCGCAAGAGGTCGGACAGGGCATCCATGGTCACATTCCTCCAGATCCGGTGTTTCGCGCAAGAAAGCCGGACGCCCGATCATACGGGCCAGGGGACCGGGCTCCGATACTAGCACCGTGCTACCTGCCGGACAACGTAGACAACTGCGCGGGGGCACGTATCAGACCAGCAGGAGACAACACCATGGAAACACTATCCGCCCCCGATGCCAGCGCAGGTGCGCAGGCCGACTGGCTCGCCCTTGCCGCGGCACTGGGCCGCACCTTCGACGCACGCGCGCCCGAGATCGACGCCAGCGGGCAGTTCGTCAGCGCTAATTACGACGACCTGCGCGCGCACCGCTTCTTTGCCGCCGCGGTGCCGCAGGAACTGGGCGGAGGCGGGCTCTCGCACCGCGAACTCGGCGCCGTGCTGCGCGAGCTGGGCAAGTACTGCGGCTCGACCGCACTAGCCTTTGCCATGCATACCCATCCGGTGGCCACGGCGGCCTGGCGCTGGCGCAACCAGAAGGCGCCGGTCGAAGGCCTGCTCAAGCGCGTCGCGGGCGAGCAGATGGTGCTGCTGGGCAGCGGCGGTTCGGACTGGCTGCAAGGCAGCGGCAAGGCCACGCGCGTCGACGGCGGCTATCGCGTGGACGGGCGCAAGATCTTCGCCAGCGGCGCGCCGGTGGCAGACCTGTTCATGACGTGCGCGGTCTATGACGATCCGGAAAGCGGCCCCACGGTGCTGCATTTCGCGCTGCCGATGAAGACGCCGGGTGTGCAGGTCATGTCGAACTGGCACACGCTGGGCATGCGCGGTACCGGCTCGCACGACGTGCAGCTCGAAGGCGTGCTGGTGCCCGACACCGCCATCGCTGCGCGCCGTCCACAAGGCGTGTGGCACCCGATGATGCATACGGTGGCGATGATCGCGCTGCCGCTGATCTATTCGGTCTACGTCGGCATTGCCGAAGCCGCGCGCGATATCGCGCTGCAGCTCGCGCGGCAGCGGCGCCTGAATGCGCATGCCGTGGAAGCGGCCGGCCGTCTCTGCAACGAAGCCGAGGCCGCGGGCATGGCGCTGAATGCGATGTTCGACGCAGCCTCGGGCCAGGCGCCCGGCGCGGTCACCACCAACCGCATCATGTGCGGGCGCACGCTGGCCGCGCGCGCGGTGCTGGCCAGCGTGGAAGCCGCGATGGACCTGGCAGGCGGCGCGGGCTTCTATCGCGATGCCGGGCTGGAGCGGCGCTTCCGCGATGCGCAGGGTGCGCGCTTCCACCCGCTGCAAGCCAGCGCGCAGCAGGAATACGCCGGCCGCATGGCCTTGGGCCTGGATCTCGACGCGCCGACCGGCGAGGTGCGGCAGGCCGCGCAATGATGCCCGCGCTCGCACCGCTGCCGTTCGCCACCGAGGCCTGCAACGACAGCGGCTATGACGACGAGGCCTGCAGCATCGGCCACGACGAAGCGGCCCGGCGCGCGCTGCGCGCTGCGCTGGGCCAGTTCGCCACCGGCGTCACGGTGGTGACCGCCGCCGGCGCTGACGGCCAGCCCGTCGGCGTCACGATCAACGCGTTCACCTCCGTGTCGCTGGCGCCGCCGTTGCTGCTGTGGTGCCTGGCGCGCGCTTCCGCCAGCCTGCCCGCGCTGCGTGCGGCGCCGTGCCATGCGATCAACGTGCTGGCCGGCGGCCAGCAGGCGCTGTGCCGCCGCTTTGCCGCGCGCGGCGTCGACCGCTTTGCCGGGGTCGACTGCCGCCCGGGGCCGTGCGGCAGCGTGCTGATCGCGGGCGCGCTGGCGACCTTTATCTGCACGCATCGCTCGGTGCGCGCGGTAGGCGACCATGTGGTGTTCGTGGTGGAGGTGGTGGCCTACGCCTCGGCGCCGGGCGCGCCGCTGGTGTTCCACGGTGGCGCGTTTGCCGCCGTCGACGCGCAGTAGCTCAGGCGCGTTCGGTCCGCTTGCCTGCGATCACCAGTGCAATGCCACCGAGCACGGCGGCCGCGCTCAGCGCCAGCCGGAAGGTGAGCGCCTCGTCCAGCAGCGCGATGCCGCCCACTGCGGTAATGACCGGCACGCTCAGCTGCACGGTCGCGGCAGTGGCGGCGCGCAGCTGCGGCACCACCGCATACCAGACCACGTAGCCAAGACCCGAGGTGATCGCGCCGGACAACAGCGCATAGCGGAGCCCGGTGCCGTCCAGCGAGCGCTCGGCCTGCATCACCGCGCCCAGCGCCAGCGCCATCGGCACGGCCCGCACGAAGTTGCCCGCGGTCGTCGAGACCGGATCGGCGGCACGCCTGCCGTGCAGCGAATAGATGCCCCACGCGATGCCCGCGGCGATCATCATTAGCGACGAATGCAGCGGCGGCGTAGCCAGGCCGGGGAGCATCAGCCAGACCAGGCCGGTCAGCGCCAGCGCCAGGCCGATCCACTGGCGCGCGCGCAGCGGCTCGCCAGCGTAGAGGCCATAGCCGGTCATGGTGGCCTGCACCGACCCAAACAGCAGCAGCGCGCCGGTGCCCGCGCTCAACCGCATATAGGCGAACGAAAAGGCCGCGGCATAGCAGAACAGCGCCAGCGCGGACAACCAGTTGCCGCTCAGCGCGCCATCGCGCCCGCTTGAGCGCTCGCGCTGCCGCCGCGCCATCACGATGACCCACAGCACCACCGCCGCGGCCGCCACGCGCGCAATCGTGAAACTGGCCGCGTCGATGGTGGTGCCCTTGAGCGCGAGCCGGCACAGCAGCGAATTTCCGGCAAAGGCCAGCAGGGCCAGCGTCGTCAGCAGGGCGGTGCGGGCGCGCGGCATGCGTGGCGGGTTGGCTGGAGGCTGCGTTGGTGCCTGTGTCCGATGTCTTGCACCAGCTTCAGTCCGCCGCCGCGGTGTCGCCGATGGCGAACGAGGACAAGTGCTCGATCGCCCTGACCAGGCCCGAGTGGTCCCATCCGGCGCCGCCCAGTCCGTCGCAGACATTGAACAGCTGCTGGCACGACGCCGTGTTGGGCAGCCCCACGCCGAGCTGGCGCGCGGTGGACAGCGCCAGTTCCAGGTCCTTCTGGTGCAGCGCGATGCGGAAGCCCGGGTCGAAGGTGCGCTTGATCATTCGTTCGCCATGCACTTCCAGGATGCGCGAGCTGGCAAAGCCGCCCATCAGCGCCTCGCGCACGCGCGCCGGATCGGCGCCGGCGCGCGCGGCCAGCACCAGCGCCTCGCTGACGGCCTCGATGGTCAGTGCCACGATTATCTGATTGGCGACCTTGGCGACCTGGCCCGCACCGGCTTCGCCCACGCGCGTGATGTTCTTGCCCATCAGCTGCAGCAGCGGCAGCACGCGGTCGAACACTTCCTGCTTGCCGCCCACCATGATCGACAGCGTAGCGGCCTTGGCGCCGACCTCGCCGCCGGAGACCGGCGCGTCGATGTAGTCGACGCCAAGCACCTCGATACAGCGTGCGAACTCGCGCGTTGCGATCGGCGAGATCGAACTCATGTCGATCACCGTGACGCCGCCGGGCGTGTCGGCAAGGCCGTCGGCCACGCCCTCCTTGCCGAACAGCACCTGCTCCACGTCAGGCGTGTCGGGAAGCATCAGGATGATGGTTTCCGACTGCCGCGCCACTTCCTCGGCATTGGCGCAGGCCTTCACGCCCGCATTGAGCAGGTCCTGCGGCACGCCGCTGCGCTTATAGGCGAACACGGTATGCCCGCCGTCGACAATGTGCTGCGCCATGGGCTTGCCCATCACGCCAAGTCCGATAAAGCCGATCTTGCTCATGTCCGTGTCCTCGGTGGTTACCTGTGGGCTGCCGCGTGGTGCGGCGGGGCATAACTGATGATAGTCAGTCACAGCGTATGCTCTGCACCGGCGGGCCTCTTGGCTTGGATACAGCTTGCTGTGGCGGGTTTTCCGCAAATCCAACGCCTTGGATCATATCGCGGTGCGCGATGCAAATCGCCCCGATTCTCTTTCGCTTGGCTCCTGGCCGGCCCCTGGAATCTGGGCCTCTCAGGAGCACCACATGACTAAGATCAAGCTGACCAAGAGCGTTGTTGATGCTGCAAAGGCACAGACCAGCGACGTCGAACTCCGGGATACGATCGTTCCGGGCTTCATATGCAAGGTAACACCAACCGGCCGCAAAGTGTTCATGCTTCAGTACCGCACGAACTCGGGTATGCGGCGTAAGCCGGCGCTCGGCCAGTTCGGCGAGCTGACCGTCGAACTGGCGCGGTCGCTGGCCCCGGACTGGCTAGCCGAAGTCCGGCGCGGCGGCGACCCTGGACATGACAAGGCCAAAGCCCGCAAGGCGCCTACCGTCAATGAGCTCTGCCTCCGGTTCATGGAGGACCACTCCAAGCTACACAACAAGCCAAGCACGCGGCGCTCGTATCAGCACCAGATCGACTGCTTTGTCATCCCGGCCTTCGGCAGCAAAAAAGTCCACGAGGTCACACGGCAGGACATCACCACGCTGATGAAGCGTATGGAAAAGTCACCCATCCAAGCCAATCGGACGCTGGCATGCATCTGCAAAATGTTCAACCTGGCCAAGGTGTGGGGTTACCGGCCCGACGGCTCCAACCCTTGCCGTCACGTGCCTAAGTACCCGGAGAATGGCACGACCCGCCTCATCACCGATGAGCAGATGGTCAAGCTGTTCGCATATCTGGACAAAGCCGAGGCGGAGGGGCTGGAGCATTCGATCCACCTGCTTGCCGTCCGGCTGCAATTCGAGTTCGCGGCGCGGATGTCGGAGGTCCGGCTTTTGCAGTGGGATTGGCTCGATCTGTCCAACGGCCGGGTGGTGTGGCCGGACAGCAAGACGGGCGGTATGTCCAAGCCCTTGAGCGAGGAGGCCCATCGGCTTCTGTCGAACGCGCCGCGCTACGGCGATTCACCCTATGTCTGTCCCGCCATCCTTGATCACAGCAGGCCGCTCAGTCCGGCATCCTACTACCACGCATGGCTGCGCATCCTCGAGCGCGCCGGCGTTCCGAAGGTCGGCACCCACGGCATCCGCCACCGCGCTGCCACGGATATCGCCAACTCCGGCATCCCGGTCAAGGTCGGCATGGCGCTGACAGCGCACAAGACCTTGGCGATGTTCATGCGTTACGTCCACACGGAAGACGATCCCGTGCGCCAGGCTGCGGAACTGGTGGCGAGCCGGCGCAAGATGATCACTGGAGCGCGGCAGGCCGAAGGAGTGACGAAATGAAGCGGCGCAAGATAGCCGGTCCGTCGCCTGCAGCACCGTCGGCCCTGCTGGGCGACATCCGGGCATTGATCGAGGCAGCGCGGCAGCGCGCCGCCTCGGCGGTGAACAGCGAGCTGACGATCCTTTACTGGCGTGTCGGCCACCGCATTCATACGCAGGTTTTGGAGGGTCGGCGGGCTGACTACGGCGAGGAAGTGCTGGCCACACTGGCGGCCCAGTTGGTAAGGGACTACGGCAGCAGCTTCGCCGAGAAGAACCTGCGCCGCATGGTGCAGTTCGCCACAACCTTCCCAGACGAGCAGATTGTCGTATCTCTGATACGACAATTGAGCTGGACGCACTTCATCGCCCTAATCCCGCTGAGAGACCCGCGCCAGCGGGATTACTACGCGCAGATGGCCAGTGCTGAACGGTGGAGCGTGCGGACGCTGCGAGAGCGCATCGACTCGATGCTGTACGAGCGCACGGCATTATCCAGAAAGCCGGAAGAGTTGATAGCGCAGGAGCTGGCAACGATGCGCGATGCGCGGCGAATGTCGCCCAGCCTCGTCATGCGCGACCCATACATCCTCGACTTCCTGGGGCTTCGAGACGCCTGGCAGGAGGGCGATCTGGAGGCAGCGATCGTCCGCGAAATGGAGTCCTTCCTGCTGGAACTAGGCGTGGGCTTCACCTTCGTTGCCCGCCAGAAGCGCATCCAGTTGGATGGCGACGACTTCTACCTCGACTTGCTCTTCTACAATCGGAAGCTGCGGCGGCTGGTGGCGGTCGAACTGAAGGTCGGCGAGTTCAAGGCGGCGTACAAGGGCCAGATGGAGCTATAGCTGCGCTGGCTCGATAGGAATGAGCGGGAACCGGAGGAGGCCTCGCCGCTGGGCATCATCCTTTGCACTGGCAAGAAATCCGAGCAGATTGAGTTGCTCGAGCTGAACAAGTCGGGCATCCATGTGGCCGAGTACCTGGCCACCTTGCCGCCGCGCGAGTTGTTGGCCGAGCGGCTACAGCAAGCGGCCGCGCGTGCACGGTTGCAGATCGAACAGCGCGGCGATGATCAGGAGAAGCACCGACCAGAGGGGGCGTATTCAAATGAACCATAGATTGCTGGCAGCAGCTGACGGGCCCACTCCGGCGCGTAATATTGGCTAGTACAACATCCCGGAAATAGCTTTAATAATTATGAGGGCTGTAGGTACGGCTCCAGGAGCGTGACGACCAGCTGGGCCATCTCGTCGAGCGAGCCTGCGCCAGGCAACGGCTCCCAACGCCCACTATGGGTGCGAAAGGCGGCGCCATAACGATTGCGGCCGAGCTCGGTCAGTCGAGCCACCACCGTTGGCTCCTCGTCGTCCAGACGTTTGATCAGCAGGTGACGCCCGTAGGCTTGCGTGACGATCTGCTCGTGGCCGAGCAGGCTGCGCAGTTGCCGCTGCAATTCGGCGGCGTAATGTTTGGCGGGTAAGCCTGTCATGTCGATCCTCGATTACGATGCGCCGGTTTGCAGCGGATAGCCCCGGAAACTCCATTTGAACGGGCGTGCCGCCAGATTGTGTGCGCGGACAAACTGCTCGGTGCGCTCGCGCAGGTGCACGATGCTGGTGTGGCTCGCATGGCGTAGTACCCGGCGCGTGTAGCGGGCAAACCAGAGTTCGATCTGATTGACCCAACTCGCGTGCAATGGCGTGAAGTGGAAGTGGAACCGCTCATCGTGCCGCGCGTTGAATGCCTGCCACACGGCCTGGGCGCGATGCGTGTTGAGGTTATCCCACACGACGTGCACCTGTTTGCCCGGGTACGCACTTGCCACGCGCTCCATGAAGGCGACCAGATCGTCCTGGGTGCGCCGGTCGCGGCATTCTGCCAGCACCTGTCCTGTATGGACGTCCAGCGCGGCAATCAACGCCTGGGTGCCGTGACGAATATATTCAAACTCACGCCGACGCAGTCGCCCCGGCGCGGGAGCGCGTCCCGGGTACTTGCGTTCGATGGCCTGAATGCCGGTTTTTTCGTCGATACTGAGCACCACCGCGTTTCGAGGCGCCTTGCGGTACAGCTTGCATATCCCATTGACCTTCTCGCGAAAGGCCGGATCCGGGCTGTGCAGCCACTGCTGGACCCGGTGCGGACGCACGTCGCCGGCCTGCAGAATGCGCTGCACCTGACTGCGGCTGATCTGCCCGACGACGCCGCGCTCCACGGCGCGCGCCACAATCTCGTCCAGCGTGGCCGTGACCCGTCCCTCAGGTTCCTGCGGTTCACATGCCAGCGCGATCAACTGTAGTCGCGCCTCGTGCGTAATGCGTGGCGGACGGCCACTACGCTCGCCCTCGCGAATGCCTTGGGCACCGTGCTTGGCAATGCGCTTACGCCACAGGCAGACCGTTTGTACCGATACATCCAATTCCCGCGCAATGACGGTATTGGAGTGGCCCTCGTGGGCCCACAACGCTATTCGTGCGCGCATGACATCTCGCTGTGCAGCCGTCTTGCGTTCGATCAGCGATAGCAATTCCTGTTGTTCTTTCTTCGCCAGCTTCACTGGCGTTGCATGGCGGCCTCGACTCATCCCGTCATGATATCGGAGGCGATTAATTATTCAAGCTATTTACGGGATGTTGTACTAGTCTTCGTCTCGCGGCAAGTGACTGCACATCGCGAATTGGTTCCGCTCGGAGAATCTTTCAGCCGTCGGCCAAAATCCGTGGGCAGGAATAGCATAGATCGCGCACATACGTGGATTGAAAACTATTGAAGCTTGCACGGTAGTCATCCCATGAAAATCCAAGTGAAGTGGGTGGTGCGCTACCATTAATCGCTGATATATTACTTATACCGTTTACTGCGCAATTAACGTTGGACGTTGCCTTTTATTTCTTTAGGGTTATTCGTTCTCCGAGGTCCGCCGAGAATCGGATATTCTCGCATGCATTCGCCAAAGGAACGGAAAATCATCGGTAAGGTAGCGCGCAGAGATCCCAAGCTTGTCAGCAGAATAGCCAATCAAGCCATCGTCGACGATAAACTACAGGTCCTTGCGCCGATTTGAACTGGCCTAGATCTCGGCATTTGAAAAATAGTCCTAACACCAAATTATTGAAATAAGCGCAGTTATGTCTAAAGTATTCCTTTAAAAATTGGCTTTGCTACGTATTACGGTGTAATATTTATCATCACTTTTTTGCTTTTTTCTCCCCATGCCCGCTGCCGACCTGGATCTGACCGACGCCGCGCTACAAGGGGTCATCGTACTTTCCGTGAAAAAAATGGCGGTAGCGGACCGCAAACCCGCCTGTAGCAAGGCCTTCCGGCGCAATAAATCACGCGCCGCCGGAGTATTTGTAATCTCTTGATAGAAAAGCATTTTTCTGTGCATACCGCCAGAAAATGCACGGAAAGTACGATGACCCCGACAAGGTCCTCATTTGCCTCCGAAGATTGGCTAACGCGGCCCGGATCGCCGAGCGGCGGGCAGATGCCCCTCGGTTCAGCACGCGGCCGCAAATCAGCATCCAGACAACCGATAGGAAAGCAAACATGTTGAGCGAAGCAAATCGAATTGGACGGCGGTGTGTCATTCGCGGCCTGGCAGGGATAGGCGCGTGGCTGGCAGTGGGCCTTTGCGCAACGCAGTCTGCCCACGCCGAGGCGCCGGCTCGCTTTATCGTGCCCTTCCCGGCTGGTGGGGCCGCTGACGCCATGGCACGTGTGCTCGTGGAAAAGCTCAGAGACGAGCTAAAACAGACTGGTGATCGTGGAGAACCGCCCTGGTGCTAGCACGCGCGTGGCGGCGGAAGTGTTGAAGCAGGCGGCACCAGACGGGAATACGGTGCTGATGACCTTACACGACACGATGGTGATAGCGCCCCTTGTCTACAACAATCTTCGCTATGACCCCGACAAGGACTTCGCACCCATCACCGAAGTGGCTGCCCTCAACTATGGGCTGGCGGTTAGCGCAAGCTCGCCATATCGGAACTTGGCTGAATACGTCAAGGCGGCAAAAACCGACCGGAACGTGGCAACAGTCGGCGTGTCGGGACTTGGCTCGCTCTGCACTTTGTTGCAATCGAGTTCACGCGACGCTCGGGGGCCGATATCTCCATCGTGCCGTTCCAGGGTGGCCCAGCGATGGTGACCAACTTGGTCGGCAATCAGATCGGTTCGGCGGTCGATGGGCTCGGCGTGTTTGTAGAGCAGCATCGAGCGAACAAGGTCCGTGTCCTGGCTGTGTCGGGCAAACAGCGAAGCAGCCAGCTTCCCGATGTTCCAACCTTCAGCGAACAGGGATACTCCTCGCTGGTTGTTGGCTCGGGCTATGCCCTCTATGCGCCAGCCGGTACCCCGCCAGCGAAGGTGTCACGCTGGAACGCAGCAATGCGCAAGGTCTTGGCCATGCCGGATGTCAAAAGTCGAATTCAGAACATTGGATACGAGCCCCTGCCCGGTTCGACACCGGCGGAGGTCACTCAGCAACAGAGGCGGTTGGTGGAATACTGGGCTCCCATCGTCCAATCCGTGGGCTTCAAAGGTGACTGAGACTGCGAGGAAACGTGGCAGGTGATGCGCCGTGTCGCGCCGTGGACAATGCGTCAAAGCTGGCCAATGACCGGGTCCCGCAGCGGCGGAACTGCCTGGAATGCTGGTTCCGGTGCTCCCGCATTCCACCTCTGTCCTTCAACTCCGGGGACATCACGGCGGCGGCGGGGCGGGGGACATGGTCACTGAGCTGTGTCGCCTCGTTTCTTGAACGCCGCCACCACTCTTTCGTTCAGGCCCAACCGGTAGAGTGTCGCGCCCACTTGGATCAACAAGGCCCGTTCTTTCCCCGCGATCGCTGGATCGGCCAACAGCACCGCCAAGCCGGCAATCGCGTCGTCGACCTCCAATTCCGTCGCGTCATCCAGCGCAAGCCGCTCGAAATCTCGTATCACGTCATCTGGGTCCATCGTGGCTCCATGTTGCTTCTTGCGCCAGTCTAGCCGACGACGCGGTCGTTCGTGACCGTGCGGATCGGATCTGCTGAATTCAGGCCCAGATGGCCGACTACGGGTAGACGCTGGAGGACCTGGAAGCGGCGTGGTGCTTCGAGCCGTCCCCGCCCCCGCCACCTCCTGCAGTGTGCTACCGCAACGCCGAGGGGCTAAGGTGGGGACGGACGGGGCGCGATCTGTCTGGCCGCTGCGGGCGGTCAATTTTTGTCGCGTGGCCCAGGCGTTCTGTCACCGTGACTTCTGCTATCACCTGCAAGTCCTGCTGTCGCGGGATTTACAGGCGTGCGGTGGCTGCTAAGCTGCCTTACCTCAAACCTTTAACGAACCATATAGGGAGCCACACTTGAAATCGAAGACGATTATCGCCCTCACGCTGCTCGCACTCTCCGCCGCCTCCACTGCCTCGTACGGCCGGGGCGCCGGCGGCAACTCCGCAGGCGGCCACCAAGGCTACAACGCGTACGGCTCGCCCTACAGCAACTCCATGGGCACCACCGCCACCACGGGCAACCATAGCGTTAGCGGCTACGTGCGCGACAACGGCACCTACGTGCAGCCGCACACGCAAACGAACCCGAACGCCACGCGCAACGACAACTACTCAACGCGCGGCAACGTGAACCCGTACACAGGCGTGCCCGGCACGAAGCCGCGCGACGGCCAGTACTAATCGCGCCAGCGTGAATTGGGAGGGCTCTGGGAAGAGGCCGGGTGTCATTCCGCTTTAGTGAAAGGATAGGCGCACCCGCGTCCCGGCAAGAAAGTCGTCTTCGCGCTTCAGAACAAGAAGACGCTAGCCCGTCGGCAAAGGGCAGCCCATTCGCTTGCGAAGCCGGCGCGCTTCCGGGGCGATGGGGCGCGTCAGCGAGACGGCTGAGTCAGGGGCGACGGGCATGTTGATTCCTGGGGTGAAGCGCCTCTCGTGCCCTGTCCGGACGACTGTGATAGACGCCCCTGGCGTCGGTGGCGACGTGGTGCTTAAAACCGGATCGCGCGCGATCGGTGAGTCCGGTCCTGATTTTGGCCCGCCCCGACCGCTCCAATTGAAGAGGAGCCGATAATGACGCTCGATAAATCGATGCGGTTCGCTGCACGCAGCTTGGGCCGGCAAGATCGCGTGCAGGTGATCCCCTACCACCGTGCTTTGGCAGCCTGTTTGAACATAACGCCAGATCAGAGAAATTTTGATGGTTGAGGGCTGGTCATGTTGAATGGGGAAGGGCGGCCGCCGATCGGGCGCCCGCCAGCACGCAATCAGAACCTGTGACGGATCCCCAAGCCGAAGCTATTGCCAGTGGCCAATCCGCTTACCTTGTCGTACATGTAGTTGATGTAGACATCGGTGCGCTTGGAGAGAAAATAGTCGTAGCCGATTGAAGCTGTATTCCTTCGTTGGGTTTCCGTCCCGGTAAAGCTACGGGCTGTGTGCGCCCACGCGATCAAGACTTTCCCCGCCCCGACCGGCGTCGAAGCGCTGAGCGAGTAGGTGTTATCCCGCAATGTGTTGTTGCTGTTCGCGTACTGATACTGTGCAAACAGCTTGGTCACGGCGAAGTCATACGAGATGCCAGCTTGAATTGCCTTCTGTGTCGTTGCGCCGTTGTTAAACAAAGGAGCGATGGCGACATACTGGGCCGCCAGTGTGGCGCTGAATTTCCCGCCGGCGTACGTAATGTTGGCTCCATAGTTGCCCTGTCCGGAATGTCCCGGCGACTCGCCGAGTGCGTATATGACATTGCCCGTGAGCCCGCCCCACGATGGGGTTGTGTACAACACAGAGTTGCTCCATGCGGTGTCGCCCTGGATCGAAGGCTTGCCAAGGCCCGACGCAATGAACGTATGCAACATCATCGGCGAGAAAGTGAAGGAGTCGCGGAATGCATTGAAACTCAATGTCGAAACGAAATATGGATTTGCGTTTCGACCCAGTGCGATCTTGCCGAAGCCGCCGTCTAACCCGACATAGGCACCACGAGCAAACAGCGGATCGCCGGTAAAGCGGCCTGAAGCCCCAGAGTCCACTCGGAGATAGCTCTCCAGGGCAAAGAATGCTCCCATACCGGCACCGAGATCCTCACGGCCCCGCAAGCCAAAATAGGACGTCGTCATGCCGCCGTTATTGAGCACTGAGGTATGTGCCGGTGCACCGCTGTTCTTAAGCGAGCCCAGGAAAACGTCAGTCAGTCCATACAATGTCACGGCACTTTGGGCATGAGCTCCGAAAATTTGGAACGCAAGCGCCCCTGCCGCCGCAGCGGCATATTGAGTCCTTCGCATTTTGTCTCCGATTATTTAGGGGGTCGTTGGCGCCGCAGCCGCGGCACGACTCGATCCACTTTGAGTCCGGTGAAATCCGGTGATGGCTTCCGCGACGGCTTCCCTGAGCAGCCGGCACGCGATCGACCGATGGGTCCGGTCATGCCACAGCAGATAGAAGCGCATCGGCGGGAAGGGCAGCGGCGCGGGCACGACCGTCAGCGGCAGCGCCGCCGCATGCGCTTCCGCGAAGCGCCGACTGGTGGTGAAGATCAGATCCGACTGTGTCAGCAGGTCCGGTACGTTATTGAAGTAAGGAAGGACTACCTTGACGTGACGACGCAGTCCCAGTTGGGCCAAATATGCGTCGATCACGCCAAGCTGATTGACGTTGAATGGCAACAAACCAAGATGGTCGCAGGCGAGGTAGTCAGCCTGGCTGAAATCTGACCGTCTGAGGACGGGGTGGCCCTGACGCATGAGGCACACAATCTCGTCTTCAAACAGCGGAAGAAGATGCAGATGCTCCGGAGGCGATCCCCAGTTCCCGACGACGAGATCGAGCGCACCACTCTCGAGCGCTTCCAGGTAATCGAAATCCATCGTCAGCGAATGCACCTCTACTGACGCGCTTGGCATGCTCCGCAGGATTCGAGCGATGACGGTCGGGATGAAGCGCGAACTTACATAATCCAATGACCCAAAATGAAACGTTCGGTTGATCTCTGCAGGTCCCGAAACCGCCGGGGGCACGCAAAGTCCGTCCAGCTCTTCCAGCGCGCCGCGCATGCGGTCGTAGAGCGAGACCATCCGTTCAGTCGGAACCATGCTGTTTCGCCCGCGGACGAACAGCGGATCCTCGAAGATGTTTCGTAGCCTGGACAGTCCGGCGCTCACCGTGGATTGTGGAAGATTTAGACGCCCGGCGGCGCGGGATACGCTCTTTTCTTCCATTACAGCTACCAGCAAACGGAGCAGGAAGCCGTCCAGTTGATCGCTTGAGTGCTTCATATCATTCAACGCCGGGTTCCATTCTTCAGATCACCAGGGCAGCCTGTTCCGCGCTTTTTCTGGGTTTTCGATTGAACAGTGCGTTTAGCACGATGGCTGTAAGACATCCCGTGGTAATACCGCTGTGCAGGAATATCCGCAGCGTCCCATCGACCTGCTCGTAGAAACCAGGGACTGCAACCGTGATCAGGCCGACCCCGAGGCTTGCGGCGATGATGATGGTGTTGTTGCCGTTGGCGAGATCGACCTTGGCGAGAATCCGCAAGCCCGTCGTTGCAATCATGCTGAACATCACCAGGCCAGCCCCGCCAAGTACCGCGAGCGGCATGGAGGCGAAGAGTGCAGCCAGCTTTGGAAAGAGTCCTAGACCAAGCAGCAGCACGCCCGTTGTGGCCACCACCCACCGACTACGCACGCCCGACATCGCGACAAGGCCCACGTTGGCGTTGTAGGCACAATAGGGAAAGGTGTTCAGCAAGCCGCCAATGACCGTCGACAGCCCATCCGCACGCAGTCCGCGCGCGATTGCCTTGTCATCGATCTCCTTGTCCACCATCTCGCCCACCGCAAAGAAGTCCGCAGTGACTTCGGTCAGGATCACCAGCATGGCGACGCACATCAGCACAATCGAAATTGGATCGAAGACTGGCATGCCAAAAGCGAGCGGCCGGATTACTGCAAGCCACGGCTCATTGCTGAGGCTGGAAAAATCTGCCTTACCGATTGCGATGGCAAGGGCTGTTCCCGTAAGGAGGCCGACCAGCACCGCAGCATTGCGAAGCAGTCCGCGGCCGAGCCCGAAGACCAGCAGCACGGTAACCAGCGATACGCCGGCCAGCATCAGGTTCACTGGGGAGCCGAAGTCTGGCGATTTGGGAGAGCCACCGGCGGACCAGCGCACTGCGACCGGCAGCAGCGACAAGCCGATCAGCAGGATCGTCGTACCCATGACGACCGGCGGAAAAAAGCGCCTGACCCTGCCAAAGAAGGGGGCAACAAGCATGCAGAAGATGCCTGCAGCAATGGTGGCGCCATACACCGCCGGCATGCCATGTTCTTTCCCGATCAGGATCATCGGCGTCACTGCGACAAAGCTGCACCCCTGGATCAACGGAAGCCGGATGCCGAACTTCCAAAAGCCGACCGATTGAATCAAGGTCGCGATCCCGCACGCGAACAAATCGGCATTGATCAACATCACAAGCTGATCGTGGGACAGGCCGATGGCGTTGCCCACGACAATCGGGATGGAAACCGCCGCGGCATACATGACTAACAGATGCTGTAAAGCCAGCACCAGATTCTTGCCGGGCGGTAGCCAGGCATCGACCGGATGTACGCGGTCGGTTTGGGGGGCGTTCATAGTCTCACTCCAGAAAAATGGATGGGAAGTCTCTTGCTTCCTCGTTCGGATGAAGTTGCATCTGTGTGCCTGCATATTGGTCATTCCGCCACTTCGAGGCAAGCTCGCGGCGCAACTGGTGCAGTGCACCATAAAAAGCAGCATAGATGCCCTTGTCTACCCTTAACACCAAGCGAGGTATGGCAATTTGTCCGAAGCGATGAAATGTGCAGACGCGGAAATGCTCCTCAGTATTGGCTTTATTGATTTCCTAAGTTGGCGTTTTCGGTAGCCAACCGGTCAGCCGCGCCGGATATCCGATTTCTCGCTACTCACTATCGTTCCGGGTGGGATGCCTCTCGCGACTTGGGCTCATAGACTCTCCTCATCGTTGATCTGACGATGAAGCGGGCAGCGGGGCGGTTACCGCCGGCGGCCCAGTATGGAGACAGACAAATGAGTGGTGACAAGTTATCTCTGGCCGTGGCAGCCATCCGCAGCATCACGACCGAAGTGAAAGAGTTCACGTTTCGCAATGCCAACGGCGTAAGCCTTCCCTCCTATTCTCCCGGCGCCCATCTGCGCTTCACGCTGGAGGCTGGCAGCACGCGTCACGATCGTTGCTATTCGCTTCTGGACGCTGGCAACAGTTCCAACCTCTATCGCATTGCCGTACATCGTTCCCGCCAAAGTCGTGGTGGTTCGGCGTTCCTGTGCGAACAGGTCGCTGTTGGCGATGTGCTTGAGTGCACGGCGCCCCGCAACGATTTCCCGCTGTCCAAGGATGCAGATCATCACGTGCTGATTGCCGGAGGCATCGGAATTACCCCGATCCTTGCCATGGCGAAGGCACTGCACGGCGCTGGCAGTTCCTACGAACTGCACTACGTCGCCCGCAGGGCGGAAGCGATGCCGTATTGCGATGATGTTGTTTCCCGGTTCGGGCCGCTTGCTCGACTCTATTTCGACCATGGAGAGCCGGCCCGGGGGATGCCAATTAGCGACATCATCGGCGTGCCCGAAAAAGGCCGGCATCTCTATGTCTGCGGTCCGCAGGCGATGATCGATGCAACGCTCGGATTTGCTTCAGAACGCGGGTGGGAGCGGGATGCAGTGCATTTTGAATTGTTCGCCAACGCCCCGCGTGAAGATGACGAACAGATTGAACTGCAACTGGCAAGAAGCCAGCGCACCGTCCGTGTCGCGCCGACGGAAAGCCTGCTGGACGCCTTGCTGCGCGATGGACTGGATCTGCTTTATGACTGCCGTCGTGGTGAATGCGGCGTCTGTGCTGTCAACGTAATTGACGGCATTCCTGACCACCGCGATTACGCGTTGAGCGATGCGCAGAAGGCGGCCAATGGAACGATCTGCCTGTGCGTCTCGCGCGCCAAGACTGCCACGCTGAAACTCGACCTCTAGTCGGCAACCAAAAAATGCAATAAAGGAGCCAACATGAAATGGATTAGAAATCGGTGGTACGCCGCTGCCCTGAGCAACGAGCTCGGCAGTACGATGATCTCGCGCCGATTGTTCGATGAAAACGTGGTGCTATTCCGCGATGCCGACGGCCACCCGGCCATGCTCAGCGATCGTTGCCCACACAAGGGCGCACCGCTTTCACGGGGAAAGCTATGCGCTGGCGTTATCAGCTGCCCATATCACGGCCTGCAGTTCGACGGCGACGGAAAGTGTGTCCACATCCCCAGCCAGAGCAATATCCCGCCAACCGCGCGGCTGAAGGCATACCCCTGCATCGAGCGCTACGGCATTGCCTGGTTCTGGCCTGGGGATCCGGACCTTGCAGACCCCGCCGTGCTATTGGACATCCCGAACTATGGCGCGCCAGGCTGGGATGCCTTTCATGGTCCTCACACCCTGTTCCCTGCCAGTATTGAAAATATTCTCGACAACCTTGTCGACCCTGCCCACACGACTTTCGTGCATCAAGGCACCATTGGCGGCGCAGATGCGAGCGAGGTGCCACTGACGGTCGAACAGCGCGATTCCCGGATTACTGTCGGTCGCTGGATCGAACAGTCAGAGCCGGTACCCGTCATGCAACGCTATGGAGGCTTCCAGGGCCGTGTGGACCGCTGGCAGTTCTACCACCTTTATGCGCCAAATATCTCGCTTGTCGACATGGGAGCCGTCGACGCCGGCGGCGCACGCGATGAAGACAGCCTGAACCGACAGTACCGCACGCTTTCTTATGCGGCGCTGACGCCAGAAGGCGACCACACCACGCACTATTTCTGGTTCGTCCTGCGCACCTTTGCCCTTGGCAACGAAGACGTAACAAAGGAGATGCGCCAGGCGTACATCATCACGTTCGACGAAGATCGCGCATTGCTTGGGGCGATTCAGGCGAATACTGGGGACATGCTCGGCAATCCCCTTCGACTTGCCATCGATAACGCATCGATCCGCTTGCGCCGACTCCTTGATCGGCTCCTGGAGCAAGACCAAAGCCCTGTTACCGATTCCCCTTCCAACAACATCGCGATTGTGGAGAATTCATGCGCGAACTCCTGATTGGCTGCAATGGCCGCAGCGCCCAGCACGCCCCTGGCAATGCACCATCGATTGACCAGCAGTTCCGCATGGTGAAGGCCGCCGGCGTGTTCGATTTCTTCGACCGGTTGCCTCAACCCGGACAGGAAGCAGAGTATCTACGTGCTTCGGATAAGCACGGCCTACCGATCCTTACCGGGCTTTGGACCTATACGGCCGGAAGAGATGAGGCATTGCTGCTGCAGAACCTGCGGCTCGCAAAAAGTGCAGGCAGTCACTGCCACAACATCATGCTGTACGATGCGCACGCTGACGGCCATTCGCTCAACGACGACGAAGTCGTTGCATTCTATTGCTTTGCATTTGAGGAAGCGGCCCGTCTGAATATCGAGATCACATTCGAAGTACACATCTACATGTGGTCCGAAGACTTCCGCAGGGTGCTTGCGGTCGCGCAGAAGGTTCGGGAGCGTGGCATGCAGTTCAATTTTCTGCTGGACCATAGCCACGTGCTGCTCAAGCTTGAATCCCCTGCGGAGCAGGATCGGTCCGGTGTCCGCCAGGATGTGGAGGCGGGCGAGCTCATCCTCGATCCGTTCGAGCCGGGCAATATTCTCGATGCCTGGATTGCGGAAAACATGACCCTATGGCATTCGGTCCGGCCTGTGGCGCCGAACGGGCCAGTGAACAAGTGGGCCAGTCACCCGGATGGACAGCCCGGTCGGGCGTGCCAGTACCCCTTTCTGAAGCCGCGTCCGGGCGAGTGGCATAGCGAATGGTTTGCTTACAAGCTTGAACCTTCGAAGGAGGTTGTACGCAAAGTGTTTGCGGCCCACTTCCGCAACGCTGACAGCCGCCTGCGCTATGTCACGACCGAGATCATCGATATGCCCGACTATGGCGAAGGCGCCAAGTATTCCTTGTTCGAGCATAGCGTAGCGCTGGCAGAGTGGTTGCGGGCCGAGATGGGCAACGCGAAGTCGGCATCCAAGTTGCTGTAGCAGCGGGCCACACCGCGGTGCCGCTTGCAATGATCGCGCATGCTGCATCGGTACTCCACAAGCGATCATGATCCGGGCGAAACTGCGCTCTGGACGCTAATCAGGAGATGAATTGGTATGAAGACGAAAGCTGCCGTCGCATGGAAAGCGGGCGAGGCATTGACGATCGAGACGGTCGAACTGGCCGGTCCACGCGAGGGCGAGGTGCTGGTGGAACTGAAGGCCACCGGCATCTGCCACACCGATTACTACACGCTGTCCGGGGCGGACCCGGAAGGCCTTTTCCCGGCCATTCTCGGGCATGAAGGCGCAGGCGTCGTCGCCGAGGTAGGGCGGGGCGTCACGGCGCTGAAGCCCGGCGATCACGTGATCCCGCTCTACACCCCGGAATGCCGGCAGTGCAAGTTCTGCCTGTCGCAGAAGACAAACCTGTGCCAGGCAATTCGTGCGACACAAGGCAAGGGTCTGATGCCTGATGGGACTTCGCGCTTCTCGCTCGACGGGCGGCCACTATTCCACTACATGGGAACGTCGACTTTCGCCAACCATATCGTGGTGCCGGAGATCGCGTTGGCCAAGATCCGTCCGGACGCCCCGTTCGACAAGGTCTGCTATATCGGCTGTGGCGTGACGACCGGTGTGGGCGCCGTGCTGTTCACGGCGAAAGTGGAAGCCGGAGCGAACGTGGTGGTGTTCGGCCTCGGTGGCATTGGCCTGAACGTGATACAGGCGGCGAAGATGGTCGGCGCCAACAAGATCATCGGCGTGGACCTCAATCCCGGGCGGGAAGCGATGGCACGCAAGTTCGGCATGACCGATTTCGTCAATCCGAAAGATGTTGGCAACGTGGTCGACCATATCATCCAGCTAACCGATGGCGGGGCGGATTACTCGTTCGAATGCATCGGCAATACGCAGGTCATGCGCCAGGCGCTCGAGTGCTGCCACAAAGGCTGGGGCAAATCGATCGTCATTGGCGTGGCCGAGGCAGGCGCCGAGATCTCTACCCGTCCGTTCCAACTGGTGACGGGGCGCGAGTGGAAGGGCTCGGCCTTCGGTGGCGCCCGCGGACGGACCGATGTACCCAAGATCGTCGACTGGTATATGGAGGGAAAGCTGAATATTGACGATCTGATCACCCACGCGCTGCCTCTAGAACGCATCAACGAGGGATTCGATCTCATGAAGCGCGGCGAGTCTATTCGCTCCGTCGTGTTGTACTGAACGTACTGGCTTGGCGGGCGGTGGTCTCCTGCGTCTCCCGTGGACCGCCCGTCTTTTTTATCGAGAAATGGAAACACTGACCAAACATCGCTGCCATGGCGGCAGCCAGGGTTACTACAGCCACCCCTCAGAGGTGATCGGCCTTCCCATGCGGCTGTCCGTCTACCTTCCTCCACAGGCCGAAACCAAGCGGGTGCCAGCTTTGATTTACCTGGCCGGGCTGACCTGCAATGAAGAAACCTTCATGATCAAGAGCGGAGCCCAGCGCCTGGCCGCAGAGTTGGGTCTTGCTTTGGTTGCCCCGGACACTAGTCCGCGCGGCGCGGGCGTCGAGGGAGAGGAATGCGATTGGGATCTGGGCACGGGGGCCAGCTTCTACCTGGATGCCACACAAGAACCTTGGTCGCGCCACTACCGAATGGCCAGCTACATCGTCGAAGAACTCCCCCGAGTGCTGGCAGCGCAGTTCCCGATTGATGTCGGCAGCGTTGGCCTGTTCGGGCATTCGATGGGAGGACATGGCGCGTTGACCCTGGGACTGAAGAATCCGAGAATCTTCCGATCCTTGTCCGCGTTCTCGCCCATCTGCGCGCCTGCGCTTGTGCCATGGGGGCAGAAGGCGTTCGCGGCTTACTTGGGTGAAGATGAGTCGGCATGGCGATTGCACGACGCTTGCGAACTTGTCCGAGCTCAACAGGTCCCGTATCCCGCCACGATCCTTGTGGATCAAGGACTTACGGACATCTTCCTTGAAGAACAGCTACGCCCAGAGCTATTGGAAGCCACGTGTGCTGCCACAGGTCAGCCACTGATAATGCGGCGGCACGCAGGATACGATCACGGCTACTACTTCGTCGCGACGTTCATTGCTGACCATCTGCATCATCATGCATGGGTGCTGGGACGTGGATGAAGCCGTCCGAGGGTCAGGCGATGCCCAGGAGGCAGTGTGATTGTGTGCCTGATATCCCAGAACTGGCTTAAGGGCTCCTCATTGCGCTACAGATGGTTTCTGTCTCGCTGCGAGAGGTTGTCGATTGATCCCCAGTTATACGCGATCTGGCAAAGCCAATGTACGGTGATATTCATGCGCCCAGGTACGCTTAAGGAGGCTCTGCACAATTGGCCGGCGGCAAGCACCTGCGCGATATGCTGCTGCGTCTGCACGGGATGGCGCATACAGTCATCAACGGCGCGGGGATGACTGTCGCAACCGACGAGGAAAGTCTGCCGGAATTGGCGTTCGACACGCTATCCGAAGTGCTGCGAATCGTCACGATGCTGCAAGGCTGGCTCCGTCAGATCGAGCCGTTGGAGCAGTTGACACCACGTAACTAATCGCATAAAGGCGGCGTTCTTTATTACTTTTGGTGCTAAGTGTCATTTCCGGCTTTATCCCGGCATGACCCCAACTTCGAAGCTGAACGCGTAGCGAAAGCCTTTTGCGTCTATTGCATTCGTCTCTCGTGCCGCGCTTCGCGCGACAACGCTCTCATGTCTGTGGCTTGCATGCAATCAACATGATGGCATCGCCAAAAAACTCAGGTTCATTCATACCGGATCAATAGTGGCAGTTCTAATCTGAGGCCCCTTCCGCCAGCGTACGGAGCCCGGCATTGATTATCGATGCGAGCCCGGACGTTACCCGTTACCTCTCCTTCTTCGCGGCCTCTGCAAGGTGATCGATCAGCGCCAGCACGGTCCGCGTTTCGCGCGCGCCCCGCCGCGTGATGATCTTGAAATCGAGATGCGTGGTGTAGCGCTCTGGCGCAAGGCGGCGCAACAGGCCGGGTGCCACCCACGCATCCGCATAGTGCGGCGGCAGAAAGCCAATGTAGTTCCCGGACAGGATCAGCATAGCGCGCCCTTCAACGTTATCCACCATCGCTGCAGCCTCCTGCATCCCGAGCAGGTCAAGCTCCTGCCGCCCGAGGTAGCCGCGCGTAGCTAGGTTGGCGCCGGCAACCTGCTCCGCCAGCCCCTTCTGACCAATATGGGAGAAAAGCGGATGCGGCGATGCGCAGTAAAGTCCTTGCTCCTCCCGATAGAGCACGCGGTAGTCCAGACCCGCTACCGGGTCTGGAAACGGCCCAACCGCCAAATGGAGGCTGCCATCCAGCACTCGCTGTTCGAGGCGGTTGGGCGAGTCGATCTCGATATGTAACTGCACCTTCGGCGCGGCCTGGCCGAAGCTGCGGATCGCGGCCAGTTGAGGAGCCCCACGGTCGGTAAGCGTGGCCTCTATCAGCCCAAGGCGAAGCACTCCGTGGAGTTCTTTGCGGATGGTCCCCGCTTCCATCTGGAAGGTATCCACTGCCGCGAGCAGTCGCTGGGCCGCAGCGTGCATTTGCAGGCCCTCCTCGGTCAGGCGAAACCCGCTGCGCCCGCGCTCGCACAAGCGCACGCCCAGTCGTGTCTCGAGTTGCGTCATATGCTCGCTGATGCTGGACGCGCCAATGCCCAGCAGCGATTGCGCCGCGGCAAAGCCACCGCATCCCACGATCGTTTCGAAGATTCTCAGTAGCTTGAGGTCCACATCGCGGAGTTTCACGTTCCCACCTTTAGTTCGGATTTTATCGAACTGAAGTTCTAAACATTCTGATTGTACCGGACCATGCCGTTGTCCAGAATGGACTCGTCCCCACCGCATCAACGAAGAAAGGATTGGTGAACGCGATGTCTGAAAATCAATATGAGAAGGGCCGGCTCGACCTCCCATTCGTCGGTATCTGCACGTTCGGCAAATCGCCGCTCTGCCTTGACTGGGACGCCATCGACGCCGACGTGGCCGTCATCGGTGCGCCGTTCGACTGTGGCACCCAATGGCGGGCCGGCGCGCGCTTTGGCCCGCGCTCGATCCGCGAGGCGTCCACGCTGTTCTCGTTCGGCCATAGTGGTGCCTATGACTTCGAGGACGACGTTGTGTACATGCCGGCCAGTGAGGTCAGGATGGTCGACATTGGCGACGCCGATATGGTGCATACCAATACCGAGAAAAGCCATGCCAACATTGAATACGGGGTGCGCAAGATCCTGAAGGCCGGCGCGCTGCCCGTGGTGCTAGGCGGGGACCATTCGATCAATATCCCCTGCATCGCGGCCTTCGAAGGTCAGGAGCCGTTCCACGTGGTCCATATCGACGCCCATCTGGACTTTGTCGACGAGCGGCATGGCGTGCGTCATGGTCACGGCAACCCCTTGCGCCGCGCTGCGGAGAAGAGCGTGGTCAGCGGCATGACCCAGATCGGTATCCGCAATGTGTCCTCTACCGCACGCGAGGGATATGCCCAGGCACGCGAGATGGGGTCGGACATCATCTCGGTGCGCCAGCTTCGCAAGCTCGGCATCCAGGGTGTGCTGGACCGCATCCCGAAGGGCGTACGCTATTACCTGACCATCGACATCGACGGGTTCGACGTCTCCATCGCGCCTGGCACGGGTACCCCGAGCCATGGCGGGCTGACTTACTACGAGGGTCTGGAATTGTTCGCTGGCCTGGCCGAGCAAGGCGAAGTGGTGGGGATGGACCTGGTAGAAGTCGCTCCCGACTATGACCATACGGGATCCACCGCCATCCTCGCCGCGCAGCTTTTGCTCAACACGATCGGCCGGGTGATGCACCAGCGCAAGCTCAAGCGCGCCGCTGCACGCTGAGCGCGAAACGGGCCGCGTCGTCATCAAGCATGCCGTCGTCTTTACATGGCCACGCAGCGCGCCATTCACCGGCGTCGCGCGAGTTGGCAAAAAGGGGAGCCGCAATGTTTCGTCAATCTCGTTTCTACGTGGGCCTGGCCGCCGCCGTGCTGGCGTGCCCGTTGCCGTCCTTCGTCATGGCTGCGGAGCAGCAAGTCGTCAAGGTCGGCCTGACCGGCCCACTGTCCGGCCCGCAAGCCGCCATCGGCAAGGACAATGAAAACGGCCTGCGCATGGCCATCGATCAACTGAATGCGCAAGGCCTTGTCGTCAACGGCAAAGCCGTGCGCTTTAGCCTGGTCTCCGAGGACGACGCTGCGGATCCGCGCACCGGCATGTCGGTTGCCCAGCGCCTGGTGGACGGGAACGTGAAGGTGGTGTTCGGGCCGTTTAACTCGGGCGTCGCCATCCCGATCTCCCGCCTGCTGGACCAGGCCGGGGTAGTGATGGCAACGGTTGCTTCGAACCCGGCAGTCACCCAGGCCGGGCACACTTATGTCTTCCGAATTTCGGCCAATGACAGCCAGCTTGGCAAGCGCATGGGCGAGTTTGCTTCGGTCAAACTGCGCGCCAAGCGTTTCGCGGTCATCGACGACCGGACCGCTTACGGCCAGGGTGTGGCGGACGAGTTCGTCAAGGCAGCCAGGGCGCAAGGCATCGAGATCGTCGCCCGCGAATACACCTCGGACAAGGCCGTAGACTTCGTCCCGATTCTGACCCGAATACGCGGCATGAAGGTGGACGGCATCTTCTATGGTGGCTACTACTCGCAGGCCGGACCCCTGCGCAGCCAGATGAAGCGGCTCGCCATGGCCGACGCCTATCTGCTCGGTGGCGATGCGATGTGCAATATCGAACTGGCCAGGCTGGGGGGCGATGCCGTGGACGAGCACGTGTACTGCCCGCAGGGCGGTCCCGTGCTCGAGAACACCGGCCCGGGGCGCCAGTTCAAGAGCGACTACAGGAAGCGCTACAACACGGATCCGCTCACTTACAGCGCGTCTATCTATGACGGCCTCAGGTTGGTAGCCCAGGCGATGAAAGCAGCCAACTCGGTCGAGCCGGCGCAGTACCGCGCAGCGCTGGCGGGTATCGATATGCAGGGCGTGGCCGGCCGATACCGCTTCGACCCCAACCGCGACCTGCGGGATTCGCCGATCACCATCTACACCTACCGCAACAGCGCCCTGGTGCCATTGCCGCAGGACAGGTAGCGCCAGTTGGCTAGCCTGCCTCGCCGGCAGGCGCGACATAGCCGTGGCATCGGGATTTCGTTTTCTTGTCGAAGGATCGGCGATCCGCTGTATCGCTGCGCCTTCTTACCCTGCATTAGGAGTTCAACACCCCGTATTACCCGCAGAGCAGATCCACAAGACACACCACAAGACTGGTCGCCGGTTGCATGCGGCAAAAGCCCATGCCTGGATAGACATAGCGCGATCAGGACAAAATAATTCGGAGACAGAGTATGAGCAACACGAAATCCTTGCGCGGCACGGAACTGCTGCCAAGCGGCAATCGCCCGGGACACCCAGCGAGCCAGGCCCGCAGCAGCGCCGTGGAAGCCGACACCAGGCAGGTACTGCGCCGCGCTACCGCAGCGGGCTTTATCGGCACCTTCATCGAGTGGTTCGACTACGCCGCCTACGGCTTTCTTGCGACCGTCATTGCGGTAGTGTTCTTTCCCAAGAGCGACCCGACCACCAGCCTGATGGCGACCTATGCCGTATTCGCGCTGTCCTTCGTCGTGCGTCCGATCGGAGGGGTGATCTGGGGGCATTTCGGCGACAAGTTCGGCCGGCGCAATACGTTGTCGCTGTCGATCATGATCATGTCCTGCTCGACCTTCCTGATCGCTTTCCTGCCGACTTATGGGCAGGTGGGCCTGTGGGCGCCGGTACTGCTGCTTGTCATTCGGCTGGTCCAGGGCTTCTCGGCTTCAGGCGAATACGCCGGCGCCTCGGCGTTTCTTGCCGAATATGCACCGAACCGCAAGCGCGGGCTCTACACCAGTGTCATTCCCGCCGCGGAAGCCGCCGGCCTGCTGTTCGCATCGCTGTTCGTCGCCGGGCTGCATACGGTGCTGACCTCCGGACAGTTGCTCGAATGGGGCTGGCGCGTGCCGTTCCTGTTGGCCGCCCCTTTTGGGCTGGTTGGCCGTTACATCCGGCTTCAACTTGAAGATACGCCGAAGTTCGTCGCGATGGAGCAAGCCAATCATGCACCGCAGGCGCCGCTGCGCGAGTTGCTCACCTCGCATCGCCGCACCATGCTGATCGGCTTCGGCGTGACCTGCCTGAACGCCGTCGGCTTTTACTTGCTGCTCAGCTATATGCCTGTGTACCTGTCAAAGGAACTCGGCATGAGTGACTCGGTTTCCTTCCTGGTGTCTACCGTATCGCTGGCTAGCTATGTGGTGATGATTTTCGTGATGGGCTTTCTTTCCGACCGGTTCGGGCGGAAGACGATGCTGGTTTCCGCCTGCATCCTGTTTGCGCTCTTCACGGTGCCGCTGTTCCATTCGCTGTCGAGCGCCAGCATCGTCGGCATCTTGCTGATTCAGGTGGCACTGGGTGCCTTCCTCACCATCAACGACGGCACGCTGCCGTGCTTCCTGTCGGAGAGTTTTCCGACCCGTGTGCGATATAGCGGCTTTGCACTGTGTTTTAACAGCGCGAACGCCTTGTTCGGCGGCACCGCCCCCCTGGTTGCGACCTGGCTGATCAGCGCCACGGGCAATAAGCTCGCGCCAGCCTGGTACCTGGTCGGGGCCGCGGTGGTGTCGCTGATTGCCATCCTGGCCAGCCGTACGCCCTCGGGCGGTGCGTTGCCGGACTGAGCAAGCAAGGGGCGCAGCTTGACGCATAAGCTGTGATCCCGGGCAGCCCGGCCGCTAAGCGGCTACAAGACGACGCAGGAGAGACCGGGGATGGTGCGTGCCATCCCCGGCGCCGACGGAGCAACTGCCCCGGAAACTCTCAGGCAAAAGGACTGTGGCGTCGATTCAAGAATCTGGAGAGTGGCGTTGCAAGCAATGCCCACCGAAGGGGACGGCACCGGTCACCGGCCGATGCCAAAACTCTCAGGTACCGGGACAGATGGGGTAGGAAGCCGAGGATTCGGCCATCGCTTTCCCTGACAGAGGACCCTGCCATGTCTCAAATTGTGATTATAGGCGCCGGCATTACCGGCGTCACCACTGCCTACACGCTGTCGAAACTCGGATACGAGGTGACAGTCGTCGACCGCCATCTTTATCCTGCCATGGAGACATCGCTCGCCAATGGCGGCCAGCTCTCCGCGTGCAACGCGGAAGTCTGGAACAGCGCGGGAACGATACTCAAAGGGCTGAAGTGGATGCTGAAGCGCAACGCGCCGCTGCTGGTGAACCCGAAGCCGTCGTGGCACAAATACTCATGGATGGGCGAGTTTGTGTCGAACATCGCCCATTATCGGGAGAACACCATCGAAACGACGAAGTTGGCCATTGCCGCCCGCCAGCATCTCTTTGCCATGGCCGAGCAGGAGAATATCCAGTTCGATCTGGAGCGGCGCGGCATCCTGCACTTCTATCATGACAAGGCCGCTTTCGAGGCTGCGGGCAGGACGAACGCGCTACTCGTGGCAGGGGGACTGGAACGCTTTACAGTGTCACCGCAGGAGATCAAGGAAATCGAACCAACGTTGCAGGGCGAATACTTCGGCGGATACTTCACGCCATCCGATTCGACCGGGGATATCCATAAGTTCACGCGCGGCTTGGCGCTCGCTTGCGAGCGGCGCGGCGTGCGCTTCCTGCAGGGCATGGACGTGCGAACCATCGACCTATCCGCCAGCGTCGTGCGTATCGGCCTGCAGGCGTTGGACAGCGCGACGTCGCCATCGGCAAACGCTAGCGCGGCGTACGAGATCGCCGGCGACGCACTGGTGGTTTGTGCGGGCGTGGGCAGCCGACATATAGCCGGCATGCTCGGCGACAGGATCAACGTCTATCCGGTCAAGGGGTACTCCATTACGGTGCACCTGGACGATGCAGACAGCGTGGCGAACGCGCCGTGGGTCAGCCTGCTCGACGAAAGCGCAAAGATCGTGACGAGCCGACTCGGCAACGACAGGTTCCGCGTGGCAGGTACCGCCGAATTCAATGGACAAAACCGTGACATCCGAGCCGATCGCATCGAGCCTCTCGTGTCATGGACGCGTCGCAACTTCCGAATCAATACCTCCCGCGTAGTCCCCTGGGCGGGGCTTCGCCCGATGATGCCGGACATGATGCCGCGCGTATCAAAAGGCAGGGCGCCAAGGGTGTTCTACAACACCGGCCATGGCCATCTTGGATGGACGTTGTCTGCTGCAACAGCGGCAACGATCGGCACGACTATCGCCGAGAGCTATCCCGTTGGGTAGGAGGCAGTCGGACAGCAAGACAAGTGACGCCCGCGTTCGTAGGCCCTCTGAATATGGTGCAGACCTGGCGAACGGGAGCGAGAACGTACTAAGTAGGGGGGGCAAGGCAGGTATCTCGTTCCGGGTAGGAGCGAGCTTCGCATGTCGGCGCCGGGGATTCATCTACTGCGCGTGCGTCGACTGGCGGCCCCTTGCTGGGGACCGGACAATGCTGCAACTCCCTATCGTCCTGTCGCCAGAGATGCCCGCCGCGGCCAATGTCCCCAAAGGCCGACAATGCGCCCGACATGATGCGTGCACGAAGGCGCGTTACTTGGGCGGAGCGGACGTTCGAATGTCCGCGTGAAGTAGTGGGCGAGCGTCGGTAAATGCCCTTCTCGGCCGTCAGCCCACAGGAAAGCCGCATCTCGCTGACCTTGCGCCAGTTCTAGAAGCCGTTGGCTGGTGCCGGGAGCAAGAGCTTCCTTTGAGAAGGCGGCACGGCGTTTCGATAGAAGCGGGGACTGCTGCTCCTCGCTGCGGCCGCACAATAGTGAGCCCGCAAGGGCGGCAGTGCGTCCCATAACGGTTTGCCACGCGCGGCCTTTCCTAGCGAACGTGCTCCCCGTCGCGGCTAATGGCGATGGACTAGACGGTGCTGGCTAGCTCGGCTGGCCACGGCTACGCACAGACGCCAGAACCTCCTTGAGGTGGTTTCTTTCTTCCTCCTCCTCACGTTCCTTTGCTCCGTCAGAGTTGTTCCATGCGCCAGGACTTTCAGAATCGAAGAACACTAGGCGGTCAACGCTACCTTCAAACAACTCGACAGCTCGCCTGATAGTGTCGGCATTCTTTTTGCGTACAGAGACGGCCAGCGCCCGTGGCTTTTGTAGCAGAACTTGATGATCGTGCTTCCCGTTTCTGCTGCCAATTCTTGTCGGTCACTAGTCCTTTAATGACAATCTTTTGTAACTGGGCTTGATAATCGTCGCTGGCGGTAAATCCGAGGGAGTGGGCTTCGGCGCGCATAAGCGATTGCGAAGCTGGAAACCCCAAACGGATGAGGACGATGGCATCGGAAGGAATTTGCTCATTAAGTTTGCTCAACATCAGCCGCGCGCAGTCAGTTGCAGCAGGGATCGTTCCTCGATGGCCACCATCGCAATGATGGTTTTCTGGTCAATCGTGTGGCGCCAGGTCAAGTAGCCGACAATGCCGTCGTCACTTCGTGCAACGTGGCGCCGGCTCGTCTGCCGGGAGCTGTCTACCGTTGCCCATTCCGCCAATTGTTGTGACGGGGGGACGTTCCATTTAGACAGCATGGCCCTGATGTCTGTGTCGTCAGCGGGCTGGGCTTCGTTAAATACTAAGACCCGATCAGGTTTGGTTCCAAATGCTGTGATTTCGACGGGGTGTGGCTCTTGAAGAGTGAACGCCGATGGGGATAGAACATCAATTCCATATTTGTCTCGAAGATCGGCTGCGGCGTCCAAGATGGTTGCATCACTCGTTACCAGGCCCTCCAGCCCATGGGAGATCGCGGTTGCCAGATGCTTTAGATCCGACCTGTCGTTAGGAGTCAGTGCGTTGCGTTGGCTTCTTTCGCGAAATACGAGTGCTTCAAGTTCCGTGATGAGCTGTTTGGAGCCATCATCAAGTACTTGGTATGCTGGCAAGATCGATGCAAAGTCTTGCATAGGGTCGGTCTTTCCGGGAGGGCAAGACCTTGCCAGTTCGTTGCGAATTTCGGAGCTGATCGCTAGGCTACATACTTGCATTCGCTCCGCGCGAAGCAGGTTGACGACATCGTTGCGTCGCTGTCTTCGAGGTCCCAGATCGAACAAGACGTTCATATCCAGGAGATAAGTAGGCTTGCCAGTTCCTGCAGCGAAATTGAGACCAAGTGGATTCATTGAACTGATCCCGCTCACACCGAAGAGTTGTGGTGAGGCTAGTTCATGGTTCCGTACCACGATCATGCGCCGCCGCTTACCGCGGCCTCCTCCGGGCTCAATGCGCTGAACATGGAAATTCTGTGCTTCCCAAAACAGATTCGATTCGGACAAATCTTCCGCCACACGCGCTTCAATCGAGACGTACTGGAGATCTGTCAGATGGCGTTTGAGTCTTTCAACAAGTCTTTCACCTAACCCCAATCCGCGGAAGTCTGGGGCGACAAAAACCTGGAGTATCTTTGCCCTTGGCTGTCGAAGGTCAAGGAGTATGTGTCCCGCGTACTGACGCTCGTCGCCGTTCTCGTTTGCCGCAACAAAGAGGTTTCCTTTGGTCGCGTACTCTAGATAGACTGAACTTGGGAAAAAACCGAGCGCATCTTTGGCTGAATCGGCCGCGCTTCTAACACTCTCAACGAATGGAACGACATCCTGTCGTTGAGTCAGTATCGATACACCCTTCTGCAAGTGGTCCATGACCCTTGTGGTGTTTGAGTTGTCGCCGCGTGGAGTGTACCGGCACTAGCGATCACAATTACCAAAGCAAGGAACAGTTCCTCGATCGAGCCGTTGGTGTGAGGAACCGGAGTTCGTCGGACTGCGTTTTCCCAAAAATCAATGACTTAACAGTTAATTCCGTCGCCGCTCAGCTGTCTTATAACCGGAATTAGCTGGACTGCCATGACGAGAAGCGCGAATTAGCTGGACTGGGCGGCGTTGTTGCATAAATCGGACTTGAAGACACGGTGGCTCCTGTGATCCGAAAATCAGGCGACGCGGACGGACTGCGGGCGTGCGAGAGCGGCCATGCGGTTAAGCACGCCTACGCGGATCGCCACTTCTGTTGCTTGCGAGCCGATGCCACGCGCCCACAGGCGATTGCCCGTGAGCGTCTTGAGCCGGTACATCAGGTTCTCCACCAGCGAGCGGCGGTGGTAGCCGCAGCCCTTCTTCCATTCCTCTCGCCCGTTTTGCGCAATGGCGCTGATGGCCTCGTTGCGCCACTGCGCGCCGGGCGTTCTCTCAGACCAAGGCGCAGCACCTTCGCGCGGTGGGATCGACGGTTGCGCCCCGCGGGCTTCGATTTGAGCGTGGCATTGCCTCGTGTCATACGCGCCGTCACCACCGACGGTTCCGATCGGCACGTCTGCAGGAATCTGATCGAGCAGATCGGACAACACGTCGGCATCGGCGATGTCTTGATGCGTCATCAGTGCCGCGCATACCTGGCCGCTCTTCGCATCCAGAGCCAGATGCACCTTGCGCCAGGTGCGCCGCTTCGAATATCCGTGTTTGCGCACCTTCCATTCGCCTTCGCCGTACAGCTTTACGCCGGTGCTGTCCACCAGCAGGTGCATCGGCTCGCCGGCGTGCATGGCGGGCAACTTCACCGCGAGCTCCTGCGCACGACGGCTCAGCGTCGTGTAGTTGGGTACCGGCAGGTCGGGGAATGCGAGCTCGCGCAGGCTACACGCGAAGCCCTGAAGAGCCCGCAGAGGCAGATGGAAGACTTGCTTGAGCCCGAGCAGCATCTGAATCGCTGCGTCCGAGTAGACGTGCGGGCGCCCCCGCCTGGGCGATGTGTCCTCGGGCGCCGTGCGCAGTACGCTTTCGTCAATCCACATCGTCACGTCGCCTCTCGCAATCAAGCCAGCGTTGTAGCTCGCCCAGTTCCTGACACGATAGACACCTTTCGGCTCGCTTCGCTTGTGTTCGTCCTTGCGCATCTTCTCGGGAAAAAGTCGAGAATCTACGCAAGTCCCCGGAAAGTTAACAGACGTGCCGCCCTGGCTGTTGCGCGTAAACGTCAGCGAGCACACCCGGATTTATGCAACAACGCCGGACTGGGCCGCAGACGCTTTTCGCCCACGCTCCCCCCTCGCCAGCAATGTGGTGGACATAAGTCAATCGTCCGCAGCCAGGCGCGTCCAACGGTCTGGCGCCTCAGGGTCGGCCGCTGTTAGCAACAGCGTCTCTCCGCATTGCCGGCAGCGATACGCGAAGGAGTTTTCGCCACTTGTGGTGCGCAGCGTTGCCGACTTTACCAACTTTGGATGCGGCGGAAAATAGCCGGGCCGGTCTAGTTGCGACAGGCAAAGGGCGCACAGAGACATTTTTTCAGCCAGCACGAATTTCTTGTTTGCTTTAGTTTGGAAAGCAGTCAGCCTCGGGTACACAACCGAGGTAGGCGGAGGCATCGCATAACTGTGGTTCTCTGGTGGCTGAGGCGAGGCTAAATTAGTGAACATCGTTAAACCTCCGCGGCGATTACTGTCGTTTCGACTTGCAAACCTTCCGTAGCTAGTACGGCATCAACGGTAGTGCTGGCCGGGGATGACGCGAGCGGTGCGCCCGCGGCCTGAGAGCTGTGAGACGGTGCGCGTGGGCGCTGTCGCGCTTTGCGGCGCGGTCCAGGAACTCCTCGGGGGAGCCGAGTTCGATGCCGGTTTGCATACCCTCGCGCGGCTTCTTCTCTTGGGAAGGATGGACGCCCGCACGGACGATGCCCCAGACGTTGCAATCGCAGTCAATCCCGTATTCGTTCAGCTTTCCTTCCACGTTTTCGACGCCTTCATCGTAGAAGCGCCCGATGGGGCCATGGGAATGAGTCTCGACCCGCAGAAGTATCGCGCGGCAGCAGGCCGGCGGTGGCTGTTGCCAGCCGCCACGCTGCCTTGCGAACCTCTCCTAGAAAGTGTGCTTGATGCCGGTCATGATACCGAACTGGTTGGCGCTCGGTTTCGGATTGGAACCGACGGAACCGCCGCTGACTGACATGGCGAGCTGGCCGCCGTTGTCGATGTAGCCTGCAGTGGCGTATACCGAAGTGCGCTTGCTGAAGCTGTACATGCCGCGTATCGCGAACAGCAGAGACTTGTTGTCGCTGCCGCGATACTTCAGGTAGTACATTTGGCCGGCCAGGTTGATCGCCGGGGTGATTTCATGGGACACGCCTGCATAGTACAAGTCACTGATGCGGGTCGGGCTGCCCTCGTTGTCGCGGCGGATCCAACCGGCGCCCAGCTTGGTGCGTTCGAGGATCATGTAGCCGCCCACCGAGAGGCGGTCATCGGTCAGGTTGCTGTTGGTCAGGCCCCCGAACGCGCCGGGCCCGCCGCGCAGCGAGTCGTATGCCGTGTGCACGCCCCACCAGTTGGTGGCGTACTGCACCAGTGCCGACCACTCGCGGCAGGCCTTCTTGTCGGCGGGGCTTTCGCCAGCGCAGTTGGTGCCGGCCGGGCTCGGGCCCACATTGACCGAGTCGCGGCCGAAGCTGTACGTGCCGCCGACAGTCAGACCACCGAAGGTGCCCTTGTATGCCACGGAGTTGTCAGCCCGCGTGTTGGGCAGGTAGTTGTCGAGCGAGCCCGAGCCATACACGTTCGGGCCCAGGATGTCGCTGTCCAGCGTGGCCCAGAACAGCATGGTGTACTGGCGTCCGAACGAAACCTGGCCATACTGATTGCTCACGCCGACCATCGCCTGCCGCCCAAACAGGCGGCCGCCCTGGTTCGAAGTACCAGAGTCCGGCGAAAAGCCCGACTCCAGCCAGAAGATACTCTTCAGGCCGCCGCCCAGGTCTTCTGCTCCGCGCAGGCCCCAGCGCGAGGGGACGGTCGCGGTGTTGTTGGGCATGCGCACGAGGCCATCGCCATTGGCGCCGACATTGCTCACGTACTCGACGCCGGTATCCACCACGCCGTAGAGCGTGACTGACTGGGCCAAGGCCAGCAGGGGGGTGACCGCGAGCAGGCCCGCAGCCATTCGTGCAAGTTTCATCTACTATCTCCTCCTTCGTTCCGTATTCTTTTAATGGTTCTGGCTCGATTGGGCGCGACTGAGGCTTAGTCGGTTGCGAATTCGAACGTGCAGACTCTTCTGGCAGCCGGTCAATCGACGCGGATCGCGAACTGTCCGGCCAGCGCCTTGAAGCGGGCATCGTCCTGTACGATCTGGCGCCCGAGGACCGCGCCGGCTCCCCCAACGGGCACGACACCCAACAGCGCCAGGCGCTCTTTCACATCGTTCATCTTGAGGATGTCATTGACATGCCGATTCAGCGTGTTGGCGATTTCCGGCGGCAGGTTTTTGGGACCTAGCAGGCCGAGCCAGGCGGCGACTTCGACGTCCTTGTAGCCTTGCTCGATCAGCGTCGGAAGCTTGGCCACGACTTCCAGCGTTGAACGCTGACGAGACAGCGTGGCCAGACCTAGCAGCTTGCCGCTTGCGATGTGGCCCGCCGCCGCCCCCGGTGTCGCATAGCCGAAGGTCACATGCCCGCCCAACACGTCGTTCACCATCGGCGCGACTCCCTTGTATGGCGTGTGAACGATCGCGATGCCTGCCGCATGGTTGAACATTTCGCCGCCGAAATGCATCGGCGATCCGTTGCCGGGACTACCATAGGTCATTGCGCGCCCCGCCTTGGCCTGAGCCACCAGATCGGGCACGCTTCGGATGCCGGATTTAGTGGCCGTAATGAGCACCAACGGGATATCGCCGACCATCGCGATAGGCGTGAAGTCTTTGACAGGATCGTACGCTGCGCTTGCAGATACTTTGAGGACGTGTTGCAGCACAGGCAGGGCACTGGGAGAAAACAGCAATGTGTGGCCATCGGCCGCCGCCTTGGCTACGAACGCGTTGCCGATGGCGCCTCCCGCACCCGGACGGTTTTCCACCACGACCGGTTGACCCAGCCGCGCGGTCAACTTCTCGGCGAGGATGCGGGCGACTGCGTCCGTGTCGCCGCCTGCGGGGTAGGCGACGACAAGCGTGACAGGACGCGACGGATACGCTTGGGCAAAACAGCTGGATGCCAGGGCGAACAGCAAGGCGGCGCAGGCCGCCAAGCGAGAAATAATTGGGCTTTTCATGATGAATGGTGTGCAAGTCGACATTGGGTCCAACTGACGAGGTCTTAAAGGCTGCGAGGAGCGATTGCCTGCCGTTCAACTTGACGCAGGAAATCTGCGATTGCGTCGCGAACGAGGTCGGGCTGATCGAGCATTGCAAAGTGACACGAGTCCGCGATCAATCGGACTTCGCAACGCGTCGCGCCGGCCATCATTCTTTCGTAGAACGCCAGCATTTCCTGCTCGGGCAAGTCTTGCTTGTAGGAGTGCACCGCAGCCAGCACGAGCACGGGCATGCGCAGACCCGCCAGTCCGGGGCGCAGACCTTGCGGAAGCGTTTCGAGGACGTATGACTCGGTCGCCGCTGGACAGCTCGACGCGGCAAGCTCGGCGAGTTGTCCGCCTTTCGCAGGCTGAGTTGTGCGCGCGAGGATGAAATTGCGCATGGCCGATCCAAAGGCCACCGCATCTTCGTTGCGGCCCAGTAGCGTGGCAACTTTGTCGGCCATCCCCGCTCGCTGTTGCCGCGGTGCCTCCGCCGCGGTGGCGAAGACCGGAAAGCCATCGACCGCGACAATGCCGCCAAAGCTGTCCGGGTGAGCCATCGCGACGTGGAACGCAGTGAAAGCGCCCGAACTGTGGCCGACCAGGATCGGCCGCAAAAGATTTTCCTCTTGAACCAGGGACTTCAAGTCGTTGCTCACGCGCTCGATCAACGGACCGGCCGGTGCAGCCCTTCCGTCGAAGCCGGGCATGGTCACCGCATACACGCGGTGCGCCGGAGCGAAGCGCGGGGCGATCTCGTCCCAGGCCCAGGCGCCGGCGGCCATACCAGGAATGAAGATCAGCGCTGCGCCGTGCCCGGCGCGATACTCGATTTCGAGGCTACCGACCTGGAAGACGGCGTCCGGCCTGGGACGCAGGGCTTTCCAATCCTGCGCATAGAGCGGAGGCGGAGAGGGGGCGAATGGAGAGTCAAGGGTGTTCATTGTCTATGTGATGAAGTATGAGCTTGTCACGCTAGAATGGACTCGCCATACTGGGGAGCCGGCCGTGCCGGCAGGCGTGACCAATACTAGGAAGCGCCGCGCCGATAGGTGTGACCAATTGGTGACGAAGGCATGCCGGGGCCCCTGTGCGGCGGGCGCTTTGACGACAATGCTTGCACCCCGGGGCCGGCGGCCCGCATAGACTTTATTGGAGCGCGGGCGCGCATGAAGCAATTTGGAAACTACCAACTCGACCCTGACAACCGCTGCGTCTGGCTGCGTGGGAAACGGGTGGCGCTGACGCCCAAGGCGTTCTCGCTGCTCAGTCTGTTTGTGGAACGCAGCGGCCAAGTCATTGGCCACAACGAACTGCTCGATGGTGTGTGGCGGCATCAGGTCGTCCAGCCCGAGGTGCTGAAAAAGTACGTGATGGAGCTGCGGCGCGCCCTGTGCCACGACGGTCCGGGCGCGCCGCAGATCGATAACATCCCGCGTGTGGGCTATCTGTTCACCGCCCCCACCGCGCCACAGGATGCCGTGGATGCGGCCCATGCGGCGGCATCGCTGCTGATCGGCCGCGACGACTCTTTGGCCACGCTACGAGACGCCCTGGCGCGAGCGCGCGTGGGAACGCCGGGTATCGTCCTCGTCTGCGGCGAGGCGGGCGTCGGAAAAAGCGCGCTCCTGCGGGCATTCTTCGAGGAGTCGCGCCGGATGGAGGGCACACTTTGCGCCTGGAGTTGTTGTACTGAGCAAAACGAGAGCGACGCGCTGCTTCCGTTCCTGGACATGGTGCAGCAACTGTGGAGCGACGCTCATTCCGCGCCGCGGGCACCGGTGGCGGCTGCTGACCCGGGCTCCGGAATTCCGCTGAAGCTCACCCTGGCGAGCCGCCTCGGGTACCTCGCGGGGTACCAAACAATCGTCCTGTTTATCGACGACGTACATTGGGCCGACCCTTCTTCGGTGGAACTCCTGGCCCATCTCAGCGCACAGGCGCAACCCAGGAAGTTGCTCGTGGTGTGTGCCTATCGCGCTTCCGAACTCCAGCGTCTGCGGCATCCTTTCCACGAGCTGCAATTGCAGCTGCGCGCGCATGGCCATAGTCTGGATTGCCGGCTCGATGCGCTGGCACCCACCGCGATGCGCACTTATATCAACCTGCTCATGCCGCGCAACAGCTTCGCTCCGGCGTTCTACGACCTGGTCGCGGCCAAGACGGAGGGCAACCCTCTTTTCCTCAACGATCTCATCGCGTATCTGCGCGAGCATCGCCACCTTCGGGAAGTGGACGGCTATTGGTCCCACCCGGCAGACCTGGATGGCTTGCGCGACCTCGTGCCTGCATCGTCCACGAGTATGGTCGATCTCAAGGTGCGGCTGCTGGACGAAGACGATCGGCATCTGCTGCTCGCGGCCAGCCTGCAGGGTAGCCAGTTCGACACATTGGTCGTTGCACGGGCCATGCAGAAGGACGCGGTGATCGTCGAGGAACGCATGGTGTCGCTTGCAAACCTGCATGCCTTGATCGCGCCGGTCGCGGAGGTGGCTTTTCCCGCAGGCAGCGTCTCATTGCGCTTCATGTTTTCGCATGCACTGTACCGGGACGCGCTGCTCCGGCTGCATGGGCCCGCGCGCCGCGCCCTCGTTGCCCGCCATGTCGCCGAAGCAATGGAATGGGCCTACGCCGCGGGTGCCCACGACATGCACTCCCAGATCGCCGCACTGTACCTGCTGGCCCGCGACCATCAGCGCGCTGCCCAGAACTTTTTGTCAGCCGCGCGCGCGAACGCGGCGCTGTTCGCCAACCGGGAGGCGTTCGACCTCGCGCAGCGGGGACTGGAGGCGCTGCGCCATTCACCCGTGACGCAGGGCCTGGAGCCCCTTGAGACCGATCTGCAGCTCCTCGTTGGCGCAACGCAATCGACCCTGGTCGACTGGCCCAACGCCATGGCCGACGCAGCTTACCGGCGCGCAGAGGAGCTTTCACGTGCGTCGCGCGATCGCCGGGCCATGATCGGCTCCCTGTATGGCGCCTGGAACGGCTTGCGCATCCGCGGCGACCTCGTTGGGGCACAGCCGCTGGCGCGCCGACTGCTCGAAGCCGTCACCGAGGAATGCGGCTGGTCGGAGTTGCTCGCACGGCAAAGCAATGCCATGACCGATCTGTTCATGGGGCGGTACCACAGCGCGCTGCGGCATGGGCGCGCTGGCCTCCGTTCGTCGTCGCCGGACCTCGATCGCGAAATCGTAGAGCAGTTCCAACGCTCGGCAGTGGCGTCGCTTTACAGCACGAGCGCCTTGGCCGCTTGGTCGATGGGCTGGACGTGTTATGCGGCCTCGTGGAGCCAGCGGGGGTTGGACGTGTCGCTGGCGCTGCAGCACCCGGCCAGCATCGCAAGCTCCCTGGGATTCTGTGCGTTCCTGAGCGCGCTGCGCGACTTGCCTGCAGAGACCTTGGCGATCAAAGCCAGGTTCGACGACTTGCGCGACGATGAGGCGCTGAGCAATTGGCGCGCCATCTTCCGCTGCCTGGCTGGCTGGTCGCGATATCGCCTGGATGGCGAGTCGCAGGGCATCACGGAAATGACCGCTGGGCTTGACGACCTCGAACGCACGGGCGTCCGGCTTGGCCGAACGTACTTGCAATGCCTGCTGGCGCAGGCCCTCTTGAATGTCCGTTCCACACAGGAGGCCATGGCGCTTGCGCGGCAGGCACTGCAGGCTTCGCACCGCAGCGGTGACGTGCATGGCGCGCCCGAGCTCGCGCGCGTATTGGCGGAAGCCCATGCACAACGGGGCGAATGGCCTGATGCACAGTTGCGTTACCAAGAGGCGATCGATCTGACGAGCCATCAAGGCGCCCTGGTATTTCAGGCTCGAGCCTTGGAATCCGCTGCGCGGTTGCCGCATTCCCTGGACCATGCTGCCGCTTGGCAGACCCGTAGACCCTGCATCGAGCGCCGACTGCGTACCAAGCACCAAAAGGAGTCCACGCATGCGCAACAGCCCCTCGCCCGAACGGCGGGCTGAGCGACGGGCCGCGCCGGCGACCGCCCGCAGAGCGGTGGAGGTCAGCGGGCCGCGGCTTGGCTTCGGCGCCACCAGGCCGCGCCGGCGGATATGACCTGGTGTTTGAGGTCCGCGACGTCGCAGTTCGTCAGCACCCGGTCCCTCAGGACCCACTTGCCATCGATCATCACGCTGTGCACGTCCGCGCGGGAGCCTGAATACACGAGCGAACGTACGACATCGCGGCCCGGATAGTTCCACTCCAGTCCGCCGTTGTCCACAACGACAAGGTCCGCGCGCTTGCCAACTTCCAGGGAGCCGATCTCGTCCTCCCAAAGCATGGCACGCGCCGCTTCGATGGTCGCCATGTCCAGCGCCTTCGATGCACCGATGAGGTCCGGCCGACGGTGTGATTCGCGGTGGCCGGTCGCGCAGACGAACATCTGGCGGAACATGTCCAGCGTTCCGGAGCCAAAGTTGGTGTCGGATCCGATGGCGACGGTGACGCCCTCGTCCATCAGCTGTGGAATCCGCCCAAGTGTCATGATGCCCCACGCTCCCGTCAGCGCGGCAATCGGGCAATGCGCCACCTTGAGGCCGCTGTTCACCACGGTGGGAATCTCGTCGTCGTCCAGGAATCCCATGTGCACAGCGCAGACATTCGGTCCCAACAGTCCAAGATCCCGGTAGCGGTCCAGCGAGCGCTTTCCGAAGAGCGCCAGCGAGGCTTCGCGCTCGAAGGCCGCAGTGGCCGCATGGGTGTGCACGCCGACCTGCTTGACCCGGGCCAAGGCTGCGATTTCGCGGATCAGATCGTCCGAGGCCGTGATCGGCATGCGGATGCCGAACCAGGCGCGCAGCCGCCCTTCGTAGCGCCCGTGCCAGCGCTCGACCACCTGCGTAGCAGCGTCCAGCGCTTGCGACGTGGTTTCCAGCATCATGCTTGCCTTACCTTGAGGGTTCATATCGCGGGTAGACCGGTTCACGATGCCCCGGATGCCGATGTCCCCTGCTGCGCGTGCAATCGCATCGGGCATGTAGCCGCCGGCATCGTTGAAGCAGGTCACGCCACTGCGGATCATCTCTGCGAAGGTGGCCAGCGCGCCAACGTAGGCCTCCTCTTCGGAAATGTGCTGTTCAAACGGATAGAACACGCGGGTGAGAAGGTCCCCGATCTCCAGGTCGTCACCATGGCCGCCCACCAGGTAGTTGTAGGGATGATGGTGGGCGTCGATCAGGCCCGGCATCACAATCTTGCCTTGTGCATCGAACTGCTGTGCCTGGGGATGTTCCCGCGCCAGTTGCCCCGACTCGCCCATTGCGGCGATCTGTCCCCGCTCGACGAGAATGGCGCCATTCTCTAGAACGCGATGCTCGGCGTCTACCGTCACGATGTGTGCATTGATGATGAGAGGCATGAAAGGAAGTTGCGTGGTTAGTTCGCGATGAGCCTAAGTTCATGCGCCATGCGGTGTCGTGACCAAAGCGTGACGGTCCGGTGGCGCATGCCGCAGCCCCATGCTTATGCCGGTTTGATACTAGCCCCGAGCCGGCGCACTGCGAGGATCGCCGTCGGCAATGCGCTCGGCGAATGCGGCACCATGCGCGCCAAATTGGGGCTAACTCCACTCCCGCTCGAGGCCAATGAGTCACCTAGAATGCGCGCATAGCTTCGGATCCTTCGGCCAGCAACCTCCATGGGCTGGACGGGCGAAGATTTGCGCCAGTCTCTCATTCGGGGACAGCGCTACGGCGAAGCAATTTCCACGGGGCAACGGGCTGACGCTGAGCGCATTCGCCTTGGGGCATCGCACTCTGGCTCAAGAAATCCCTGTCGCGCATGTTACGGAAAAAACCTGCAATTATCATTGACAATGTAGGACTCATCGACCTGGCGTGGGTTGCGTCGGTAGGATTTATGCGCCGGAGAGATGCCGTGCTGACCTTCCGTAGGTCACGGCAAAAGTATCTCTGTGTCTCGCTTCGCAATTCGAACAACCTGCCGAGTGGGCGAGAACTATGTCCGTCATCCTGAGCAACTGCCCCCACATCAGCTGCACGGGAATCCAGCTAATTTCGGATTTCCAGTCCAGCGAAAGCGCGCGTAGTCCAGCTTGAGGCGAGTTAAACCAACGGCCCAGAAACACAATTGATAGACCAGCTTAGGGGGCTTTGACGTCCCACACCGGCTAGCGATTGCTGTAGCAGTGGCGCAAACAGGCGGCGAAATCCGGTACGTCTGTACTCCGGAGGCCAAGCGTCTGAAATGAGGTGACCGCTACCAAGGTCGAAATCGACATGACCGACGTAATCGCGCGAGGCAATGAACTGAGAACGGCCGGCTACTGCCATTGCGTTGCCGGCATTGCTGGGCAGTAACACTGCTCCCGGGCGACAGGGCACGATAACGGGGCCTTCTCGAGTGGCGTGCCGACACGGCAGGCCGAAGTTTAAGGGGTGGTCAGTGACTACCCGAGGTAACCTTCTGCCATCGCTGTCGCAATGGGCGCCAGGGAAGACTTCGTCGCGGCCATTCGGACCGTCAAGCGGACAAGGCGTGTGTGGCGTGGCCCAGAAGGGGCGGCTCGGTAGGGAACGTGATCGTTTTTGTGGACATGCTCATTCGCAGCGCAATGCGATCTCACGCAACGTGGGCTCCGCTTTGCTGGGGGCGAAACGGGGCCTGTGTCAAGCCTGCAACTGCGTAGCACCGTCGCACAATATCCTGGCGTAGTGTCGCTGCCAATTCACCTTCCGCTATCCGGTGTGATTTCCAGATGGGCTCGACAACACCCGACGCCTATCCCACAGCGCCACCGCCATGGCGCATCTCTTACGCGAGAGCAGGTCGCAGTGGAGATGGCTTTTGAATCACACGCACTCTTAAAGTGCCAAAGGGTCTACGCAAGGGCATGCGCGCCAGAGCGGTTGAATCGGTGGCTGCAGTCGTATATTATATCTATGTTTTGTAGATACAAAGCGAGGATGGAAATGGAATTCGCCAAAATCTTCCGCCATGGCGGCTCGCAGGCCGTACGGCTGCCCAAGGACTTCCGGTTTGACAGTGCGGAAGTTCGGATCCGTCGGCACGGGGCTGCGGTGATCCTGGAACCTGTCCCGCAAGACTGGGCATGGCTGACGCCGCTGATCGGACCGGTTGATGCCGATTTCGAGTCGGCAGCGGTCACCCAACCTGCTGGACAGGAGCGTCCTGGACTGGATGTGTTCGAATGAAATATCTGCTCGATGCCAACGCAGTGATTGCAATGCTCAAGGGAGAGCCAACCATGCTAGAACGACTGCGTGCGCATCTGCCGTCCGATTTCGGGCTGCCGTCAATCGTTGCCCATGAGCTATTCTATGGTGCCTACAAGAGTCAGCGGGCGGCTGCGAACCTGGCACGCATCGAAGCGTTGCAGTTCGAGGTAGTACCGTTTGATGCCGAGGACGCTCAGCATGCCGGAGAGATTCGCGCGCAGCTGGCGGCCGTGGGTACGCCGATTGGCCCTTATGACGTCTTGATTGCAGGGCAGGCGAGGGCGCGTAACCTGATTCTCGTGACGCATAATATCCGAGAATTCGCCCGCGTCGCGCAACTGACGGTCGAGGATTGGCATACCGGTCACTGACTGTACCTAAATCGCCGCTGCTCGCGTGACTTTTGCACCGGCTGTCGGCCTGGGCAAACTCGGTACGCTGCGCCACAATTCGAGAGCGGTCTATCAACGGTACATGGTTTGGTATGACGCCAATCCATCGGACCTGAACGACCTGCCGCCGGAAATGGCCGCGAAGAAGTATGTGAATTACATGAGTGGCGAGGCAGCGATCCTGCGGCGCGCCAAGGCCGATTGGGACAAGGGCGACCGATCCGCCTTTTTGCGATGCCGTAGTACACGCGATAGCCGGCGCCCACGTCGACACGCAACTCCCAAACGCCATCTCTGCAAAACTTGTGATCGCCAAAGTTGCCCTGCTCGGCTCAAGCAGCGAACGACGGCACGGATTCTGGCATACAGCGGTACCGCCTTCTGCGTCCCATCATCTTTCCCGCAGCCTTCGGGCCGTTCAGGCGCACTGAAAGGTAGTCGAACAGAATTTCAGGCGGCATAGCCTTGATCGTGTGCAGCCTGCCAACGTCGGTACCGCCGGCCTTTGGCCGGCCCCTGCGCAATTCATAATGTTCAGTTGCGCCTTGGCAGATGTCCTCGACTGAGGGCAGGCCCAGAGGCGCGTATTTGAACATTAACGCCCGATCTCCGATAACGCTAGGAACTTCGTTGTAGGCAGGGGTACATGACCCAGGGCTGGTGTGGGGCCGGCCCGCCCCTCAGTCAACTGTCGGCGAGCGGTCGGCGGGAATGGGGACAAAGTCGAAATGGGCGGCTGCATACAGTGCATTGCACCAGACTTCTTCGCCGTCCTTGTAGAAGGTGACCCACTTGCCGTCGCTGATGCAATGGGCGCCGGGAAACACCTCATCATGGCCGTTGCCACCGTCCAGCGGGAAGGGGGCGTGGGGCACGGCCCAGTATTGGCCGTTCGGTAAGGCTTCGATCGATTTCCGGGACATTCTTTTCAGCACCGCCATGCGGTGTCATGTAACGCACGACCTCGCCGCCGCGGCGAAACGGACTGTGTCAATCCTCCAAAGGCGTTACACCGTGGCGAGACGGCCTCGTGTAGGCTCAATGCCAATCCCCTCATGTTTGTACAGTAATTTCGCCATGGCGCAGTACCTCTCCATTGCCGTTCGAGCGTTCGGCGTCGGCGCCATCATTGTGATCATCGCCGTTGTCTCGCGGCAAGTCTATCTGCAGGCCGCCGCAGATGATGCCTTTGCCGGCGCTGACCAGAAACCCGCAGCTACGATGATGATGCGGTGTGAGGCGATGCACAGCCGCCTGCAAAATCGGCATATTGCCGAAGACGCGGCGAATGCTGACGAGGTGCTGCCGCGTGCGCGGTGTCTGGAGTCCTGAATTTCCGAATTCGTGGCGAGGGCCCATCGAGCAGACGGGCCGCTTCGCTAAACTCCGAGCTGGAAGCGATTGGCGAGTTCTTCGACGATCGATGCCTGTAGTCTGTCGCGGGAAACCTTGAGTGGATCGCGATCGGCGGTCGATGCCATCCAACGCCTGAAGTCGACAAACGCGGTTGGACTGATAGTTGTCATCCGAGCCATCCGTCCGGTCACGGAAACGATGAGCGCCGAGAATGGAGGCGACCCCAGCAGGACATTTGCGCGTCGCGCCTGGACTGTCCAGAGGTCGTCTTCATCGTCGGTCAATTGAAGCGGGTGGGGGTCAAGATCTGCGGCCGCACGGCGCAGGATGTCCACCTCAAAACCCTTTGCGTTCACTGCCGTAAAGAGTTGGTCATCCCGAATCTCGAATGTGCTATCTACCTTGCGTAGAACATCCAGCATCGAGAGGTCCAGATTCTTCATTCGGGAGGCAAACAGGAGGCGTTTCCGCGTATCCCAAAGGAGATCGACGTCGCGAGTTGCGAGCGCGCGTTCTTGCAAGCGAACTCCGGCCGCGGCTTCATATGCGAATAAGGCATGTGTCCCAATGACGATGAAGTGTTCGGCGATATTGAGCCGAGTCATCACGTGAAGGATGGCCACGAGGATGTCTGGCGCCCGGCCGACGCGCACCGCGCGATTCAGGCGCCGATGTCGGTCAAGCTCGTCAGTGAGTGTCTTAAGCCTGGTTTCGGCGGCTTCTTTACGCGTGATGAACCGCGAGTACAGGTCCTCGGTCTTTTCGGAGCGCGCCCCAAGACTTTTCTGTTTGTTGTCGACGCCGGTCCTAATGAGGTACTCGCGGCCCTTTGTGGTTCGCCAGAGCATGCCACCGCGGACTTCTGCGGCCTTGGCACGCGTAGATTCCCACGCTTCGAACACCGCTTTAGCGTCGATATACTGGCGCAGCGCGTCCTCGTCCAACTCGATCCACGGATCCATGTCGTTTCAGTATAAAATAGCCATATGCATATTTTATACTGAAACATCTTGGATGTGGTTCAGGCGGCGCCTGCATTAGTCCGCTCGCGCGCTTGCAACGCCCATGGCGGAAGGAGCACGCAGAGGTAGCGCCAAATCTGCGGGCATTCTAAGTAGGCTCAAGCGGACTCCTGGCACCCTCAACAAAGGCTTGCGAATCGCCAGTGCAGTCGTCCGGATCGGAGTTATCGTTCTTCGGCAGGTCGGCCAACCAGCTCCCCAAGGTCCTGAGCTGTCGCTACCAGTCTTCCTTCGACCGGTCTATTGTGCCGAGCCGTGGCTGATACCCAGCTCACCCTACCCGCCGGCACTCGCATTTTGTGCTATATACGACACATTACAGAATCTCGGTGGCGAAGCCGTTGCTGCACCAAGCGCCGCTCTGACGAGCGCCAGATAGCGTTTCCCTCCGGAACCACTTCGACTTCTTTAGACATTATTGCCGGTTATGTCGCACGACCTAGCCGCCGGTACCGGCCACCTCCGCTGCCAACGACGCGCTTCACCGGCCAGGGTGAGGCTGAGCAGCGAGGTGCCGCCGCCGGTAAGGTGCCCGGTTGTCTCTTGCCGACCCTTCTGCGCCATTCGAATCTTCCTCAACACGATGACGGCTATCCGAGTCCAACGGTCATCCGCCCTAATGCTGCTTCGGTAGACGGTCGCCATTTCAGTCGTTCGGCAATCAGCGCGTCAACGGCAGAAAAGGATCGGAGCAACTTCACAGGTTGCCATGACTACGGCCGCCTACCACCGCGGATTCAGCCGACCACTATCCGAAATTACCCTGTACTCATACTTGTCCGGCGCCATCACCCGGCCACTGCCTCCATTTCCGCCCTGCGCCCCTCCGTAAGGCCGCCCAATACATGACCCGAAGTTCCGAAGACAACTCCGCCTCTTCGATCCTGCATCCAGGTGGGAAGCCGCTCAAGTCAATGCCAAGTTCCACCGCCGCAGCTAGACAGATCACCATGCGCCTCGGGCACGCTGAACGCATCTCCGCGCGATAGAGGAAGAGCAGCGCGGCCTGGTAGCCGATACCGTGACGCCTGGACAGGTGCCGTGCCTGCCGTGCTGTAGCACCGCGCCAGTCATGCATCTCGCGCAAGATGTCGCCAAGGCGGTCGATCAACCGGTCTTCGCTCCCAATGCGATGCCGGACACAAGTCTTCTGCTCCGCCACGACCGGGCGCTCTCGGATATCCCGAATGTGGAGAGCAGGCTCGGCCGGCCACCGAAACACATTCACGGGGGAACTCACGCCTGTACGTGGCCGGGCCAGGGAGCGCCGGAGCTTGCTCGTTGCCTGAGGAGGAACTTCTGGATCTTGCCGGTCGACGTCCTGGGAAGGTGGCCGATGACTACTTTCTTCGGCGCCTTGAAGTGCGCCAAATGGGCGCGGCAATGTTCGATCAGTTCGCGCTCGCCGATCCTAGCGCCATCGACGACTTCGACAAAGGCGCATGGCGTCTCCCCCCAACGCTCGTCCGGCTGGGCGACGACGGCTGCCACGCGCACCGCAGGGTGCCGGTAGAGCACCTCTTCAACCTCCAGTGAGTTGATATTCTCTCCGCCCGAAATGATGACGTCCTTGGAACGGTCCCGGATCTGTACATAGCCATCCGGGCAGACGACTGCGAGGTCACCCGAGTGGAACCAGCCGCCGGCAAAAGCTTCCGCCGTGGCCTCGGGGTTCTTCAGGTAGCCCTTCATCGTCATGTTGCCGCGGAACATGACTTCGCCGATGGTCTTCCCGTCCCCCGGCACCGGCACAAGGGTTTCGGGATGCAGCACGGCCATGCCTTCCTGTGCGGTGTAGCGGACGCCTTGCCGTCCTTTTCGTTCCGCCAGCGCACCGATGCCGAGTTCCTCCCATTCGGGCTGCTCCACGCAAACCGCCGCGGGGCCGTAGACCTCGGTCAGCCCGTAGATCTGGGTGATCCTGATCCCCATGCGCATCAGGCCTTCGATCACCGGGATCGGCGGGGGGGCGCCGCCGATGAGTCCGTGGACCGGATGGTCGATGCCCGCCTTCCACGCTTCGGGTGCGTGGGCAAGCATCGCATGCACGATCGGCGCCCCGCAGTAATGCGTGACCTGGTGCTCGCGAATCGCATCGAGCACGGCGGCAGCATCCACCCGCCGCAGGCAGACGCTGGTACCGGCGTTGGCCGCCAGCGTCCAGGCGAAGCACCAGCCATTGCAGTGGAACAGCGGTAGCGTCCACAGGAAGACGGCGTGCCGGGGCATGCCCCAGTCGAGCATGTTCGACAGCGCAGCCAGATAGGCGCCGCGATGGTGGTAGATCACGCCCTTTGGGTTGCCCGTGGTGCCGGAGGTGTAGTTGAGGGCGATGGCCTGCCATTCGTCGGCGGGCTCGCCGCCCTCCCAATGCGGATCGCCCCCGGCCAGGAAGCCCTCGTATTCGATCTCCGCCAGCCTGCGGCCCCCTTCGACGGCAGGATCGACGATATCGATCATCAGCGGCTTGTAGTCGAGCAGCGCCAGTGCGGCTTCAACTACGTCCGCGTACTCCGTGTCGGTGACCAGCACCTTCGCATCCGCGTGCCTGAGCATGAAGGCGATGGCGGCCGCGTCCAGGCGCACGTTAAGCGTGTTCAGCATGGCGCCGCTCATGGGCACGCCGAAATGCATCTCCAGCATCTCCGGCGTGTTGGCGGCCATCACTGCCACCGTATCGCCAGTCCTGACGCCGGCGGCCACCAGCGCCGACGCGAGGCGGCTGCTGCGGTCCAGCATTGCCCGCCAGCTCGTGCGGCGCTCGCCGTAGACGATGGCTGTACGCTCAGGGTAGACCTCGGCCGTCCTGCGCAGGAAGGAGATCGGTGTCAGGGGCACGAAGTTGACCGGGCTGCGCTCCAGCCCATCCCCGCTGTGTACGACGTGTTCCATGGATTGCCTCACTGGCTGGAGCTGTGCGTCAGCGCGTTACGTCGCGGGAGATGATCATCCGCTGGATCTCGGAGGTCCCCTCAACGATCTCGAGCACCTTGGCATCCCCGAACGCGCGGGATACCGCGTACTCCGTCATGATCCCGTTGCCGCCGTGGATCTGCACGGCCTGGTGGGCCGCCTCCATGGCCTTCTCGGTTGCGAAGAGCTTTGCCATCGAGGCCTGCCGATCGTAGGGCCGCCCCTCGTCCTTGGCCACCGCAGAGTCGTAGAGCATCAGGCGGGCAGCGTGCGCGTGGGTCGCCATGTCGGCCAGCTTGAACTGCAGCGACTGGAACTGGTCGAGGGTCTTGCCGAACGCTGTGCGCTCGCTCATGTAGCGGACAGAGCGTTCCAGCGAGCCCTGCAGGATGCCCAAGCCCAGCGTTCCGATGAGGATGCGGCCGGTGCTCACCTGTGACAAGGTCTGCCGGAGACCGGCCCCGACCTCGCCGAGCAGGTGGTTGGCAGGAATGGCGCAGTCCTCGAAGAACAGCTCGAATGTGGTCGATCCGCGCCAGCCGATCTTGTGCAGCTTCTTGCCATGGCTGAAGCCGGGCGTACCGTTCGGCACGATGAAGTTCGATATCTCCTTGCGCCCGTCGGGCCGGATTCCCGTCACCGCCGCGATGACGATCGGGCCGGTGATATCGGAACCCGAGTTGCTGATGAAAGTCTTGGCGCCATTGATAACCCAGCAGCCATCCTTCAGCACTGCGCGGGTCTGGATATTGGCGGCATCGGAGCCGGCGTTCGGCTCTGTCAGGCCAATGCAGCCGACCTGCGTGCCCGCCAGGATCGGTCGCAGGAAGCGCGCCTTCTGGTCATCGGTGCCGTAGTTGTTGAGCAGGCTGGCCGCCGTCGAATTGGCCATGATTGCTACCGCCACGGCGCAATCGACGCGGGCGATCTCTTCCAGCGCAATGGCGAAGCCAAGCCAGTCGCCGCCGCTGCCTCCCCAGGCCTCGGGGTACGGCAGCCCGATATAGCCCAGTTCGCCGGCCCGGCGCCAGATCTCGTAGGGAAAACTCTCCTCCTCCCACAACCGGAGGGCGACCGGTGCGATCTCTTCCTCGGCGAAGCGGCGCACCGCCTGCCGGATAATCTCGTGGTGTTCTGCGATGTATGACATCGTCTTTCTCCTCAATACGATTCCTGCAGCATCGCCAAGTAGTCGTCGACCGTGGCAGTGCGGGGATTGGTGGCGTGGCAGTGGTCCTTCGTGGCGGCGACCGCGATGTCCTCCAACACGTCGCGCGGCACGCCCATGGCTCTGAGACCAGCCGGCAAGCCGAGACGGGCGTTGAGTTCGCTGATGGCCTGAGCCGGGTCCCCGCCGGCGGGCAGGCCCATGGCCTGTACCAGTGCGGCCTGCTTGGCTTGGATCGCCGGCTTGTTGAAGCGCAGCACGGCCGGCAGCAGCACGGCATTCAGCGTGCCGTGGTGCAACGAGACGCCGGGCACCGCGCCCAGCGGGTGCGACAGGGCATGCACCGCACCCAGCCCCTTCTGGAAGGCCAACGCGCCTTCCATGGCGGCCATCATCATGTTCCAGCGCGCGTCACGGTCGCAGCCGTCCGCGGTGGCCTTGCCAATATTGGCTATGCCGCGGCGCAGACCGTCCAGGGCGATCGCTTCGGCGGGCGGGTTGATGGCCGGCGACAGGAAGGTCTCGATGCAGTGGGCGATGGCGTCCATGCCGGTCGCGGCGGTCAGGGCCGGCGGCAGGCCCAGCGTCAGTTCCGGGTCGCAGATGGCGAGCTTCGGCAGCAGGAACGGACTAAGGAGGCCGAGCTTGCGGCCGGACTCCATGACGATGACCGCGCCCCGGCCCACTTCGCTGCCGGTACCCGCAGTTGTCGGGATGGCCACCAGCGGGGCGACCCGGCTGGTGATCCGGCTCGCGCCGCCCTCCACCGCCGCGTAGGTCTGCAGCGGTGCCGGGTGGGTCGCCAGCAGCGCAGTGGCCTTGCCCAGGTCGATGGGCGACCCGCCGCCCACGGCCACGATGCCGTCGCAGCCATTGCCGAGGTAACGGCCGGTCGCGGCGGACACGGCGGCTTCCGTCGGGTTGGGTGGGGTGTCCTCGAAGACGGTGGGAGAGCAATCCGGGCCCAGGGCGTCGAGTACCTTGTCGGCGATCCCGGCGGCGCGGATGCCGCGGTCGGTGACGATCAGCGGTCGCTGGATGCCCAGGCGCTGCAGCTCGGCCCCCAGCATCCGGATGGCGCCGAAGTCGATGTGGACGGTAGTCAGGTAGTTGATGACAGCCATGTTTTCCTCGTAGATATGTCGATGCGTCAGGCGCGGAACAGCGTCGGGTCCATGCGCGGAAGCGGCTCCGCCACGCGCACCGGAGGGAAGGCCATCAGGTCCAGCACCTGCGACCTAACGTCGATGCCGGGCGCAACCTCCTCCAGCACCAGTCCGTCTGGCACCACCGAGAAGACTGCGCGCTCGGTGATGACCTTGGCCTCCTGGCCGCGCTCGGCCAGGTTGCGCCCGAGCGGATAGGTGATCTCGTCCACGCGCTCGACGAACTTGCGCACGCTCCCCTCACGCCCGACCGAGAGGAAGCCGTCGGTAGCGTCGGCGGCGAGGCCACCCGTGGTGAAGGTGCCGGTGAACAGCAGCTTGCGCGCGTTGTAGGCGATGTCGATGAAGCCGCCCGGCCCCGGATTGGCCGCGCCGAAGCGGCTGACGTTGATGTTCCCGGCCCGGTCGAATTGGGCAAAGGCCAGCGCCGCCATCGGGCAGTTGCCGCCGTCGATGAAGTCGAACTGCGAAGGGCCGTCGATCAAGGCCTCCGGATATTTGTTGGCGGAAAATTGCCAGCCGCTCATCACGACGCCGCCGAAGGGGCCGTGCTCGGTGGTAAAGCTGTAGCGATGCAGGCCGCCGTCGGCGAACAGGCCGTCTTCCATCATCACCGTGGGCACGTCGGACGAAGCGCCGAAACCAAAGATGCTGACCTCGCCGGGCCTGACCTCCCGGGCTGCCCGCCGGGCGATCACCTTGTCGGCGCCGGGCGGCAGGCGGTCCGAGGCGCGGCCGTCGAAAAGCTGGCCGCCGAGATAGGCATCGTCGTACCGGATGTCGGTGGTCATCATGGCGTCGGGTTCCACCACGACGCGATCCACCAGCACTCCGGGAATCCGCACCGCGTGCGCAGGCCGGGCGTGGCGCGGCACCAGCTTGCGCACCTGTGCGATCACGGTGCCGCCTGACGCCTTCACCGCCAGCGCCATGGCCAGCGCGCACGACGTGATCGGCTCGTCCTCGAAGCTCAGGTTGCCGTCCTCGTCGGCACTGGTGGCACGCAGGAACCCCACGTCGAGCGGCCAGCTCGGATAGAAAAGGTATTCCTTTCCGTCCAGCTCCTGCATCCGCACCAGGTCGTCGGTGGCGCGCGCCGTGTACTTGCCGCCCTGCTGGCGCGGGTCGATGTAGGAGCCGAGGCCGATGCGGGTCAGGTAGCCTGGGCTGCGCCGGGCGACTTCGCGCAGCCAGTGCATGGTGGCGCCGATCGGCCAGCAGTAGGCCTCCACCCGATTCTCGCGGATCAGGCGCATGAACTCGGGGCGCTTGCCGGTAGCCGGATTCACCGCATTGGTAAAGTTGCCCGACACGATCCGCTTCATCAGCCCTTCGACGGCCACGTGATCCATGCCGCGGATGCCCATGCCGTCGCCGACACTGACCGGGAAGAAGAAGGTCAGGTCACGAGGCGACCCAGTCTCGTGGAAGCGTTGCGCCAGCGCCTGGAACAACGCGTCCGGCGTCAGCCAGCCGATCACGCCGACGCTGCCCACGCTCTGACCGGGCCGGATATCCGAAACGGCCTGCGCCGCAGTACAGATCTTGCTCATGCGATCTCTCACCTTTCTCACCCGCTCGCAGCCCGGGCTCAGGCCTGGAAATGGATGATGTGGGTGCCGACGCAGACCGTCTCGCCCCGCTGGTTGAGTAGCGTCGCCTCGGCCCACAGACGCTTCTTCTCGTCGTCGGCGCGGGCGATACGGTAGTTCACGGTGAGGGTGTCGCCGATGCGCACGGGCTTGGTGAAGCGGACGTTGTCGTAGCCGTAGGAGACCGCCGGGCGCTGGATCATGTCGAGATACTTGGTCACGGCGCCGGCGATGAAACCGACCATCATGGCGCCCTGCGCGATGCGGCCGCCGAAGCCCATGCGCTTGCAGTACTCGTCGTCCATGTGGTTGGGGTGGTTGTCACCGCTGATGCCGGCGAAGGCATAGATGTCGTACTCGCCGAGGGTGCGGGTGTAGCTGGTGTGCGTGCCAATAAGGGTGGATACGTTGCCTTCGTGCGGGATCTTGATGTCGGACATTTGGGTTCTCCGGAAGTGGGTTGGGGTTCAGACCTGGGTGGCGTCGATCCTGCTCGCGAGGATGAGCAGGGATTCGAGGAGAAAGTAGTCGCCCCAAACCAGTTCGTTGTCTATGGCGACGTTATTGCGCTTGTTGAAGCAGCCGCCGGTAAGGATGCCAGGCTGCCGTACATCGCCTGGGCCGACCGGGGTCAGGAAGCGGGTCACGAGTTGCTCGATGCTGTCGACGGCGGCCTGGCGGTAGACCGCCGCGCGCTCCGGGGCAAGCGCGGCCAGTTTGAGCAGGCTGGCGGCGGCGATGGCGGTGGCCGAGGTGTCGCGGTTAGTGTGCGGGATGGCGGGATCGTCGAAATCCCAGAAGGCCACGTGGTCGGCGGGCACGTGCGCGACCCACCAATCCGCCACGCGGATCGCGTCGGATTTGAACGCCTGCTCGCCGCACGACAGCGCCTGCGCGAGCCCGAGCATGCCCCACGCCTGGGCGCGGGCCCAGGTGCTGCTGTCATGTATGCCCTTGTGCGTGTAGCGCTTCACGAGCGACCCATCGGCGGCGTTGAATGTGGCGGACTGGCAAACCGAGCCATCCTCCCGCACGCACAGGGCAATGTGCTGGCGCAGGTGCTGGCGGCCGATCTCTCCCGTGCCGAGGGCGGCGTGGTGCCGCAACAGCAGCGCCACTGTGCCCGGAATCGCATCGATGTTGGCCTCGCTCGTCCCCACGCTGGAGGCCTCCTCGGCCTCGGTGCCGAGCGGGATAAGGCGGGCTGCTTCGCTGTACATTTCCGCGAGGCCACGCGTGCCGTCGAGGGCGAGCCCCGCGGCCTGGGGATCGGCCAGCAGCGAGCCGCCGAGTTGCGCGCCGTACCAGAAGAGGAATCCTTTAAACACCGACTTCGACACCACCCGCGGCGCCAGCCGTGCGGACCACATGCGGGCGCTGTCGCGGTACTTCTGCTCGCCAGTGCGCAAGGCAGCCAGCCACAGCATCCCGACCCAGAAGCCGCCAGTCCAGTCGCCGGCGGGGGAGCGTGTCCAGGTGCCGTCGGCCGGATTGCCATAGTGCGGAAAGCCCGCCTCGTCCTGCGCGATCGTTGCATCGATGCGTTGCAGAATGCGATCTAGCGCATCTTCAATCAGTCTGGAATCCATATGTTTGTCTCCATGCGTACATTGGCTTGTCCGGGCTCGGTGCCAGCCTTGCGGACCGACAGGGGTGGAGCGCGGAGCGGGGTATGCATGGAATCGTAGGGATTGCGCAAACTAGTGTCCAATATATAATTGATAGCTCTTTTATACCCTCTGGATATAACGATGGACCTTCGCCACCTCCGGTACTTCATCGCCGTCGCCGAGGAACTCAACTTCACGCGGGCGGCAGAGCGCCTGCACATCGCCCAGCCGCCGCTGAGCCTGCAGATCCGCCAACTCGAGGAGGAGATGGATGTGACACTGCTGAACCGCTCGCGTCGGCACGTGGAGCTGACCGAGGCGGGGCGGATTTTCCTGGAGCAGGCGCGGCAGATCCTGCGCGCTACCGAGAGTGCGGTCATCCAGACGCAGCGCGCGCATCGCGGTGAGACTGGCCGGCTGACGATCGGCTTCTTCGAGCACACGTCCTATACGCTACTGCCGCCCATCCTGCGCGCCTATCGGGAGCGTTTTCCCTCCGTGGAAATCCTGCTGCGCTGGTTTCCGGTCGTAGAGCAGGCAGAAGCGCTGCGGCGGGGTGACGCGGATATCTCCTTCATGCGGCCCGTGCCCGACCTTGAGGACGTGACGTGGGAAACCATCCTCGAAGAGCCGTTCGTGCTGGCAGTGCCGGCAAGGCACCCATTCGCGAACGCGGAGTCGATCTCGCTGAAGGATTGCGCGCAGGAGCCCTTCATCATGTACATGCCCGAGGCGGCGCCGGACTTCCACGCCATGAACATGCGCATGTGCGCGTCGGCGGGTTTCGTGCCGAAGGTCGTGTCTGAAGTGGGGCAGGTCTACACGCTGGTCGGGTTGGTCAGCTCCGGTGCGGGCATTGGCTTCGTACCGGCATCGGTCCGGCAGATGAAGTTCGACCACGTCGTCTACAAGCCGATCAAAGGCCGGCAACCAACAGTCGAGATCATGCTCGGCTATAGCCAGCGTACCCCAACGCCGCTGATGACGGCTTTCATCGAGACGGCGAAAAGCGTGCTGTGAAGGTTCCCCGGGCCTCGCTGTAACGTTGGCGAGGGCCGGAGAATGGCGCGGACGTTCAGTCGCGCCCGGCAATAGGCAGCAGCCGTACGTGGCGGTCGAGCGCCAGCGAGTTGCCGTCGGCCAGAGCGGCCCGCAACAGGCGTGAGAGCAAGCTCTGATAACAGGGCGGTCTCGTCCATGGCGCTCGGTGAGGGTGCCGCCCAGCCCTTCGATGCCGAGATCAATGGCCTCCAGGAAGATGGCGCTCGCCTCGGGCATCGCTCGCGATACCTCGCAAATCCGCTAGCTAACAGCGAGGCGGCAGGCCAGGTCGGTGTCGTCGGGCGGCGCCGACCCAACGCGGGTTCGATGTCCGCGGCAAGCCGCCGGAGAAAAGGCGTTGAACGCGCGGGTGGTGCCGCTGCCCCTCCTGCCCGATCAGCATGCGTCAGGTGATCTTCATGACGTCTTCTTCCCAACCAGCGGGCAGCCACCTTCGTCCATCGGCCGGAACGCCTCGTTGGCGGGAATGGAGGCGATGAGCTTGTAGAAGTCGCCCGCATACTTCGATTCCGACGGCTTCTTCACCTCGAACAGATAGAGCGGGTGGATCTTCCGGCCGTCTTCGCGAATGCTGCCCTTGCCGAACAGCTTGTCGTCGGTGGGCATCGCCTTCATCTTCGCTACCACGGCGCTGCCGTCGCCATCCGCCTTCATCGCCGTCACTGCCTTCAGGTAGTGGATCACAGCCGAGTACGTGCCCGCCTGCGCCATGGTCGGGAACTTACCGTTGTTGGCAGCGGCGAATTCCTTGCCAAACTTACGGTTCTCGTCGGTCATATCCCAATACCAGGTCTCGCTCAGCAACAGGCCCTGCGCAGCCTTGAGACCGAGCGCCTGGACGTCGCTGCTGAAGACGAGCAGGCCTGCCAGCTTCTGACCGCCGGCGGTCACGCCGAACTCGGCGGCCTGCTTGACCGCGCCGATGGTGTCGCCCCCGGCGTTGGCCAGGCCCACCACCTGCGCCTTTGAGGCTTGAGCCTGCAGCAGGTAGGAGGAGAAATCGTTGCCCGGGAAAGGATGCCGGACCTTGCCGAGGACCCTGCCACCGTTCTTGACGACAACGGCCTCGGTGTCGCGTTCGAGCGAGTGACCGAAGGCGTAGTCGGCAGTCACGAAGAACCAACTCTTGCCACCCGCCTTGACAACCGCCTTACCCGTCCCATTCGCCAGTGCCCACGTGTCGTAGGCCCAGTGGATCGCATTGGGCGTGCAGGCCTTGCCGGTGAGGTCAGAGGTGCCGCCGCCGGTAACAATCATCACCTTGTTCTTCTCCTTGACCACCTGGTTGACCGCCAGGATGACTGAAGAGGTCGGCACGTCGACAATAGCGTCCACTTTGTCCACGTCGAACCAGCGGCGGGCGATGCTCGCCCCGACGTCCGGCTTATTCTGGTGATCGGCGGCCACGATCTCCACCTTCAGACCATGCTTTTCAGGTGCAAAGTCCTGGACCGCCTTCTTCGCGGCCCAGACCGAACCGGGACCGGCCAGCCCAGCATAAACGCCGGTCTGATCGTTGAGCACACCGATCCGGACCACGCCGTCCGTAATCTCGGCCTGCGCCGTCGAGGCCGCCAGCAGCGCGGCGAGCGCAAGTAGCTTGATGCGATTGTTCATCCTGTGTCTCCTCTACTGTGGGGATATAAATGGGGTGTTCCGTTCAGCGGTCGATTTCATGCCTTTCCTTCCACGCGCCGGGCATGCACGCCTGCTCCAGCGGGCGCTTCCTCATAACTTGGTGCCGGCACGGCAGCGTGGCGCGGTGCGGGCCGGCCGCGGCGGTTGCCCACGATGCTCTGGCACAACGCATTCAATTCGCCGACGATGCCGCGGCGGAACGTCAGCACGCACACGACGAAGATGCTCCCCATGATCACGGTGATCATGGAACCGACCTTGTCCGCCAAGGCGTTCTGGATGGCAACCACGATGCCCGCGCCCACCACCGGGCCGAAGGCAGTGCCAAGGCCGCCCAACAGCGTCATCAGCACGACTTCGCCGGAGGTGTGCCAGTGCGCGTCGGTCAGCGTGGCAAACTGAAAGACCAGGGTCTTGGTGGCCCCGGCAAGGCCAGCCAGGCCCGCCGAGAGGACGAAGGCCAGCAGCTTGTAGCGCGCGACGTCGTAGCCCAGCGAGGTGGTGCGCGCCTCGTTCTCACGGATCGCCTTCAGGATCTGGCCGAAAGGCGAATGGATGATGCGGTGGATCAGCCAGAAGGTGAACAGGAAGATCGCCAGCACGAAGTAGTACATGCGCAAGTCCGACGCTAGGTCGAACAGGCCGAACAGCCTGCCTCGCGGAATGGCCTGCATGCCATCCTCGCCGCCGGTGAACGGCGTCTGCAGGAACAAGAAGTAGAACATCTGTGCCAAGGCAAGCGTGATCATCGCGAAGTAGATGCCTTGCCGGCGAATAGCGAGCGCCCCGACGACAAAGCCCGCGGCAGCCGAGACGGCTGTGCCGAGCAGCAGGCCGAGTTCCGGGGTGAGCCCCCAGGTCTTCATGCCATAGCCCGATATATAGGCCGCCGTGCCGAGGAATGCCGCATGGCCGAACGAGAGCAGGCCGGTATAGCCGAGCAGCAGGTTGAAGGCGCAGGCGAACAAGGCGAAGCACAGCACCTTCATTAGCATCACCGGATAGAGCACGGCCGGGGCCGCCAGCGTGCCCAGCAGCAGGACACCGTAGCCAAGATTTCTCATTTTCATACGCGACCTCACTTTTCCTTGCCAAACAGGCCTGCCGGCCGAACCATCAGCACGATGACCATGATCACGAAAACCACCGTGGCCGACGCCTCTGGATAAAACACCTTGGTCAGTCCTTCCACCACGCCCAGCCCCAGCCCGGCGACGATCGCGCCAAAGATGGAACCCATGCCGCCGATCACCACCACCGCGAACACGACGATGATCAGGTTCGACCCCATCAGCGGACTTAGTTGCCCCGTCGGTGCTGCCAGCACGCCGGCCAGCCCGGCCAGGCCCACGCCGAAGGCATAGGTCATCATCACCATCACCGGCACGTTGATGCCGAAAGCTTGGGTAATGCTTGGGTTCTCGGTGGCGGCGCGCAGGTAGGCGCCGAGGCGGGTCTTCTCGATCGTGAACCAGGTCAGCAGGCACACTGTGAGCGAGGCGCCGATGACCCACGCGCGGTATTTCGGCAGGATCATGAAGCCGAGGTTGAAGGCGCCCGCCACCTCGTCGGGAATCGAATAGGGCTGCCCCGAGACGCCGAATTGGAAGCGAAACAGGCCTTCGATAATGAGCGCCAGCCCGAAGGTGAGCAGCAGCCCGTACAGGTGGTCGAGCTTGTACAGCCACCGCAGCAGGCCGCGCTCGATGGCGATACCCGCCAGCCCTACCAGCACCGGCGCCGCCAGCAGCGACCACCAGTAGCTGATGCCGAGATACTCCAGGCCCGCCCAGGCGACAAATGCGCCCACCATGAACATCGCGCCGTGGGCAAAATTTATGATGTTGAGCATGCCGAAGATCACGGCAAGCCCGAGGCTGAGAATCGCGTAGAACGAGCCGTTTACCAGCCCGAGCACGAGTTGCCCCAACAGCCCCTGTAGCGGGACTCCCAGAATCGTTGTCATGTTGTCTCCTCCGCAGCGGTCTCAGACACCCAGGAGTTCCTGGAGCAGGTGCTGCTTCTCGTGAATCTCGTGCTGATGGATCTCCGCGGCGATTTGGCCGTGCTCCACCACGTACATGCGGTCGGCCAGCGGCGCGGCGAACCGGAAGTTCTGCTCCACCAGCACGATCGTGTAGCCCTTCGCCTTGAGGTCGCGGATGACTTGGGCGAGCTTCTGCACAATCACCGGCGCCAGTCCCTCGGAGATTTCGTCCAGCAGCAGCAACCGCGCTCCAGTGCGCAGGATGCGCGCCATCGCCAGCATCTGTTGCTCGCCGCCCGATAGCCGCGTGCCCTGGCTATGCCGCCGCTCGTGGAGGTTGGGGAACATCGCGTAGATCTCGTCGAGGCTCATCCCGCCGCCACCCACCTGCGGCGGGAGCAGGAGGTTCTCCTCGCACGAGAGGCTGGAATAAATCGCCCGCTCCTCCGGGCAGAAGCCGACGCCGAGACGCGCGATGCGATGGGCCGGCATGCCGATTGCCTCGCGGCCGTCGATCATGACCGAGCCGGCGCGACGCCCCGTTAGGCCCATGATGGCGCGCAGGGTAGTGGTACGGCCTGCCCCGTTGCGGCCGAGCAGGGTCACGCACTCTCCCTCGTTCACCAGCAAGTCGATGCCGTGGAGGATGTGCGATTCGCCGTAGAAGGCATGGAGGTCGGTGACCCGCAGGTATTCCGTCGCCATGATCAATGCCCTCCCGGCGCAGCGAGCGCGGCATCAGCGCTGCCCATATAGGCCTCGATGACCTGCGGGTTGGCGGAGACTTCCGCGTATGTGCCCTCGGCCAGCACGCTGCCGCGCGCCAGCACCGTGATGGCGTCGCAGATGCCGGACACCACTTTCATGTTGTGCTCCACCATCAGGATGCTGCGATTGGCCGAGACCTTCTTGATGAGCTGCATGACGCGGTCAACGTCTTCGTGGCCCATGCCCTGCGTAGGCTCGTCGAGCAGCATCAGCTCGGGATCGAGGGCCAGCGTGGTGGCGATTTCCAGCGCGCGCTTGCGACCGTAGGGCATCTCGGCGGTCGTCATGTCGGCGAAGTCCTCCAGTCCGACGTCGGCGAGCAATGCCATGGCCCTGTCATCGAGCGATGCGAGGACTTTCGGCGAGCGCCAAAACTGGAAGGAAATCCCGAGCCTGCGCTGCAGCGGGATACGTACGTTCTCGAGCACGGTCAGGTGCGGAAACACCGCCGAGATCTGGAAGGAGCGCACCACACCCCTGCGTGCGATCTGCGCTGGCTTTTCGCCGGTGATCTCGTAACCGTTGAACCGTATGGTGCCGCGCGTGGGATCGAGGAACTTAGTAAGGAGGTTGAAGCAGGTGGTCTTGCCTGCACCGTTCGGACCAATCAGCGCGTGGATGTGCCCACGCCTGATCTTGAGACTGACGTCGTTTACGGCGACGAATCCCTTGAATTCCTTCCGCAGTCCGACGGTTTCAAGAATGAGATTGCTTGCCATGATAATTTCCGCGCCCGTTGTTGGGGGTCTGCTGGAGAATATGGCCGTAACTAGATCACGTCCAATATATTATTGGTACGTCATTGACACTTTTTGTGTATATGTGTCGGAGGCGGCGCAGCTCGCGCTCCTCGCGGATTGTCGCGGACGTCAGCGTGTCGTAGCGCCACAGAGGCGACAGAAGCGATTGCGAACAAGGGTCTGTTGCTTGAGCGAAGCGGACGCACAAACGTCCACGCGTCGGTGAAGGCGAATGACCCTTTATGGCCGGGAACGGCCATCGCCCCTAGCCAGCGAGTGCTTGGCCGCAAGTCTCGCTCCTCAGGTCTCGGAATCTTCGGCAGTGGCCGATTCTGATTCGACATCAACGTCAGCGAGGGTGACATTCGCAAGCTCAGCCGTTTCCTGCGTGACTTGCTGAACTGATATGTAAGCGGTCTGGGCGGCGTGGATGGCCGACTTCACGATGGCCATTGTCGACTCCGAAGCAACCGGGGCGGATTCTGAGACTTTCGCAAAGAAGGCCTGCAACTTCTCTGCGTTGGCAGCCTGGACCGCTTCGATGAACGCAGAGAAATCAAGCTGGGCGCCGCCAGAAATCTCGGAAAGTTGGCGGATGTAGCTCACGAATTTCTCGTGCGCCGGCTTGAGGGTCTCCTCCTGGAGCGCCAGGATATCCTGAATAGTCGTTGCTGATAGCGCCCTCAACGAAGCATTGGCGCCGTCAGCGATATGGGCCTTACTCGTTTGCAGGTTCAGCACGGCAAGCCGCTCAAGACTCTCGAACACCTTAAGCGTTAGACCGTATAGGGTTTCCAGGCTGGCACGATGCGCGGCGGCGATTTGGTCAGACGTGAGGAACATCTGCGTCTCCTTTGTCGCTATCATTTTTAGAGGATTTACTCTAACTCCGAATGATGACAGCGCGGTGACCAATCGGCTCGGGGTTTACGCCATGAGACTCATCCAGGCAAGGAGTCTGGGGCGGCGAACGGAATCTCAGCCTTGCTCCCAGGCGATGGATGACCGCTCAGTCGATAGCGGCTTTTCGCCCTTGGCTGGCGAATGGCGGCTCGTCGGCCGATTCTGTCATCGGATTAACGAGCCGTACTTGGCAGATGCCTAGCCGACGAGCGGCCCGCTCGCCGGCTATCGGATTGTCACACTTCAGTTTGCTCCGCCATTTCGAGAGCATCGTCTATTTCAATGCCGAGGTATCGAACCGTGCTTCCAGTTTGGCGCGTCCCACCAGTCCAGCCTGCCCATTGGGCGGCACCATGCGCAATTCTGCTAGAAACTGCCTCGCCAGCACGCTTCGGCTTCGTCCCGCTCAGTGCGTCGCGGCGTCGCGGCGAGCCACGTTTTCCTCATGTCAATGCTCCAAAGCAGGCTCCGCAACGCCTGACACGCTATTCGCATCGCTTCCTGCCATCGCAATCACCAACCCTGCGAGTTCGCTGCATAAGGCATTTGCATCGTCGATCATGGGCTTCAAGGTATCACTTCCAGCTTGCATGGTCGCTTCATCGCCGGCCACGATCGCAATGTCAGCGCTACGTACGCTCACCAATTGCTCCCACCTGATTGACCGCTTACTCAGCGCATCCAGCACGATATAGGCAGTCATCAGCTTGGTCAGAGATGCCGGCTGCAGTCGTTCATCCGCATTCTTCTCCAACAGCACGTGGTGGGATTTTCCGTCCAGGAGAATGTAGGCGCGAGCGGCAATGCGCGGAGGTTCAGCCGCGCTAAGGTTCTGACTGAATACACCAAAAAATGTGAGCGACAGGCCGATGCGCCGAAGCAATCGTGAAAAGGACATCAGGAGACTTCAATTGCAGGATGGACGAATAAGGACGTACCTGCCATCGTGACGATGGCAGGTACGATCAGCCAGATCGCGCAAGCTGGACGCAACGCTTTGCGAGCACGTCCGTAGGGTCGACCAGAGAGACAGTTTGCGTGCTTCCAATCTCGAATTGATCCGTTTGGGCAAATATCAACGGGAGCTCGGTACAGCCGAGAATCTGCACCCTGGCGCCTTTGCCGTGCAGGTGAGCGATCGCAGCGCGTAGCAACTCAGCGCAATGGCCTTGCGTATGCCCAGCCTTGACGCCTTCAGCGCCGTAGATGGCATCCATGACCATCTGCTGGATCTCTGGCGCTGGCGTGATGAGTTCCAGGTGGCCCGCGGCTGCTTCGTGATAGACGCGACTTTCCACGGTTCCTGATGTCGCAAGCAGGCCAACCTTCGCGCCTTTGCCGTACTTGTCGACGATATGCAGGACCGTCTCCGTCAGCATATTGACGATCGGTATGGAAAGGTGAGGCTGGATACGCTCGACATATGCGTGCGCCGTATTGCATGGAATCGCAATCGCGTTCGCGCCTTCGGACTCCAGCCGCTTGCACGTTGCGAAGAGGGCAACCGTCGGGTCGGCCTCCTGGTACAGGAGGTTTGCCGTACGGTCGGGTATTTGAGGGTTTTGCTCAACGACCATCTTGATATGGTCCTGATCCTTCGCCGCGGTGGTGTTCTTTACGACTTTCCCCATGAAGTCGACCGTGGCAGCAGGCCCGACGCCACCGACGATGCCCAGCTTGAACGCGAGATTGACCTGCCCATCCGCCAGGGCCGTGGCATAGTCTGCATAGACCTGGTTCACGTCGACGAACGCGATGCCGCGCCGCTGCACGGCGGCAGCCACGAGGGAGAGTTCGGTCATGCCAGGGACAATCAGCTCCGCGCCAAGTTCGAGCAGTTCCTGGCAGGCTTGGAAAATCCGCTCCAGGGCGAGACCTTCCGTATTGCCGGACCTGATACCCCCAGGACCATAAATGGCGTCCATTAAACTGGCCTGCGCTGCGTCGGAAGGATACACAATCTCAAAATCACGGCCGAAGCTATCATCGAATAGGCGCGACTGACGTACGAAGTCCGAAGCAAGAACGCCAATTTTTCCACCGCGGGGTATGGCGTCATTCAGCGTCGGCACCAACGCATCGAGCATATTGACGAGGCGCACCGACAGCTCCGCCTGAAGCTCTTCACGGAAGGTGTGGGACGCAAAGCAAGGCATGAGCACCGCATCGACCTTCCTGCTTTCGAAGGACTGGCAAGTCTTACTCAGCAGTCCCAAATATATGCGACAGATGGGGCATCAAAGAATGATCGAATGAGGGTGCGCTTTTTCTGCAGCCCACGCAGTTGTTGCTCGACGCGAATCTCCAGCTTCTCGCCGGTGCGCAGCGGATTGCGCGCCACGCCGGTGCGCTTGAGGTGACTCCATACCAGCTCGTCCGGATTGAGGTCCGGCGCGTAACCCGGCAGGAAGTGCAACGTTAATCTGCCGCCAGTGGATTCGACGTACTCGCGCACACTTGCCTTCTTATGGGCTGGCAAGCCGTCAATGACAAGATGCACCGGCTTGCGCCTGCCCCTCATCATCTTCCTGAGCAATTCGATGAACAGCTCCGCGGTGAGCGCGCCCTTGTACGTCGCGAACCAGAAGCCGCCCCGGGCGTTGACCGCCGAGGCTGCCGAGATCGATTGGCGCTGGCCGGGGCGCTCGATCACCGGACTCTGCCCTTTGAGCGCCCAAGTCTTGCCGTGCACCGTGTCGGCTCGAAACCCGGATTCATCCCAGAAGTAGATTTCCGCCCCACTACGTCGGGCCCTTGCTGCAAGGTCAGGATAGGTCTCACGCTGCCAGCGCTCAATCGCCTGCGGATCTCGCTGATAGGCGCGCTGCAGTGGTTTTTGTGGCGTCAGGCCCAAACGGGCCAGCAACCTCCCCACTGCGGTCAGACCCATGCGCACACCAAACTTTTGCTTAATCAAGGTGGCCACGATTTGCCGCGTCCACAGCCCGAAGTCCAATCCGAATTGCCGCGGGTCCCTGCCGTTAATCCAGCGTAGAACCTGGGCCTGCTGGTGCGCTGTGAGCTTGGGCGGTCGACCGGTGGCAGGCCGCGCTGCCAGTGCCCGCTCCCCATTGCCGCGCCCGCTGGCAGCCTTGAGCCATCGGTAGATCGAGGTGCGATTCATTCCCAGGGACTTCACTACCTCCGACGGCTTCTCGCCTTCCTTCACCCGGCGCAACGCCAGCAGCCGAAATTCTTCCTGCGTCGCGCGATCCAGTTGGCGGCCATCTCGTTTCATGGCTCATGAGACTACCGTCGATCCCATTCGTTCAATTTTTGTCGCCTTATTTTGGGACTGGTCAGTAAAGACGTAGAGCTTGCGGCTTGTCATGCTCGCATCGCGCGTCAGTGGCGTCGCTACATCGCGAAACGGATGCTGCTCGAACAGGAAGTGGTACCGGCCCTGGTCGGCCATGACTGTGCGGCTCTTGACCAGCTTGAGAAAGAGGTCAGCGCCGGCCAGTGCGCCGAGCCCGCCAATGATTCCGAACGTGAGCTGTTGCATGCTTGTGAGATAGCGATGGTTGCCGGAGGCAGAAGGCGATCCTGCCTCCTTTGCGTCCCTGTGAAAGTTTAGCCGGCTGACGTACCAGGGGTGCGTTGCGCGGTGTAAGTACCGTGCGCTTCACCTGGCACCACTGCCTCAGCGGGTACGGGCGAAATCTCGTTTTCCAGCTTGGCCACTACGGCGGTAGCAACGCTGTTACCGACGACGTTGGTAGCCGTGCGGCCCATGTCGAAGAATTGGTCGATGCCGATAATCAGCAGCAGGCCGGCCTCCGGCAGATTGAACATGGGAAGCGTAGCGGCCACGACCACCAGTGACGCGCGTGCGACCCCGGCCATCCCCTTGCTGGTCACCATCAGGACCAGCAGAATCGTCAACTGCTGCATCAGCGTCAGCTCGATGTTGTATGCCTGCGCAATGAACATCACCGCAAAGGCCTGGTACATCATCGAACCGTCCAGGTTGAACGAATAGCCCAGCGGCAGGACGAAGCTCGAGACGCGCTTGGATACGCCAAACCGCTCGAGCGCCGTGATGGTCTTCGGATAGGCGGACTCGCTGCTGGCCGTCGAGAATGCCAGCAGGATCGGCTCACGGATCAGGCTCGCGAGCTTGCCGGTGCTGCGGCCCAGGAACAGGAACCCAATGCCGAACAGGATGGCCCACAGGATGGCGAGGCCGAGATAGAACTCGCCCACCAGCTTGCCGTAGCTGGCCAGCACGCCGATGCCCTCTACCGTAATGGATGCTGCCATGGCGGCAAAGACGCCTACGGGAGCGAAACGCATCACGCAATCAGTAATGCGGAACATTACCTTTGTCAGTTCTTCGATGCCGCTGGCGATGGTGGACTTGCCGCTGCCCTTCACAAACGCCAGCGCCGAGCCAAAGAACAGGGAGAACACGAGAATCTGCAGAATCTCGTTGTTGGCCATGGCCTCGAAGATGCTCTTCGGGAACACATGGGTGAAGAATCCCTTGAGGCTGAAATCCCCCGTCTTCAGGTTGGTGGCCGCGCCCACGTCAGGCAATGCGAGGTTCAGATTGGCACCGGGCTGGAAGAGATTTACCAACAGCATGCCGAGCGCCAGCGAGATGGCCGAGGCCGAGACAAACCAGATCATGGCCTTCAGGCCGATCCGGCCCACTGCGCCGCCATCTGCCATGCTGGCCAGGCCGCCAACGAGGGTGGCGAAAACCAGAGGGGCAATGATCATCTTGATCATGCGCAGGAAGATGTCAGTCACGATACCGAAGTAACCAGCAATCTCCTTGGCCGCCTGGGCGTCTTTCGCCAGGTGATGGCACAGCCAGCCGACGGCGATGCCCGCCACCATTGCGACCACGATTTGCGTGGTCAATTTTTTTGTATTCACTGTTTCCTCCACCTGCTGATGGTGTTGCCAGAAATTCTGACGATTCCTGATGCCTTATTGGTTGAGTGCAACCGGTGCACGTGGCGCAGTCAGGACCTCGGGGCGCAGGATCTCCGCCAGCGCTGCTGCCGAGAGAAGTCCGCGTTCGAGAACGATGTCAGCGACCTTGCGTCCGGTTTCCAGGGCTTCCCGTGCAACTTCCGTTGAATTGGCGTAGCCGATGTAGGGATTCAACGCGGTCACCAGGACGATCGAGCGGTCCAGCATCTCGCGCATATGCTCGGGATTTGCCGTAATCCCACGCACGCACTTTTCATCCAGCGTGGCGCATGCCTGAGTCAGGTGGCTGATGCTGCGGAACAGCGAATAGGCAATGACCGGCTCGAAGGCGTTGAGCTGCAGTTGCCCGGCCTCGGCGGCCATGGTGATGGTCATGTCGTTGCCAATCACTTCGAAGGCCACCTGGTTCATGACTTCCGGAATCACCGGATTGACCTTGCCCGGCATGATGCTCGAGCCGGCCTGGACGGGAGGCAGGTTGATTTCGCCGAATCCCGCGCGGGGGCCGCTCGACAGCAGGCGCAAGTCGTTGCACACCTTGGAAAGCTTGACGGCGATGCGCTTGAGAACGCCCGACAATTGCACAAACGCGCCACAGTCTTGCGTCGCCTCGATCAGGTAGGGGGCCGTATGCAACGGCAGACCGCTGATGGTGCAGAGGTGCTGACAAACGCGAACTGCATATTCCGGGTGTGCATTGATGCCGGTACCAATTGCGGTCGCGCCGAGGTTGATCTCGCTGATCAGTGGGAGCGCCTCGGCCAGTCGTTGGCGATCCTCGTTGAGCATGACCGCGTACGTGGCGAATTCCTGGCCAAGCGTCATCGGCACGGCATCCTGCAACTGCGTACGGCCGACTTTCAGCATGGTGCGGAATTCTGTCGCCTTGCGTTCGAACGACGCTTCCAGAAGCGACATCTGGTCCAGCAGCCGGAGCGCACTGCGATAAGTCGCAACCTTCAAGGCGGTCGGGTAGACGTCATTGGTCGATTGACTCATGTTGACGTGTTCGTTGGGGTGCAGAACCTCGTACTCCCCACGCTGGTGACCGAGCAGTTCCAGCGCCTTGTTGCAGACGACCTCGTTGGCGTTCATATTCGTCGAGGTCCCGGCGCCACCCTGGATGAGATCCACCGCAAACTGTTCAGCGTGCTGACCTGTGCGGATCGCCTTGCAGGCGTCGACGATGGCTTGGCAGCGCGCGTCATCGAGCAGGCCGAGGTCCCGGTTCGTGAGTGCGGCTGCCTCCTTGATGTCGACCAGGGCGACAATCAGTTCGAGATACTTCGAAATCGGGTCGCCCGAAATCGGGAAATTCTCCAGCGCCCGCAGGGTATGGATGCCGTAGTACGCGTCTGCTGGCACCTCGCGGTAGCCCAGCAAATCGTGCTCGCGTCGCGTCCCCTTGAAAATCTCTTGCTTGCTCATCGCGTTCCTCATCAGTGCGCCTGATTGGCGCAACCGGATTCTAGGAGCGCAAGGAAACCGAGCTGATGAGGATGTACACTAAAAGTATTCCATACTGGAATACTTTTCATAAGTTTAGTCTGGAGCACTTTTGTGCCGGCGTAAAGCGAAGTTCACGGCGCTTTTTTTGCACAGCACCGGCGATGCTCGGGTTTACCATGGCGACAACATCGAATAAACCAGGCGGCACGTCGAGGGGCGCAATTGCAACTGAAGTGGATAGAGGATCTCCTGGCAATCGAGCAGACCAAAAGTTTTTCCCGGGCGGCCGAATTGCGATTCGTCACCCAGTCGGCGCTTTCTCGGCGGGTCAAATCGCTCGAGGACTGGGTCGGGGTTGAGCTGGTCGACCGTGGAACCTATCCGGTCGAACTGACCACGGCCGGCCGTCGGTTTTGTGAGCAGAGCAAGGAGTCAGTTGGCGCGCTGACCGAGATTCGCTCAGCGCTGCGGCAGGAGGCCAGGATGCCTGGACGCTCCATCCAGATCACTGCCGGGCACACCCTGTCACTGACCTTCCTGCCCAAATGGCTGAAGCAGTTTCACCAGCGTTCCGGGGATTTCAATGCCCGCGTCGTCGCAGCCAATGTTCACGACGCCGTCATCGCCCTTGCCGAGGGCAGTTGCGATCTGATGATTGGGTACCACCATCCGCTCGTCCCCATGCAACTGGACGAGGACAAATTTGTGAGCCTGACCTTGGGACAGGAAGCGTTTATCCCCGTTTCTGCGCCGAACGGTCGTGGCGCACCAATGTTTGCACTGCCTGGCTCTGCAACTGCCCCTCTGCCATACCTCGCTTACACGGCGACTACCTTTATGGGACGGGTGGTCGACGTGATCCTGAATAGCGTGGATACCTCCTACCATTTCCGCGCCTGCTACGAAACAGACATGGCGATGCTGCTGATGAAAATGGTTGTCGAGGGATACGGGGTTGCCTGGCTTCCGTTCAGTGCCGTCAGCGAGGAGATCGACGCAGGCCGGCTTGTCCGCGCCGGCGGCGACGAGTGGAGCGCGCAACTGGAGATTCGGTCCTATCGTGCAATATCCAACACGAACCCCACTATGCAAGACCTGTGGAAGTCGTTGGAAGATTCCGTTTACCGAGGCGCATAAGAAGTGCCGCGTGGGTGAGTCGAGGATAGCAGCCAAGCTCTTGTTGCCGATCAGGCAGCGCACTTAACCGCAATCGTAGGCGTCCCTGTTCAGTTGGAACGGCCGTTACTGATTTGCGGAACGGCCGTAGGCGCTGCCTGAAACGACCGTCTCAAGCTCGGTGTCGTTCGGGTCATCGACAATCCGAGACCGGCTTGACTCAAACTGGCCGGCTAATGCCGTTACGCTTCCCCTTCACGGGCGCCAGCTGTGTTGAGCGGGAGCGTAACGCTGGCGTTTCCGGGCCACGGCAATAGGGCACGATAACGTTGCCTTATCGCAGCGTCGCTATGCGAAGGGACCTGCAGGCGGTTGGTAATCTTGTATCCGAGACAGCCGCGTGCCGAAGGCAAGGGCACGTAGCCGGAAGCTAGAACTACAGCCGTTGATGCGCAGTTAGCCGCGGTAGCGGTGGCGCATCGGCACCGATACCCAAAATGTTGGGGATTGCTTGGAGATTATGCTTGGTGTGGAGGAGAGGCGATATCACCCAGCCTGGTTGCCAGGTCGGGTAGCAGCCAATCGCGGGGGATTGGGATGATGATGGTCGCCGGGGTCGCCACCGCAGCGGCCGTGGGGTCTGAAGCCGCCACCGCGGCTCGCAGGCGATAGAATGTAGGAATCAAATCGCAATGCGCAATTCCGCCGAGAGAGCGGCTTATTGCGCATTTCACGTGACGTAGGAGCAGATCGGGCTCATGCGCGAGCACCAATATTGTGCTCCGTGGCTTACGCAACGCTCCATATGCCTACATTTTTCTCCAATGCAGCTTGAAGACCCCAATCCGCAGAACGGCTTTCTGAACGCAGCGCGAAAAGAGCGAAAGCGTGTCCAAGTGTATCTTGTCAATGGTATCCGGCTAATCGGGTCAATCGAGTCATTCGATCAGTTTGTCGTGATGCTCAGCACGCCTGGCGGTATGCAGGCTATTTACAAGCGAGCCATATCGACTATTCAATTGGATACCGGGGCACATCAATCAGGCCCTGGCACACGTCCGACACGCGTGCCCTCCGATAACGACACCACTGCTCCCACTGTGGTCATGAGAAAGCGGCGTCCGATGCCGGCTGGTGGGGGAGGGGAGTAGTTCTTCGCTGCGACACGCTTAAGAGGATGGTGTGTCCATATCCAGAGTTTGACCGCCCAGCTCGGTTTTGGTGACCGCGGTGAGTACGTTCTCGATTGGTTCCACATCGCCATGCGGGTACAGAACCTCGAACAGATGATCAAGGGCCGGCCGGCACACTGCGACGGCCCGACCAACGCGGCATTGATCAAGGCGCTGCATAGCTCCAAGTGGCCCCTGTGGCACGGCTGCCCCTATCCGGCGTTGCGCCGACTAAAAAGCCTGGGCTGGGATCTGGATGCTGAGGCCAGCCCCGAGGAGGCCAAACTCCTTGGCAAGCTCGAGGAGTTCATTGTCTACCTGGACAACAACCGGCACCTCATCGTGAACTACGGTGACCGCTATCGGCATGGAGAGCCCATTGCCTCAGGTTTTGTCGAGTCGGCCGTCAACCAGGTGGTCAGCAAGCGATTCGTCAAACGGCAGCAGATGGCCTGGCAGCCTCGGCACGCGCACAACCTGCTTCAAATCCGGACGGCCGTGCTCAATAACCAACTCCGGTCTTACGTTGACCGATGGTATCCGTCCATCGCCGGAGAATAAGAACACCGCCTTGCCGCTTAGTCAGCCCCCGGTTTGGCGCGGTCTCCTATGGGCCCTTGCAAGCTATAGGTTCGTGTAGTAACGTAACTACATCGTCGGTCTGCAGGGGGCTAAAAGTGCACATCACAACTCTATCCAGTCGAGAGCTGAACCAGGATGTAACTCGCGCCAAGAAGGCCACGAAGGACGGCCCCGTTTTCATTACTGATCGAGGCCGACCTTCTCACGTCCTGTTGAGCATCGAGGAATATCAGCGACTCACTGGTAGTCAGCAAAAGATTGCTGACCTGCTGGCCATGCCGGAAGCCGAGGATATTGATCTCGATATCCCCCATCATGCTGAACTTGCTCGACCGGCGGACCTCGACTGATGTTCATCCTAGACACTAACGTCGTCTCCGAACTGCGCAAGGCTCGACATGGAAAAGCTGATTTCCACGTCGTTCAATGGGCCGACAGCGTCGCCGCTGCCGATTTGTTCGTGTCGGCTATCACGATCCACGAACTGGAAATAGGCGTTCTGCTGGCCGAGCGTCGTGATCCGCCGAAGGGAGCGGTTCTACGAGCCTGGCTCGATAACCACGTCCTACCAGCGTTTGCGGGACGCATCTTGCCAATTGATACGGCAGTTGCGCAGAGGAGTGCGAGGTTGCATGTCCCGGACCCGCAGCCGCTGCGGGATGGCCTAATTGCTGCCACCGCGCTGGTGCACGGAATGACAGTCGCAACACGAAACGTTTCAGATTTCGTCGCTTCACGGGTCGCGCTGCTCAATCCCTGGACGTGGGAACCATAGCGGTAAGCCTCGTGGCGCGCGCTACGCGATCCGGGCCTTCCGTCATTGGTTGTGGGATGGTCGACCGCAGGTCTGACGACGCCGTTGACGAGAGCCGCTAGAATGCTTCAGCGCATCCGCACCTGCAGTGACTTCGACGAAGGAGAACAAATTGGCCCCAGAGCAAGCGGTTGAACCACTTGTCGCGCAGGATGCGACGGACGTTCCCGGTCAGATGGAGGTTCCCAGCGCTGACGTGGCGTCCGACGCGAACCCCGTCATTGGTCAGGCCAGTAGCGAAGGCGGCGGTGTTGGAAGCATTGATACTCAGGCCCGACGCCTGGACTTCTGGACGACCAGCCGGAATAGCAGCGCCAAGGCGACGGTGTCATATCGGCGCCGACGGACTTACGCAAGCCCGGAAGCCCCGACTGAAGCGCCGACCCAGGAAGAACCGATTGAAGCTGCCGCCCCGCAAGCGCTGGTCGAGTATGGCGCTGCTGAGGCACCGATTGAAGCGATGCGGTCGGTAGCGCCGACTGAAGCGTTGACCGCCGAAGCTCCGGTTGAGGCCGCGGCGGCGGTAGAGTCGATTGAACCTGACGTCCAGGGCGAGTTACCTGAAGCTCAAGCCTCGATAGAGCCGCTTGAAGCCCTGGCCCCGGAAGCATCCACTGAAGAGAAACGACCACGGAAGCGCCGACAGACGTCGAAAGCGCTGACAGAACCTGCCGCCCCGGCAGCAACGACTGAAGAGCGGAGACCACGGAAGCGCCAACAGAAGCCGAAAGCGTCGACTGAAGTTGCCGCTCCGGAAGCTCCGACTGAAGGGACGCGAACCCGGAAGCGCGGACAGAAGCTGAAAACGCTGGCTGAAGCCGTCGCTTCGGAAGCAACGACTGAAGTGACGCAAACCCGGAAGCGCCTACAGAAGCGGGAAGCGCCTGCCGAAACGCAAAGCACACCTAAACCCGTAACCTCTCGTGAACTGCTCGCACAACTGGCATCCGTCGATGCGCAAATTGAGCAGTTGTGGGCTGCGGAGGTGCCAAAGGTGGTGGAGGAGATTCAGCAGTTGATGCAGGAGTACGACCTGAGCATTGACGACATTGCAGGCAAGCCAAGCGTTGGGCGCGCTGCGGGTGCGGTTCCAACTAAGAAAAAGGCTGCGCCCCTTCCGAAGTACCGCAATCCCAAAACGGGGCAGACCTGGTCGGGTCGTGGTAGGGCTCCGGCATGGATTGGCACGAAGCCCCAGCGTTTTCTGATTGATCTCCACGACTGAAGGTCGCGTTGTCGGGTGCGGCCGGTCCGCACTCATTCAGACATCGGGGCTGGCTCTTTTTCTTGTGTGCCCTCGGCGACCGGCGCGGCTACTCGCTCTTGTGCGCCTACTTCCGCTTGGTTTTGTTTGAGCGCAGCATTGAATGTCGGTGCGGCTCGCTGACATGCCGGCGCGCATGAACGCTCTCCCTGACCACGCCGTGTGCCAGGTCTAGTTCGCGTTTCTCCGAAGTGGGCGATGCACCCTAGCACGCGGGCTTGCCCAATTGGAGCAGCCCCGTGGGACGATCGATGCCGGAGATGGTTGGCTTGCCGAACAAGCCGTGGGCCACGAGGTGCTGGCCGCGTGGCTTGCCAAACCCCTGTGGTTCTGTGAGGATTTCCCCGCACTCCCGAGGAGTTGAGGGTTGGCCGGGATTCGACGATAACGCGCAGTTATCGGCAAAGGATGGCTCGTCGGCCTCCGCGGGTGGACAATGGTGCAGGCTAAGACGGCTGCTGTCCGAGCACCGGTTCGGTGGCGGCGTCGGCGTCGGCAAGCCTCCTGTCGGCGGCAATTTTTTCGGCGACCTCTCTCTCGCCTTGCGCCGAGCGGGACATTTCGCGAGCTTGATCGCCAAGGGGAACCAAGGGCGCGCGCCTGCTCAGGCGCGCCAGGCCCGGTAAAATCAAAGCCAAAAACTGAGGCGAATATCAGGGAAAAACAGCACGCCGACGATTGCCGCGATGATCATACAGTCACGCAGAACTGCGTCATCCTACCAATGGCAAAAAGCGTCCCCGTCTCACGGAGATAGCGGGGACGAAAGAGCATCTCTATCAGAAATTATGGCGGATGCCGACTGCGGCGCCGAACATTGAACTCTGACCGGTGCCGAGGAAGTATCCGTTGATAAAGCTGACTGCGGACGTGTCGAAGTTCAGGCCTGCATTCTTTGAATATGCGGTCGTCAGATAGACGTCAGTCCGCTTGGAAAGACGGTAGTCGGCGATGAACGAGATCTGCCAAGGATTTTTCATACTCCTATCGCCAAACTTCTTGATGTCGTCGTAGTAGTAGCCCAGGGTCAACTCAATTCCCTGAGTGAGGTTGTAGTTGGCGCCCGCCCAGTAGAAGTCATCACGCAAAACCGTTGAGCCATCGGCACCCCTGCTCTGACCCCAGCGGTAGCCAGCCATCAGCTTGGCGCGCCCGTCGAAGCTGTAGCTTGCGGCGACGGCGGCTTTCTTAAATCTACCAGTGTCGCCCGCCGTGGTCAGCGTTGGGTTGTACTGGTTGTACCCCACGGTTGCGGAAAAGGGGCCAGAATCGTACGTCAATGCGGCGCCATAGCCGGTGTCGCGACGAAACTGCCCCGGGACTTCGCCATTGCCGAGGAACCCGTTGCCAAACGACCAGTTGGCGCTCGCAGTCAGGGGGCCGAATACCCCGGTGTACTTCAATGTGTTGTCAGAGCGGAAGTCCATGCCGATCTGTGCCACGATCGGTTCATACTGCGTTGAGAAGGCTGTCGGCGAGAAGTTCGCCAACGCGTCGAACCAGCTTATGTACTGGCGACCAAAGGTGAAGGTACCAATCCCCTTGTCATCGAAGCCGACAAAGGCCTGGCGGCCAAACAGGCGCCCCCCTTGCTGCATCATGCCATTATCCAGGGCGAAGCCGCCTTCCAGCACGAAGATTGCGTTCAGGCCGCCACCGAGCTCTTCGGTTCCCCGCATGCCAAAGCGCGAGCCCGACAACCCACCCGAATTCAGGCGGTAGACGCTCGTACCAGGACCCGTGCTGAATCCGTTTTCAGCGGACGGCGTCACGGTCGAGAAGTGATTGACATACTCGAGGTTTGCGTCGACCCCTCCATACAGCAACACACCGGATTGAGCCTGCGCAGCGCCACAGGCGAGCCACGCGCCCAGCGTCAGCGCGGCACTGCGGCATTTGATCCCATACGTCGATTTCATTCCTGTCTCCCTTTCGTGGTCAAGTCTTCTGGCATGAGGGGTGCCCCTATGGGCGCGTTTATCCATTCGTCCCTTTTCGTGTCAATACGGGCGCGGTTTGGACGGAACTGCTACTGAGAGGGCAAGAGCCGCACGGGCCAGCGGTCCATGTACTACGCCGGAAGGTCCGTGCAAGCGGGAACACCGCGACGCGTGAATGCCTGCCGACGCACCACAACAGCGTGCTGTCAGCGGTCAGCCCAAGTGACCTCACGCGCTTCGAGGGCGAGCAGACCCAGCCGGTCATGGCTGACCGGGCGATGCTTCCGCGGCGAATGGCTGAAGTTAGCCGAGGCCTGTCGATACCTGTTGAGTTGTCATGGCTTTCGTCGCGTCAGCCAACGTACAAGAAGCAAGACTAGCGCCGTCGCGGTAATCAGAACGGTCGCCACTGCGGTGATGGTCGGTGTGATCTCCAGCATCAGGTCGTTGTACATTTTCTTCGGCACGGTGTTAATCGTGCCCGCTAGAAAAACGCTCACGATGACTTCGTCAAAGCTGATTACGAAGGCAAAGATCCAGGCCGCGGCTAGATTGGGCGCCAGCGTCGGCAACACCACCCGTCGCATGGTCTGTGACCAGCTCGCGCCCAGACTCCATGCCACCTGTTCCATGCGAATATCGAAGCCTCGGATCGCCGTGTTGAGCACCATGACCACGAACGGAATAGCGAGCAGGGTGTGTGCGAGAACCAGGCCCGTGATTGTCCCGAGCAGATTCCAGCGGGCGTAGAAGAAATACAGCGCTATCGCGATAATGACGCCCGGCACGATCAGTGGCAGCATCAGATTGGCTTCGGCCAGCGCGCGCCATTTGGATTGCCCGCGAACCAGGCCATAGCTCGCCAGGCTACCGAGCATGACTGCCGCGCTGGCGGTCAGCATCGCGATCAATGCGCTGTTGGAGAAGGCATCAATCCAGTCAGCATCCGACAATAGAACCTGAAACCATCGAAGCGACCATCCCGGTGGCGGAAAGGTGAGGGCGTTTGCTGAAGAAAATGACATGGGTAGCACGATGGCCACCGGCATCAACAAGTACGCGAGGGTCAGCAAGGCCCAGGCCCGGAGCCAAAACGCAGACACTGTACGTGGCGCATTCATGATTTCGTCTCCGTCATTCGAGTCAGGCGAAGGAAGATCGCAAAGACTCCGAGTGCAAACGCGAGTAACGCTGTTGATATTGCGGCCGCCAGTGCCCATTCCGACGTCTCGTTGATCAGCGTGTCAAGAAGGTTGCCCAGAAGTGGCACCTTGCCCCCGCCGAGAATGGCCGGGGTGATGTAGAAGCCAAGGCTCAGCATAAACAACAACAAGACGCACACACCCAGCGCGGGCAATGACAAAGGGAAGAAGACGCGCCAGAAGATCTGCCGCTTGGATGCGCCTAGCGACGCCGCCGCCTGCAGCAGTCGATCATCGATACGCAACATGGCAGTGAGGAGAGGCAACACCAGAAAAGGCAGGAGTATATTTGCCATGCCAATCGTGACGCCAACTTCTGAGTACAAAAGCGTCAACGGCTCACGGATCAAGCCCGTGGCGAGGAGGGTCCGATTCACCAGGCCCGCGTTTCCCAGGACAACAATCCACGCATAGGTGCGAACCAGGATGCTCACCCAGAATGTCATCAACACCATAGTCATGACCACAGCGCGGCGGCGCTCGTCGAGTCCGCGCATCCAGTACGCCAGTGGATATCCAAGAAGAACGCACACAATCGTAGCGATCAGGCTCACGCGCAAGGTGTCCACGAAAACACGAAAATACGCCTTCGTCGTCCACGCTTCTTTGAAGTAATGCAGGGTGAGACCAGTACCACCGTGCACCGACTTCGCCAGCAGACCGCCCAATGAGTAATCAAAGACGATCAGGAAGAGGGCCAGCAGCGGCAGAGCGCGCCAGCCGTTTGCGTCGGGCATAATTCGATGCCAACGCGAGGAGGACACAGTAGTCATGGTGCCACCTTGGGGTGTTCAAGCGTTCAGGAGGAAGTTCGACCAGACCTTGTTCACTCCCGGTCCGTTCTTCTGCCACCATTGGGCGTTCTGTCTGAACTGGGCCTGCAGGTTGGCCTTTGCAGTGGGAAAGGACTGGAACGCCTTGACGCCCAGGAGGCCTTCAAGTTGCGGGCTGTTGCCACTCAGAGGCAACACCTTTGCCGCGACCATCTGATTCTTCGCGACGGTCACCTCATGCAGAAACTTCATGGCCAGGTCTTTGGTGGCGGGGTGCTGTCCGCGCGGTACGACAAGCCAGGCAATATCGTACATGCCTTGATTGAAGGTTGAGCGAATTCCCGGCTCCCGTTCGATACCGGCCGACCAGGTCACCGCATACTGGACTTCGTTGTCCTTGAGCAGTTGCAGAGGTTGTGTTCCCGTTTTCCACCAGACCGAGACATGGCTCTTGATGCTTTCGAGCTTTCGCATGGCACGATCGACATCAAGAGGGAACAGGCTCGCCGGGTCCACTCCGTCTGCCAGCAAGGCGAATGGCAGCGTGTAATGCGGATAGGCAGACATGCATCGCTTGCCAGGAAAGCGTTGGACATCGAAGAAGTCCGCCCATGTCTTTGGCGCCGGGTTGCCATCACGCCACGCCATGACTGTGGAGAAATACTGATAGCCCATGCCGTAGTCATCGCGGGCCTCAGGGAACATCGGGTCAGGATGAATTGCCGCCCAGTCCAGCTTCTCCAGTAAGTTGAGTTCACGTGCTTGCGCCAGGGTTGACGAGCCAAGCTCGAACAGCGCCGCATTGATACGGCCGCTTTCCACCATCGCACGCAGCTTGCCCAGGGACGAGGGTGCCTCGCGAACCACCCGCACTCCGTACTTCTCGGTAAAGGGCGGAATATAGGCGGCGGCGATGGATTCACCAGTGGTCCCGCCCGAGTCGATCAGTCGAATGCTCGTGGGTGCTGTCGCAAATACCTTGGGACAGGCTACGACTAGGGAGGCTGCGGGTGCGGACAGCAAGAAGTCGCGACGGTTCATGGAAAGTTCTCCAGGGTTGGGATGTGTGTCTAGGCCGTTGGAAGCGGGAGGAGGCGGATGCTACGGACGCTGCGTGATATCGCCGATTCAGGTGCAAGGCCAAGCGTCTTCGGCACGCCAGGAAGCGTGGACGCGCTCCCCCGGGGAAATGCTCGCGGCAGGGGCGGTGGCCGGGATATTGGCCACTATCTCGCCACCGCCGTCTAAGGCGATGTGCTGGCGTATGGATGGCCCCAGGTAGACAGTGTGACGAACATGGCCCGACACACCGAAGCCGTCTTGTTCCCGGTTAATCCTGAGCCGCTCAGGACGCACGACGGCTTGGCCGCCATCGGGTGTTTCGACGAAATTCGCCATGCCGAGAAAGGTCGCGACGAATGGATTGGTCGGCCTCAGATAGGCTTCGTTCGGAGGCGCTACTTGTTGCAGTCGTCCTTTATCGATGATGGCCAGGCGGTCGGAAAGAGACAGCGCTTCCTCCTGGTCGTGCGTGACCAGGATCATGGTCACGCCAAGAGAACGCTGCAACTCCTTCAATTCAACTTGCAGGCGTTCGCGCAATTGCCGGTCCAGTGCGCCCAGGGGCTCGTCCAGCAGCACGATCGATGGCCGAAATACTAGTGCACGCGCAAGCGCGACCCGCTGCTGCTGACCGCCTGAAAGTTGCGAAGGCCGCCGGTTCCGGACTCCCGTGAGTTGAACTCTTTCCAGCATCTCGTTGACCTTCTCGGCGATCTCGTGTCGTGGGCGGCGTCTGATCGAGAGCGGAAAGGCCACGTTGTCGAAAACCGAGAGATTGGGAAAGAGCGCGTAGTTCTGAAACACCACGCCAATGCCGCGCTGAGCCGGCTCAAGGGCAGTGACGTCACGGTCGCCAATCAAGATCCGGCCGCGACTGGGTGCAGCCATCCCCGCGATCAGAGATAGCAACGTTGTTTTTCCAGATCCGCTGGGACCCAGGATGGTGAAGAGCTCACCCGGCTTAACGTGCAGGTCGATCTCATGCAGCACCGTCGTGCTGCCATAGGATTTGCCTAGGCCTTCCAGCGTGATCGAGTTTGAGCGCGGTGATGCCGCGCCACTGGAATCTCCCTTCAAGGGGAGCATGTTCGGCTTCGAGTTTGCACGGATGATTCGGTCCCTCGTGGTTTCCATCGAGTTCAACCTTTCGTGGCAATGAGTCTGCATAGGCGGGCCGCGCCCGGGCCGAGACCCGGGCGGCCAAGTCCGCCATGATTGTTCAACTGCAGGAGAGCGCTCGGTCTAATTCAGCCAAGCAGTCGTTGTTCCCACTCGCTGAGAGAGGTGTCCAGCCGATCCATCATGTCGTCGATCTCGTCGGGCTGAATGCACAAGGGGGGAGCGATCATGATTGGCAAGCCGCGGCGTAGCGCCGCGCTGCGACGGGGGCCGTATAAGGTCCCATAAATCGCCAGGCCGTTTTTGAGGGCATAGGCCTGGAAGAGTCGTTCTGCTCCTTTTCCGACGTCGAAGTATTCCCGTCGCTCCTTCGACTCAACTAGTTCGATCGCCATGAACAGCCCCCAGCCGCGAACCTCAACCACCGTGGGATGTTCCTTCAGCCTCTTGGCGTGCTCGAACAAGTGAGGGCTCATTGCGGCGGTTTGCTCGACCAGCTTGTCTTCCTTCAGGATCTGCAGTGTTGCCAATCCTGCCGCACAGGCCATGGGGTGGCCTTGGTACGTGAAGCCGTGCAGGAAATATGCGCCGCCCTTGCGGAAGGGCTCGTTCACCTTATCGCTCACCAGCACAGCGGCGAGCGGCAGATTTGAACCCGAGATGCCTTTGGCCAGTGTCATCAAATCCGGCTCGACATCGAAGTGTTCCATTGCGAACCACCGGCCCGTCCGGCCGAACCCTGTTACCACTTCATCCGCGATGAGGAGTACGTTGTGCTCGTCGCAGATGCGGCGGATTTCTCGCCAATAGCTTGCGGGGGGAACAAGGCCGTAGTCCGCGCCGACGCCATGCGGCGTGGCAATGAAGGCGGCCACGGTATCCGGGTTATTGAAGTACAACACTCGCTCGAGCTCTTGCGCACACTGCACGCCCCATGCGTCGCGCCCCATGCCCGGTGGCATGTGAACTTCGCTGTATTGGGCCATGTGAAGCCAGGGGGACATGACTGGATCGAAGGTCTTTCTGTAGCCGGGATTGCCTGCCAGCGACATGGTTGCCAGCGTCATGCCGTGATAGGACTCAAAGTAGCTGACCACCTTGAATTTGCCGGTCGCCCCGGTCAGTACGTGATACTGCCTGGCAAGCTTGAGCGCGGAATCGACCGCTTCGCTGCCGCCACTGCAGAGATAAACGGCGTTCAGTGATGGCGAGGCGATGGCCACCAGAGCCTCGCAGAGCTCTGCGCGTCTGCGGTTGGCAAACGTGGGGTGGACGTACGCATAACGATCGAACTGTTCACGCAGCGCCGCCTTCATCCGCGGGTCGCCGTGGCCAATGTTGACGGACATCGGGCCGCCAGACGCATCGATGTATCGCTTTCCCTCGGTGTCGTACAAATACACGCGTTCCGCGTAGGCGAGTTCCACATCGAACGGGTGGTGCGAAAAGCAATGACGCCACGCCCCCTCGGGGGCCAGCATGCCGGGCAGGTCATGGTCAAGAGGGCTAACAGGTGAATGGGAAAGCATGCTGTCTCCTTCTGGGAATAGGGGGCGGTCGCAGGGCGTGAAGTCATGCATCCTCATTGGGGCGGCACGCACGACGTTGCTGTTGTTGTCTGCTGACGGACGAATGCTATAACGAGTGTTATACAATTACAATTGTCGCGGCGTCAGGGATTACGCGTATGGAACGGGTGTCGCTGGGGGGCGCGGTAAAGCCTTCCAGGTTAGGTGCATGACCGGTTACATTAATCGTTGCTGCGCGGCGTCTTCAGGTTGGGAGTGTGCAATTCACCACCTGGAACCGCAGGGTGGGATTGCTAGGCGCAAGCTCGGCCAATGCTCGACTCCTGGCCGTGCCGCAAGATGACGTCTTCACTTTTTGCGCCATATTCCCGAGCCGATCGCGTCGTCCGCGGAAATCGGTAGTTCTCTTAAATTGCTAGCTCTCTTCCATGACACAAGCCAAGAACTTGGAGACGCCAGATGGTCGTGATTCCGCGACCACCAAAGCCGAGACCAATGCGCGGAGGCGGCGACCCGGGCCAAAGGTCGGGGATCACGAAGCCAGGCGCGCGAGCTTTCTTGCGGCCGCAACCGCTGTGGTCGCGCGGGAGGGCTATGCCGGAGCTTCCTTGCGAAAGGTGGCGGAGGAGGCGGGCTGCACCACAGGTTCCTTGCTCCACTATTTCGAGAATAAGGAAGCGATGATCAAAGCTCTTGTGGAAAGCCACTTTGACAAGTTCGAATCCTTCATGGCGCCTGTCCATGACCCGAGCGATATCAAGGCGACTTTCAAGCGCTTCGTGACCTGGACCAACGCCGAGGATCCGGGACAGTGGTGGCTCGTGCAATTTCAATTGCTAGCCCAGGCGAAATGCGATCCGGCGCTCGCTGCCGTCTTCCAGCGGCGCAACGCCCAGTATCGGAGTAAGCGTGTGGCGCTACTGGAGAGGGGCCAGGAAGAAGGCCTAGTCCGCAGCGATGTCCCTGCAGACCTGCTCGCCGACCAACTTAGCGCGATGGGCGACGGCTGGATGATGATGCTCCCCATTGAGCCGGAGCGATTCACGCCGAGCCGCATCGATGCTCTTCTGGACGCCGTCATCACGGTGATAAGCCCACCCGGACCGCCACCTGCGAAAACAGATCCTATGAAGCCGGCAGTCCGCAGCCGCCGCCCAAATAAGACAGTCACCTAGCCGATTGAAATGTTGGTCTCAGCGATTGCCGCGAAGACCAAACGCCGACTGACTTGGGCTGGAGATGCCCAAGAGCGCGCAGCGGGCCGAGTAGAGGCGAAGGATCGGGGCGCGCCCTTAACGTCTACTTCAACCGTTCCGCGTTGGGGATACGGCGGGCAGCGCCAAGTTGTGGAGAGAATCAAGGGCGCTTGCCGACCCTTCTGAGCCATTCAGACTCGCCGAAGGCGAAGGGCCGGTTTGGCCGATGAATGGACGGAGGCAGGGAGCCACCACAACGACGGCAACCGCCCAGGAAGCGCGCATGTGTCTGCCAAGTTCCGGTCAGTTCCCGTGCGCACCATGTGCACGCATGTTTTCCAGCCAACGGGTACGTGTCCTCTCGTCGGCAAAGGTAAGCCCATACAGGTTCTCGCGGATCGGCTTGATCCCGGCGAAACTCAGCATACTTCGCTCGAAGCCGCGGACTCCATATGCGCCAAAGTACCAGCGATACAGCAGCGCCGGCATTCCCATGGTCACGACGATCCGTGCCGAGCGGCCGGCGAGCAGTCGTCTGGGGAACCCTTTCTCCTTGTAATCCATGGCAAAGCCGGGCCGAAAGATGTGTTCGAGAAAACCCTTGAATAGCGCCGGCATGGTTCCGTGCCATAGCGGAAACAGGAAGACCCAATGCTCCGCCCAGCGCAATTCCTCCCTTGGCTGCTCCAATGCAGGAGGCAATGTGCCAGTCTCGAACTCAGCCTGCGTGCGAAGCAGCGGGAAGTCGAGCTTCGCCACCTCGATGCGCCGTACGTCGTGTCCTGCCGTGGTCGCGCCTTGAGCGTAGGCGTCCGCCAGCGCATGCAGCAAGCGCTGGCCCGATGGGTCTGGATGCCCCTGGATGATCACGATACGCTTGGACATGTTGCGGGCGAAGCTGTCCGGGAGACCAGCGGTACGACGCACTAAGGCGCGCCGTGCCAGAGGGCAAGCCTCACGGCCAATGGGTCCTCTACCACGGCAGAGGGCGTGTCGAAGCGCATCGTTGACCTGTGGACCGGATCGTAGATGGGCCAGCCGCAATCGCCATTGACCGCGAACGCAACCCAGGCCCGGTGCATCGCGTCGGCGAGCGACTGTGGTGGTGTTGGGCCGACGAGCGCCTCTGCTCCGGGGCCCAGATTATCGAAGATGAATGGTATCTCCACCCCATGCGCAGCGCCCAGACGACCTCCCAACTGTGGCGAACGCCAGGCGAACTCATACATGTACGTCGAAACCCGGGCATTCGCCGCGTGGGCGTCTGCGAGTCGAACGGTAGGGATGCGCCAGTACCAATCCGTCTGGATCTCCGAGAACAGGTCACCAGCGGTGGCCGTGGGATGTGCTGCGCGGTAGCCGCTCAGGCCTTCGGCCGACAGGCCGTACGCGGCCACCAGCGCCAGGAGTGAGGCCTCGGTAATGCGATCTATGGCTCCGCTGGGGACCAGAAAGAGCCGGGTCTCCTCGGTATTCGAACCGACCAACAGTGCTGTGTTCGCGGCCGCTCCCGCGCGAATGGCGTCGATCGGGGGGGCAGGAAGAATTGCTCCATCGACCGTAGGCGCCCACGGGAGGTTGCTAAGCGCAACCTCCCCCCAGAAAGCCGGGTCCGGATCGGCAGTCAGTTCCTCGCGCAATTGCGCCTGTGCCTGCAGAACCTGCTCGGGCGTGGTTGAGGCAATCGCCTCTCTGGTGGGATCGACCTTCAGGAGGGCCGCCAGCCTGTGGCCAATGCGTTTCGCCGTGGCGGCCGAAGTGACATGGGGTGTGTTTCCGCTTTCCACGATTGCCCGCCGAAACAGCCCTTGCGCGCGTGGCACGGTAAGGAGGGTTGCGACGCTCATCCCGCCGGCCGACTGCCCGAAAATAGTGACCTGACCTGGGTCCCCGCCAAATGCATCAATGTTCTGCTGCACCCACTCGAGCGCGGCGATCTGGTCAAGTAGTCCGAGATTGGCGAGACCGTCGCCCAGATACAGGAAGCCCTCCGCGCCCACCCTGTAGTTGATCGTGACGCACACCACCCCGTCGCGCGCGAAGCGGCGGCCGTCATAGATAGAGGTAGCCCCGGTTGCATGGAACTCGAACATCCCACCGGGAATCCAGACCAACACCGGGCGCCCGGGTGCTCCGGGTTCAGGCGCCCAGATGTTGAGCGTTAGGCAGTCCTCGCCCCCGCCAACGAGTTCTCCGAGTGCCTTCGCGATGCCGGGCGGGTACGCAATCTGTGGCGATTTCGGCCCAAATGAGAGCGCATCCCGCACGCCACGCCAGGGTGCTGCGGATTGCGGCAGTCGCAGCCTGTTCATGCCGAACGGTAGGGCAGCATATGGGATGCCCTTGAACGCGTACACGCCATCGCACCGGAGGCCTCGCACCTTGCCAAGACGGGTTTCGACAATCGGGTACATGGCCGGCTCCCCCGAAAGGTTGGCACTTGGATAGTGAATAGTCATGAAGGGCCGTGGCTGCTTTGTGCTGGATCAAGAGCAAGCGAGTCTTGGATGTCCCCGCCCCGACATCGGCGGCGTTCCAATTGCTGAGGATCACCGACCGTTTCAAGCTCGGGAACCGCGCTTCGCACCGTTTTGAAAAACCCATTAGGACAGAATTGGCCCGGCTTGCCCTGAGCGGCACTATCTGCAGTCGAAAGCGCTGGTGTCGATCGCGAGCCGCGTATTGCTGCTAGCAACTATTCTTGCTTGTCCACTCAAGTCGCCCGCCTCAACGGTATTGGCGGCGTACGCTTTGGGGACGAACTCAGGGCGGTCGCGCGAGTGGCCACATTGGAAGGAACTTCCGCCGTTGGGTGCCAGCTATTGGATGGCAGAAACTGGCAGTTACTGGGCCGGCAAGCGACCGCTAGCCGGCCACGCACCTCACTCCAAGAGAGCGCGCTTTGTTCTCAAGTGGTATGGCCGACAAGCAATTGAACAGCACGCAGATTCTTGGTCCGTCGATAGATCAGTGATGCTTTGGTGCGTCGGATGGAATGCATTCCGTAGGCTGAATCGTCAAGGCCAATGCTGCGGCCCCCCCCGTTGACTTAGGTCAACCGCGCTACCGAGATAGCACCTAGTTTTAATGCAGAGGCTGCGTACATACGAGCGGCTAGTCTCAAGGCTTTGTCGTTATGTGTCGCCGATCTGCGACGTTGTTGTGGTACGAGGCGGATACTCTCCAACGCTATGAAACACAGGCGCATCATAGTCACCAACTACGGCGGGCCCGATGCGCTTCACGTAGTGGAGGAGGAATGCCCCGAACCCAAGGTCGGCGAAGTGCGGGTGAGGGTGCTGGCAGCAGGTGTGGGCCAACCGGACCTAATGATGCGCGAAGGCTTTCACCCCGAAACGCCCCCGCTGCCTTTCACGCCCGGTTGGGATCTGGTCGGCATGGTGGATAAACTAGGCAGTGGGGTCTCCGGGGTTGAACCCGGTCAGATCATTGCAGCATTGCCGATCAGCGGCGCATACGCGGAGTTCGTCTGTCTGGCTCAGCGCGAACTGGTTCCCGTGCCTCCGGGAGTGGACGTGGCCGAGGCTGTCAGCCTCGTACTGAACTACGTTACTGCGTACCAGATGCTGCATCGCTGCGCCAAAGTCGAGCCGGGTCAGCACGTCTTGATTCACGGTGCGGCGGGCGGTGTTGGTTCGGCACTATTGCAGCTTGGGCGCCTCGCTGGGCTGCAAATGTACGGGACCTGTTCATCGCAAGATGCGATTGCGGTTTCTGGCCTGGGCGGCATACCCATTGACTATCAAAGGCTTGATTTCGTGGAAGAGATACGCCGCCTGACGGGTGACGGCGTAGACGTCGTCTTCGACGGGATCGGCGGCAGCCACATCTGGCGTTCCCGCGACGCTGTCCATCCCCGCGGGAAAGTCGTAGCCTATGGCCTTACTGCCTCGCTACGTGGGGGACGCCAGGCATCAGGTCGCTCGGGGCGCCGTAACCGCTTCCAGCGACTTGCGATTTTCGGTGTGTGTATTGTTGGAGGCTGGCTCCTCCCGGGCCGGAAGCGGGTGGTCCCCTACAGCATCCAATGGCTCAAGCGGATGAAACCGGCATTGTTCCGGCAGGACTTGACTGTTCTGCTGGACCTACTTCAACAAGAGAGAATCAAGCCGCTGATTGCTCGGAAATTCTCTCTTAGCGAGGCAAGACTTGCGCACGAGTTGCTCGGCGAGAAAGGCGTGGCCGGCAAAATCGTGCTCATAACTAACGAGGCATTGATGGGGTGACCGACGCCAAGCTCGAAAACTCGCAAGTCAGGATTGGCCTGACTGAGGCGAAAGGGCGAGCATGAAACGCTAGGGTCTGTTCACAATTGAACCAATGGTCCGAAGGCGCTGGCGAGCGATGCGAAGACGAGATAGCTGTCGGCTCGCTTGTCGTACCGAGTGGAGACACGGCGAAAATGCTTGATGCGGTTGAAAAAGCGTTCGACCAGATTGCGGGTGCGGTACAGGGCGCGGCAGTAGCGTCGCTTGCTGATCCGGTTCGAGCGTGGCGGAATGACGGCCTTGGCGCCTGCGGCGCGAATCGACTGCACGAAAGCGTTCGCATCATAGCCCTTGTCCGCGATGATCGCTTGCGCGCGCAAGCCCTCGATCAGTTCTGCCGCGCACGAGATGTCCGCAGCCTGTCCTTCGGTGAGAATCAGCCGCAGCGGCCGCCCAATGGCGTCGATTGCCAGATGCAGCTTGGTACTCAGTCCACCGCGGGAGCGTCCGATCGCTTGCGGGCCACTTTTTTTAATGCGCCTGCCGAATGCTGGTGTGCTCTCACGATGGTCGAATCGATCAGGATGTGTTCGATCTCGCCCTCGCCGGCCACCGAATGTGCAACGCGCTGCCAGACGCCGTCGCGCCGCCATCGCGCGAAACGCAGGTACACGGTGTGCCAGCGGCCAAACTCCACCGGAAGATCGCGCCAAGGGCTGCCCGTGCGGCCGATCCAGAGCACCGCTTCGACAAACCAGCGATTGTCGGCCGCCGTTTGGCCACGGTCGCCTTCCTTGCCCGGAACGATGTCCTTGATCTTCTGCCATACCTCGTCGCTCAACAGCGTCCGGACCATCTTGCCTCGCTCGCGCAAAAGACAAGATGTAAACACATTTATTCAAATGTAAACAGACCCTAGCCTTTCCAAGCCCAATGATCCAATGATCGATTGTCGATCCGGAGCCGACGTCCGAACGTCCGACCGATGGCATCGGCGAATGTCGTCCCCCTGGCCGGCTACTGCCGCTGCGCTCCCCCAGATTCGCAAGCGCGTGGACAGGATTCACTTGACGCCAGCGTTGCCAGGGCGGGGCAATAAGGTTCGATAAGTTGTGCTTATCGCGTGGTCGCCACACGAAGGGGCCTTGGTGACCTTGTATCCGAGACAGCCAGGTGCCAAAGGCAAGGAAGCGTAGCCGGAAGCCGGAACTGCAGCCGTTGAAAGCGCAGTATGCCGAGGTGGCGGTGGCGACGGCTCAGGTGCAATGAATTGAGGGCTGCTTGCGGGCAGCCATTTGGAGAACGATTCGGCGGCGCACGACGCGAGCGCCGCCACTGAGGCGCCCACCCGAGCCGTCATTGGATAACGACCGCCGCCATCGCCAGCCAGACGCCGCGCGGCACCGCATCAAACTGACGGTCGCCGCGCGGCCGCGCGTACCGTCGGCAAGGCACGTGATGCGGGAGCCGAACACCTACTGGCCCAAGATGCACGCGGGCTTGCCATCACTGATGCGGGGATACACGCGTGGCACCTGACTGGCTGGTGCCCCAACTCGCCATGCATGCCGAGGCCGTGTGCGGCCTGGTCACCGTCGATGACGGAGCCTGCACCCGCCGCACGTGCCGGGCCGCTTCTTCGCACGTACCGGCGACAGCGCGAACATCGGCGTGTTCACGGCGCCAACCTGGGCGTCTGCTCCCACGCTTATCGGCGTGCCGGCGGGTGTCCCCCGCAAGCTGCCCACGAAGACGTCGCCCTGATCCAGCAGTTGATGGCACCCGCAGGTCATCGCGAGTGGCCGCCCGCGAGGCCGCCTGCGTGGCAGATTTGCCGATCGCCTCACCATGCTGGCCGCCGCTGCGGTCCGTATCAAATTCTCAGTTCGTCAGATCCTTCGGAAGTTTTCCGCCATTTGCAGCCAATTCCTGCATAAGTCGCTTCTGTAGCCATATGTTCATGGCGGCAGAATCGTTCATATCGCCGTGCAAGTTGCTCGACACGAAATTGGTGTTGTGCTAGCGGCGTAATCGCCGTCGGGTGTTGCGGTAATGACAAGGGTCACCTGTGGGGCAGAACTTATCGAGGGGCTTTTCCGCAGATGTGGTCAGCCTGAGGCCGAACGCCTCCATGTCCGAGGTTTGCGCGCAGTGGTTCAGCAAGCGGCATACCGCCTCCATGCCGATCAGGGTCTCGCTGTCGTCGAGACACCGGCGCGGCAGGCCCGCCTTGCGCATCATCGCCAAGGGGTCGAGTCCAGCCGACTGCGCCAGGTCGGCGAAGCCCGTCAGGCTGGCACTTCGGATGAGGTGGGGCTGGTCGGTGGACATTTTCAAAAGTTTTTGATCCGTTACATCTAATCAATTCTACGCGACAACGGATCAATTCTGCCGAGGCGGCGACCCGCATCATATCTACAAGCGCGGACACGGCCTGCCTTCGCAGACTCCGCAGCCTACAAAGGAGAACACCATGCACTTCCTAGACGGGGCCCTGCTGCCCGAAAACCAGGAAAAACTTGTCATCACCGCCGCACCGTATGGCCCGCAATGGGAGCCGGGCGACTTTCCATCCGACATCCCGGTCACGATCGAGGAGCAGGTGCAAAAGGCAGTGGACTGCTACAACGCCGGCGCCACCGTGCTCCATTTCCATGCCCGCGAGGACGATGGTTCTGGCTGCAAGAACCTCGACCGCTTCAACGAGCTGCTATCGCGCCTGAAGCAGGCGGTGCCCGACATGATCATCCAGGTCGGCGGCTCGATCTCGTTCGCACCGGTCGAGGAAGGCGCGCCCGCCGAGTGGCTGAGCGACGAGACGCGTCACATGCTGGCGCGCCTGAAGCCGACGCCCGAGCAGGTCACCGTGGCAGTCAACACCGGCCAGATGAACACGGTTGAGATCATGACCCCTGAGGACTGTGCGGGAACCTCGTTCGAGCGCAAGGCGGTCTACGACGCCTATGAGGAGATGATCGTTCCGGCCGGGCCCGCCTGGTTGCGCGAACACCTCGCCCAATTGGCGGCCAACGGCATCCAGCCGCACTTCCAGATCACCATGAAATCAGGCCTCGTCACCCTCGAGCGCCTGATTCGGCGTGGCCTCTACAAGGGGCCGCTCAATGTGAACTGGGTCGCGCTCAGCGGCGGCTTCGACAACCCGGACCCCTACAGCATGATGGAGTTCATTCGCCTTCTGCCCGATGGGTCGACGCTCACACTGGAATCGCTGATGCGCGCCACCCTGCCGATCAACACCATGGCGATCGCCATGGGCCTGCACGTTCGTTGCGGCATCGAGGACACGATCTGGGGCCCCACCGGCGAGCCGATGTCCAGCGTGAAGCAGATCGAACAACTGGTGCGCATCTCGCACGAACTGGGACGGGGCGTCGCGTCGGCCCAGGAGGCGCGCGCAATCTTCAAGATCGGCACGCAGTACCAAACGACCGAGCAGACGCTCGCCGAGTTGCGTTATCCCACCGCACGCCGTCCGGTCAGGCCGGCGCTGGCGGAACGCAAGGTGGCAGCATGAAAGACCTTCATGAAGTGACAGTTGTCACGGTGCCGGGGCTGCGCGAGGAAACACCGGCGCACTGGCAGGCGCTGCTGGCCGGCGAACTGCCCAACGTGCGCTCGCTCCCTGCTCTGGGGCGCACCAACATTGATCTGAATGCGCGGGTCGCGGCAATCGACGCCGCAGTACTGGCGGCCCCGGCGCCCGTCATCATCGTGGCGCACAGTGGCGGATGCATTGCGACAGCGCACTGGGCGCGCCGCACCAGCCGGAAGATCCTCGGCGCCCTGCTGGCGACGCCGCCGGACCTAGAGCAGCCTCTGCCGCCCGAATTCCCTGCGCTGTCGGCCTTCGCCGAAGCGGGCTGGACACCTATGCCGAAGGGTCCGCTACCTTTCCACTGCATCGTGGCGGCGAGCCGCAACGATCCGCTGGGAGAGTTTGCAAGGGTGACGGACATGGCCTCCGGCTGGGGCGCGGAACTGGTCGACCTGGGCGAGGTCGGTCATCTGAACCCAGCGTCGGGCTATGGGCCATGGCCCGCAGCATACGCGCTGATTCGCAGGCTGGCCCAAAGCCAAGCCGTGTCGGGAGTCCTCGCATGAGCCCAAGCCAAACGCCCACTTGTGATGCCTTGCACGCGCAAGGCCACTGGAATCCCGATTGGGACGCCATGGCGTCTCTGGCGCCGGACTGGACCGAGCAGTTTATGCGCATGGTCAGCTTTCCACTGAACTCCCCCGCGCTCGACTCGCGGACCTTCGAGCTGGTCTGCATCGCGATCGACGCGTCTGTGACCCACATGTTCGCGCCCGGCACGCGACGCCACATTCGGCGAGCGCTCGATCTCGGCGTGAGTGCCGACGAGATCGTCGCCGTGCTGCAGCTCACCGCCACGTTGGGGCTGCACACCATGAGCATGGCGGCGCCCCTGCTTCAGCAGGAGCTGCGCGAGCGCCAGGCCACGGCCAACGAGCCGCCGCAGGAGAGCTAAAAGGTCGGCGTGCAGTACAACACGATTGATGAACCGCGGGCCGTTTTGGCATGGCACCCAAACGCAAGCCCGGGAAGCGCAACGTACTGTTCCGCTTCCTGGCATAAGCGGTAAGGCCCCCGTCGCGGGTAGTCGGCCTGTGCCGTTGGCATCCTCTCTTGAAGAGGATTGCCAACACGGGAACCTGGATCGCTGAATTCCAAGTGTCGGCGCTCGTGGAGCGGTTACTGAATTACCTCACTGCATATTTGAAAGGACACGATGACTCTGCCTGACAAAATGACACTGAATACTGTACGCCGTAGTCTTGTGCGCGCCACGATGGCCGGATTGTTTGCGGCTTCGACGTCGATCGCTGTGGGCCAGCCTTTGGCAGATCGCCCTATTCGCATCATTGCCGTTGGCACGCCGGGAGCGACGGCGGATATTCTGGCGCGAGTAGTGGCCGACTCCTTGACCAAGAGCTTGGGGCAACCCGTCGTCGTGGAACCCAAGCCAGGGGCGGGTGGTGCTGTGGCCATGGAATCCTTTTTGAGAGCGCCTGCAGACGGATACACCTACCTGCTGTCCATTAGCAGCCTGGTTTCGGAGCTGCCCTACACGTTCAAGCCCAAATACGATCCGTTCACGGCGATTCGGCCACTGGTGGAACTGGGAAGCATGGGCGCGATGCTAGTGGGCAATATCAACCTGCCACCCAAGAACTTTCAGGAGTTGGTTACCTATGTGAAGGCCAACAAGGGGAGGGTCAATATCGGGTCGTTCTCGCCGGGAACGATGTCGCACATACTCGGACTCCAATTGAACCAGCTGGCGGGGCTCGACATGAACATCATCCAATACAACGGGTCCACTCCCGGATTGGTGGATGTTATGGCGGGAAACGTCCAGTTTCAGATGGATGTGCCATTGACTTCCGTGCCATTGATCAAAGCGGGAAAGCTCAGGATATTCGCCGTCAGCTCGCCCAAGCGCTCCGAATTGATGCCGGAAGTCCCGACCTTCGCCGAATTGGGGTATGAGGCGATGACACGGACCTCGTGGATGGGACTGTGGACGCTCCCTGGTGTGCCTGGCGCGATCCAGCAACGTATCCGGAGCGAAGTTTTGAAGGCGTTGAATACGCCAGAGATTGCCGCTCGGCTCTCCTCGCTGGGTCTGAGTGTGACATCCAAGAATCCGCGCACGCCCGAGGAATTGTCCATCAGCTTGAAAAAGGACTACCAGACAACGGGCGCAGTGCTTCAGGCGGTGGGCTATTAGCCGCAGCAAGCGTTTCGGCGGATTTTTCCGGCATGCGTGCAGCGTCGCTCTTCGAGAGGAGGACGCCGTGAATCAGGGCGCGTCGCCCGATGCAAACCAATGCAAAGACCGAGGAGCACAAAGTTGGGCCATATCAGCAGCAATACCACATGTTTTGATCGAACATCCCAGCCAGTTCGGCGAGGTCGAAACCGCCTCGCCGCGAACATGAAGAAGACGGGACTGGTCCTTGTCATGGCCGGCGCAGGATGCGGTACGGCGCTGGCTCAGGGCGGCGTCACGCTGTACGGCGTTGCCGACGCCGACCTCGAGTTTGCCAACCACGTGGGCTTGGCGCCAGCCCCGGCCAATGGCTACAATCCCGGCCCAGGCAACAAGGTCTACCGGATGAACTCGGGCGGCTTGTCAGGCTCGCGTTGGGGCTTGCGAGGCAGGGAAGACCTCGGCAGTGGGATGTCGTCGCTGTTCGTGCTGGAAGGCGGCTACAACGAGGACGCCGGCACCTCGCAGCAGGGCGGTCGGCTGTTCGGCCGCTCGGCGTACGTCGGCCTCGCGAGCAAAAACTATGGACAGGTGGCCTTTGGCCGGCAGTACACGTCGCTGTTCGACTCGATGTCGAACTTTGTGCCGGCGCTCTACGCCACGTCTTATGAGCCCAGCGCTTTGCTGCTGGGGCCTAACTATCGTGAAGACAACACGGTCAAGTACAAGGGCGCATTCGGTCCACTGACCGCATCGTTGCATTGGTCGTTCGGCGTCGGTCTGGCTGTGCCGCAGACCAGTCCACTGCTGGTTGCCGGTGGGGGTAACGGTGAGGTGCCTGGCCAGTTCCGTCGGAACACCGGTTATGGCGCGGGACTGTCCTATATCGCCGGCGGCATCAGCATCTCGGCAGGCTATGACCAGTTCAACCCTGCCTTCGGCAACGGCACGGGCACCTTCAAGAACGCGGCAATTGCAGGCAGCTATGCCTTTGGCAATGCCAAGGTCATGGGCGGTTATCGCTGGGGTCAGAACCGCGGAGCGAACGGCAGCATGGTCAAGCGCGACGACTACTACTGGATCGGCGGCCAATACCAGGTGACGTCGGCGCTGGGCCTGATCGCGGAGTTTGCCTACGACAATATCAAGAACCTGTTCGGCAACCAATCGATGCCCAATCCCTGGCAGATCAACCTGATCGGCACCTACTCGTTCTCGAAGCGCACCGATGTCTATCTGACGTCGGCCTATTCGAAAAATGCAGGGCTGGGACTGGATTCGCTGGCCAACGGCTTCGCCAACAGCCTTGCGCTGGGCAACAGCTATACCCTCGGCCGGGGCGAATCCAACATGCTGGGGATCGCACTGGGCGTGCGCCACAAGTTCTGAGTGCGCCGGGAGACCGGTAAGGAGTAGGTGGTGAAAGTCCACTGCGATGAAGGAATAGCGAACCACATCGGCCCCGAGCCGTGCGCAGGCCACCGTGAGGTGGTCAGCGAAGCGTCGGTAGGGGAACGTGCGGGCCAGCCATCGAGCCGCGATAGTTGTGTTGTTCCGGGTGCCGACGCGGTTCAGAACGCGGAAGGCAACATGAAGGGGCGCGTGAACGCGAGTGCCTCGACGACCCGGCGTGGTCCAAGACCCTGGCACGCACGGACGCTCTTTGCGCGGGAACCGGGAGATCTCTCGTCTGGCCAGTCGCAGCATGGCCTGGTCCGCATCGGGAAGGCGAGGAGCCGTAGCCGATGATGAACGGACGGGAGAAGTCAGACTCCGCCGTACTAGCGAGGAAGCCTGCGAACAATGCCGGGAAATCGGCTGCGGAGTGGGTGGAGCGAAGGGCGGGGACCAAGGGGAACATGGGTCAGTCCAACACGTGCCGGGCGCAGAACCGGGCAAGCGTGCCACAGGGGCTGGAACGTGTACGGCGAGCTGCAAGGCAGCGGAAGAAGGAGCGGTTCACTGCGTTGCTGCATCACGTCACTGCCGACCGGCTTCGGGAGTCGTTTTATGCGCTCAAACGCAACGCGGCTCCGGGAGTGGATGGCATGACGTGGAGGTACTACGAGGCAGGACTGGAGGAGCATCTCCAGCGTCTGCACACGCAAGTACTCAGCGGAGCGTATCGGGCGCTACCCGTTCGGCGGCAGTACATACCAAAGCCGGACGGCAAACAGCGTCCATTGGGGATTGCCGCACTGGAAGACAAAATCGTCCAGCGCGCGGTGGTTGGAGTGCTAAATGCGATCTACGAGGAAGACTTCCTCGGTTTCTCGTACGGGTTCCGACCCGGACGCAGTCAGCATGATGCGTTGGACGCGTTGGCAACGGCCATCATCCGCACCCCGGTGAACTGGATCCTAGACGCCGACATCCGGAGCTTCTTCGACTCGGTCAGTCAGGACTGGCTGGTTCGGTTCATGGAGCATCGGATCGGCGACGAGCGCGTCATTCGCCTTGTGCGGAAATGGCTCAAGGCGGGCGTTCTGGAGAATGGGGAACTGAGCGTCAGTGAAACCGGTACACCGCAGGGTTCGGTGGCTTCGCCACTGTTCGCGAACGTGTATATGCACTACGTGTTTGATCTCTGGGCCAACCGGTGGCGACGGCGGGAAGCTAAAGGCAACGTCATCATTCTGCGGTACGCGGATGATGTTGTGGTTGGCTTCGAGCACGAAGCTGACGCGCGGCGCTTCTGGGACGCGATGCGACAGAGGCTGGAGGAGTTCTCGCTTGCGCTTCACCCGGACAAGACGAGGCTACTGGAGTTTGGCCGCAACGCAGCGGCCAACCGCCAGAGTCGAGGCCTTGGCCGGCCGGAGACCTTCGCCTTCCTGGGCTTCATCTTTATCTGCGGACGATCGCGTCGCGGTGCCTTCCAGTTGCAGAGGAAGACTCGCGGTGATCGCATGCGGGCGAAGCTCAGGCAGATCAAGGAGGACCTGCGACGGCGCATGCACGACCCGATTCCTGCGCAAGGAAAATGGCTTGGGCAGGTGGTGCGCGGATACTTCGCGTACCACGCGGTACCAACGAACTCGCGAGCGCTCAGCGCGTTCCGTTACCACGTTGTTGACCTCTGGCGGCGTGCGCTCAGGCGCCGCAGCCAAAAGGATCATATGACGTGGACGCGGGTCGAGCGGATCGCGGATGCCTGGCTCCCGCAGCCTCGAATCCTTCATCCATGGCCGGACCGGCGCTTTGCCGTCAAACACCCGAGGTAGGAGCCGTATGCCCGAATCGGGCTCGTACGGATCTGTGCGGGGGGTGCTCAGTAATGGGCATTCCTACCGCGATGTGCGCCGGGAGACCGGTAAGGAGTAGGTGGTGAAAGTCCACTGCGATGAAGGAATAGCGAATCACATCGGCCCCGAGCCGTGCGCAGGCCACCGTGAGGTGGTCAGCGAAGCGTCGGTAGGGGAACGTGCGGGCCAGCCATCGAGCCGCGATAGTTGTGTTGTTCCGGGTGCCGACGCGGTTCAGAACGCGGAAGGCAACATGAAGGGGCGCGTGAACGCGAGTGCCTCGACGACCCGGCGTGGTCCAAGACCCTGGCACGCACGGACGCTCTTTGCGCGGGAACCGGGAGATCTCTCGTCTGGCCAGTCGCAGCATGGCCTGGTCCGCATCGGGAAGGCGAGGAGCCGTAGCCGATGATGAACGGACGGGAGAAGTCAGACTCCGCCGTACTAGCGAGGAAGCCTGCGAACAATGCCGGGAAATCGGCTGCGGAGTGGGTGGAGCGAAGGGCGGGGACCAAGGGGAACATGGGTCAGTCCAACACGTGCCGGGCGCAGAACCGGGCAAGCGTGCCACAGGGGCTGGAACGTGTACGGCGAGCTGCAAGGCAGCGGAAGAAGGAGCGGTTCACTGCGCTGCTGCACCACGTCACGATCGATCGCCTTAGGGAGTCGTTCTTTGCGCTCAAGCGCAATGCGGCCCCTGGGGTGGACGGCGTGACGTGGCGGTACTACGAAGCAGGACTGGAAGAACATCTCGAGCGACTGCATGCGCAAGTACAGAGCGGAGCGTACCGGGCACTACCCGTCCGGCGGCGGTACATACCGAAGCCGGACGGTAAGCAGCGCCCGTTGGGGATTGCCGCGTTGGAGGACAAGATTGTTCAACGCGCGGTGGTTGATGTGCTGAACGCGATCTACGAGGAGGATTTCCTCGGGTTCTCGTATGGGTTCCGGCCCGCGCGCAGCCAGCACGATGCGCTGGACGCGTTGGCGACGGCCATCACCAGCACCCCGGTGAACTGGATTCTGGATGCGGATATTCGGAGCTTTTTCGACTCGGTTAGCCAGGAATGGCTAGTCCGGTTCATTGAGCACCGGATCGGCGATCAACGCATCATTCGTCTTGTGCGCAAGTGGCTCAAGGCGGGCGTGCTGGAAGAGGGAGAGTTGAGCGTTAGTGAGACAGGTACCCCGCAGGGATCAGTGGCCTCACCACTGTTCGCGAACGTGTATTTGCACTACGTCTTTGACCTCTGGGCCAACCGGTGGCGACGGCGAGAAGCCAAAGGCAACGTCATCATCTTGCGATACGCAGATGATGTTGTGGTCGGCTTCGAGCACGAAGCTGACGCGCGGCGCTTCTGGGACGCGATGCGGCTGAGGTTGGAGGAGTTCTCGCTTGCGCTTCACCCGGACAAGACGAGGCTGCTGGAGTTCGGCCGCTATGCAGCGGTCAACCGCCAGCGTCGAGGCCTTGGCCGACCGGAGACCTTCGCCTTCTTGGGTTTCATCTTTATCTGCGGGCGATCGCGTCGCGGTGCTTTCCAGTTGCAGCGGAAGACCCGAGGTGATCGCATGCGGGCGAAGCTCAGGCAGATCAAGGAGGAACTGCGGCGACGCATGCACGATCCGATTCCTGTGCAAGGGAAATGGCTCAGCCAGGTGGTTCGCGGATACTTCGCGTACCACGCAGTACCTACGAACTCGCGGGCACTCGGCGCGTTCCGTTACCACGTCGTTGATCTCTGGCGGCGTGCGCTCCGGCGCCGCAGCCAAAAGGATCACATGACGTGGACGCGGGTCGAGCGGATCGCGGATGCCTGGCTCCCACCACCTCGAATCCTTCACCCGTGGCCCGACCGGCGTTTTGCCGTCAAACACCCAAGGTAGGAGCCCGGTGCCCGAATTGGGCACGCCGGGATCTGTGCGGGGGGTGCTCAGTAATGAGCATTCCTACCGCGATGTGCGCCGGGAGACCGGCAGTGGATAGCCCCTGGAATGGCGCACTCGTCAGGGGAAATGTGCAAGGGCCGCTGCCTGCTCCGCAGAAAATTATCCGGCGCGATGCCCGGCCGGCCCCCCTTGATATCGCCCTCGTACATCTGTGCGAACAGAAACACTGCCGTTGCTTGCCGCAGCTACGCGCGTCGTGTCGCAAATTGGTAAGTCAATGTCCTGGCCAGATATGCGTGGCAGCGTGGAACGCCAGATACTTGTCGACCAGAAAGTCGGACAGTGACAGCGAGAGCGTCCTCTTGGGACTGCGGCGCAATACATCTGCGTTCCGCACGACTTGACGTCACCACTACCGGAGATTCCGGAATCTGCTGCGGACCACAAACGGCAAAGCCGATGAGCGTGACCCGAAAGGGCGGTTTCTTTAACAACCAAAAAACCGATAAGTGTGGGCACTTGATAGCGAATGCGAAAGACTTCGGTCTGTCCGCTCAAAAGTCATCAGTGCTCACACAGCAAAACGCGACTAGATTTTCGGATTTGGTCAGTGGGTGTTCCGAGCTTAGGGGGCCGCTCGAAAGAGCGAGCAGTTGACTCACGCGTCGCCTGACCGGGACCGACACCGAAAGGTCGCCCTTCGGGGGTAATGCATCAACTACCGTCGTTCCCGCGTAGGCGGGAAGCCAGTGACTTCAAACGACGCTGGATTCCCGCCTGCGCGGGAATGACAGTAGTGGTTGATACCTTAACTGAACGGCATTACCGCCCTTCGGGGAGTTTGACGGGTGGATGAAGCTGTCCATGGCGTCAGCCGGCAGCCCATCCACCTGACTGGAGTCAGGATCGGGACAAGGCCGGCAAGAGCATTTATTCCCTGCCGCGCCGGCAAGCCACTCAGCGGGCTTCAGGTTCGAGTTCGCAATCGAGCGAGTTGACGATGCGCGCTACCCCACAATAGAACGCGCCGGTCGCGAGCAGTTCCATCAGGTGCTTCTCTCCGAAACGCTCCAGCAAGGCCTTCATGGTCGGCGCGCTCGCGCCGCTGGCATGCGTCAGGTCGTCCGCGAGCTGTAGCACCAGGGCTTCGTCAGCGTCGAACAGCGCGCCATCCCGCCCGTCCGGCAATGCGGCCAGCTGCGCCGGCGTGACGCCTTCGGCCCGCGCCATATGCACGTGGTGTCCGTATTCGTACCCGGATTCGTGCCGCAAGGCGATCTGCACGATCAGCAGCTCGCGCAGCTTGCGCGAGACGGACAGGTCGTTGCGAAGGCCGCGCGAGCAAGGCGCCCACGCCTTGGCGAGTGCGGGGGACCAGGCCATCATCCGCCAGACGTTTAGCACCGTGCCTTGCTGCTTCATCTTCTCGAAGACGTCCTTCAGTTCGGGGTCCACGGTGTCCGTATCGACCATCCTCATGCGTGCCATGCTCTTGCCTCCATCAGTTTTCAGTGTCCCGCGACAAGCGAAATTATGACGATTGGCCGGTCGGCTGCTATTGATCAGCGGTCACATAAACTTGTTCTTTTGTCTCACGCTGGCGCGCCCGCCGGGATTGAATGAAGCTGGTGTCGAAGCTGGCGTGGAACCAGTGCGCAAAGGCGCTGGCTGAGGAGAAACCGAGCATCGAGGCCGCGTCTTCCAGCGAATGGTCGCTGTCGTCGCGCAGCGTCATCGCCCGCTCGCGGCGGACGGAATCCAGCACCGACTTGAACTGCCCGCCTTCGAGGCTCAGGTGCCGGTGCAGGGTCTGCCGACTGACACCCAGGTGCTGCGCAACCTTGTCGGCCGTGCAACGGCCGCTGCCCAATAAGGCCGCGATCAGGTGGCGCACGGTTTCCTTGCACCCCGGCTTGCGTTGGCTGAGTGAGGAGTCCATGAAGCGGCGCGCGAAACTCGCGAGCCCGGTCTGCGTCGAGGTCAGTGCACGGGTCATGTCGCTTGCCGCGCAGACGATTCCGTTGAAGTCGCCGTTGAACTCGAGGCGCTTGCCGAGGAAGGAACGGTGAAAGCTCAGATCCCGTGGCGGCCGATGGGTGAAGCAAACCATACGAGGCTCCCATTTGGGCCCCAGAAGGTCGCGCAGCACCTGGAACATCACGCCGACCGTCAGCTCCATCGCCTGGCGCGTCGGGACCGACTTGCCCAATATCAATTCCTCGCGGATGACGACAACGTCGTCTTCTTCATCCACCCGGGCTAGCAGAGCGTCGCTGAGCACACGGTTGTAGCCCAGCAGCGTCTTGACCGCTCTCAGCGCCGTGCTCTCCTGCTTGATCACGAGGCTGACGGGGCCGAGTTCCCAGATATGGCGGCGGCTGGCCAGCCTGAGGCCGAACGCCTCCATGTCCGAGGTTTGCGCGCAGTGGTTCAGCAAGCGGCATACCGCCTCCATGCCGATCAGGGTCTCGCTGTCGTCGAGACACCGGCGCGGCAGGCCCGCCTTGCGCATCATCGCCAAGGGGTCGAGTCCAGCCGACTGCGCCAGATCGGCGAAGCCTGTCAGGCTGGCACTTCGAATGAGGTGGGGCTGGTCGGTGGACATTTTCAAAAGTTTTTGATCCGTTACATCTAATCAATTCTACGCGACAACGGATCAATTCTGCCGAGGCGGCGACCCGCATCATAGCTACCAGCGCGCGGCCTGCCTTCGCAGACTCCGCAGCCTACAAAGGAGAACACCATGCACTTCCTCGACGGGGCCCTGCTGCCCGAAAACCAGGAAAAACTTGTCATCACCGCCGCGCCTTATGGCCCGCAATGGGAGCCGGGCGACTTTCCCTCCGACATCCCGGTCACGATCGAGGAACAGGTGCAGAAGGCGGTGGACTGCTACAACGCCGGCGCCACCGTGCTCCATTTCCATGCTCGCGAGGACGATGGTTCTGGCTGCAAGAACCTCGACCGCTTCAACGAGCTGCTATCGCGCCTGAAGCAGGCGGTGCCCGACATGATCATCCAGGTCGGCGGCTCGATCTCGTTCGCACCGGTCGAGGAAGGCGCGCCCGCCGAGTGGCTGAGCGACGAGACGCGTCACATGCTGGCGCGCCTGAAGCCGACGCCCGAGCAGGTCACCGTGGCAGTCAACACCGGCCAGATGAACACGGTTGAGATCATGACCCCTGAGGACTGCGCGGGAACCTCGTTCGAGCGCAAGGCGGTCTACGACGCCTATGAGGAGATGATCGTTCCGGCAGGGCCCGCCTGGTTGCGCGAACACCTCGCCCAATTGGCGGCCAACGGCATCCAGCCGCACTTCCAGATCACCATGAAATCAGGCCTCGTCACCCTCGAGCGCCTGATCCGGCGTGGCCTCTACAAGGGGCCGCTCAATGTGAATTGGGTCGCGCTCAGCGGCGGCTTCGACAACCCGGACCCCTACAGCATGATGGAGTTCATTCGCCTTCTCCCCGATGGGTCGACGCTCACACTGGAATCGCTGATGCGCGCCACCCTGCCGGTCAACACCATGGCGATCGCCATGGGCCTGCACGTGCGCTGCGGGATCGAGGACACGATCTGGGGGCCCACCGGCGAGCCGATGTCCAGCGTAAAGCAGATCGAACAACTGGTGCGCATCTCGCACGAACTGGGACGGGGTGTCGCCTCGGCCCAGGAAGCGCGCGCCATCTTCAAGATCGGCACGCAGTACCAGACGACCGAGCAGACGCTCGCCGAGTTGCGTTATCCCACCGCTCGCCGTCCGGTCAGGCCGGCGCTGGCCGAACGCAAGGTGGCGCGATAAGCGACGCACGACAGTCCGCAGCGCCGACACTGCTGCCGGTTCCCGGTCTGCGCCACGAGGCACCGGGCCACTGGCCAGCCTGCAGCGAACGCACTGGTCGGCGAGCTGGCGCTGCACGCGTCGATGCCTGGAGTTAGATCGTCCGCAGTTCACCGCGTCGTGTGAAAAAAACCGAGGAGATATCCATGAATGCTAGCCTTGCGTCTTGTCGTTTCGCGCTCGGCGCGTTGTTGCTGGCCTGCTCATCGCTGGCCCAGGCCTGGCCCGAGCGGGCCATCAAGATCATCGTCCCCGCGCCTGCCGGCGGAAACATGGACGCGCCGGCTCGCCTCTTTGCCAGCTATTTGTCCAAGGAGGTTGGCCAACCTGTCATCATTGAAAACAAGGCGGGCGCCGGAGGCTCAATCGGCGTGCAGGCGATGCTGAACGCGCCTGCCGACGGCCATGTCATCCTATACACCAGCTCGAACGTGCTCACCGAAATACCGCACGTCATGAAGCCCCCCTACGACCCGATGAAGGACGTGCGGCCGGTGGCGGCGCTCACCCAGTACCGTTACGTGCTGGTCGTTGCGCAGGACTACCCCGCAAATGACCTGGCCGGCATGGCGCGGCAACTCAAGGCTGCGCCGGACAAGAGCAGCTTTGCTTCCCCGAGTCCCGGAACGATCGCGCAGCGCGGAGGTGAGATGCTCAATCTCAAACTCGGCGTGAACATGCAGCACGTGCCATATTCGGGTACTCCGCCCGCGCTGCTCGCGGTGATGTCCAATCAGGTCACGATGTGTCTGGACAGTGTCGTGACCTCGGGACCCCATCTGCAGAGCGGCAAAATCAAAGCGCTGGCCATCGCGGGCACCACCCGCTACCCCGGCATGCCGCAGGTTCCGACCTTCGCTGAACAGGGTTTTCAGGAGTTCAATGATTTCAGCAGCTGGCAGGGCATCGCGGTATCTCCCAAGGTGCCAACAGCCGTTGTCGAAAAGCTCTACGCCGTCACGCGCCGCATCGCGGGTCTGGCGCCGTTCCGCGACCAGGTCGCCAAGCTGAGATTCGAGCCAATCATGCCCGAATCGCCGCAGCAATTCGCGCAGCGCCTGCAGTCGGACTACGACCACTTCGACGCGCTGAACCGCAAATTGACCCTGAAGCAGTAAGACCTGACAAAACCTTGATGGAAATGATCCAGCGATGAAAGCAGCCATGATTATTCCGGGCCCGCAAGGCGGCCACCTGGAAATCCGCGAGATTCCCCGCCCGACGCCGGGTCCCGGCCAAGTGGTGGTGCAGGTGATGGCCTCGGGCCTGAACCGGGGCGAACTGATCCGGGTAGGGGAAGCGAAAAACGGCGGCCCGATACTGGCCGGCATCGAGTTCGCCGGCATGGTCAGCGAGGTCGGACCCGATGTGCACAGCGTGCGTGAAGGCGACCGCGTCACCGGCCACGGCTGGGGCGGCCAGTCCGAGTATGTGCTGGCCGCGGCGCGCGCGCTGATCCCGATCCCGGCCACGCTGTCCTGGGTCGAGGCGGCGGCATTCCCCAACGTGTTCATCAGCGCGCACGACGCGCTCGTCACCAACGGCGAGTTCCATTCCGGCCAATCCGTGCTGGTAAATGCCGCCACCGGTGGCATGGGACTGGCCGCCGTCCAACTCGCCGCCCAACTCGGCGCCAGCCAGGTCATCGCCACCTCGCGTTCGGCGGCCAAGCTGGCGCGGCTGCGTGAATACGGCGCGACCCACACCATCGATGCCTCGCAGTCGGACACCGTGCAGGCCGTGAAGGACGTCACCGACGGCCGCGGCGTGGACGTGATCATCGACTCGCTGGGCGGCGCGGTGTTCGACACCAACCTGAAATGCCTGGCCGTGCGCGGCCGGCTAGTCATCATCGCGCGGATGAGCGGCGTCGATACCGCCCAGGTCGACATCAAGCATATGTGGGTCAATCGGCTGAAGCTTGTCGGGACCACCTTCCGCACCCGTACCGAGCAAGAACGGCTCGCCTTGATCGAAGCGTGCGCGCGCGATGTGCTGCCGCTGCTGCACGAGAATCGCCTCAAGATGCCGGTCGACCGCCTGTTCGCACTTGACGACATCGCACAGGCCCACGCCTACATGGCAACCAACCAGCACTTCGGAAAAATCGTCCTGGCCGTCCACAAGAGTGTGATGGCGGCCGCCGCGCCAATCACCATGTCGCAGACTGCGACGAAGGAGCTTGCATGACCATAAGGATCACACCACTCACCGGCTCGATCGGTGCCTCGGTCGAAGGCGTTTCGCTCTCGGAGCCCTTGACCGACGAACGGTTCGAGCAACTGAGCAAGGCATTCCTGCAGCACTGCGTGCTGGTGTTCCGCGAGCAGCCGCTCAAGCCCGCGGCTCAGCTGGATTTCATCCGTCACTGGGGCGAGCCGGTCGTTCCGGCCTTGCTGTCCAAGCTGCGGCTCGATGAGTATCCCGAAGTGGTCCAGATCCGAACGGCGCCGAAGGAGCTGATTTCGACCGAGGCCTGGCACTACGATGCGCCGCACACGCCCGTGCCGCCCAAGATCACCATGCTCAGCGCGCAGGTGGTGCCGGTGGGTGGCGACACGATGTGGTGCAACCAATATCTCGCCTACGATAGGCTGACTCCCGTCATGCAACGCATGCTGCAAGACTTGCGCGTCCATTTCCGCGCCGTGCGGCTGGCCCGCTCCCAAGGCGTGTGCGAGTCGGATGTGCCCTCCGCCGTGCATCCGATGGTGCGCACGCATCCGGAGACCGGCCGCAAGGCGCTCTACATCGGGCATCCGGACAATGTGATGGGCATTGAGGGCATGACGGAGGCCGAAGCCCGGCCCTTGCTGAACTTCCTATATGAGCACAGCACGCAGCCGGACAACATCTACCGCCACATGTGGCGCGTCGGCGATGCGCTGATGTGGGATAACCGGTGCACCATGCACTATGCGGTCCACGACTACGGCAACCACGAGCGCCTTTTGAACCGGGTCACCCTAAAGGGCGAAGTGCCCGCTTGAAAAGTAATGCCGTTCAGTTAAGTCCTTTCCGAGGTACCGGACGGTGTAGAGCTTAGGCAGGGCTTTGACCACACGGGGGCAAATACGCCCCCGTCGTTTTTGTACGATCGCCAACTGAAATTTGGCGCGCATGCGCTGCCGGCAGCTTGCCTGGGGCCATGCCGGCTGCCCAGATCAGTTCACCCTGTATCAGGCGCAGAGCTCGTTTTGATTTCCCAACGGCGGCGGTAGCACGCAAGGATATCGGTGGGCTTGAAGCGTCGACGGTCCGTCAATCACGGTCAACAGGATGCGATCTGAGTCCTTGTCTCGAATCGCACGAGCTGTCCAGCTCATTGGCAAGGCCGGATTCTTGGTCCGCGCCTGAGTCAAGACCTTCATCTGGACGATGCCATCGTCGTCGCTGCCTGAGAGCAGCGGGGCTAAGAGCGACGTCGTCGCGCATTATTCCTTGATGAAGTTCTCGGCCATCCCGCAGCTTCGCTCATCCGTGACGAACTTCTTTTCACTTTCTCACTGGACGACCGACGTTGGCCGATGAAGCGATTTGAGTCGCTCGCCAGCGAAAGTCGTAAGCTTCCGGGACCCGACGTTCCAACGACCAAGGGATCGGACGGTCTACGGCGCTTCATGGCCAGCTGCTGCGGCTTCGTTCCCTCCCCGACTCGCAAACGCGTGGACCGGATCCACGTGACGCCGGCGTTGCAAGGGCGTGGCATAAGGTTCGATAACGTTGTGCTTATCGCGTGCTCCCCACGCGAAGGGGGCGGGCTTGGTGATCTTGTATCCGAGACAGCCACGCGCGGAAGGCAAGGAAGCGTACCCGGATGCCAGAACTGCAGCCGTTGAAAGCGCAGTGACCCGCGGTGGCGGTGGCGACGGCTAAGGTGCAACGAATTGGGCCGCAAAGGGCGACTTGCGTCTACGATGCAAGCCATCGGTCGGTCGATGCCAAGACTGCTAAGCTCCTCTGCTGATGTCACAAGGCCTTTGGGGGGGGCAAAATTCCGTCTTGCGGCCCAATTTGTTGCACCTTAGGTCATTCCTGCGTAGCTGGCTTGTCTAGCCGCTTATTCGTCTCTCCAACGCTGGCTTGTGGCGAAACAAGTCGGCCGGCGGCCCCGAGGCGCTAGTGTAGCGTTCTGTTCTTGATGGAACTTATATGAATTCGGCGTCTCCAATGCCCTACTGCGATACAGCGTGGAGAGAGCGAGTGCGAGTTGCCCCCGAGATCATGTTGACCGACGAGGAGCGAACCAAGTTGACGAGGCTGGTTCGGTCGAAGCTCACGAGCGTGAGGCTGGCGCAGCGCGCGCGCATTGTGCTGCTGGCCGCCAACGGATTGCAGAACAAGGACATCGCCGAGCAGTTGGGAGTCGGACGCGTGCAGGTCTCGCGTTGGCGTGAGCGGTATGCGCAATCGGGGCTGGCCGGTATCGAACGCGACTTGCCGCGCGGTGCGCCGCCGGTGAAGGTGGACACGGCGCGGCTGGTGGAGCTGACCACTCAAACGAAGCCCGTGGCGGCCACGCACTGGAGCACGCGCAAGATGGCCGCCGAGTTGGGCGTGAGCGCCAGCACCGTCATGCGCCATTGGCACGCCCACGGGTTGAAGCCGCACATCGTGCGCGGCTTCAAGGTCTCGCGCGATCCGCGGTTCGTCGAGAAGCTTGAAGACATCGTTGGCCTCTACATGTCGCCACCCGAGCACGCGCTGGTGCTGTGCTGCGATGAGAAGAGCCAGGTGCAGGCGCTGGATCGCACGCAGCCCGGCTTGCCGTTGAAGAAGGGACGTGCGGCCACCATGACGCACGACTACAAGCGCAACGGCACGACCACGCTGTTTGCCGCGCTCAACGTGCTCGATGGCCAGGTCATCGCCCAGTGCCAGCAGCGCCACCGCCATACCGAGTGGCTGAAGTTCCTGCGCAAGATCGACCGCGAGACGCCCAAGGACAAAACGCTGCATCTGATCGCAGACAACTACGCCACCCACAAGCATCCTGCGGTGCAAGACTGGCTGGCCAAGCATCCGCGCATCAACATGCACTTCACGCCCACCTCGGCGTCATGGCTGAACATGGTCGAGCGGTTCTTTCGCGACATCACGACCGAGCGACTTCGCCGCGGCGTATTCACCAGCGTGCCGGAACTGGTCGACGCCATCAACGAGTACATCGCTCACCACAACACCAACCCCAAGCCGTTCATCTGGACCAAGAGCGCTCGCGACATCCTACAGAAGGTCATTCGCGCCAACCGCCGCTTAAGTTCCAAACAAAATGGAACATTGCACTAGTGCGGACCTGTCCGGCGCGCGAGGAGGGAGGCCATGCGGGGACGTCGCCCGGCGCCGCACGACGGACTTAGCGTCCGTGTCGAGCACCGAATACGAGCCAATAAGTGAGCTCTTCTTGCTCGGAACCTGGTACTCCCCAACGTTGCCTGGGGCGTTTGCAATCCAATACCCGCCCCAAGTGTTCACGACGGTCTTACCGAGAGCACCACACTGACTCTCATAGCGCTGGCGCCATTCCGCTTTGCGCTCACCGCGCTAAAATCTTCATCGATAATGTGCTCGGAGTACGGCTTGATTCAGGTGGCATTACATCGATTTTTTCCATTGTGTGCTCATAATGACAGGGTGAAAAGAATTTTGCGTCTAAGCTTGATTAGCTTTAGACTATCTTCTCTCATCCCTCGACTGGAAAGGAAACTCGCATGGCATCCTATAAGGAACTCATGTCCCAGAAGCAGGCCCTCGAAGCCCAACTGGAAGAGGTACGCGCTAATGAAGTAGCGGGCGTCATCGAGAGGATTCAGACTCTGATGGCGGAGTATGGCTTGACGGTCGAAGACATTTCCAAGCGCCGTCGCGGCCGTCCCGCGGGCAGCGGTGCAAACAAGTCGAAGTCGGAACTGCCCCCTAAGTACCGTGACCCCAAGACCGGGAACACTTGGTCCGGCCGTGGTCGCCAACCGGCTTGGCTTGGTAAGAACCCAAAAAGATTCCTGATTGAGGCAGAAGCCTAAGCCTAGGCTTCTGCAACTCGCTGCAGAATGGAATTCTGCCCCTGCCCGCAAATGCAGGGGTTTTGCATTTTTGAGAGCAGCATCATGTCCCTTGAAGCGATTCACGCCGAGATCATGCTTGCCCGGCCATACCTGATTCCTCGCGAACGCACGGACAAAGGGATAAGGAATGGGTACTCTTATTGGCTTCAGGCTCCGCCCAGCAAGGAGCTTCGAGTCATCCGCCTTTCGGAGGAGGGTGGCACCTATGAGCTCGTGCGTTCGGCCAGCGAGCGCAAGGCACGAGAGAGAGTACGGCAGCGTTTCACCGGCTCAGTAGCCGACCTCCTGGTCATCATCGACGAGCAGGTGGAAATCATCCGAAAAGACGAACGCCAGTCACTTTCCCCGCCTGATCCAAGCGGACAGGGACTGGATGCAATGGTTCGCATCGAGCCGCTCGGCTGTCGAGCCCATGAACATGCGTGCCAGTACCGAGGGGATGCTGAGGTGCTACGTGGTAAGTCTTTGGCTCAATCGCAACGCGCAGTCGGCGATAACCGACGTGGCCAAGAAGGCAGTCTTTTCCACCGACCAGTCACTGTAGCGGTAAGGCTTTGACTTTGCCCGATGCAATCGGTGATCCGCGGCATTCGTCGTCAAGGATTCTTCGCGACAAATAGAGCAAAACGTGAAGGGCCCTCAATATCGAGCAGCGTTACGCAATACGGCGCACGGCTTCAAGCATGGAATACCCTTGACTCGTCAAGCGAGGGTGGGCATTAGGGCTGCCGTGGCCATGCTCCATCGTCACCAGTTTGTGGACCAGCAAGCCGTCTAACTGCTCCGGCTCGAGATCGTCGATGTCTTGCGCATCGCCAAGCAGTAGCAGCGCGGTGATTTCATGCGGACTGAGCATGTCAGGCTCCTTTGTCGGGGGACGGAAAAAGGAACTACGACTGCTGGTCCGTGGACGGAGTTCCACGGAGGATGACAGGAACAACACTGAGTGAACTCGGTGCGAGGACGCGCTGAGTATGCGCACACCGAGCATTGACACTAAACGCTCTTGTCCCCGGTATCAAGCTCTACGTGTGCTGCAATGCAGCGGAGCGAAGCTGAAACACATCGGATCGTTGGTTGATGTTTCAGCCGTTTGGCAACCCCACGGTGAGCGCCGGATCACTGCAGATCGTGACAAAGGTTATACTCCGCGCTCCAACGAATAACGGATAATCAACATGGTCGCAGCAACCAAAGCAACGACGCCGACGAGCGCGGTTACCAAAAGGAAGCCTGTCGCAAAGAAGTTGACGGCACCGACGAAGAAGGCGAGCGTGCTCGCACGTGAAGCCCAGGCAGCGAAAAAGCGCTTGCTGAAACTGCGCGCCGACACGAAGAAGGCCATTGAAGCTGCAAAGCGTGAGGTCGTGAAAGCCACTGAAGCCGCAAAGTCCGCAGCGCGGTTTGAGAAGCAAGCCGCAAAGGACAAGCTCGCGGCGAAAAAAGCGAAGACTGCAGGCGCCAAGAAGGCATCAGGCAAAGCTGCCGCCACGAAGGTCGCCCCGAAAAAGGCTGCCGGTAGCAACGCCGCCGCGACTGCTGTGCCGAAGAAGGCTGCGGTGAAATCCGTGACGAAGAAACGAGCCCCGGCGAAGAAAGTGGCACAGACCGTCGCGACACCCGAAGCTTCGGCGTGATCTTTTGCCTCGAGGACTGAGTCGGCCTTCGGAGGCAGGATGGGCGCTCACCGGCGCCCAGTTTTGATCGCCCCGGACAGGCCGCACTGAGCTTCGGCCTGTTCTTTACCCTCTAGCAGCATCCCGCCTCTAGCTCTTACTTCGTTAGTGCTACGGTTCCATACCGTTGAAGTTGTGCGCGACTCACGAGAGGCTCACCCAGCACGCCCCAATATCTTGATCCCCCGTTTTTCGACCCGCTAGCCGTTGACCACCTGAATACATTTGGCTGGGCAATCGTCGCCGCTCCGCAGCTCAGACACACGCTTTGACTGCGCGCCGTGGCAAGCAGCAACGTGCCGCGCCATGAGGTCAACTCCGCATGCCGAGCGCTAGACCCATGCCCATGACATCGGTCTGCGACTGTGCGTACCCATTTCTGCGAACCGTGAAGAGGAACGTCTCCTGATAATGTGGGCCTTGCGTGCCGCTGCGCGGCCAGTTAATCGGCGTGGAGCAGGCCATGCATCAGTTCAGAGATTCTCTATTCCTTTGCGTTGCGAGGTTTGGCAAGCGACCCAGGCACTGTCTCGTCGAGCAAGAATGACCGACCGCTCGGTTGGCGCGCCAACATGATGACTGGTCGCGGGAGCAACTTCAGCGTGGTCATGTGACAACACGTGGTGGCTGCGCAGGCGCTTGAAATTGCCGATCACTGCCGTCCCCAGGACACGGATGGTCGACGCGGCGCGCGGAGCGAGGGATTGCGTGCCCCTGGGGGCTTGGCGGATACTGAAGCTGGGCACTTGACAACGGGTGCCCGATTTCTTCTTGGAAGTTCCACGGCTCTCTTCGGCGAGGTGGAGAGCATTCTTTATGTGCCCTGCGAGTGCGTGCAAATGCGAAAAACCGAAACGTTACCGCGTACGGATGTAGGCCTCGAAGAGACCCGCGTGCAGGCCGCGTAAGTCCTTTCGCCGTTCCAGCAAATCATGCTGGCGGCCTTGGCGCTCAAGGGTCAACAACTCCAGCATGATCCGCAATCCCTGTTCGGGTAATGTGCCCGTCGAGAACTCAGACGCGCGTAAGAGGCCAGCAAGTCCGGGTTTTTCGGTCATGGCCCAGGCGGGAAACCAGCAAAGATCCTCGGTTGTGCCGTCACCGTCGAAATTCGCATCGAACCGCCGGCGCAGCGCCAGCAATGACGAATCACCGAGCGTTTGTATGAGCGCGCCGAGCTTCTTCGGGGATAGCCAAGCAAGCTCGGCCAAGAGCGGCCATGCCGGGTCAAGCCCCTGTAGCCGGTAGACCGTCTCGGCCATCCAGGCGAGGGGAGTTGGAATTCGTCGCCATGACCCGATTCGCTTGATGCTGTCACATGCCGCAGTCCACTCCGCAGCGCGCATCCATAGGGGTGCCGAATGCCATTCGGGCATCTCCCGGTGAAACGGCAATTGAGAGGCGGCCCGGGCGACAGCACGCCACAGCGGTAGGCACCAAGCCATGCCCGCTACGTCGCCGAACGCTCGGCGCGCTGCCAGCATGCTCGGCAAACACCACACTTCGCAGGTGTCGCGCAGTGCCGTGTGAGTCGCGAAGTGTTCGTGGACGGGAGCCTCCAGCACGCATACAAGTGTCTCCAGGGTCGGCACAAGCGCGTCGTCTGGATATTCCGCGACCAGGCGCTGCAGTGCTTCACGCCCGGCGGCGGCATTGCGTTGCTCAAGCGCTGTGAGCACGTCGTTGCGAAGCATGACATCGCGGCTATCTTCAAAAAGATCGAGCTGATTCGTCACGGCGTTCCCGTTGGTAGTCAGATTGCGCCCCTGCAGGACCGGCCCGACATCGCCGGGCACAACAAGTCTTCAGGGATGGTAGCTGCTGCCACGACGACGGGCAATCCGCAACCGGCCAACCATATCTCTACGAGATAAGCGCTACCCGAGGGCGGCCAGGCAAATCAAGGCGCGACTCGCGGCGCTGATTCTGTTTTGGACTTCAGGATGGCTGCATGGCAATGCTTTATTCCGTCCATACAGCATCGACATCCCTCGTTAGATGTCCAGCGAGGATGTAGTCTCCGAGCTTCTCCGCTTTTCCCTCCAGGCGCTCCAAGTCAGCCACTGGTAGCATGCCGAGCTCAAATTGGCAGTAAAGATTGCGCTGACGGAACGTCAACTTTGGACGATTCAGTCCGGCAACGAGTACAGCGGGCGAGCTGACGGCAATACTCTCATGGCCGCGATACTGGACACGTATGCCAAGCTTTTCGCCCAGCCTGGCCAGCTCAATCGCATCCTGCCATCCTGATTCGTAGTCCAAATCCACGACCGTGACGCCCTCTGTTTCCAGGAGCTTTAGTGCCTCGCCTTTGGTCGCAGCCAGAGCTGTCGCCATTGCCGCCTCCCTGCTAGTAGGACCCGTGACGATTCGCGCGCTTCTACGGCCCAGATTTATATTGCATAGCAACATTGTAAACGGGGAAGGGGCTACTTCGTCAGGTCTTGTCGTCCAGCGTGCGGTTTTCACTTAAGAAGCTGTACTGGTGGATGGAGTAACCTTGCGCGGGCACAGTCGCGGTTACGCATTCGACAGAACTTCTAATCAGGTAAATTGGCGATCATTCAAGAAGAACGTGGTCATAGAGGGTGCCATTTTGCGAGCGGAGCTTGCACGATTCGTCAAGTGCGACTCCACGAGGCCGTAGGGAGCGCGGTGGCCCAGGCCGTGGCCTAGGTGGGTGGCTGATCGTATACCCGCCAGCCGCCAACGCTCACGTCATCGATTCGCCTGTTCCACTCAAACTAAGTCACACCCCAACGTCCGATGTCTGCAGGCCATGTCTTCATTTGCGGCGACCCCCATGGTGAGTTCGGCCCGCTGATCGAAAGCGTCCACCGTCACTGCCCCGAGGCGGTGGTGCTCGCTGGCGACATTCAGGCCAGGCGTCCACTGGATGAAGAGCTCGCCAGCATCCTTCCCCTGACGCAGGTGTGGTGGATTCCTGGCAATCACGACACCGACAGCGATGCCGACTACGACAACCTTTTCGGCTCGGGCCTGGCCGACCGGAACCTGGATGGGAGGGTGGTCACGATCGCAGGCCTTCGGATTGCCGGGCTAGGGGGGATTTTTCGCGGCCAGGTCTGGATGCCGCCCGAACCATCGCGCGTAGAGCGCGCCACTGACTATCTGGCCAAATGTGGGAAGGGGAATTACTGGCGGGGTGGTCTGCCGCGGCGCCATCGCAGCACGATCTTCCCGCAGACCTACAACGCGCTATTGAGTCAGCATGCGGATGTCCTGGTCAGCCACGAGGCTCCGGCTTGTCACCCACACGGGTTCGAGGCGATTGACATGCTCATCGAAACAATGAGAGTGAAACGAGCGTTCCACGGCCATCACCACGAATCCACGGCTTATCCGACCACAGGACCGTGCCGCATCTTTGGTCTCGGTGCGTGCGCGGTAGCCACGATCGACGGAGAGTTCTTGCCCAGCGTCCTGACTTGTTCGGATCAAGACGAAGGAGGCTAGACGGCGGTTGAGGTTCACTGGCCACTCTATTGGGCGCCAGCGGGCAGGGCAAACGACTGGCGCGCTTTCGGATTGTGCACGCGCAGGTCAGACCGCCCGCAGGTCGACATGACACCGGCAGATCCGGTGATCGATCGCGCATGCGGCGGCCGCCGTCGGCAAGTTGGACGCGTCGGTTGCCAGATAGTGAGCGCGACCAAAAAAACAGCCCTCGATCCGATGGAGGAGAGCCGCAGAACGTCCAAGAAGAAATCGGGTAACACCTTGCGGCGCCACCCACATCCAGTATCCGCCAGGTTGCCGTTGACGGCAATCCAGCCTGCGCCGCGCAGTTCATCTGCTCGCGAAAAAAACCCGCGCTCACCAGGGGAGGGGCGCGGGTGGTAGCAGGACCTACCGGAGCAGGATACGGCGATATAAACATCGCGCAACACAGGATTAGGAGCCATTTTTCCCGGCAGTTCTTTGGCCAGCGAAAAAATTGTCACGCAGCGAGCAGACCATTGAACGATCGGTGGAGCATCCTCGACCTTGCAGGGCCGCCTCGATTCGATGCTGTTTGAACGCTCGGCGTTGCGCCTTGAGTCGGATCACTGCTCGCCGGAGAACTCACAAAAGCGTTGCGGACGTTAAACGCGGGGTAGGGCGTTGAAAGCGGGACGCAAGAGGCGAACTAATCACGCACGCACACGGAGTGGAACCCGCGATCCATTATGTGGCGCAATCGGTACATCGTTACTGGTGCGTCCGCCGTGAGGGATCGGTAGTGGTATCTTTTTGTGCCAGTCCGCCGTCTCGATGGCCGAAGCACAGTCCCGGCCCGCAGACCATGAGCGAGGTGAATCTGATTAGCCGGTGATGATCGACTACTACAACACTCTCGGCGTTTCGCCTCGCGCGACCGAGGCGGAGATCCGAGCGGCCTACAGGCGGCTCGCGATGAAATTTCATCCCGACCGACAGCACGGCAAGTCTGCCCTGGAAAAGAAGCAGGCCGAGGAGAAATTCAAGGAAATCGAGAGGGCTAACCGCATCCTTGGCGACGCGCAGAAGCGCGCGGAGTACGACCTGGGCAATGGCGCGACCCGTAGCGGGAATCCCTGGTGGGCCGGGCCGGACGAAGACGACGCTAATTTCGAAGACCTCTTTCGCCAGCAGTTTCACCAGAGCCAGCGGAGACGCCGTCAATCCAGACCACCACCTGTACGAGGCGAGGACATCCGCTGCAAGGCGTCAATCGACGCTGACACGGCGGTCCGCGGTGGCAAGGCAACCGTCGAGATCAAAGTTGAAGACACATGCCCGTATTGCATGGGCTCAGGGGAAGCGAGCTCTCCCGTAGCGTGTGAAAAGTGCGACGGCCACGGGTGGCATCCTTCCGCGGATGGCTGGGGGCAGCGCACTTGTAGCAGATGCAAGGGATCGGGGGTCGATTGGCGCTGCAGAGAGTGCAAAGGGAATGGTGCATTCAATCAGACCAAGCGCTTCAACATCCAAGTGCCGGCGAACACCCCGGCAGGTCGCGTTCTCCGTGCAGTCGGTGGCGGCATGCCAGGTGAGTTCGGTGGCGCGGCCGGGGATCTACTCTGCGAAATCCGGGTGGTGAAGTCCGGGTCGACGTACCTGAAGGGTCTCGACGTCCACTGCGAAGTCAAGATCGATTGCATCACGGCGTGGCTCGGCGGAACGACCACCATCGAGATCGTGGGGCGAACCTTCGAGGTAGACGTCCCACCGAATACGGGCAGCGGCAAGTCGTTGCGCTTGGCCGGCAAGGGCCTGCGTGACGCCAAGACTGGCCGGACTGGAGACGCCATTGCGAAGGTAGTCTTGACCCTGCCGAAGGGGCCGTTCGCGGAAGAGCAGCTCGATCACCTGCGCCGGTTTGCCGGGCGCGAACCGGTCATCAAACCGCGGCCGGCCGCGCCGGCGAAGCAGGCGGCAACACGAGCGCACCCGGCGCAGCCCGCTCCCTCACCTGAACGGAGCCGCGAAGCGGCGCACGACTTTGCTAGTGCCAAGAAGGCCCCAGCGCAAGCGACCTCCGCATCTGGGTGTCGCACGTTCCAATGCGGCGGCTTCGAAGTCCGGCATCTGGAGCGCCTTGTGTTGGAGCAGTATGGCGTTGCATGTCAGCGCTTTGCGGAATGGGAGGCCGCCGTGCGCGCGGAGGCGTCGGGGGCGACCCGCCCAGGCCGCGCCGCGGCCAAGCGGCTGGAACTGACGCGAACCGAAAGCGAGATTTCTGCCTACGCGCCTGGCAATGCCCCACAGATTCTGGTTCAGTTGTTGGAGGCGTTTCGCCGCGCGGGTTTCGCGGAGACGATCTCGGTGATTGGGAACTACGCGATTCTTGCCTATGCGTCCGCCGCGGGCTGCCGCATCGACGATGCCGTCAGACTCGGGCTCTACAACAAGCGCGTGCAGTTCGTCACGGCGAAGCCCATCGCAGAGTCAGTCATCCTGCCCGCACTCCAGGCAGTGGATCCGACCTTCATCCTCGCCCCAAGGATAGGTGCCTGCGTGCGCGGGCGAAACGAAGTCGGATTCGTGGTCGACATCATTGGCGCCGTGAAATCGAGCACGCCGGAAGCGACGCTGTCGACCACGATTGCGGATGACAGTGGGGCGGCCATGTCATATGGGATGACCAAGCTCCTGCGTGGCGGTCGGGTAAGCACGATTGTCGTTACCAAAACGGGCGTCATGGAGCGCCTGACCGCGATCTCCCCCGAGTCCTTCTGCTCGTTCAAGGGATGGATCGCCGCCCAGCCAGGGGTGCCAGAGGAAAAGCGGAAGTTCTGCCAGAACTTGATGACTTTGGCGGCCAAGCTCGGCAATGGTCTTGGGCTGAGCCCCTAAGTTCGGCAGTCGTTCGCCGATGCGAATCGGTGATCGTCCACGAGGCAGAGAGGGGTTGTCGGGTGGCGGAACTCCAGCACTGACCGTTCGAGGTGTTAAGGATGCCAGCCAGCGTCGATCCCGAGCGCCGCCCACTTGGGCGCCCATGCGGGCGATCAGAAGCCGCCCATCAGGCGATCGAGTGCGGAGACGAGCAGTGAGCTCTCATTGCGTAGCGATCCGACTCGCGCGCCAAGGGCGCTCTTTGAGACCGCGGCGATAAAGGGCGGGTAGAAGATGCAACGGATGCCCTGGACCTCGAAGGGCGGGACCAGATCGGCTGGCAACCTGGACCCAGGATGCGATTCAGCCCGAATCAGCGGCACGACCACCGTGGTGTTTAGTCCCGCAAGAAATTCGCTCTGTACGTCGACCAGGAATGGCGCGACGCCCGTATCCTCGTTATTGACATAGATTTCGAAGCGCGCCATCAGAACATCCGATGCTTCGCCAGTGGGAGGCCGTGTTGCTCGACGAACTCGTTGTGAGCGGCGATGAACTCCGCGTTCTCGGCCGCCCAGCGACGACCCCGTTCGGCACGGATGGCTTCGCGCATCGCTTGTTCGAACACCCGCGAGAAGTTCAGTTCGAGCGCTTTGCCTTCTTCGTAGACGTCAGCGGGCAACGTCACGTTGGTCGCTTTGCGCGACCGGACTTCGAGCGTTTGACCCATGGCTACCTCCGTGTTGGTCCTTATGCGCATAATAGCCTATATCGGCCATGCGCACTCAATGGGCTAGTGTCTTATACTTAACATAACGCCCGCAGAGCGAAGTTTTGCCGATTACTGGAAGGTTATGTTGAATGGGGAGGGACGGGCGTCTGTCGGCGCCACCAGCATTCTCGACGCGCAGGCGCTCGAAACGGCTGCAAAGTCGAAATCCACCGCGGCATAGATGTCTTGCACGCCCAGACTTCAGCGCCTGGTGAGCAGCTTGGACAGCTGGCAAAAGAAAGCCCGCTTCAAGCGCGGGCACGAATCCCTTGGGAAGGGAGGAGACGGGGATAAGTATAAACCCTAGGCAAACTCTTGCGGACTGTCCGCAGATGACAGGGCCTTTTGGCATGCAGCCACTCGGCAGGTGAGTTGGTAATTTCACAATCATGAAATTATTGGCTATGGCGGCGATTGGAAACTGCCAACGACGTTTTTATATAAATGGCTACCGCCTGTGATGTCGGTGCGTCCACCTTCTAATACGACAGTTTGCGGAAAGTTGGGGGCGAGGGCTATGCCGTACTTGCGCTGGGATCGACGCCAAGCTTGTTCGCCCGGCCTCGATCCCTTCGCGCTATCACTTCGCAGTGGGCATCGCGAACTCAGCTCCACGAGCCGTATCGTTGGGCCAGCGTTGCATGACGCTCTTCTGGCGCGTGTAGAAGCGCAGGCCTTCCTCACCATAGGCATGCATATCGCCGAAAAGCGAGCGCTTCCAGCCACCAAAGCCATGCCATGCCATTGGTACCGGAATCGGTACGTTAATGCCGACCATACCGACTTCGATGTGGCGGGCGAATTCGCGGGCAGTTTGCCCGTCGCGCGTGTAGCAGGCCACGCCATTGCCGAATTCGTGCGCGTTGACCAGCTTCACGGCTTGCGCGAAGTCATCCACGCGCACGCATGAGAGCACCGGACCAAAGATCTCCTCCTTATAGATCCGCATGTCCGGGGTCACGTTGTCGAACAGCGTTCCGCCGGTAAAAAATCCTAGCTCGTGACCAGGCACCTTGTAGTTGCGGCCGTCGACCAAGAGCTTGGCGCCTTCTTCCACACCGAGGGCGATGTAGTTTTCGATGCGTTCGAGCGCCTGGCCTGTCACGATGGGGCCCATCTCGGCGTCCGCCTCCATGCCGTTCTTGATGACCAGTTCGCGCGCGCGGGCTTCCAGCTTCGGCATGATCTTGTCTGCCACGTCGCCGACGAGCACTGCCACGGAGATGGCCATGCAACGCTCGCCGGCCGAGCCGTATGCTGCGCCGATCAGTCCATCTACGGCCTGGTCGATGTCTGCATCGGGCATCACAACCATGTGGTTCTTTGCGCCGCCCAGCGCCTGGACCCGCTTGCCAAGCCTGGCGCCTGTCTCGTAGATGTAGTTCGCGATGGGCGTGGACCCGACGAAGCTCACGGCCTTGACGTCGTTGTGATGGAGCAGGGCGTCCACGACGGTCTTGTCGCCCTGGACGACATTGAAAACGCCATCGGGAAGCCCCGCATCCTTGAGCAGGCGTGCCATGAAGAGCGAGGCCGAAGGATCGCGCTCACTGGGCTTCAGAATGAAGCAGTTGCCTGCCGCGATGGCGACGGGGAACATCCAGCACGGCACCATGCACGGGAAGTTGAACGGCGTGATGCCAGCCACAACGCCCAGCGGCTGGCGCATGGTCCAGTTGTCCATGCCGGTCGAGACCTGGTCCGTGAAGTCGCCCTTGAGCAGTTGAGGGATGCCGCAGGCGAACTCGATGATGTCGATGCCGCGGCTGACTTCCCCGGCCGCATCGCTCAGCACCTTGCCGTGCTCTGCCGTAATGATCGCGGCCAGTTCGTCCTTGTGCCGGTTCATCAGTTCCAGGAACTTGAGCATCACGCGGGCCCGGCGAATTGGCGGGGTGTCGGCCCACTTCGGAAAAGCGGCCAGCGCGGAAGCCACGGCGGCATTCACGTCCTCGCCTGTGCCCAGGCGGACTTGGCGCGCTACGGCCCCGGTGGCGGGATTGAACACCGCCTGCGATCGCTTGCCGTTGCCTTCGTACGGCTCGCCGGCAACGAAATGAATGACGTCTGCGGGGTTTGTGTAGGGCGCAGTCACGGGCATCTCCTGTCAGTACTGGGCGGGATTTGGCATGCCCGCCGCGTTTTCGATGTCTGGAGTGTATGGAGGGCCCCTGTCAACGGCTAGTCATCGAACGCCGAACTGACTGTTCAGGAAATTTAGCTACCAGCATGCTATAGATATGAAATATCCGTATCCGAATGTGTCGATCTAGGAGCATTGCATGCGCAAGGACAACGTCGAGGAACTCTGGGAGCACCTGCACTGGCTTGTGGTGCTGCATCAGCAGGGCAGCTTCAGCAAGGCCGCCGCGCGCCTCGGCGTCAGCAAGGCGTCCATGAGCCAGCACATCACGGATCTCGAGAAGGCGGTGGGCATTACGCTGGTCCAGCGGACCACTCGCAGCGCAACGCTGACCGATGCCGGACGGCAGCTGGTGGATGCCATGCGCGGCGCGTTCGAGCAGATCGCCACAGGTTATGCCAATGTCCGAGACTTGGCCGGGGCGCCAAGAGGGTTCCTGCGCGTAACGGCGCCGGTGGCTTTTTCCAGGCAGCAGCTGGTACCGCGCCTGCCTGATTTCCTGCGCCGGTATCCGCAGATCCAACTCGAACTCGACATGTCGGATCGCTTGCGGCCCCTGGCCCAGGAGGGCTTCGACATTGCGGTCAGGCATACGTCTGCGCCGCCGGAGACCCACGTGGCGTGGACGCTCGCGACAACACGCACGGTCCTTGTCGCAAGCCGCGCTTACCTGCGCAGCAGCGGGATTCCCGAGACGCCGCAAGCCCTGACAGAGCACGCGTGCCTGCACTATCCCCGGCTGCAGGGAACGCCAACCTGGACATTTGTTCCTGCGGTGGCGGAGTCCAATGCCAGGCACGCTGACCCTGTGACAGTGCCAGTCACAGGTCCCCTGACCGTCAACAACAGCGAAGCCTTGCGCGATGCCGCGATCGAAGGCCTGGGTATCGCGCTGCTGCCGGACTTCAGTGCGCAGTCTGCTCTGGAAACAGGTCGACTCGTCGAGGTTCTGCCACAGTGGCGCTCCACCGGCGCATTTGGAGACTGGCTCTACGCCATTCGACCCTATTCAGCCCACGCCTCGCGGGTCTCGCAGGTCTTTGTGGACTACTTGCGAGAGACCTTTGCGCAAGGCTTCTCGTCGACGCCGCCCGACCTTATCTGACATCCACGCGCAACGCGTGCGCTAAGCGCCATTTTTAGCGATTAAGTTCAAAAAATATTAACTTATATATTATTGATTCAGAAAAATCGATTACTTAAACTTGTTTCAACTCAACCGCAGAAGACCACGGACCGAACATCAGATGGAAGGTCATCAGGCGCCGGTCTTCGCGCGCAAACAGGTTGGCGCGTCAGCGCATTGAATGAAACGGGAGAGAGTGATGGAGGCGACAAAGGCCGCGCAACGCACGCTTACGGTACGCATTGCCCGGGGCACCGGCGAAGGCGATTTCAAAACCTATGAAGTACCGTGGCGCGAGAACCAGACAGTTCTAGACGTAGTGACCGAAGTGCAGCGCCGCATCGATCCGACGTTGTCCTACCGCTTCGCATGCCGGGTGGGCGTCTGCGGGTCCTGCGCGATGACCGTGAACGGCAAGCCACGCTGGACATGCCGAACGCACGTCAGCCGCGTGGAAGAGGATGGCGTGATCGTCATCGAGCCGTTGCGCAACATGCCCCGCATCAAGGACCTGGTGGTCGAGATGTCGGAGTTCTTCGACAAATGGAAGAAGGCCGGCAATACGTTCGTCGGCACGGCGACGCGCCACGATCCGCCGGCAGCGGTGTCCCCGACAAGCAAGAAGCGCAAGATGGCCGACGCCGCCATCGAATGCATCAACTGCGGCGTTTGCTATGCCTCGTGCGACGTCGTGACATGGGACAAGGAGTATCTCGGACCCGCCGCGCTGAACCGCGCGTGGACCCTGTTCAACGACGAACGCCATGCCGATCCGAAGGACGTGCTGAAGAAGGCGACGTCGGGTAGCGGCTGCAATTCCTGCCATACGCAGGGCAATTGCATGACGCACTGCCCTGTGAGCCTGAGCCCGACCGGCAGCATTGCAGGGCTCAAGAAAAATGCGCTGTTGCAATTCCTGAAGGGAGGTGGCTGATCATGGAGCAGCGTCTGTTCGCACTCCAGCGTCTCAGCGCAATGGTCATGGCGCCATTCGTGCTCGTGCATTTGGGCGTGATTCTCTACGCAGTCCGTGGCGGCTTGACTGCTGCCGAGATACTTTCCCGCACTCAGGGCAGCCTGCTCTGGATTCCGTTCTATTCGCTGTTCGTGATCAGCGTGGCGGTCCATGTGCCAATCGGGCTGCGCAACATCTTGATCGAATGGGCCCGGCTGAGCCGTGGCGCAGCGTTCGTGTCCTGTTTGCTGTTTGGACTGTTGCTGCTGTCGATGGGCCTGCGTGCCGTGGCGGCTGTGGGAGGTCTGCTGTCATGAAGTCACCAAGAAACCACCGCGCCTATTGGGCCTTTCTCGGGCACCGTCTGTCCGGCCTGGCACTGGGCATCTTCCTGCCAGCGCACTTCTACGTCCTGGGACTCGCACTGGACGAGCATGCGCGCATGGACGCGTTCCTGAAATTTGCCAACATGGGCGCGGTGAAGTTCGGCGAATGGGGTCTGGTGTTGCTGTTGTCCATTCACATGTGCTTCGGGCTGCGACTGCTGGCGCTGGAATTGCTGCCATGGAGTTCTACCCGAGACGCACGCCTGTCATGGATCAGTTGGGGTGGTGCGCTGTCGCTGTTCGTCGGCGTGATCTTTGCCCTAGGGGTAATCTGAAATGCAAATCGAGAACCACAAGACAGACATCCTGATCCTCGGTACGGGCGGGGCAGGGCTATTCGCGGCGTTGCACGCCAAGAAGGCAAATCCTGCGCTCAAGGTATCTGTGGCGGTCAAGGGCCTGCTTGGAAAATGCGGCTGCACGCGCATGGTCCAGGGCGGCTACAACGTGGCGCTGTCGGTCGGAGACTCGGTCGAGCGCCATTTCATGGACACGATCGAAGGTGGCAAGTGGCTGCCACGCCAAGACCTTGCCTGGCGGCTTGTTGAAGGGGCGATAGAACGTGTCCGCGAACTGGAAAACGAGATCGGCTGCTTCTTTGATCGCAATCCCGACGGCACGCTGCACCAGAAGGCCTTTGCCGGCCAGAGCTTCGACCGCACGGTCCACAAGGCTGACCTGACCGGTATCGAGATCATCAACCGGCTAATGGAGCAGGTGCGGGCACTCGATGTGGAAGAAATGGAGGAGCACCGGGCCATCGAGCTGATTCCGGCAGCCGATGGTTCGGGTATCGCTGGCGTGTTGTTCATCGACATGCGTCGCGGCACCTATCGCTTCGTACAGGCGAAGGCCGTGCTGATGGCCACGGGCGCAGGCCCGACCATGTACCGCTACCACACGCCCTCTGGTGACAAAACCTGCGATGGCCTGGCGATGGCCATGCGCTATGGCCTGAGCCTGCGGGACATGGAGATGGTCCAGTTCCATCCGACGGGGCTGCTCGGCGGCCCGGATACTCGCATGACCGGCACGGTGCTTGAAGAAGGTTTGCGAGGTGCGGGCGGCTGGCTGATCAATGGCAACGGCGACCGCTTCATGACCAACTATGATGCGCGCGGCGAGCGTGCGACGCGGGACGTGGTCAGCCGCGGCATCTATGCCGAAATGCGTGCCGGCAGGAGCGGCCCGATGGGCGGCATCTACATCCAGATGAGCCACCTTGGGCCTGAAAAGGTGGCCAAGACGTTCCCCGGGATGGTCAACCGGTGCAAGGACTGCGGTTTTGACCTGGCCGGTGGTCGCGTCGAGGTCGTCCCGACGGCCCATTACCTGATGGGAGGTGTGGAGTTCAATGTGGATTGCAGCACCGCCTCGCCCGGCCTGTTCGCTGCTGGCGAGGATTGCGGCGGCGTGCACGGGGCCAATCGCCTGGGCGGCAACGGCGTGGCGAACTCGACAGTGTTCGGCGGCATCGCGGGCGACTCGATGGCCGCGTATGTTTCTGGCGTCCAGCACTGGAAGGAGCCGGACCAGCGCGTCATCCTGAGCGGCATCGAGCGTGCCGAGTACCCATTCTCGAAGACGCCGGGCGCCATTCACGAATTGCGCGATGCGCTCGCGCAGACGATGTGGGACGACGTTGGCGTGCTGCGCAACGAACAGGCGATGCGCCGGGGCCTGGATTCCGTCGCCGCGCATCGCGACGCGCTGCTGGCCATGGGCGTACCCGATGGCGAGCGCCGCTACAACGTGACCTGGCACGACTGGCTCAATCTGCAGAGCCTGGTCGACATCTCGCGCGTGATTACCGTTTCCGCGCTGGCACGCGAGAACAGCCGTGGCGCCCACTTCCGCGAAGACTTTCCGGAGCCCGGTGACCTGCACAGCAGTCGCTACACCCGCGTGACCGCGGACGGCGACGATATTCGCCTGGAGATGGTTCCGGTGAAGTTCGACATCGTCAAGCCGGGCACGTCACTGATTACCGGTGAGGCCGGTCAACCCCCAAAAGTTGCAGCATAGAGGACCGCTACGATGACCATCGCTATCGATCGGGTCGAGGAAGCCGCGTTCGAGATCATGAAGCGCGCCGCGATCGAGATCCCCACAGACTACAAACAAGGCATCCAGGCGTTGCAGAAGACCGAGACCGGAAAGCTGCCTCGCTTCGTGATACACGCCATGCAGGATAACTGGGAAGCCGCTGACCAGGACCGCCGGCCCATGTGTGCCGATACCGGACTGCCGCGCTACTACGTCAAGATCGGCAACAACGCTTCCGTGCAGCGCGGCTTCGTCGCCGTCGAGCGCGCGCTGCGCAAGGCCACCGCCGACGCCACGCTGGCCGTTCCGCTACGTCCGAACCGCGTGCACCCGCTCTGGCGCACCGACAACAACAACAACGTTGGCATCAATGCGCCCGAGATCGAATGGTCGTTCGAACCGGACGCCGATTGGGTCGACATTACGACCGTGCACAAGGGCGGGCTGTTCGGCACCGACTACCGGATGCTGTTCCCGGGCGACGGGATCGATGGGATCAAGCGGTTCGTGCTTGACACGCTGATCGCCTTTGGCAAGCGCGGCCTGGCATGCCAGCCGGCCATTGTCGGCATCGGCCTGGGCGGGTCGAAGGACACCTGCATGCAACTCGGCAAGCAGGCGGCATGTCTGCGTGTGGTGGGGGATCGCAACCCCGATCCGAAGATCGCCGAACTCGAGCTTGAACTGATGAAGCTGGGTAACTCGATCGGCATGGGCGCCATGGGCTTCGTGGGTTCGTCGATGGTCGTGGACTGCCATATCGAGGTGGGGCATACCCACACGGGCGGCATGCCGATCAGTCTTCACACGTTCTGCCTGTCGTCCCGACGCGCCACGGCGCGAATTCACGCAGACGGCAACATCGAATATCGCACGGACCCCCAGTGGTTCACCCCTTACCTGCGCAGGGAGACGGTCGAATGGTAAACCCGCAAGACGATGAACTGAAGGTCTTCCACGTCAACCTGCCCGCGACCACGGATGACATCGCAAGGCTTGAGCTCGGATCGGCCGTGTATCTGACAGGCCTGATCTACACAGCGCGGGAAGGCATCTACAAGAAGGTGCTCGATGAAGGGCTGGAGCCACCGGTAGAGCTGCGTGGGCTCAGCAACGTCAACTTCCATTGCTCACCGGCGGCGGCACCCGATGAAGACGGCGGCTACAACGTAGGCGCCGTGACTGCGACGGCAAGCTTCCGGTTCTCCAAATGGATTCCGAATTGGATGGAGAAGACGGAATGCCGGATCTTCATCGGCAAGGGTGGCATGCCTGCCGACGACTACAAGCGCGTGCTGGCGCCCGGCGGCGCCATCTATCTCACGACTGTAGGCTATGGCACGGGCGCGCTGCTCGGCCGAGGCATCAAGCGGGTGCGGGACGTGTTCTGGCTCGACGAACTAGGCATTGCGCAGGCGATGTGGATGTTCGAGGTCGAAAACTTCGGGCCATTCATCGTCGAGAGCGATCTGGAAGGCAATTCGCTGTTTGCACAGCATGCAGAAGTGATTAACGCTGGGATCGAGAACCTGTACGCCGGTCTCAAGCCGCCGGCGCTGCACCGGTACGGCGAGACGGATGACCGAAAGAACGAGGTGATGTAAGCCCATTCCCGTAGCAGACCAGCCAGGAACAAGACATGATCATTGATTTCAGACTCCGACCGCCGCTCGGTGGCTTTCTCGATACGCTGATGTACTCGGCTGGCGAGCGCCGAGACGGCTTTACAAGGACGGTGGGCTTTGAACCATCGCCTGCCGCGCAGCAGCAATCGATGGCGTTGTTGCTCAAGGAGATGGACGAAGCCGGCGTCGACAAGGGCGTCGTGGTGGGGCGCCTTGCCGGAACGCTGGGGAGCGTCTCCAACGAGGACGTGGCGCGAATCGTGCGCGATTACCCAGGACGCTTCATTGGTGCGGCATCGATCGATCCGACAAACCGCGTGGCTGCGTGCAAGACCATTTCGGAAGCGGTCGCCAGCGGCTTCAAAGCGATCAACATCGAACCGGGCTCCTATCCGATTCCCATGTACGCGGACGATCGTCGCCTGTATCCGATCTACGCGCACTGCGAAGACCTGGACGTGCCCGTGACCATGATGGTGGGCGGCACGGCCGGTCCGGACCTGAGCTACTCCGATCCCGTACGAACCGATCGGGTCCTGGCTGAATTTCCGAAGCTCAAAGTCGTCGTCGTTCACGGTGGCTGGCCCTGGGTGACGGAGATCCTGCACATCGCGTTCCGCCGCCCGAATATGTACCTTTCGCCCGATATGTACTTCTCGCGGATGCCCGGTTGGGAGGAATATGTGAAGGCCGCTGATTCATTCCTGGCCGACCGGATGCTGTATGCAAGCTCATTTCCGTTCTGCCCGGTGCGGGACTACAAGCGATGGTTCGAGACGTTGCCGATCCGTCCCGAGAACATGGAAAAGGTGATGGGCGGCAACGCTCGTCGGCTGCTGGGGATATAGGGGGCGATGCGCACGGCCATGCGGCAAAATGACGGCGCAGCAAGCTAGCGACTTGAACCACACATCAACTTGTCAGCCATGGACGTCAAGACACTCTACACACTGGTAGCCATTGCGGACCGAGGCAGTTTTGCCGAGGCGGGCAATGCCATCGGGCTTTCCCTCTCGGCGGTGAGCATGCAGATGCGTTCCCTGGAAGAGGAGCTCGGCATGACGATCTTCGATCGGAGCCGCAGGCCGCCCGTGCTGACGGACGCAGGACTCGCGTTCACGAACCGTGCGCGCGACCTGCTGACGCATTGGGAGAGCATGTCTGCCGCGCTCAAGCGCGAAGCGGCCGGAGGTGTGCTCAAGCTCGGCTCCGTCCACACGTGCGTATCGGGAGTATTGCCGCTGGCATTGAAGCGGCTCCACCAGCAGGGGCACCGCATCGACATTCACCTGACCACCGGGCTTACCCACGATCTGGAAAGGGCCGTGTACCGGCGGCAGCTCGATGTTGCGGTCGTCACGGAGCCGGAGGTACCACGCCTGGACCTGCAATTCATGCCGTTTTTCAACGAAGAGTTCGTGGTGATCACGCATGTCACGACGCGGGGAGATTCGGACAAGGGCGTGCTGGAAACCACCCCTTACGTGCGATTTAACCGCACGGCTCGTGTCGGCCTGCTTGTGCAGGAGGAGATGGTCCGGCGACAGATTGCTGTCCGTTCCACGATGGAAATCGACACGCTCGAGGGTGTCATCGCGATGGTGGCCAATGGCCTCGGATCATCGGTGGTACCAGCCCGTGGCGTCGAGAACGAGTTCCCGGCGACGATCCGTACGATTCCGTTCGGTTCGCCGCCGCTGACGCGTCGCCTCGGCATCCTGGTTCCGCGTGACAATCCGCGCGCGCATCTGTCGAAGCTGCTGCTGGACGCATTGACGGCTGTCACGACACCGGCAAGCACGCCCGACGACGGTCGTCCAAGGCTGGTGCAGAAAGGCTGACCATGGCGGCAGTACGATTCTCACTCCGGCAGCTGGAACTGTTCTCGACGGTAGCGAGGACAGGGTCTACATCTGCTGCCGGGGAGGAAGCGGCGCTGTCGCAGTCGGCCGTCAGCTCGGCGGTAAATGAACTGGAGCAGAGCCTTGGGGTAACGTTGTTCGATCGGGTCTCCAAGCGTCTGGTGCTGAACGATGCCGGCCGGGCGCTCCAGGAGCGGGCGACCCGCCTGATTTGGGAGGCGCGCGCGATCGAACGCGAGTTTTCCGGCGGACATCCGCCGTGTCACCTGAAGCTCGCGGCCAGCACCACTATTGGCAATTATCTGATTCCCAAGATATTGGCGAACTATCATGCCAATTTTCCTGAACGACGCGTGGATGCTCACATAGGGAATTCACAGGAAGTGATTCGCCTCGTGTCAGAAACGCGTGCCGATGTCGGCATTATTGAGGGGCCAAGTGAGGCAACGGAATTGCTCAGCTATAAATGGCGCGATGATGAACTCGTCATCGTCGCGTCGCCCCATGACAGGCTGGCCGTGGCACAACGTGCATCCGGCCAGCCTGTATCAGGCGTCGAGCTTCAGCAGGCGGACTGGCTTTTTCGCGAAGAGGGATCCGGCACGCGAGACGCGGTCGGGAGTGCATTGCATTCCTACTTGGGGCCACTCCGCCCGCAAACGGTACTTGGAAGCTCCGAGGCGATCAAGTATGCAGTCGAGCTTGGCCTGGGTATCAGTTGCCTTTCCAGGATCCTGGTGCAGGGCATGCTGGAAAAGGGGACGCTGGTTGAACTGCGTACGGACTTTCCGCGGCTGACGCGACCGCTATCGGTTGTTTCGCATCCGGCACGGCCAATCTCCGCGTCGATGTCGGAATTCCTGAATCCATATCGAAGCGGATAGTCATTCCATTGATTCCTGAATTGGTCATTTATTCTCCACTTTGAATGTGGTGGGAGTGGTGTCTATTTTTCGAAAAAAATATAACAACTTTAATTTGTCAACATAAGTTCAATATTCCGTTTCCATCTGAGTGAACTTGTTATTAGGATCCATACGAAGAAACGCAACACACGATAGTCGCGAAATAAGGCGACACCACAAAGGAGACAACGATGAACTCAAGAAGCACGCACAAAGCCGTCAGGTATTGGCTTGGACAAGGGCGACAGTGGTTGTGCCGCATGCGTCAACATCCCATTGTGAAGGAGCGGAGCCGAGATGCCGATACGACGCGCTACCGCCCGTCCACAGCGTTGACCATGTTTGTGTTCGCGATCGCGCCACTCTATATGGTCCCTGCGCATGCCGAGGAATGGCCAAGCAAGCCGATTCGCCTAGTTGTGCCATTTGCCTCCGGTGGTGCGACCGATCTACTGGCGCGCGCTGTGGCCCTTGAACTCGGCAAGCAATGGAAGCAGCCGGTTGTGGTGGACAATCGACCGGGTGCTGGCGGTGCCGTCGGTGCCGAAGTCGTTGCGAAGTCGGCTCCCGATGGCTATACGCTGTTGCTGGCCTCCGGCAGCATGTTCACGGTTAATCCGTTCATCTATCAAAAGCTGCCGTACTCCGCCGAAAGCTTCGAGATGATCAGCAAGATCGCCAGCGGCCCGATGGTGGTGACCGTCAATGCGAAGGTTCCCGCCAAGACGATCGCGGAGCTCATCAGCTACGCCAAGGCTAATCCAGGCAAGTTGACCTTTGCGTCGGCGGGTAACGGGAGCCAGGTGCACATGGCCAGCGAGGCTATTGCAGAGGCGGCCAGCATCGACGTCGTCCACGTGCCATATAAGGGAGAGGGCCCGGCCTACTCGGATCTGATGGCCGGTACGGTAGACATGACTGTGGGCAACATCAACGCCATCTCGCCGCTTCTGAAAGGCGGCCGCTTGCGGGCGCTTGCCGTGACGGGCAAGGAACGGTCGACCCTGCTTCCAGACGTTCCCACCGTCGCCGAGGCGGGCCTGCAAGGCTTCACGTTTTATGGCTGGTTTGCACTGATGGCACCGGCTGGCACGCCGAAAGGACTGACGGCGAAGATGTATGCCGACCTCGAAAAGGCGGCAGCGGAACCGAGCATGCAGCGCTATCTGGCCTCCCAAGGCATGACCAAGACCCTGACTCCGAAGGGCAGACTCCCCGAAGAGATCGCTCAGGAAGCCGGGCGCTGGAAGCTCTTGGTGGCAAAGCGGAAGATCTCTGCCAACTAACCGGTGCAATGATGCGTGAGGAGCCCCGCCAAGGACCGGGCGGTGGACTTTGCAACCTATCCGTCGGCCGCCAAGCGCGCCGGGATTAAGTTGTAGCAGGGCATAGCAGAATAATCTACGACAAGTCGACCGGAGCACGATGGGAGCAGAACACTACGCGATTCTGGGTGCGACAATTGCAGGCGCTTACACAGTGTTCGGCCTCACGGGCTTCGGTGCGGCGATGATTGCGGTGCCCATCCTGGTGCAGTTTCTTCCGCTGCAAGTCGTGGTTCCGATGCTGCTTCTGCTTGACCTCCTGGCGACCACGGTGGTTGGCCTGCACAACTGGAATTCGGTGTCGCGAACGGAGCTGTTGCGTCTGGTCCCTTTCATGATGGTCGGCGTGGCGCTTGGTACTACCGTCCTGGCAAAGATCGAATCCCGTTGGTTGCTGGTTGGCCTTGGCCTGTTTGTCCTGGCCATGACGACGCGCATGCTGATGGCTTCCTCCGCTCGCATGGAGTGCGCCGCAAAGGGCTGGTCGGTACCGGCAGGCGTTGTCGGTGGCGTATTCAGCGCCTTATTCGGTACCGGCGGCCCTGTCTACACCATGTATTTGTCCAGGCGTCTCCCGGAGATCGACAAGTTTCGCTCAACCATCGCGGCCGTGATCCTGTTCAGCGCGGTAATGCGCCTCCTGGCGTTTGCCGGCGGAGGACTTCTGCAACAGGAGGAGCTGTTGCGTAGCGGTGTATTTGCGATGCCGTTCGGTCTGGCCGGGCTGGCCGCCGGATCCTGCCTGCGGCGACACATCTCCGCAGACGCCGTCCGGCGCGCGCTGCTGGTCTTTCTCTGCGTCAGCGGTGCTTCGGTGCTTGTTCGCGGCCTGCTGATGGACTGAAATCCCGGCGCCACTTTTGCTGATGAGGACGGGCACTAGTACAACATCCCGTAAATAGCTTTAATAATTATCGGGCTGAAAATACGGCTGCAGGAGCGTGACAACCAACTCGGCCATCTCGTCGAGCGAGCCTGCGCCTGGCAACGGTTCCCAACGCCCACTATGGCTGCGAAAGGCGGCACCATAGCGATTGCGGCCGAGCTCGGTCAGCCGAGCCACCACGGTCGGCTCCTCGTCGTCCAGACGTTTGATCAGCAGGTGACGCCCGTAGGCTTGTGTGATGATCTGCTCGTGGCCGAGCAGGCTGCGCAGTTGCTGCTGCAATTTGGCAGCGTAATGTTTGGTGGGTAAGGCTGGCATTTGGATCCTCGATTACGATGCGCCGGTTTGCAACGGATAGCCCCGGAAACTCCATTTGAACGGGTGGGCCACCTGATTGTGCGCGCGGACGAACTGCTCGGTGCGTTCGCGCAGGTGCGCGATGCTGGTGTGGCTCGCTTGGCGCAGCACTCGGCGCGTGTAGCAGGCAAACCAGAGCTCGATCTGATTGACCCAACTCGCGTGCAATGGCGTGAAGTGGAAGTGAAAACCGCCCATCGTGCCGCGCGTTGAACGCCTGCCAGACGGCTTCGGCGCGATGCGTGTTTAGGTTATCCCACACGACGTGCACCTGTTTGCCCGGGTACGCGGCGGCCACGCGCTCCATGAAGGCCAGCAGATCCTCCTGGGTGCGCCGGTCGCGGCATTCTGCCAGCACCTGTCCGGTATGCACGTCCAGCGCAGCAATCAACGCCTGGGTGCCGTGACGAATATATTCAAACTCACGCCGACGCAGCCGCCCCGGCGCGGGTGCGCGTCCTGGGTGCTTACGCTCGATGGCCTAAATGCCGGTCTTCTCGTCGATACTGAGCACCACCGCATTTCGCGGCGCCTTGCGGTACAGCTTGCAAATCCCGTTGACCTTCTCGCGAAAGGCCGGGTCTGGGCTATGTAGCCATTGCTGGACCCGGTGCGGACGCACGTCGCCGGCTTGCAAAATGCGCTGCACCTGGCTGCGGCTGATCTGCTCGACAACGCCACGCTCCACGGCGCGCTCCACAATCTCGTCGAGCGTGGGCGTGATCCGTCCCTCAGGTTCCTGCGTTTCACACGCCAGCGCGATCAACTGCAGTCGCGCCTCGGGCGTGATGCGTGGGGGACGGCCACTGCGCTCGCCCTCGCGAATGCCTTGGGCACCTCGCTGGGCAATGCGCTTGCGCCACAGGCAAACCGTTTGCACCGATACACCCAGTTCCCGCGCAATGACCGTATTGGAGTGGCCCTCGTGGGCCCACAACGCGATTCGCGCGCGCATCACGTCTCGCTGCGCAGCCGTCTTGCGCTCGATTAGCGATAGTAGTTCCTGTCTTTCTTTCTTCGCCAACTTCACTGGCGTTGCATGGCGGCCTCGACTCATCCTGCCATGATATCCGAGGCAATTAATTATTCAAGCTATTTACGGGATGTTGTACTAGCGCCCCATCTGGAGACGCTCGTGGCCGATTATCCGGGACGATTGAAGGTGCTCAAGCTGAATGTCGATGAGGCGCCCGGAGGCTGGCAGCACTTTGGCGTGCGTGCGATCCCGACGCTGGCGTTCTACTCTGCGGGCAAGGAATGTGGCCGCCTCGTCGGTCCATCGACAATGCGGTTGCGGCTCATGGTGGAGAAATGGTTGCGGGAGCTTGGATTGGCGGTACCTGCGCTGCAGCGTGCATCTCTCGAAATACGGAATGCGGCGTCCCCGGCCGATGCCCCAGAAGAAGAGTGGAATAGCTTCGGCGGCGACGTCGCTGTCAAGGAAGCTGGCATTTCCCGCCTGAGGGACTGTTCCCAAGAGGAGGCATACCAACCCTCGAGACAACTGGCTGGCGATGAGGCGCAGTTCGAAGCGATTGTAGGGGCGCCGATGGCGTTGGGAGACCTACTTGGCATGCTGTACTGGCTCCAATCCCAGACCGACGAGAAGACGGCGCGAGCGCAGACGATTGAGATCGTCGACGCCATGCCAGTTGGGGCTAACCTCGGTGCAGTGACAGCCAAGGTGCTGTACGACCTGCTATACCTTTCCCCTTGGGCTATATCGCAATACCGCCAAAACGATGTTGCGCGCACTCTCAACAGGAAAATCGAGATGCTGCATCAGCGCCAGCACGCTGGCGCGAGCGTGACGGCGTCAGACTGGGAAGCCCTGCAACGTGAGGCCGTGCTGTTGACTGGGTCTGGCCTGGGTTCCAGTGAGAGCGAAGAATTGGAGCACCTGGCGGTATCGTTATTCGACGCCGACATGGTAAGACACGTGTTGCCGTTAGTGACCGAGTATGCGGTCCACGACTATCGGCAGTATCCGGATTGGAGCGAGGCGGAAGCAGCGCAAGTGGTAGCCATGAGCGATGAAAACTACGAGCAAACGCGAGAAGCACTGGGCGGCCCGCCGAAGAACGGCGAAGCGGCTAGAGATGCGTGGATATTGCAGCTGTCCGAAGGCCTTCACGCACGCGAACTAGAACGCCGCAAGGAACACCCAGTCCTGTGGGAGCGCTATGACGCCTGGTGCATCTTTGAGCAGGAAGCTAGGGCATCGATTGGCGCGCATACTGGAGCTGTTTTGCTATCCCTCCTGCACACGGCCGGGAAGTAACCTGCGCGTCGCCAGGTACGCATGACGGCAACGTACTTTGCCCCTGCGGTCCCTACACGAGGAGCCTCATGGGAATCGGCGTAGGCCACACCATTGCGATAGTCATTAGGAGAAGATGAGCGCGAAGGGCAGGCCGCCTTACGAAGGTGGCCCCCTATCCGACCTCAGTTCAGTTCTCTGTTTCAGGATGTTCCAGCCGGGACAGCGCCGCATGCCGCGCTTCATGCGCGAAGGCTATGGGGATCATGTCCATCAGCGCATCCTTGCAAGACGCCGGGCGCTAGAAAAAGATCGATTCGATGTCCTATGCGCGTCGCCGCAATGGAAAGCTCAGGCGCCAGTGAGGAAAAATCGAAGTCCTCGGCTCGAGAAGATTGGCAAGCGCCCATAGAAACCGGGGGCATGGCACGATGGGTGCTATGGAAGAAAAATGTGAATTCCGCTTGCATCATCCCGTCTCTTGAGGTCAGCGCCGCCGGTGAGGCTCGATGCCTCGAAATTCCGGAGCGCGTGCAAGAGCGAAGGTAGTCCATGCTGTACAACCAAATGCATGGCCTGCTCACTGGTCATTAATTGGTAGGTATCCCAAACGCGAGATAGGCCGTCGCTGCCCAGAATGATATGAGCGGGTGTCGTAATCTTTCGTTCCTCCTCCACAGCGTTCATCGCACTGGCCGGGTTCAGGGTAAGCGCGGTACTGCACTCGCCCTTTTGCTGTTGGAGTCGACGTTGCCATAGATTCACCAGCGTGTGACCCCGGAATCCGGAGTACGGCTTCCAGAGATCATAGCTTGGTGGCGAATGTGACGGCCGAGGCGAGTGGTCCGAGCTAGGAATGGGGCCTTGCAAGATTTCCACGAAGCAATCCGCATAGCGATAGACGAACATGCTTACAGGTACTTTCGTTCGGTCAATCTCCACGAACGTGGCGGCGGCAACAGGCCAGCCCCAAATCGGCTGGGCATCGCCTCCGTCGAGGCGGTATTCGCCCTGGAGAACCTGCAGACTGTTGCACAGTTGCGCCTTACTGAACGGAGTGTCTTGAAATTGCTTTTCCAGCAACTGGCTGAGCCGTCGCGCGAACCATCCGGCGTCAGTGACGTCTTCGTAAGTCTTGAAGGGCGCAGCGGTGACAGGGGAGGCGCCATCAATCGCCCAAGCTAGCATTGAGCGCTCGCGCAGGAGATAGCCCACTACGTCCTCCGTCGGAATGTGCTCGTAGATGCCTTGTGATACTTGGGAGACCGTCGCCTGCATCATAGTCTTTCTCCTCGTATGGAAATGGCCAGTTGCAGCGTGCGTAGCCCGCCGGATATCACGGTGTCATCCATAAATTCTTGGATGAGCGCTTGAGCAATAGCGTCCGCGCGTTTCTCTGCAATGAGTCCTTGCTTGACGAGCTGAGGCCGGAACTGTTGGAAGGACAAGTAGACGACTTCCTTGTGTTCCTTCTTCCAGACCGTAGGCTGGCTGAACCTGGCTTCTTTGATATTGACGTCCAGACTGGTGATGATCGCCCAAATGTCCTCAATGCAGTCATAGGTGATGCCATTCCTCCAGCCGCAGGCCATCATGACGGCATTCGCCTCCGCGAATGCCGATACCGTCGGCACTGAGAACAGACTTGCCAGCGATGGCTCCTCGATGACCAGGGTTCCCTCCGGGGCCAGCTGTTTAAGGAGCGCCCGAATGGCATTCGCGCGTTTTTTGATATGCAGCAGCGTGAATCGGCAAGTAATGAGGTCAAATACCCCTACCGACTTAGCGATGCTGTTGAGCTGCGTGACATCCCCGAGGCGAAAAGTGACATTGGTCAAGGCTAGCCGCCGAGCGGTAGACCAAGCCAGGTCGACTTGCTTCGGACTGTTATCGATACCCAGTACCGTAGACTGCGGACTACTGATGGCCATCCAACATGCAATCTGTCCGTGACCAGAGCCGACATCCAACGCGCGTCCCTGATCTGGCAGATATCGACTCAAGAAATCTTTCGTAGCTGGGTCGTAGATCGATGACATGACTTGAAGACGCTGTCGATCTGACTCACCAGTATGAAGCGGGTACGTCGGCGCAGCTTCCTGAGACAGACCTCCGACATGCGAATGTTTCACGCGAGACGAGGCTAAATCTTGGCAGAAATCCCAGTAGTAGGACGGGAGAATCGCCGGCTTTTCAGCCGAGATATCTATCCATTCATAGGCCGTATGTTCTTCACTCAATGTCAGGGCTTGTCCGGCAAACTCGCATAGAAAGAACACAAGCAAGACCCGTCTGTCCGGAATGATCTCGCAGGATCTGCTGCCGAGATAGACCGTCGAGGTGACATCCAGGCCGCACTCCTCCCTTACCTCACGTACCAGTGCACGCTCTAACCCTTCCCCGGGCTCGGGTCGTCCTCCCGGTAACTCCAACTCGTTGCGCGGATTCCTGACGAACAGAATCCCTCTCGGTCCAAACATAATCGCTTTTACGCTCACGGGTTCCATTCGTGCTAGCTCCGTATGGCCGGGTGGCCTCTCGCGTAAGCGGGTGCAGCAACCAGTTGCCGCTGCCGCGGTGTAAGGCGATCCGGGGAAAAAGACTGTGCGCCAGCGACCGAATGGTTAGGCGTGGCCGGCAACGCCGTAGTCTCCTGATGCGCGGGAGGCTTCCTGAAATAGGAATGACTGTTCATATAGCGCGCAAACACCGAGCGTCGTCGCCCGGAGTCGACCACCTTGCAGGTGCCGTGGACAAGCGCTTCGGAGAAAATTACGGCATCCCCGGCCTGCAGGAAGACGTGCTGCAACAGGGGGTTGTTTGTGAGGCTCCGGTAGCGGTCTGGAACCGGAAAGTTTGCGCGATGCGAACCTGGGATGCAGCAGAAGTGATTCTCGGTCCCGCCGATATCAGAAACGGCATATTGGACTGCGACAAGCCCGCTGTGGATACGGTGATTCCGTACCCAGTAATATATCCCCTCATCGAACATATCGGCCTCATGGTGCAGATTGCCACCACTACTGATAAACCGCTCGTCGACGCAGAACATATGGTCGAGGCGGAATCTTGACCGATAAATGATATCGAGGAAGCGGTAGACCGCATCGAGGTCAATCAGTGCACGCCATTCCTCGCCCCAGTCGAAGTTAACATCATGCAGAAAATGCGTGGTGAGATGCTTTGACCAGAACTCCTGCAGGCGCAGAAGATGGGGCTGCGTGATGGCCGCAGGGATAATGACATATCCATTGAGATCGAATTCGTAAATTTGTTCCGGGTTCATACTCTTCACCCTGCTAACCGTAGGAATCATTCATCTCGTCGAGCCTGAATTGGTTCTGCTCGGTGGATGGAATCTGAAGCGCAGCCTTTCCGTGGGATTTCACAACCCGAACTGTCGGTCAGTGACTTCGACTTCCGACAAGTATTCCCTCTGAAGTCCGATTCAATCGCTCCCATCCAATGGACTGACGGGTTGGGGATTGAGTTCGAGAGAAATTCATTCCCGTTCCGTCTGGATTTCTTGGGGGTTGATCTGGAACGTCTATGAAATGAGAGCGATCGAGCGGCAGAGTACCAACCACGTGTGGGCAATTCCTTCTCTGGACGGTCCTCTCCGAAGGTGCTATGGATAGGGGAACATGAGCGACAGGAACGGGGCCAGGCCGATGCCGGTGGCCAGTAGCCACTGGGTCTTGCCCGGCAGCAGGTTGTCGACCAGCAGCGTGCCGTTGGGCTTCTTGCCGACGAAGGTATGGTCGTCTTCCCGATGGTGGCGACTCTCGATCCGGAAGGCGGCATTGCCTTCGAAGCCAGCATCTTCGTGGCAGTGCTCGGCGCGTCGAATTACACCTACGCGTGCGCCACCCGCGCCCAGACCACCATCAACTGTGGACTAGAATTAATGCAATTAATCGCCAAGTTAAACCGCAAACATAATTCCGGAGGCTCCCATCAATAGCGGGCAACCAAAATTTCATGATCGCGAAATAGCCCGTCTGCCAGGCTATTTTCCGTGCCCCAGCCGATCCGATGCCGCTCCTGCGTGGCCTGGTGCCGCGCATCTGCAGCTTCTCAATCTGCTCGTGGACCGACTGGACAGTGCCGACCAGCGGGGTACGCGTGCGCAATCCGTTGCGTTGGGCGCTAGGATCTGGCCGGCCCTGCGAAGCAGTAGGGCGGCGAGCGCGATTTCGGCATGGCCAGCGCCGATGATTCCAACTTTCATCCGCAGTTCCTCCATCGAGCATTTCCAAGGCTAGCTCTTACAATCTGAATCTTCTGTCAATTACCTCGACCTCCGACAGGTAGCCCTTCTTGAGATAATCCTTGATCTTCCTTCTTTCTTCCAGAATACGAGATCTAAGGGATGACGATTTCCACCATTGAACTCGGTCGACGCCGAAATAGTTGACTGTCGCGCACGAAACACGTTCGATTTCAGGCCACTGCTTCTTGATGGTCATGACGTACCGACGCTTCGCGTAGATCTTTCCGATCAGAAGTAGTTCGTGAAGGCCGCGATGATCCATCATGTTACGTGTATTTCGAACATTCTCTCCAGTGTTGGATGATTCTTCTTCCAGTACGATTCGCGCCCGGCTTAAGCCGGAGGAAATCAGCCTATCGGCGATTTCGCTCGCCTCGCTGATCTTGTGGCCTCGAGTTGTTCCTCCAGCTATGACTAGAGTTTCGTAGTATCCAGCATGAAAAAGAGCCAGCGCGGCTTCGCTCAGCTCGCCTTGGGCGTGCCGACTACCAAACATGAGAGCAAACTGGCATCCGCAAATCTCCGTTTCAGGGGATATGTAATCAATCAGCCTGATGCGGTTGCTGAATTTATTCTCGGAATGTGAAGTTTCAGTATTTTCGGTAGTCATCAGTTTGCGCGAGAAACCTCGGCCTTCAGGCCGGGGAGGGATAGTGCGCGACGCGAGGCGTCGCCCCTTTCTCGCTCTCCTTTGTTGTTTGCGCTACGAATTGGTATCCATATCCGTCGCCGCGCTGGATGACTTTGCAGTGCTTGTGGGAAATGCCCTGCACGGCGCCAGCGGCAGTTTGGATGTTGAAGGAGCCAGTCGCCCTAATGGCGACCCGGCCAACATAAGTTCCGGTCTTCTTGCCGGTCGGAACGATTGCCTTGACCATGTCGCCAGTCTGAAACCCGAACGCGCGCTTGTTTCGCATCAGATACCCGCGCGGGAATCCATGAGCGGTAAGTCGGGTGCGTTGATAGCTCCCGCGCCCGGTGCACTTGATACGTAGCACCGACCGTTGCCAATCGAGGACGGCATGCACTTCCCCAACACAGGCGGCATCGAGCGCGTGGGACTTGGGAATTTCGAGACGCCGGCGGTTGTATTTCGTCTGTCCGCCGGATCCGGTTTCAACTGAGAGGCCGCAGGAATTCAGAGCATCCAGAAGCGCAAAGCGGGTAGCATTCACGGCGGCGGCGTCACGCAGCGGTGCTTTTGCGCGAGCGAGGATCCGCTTGGCGCGCTCGGGGTCCTTGCACAGGAAGATCTCTAGCGGTAGTTTTCCCTTCTTCTCATTGCACGGCCGGCAAGCGAGCGTCAGGTTGGAGATGCGATTGGATCCGCCGTTGGCCTTGGCGACGATGTGCTCCGTTTCCAGGGGGCGGTCAGGTGCATCGCAGTAGGCGCAGATCCGGCCGAACTTCTCCAGCAAATACTCCTTGACCTCGTAGCCAAGTAGAGTTCCCTGCTGGTACTCGACGCCGGAGATCTCGGGATTTTCCACCGCCTGCATGTCAAATCGCACCAGTTCCATGCTCAGGGCGGTGATGGGCGCGAGTTCGATGAAGCGGCGCACCCACGCTGCGGTCGTGTCGACGCGGTGACGCAGACTCGGAGCAAGCCAGCCCTTTGGCTTGCTCCGGTTGTCGAAGCGGGGAGCGCGGTAGCGGGTCTTGCGCCCGCGACGGGCACGCCGCATTGATCGGCGGGCCGTCAACGCCTCGCTGATCTGACGGCCGCGGTGAACGATCTCGGCCAGCGAAAGCACGATCGCAGTCCTTGTGCCGTCGGTATCGTGAATCGTTTCACGAACGATAGCCACCCCGGTCTCTTTGGAGCCCGGATCCAATTTGAGGCGCAGCGGCTGGAGTTCGCAGTCATTCAGGCGCCGGTCGGTCAGCCGGATTGTGAACGGCATCAGTCGATGCACCCGTGCGCGGCGGCGCTCGAGCAGCAATCGCGCCCGCTTCTCACTACACGGCATCAGCGGCCTGCTGTGCCTGTCCAACACAAAGACTGCCATCGGCAATCTCTCCTATATGGTTGCCCTTACGGGCCCGGTTACGCCTCCCTTGCGGGAAGTCTCCCTTCGGCAATGTTGCGAACCGGCGATCTGCCCCGATCCGTTTCGTGCTTACCCTGTCGCTTGTCTGCAACCGGGGCTTCGAGAGGTTGGGACTAAGGAAGGATCCCAACGTCGGTCCTGAACCTATTCGCAACGTAGCGGGTTGGTTGCCGCTTTGCCTGGTCAACCCGAGCTTGTCAGTCGCATTTCAAGCTCCGGCCTTCAGGCCGGGGTAGTTGACCATTGTTGACATGCTTCATTCATCTAGTTCAACGCAGCTACTACGGGATGGGCGAAAATAGTACAGACCGAATCCGAAAGTATGACTTGCAATTACATTAGGGAGCCAGGGCCTCATGTGGTCTAGTGAGTGCTACGAATTGACAAAATGGAAGTCGAGTGAGTTCCGGGGATATTTATTCCTATTCGGTCCGAATGATTTCGACTTCAATCTGGATCTGATCACAGCGGCAGTGATGGTTGACGCAACGGCAAGCATCCCGACGTACTGCAAGGTAAACGCCACGATTTCGCCTTCTCTCGCTATTCAGTTAGATTCAGGGCGTGGTGTTGAGCGGTTCGGGCGTTCGTGCAGAGGGGTATGCAATTGCCCAGAGCAATGGAGGGCATATCGGGACCTCAGCGGCGGATGCATCGTTCGCTGCCGACGCATATCTGGCCGATCTGCCTCGATTCAGCTCGAATACACGTTCGACGGCCGACACAGCATTGAAGGGCACTACCACGACCAAATCCTTCAAGGCGACCTCCGGAAGGCCGCGGCTGCCGGAGCCGGGTTCGATTGTCCCGCCGGCCATGGATTCACCCAGCGGGGTGCCTCCATCCACGCCGAACAGGAGGTGGTCGTTGAGCCCGGTGGAAATGGCCTTCTAACTCGAAAATCTTCCGGCGGCCGGTAACGAACCTTTCAACACGGAGGGCGTGCAGGGTCGCCTCCGTCCAGGAGTTGACGAAGCGCGTCCCCTCGGCACCCGGGATCAGGGTCGCGAGCCGCGCTGCCAGTCGTTCGTTGTCGGAGGTCTCGTACTGGAAGCCGAATACGCCTTCGTCAGCTTTCCGCATGGCGGAGCGGGCGAACGGCGGGGTGCGGCCTAACAGGAGCGATCCCCAGCCCATAATCCAGTCCAACATCTCGCGGTCTCTTCCGCCCAGACCCTGGAACTACGCGCACGTGCCACTTTGACCGGGCCACTGTACCTGAATGCGTTCCAGGCGGACATGACGTCACCTGAGATCCGAGCCCGCTGGCCCACGGGAAGAAGGGGCTTTAGTGAACATCCGCTACTGTTGGTTGGTCCGCCAGTGGCGTGAACGAGAAGCCAGGAATTCCTGGACCTGTGCCAGGCTCGGTTCGAGCATCCGCAGCTCATCCGGCAGGAATGACGACCCGGCAAGCTTCGCGGTGGCGCAAAATAGCTCGAGACCTGCCTTGACTCGGACGGAAAGACGGGCCTCCGTCAGTCCGATGGCGGTCCTCAGGAGTGTGGACCACCTGGAGGCTGAGCCCACAGCAGCCGTGATGTCATCGACGACGGTGTTGTCGCTGCCCTCCAGGACCCTAAGGTGCAGCTGCGCGACCCGCAACATGCCCCAGGAGCAACCATGGACTGCCTGGAGCATTCTTCCGGAATCGCCGGATTCGAGCCCGGCGACGCCCTTGTGCACCTCTTCCAGCCAGCCGATCAATTCTGAGGCCGCCTTACGATGCGCGCTGAAGATCAGCTCGTCTGTCCACTCGAAGTTCCGGGCTTTGTCCAGCAGGTCTCGCAGGAACCCGTCGTGGTCGACCAAGGGGACGGAATGAGTCAGGCCAGTGAGATACCGGCAGGCGCTCCGCGGGTCGACAAGGATCCCGGTCAGCGTCTCACGGGGCTGGATCTTCAAGATGACCAGCCTGCCGCGGTGGCGGAAGATCCGCTGTCCACCGGACTGTATGTCCGCAGAGCTGACGATGAGGTCCACGTCGCTCTGCGGCGTCGCATTACCCCTGGCAAAGCTGCCCGTCAGCAACACGCTGACGGTAGCCTCATCATACTTGCGGATGCCGATCGCCAGGACGAGATCTTGTATGTTGAATGACTCATTCATTTCTTGCTACCTGACGCAGTCGACGGCTGAACGCAGCCACGGCGCGCTCCTTACGAACAAAGATTCCCGGCTCTAGCAGCGCCGTGAAACCGAGGGCTGGTTTGGCGAAGCTAGGCAGCAGATGGACCGGGCCGCTCGTTGGCCAATGAGGAACCGACGATGCTTGCACCAGCTTGGACCTGAGGTGGACTCGGGCTTCTGTGGCCCGCTCGGTCGAACATAGGACGAGCTCGGCAGCGAGATGCGGCCCCTCAAGCAAGGGCCTTTCAGGGCCAAGTCACCGCATAGCACGAAGAAGTGCGCTTCGTCGCCAACCGCTCCAGCGCTCAGCGAACGTTCCACGCACGCCTGCATGGAAGCGCAAGTCGCTCACCGCCGCGAAGCGAACACGGGACACCTCGAACCCGTCGTCGACGCTGCTCACAGGAGTTTCCCGAAAATGTGGTGATGCTCGATGTCGTCAGGCGCTGATTTTGCCTTTTTCTTACGGAGGGGGGCGACTGTACGCGGGAATTCCGGAGAAGGCCTTTTAGAACATCCTTGTAAGACCTATGTATTGACGACTACTGGTCGCACGAGTTCGGTAGATACTTATTCATTTGTACTTGAATATTTCTAATATCGATCTGGCGTTTCATGTGATAAAGATTCATGGATCAACCGTTCTTGGATCTATCGAGTTAAGGGGTGTGGAACAACACAGCGTCGCAAGGTAGGGCGCCCGATCACGTAGACCAGATGCATGCGATCGTCGATGATCGCCTCGATTTGGAACTCGTAAGGTGGAATGCAGTACATGTTGGCGTGTCCATACGTGGCGCCGCTCACCAGTGCCTCCACCGCAACCCAGAAATCCTCATGCACTTCGCGTGACGGAGCGGGGAAGTCCAGTACCGTGCCGGCAGTGGTTCGCGGCTGCCAGATGACCGCGTAGCCAACTTCCGCCGCCCAATGGGTGACAGCAAGGTAAGTGGAGCGACAGTGGGCGTCTGTCACACCAAAGGCCGAAGCGTTTTGGGGCGACACGAAGCAGGCTGCCAAAGATGCAATCGCCAGGATCCTGCCACGTGACATGCTTGATTTCATACTCTGCTGTCTATTCGGAGAAGAGAAACATAAGTCCTTAAAGCTGACGCCAGCGCTTCTTGATACTTTATTGATCTTGGCCTTGAATCCTACGAGCTGACAGAATGATCCTCCACTGAGTCGAGATATTTATTCCCGTTCTGTCTAAATGATTTCGATTTCTGTCTTTATTTTTCATGTGATGAAATATTACGAATCAAAAGGTAGATGAGTAATCAAAGGAATCGATCTTCGTGAGAGTATGAGTAACGTTCCTTCTCAGCTACCTTGCTTGACCGGAGATCGATCTGCATCCAACGTCGAGCATCTAGGTCAAATTTTGTCGTATGTCGGCAATTTGGGTGGGGTGGTGCGCGATCGCAATGAGTGCTCAGTGAGGACAGAATTATGCGTATCGCAGGATTCTGTTTCGGTGGGCTGCCCTGAAGACAGGGGGTTCACATTTCCGCTTGAGAGCCGGACTGTCCGATTAGGGAAAAATACTTCATTCAATCGGGACCTCTAGCGTTTGCAGCGTCATATGGCGGATCGACCGAAGCTCAAGTCATTGGTGCGTCCTTGAGGCGCGATGAGTCAGGTCAAAGCGGAGGCCCGACCTCGGTTCCTCCTTCCTGAGGACTATATCGCGGTCGACTGTATATCTGGCGGCCGCCTTTGCTCGTTTATTAAGAGGTGCCCCATGCATGAAGATCAGTACTATCGGCCCCTGATGAATCGCTTCTATCCGAATGCCTCACCCGGCGGGAGAGCGCATGCGTAGCAGGTCAGTGAGAGCTAGGATGGAGCTGCGTCATTTGCAGTGCTTCCTGGCCGTTGCAGAAGAGCTTCATTTCACAAGGGCGGCCGAGAGATTGCATATCGAGCAGTCGCCACTATCTCGTGCCATCAGGGAGTTGGAAGAAGAGCTAGGGGTGCAGCTCTTCGTGCGCACCACCCGTAGTACGCGGCTAACTCGTGCTGGTCAGCTGTTCCTGAAACACGTGCCGAGCATCTTCGCCGCTGTGGAGCGCGCGCGCGACAGCGTGCAGGCAGTCGCTAATGGTTTTCACGACCAGTTGCGCATCGTCTTGTCCGACTGTTGCGCTCGATCACGTCTACCAGCATTGCTTGCGCTGTGGCGGGAGGAGGACCCAGAGGTTGAGGTTCGGCTTTTCGAAGCGCCGTTGTCGCAGCAGATCAGGGGACTGCATGATGGTCTTTACGACGTCGGATTCTCCCTAGCCAACGAAGTTGGCGATGGCATCATCGTGCATCCCCTTTGGAGCGAGCCTCTGGTGGTGGCGGTTCCGCCACGTCATCCGTTACTTGCCTATAGACTTATTCCACCGGAAGAACTGCTGCGCTATCCGTTGGTGCTTTTCGATCCGCAAGCGTGCGAGGGGCATGCTCGTCTGGTCGATCGTTTGCTGCGCCGACTGGATCAGGAGCCGCTGGTCGCGGACCGGGTTTCATCGCTCGACTTGATGATGACGTTGGTATCTGCCGGCCTTGCATTGGGCCTGACCGGCGCGTCACAAGTTTTCGCGAGCAGAGAGTCGGGGGTGGTGGCGCGGCCGCTGGCGGGGCAGGTGCCCATGGTCACAACCTATCTGCTGCATCTGGATGCAGAGCCATCAGAGACCTTGGCTCGCTTCATCGAGCGGGCCAGCGCTATCGATTCTCAGGCATGTGTCGAACCCTTCTTCGATTCCCGATCTGACGTCGAGGAGGACGTCGCGCCATGAAGAAGACCACATCGGCATTGTTCGCTCTCATTTTGGTGGCCTGCGGTCGTGCTGGGCCGGACACGGTCGAATCCTTGGCCGCGAATCCTGAGCGACTCAGCGAACTGCGCCAGCAATGCAAGATGGATCGCGCAAGGCTTGGCGATGAGCTCTGTAATCGCGCCGCCGAGGCGACCAATCGGCGTTTTTTTGGCGACGGCAAGACGCCGTAGACTCCCCCGAAGGAGTCTCCCAGATTCTGATCGTTGGCACCTCGCCACGATTCATCCGCTTTTTCGCTTTGTACGCTGCGGCACGCTTCTGCCTGCGGTATTGCATCGGTGTTCGCCCAGGCGCGAATTCTTGCTTTTTTCTCGACCTTTGTTCCGATAACGGTCTTTGACCGGTCCTTGGTGAGAACCCAACCTCATGCCTGAGGCACGACGTCGTGCCGATTTTGCGAGGTGTCTGTGCAAGAGAGGGCGAAGACAAGGATGGAAGGTCAAGGCGTGCTGCTTGGCCAGATTGCCGTTGTACTCGGCATCGTGATCGCCGGCGTGTGGACCGCGACACAATGGACGGCCGCCGCCCTGGGCTATCAAGTAAAATGCCGGAGGATGACTTCTCGCGACTTGTGTTGATGCAACGGTTGGCGTGCTGGCTGCAGGGGACGTGGGCGACGAAACGCCGCCACCACCCGTGCAGAATCCGCCCTGGGATTCCCATCCATGCTACTCGGCAGGAACCGCGACGACATCGTAGGCAGCCTTCGCGCGGATGATCCCGGCAACCCGAGTGCTGATCGAAGCCAACCAGGCCGATGCCTTTTGCGGTGGCTTTCAGGGCCTTTGGCCTCATCCTGCGTCAATGATGGCTTGGCCTTCTTCATCAACGCCACCACGCCCGCCGCGATCGGGGTTGCCGCCGAGGTACCGTCATCGCTTGTGGAGAAGCCGGTGAAATTCGTGATCGAGCAGAAGTCCGGCTTGTTGTCCGGGTCGAGCGCGGCCGGGCCCTGGCTACTGTAGCCAACGGACTGCTCGTTCATGCTGGTGGCACCTACGGTCATCACGCGGATGACCGTTCGCGCCCCATCTCTAAATCAGGGCGGCTGGACGAGGATGGCGTCGAAGTCGTCAGGACTTCCTGCACAGCCAAATTCTTGATGCATGTCTTGCAGATTCGGCAGACAGGATCGCATCGAACGGACGGTACGGCCGCCTGAACACGCGTTTCCGAGACGAATTCAGTGGGGGCGTCATCGGTCCGATCTCTTCGACTTCCTCCCCGTTAGCACATCAAACCGGCGTATTGCAATAGGTCCCTCGGGCACGCTCTCCTGATAGAACATGGCTTGACTATGAAACATCCGCGCATACTTCCCGTTTCGCGCGATGAGTTCCTCGTGAGACCCCTCCTCAATGAGACGGCCGTTGTCAAGTACGACGATGCGATCAACGAAACGAGTCAACGCGAGGCGGTGGCTGACGATGACGGTCGTCCGTTGCTCAGCGAGCTCGAGAATGAGCCGCATGATATCCGCCTCGGATTCCGGATCGAGCGCTGAAGTGGGTTCGTCGAAAACGAGCAGGTCGGCCTCGCCGGCATGCGCCATTGCACGTGCGATTGCTAGCCTTTGCCACTGCCCTCCTGATAAGTCGAATCCGCCTGCCATCTCGGTGGTCAAAGGCGTACCCGGGTGGCGAATGAGGAACTCGAGGCCAACTGCCTTCAGGTACTCGTGGGCTTGCCGCATGTCGTGCTCGACGAGGTTCTCGCGCACGTCGAGTGGAAAGCGCGAAAAGTCCTGAAACACGCCGACCACACGCGGAGGATGCTGGGCCGCCGACCACGCCAGCTCGCCCGTCGTCGGCTCGTAGAGCCCGCTCAACAATTTGAGCAGGGTCGTCTTACCGGCACCGTTCTCGCCTACGATCGCAACGACCTCTCGATCGCGAATCTCCAGGTTGATATGATCAAGGGCCGAGCGCTCGGCATCGCGGTATCGCAGACCCACGTTGCGCAACGTCACGCACGGCGCGGCCACCGACGTTTCGCGCACTGGCGGCGTCGGGCGAGCAGGGGCGGCGGCCGGCTTTTGCTCCGCAGCGTGAAGGGCGATCAACTTGCGGAATGGGCGAATGGCATAGGAAACGCGTAACAGATCGCCGATGTTGTAAATGATCGCGGCCAACCCGTCCTTCAACTGAACGAGCGCTCCGAGCAGGAACGCGAGCTGAGCGATGCTGAACTTGCCGATCTGGAATCCGTCGATGACGACATAAAGCGGTAGACCGATGCAGACGCTCGCCGTCAGCGACGTCGCGGCGAGCTTGAGCGCGTTGCGCGTGCGGACTCGCTTGATGGTCTCGAGATAGTTGTCATACAGACCCTGCCACGTGTCCAGCAGGCGCTCCTGCATTCGATAGATGCGCAAGTCCTTGGCGAATTCGGGCTGCGTCAGAATCCGCTCAAGGATGCGCAGCTCGTTGAACGTCGCCGCATGATGCTCCTGTACATCCCAGCTTTCGCGCTCGGCCCGCGCGCGGAACAAGACGGTCGGCACCATACCGGCCAACATCAGGATGGGAATCCACCACGCCGTCTGCGCCGTCAGAAGCAGGATAGGAACGATCATCACGGTCCCGACGCACACTGCATACAGATGCAGGACAAGGTCGCCAATCTGGTCGCTCGCGTCAGTCGCGAGGATCGCCGTTTCGCGCAGATCGGCGTCTTCGTGTATGCTGAGATTCGGAAACGTCGCGATGATCGAATTCACCTCCCGCTTCAGCAGAATGCGGGCCGAATCTCGAAGCGTGTCCACGATGAAGCTCGATATCGCATTCAAGCCATCGTGAAAGCCGCCAAGTATGAAGTAGGCGATGACGAGCGTCATGACAGCGGCTACGGCTGCGTTGGACGTCAGTCGCTCGATGAACTGCGCGTTGATATAGAGCAGCACGCTCGGTATGACGCCGACGATGAGGTTCGACGCAATGGCGAGGCACAGTGTTCGTGGCGCCGCTCGCCACAGTAGTGACAGTGTATCGCCGAGATTGCGCAAGATCTCCCAAGCTTGCATTGGGACTCACTTAGCCCGCAAGGGAGCGGGCTGGACGGAATTTCAAATGCTTGACGACGGAAGGCCGCGCTCCGGAGAATTTGACGAGCCAAGCCTCAAGGTCGGTCACACCGCGAATGTAGTGATACTGAGTGCCAAGCTGGGTGTTGGGGTCTTCCGTCGCGACAATATAAGCCATCAGATGGCGGCGGAAGCGCACCTGATCGATGAGCCCCCAGTCATTCAGAATCATCGACCGATCGGCCAAGCGCAGCAGTGACCTCGCGCTATTGTGGAACATTCGCCGCGCCATCGGCGCATAGCTCGTCTTGCTCGTTTTCTCCGCCGCGAAAGCCGGCAGTGCATCGCGATAGGCGTTTCGCGCCAGCATTTTTGACGTCGCGTAGGGATTCGCGCGATTCAGGCGCCTGTAGTCGTGGTGAAGATGCGGTGGACACGCGAGTGCGAACGAGATCATCCGCGGGTCGAGAAACGGATGGGAGTGGGTGCAGTAGAGATTCAAAGTGTCGAAGTAGGTCGCCCGCGGATAGAGCATCGCCTTGATATAGTCTTGGCCCAAGTATCGCGTTTGCGAATGCCTTACGTGCCCGTTTCCGGAGTGCGCATGACGCTGCACCGCCTCGCGCAGGCGCTCTCCCAGGTAATCCGGAAGTTTCGCGTACCTTTCGGCCGATTCCTTCTCAAGCCACTCGTGCCTCCCAAGGTGGGGCGACAGCGAGGTCAGCACCTTACGAAAGTAAGCTCGCGAGAAGGCTCGAACGCCGAGGTTTTCTGTCACGTACTTGTGGAGCGCTTCGATCCCGTCATGTTCGCGAATCGAATCGAGAATCCAGGGATGCATCGATTCGCCAAGAATGGCATCTCCCCCTTCGCCCGTCATGACGAGCGAGACGTGGTGATCCTGGAACACACGTGCGCAGGCTTCCTTGGCGCGCGGATTGGCGGCTGCGTCGGGCCCATCGACATAGGCGCAGGCATCATCCAGCGTCGGCAGACGCAGGAAATCGTCGGCGTAGATGAACCGGTGAGGAACGCCGCAGTGCCGAACCAGCGCCTCGACGAGCTTGTCGTCCTGGCTCATCGCGAGATCGCCATCCCTGAAGCCCATGGTGGCGCAGAAGGGCGCGGGGCGTCTGCGTGTCGAGAGGCTCGCACCGAGGACAGTATTGGAGTCAACGCCGCCGCTCAACAAGATTCCGCTCGCGCCGGCCTCGATGCGGTCGAGCACACAGGCATCCAGGCGAGCACGAAACGCCTGCTCGAAGTCTTCACGGCGGGAGATCGTGCCGTCGAGCCGGAAAGCGGCTTCCTCGCGCGCCGGCGTCAGCCCGAACGCCCGTCCCGTTCTGTCGATGCTCAGTACGCTGTCTACCGGCATCTTCAGCACCCCTGAGAAGAATGTCGCTCCGCCAGCCAATTCGTTTTCCCCCACCATGACGGATTGCGTCAGGTGCTCCATGCACGAGTCGCGCCTGATTTCTAGCGGCACGAGGCGGCACAGCAAGAGCAGCCTCAGATCGTTGCTTGCCACCCATTGCCCACTCTTGCCGCGCCAGTAGTAAATCGGGTGCGTCGCATAGTGGTCGGTCATCAAGATCACGCGATCCGGCCGGACCGACGCATAGCTGAACTCTCCGAGCACGGCGCATTTCGACGGATCAAGCGGAAGCGCGTCTTTCCGGAATGCCGAATAGAGCGCACCGCTGCCCAGGTCGCGTAACCAACCGCTATAGGCAGTGTCGCCGCCCGACGTCTCGACCCATCGAAGGCACCGACATTCGGCTTCGCACAGGCGGACGTCCATCTCGATCAATGTCGCCCAGCTGCGAGTCATCCTCTTCGCGCTATCGACCTGGACATCGGCCAACGCATCGAGTAGGTCATCGATGTAGGCGTCGACGTCCGCAGTCGCGCCGTTCACTACTACCGTCCAGAGTTTCATATCGATGCAACCCATCCCGTGACGGCCGTTTCAGGATTCATGCGCGCCAGTGCACGATAGTCGTTCAAATCCGTGCCCCCTGGATTGACGATCTCCGGCCTCGATCCCTCGCGACACAATTCGACCCACGCATGTCCGACGATCTTCTCATCCTGCCTTTTAACGCCGATCACCATGTCGCTCGGAATGCCATGCAAAAATGCCAGGGCTTGAACGACGATGCTGGCCGAATAGCACGACGCACCGCCAATTTCGAGCAGGTCGGGTCGGTAGATGAAATCGCAGACTTCCTGAAGATAAGACCGGTCGATATGGCCGACTGCGCCCGCGAACTCGCCCCTGACCGCACCGGGGAAAATCGATTTGAAAATGCCGAGATGGGCGTCGCTGATCGGCTGGCTGAGCAGCATGGCTCGCACGAGGCTATGGGCAAGAAAGACGTACGCGCCGTCATTTTTCATAAAGGGCACCCAGATCGATTAATGCGGCGACGCCGTCCAAGATCAATTTCCTATCGTCGTCCCCCAGTGACCGGCCACCCGCAATCTCATCGATGAGGTCGTCCGGGCGTAATCCTGCGCGAAATCTTCGAGAAATCGTCAAGATCTCGGCCGCTATCCCGGACACACCAAAATACCTTTTCTTTGTCTCGCTATAGAAGATCGTCTCGCCATCAAGCGAAACGAATTCGAGGGACTCGTTCGGATACAACCATATTGAGTCTTGTTTAGTCGAGTGCTTGTACGACATGAATGCCAACCGGGAGAGCGTTTGCGAGGTGCGCGCCCGACGACGCCTAAGCGCGCGCCGCACATCGTTGGTGATTTAAAGCGCTGCTTTACATGCCTTTCACGCCGCGACCAAAGATTCCATCACCGGGAGACGATTTCTTGGATAGAATGACGGCCAGAAACGAGCCATAGGCGACGATTTTGGCGGGTTGAATCGATACAGGATTCATTTTACTCTCCTAATAAAAAAATATTTGCAAAACAACTACTTTTGAGGCTGGCACTTCAGATGTTGAAACTGAAGTGCATTCACAACATCGTGAAATGTCGTGAAATTTCTTCCATTTGTATTGACGGGTGCTGGTCGAGTGAGTTCGATATATATTTATTCATATCTACTTGAATGATTTTAATATCAATCTGGCGTTTCATGTGATGAAGACTCACGGATCAAGCGTTCTATGGTCTCTCGAGTTAAGGGGGTGTGGAACAACACGGCGTCGCAGGATAAGGCGCCCGATCACGCAGACCAGAGGCATGCGATCATCGATGGTCGCTTCGATTTGGAATTCCAAAGGTGGAGTGCAGTACATGTTGACGCGTCCGTGCGCGGTGCCCCTCACCTGTGCCTCCAACCCAACCCAGATATCCTCATGCACCTCGCGTGACGGAATGGAATGGTCCAGCACCTTGCCGGCAGTGTGTGTGCGGCCGCCAGATGGCCGCGTAGCCAACTTCCGCCGCCCAATGGGTGACGGCAGAGTAAGTGGAACGACGGTGGGCGTCCGTCACACCAGAGGCCGAAGCTGTCTGGGGCGACACGAAGCAGACTGCCAAAGATGCAGCCGCCACGATCCTGCTGCGTGACATGCCTGATTTCATACTCTGCTGTCTATTTGGAGGAGGGAAGCGTAAGTCCTGCAAGCCGGGGTCATCGCTCTGTTTGGGTACCCTCGGCCTTGAGTCCTATGATTTGGACGGAATGATCCCCGCGAGCGTTCCATGGATATTCATTCCTGTTATGTCTTAATAGTTCGAATTTCGGTCTGGATTTTTTACGTGATAAAGATTTGCGAATCAAGTCGTCTTGAATAACCCAAGAAAGGTGGTATGCGCAGCAGGAGCTAGCGCAAGGCTGGTACCTCAATACGCTTAGCGCAGATCGGCAGCGGCTTGATAGACCGGGCGGCGCAGGCACCAAACAACTGCTGCCCAGTTGCCGTCGCCGCAGTCTGATTTAGCGCGGGTGACACGCGAAATCCTTACGTCTTCGATTTTTTGAGCCTATGTGGCGACGCGACCGAGCGGGACTTGGGGGCAACGCTGGCCCAACACATAACTCGTTTTCCCAATCGGCATAGCCCAGTAGCAGCAGGTGGTTGCGGTACTCCAGGTCGAGCTGCAGGAGAACATGGCGAGCGTCAAAACGCTGACGCAAGAACTAGGGCTGGACGTCCGGCTAGGGGCGGGCGGTTCAGAATGAGACTGGCCCAGCCTTGCTTGAGGCTGGGAAAAACGGTCACTGCAGTCGAAGCGCTGGTGAGGCCTGCGTAAGTAAACCCACGGTCGGTGGCGAGCGGACAGGGCGCTGGACTTTCTGTATTCTATTAGTTGATTGACAATGGCGTCGCCAGAGTTGTCACCCCGCAAATCGCTCCATCTCCCGCGCCAGCAAATGCCCTGCGCGGTTGACGGTAAAAGCGACGGTAAGGCCTGAAGTCGATCTCAGGCAATCCCTTTAACCACGTGGATTTGGGCGACCTGTTGATGATTGAGTGGGAAATCGGGGCCAAGGTCAACATACTCAACGTCATCGCAAAGCATGTGGTGAGCGGCGGTGAGCATGGAGGCGGCCACTGCGAGAATGGCCTTCTTGGCGCGCGGCGGTCCTTGATGCGCAGGATCTGGGCGCGCAGATTGCTGGTTTGACCCGTACCGCAGCCCAGGCAGCCGTCATCAAAGCGATCTTGAGCCAGGTGCCGCTCTTGCGCACCTGCGTGCTGCGCCGCTTGCCGGCGCTCTCGTCGTTGCGCGGGCACAGGCCATCCCAGGACACCAGGTGGCCGGCATCGGAAAAGCGCGTCATGTCGAGGCCGATCTCCGCCAACAGGGCCTGAGCGGTCAAGTCACTAACACCGAGGATCGTGGTCAGCAGGCGGGCGCCCTATTGGATGGGCACCGATCGGAAAGGTCGGGCTGGAGCGGTACGCCATGGGCAATACTGCGGAAACGAAATGGCTGTCGTTCTCTGTGGCGAAGTCGATTTCCTCTGTCCTGCTTATCCCAGTTTCACCATTCGGGCGTAACACGATGCGCGGGGGGGGCTACAACCTTCTTCTACTGACTCCTAGTTGGCCCCTGACCGCAAGGTCAAGCCATGAAGCCACGCCTTGGATGCTCGCAAACCGTTGTTGCTATTGACCTTCTGCCCGGGTGTCGTGAGAGGAATGACTTGACAAAACAGATAGTCAGTCGCACGCCAGCGCAGAGAGTGGTCCCGGGGCGGCAGGTGCATTCCCGGCGCGAGCCGGGGCCAGCTGTGCGGCGGCTTCGTCGAACTGTTGCCGGCGTGCCGGCATCGACCGGCCTTGGCGAGGGATCAATAGGAAAAGCCCCACTGCGGTGTGACGGCAACGGAGCTTCATGATACGGAGGCCACGCGGGCCAGAGGACTTGCCTGTCCGATAGCCGGCAACCGCTTACCCGCCCGATGCGCCTTCGGCGGGCCGCTGGCCAAGGATCTCGCGGATGCGGGCGAGGTAGGTGTCGCCCACGGTGCGGTGCATGCGCGCCGCCTCGGCGGCGAACTGCTTGCGGCTGGGCGGGCGGATGCCCAGGCTGCGGCAGATCGTGGACAGGTACGGCTTGCGCTGGCCGCCCAGCCGCAGCGCCGCGGTCTGCAGGGCGGCATCGCCGATGCGCCCGCGCAGCCAGGCCAGCACTTGGCGGTCATAGTCGTTTTGCACACGGATGAGGTGTTCCATCGCCGGGCTCCCACTGTTTATCCATACAGGTACTGTAAATATATACAGTATCTTTGGGGAGGCAAGAAAAGTCCGGCTTAGGTAGCGGAAGATGCCCGTAGGTCGCTAGTTGCGTGCTGTGTTCGCCACCTCAATCAGCGCATCCACCACCACGACGCCCTCGGGCCCGGCCATCACCGGGTTCAGGTCGATCGCGCGGATCGCGCCGCCAGCTTCGTGGATCAGGTTGCCAACCTGTACCGCCAGCCGGCACAGCGCCCCGATATCCACCGCGGGCTCGTTGCGCACGCCGCGCAGCAGCGGGGCAATGCGCAGGCCTGACAGTGCGCGTTCCACGTCGGCTGGCCGGCAAGGAGCCAGCAGCACGGCGGTATCGCGCAGCACCTCCACATACTTGCCGCCGTCGCCGATCACCAGCACCGCGCCGAACACCGGGTCCCAGTGTGCGCCAATCATGCATTCGCGCTGGCCGCGCGACATGCGCGCGACCACGATGCCTTCGCAACTGGCGCCCATGGCCTGCAGCGTGCGCGTCTGCGCGGCGAAGGCGCTGGCGACGGCCTCGGGGTCGTTACAGTGCAGGGCGACCAGACCGTGCTCGCTCTTGTGCGGCACTTGCGGCGAACTGGCCTTGACCGCCACCGGCGCGCCAATGCGGCGCCAGGCGGTGACCGCGGCATCGACGTCCTGGCAGAGATAGTGTTCGACTACCGGCATGCCGGCCGCCACCAGGCGCGCCAGGCTGGAGGCTTCGCTGAGCGTAGCGCCCGGCAATGCGCTGGCCTGCAGGGCAGGCGCCGGAGGCACGGGTGGCTCGCCCTCGGCCGCGATCTGCGTTAGCCGCTGCTGGTGCGACAACAGTTGCGCAAACGCGGCCAGCGCTTCGGCTGCGCTGGCGTAAGTCGGCACGCCGGCCTCGCGGAAGGCGTCGGCCACCGGCGGCTGCCAGACCGCCACGGCGATGGGCTTGCCGGCGCTATCTGCAAAGGCCGCGGCATCGCGGGCGAAGCGCGGCACGTCGTAGCCCATGCCCGAAACCGGGATATCCAGCAGGAACAGGTCGGCGCTTGGGTCCTGCGCCACCACCGGCAGCACCTCGCCGAACAGCGCGCTGTTGGTCAGCAGCGCGGCGGTGACGTCGACTGGGTTGGCGGTGGCGGCAAAGCCCGGCAGGCGCTCGGCCAGCGCGGCCTGGGTGGCGTCGGACAGCGGGGCCAGCGACAGGCCGAAGGTCTGCGCCGCATCGGCCGCCATCACGCAGCTCGCGCCGGAATTGCTGACCACCACCAGCCGGCGTCCGCTCGCCTGCCAGTCGCGCAGGTAGAGCGGCGCGCAGCGCGCCAGCGCGTGTGCGTCATCGACGCGCCAGATGCCGTGGCGCGACAGGAAGGCATTGACCGCGCGGTCCTCGTTGGCAATCGCGCCGGTGTGCGAGGCCGCGGCGCGCTGGCCGTCCTGCGAGCGCCCGGCCTTGACCGCCACCACCGGCACATTGCGCGCGCGCGCCACGCGCGCCGCCTCGGCAAGCACCTCGGGATCGGACAGGCTTTCCAGGTACAGCAGGATCAGCCGCACATCCGGATCGTGCGCGACCGCCAGCGCCAGTTCGCTGACGGTGATATCGGCCTGGTTGCCGGTGGCATGCATATGGCGCACGCCAAGGCCCTGCGCGCGCAGCAGCCCGTAGACCATCGCCGCCACGCCGCCGCTCTGGCTGACCACCGCGATCGGCCCGTCCTGCGGCGGCACCTCGATAAACATGGTGGAGAAGCTGGCGATCGCGCCGCTGCCGAAGTTGGCCAGCCCCTGGCTGTTGGGGCCGACCAGCCGCAGGCCGCTGGCGCGCGCGGCGCGCACCATCTCGTCCTGCTGGCGCCGGCCTTCCGCGCCGGCCTCGCCGAAGCCCGAGGCGATCACGATGGCCGCCGCCACGCCCAGCCGCGCGCAGTCGTGCACGGCCTGCACCGCGGCATCGCCGGCGACGATGATGATGGCCAGCTCGGGCACTTGGGGCAGCGCGTCCAGCGTGGGATAGGCGCGCAGGCCCTGGATGGTGTCGCGCTGCGGATTGACCGGGTAGAGCGTGCCGGCGTAGCCGTGCGTCTTCATGTAGTGGGTGGGCCGGCCGCCGATCTTGTGGATGTTGTCGGAGGCGCCGATCACGGCGATGGAGTGGGGAGCGAGCAGGGGCTGGAGCGTGGCAGTCATGACGAGGCAGGTTGCGGTTGAGCGGGAGGGATCAGTCGATGGTTGCGCCGGAGGCCTTGACGACCTTGGCCCACTTGTCGATCTCCTGGCCGAGCAACTGCGCAGTCGCGGGCGGCGCCGTCCATTCGGCGGCAAAACCCTGCGTGGCAAAGCGCGCGCGCACGTCGGCATCGTCCAGTACGGCCTTGAGCGCGGTGCCGAGCGTGTTGAGGACCGCCGGCGGCGTGCCGGCCGGCGCCAGCAGCGCGTTCCAGGCGCTGGCCTCGTAGCCGGGCAGCCCGGCCTGCGCGACCGTGGGCGTGTCCGGCGCGGCAGGCGAGCGCGCGGCGCCGGTGACCGCCAGTGCCTTGAGCTTGCCGTCGCGCACGAAGGGCATGGCCGACAGCATGGTGTCGAACATCACCGTGGCCTGGCCGCCCATCACGTCCGTCAGCGCGGGCGCGCTGCCCTTGTACGGCACGTGCGTCATGCGGGTGCCGGCCATGCTGTTGAACAGCTCGGCCGCGAGATGGGTGGACTGGCCGTTGCCGGAACTGGCGAAGGTCACCTGGCCAGGCTTGGCTTTGGCCAGCGCGATCAGCTCGGCGACGTTGCCGGCCGGCGTGGCGGGCGCGGTCACCAACACCAGCGGGCCGCGCGTCAGCAGGCTGACCGGCGCGAAGTCCTTGCGCGTGTCGTAGCCCGGCTTGCTGAACAGCGTCATGTTGATGGCATGGGCGGTGGTCGCCACCAGCAGCGTGTAGCCGTCGGGCGCGGCCCTGGCGACGGCCTCGGCGCCGATATTGCCGCCGGCGCCGGGGCGGTTCTCCACCACCAGCGGCTGGCCGAGCTTGTCGGACAGCTTCTGCCCGACCACGCGGGCGACGATGTCGGTCGGGCCGCCGGGCGGGTAGGGCACCACCAGGCGGATGGGTTTGCTGGGCCACGCCTGTGCATGTGCCGCGGGGGCAGGAACGGACAGGGCGGACAGGGCCAGCCAGGAAAGCAGGGCGAGCGCGTGCCGCCGGGATGGATTCGGTGCCAAGGGATGTCTCCGGTTGTGGATGCCGGCAGAAGTGGCTGAGGGCGCCCGCCGGCCGGGCACCGCGGCCGCGCTATTCGCGCAGGAAGCGCAGCAGCGTGCCTTCGCCGAAGCGCAGGAAGCCGGCGCGCACGCGGTCGCCGATCGCCACGCCGGGTTCTGCGTGGCCCATTACCCGCGGGCCTTCGTCCAGCGTGGCCAGGACCAGCGTGTAGGGCGCCAGCGCGCGGAAGGCCTCGGTCGGTGCGCGGCTGATCTCGGTCACCGCGTGGACCGTGGCGAAGCCGCTGGCATCGTGCCAGCGCAGTTGCAGGCTGCCGCAGGCACGGCAGGCGTGGCGCTCGGGCGGCTGCCACGCGCCGCAGTCGTCGCAGCGCTGGTAGCGCACCACGCCGGCATTGAGGCCATCGGTGTAGGGATGGGTCATCGCGCGCCCTCCAGGACCAGGCTCACATGGGACGACAGCACGCCGCCGTCGGCATGGAACAGCGCGCGGTGGCGCGGCGCCAGTTGTCGTTCGCCGGCACGGCCGGCCAGCTGCCGCGCGGCTTCCGCGAGATGCATCAGGCCGCCCGCGACGCCGGAATGCCCGAAGGCCAGCAGCCCGCCGTGCGTGTTGAGCGGCAATGCGCCGCCGCGGCTGAAGTCGCCGGCGCGCAGGCGCGCGTGCGCCTCGCCGCGCGCAGCCAGCCCGAGTTCTTCCAGCAGCATGACCAGGGTGATGGTGAAGGAGTCGTAGACCGCCAGGTAGTCGATGCCGCCGGCGTCGCCACCGGCTTCGGCAAAGGCCCGCCGTGCAGCATCGGCAGCGCCGGTCTGCATCACGTCGTCGATCGCGCTCAGATGCTGGTGCCGGTGCGCCTGCCCGGCGCCGGCGATGCGCACCGGCGTGCCCGCGCCGGGCTCGGCCGACACCACCACCGCCACCGCGCCGTCGGAGATCGGGCAGCAGTCAGACAGCCGCAGCGGCGTGGCGATCGGGCGCGACGCGCGCGCGTCGGCGGCGGACAGCGGCTCGCGCAGGTGCGCATCGGGATGCGTGCCGGCATGCTCGCGCATCAGCACGGCAAAGTCCGACAGCGCATCGGCATGCATGCCGGTCTCGTGCAGATAGCGCGAGGCCAGCAGCGCGTAGTAGGCCGGCACCGAGGCGCCGTTGGGCACCTCTGCATGCGGCTCGCCGACCTGCGCCAGCGTCTGGATAGACTGGTCGCGGCTCTGGCCGCTGAGGCGATTCTCGCCGGCAGCCACCAGCACGTGGCGGCAGCGGCCGGCACGCACCAGCTCGTGCGCCAGCATCGCCATCACGCCCCCGGTAGCACCGCCTGCGGCCACGCCGTGTGCGTAGGCCGGCGTGAGCGAGGCGTATTCGCAGAAGCGGTCGGCCAGCATCAGGTGCGGCAGCGTGGTGGCATAGCCGCACAGCACGCCGTCGATATCGCTGCGGGCCAGGCCTGCATCGGCCAGCGCCGCATCGGCAGCCTGCGCCATCAGCGTCAGCGGCGTGCTGCCCTCGAGGCGGCCGAAGCGGGTGTTGCCGGTGCCGCGTACGTAGGTCCGGATTGCCATGTCAGTGCTTGAGCAGCGCGCACTGCGACTTCGATGCCGGCATGAAGGCCTGGTCGCCCGGCACGGTGGCCAGCACCTTGTAGTAGTCCCACGGGTATTTGGATTCCGCCGGCGACTTGACCTCGAACAGGTACATGTCGTGGATCATGCGGCCGTCCTCGCGAATGCGGCCGTTCTTCGCAAAGAAGTCGTTGATCGGCGTCGACTTCATCTTCTTCATCACCGCCGCGGTCTCGTCGGTGCCGGCTGCCTGCACGGACTTCAGGTAGTGCATCACCGACGAGTAAGCGCCAGCCTGGCTCATGTTGGGCATCTTCTTCAGCTTGTCGAAGTAGCGGCGCGACCAGGCGCGGGTGGCGTCGTTCATGTCCCAGTAGAAGGCTTCGGTCAGCACCAGCCCGGCCGCGGTCTTCAGGCCGATTGCGTGGATATCGTTGATGTAGAGCAGCAGGCCGGCCATGCGCTGGGTGTTGTTGCGCGTGAGGCCGAACTCGGAGGCGGCCTTGATCGCGTTGACGGTGTCGCCGCCGGCGTTGGCCAGGCCGACCACCTGCGCCTTGCTCGCCTGCGCCTGCAGCAGGTACGAGGCAAAGTCGCTGGCGCCGATGGGATGGCGCGCGGCACCCAGCACCTTGCCGCCGTTTTCGTTGATCACGGCGGTGGCGGAGTCCTGCAGCGTATGGCCGAAGGCGTAATCCGCCGTCAGGAAGAACCACGACTTGCCGCCACGCTGGACCATGGTGCGCGCGGTGGTGTTGGCGAGCGCATAGGTGTCATAGGCGTAGTGCACCGACACCGGCGTGCACAGGTCGTTGGTGATGCGCTCGGTGCCCGGCCCGGAGAACACCACGATGTGGTTCTTCTGCTTTGCGACTTCGAGCACCGCCAGCGCCGGCGCCGAGGCGGCGACATCGAGGATGGCATCGACATTGGCGGTGTCGAACCATTCGCGCGCCTTGTTGGCGGCGATATCAGCCTTGTTCTGGTGGTCGACCACCACCAGCTCGATCTTCTTGCCCAGCACCTTGCCGCCAAAGTCGTCGATCGCCATCTGCGCGGCGGTGGCGCTGCCGCGGCCGGTGACGTCGGCATACAGGCCGCTCATGTCGAGCAGCATGCCGATCTTGACCACATCGTCCGAGATCGCGGCCTTTGGCTGCTGCGCGTGCGCGCTGCCGCAGGCGAGCGCGGCGGCGATGGCAAGGGCACTGGCCGCCCTGCGGCAAATCGAATAGTCCATGTAGTCTCCCCTGGCTTGTTGTCGTTGGCTATACCGTGGCAATCGGCGTCACTGGCGAACCCACCGCGCCGGGCAGGCGCAGCGGCGGGGCGGTGAGCTGAAAACGCGTGCGCCCGTTGGCACGCAGCCACTCGGCCAGCTCGCGCAGGTACCACAGCTCGCCCAGCGGCAGGCCCAGCTTGAACAGGCAGTGGTGGTGCAGCGGCAGTAGCGGGTGGCTCTTGTCGCCATCGGGCGCGGGGCGGGCCGGGTAGCGCTCGACCGCGTAGTTGTCGGCGATCAGCGCGGCGATGCCGGCATCGGTGATCCAGTTCAGCAGCTTGTCGTCGCGGCCGTCGAGCACACTGCAGCTGTGGTGCAGCAGGGCCTCGTCGGGCTGGCGCTGCATCGACAGCACCACCTCGGCAAAGCCGGTGCGCAGCAGCAGCATGTCGCCTGGCTCGACCGCCACCTTGTCCGCGTCCATCGCGCGCATCAGGTCGTCATAGCCGACGTTGCGGAAGTCCGTGCCGAAGGTGTGCGCCAGATCGACCAGCACGCCGCGGCCCTGCATGCCCTTGACCGCGAAGTTCTCGATGCCCAGCGCCTGGGCGGCGCTGTGGTCGTGGCCGCAGGGATGGGCGGCGAAGTGGTCGTCCTCGGCATAGTCCACCGGGCCGACGATATGCTCGTTGGCGCGGTAGCCGTTGTAGTAGACGCGCTCGGGCCGGCCGTCGCCGTCCGCATCGAACAGCGCGCCCACGTGCGCCAGCGAATCCCATTGCGTGCTGTACTGCAGGCACAGCAGCACCTGGTCGTCGCTGATGACGTCGGTGGCGGCGGGATCGACCTTGGCCAGCGGGAAGTTGACGTAGGGGATGTCGTCGCGGAAGGTCGGGCGCAGCACCGGCGGGTGGCGGCGCGGGTTGAGCTTGTTGCCGCCGGGGTAGTCCAGCGGCAGCGACAGGCAGAAGCTGATGCCGGCCTGCACCTCGCGCGCACCCTTGACCACCTGCTCGGGGCCGATCAGGTTGACGCGGCCAAGCTGGTCGTCAGGGCCGAAGTCACCCCAGTTGGAACCTTGCGGACGTTGCTTCCAGCGCATCGGTCATGCCTCCTCTCGCGTGCGTGGCCGGGTGGCCGGCCGGTCTGTGGTGGAGATGGCGCCCCCGTGGGAGCGCCAGTTGGCGCAGACGGCGTCTGCCTCGCGCCGCAGCGCGCGCGCCATGGCGGCCTCGCGGCCGGTAATGCGTTCATTGAGGGCGGCGATGCTGAGCGCGCCCAGCGGGTAGCCGTCCGGGCCCGGCAGCGCAATGGCGATGCCGCCCATGCGCTCGACCACCACGTCCAGCAGCACCGCGTAGCCGCGCTCGCGCGTGGCCTGCACATGGCCGAGCAGCATCTCGCGGCTGAAGCGGGGGTAGCGGCGCATGGCAGGGGCGATGCCGTCGAGCATGGCATCGACCTCCACATCGGGCAGGGCGGCCAGCAGCGCCAGGCTGCCGGCGCCGATGCCGAGCGGCCGGCGGCTGCCGATCTCCAGGTAATTGGCGCGGATCGGGAAGGTGCCCAGCCGCAGTTCGATGCAGACGGATTCGCAGCCGCTCGGCACGGACAGGATCGCGCTGTCCTCGAAGGCATTGGCCAGCCGGATCAACGCCGGGCGCACCAGCGGGCGCAGGTCGGTGCGCTGCAGCGTGGCGGCATGCAGGGCCAGCCATTCGGGGCCCGGCGTGAAGGCCTTGGTGGCGGGGTCGCGCTGCACCAGGCCTTCCGCCGTCAGCGTCTCCAGCAGGCGCAGCGCCGAAGCCTTGTCGACGCCGGCGGCCAGCGCCAGGTCGGTCAGGCGGCTGTTGCGCACGTCGGTCAGCGCGCGCAACAGGCGGCAGGCCTTCTGCAGCGAGGTGCTCGGGGTGGTCACGCGGGTTGTCTCCTGTCCGGTTTTCGTTGCGTGAAACCGGTATGTGCCGTTATAGCCAATGAAATAATGGTTTGCATTCTGCAATGCTATAAAGTTTTGCGGGATGAAACCCCAGGTCGGGCATCCACGGAGCCGGGAGTAGGTGTCTTGTGTGTTGTCGTACAACATATTTCGCCAGGAAGCCGGGCCGGCGCCCACGCCTCGCGCAAGCGCCGGGTAAGCCATTGAACGGCCAGGATTGAGCCTCTTATTTGCCCCGTGTAAGGGAAATCCCCCAGCCAGCCAGCGCCTACACTCGTTAGAATGTCATCAGACAACGTAACACTGCCGATTGCATGGCAGCGCCAGTCCAGCCCGCCCGGAGCAAGGAACAATGAGTGAAGCGAACCCCGCGCAGGCAGCGCGCCCCCTCTACATCACGATGCACCCCGACGACAACGTCGCCATCGTGGCCAACGACGGCGGCCTGCCGACCGGCACCACCTTCCCGTGCGGCCTGACGCTGGTCGAAGCTGTCCCACAGGGCCACAAGGTCGCGCTGGCCGACCTGCGCGAAGGCGATGCGGTGATCCGCTACAACGTGGTGATCGGCTATGCGCTCAAGGACCTGCCGCGCGGCAGCTGGATCAACGAGCGCGTGATCCGCATGCCGGCTGCGCCGGAACTGCACGACCTGCCGGTCGGCACGCGCGTGACGCCGCTGCCGCCGCTGGAAGGCTATACCTTCGAGGGCTACCGCAATGCCGACGGCTCGGTTGGCACGCGCAATATCCTCGGCATCACCACCACCGTGCAGTGCGTCGAGGGCGTGGTTGAGTTCGCGGTGCGCCGCATCAAGGAAGAGCTGCTGCCCAAGTACCCTAACGTCGACGACGTGGTGGGCCTGGAGCACACCTACGGCTGCGGCGTGGCGATCGACGCGCCCGATGCCAACATCCCCATCCGCACCATCCGCAATATCGCGCTGAACCCCAATTTCGGCGGCGAGGTGATGATCGTCAGCCTGGGCTGCGAGAAGCTGCAGCCCACGCGCCTGATCGGCGCCGGCACCATCCCGATCCAGAAGGAAGGCGAGCCCGACGTGGTCTGCCTGCAGGACGAGCAGCACGTGGGCTTCGCCTCGATGATCGATTCGATCATGGTCACCGCGGAAAAGCACCTGGAGCGCCTCAACGCGCGCCGGCGCGAGACCTGCCCGGCCTCCGACCTGGTGGTCGGCGTGCAGTGCGGCGGCAGCGATGCCTTCTCCGGCGTCACGGCCAACCCGGCGGTGGGCTTTGCCACCGACCTGCTGGTGCGCGCCGGCGGCACGGTGATGTTCTCGGAAGTGACCGAGGTGCGCGACGGCATCGACCAGCTCACCGCGCGCGCGGCCACGCCGGAAGTGGCCGAGGCGCTGGTGAAGCAGATGGCCTGGTACGACCAGTACCTGGAGAAGGGCAAGGTCGACCGCAGCGCCAACACCACGCCGGGCAACAAGAAGGGCGGCCTGTCCAATATCGTGGAAAAGGCCATGGGCTCGATCGTCAAGTCCGGCACCGGCCCGATCCACGGCGTCAGCGGCCCGGGTGAGAAAGTCACGCAGAAGGGGCTGATCTATGCGGCCACGCCCGCGGGCGACTTTGTCTGCGGCACGCTGCAGCTCGCCGCCGGCATGAACCTGCACGTGTTCACCACCGGACGCGGCACGCCCTACGGGCTGGCCGAGGTGCCGGTGATCAAGGTGTCGACCCGCAACGACCTGGCGCGGCGCTGGCACGACCTGATGGATGTCAACGCGGGCCGCATCGCGACCGGCGAAGCCACCATTGAAGAGGTGGGCTGGGAGCTGTTCCACACGCTGCTGGCGGTGGCCAGCGGCAAGAAGTCATGGGCCGAGCACTGGAAGATCAAGAATGCGCTGGTGCTGTTCAACCCGGCGCCGGTGACCTGAGTCCCAGTTGCGCGCTCAGGCGTGGTGGGGGCTCGCGCTGCAGTTCAGACAGGATCTGCTCGGCCAGGAAGTCGCAGGGCGGCCGCTTCGACTTTGCGCTGCGCGCGAGCACCAGCTCCAGCGAGGCCAGCTCGGGCAGCCCCTGGGCCTGGCCAAGGATGGTGAAGTGCGCCGGGACCGCGCAGCGCGCCAGCGGCGCCACCGCCAGTCCCGCTTCGACCATGCTGAGCAGGCCGAGCAGGCTGGGGCTCTCATAAGACATGCGATAGGCGATCCTGGCTTGCTCCAGGCTGCGAATCGCAATGTCGCGGGCGACGCTGCCCGACTGGAACACGGCGATGGGTAGCGGCCGCTCGTTCCAGATCTCATGCGCGGCCGGCGAGGCGGCCCACACCATCGGCTCCAGCCGGATGAACTCGCCGGACAAGCCTTTGACCCGCGTTGCGCAGACCAGGTCGACCGCGCCGTCCTTGACCATGGGCGCCAGCGCCACGCTCGGCTGCCCGATGACCTGGATCTCGACCTTGGGGTAGGTCGCGGAGAACTTCTTCAGGATCGCGGGCAGCAGTGACGAGGCATAGTCGTCCGGCATGCCGAGTACCACGCGCCCGGTCACGTCGGGTCGGACCACCGCGGCCCAGGCCTCATCGCGCAAGGCCAGCATGCGGCGCGCAAAGCCCAGCAGCACTTCGCCTTCCGGCGTCAGCAGCACGTTCCTCGGCTTGCGCACGAACAGTGGCTTGCCCAGCGCCTGCTCGAGTGCCTTGATCTGCATGCTGACCGCCGACTGCGACCGATGGACGAGTTCCGCCGCACGAGAAATGCTGCCAGTGTCGGCAACCGCCACCATCATCGTCAGCACATCGAAGTCAAGCGCTTTCATTGGTATCAGAAATACTGAAGCAACAGATCAATATTACGCGTTTTTCTTAACCGTCGGCGATCGGCATACTGCTCGGAATCGTTTGAAAACCTATGGCACAGCCGATCATGGACCACCCGTTGCGCGACAGCCTTGCGCGTGAATTGCATGCCCGACCCTTCCTGCGCATCGGCGGCTCCGCCTCGCTCGCGCACTTTGCCATCTATGCCGACGGCGATACCGCGGTCCACCACGCCTTGCTGACCTCCTTGTGCCGGCTGACCGGGCTGGAAGAACCGGCCGATGGCGTGACGCACTATTCAGGGCGATGGGGCGATGACAAGCAACTGAAGTGGGAGCGGCACACCGAATTCTCCACCTTTACCTTCGTGGCCCGGCGTGGCGACACCGACTACTTCTCCGACCTCGCCACCTCCCATATCCCGGCTGACTGGTTCGACAACTTCGCCGGCAAGCGCCTGGTGGCGCTGCGCATGGAACTCGTTTCAGGCGAGGCCGCTGCCTATGCCCGCGACAACGTGCGGCAATGGATCGACGGTCCCATCCTGGCGGGCAGCCATGTGCTGGGCGGCGGGCAGGTGTTCTGCGACTGGACCATTCCGCCGGATGGCTTTTCGCGCTTCCTGGTGATCGACAACGGCTTCCGCGAAGTGCAGGGCGGACGGCTGCTGCAGCGGCTGTACGAGATCGAGACCTACCGGATGATGGCACTGCTGGCCTTGCCGGTGGCGCGTGAGCTGGGCCGCAGCGTGGACAACCTGCAGCGCTCGCTGGCGCCGCTGATGCGCAGCATGGACACGAGCCAGGGCGGGCGCCACGATGCCGAGCTGCTGGAGCGGCTGACGCACCTGGCGGTGCGCATCGAGGCGCTGGCTGAATCGGGCAACCGCTTCAGCGCGTCGCGCGCTTACGAGAAGCTGGTGCTGGCGCGCATCCAGGAACTGCGCGAGGAGCGGATCGAAGGCATCCCGACCATCGCCGAATTCATGGAGCGCCGCTTCGCCCCGGCGATGGAGACGTGCCGCTCGGTCTGGGCGCGGCACGAGCAGTTTGCCGGCCGCGTGGCGCGCGCACTCGACCTGCTGCGTACGCGCGTCAACCTGGCGCAGGAGCAGGACACCACGCGCCTGCTCGAGGGCATGGATCAGACCGCGCGCAGCCAGTTGCGCTTGCAGCACGCGGTCGAAGGGCTGTCGGTCGCGGCCATTTCCTACTATGTGCTGTCGCTGGCGGGGACCGGGCTCAAGGCGATGCATGCGGTGCATATCCCGATGGACCCGGAACTGATCAAGGGCTTGCTGATCGTGCCGGTGGTGTTGCTGGTGCTGCGCGCTACAAGGCGCAGCAAGCATGCGGGGCATAAGGCGCCCGCGGCGCAGTCCGCAGCGAATCAAGTCGTGTAGTGGTTCGGCGCTAGGTTCGGCCGCGCAACGGCTTGAGCAGGTGGGACAGCCCGTTATGGTCGAGCTCGTGCATCAGCGCCAGCAGGCCGCCGATTTCCCCAGGCGGAAAGCCTTCGCGGGCGAACCAGTTCAGGTAGTTTCCAGGCAGGTCGGCGATCACCGTGCCCTTGTGTTTCCCGTAAGGCATGGTGACGGTGACCAGCCGCTTCAGTGCGTCGGCGTCGAAGGCGGTCATGGAAAGCGGAAGGTGAGAAGGCGCCACGCTACCACAGTCGGGAATCAGGAACCCATGCTCCCGTAGTCGGAGGCCGGGTATTCAGGCAAGCGAAAGGGGTCATTCGCAAAATAGAGATTTACGAAGCCCCCAAATCGCGCGGAAATTACGCTCTGGTCATCGCTTGAGAGTTTCCGGTCTCGCCAAGCAAAATGATGAGGGCACCGGTATCAAAGCGACTCATGAGCAAAATAAAAGCGGCGGCAGCGCGCCCCACGGATGTGATCGATCCAGTCGGGGAGGGCGAATTCTGCCTGGATAATCCCGCGCTGGAGAGCATCGGTGTCCGGATCACCCAGTGGCGCCGCGATTACGTAGAGCTTGAACTCCCTGTCGGGCCTGAAATGCTCAACCGCAGCCGGGTGATCCATGGCGGCACCCTCTGCACGCTGCTCGATGCTGCCACCGGCTACTCAGGCCTTTATTCGGCGCCGGGCGACACGCCTCTCCATGCCGTCACGCTGTCGCTGACATCGAACTTCCTGAGCAACGGCACGGGTCGCCTGCTGACGGCGAAAGGCTTCGTCGACCGGCGCGGCCGTTCCATTTTCTTTTCGCGCGCGGAGGTCTGGCTGGACCATGACTTGCTCGTCGCCACCGGTGTCGCCACGATGAAGTACCTGAAATAGCGGCCTAAGCAGTCAGCGCCGCTGCGCCAGCCAGATCCCCGCCGCGATCGCGGCCAGCCCGACCGCGTGGTACCAGCGCGGCCAGTCGCCCAGCAGCAGCGTAGACAGCAGCGCCGCGAACACCGGCGTCAGCGTGATGAAGAACACCGGTAGCTGCGCGCCTGCCCGGGCGATGGCGCGGTCCCAGGCAAAGTAGGCGAGCAGGGAGGGGATCGTCGCCACATAGAGCAGGATGGCTGCGACCTTGCCGCTCCATTGCAGCGGCTGGTCCAGCGTCATCAGTTCCCACGCCGTCACTGGCGCGCTCGCCACCAGGCCGGCGACGATCTGCGCGAACAGCAGCACGGGCAGCGGCAAGTCGGGACGCTGCTTGCGCAGCAGCCAAGTATAGGCGCTCCAGGCGATGGTCGCCGCCAGCATGAACAGGTCGCCAGCGACGAAATCGAGCTGGGCCAGCCGGCCGAGGTCGCCGCGCACCAGTACAAAACACACCCCTACCAAGCACAACAGCGCGCCGGCGACATGCCATGGCTTTACCCGTTCACGGAAGAAAGTCGCGCCGATCACCAGCAGGAACAGCGGCGTGGAGGCGCCGATCAGCGTCACATTGATCGGCGTCGAAGTGGTCAGCGCCAGGTACTGCAAGGCGTTATAGCTGGCGATCGACAGCATGCCCATGGCGAAGATCACGCCGGCATGCCGGCGCAACGTCGCGCGATGCTCGATCACGCCGCGCCAGGCATAGGGGGCCAGCACCAGCCCCGCCAGCAGCCAGCGCACGAAGTTCAGGGTAATGGGCGGCACCGTGCCGGCGGCGAGGCGGCCGACGATGGCATTCCCGGCCCAGCTCAGCGGCGGGAAGGTCAGCAGGAACAGGGTGGTCCAGTCGATGTGCCTGGCGCCGTGGATTCTGGCGTGCATGGGAGGTGTTGGTCTTGTTGGTGCCGCATTATCCGCCAGGACCGGCATATCGCGCGCCAGGGTCTTCAGTAAAGCAAAGGCCCTACGTCGACCCCCGTTCAACGATCCGGAATCCGACATCGACGACCGGCTCGGCAACCGTTTCCCCCCGACACCGGTCCAGCAACATGCGCGCCGCCAGCTTGCCGATGTGCGCCCCATCGACCTGCACGGTAGTCAGCGACGGTTCCATGTGCGCCGCGAAGTCGGCATCGCCAAATCCGCACACGGCCAGGTCCTGCGGAATACGCAGGCCGCGTGCCAGGGCTTCCACGATGACGCCTTGCGCGAGCTGGTCGGAACTGCAATAGATCGCTTCGATGCCGGGATCCCTGGCCAGCAGTTCGGACAATGCCTGCCGGCCCAGCGCCAGGCTGCTCGGCGCCGGCACCACGGCGGTCGGCACCTCATGCCCGACCGTCGACAGGAAGCCTTCGCGGCGCACGGCCGCGCGCTGGTCGTCGCCGGTCGCGATACCCAGCCTGCGCCATCCCTTGCCGAGGAAGAAGCCGGCAATCGCGCTGCCGACCTTGACGTGGGAGAACCCCACTGCCATATCGACGGGCCGGTCGGTCAGGTCCCAGGTTTCGACGACGGGGATCCCGGCGCGCCGTAGGCGATCGCGGGACACCTGCGAGTGGATCAGGCCGGTGACGATGATGCCGTCGGGGCGGCGGCTGATCATGGTGCCGAGCAGCGCCTCTTCACGGGCATGGTCATAGCCGGTCTGGCCCAGGATCAGCTGGTAGCCCGCCGCGTCCAGCGCGTCGGTCAGCGCCTTGATGGTCGGCAGGAACTGCGCCACCGCGATGTTCGGCACCAGCGCGGCCACCGTCAGGCTGCGGCGCGACTTGAGGCCGCCGGCCAGCAGGTTGGGGATGTAGCCGGTGACCTCGACCGCCCGCTGCACGCGCGCAATAGTCTTCTCGGATACGACGCCAGGATTGCTCAGGGCCCGCGACGCGGTGATCAGGGAGACCCCGGCCTCACGTGCCACGTCATGCAGCGTCACGGACTTGGGGGCGTTGGAGTCGCTCATGCCAGTTCAGACTTAGGGAAAATCGCTATGCCGGTCCCGCAGTTTGCGGTTGACCGTGGTAAATGACAACGTTAGCATCCTTCTATCCCGCGCAGCAACGGTTCCATGCGGGCAGAAAGATCATGGGTTTAGCCTGTCCTGTTCCTCCAGGGGGGCAGTGCATCGCATTATACCCAATCGTCTCGCTCAAAAATGATAACGTTGTCATAATCGGGAAGAGGCCCACGGGCCGGCATCGAACCCATCACGTACTTCACGCACACATGACCCTTTCCAACCGACCCGCCGACACCATCACCCGGATCCGGCTTTCTTCCTGCTACCTGCCGCTGGCGACCCCCATCAGCGACGCCAAGGTACTGACGGGCCGGCAGAAGCCGATGACCGAGGTGGCCATCCTGTTCGCGGAAATCCAGACCGCCAACGGCCACGAGGGCCTGGGCTTCAGCTATTCCAAGCGCGCAGGCGGGCCCGGCCAGTTTGCGCACGCCAGCGAAATCGCCCCGGCGCTGATCGGCGAAGACCCGAGCGATATCGCCCGGCTGTGGGACAAGCTGTGCTGGGCGGGCGCGTCAGTCGGCCGCAGCGGCTTGTCGACGCAGGCCATCGGCGCCTTCGACGTGGCGCTGTGGGACCTGAAGGCCAAGCGGGCAGGGCTGTCGCTGGCCAAGCTGCTTGGCGCGCATCGCGATTCCGTACGCTGCTACAACACCTCGGGCGGCTTCCTGCACACGCCGCTGGACCAACTGCTTGTCAATGCCGCGGCGTCGGTCGCACGCGGCATCGGCGGCATCAAGCTGAAGGTGGGCCAGCCGGACGGCGCGCTCGATATCAAGCGCGTGGCCGCCGTGCGGGAACACCTGGGCGACGCCGTGCCGGTCATGGTCGATGCCAACCAGCAATGGGACCGCCCGACGGCGCAGCGGATGTGCCGCACCTTCGAGTCGTTCAACCTGGTATGGATCGAAGAGCCGCTCGATGCCTACGACCACGAAGGCCATGCCGCGCTCGCGGCCAAGTTCGACACCCCGATCGCGACCGGTGAAATGCTGACCAGCGCTGCCGAGCACTGGGACCTGATCCGCCACCGCGCCGCCGATTACCTGATGCCGGATGCGCCGAGGGTAGGGGGCATCACGCCGTTCCTCAAGGTGGCGGCGCTGGCGGAGCATGCGGGACTGATGATCGCGCCGCATTTTGCGATGGAACTGCATGTGCACCTTGCCGCCGCATACCCGCGCGAGCCCTGGGTCGAGCATTTCGACTGGCTGGAGCCGCTGTTCAACGAGCGGCTCGATATCCGCGATGGCCGCATCACGGTGCCGACAGCGCCCGGGCTCGGAGTCACGATCAGCGAGCAGGCCCGGGCCTGGACGCGCGAGCACGCCGAATTTGGCAACCAGTCGTAAGCAAGCCCGGCACACCGGGTCGTGAGAACACAGGAGACAACCGATGAAAAAGCTGATTGCATCCGTGCTGCTGGGCGCAGCCATGGTTACCGCGCATGCCGCGTGGCCGGAAAAACCCGTGACACTGCTCGTTCCCTTTCCCGCGGGCGGATCGACCGACAATGTCGCCCGCATCCTCGGGGCCAGGCTGCAGGCGCAGTTTGGCGGCAGCTTCGTGGTCGACAACAAGCCGGGCGCAGCCGGCATGATCGGCGCCGCAGTGGCCAAGCGCGCACCGGCCGATGGCTACACCGTGTTCGTGTCGTCGCTGGGGCCGTTCGTGATCGGTCCGCACCTGGTGAAGAATCCCGGCTACGATCCGCTGAAGGACTTTGACTACATCAGCGTCGCGGTGCAGGCACCCAACGTGCTGGCGATTCCCGTCAATTCGCCGCACAAGAGCCTGCAGGATGTCATCGCTTTCGAGAAGGCCAATCCCAACAAAATGACGTTCGCCTCTGCCGGCAATGGCACCAGCGACCACCTTACCGCGGAGCTGTTCTGGCAGCAGACCGGCACCACCGGCATCCATGTTCCCTACAAGGGCGGCGCGCCGGCGATGAATGACCTGCTCGGCGGCCAGGTCGATGCCACCTTCATGAACATCAACACCGCCGTGCCGCATATCAAGGCCGGCAAGCTGCGCGCGCTCGCCATCACCAGCAACAAGCGCTCGCCGATCCTGCCAGATGTGCCGACCATGGAGGAGTCCGGGTTCAAGGGCGTGACGGTCTACTCCTGGCAGGCCGTGGCCGCGCCGAAGGGGTTGCCGCCGGAGATCAAGGCCAAGCTGCATGCCGCCGTCGTCGCGGCGCTCAACGACCCGGCGGTCAAGCCCAAGCTGCTCGAGGTGGGCTTCGAGATCGTCGCCAATACGCCGGAGCAGTTCACGGCGTTCCAGGCGTCGGAGTATGCGCGCTGGAAGAAGGTCATCGAGGTGGGCAAGATCACGGCGGATTGAGGCCGGCCAGCCCGGACAATGCCATCGACGATCCAAACGGCGTTGTCCGGGCGTGAGCTCAGGTTGCAAGCACCAATGCCAGCCCCCCGACCAGGATGAGGCTGCAGGCCCAGACCTTATCCAGGTTGAACCAGCTCCGCGACACGAACTTCAGTCCGAGGTAGCGGTAGACCAGCCATGCCAGGACACCGCCCACCGCGATCATGGCCAGGGTATGCACGACGGCGACCACCAGCGCCATGCCCAGGTTGGCGCTGGCCAGCGCGGAAGCCGCCTGATGTCCCGGGTCGGTATCGGCACGGCAAAGTCCCAGATAGATCGGCACCAGCATCAGCCCGGCGCCGTGCGCGATCGCCACGGCAAACGACCATAGCGCGAGCCGCGATGGCGCGATGCGCACCAGCGCCCGTGGATGGCGCTGCCAGATCAGCAGCGCGACGCCAAAGCCCATGACGAGCACAGCCGCGCCGATCCGGATCTGCGCTTGCCATGCGAGCAGCGCGGCAAGCATGCCGAATGGCAGCGTCACCGCAAACACCGCCAGCGCGTGCCCGAAGGCGAGATACCCCAGCGCCGTGATCAGCGCGCGCTGGCTTTGCGCCAGCAACCCGTTCGACACCGCCAGCGGCCAGCCCATCGCGGGGTTGAGCCCGTGATAGAGGCCGCTTGCCAGGACCGCCGACCAGAGGCCGAGCTGCTCCCAGGAGTTGCCGATCAAGGTCTGACCGACGGATAGCAGAACGAATCGGTCGAGCAGTCCCCGCCTTCCAGCCGGATCTGGTGAGCCCGGTAGCCTTCCGGGAAATCGACCCAGTAGTCATCGGCCAGCGTCAGGCCGCCGTTGGGACCGGCATGCGCCATTACCTGCGTCCCGGGAACGCCGTCGGGGTAGAACTGGTTGTCCCAGGTCGAGTAGAGCGAGTTGGTCCAATAGACGCGCTTGCCGTCGCGGCTGATCTCGACCATCTGCGGACCGCCCGTGAAGGGCTTGCCATTCGGATGCGGCGTGCGCCGCGCAATGCCGCCGATATGGACCGATCCGGAGAGCTTCGGCTTGCGCGGGTCCGTCACATCGTACTGGCGCATCTCGCCCGTGCCCCAGCAGGAGACATAGAGGAACTTGTCGTCGAGGGACAGATCGATGTCGGTCACCAGCGGCGGCACGGCGCCAAATCCCTGCAACAGCGGCGGCAGCTGATCGGCTGCGGCAGGTTCAGGCGGAATGGTCGCCGTCTTCTCGACGTGGAACTTGCCGCCTTCGCGCCACCAGGTCCAGATCGAGCCTTCCAGGTTGGTGGTGTCGACCACCACGCCAACGAAGCCGTATTCCCGGATCGGGTCGTGCGCCGGCCTCACTTCCAGGGCCATCTGGTGATTGGCGCCGAGGTCGAGCGTCTGCACGTTGCGCCGCGCGCGCAGGTCCCAGAAATGCAGCTTGTGGCCGTACTTGTTGGACAACAGGTCCTCGGCCACGATGCCGTTCTCGAATTGCGGCGGCAGGGCCCATTCGCTGGACACCATGTAGTCGCGCGGCAGGTTCCACCAGAAGTCGTAATGCTTCTCCTGCGCGCCGCGGTCGATCTCCCATCGGCCGAGGACGTCGAAGGTTTCGCAATCCATGATGAAGATGCCGGGAGGGCCGTCCGTACCATCCTTGCCGCCACCGCCAAGCGTGCTCACGTAGATGCCCTCAGGTCCGCAATGGATGGTATGGGGCCTTGAGTAGCCTGTCTTGCGGAAGACTTCGTCGGGCTCGATGATCTTGTGGATGCGCGCCTGGGTCGGATGCGGCTTGGTGTCCACGATGTATATGCGCGAAGAGCGCATGCCCGGAATGACCAGGTAGCGCCGCTCGAGGAAAGCGTGGCCGGTCAGTGGCGACAGCGCCGACGAGCATGCATTCCACCCGAAGTGATGCAGCTCGTCGCCCGTGTTCGCCATCGGCACGGTGTGCACCACCGTGCTGTAGGTGGGCGAGCCGGGTTTGACATCGATCACCGCGAGGGCGTCTGGCTTGGAGGCGTCGGGGCTGAGCAGCAGCGTATAAGCAAATGCTTCCGCTGGCGCGCTCATTGCAAGTTCCGGCGAGGCGTGAAACGTCGGATCTGGCCGCATGTTCATGGGTGAGCCCTCCTGGTTCTGCCGGATCACACGTCGCAAGCTCACCGCAATATCGCCGAAACGGGCTTCCGATGTGCACTTCGAGCCTACTTAGACTAGGACGTTCTCAATTCCTAGTCAACGCGAGAGGCACGGGCGCGCTGGCGCGGCGCGCAGGCTGGCTGCAGAAAAAACGCGCTGGCTACATCGCTTCCTGAGCGCTGATGGCGCCGCTGCCAATGATCTGCTCCATATGCAGCTTCGAAACACCGGCATCGAAACGGGCGCGATTGCCGCCGAGAATCTCGGTTGCCTGCCCCGCGACCTTCAGCAGCGTTGCCACGGCCGCGAACATGGTCGGCGCAGCGCTTAGTCTCTGCTTCGGCCCGGACAACGTCAGGGCTCCTACCAGTTCTCCCATGGCACCGAATACAGGCGCTGAGGCAGCAGCGGTTTCGGCATCCCGCTCGCCATATGACACTGCCCAAAGGCGCTCGCGCACCTCGCGCCAGCGCGGGTCGTTGGGCTCGCTGAAGGCGAGCAGCACCTTGCCCGAGGCGCCGCGGTCGATGGGGAATTCATCGCCGACACCGATCGACACGCGTACGGCGCGCGCCGGCTCGACGCGATACAGCACGAGTCGCCGATCCCCTTGCCGGACGTAGAACGATGCAGTCTCGCCGAGTTCGCGGCTGAGCTGCTCCAGCAGGTGCTCGATGACGGGACCGACACGGAACGAGCGCTGATAAATGGCCGCCAGCCGCAGTGGCTGCGGGCCGATCGCATACTGCCCGTCCTCCAGCTTGCGAATAAAGCCGCCGTGCTCCAGGGCAGCCAGCAGGCGTAACACAGTGCTCTTGTACAGATTCGTGCGGCGGGACAGCTCCGTCAGCGTCAGGCGCTCATCGGTCGGACCGAATGCGCCAAGGATGGCAAAAGCGCGATCCAGTACGGCCACGCCGCTGGAACCCTCGGATGCAGCGGCGTCGGTAACGTCACGCGACGCGGATGTTTGGTTCTCGTCCATGGATTGGATCTCCAGATAGTTCTGCCTAGTAGAACACAACGCCAGAAATGGCGAAAGATAAGGGTATACCCTCCTACTCCTCGCATTGGCTTGGCACTAAAGTTCTATTCAATAGAACATCGTTCTATCAAGAAGAACAGAAAAAGGGCGATGAGCGCTGGGCAGGTTCGTCCGTCGAGCCCGTAGACGGCACTGGCAGTCCCCCGGCAAAGCGCATCGCGCTGCCAGCCGACCAACGGCGCAGTGCGCCACCTTCCCGCATTTCTTAACCAGAGCGACACGCTCGTCGGACGGACACATGCAGCCGTCTGAACAGGAGACGACATGAATCACAATTTCCCTAATCACCGGATCGCCACGGCGCCTGGGCAAACCTTTGATCGCGCCCTGCTTGGCTGTGCCTTGTCGGCGTTGCTCGCCGTTGGCGCCACAGGCGCAATTGCGGCCGATGCCTACCCCTCGCAGCCGGTCCGGCTGATCGTGCCATTCCCACCCGCTGGCGGCACCGACGTGCTGTCGCGGCTGGTGTTCAACAAGATCGGCATGGCCACCAAGTGGAACGTGGTGGTGGAGAACCGCGCCGGTGCCGGCGGCAATATCGGGCTCGATAGCGTGGCCAAGGCAAAGGCCGACGGCTACACGCTGGGCATGGGACAGACCGCCAACCTCGCGATCAATCCCGCGCTGTACCCCAAGATGCCCTACAACGCGCAGAAGGATTTCACGCCGGTGGCGCTCGTGGCAGCACAGCCGGTGGTGCTGATCGTGCGCAACGACGCGCCCTACAAGAACGTTGCCGAGCTGGTGGCCGCGGCCAAGGCGAAGCAACTGTCGATGGCGTCCGCCGGCACGGGCACGGTCGGACACCTGACCGGCGAGATGTTCGCGCGGCGCGCCGGCATCAAGCTGCTGCATGTGCCGTACAAGGGTGCCTCGCCAGCGCTGACCGACCTGATGGGCGGGCAGACCGATTTCTATTTCGCCACGCCGCCAATTGCCATGCCCATGATCAAGGCCGGCAAGGTCCGCGCGCTGGCGGTGACCTCGGCCAAGCGCATGCCGTTGCTGTCGGCGGTGCCTACCATTGCAGAGTCAGGCTACGCCGGCTTCCAGGCGGAAGACTGGAAGGCGCTGGTGGCGCCGGCCGGCACGCCGCCGGAGGTGGTGGCGCGCCTGAATGCCGAGGTCAACAAGGCGCTGGCGCAGCCGGACACCATCAGCAAGCTGCGTGAAGAAGGCAGCGAGCCGCGCGGCGGCTCGGCCAAGGACCTGGGCGCCTTTATCCAGAGCGAGAACACGCGCTGGGGCGAAATCGTGCGCCAGTCCGGCGCGCGCGTCGAATAATCCATCCAGTCGCGCTACGGCGGCCGTGCCGTCGTGGCGCCACGCCATCGGAAGCCAGCCATGCAAAAGCCCTTGCGCAATATCCGCGTGCTCGACCTCACCAACGTGCTGGCCGGGCCATTCTGCTGCCACCAGCTCGCCCATATGGGTGCCGAGGTCATCAAGGTAGAGACCCCCGGCACCGGCGACCTGGCGCGCCAGCTCGGCGCCGATGCCGAGCTGAACCAGCGCCTGATGGGGGTGTCGTTCCTGGCGCAGAACCCCGGCAAGCAGTCGATCACCATCAACCTCAAGCATGCGCGCGGCAAGGAAGTGTTCCGCAAGCTGGTACGCAGCGCCGACGTGCTGGTCGAGAACTTCCGCCCCGGCGTGATGGACCGGCTTGGCCTGGGCTACGAAACGCTGAAGCAGGACAACCCGCGCCTGATCTACTGCGCGATCTCCGGCTTCGGCCAGGACGGTCCGCTGGCGGAGCTGCCGGCCTATGACCAGATCATCCAGGGTATGTCTGGCGTGATGAGCATCACCGGCGATCCGCAGACCGCGCCGTACCGGGTCGGCTATCCGGTGTCGGACACCATCGGCGGCCTGACCGCGGCCTTTGCCGTGGCGGCGTCGCTGGCGGACCACCAGCGCACCGAGGGCTATTTCATCGACGTGTCGATGCTGGAGGCTACGCTTGCCACCATGGGCTGGGTGGTCTCCAACCACCTGATCGCGGGCAAGACCCCGGCGCCGATGGGCAACGAGAACATGACCGCGAGCCCGTCGGGCACCTTCCGCACCGGCGACGGCCTGCTCAATATCGCCGCCAACAAGCAGGAGCAGTTCGAGGCCGTGTGTCGCGTGGTGGGCAAGCCCGAGCTGGCCACCGACGAGCGCTTTGCCCAACGCCAGGCACGGCTGGCCAACCGCGCCGCGCTGACCGCGGCGCTGGAAGCGGAACTGGCAAAGAAGTCGGCCACGGACTGGTGGCCGCTGCTGAACGATGCCGGCGTGCCGGCGGGCCCGGTCCTGAGCGTGCCCGACACGCTGGCGCATCCGCAAGTGCGCGACCGCGGCATGATCGGTGAATTCGCCAATGCCACTGGCGTCGGCCGCGACATCCGCATTGTGCGTACCGGCTTCAAGCTCAACCGCGAGGCCCCGGCAGTCGACACGCCGCCGCCCGAACTGGGCCAGCATACCCGCGAGATCCTGGGCAACCTGGGCTATAGCGACGCAGATATCAACCAACTCAGCGAGGAGCGCGCGATATGAGCAGCATCGACCAGGACGCCAACGCCGGCGATAACACCATGGACCCCGGCCAGCGCCTGTCGCAGGACTGGTGGCGTACCGAAATCATCGACATGCGCCCGGGCGAGATCCGCTACCGCGGCTATCCCATCGAGCAACTGATCGGCCACGTCTCGTTCGCGCAGATGATCTGGCTGATGCTGCGCGGCGAGCTGCCCGGCCCGGGCCAGGGCGAGCTGCTCGACGCGGCGCTGATGGCCGCGGTGGACCACGGCCCACAGGCGCCCAGCATCGCCATCGCACGCATGGCCGCGACCTGTGGGGTGGGGCTCAACAATGCGATGGCCTCCGCCGTCAACGTGCTGGGCGATGTGCATGGTGGCGCCGGCGAGCAGGCGGTGGCGCTGTACGAAGACGTCGCTGCCCGCGTCGATGCCGGCAACACCATGGACGATGCGGTTGCCGCGGCGTTGCAGCAGTATCGCGACCATCATGGCAAGTTCGTCTCGGGCTTCGGCCACCGCTTCCACCCCGTCGACCCACGCGCGCCGCGCCTGCTGGCGCTGGTGGACCAGGCCGCGGCCAACGGCGTGGTCCAGGGGCGCTACGCAGCGATCGCGCGGGCCATCGAACAGGCGCTGGCCGCGGGCCGCAGCAAGCCGATCCCGATGAATATCGACGGCGCCACTGCCGTCATCTATGCCGAACTCGATTTCCCCGCACCGCTGGCGCGCGGGCTGTTCTGCCTGTCGCGCTCGGTCGGCATCCTGGCGCATGCGTGGGAGCAGACCAACCAGGGTGGCCGCAACAAGGGGCCCATCCCGCGCCAGTTCCTGTGGACCTATGACGGCACGCCGCAGCGCGACGTGCCGGAGGCGCCGGAGCGTTGAGGCCTTGATCACGTCTCGCGACGAGCGAGACGATCACTACCGCATTCGATAGCCGTTCGATTTACTCGAATGTCCGATGATTTTTCACGCCTGGCACCGACATGACAGTTTTCAGAATCTCGCCCGTCGTTGAATCCGTAATGTAAAGCGTGCTTCGATCCGGCCCGCCAAACGCCAGGTTCGTCAGCGAATGGCCAGCCGTGCCACGGATGACCTCGACCGGCTCGGCACGATGATTGAGGACCCATACGTAGGCGAGCCCCGGGTTGGCGACCAGCAGACGACCATCAGTGTCCATTGCGAGCCCGTCCGGTCCACTGGGTCCGTAAGACGTGAAGAACTGCCCAGCCTTGGATACGCTGCCGTCCTCCTGCATGGGCATGCGCCAGACGCAGTTGCCGCGCGTGACGGCAACAAACAGAAAGCGCTCGTCTGGCGACAGTACGATGCCATTCGGGCTCGGCACATTGGCGAGCAGCAGTTCGAGCCGGCCTTCGCGCGTCAGCCGATAGACCCTGCCTGTGGGGTCATGCAGGCCGGTCTGGCCTTGATCGGTGAAATAAACGTTCCCCCGGGAATCCAACGTCAGGTCATTGACGCCTTTGAAGCTTTCGGTATTGCGGCGTGGCAGGTACGGCCGGACATTGCCGGCGCGCAGGTCAACTTCCATCAGCCCGTTGCGGTAGTCCGTGACAAGCAGAGACTGAGGACCCAGGAATTTCATCCCATTGGGCTCGCCGTCCCATTCGGCAACCAGATCCCAATCGCCTTTCGGGTCAATCCTGAAGATCCGCCCATTAGGAATATCGGTGACGTACAGGTTGCCTTCGTCATCGACGACGGGGCCCTCGAGAAAGGAGTCGATTTCACGACCACCCTGGTTTGCCCTTGACCATTCGGTTCGCCGCGGACTTCGATAGCGGGCAGGAAGGCTGGAAAACGACTCCGCTTCTCGTATGGTCGGTGGATTCAGCAGAAACATGTCCTGACACCTGTTGTTAGTCTCGATAGCAGTTGATACCTGGAGGCCCACCCGCGGCCGCTCACCGGCAAACAATCGGCCATTACTGCTTTTGAAACCCCGTACCGCGGGCAACCTTCCCCCAGAATGCGGTTCTGTTGGCCACTTCGGTTCTGAATGTCCCGGCATCCCAATAACCCGGCTCGGCACCGATGCTTTCAGCATAGGTCCGCATGTCCGACGTGGCCATCGCCTTGCCCACTTCCTTCTGGATGCGATCCAGCACATCGGCGGGTGTGCCCTTGGGTGCCCACAACCCGGTGAAATTCATCACACCGTAACCACTGACGCCGGCCTCGGCGAATGTCGGAACGTTGGCCAACGCAGGCAAGCGTTTGGTACCGCTGACGGCCAGCACGGTCAGCTTGTTACCCTTGACCTGTCCGATGACGCCCGGGATGGAGGCGATCTGGAAGTCGACAGTACCGCTCAGCAGCGCAACGGTAGCCTCTCCGGCGCCTTTGAACGGCACATGCATGAAGTGCGTGCCCGCGGCGATGCCAAAAGCTTCGCTGGCGAAGTGGGGGGTTGAACCAGGTCCGCCCGACCCATACGAAACCTTGTCATCAGCTTTCGCCGCGGCAATCAGATCGGCCAGCGTCTTGTATTTGCCACCAGTTTTGACAACCACGCCCATGGGCGCAAACACGTATGCCGCAACCGGCTGCAGGTCCTTTGCAGGATCAAAGGGCAGCGTCTTGAAGATGTGGGGCAGCAGCGCGTAGGTTGTATCGTTGGCCAACAGCGTGTAACCATCCGGCGCGGCGCGGGCGACCTGGGAGGTGCCGATCGTTCCCGTCGCGCCGGCCTTGTTTTCCACGTAGAAGCTCTGGCCGGTCTGCTCGGAGAGTCGCTGCGCCATTTTCCGGGTGACAGCGTCCACGGCGCCGCCAGGCGGGTAGGGCACGATGATCTTGACGGGCTTGCCAGGCCAGCCTTGCGCTTGAGCGACCATCGACATGGCGGCAAGGGTGGCGAACGCCAGGCCTCGGAGCTTCCATGCTCCGCCTTCCTTCTTTTTCATGCTGTCTCCATAGTTCTTATATACCGCGTGAAGAGCTGGATAAGCGGTAGGGCGCGTGCATCATGGGAAAACGAGGCGCGACGCACCGCCAGTCCGGCACCAACACGCTACTGCTGTCCGACTGCCGGCTCGCGAACTTTGCTCAGGACCGCGATGGTGTTGGTCGCGGCAGCGACACCCATATTGATGTAGGCCGCACTGGTCACGCCCCCGATATGCGGGCTCAGCACAAAGCCAGGCTGCCCGTGGAAAATATGGGGCGACGACAGCGGCTCGCGCGCAAAGCTATCCAGGCCGGCCGCCGCCACGCGCCCCGACTGAACGGCTTCGAGCAGCGCCGCTTCATCGATCAGCCCGCCCCGGGCGGTATTGATGATGATTACGCCGGGCTTGCAACGCGCAAGTGTGCTGGCATTGACCATTTCCTTGTTCTCGGCCGTCAACGGGCATTGCAGCGAGATGACATCCGAGGCCTCCCAGATCCTTTCCAGCGGGACAGCTTCTATATAGTCGGGCAGGTCCGTGGCGAACGGATCGAAACCAATCACACGCATGCCGATTGCGTCGCACATCCTGGCGAACCGTCGGCCGATGGCACCCAGGCCGACGAGTCCGACCGTCAGGCCATTCAGTTCCAGGCTCTTGTGCGTCGCTTTGTCCCAGTGGCCGGCATGCATGCGCGCATCCAGTTGCACCACCGCCTTGGCGCACGCAAGCATCAGCGCCAGCGCATGTTCGGCGACGGCGGCGGCATTTGCCCCGGCCGCTGCGGTCACCTTGATGCTGCGCGCCTCCGCAGCGGCTTTGTCAATGGTGTCGGTGCCGGTGCCGTGTTTCGAAATCACCTTCAAGGCGGGTGCTGCGTCCATGACTTCGGCGGTTACGCTGCCGTAGCGCACGATAATGCCGACCGGGTTGTGCTTCCTTGCCAGTGCCACGAGATCGGCGGTCTGCGGAGTCTTCCCCGCGAATACGATCTTATAGTCGCTCAGCAGCGCGAGGGCTTCCGGCGCGAGGTCGGCACCCGTGACGATAATGACTGGCTTGTTCGTCACAGCGCTTCTCCCTGCTTCAGGACGCCCGCCGTCACCAGCGATGCCAGCAGCCAGGGCGCGGTGGTATTGCCCTCCTTGATCTGGGCAATGCGCCTGGCCTCCGCCTCTTCCTTCTTTGCGGCGGCATCGAGCAAGGCTTCGATCTTTTCGCGCTCCACCACCACCAATCCATCGGCATCGCCGCAGATGAAATCGCCGGGATTCACCGTGACGCCACCGACAGAAATGGGATGCCCGATGCGGCCGCCAACTTCCTTGGTCGGGCCATTAGGGTTCGTGCCGACCGAAAAGACCGGAAACTGCATCTCCTCTAGTTCGATACTGTCGCGGACGGCGCCATCGAGGACAACGCCGGCCAGGCCGCGTTGGCGAGCGGCATGCATCATGATCGTTCCCATCAGCGCCGAGGTCTGATCCCCCTTGCCGTCGACGACCAGGACATCACCGGGCTGCGCAAGGGCAAGTGCGGCATGGATCATCAGGTTATCGCCGGGGCGAACTTCGACGGTGAATGCTGTCCCGGCGACCTTCATGGTGGGCCGCAAAGCCTTGATGCGACCATGCAGCGCGCCGCGGCGTCCGCCGACATCGGAGAGAATTGCAGGCTGGATTTTGGCGGCCCGCGCCACGATCTCGGCAGGCACGCGCTCAAACGATTTGATGATGTTGGGCAAAGTCATGGTTGACTCCAGGCAATATGAAAGGGATAGGAGGATGCAGGCGTCAATCCAGCTTGGTGCCGGACGCCTTGATGACCGATGCCCAGCGGAAGATGTCCTGCTTGACTAGCGCACTGAACGCCTCAGGCGTGCCACCCAGCACCGATGCACCTTGTTCATTCAGCTTCTTGGCGAGCTCCGGGGATTTGAGCGCCTTGTTGAACTCGGTGTTGAGGCGCACCACGATGTCCTTCGGTGTCGCGGCGGGCGCGACGAAGCCGAACCAGGTCGCGGTATCAAAGCCGGGATAGCCCAACTCGGCCACTGTCGGCACCTGAGCCAGGTCTTGCAAACGCTTCGGTGACGTCACCGCGAGCGGCCGCAACCTGTTGTTCTTGATATGCCCTAGCAACGTCGGCACGGATGCCATGTACAGATCGACTTGTCCGCCCATCAGGTCGTTGACTGCCTGCGCGGCACCCTTGTACGGAACATGGGTGAACTTCACCTTCGCGGTCGTTTGCAGCAGCTCGCCGCCAAGGTGCGCCACCGTTCCGTTGCCGGGCGACGCGAAATTGATCGCTCCGGGCTTTGCCTTGGCAGCCTGGATCACGTCCTTCATCGTCTTGTAAGGCGAGTTGACGTGCGTGACCAGCACCAGCGGCGCGGAGGCGACCAGGCTGATGGGCGCCAGATCCTTCAATGGGTCATACGGCAACCGTTCGTACAGCGAGGGGTTGATGGCAAGGTTGCTGGTCTGCCCCATGACGATGGTGTAGCCATCGGCCGGGGCTTTGGCGGCTGCGTCCACCCCGAGGTTGCCACCGGAGCCTGGCTTGTTCTCCACCACAAACACCCATCCCGTCGACTTGGCAACCGTATTGGTCACCTCGCGCGCGATGATGTCTGTCCCGCCGCCGGCGGGAAAAGGGACGATGACCCTGATGGGCTTGGTCGGGTACTGGGGAGCTGCATGCGTGGTGGCGGATGCCACAACCAGCCCTGCGGCGAGGACCAACATGCAGCGACGGGAAATTGCCTTCATTACTGTCTCCGAATCTCGTTTCGTTGTGATTGGATTGTTGTCGATCGTTTCACGGCATACAATGGCGTTTCATGCTGTGCAACATGTTCCGCCTTATGAATCGAAATAGTGAGCTTGGCAGCACTCCTGCGGGCGACGACGCTGCGGGCACCGTGATAGCGGTGACCCGCGCCCTGCGTGTGCTCGAGGCATTCGGCGTCAATGATCCACAGCTGTCCCTGGCGGAACTGAGCCGGCGGACCGGCATCCACAAAACCACCGTGCTGCGGCTGGCCCGCACGTTGGCGGCAGATAACTACCTGGTGCAGAAGGAAGATGGGAACTGGCGCCTGGGGCGTGCAGCCGGATGGCTGGGCGCGTGCTACCAGGCAACCTTCAACGTGCAGGAAGTCGTGGAACCGGTGCTGCGAGAACTGACGATCAGGACCGGGGAAAGCGCTTCGTTCTACGTCCGTGAGGGGCAGCAGCGAACATGTCTTGTCCGCGTCGAAGGACCGCAGGCCATCCGCCATCACGTCCGAATCGGGGCGGCCCTGCCGCTGGACAGCGGTTCCCCTGGCCGGGTCATTCTGGCGTTCTCGGGAGAGCCCGGCGAACTCTATGAGATGATCCGCCGCCGCGGTTTCCATCTGTCGCTTGGCGAGCGCGAGCCCGAAGTCTCGAGCGTGTCAGCACCGGTATTTGGGCTGCACTGGCGGCTGCTGGGCTCGATGTGTATTTCGGGACCGACCTCCCGCTTGAGCGAAGCGCGGTTGTTGGAACTGGCCCAGACCGTTATGGACGCTGCAAACAAGCTCTCGTATGCCATGGCGGGCAGCCAACGGCCGGCGATGCACGTTGAGAAGCCGTCGACCTGGCATCCGTGATATCGGAGAAGAGACTCGATCCAGCTAATTCGGGTTACGCGCACCCCGTGTGAGGAACCGGAATTGGCCGGACTGCGATTGCCAAAAAATCAATCACATAACAGCTAATTCCGTCGCGGCTCGGCCGTCTCAGAACCTGAATTAGCCGGACTGCCGTGAAAAGAAGCGCGAATTGGCCGGACTGCGCCGCAGGCGCCTCTTGGTGCAAATTAATGACCTTTCATCCCAACCTCGAAATGCGACCTGGTTGTCGGTTTACTGCGTTGACAGCCGCATGAGCATGCGAGACAGAAGATAAAGGCGAGGTACGACCAAGTTGACGTCGGCGTACTCTTCCGTGGAATGCGGGTGTGCGCCTACCATGCCGAAACCGTCCAGAGTCGGCGTGCCGACGCCGGCTGTCAGACTTGCATCGGCAGCACCGCCGCTCATTTCAAGCCCAAGCTTTCTACCGATCTCTGCGTAGATCTCTTGCGCCTGTGCAGCGAGCTTATCGGTCGTGGGCGTTCGAGGCATGGGAGGGAAACCGCGGACCAGCTTCGCCGTCACTTTGGTGTCAGGTACGAGTGTGGTGCCTGATACGCGCACTAGATCGCGTTCAATCCGGTCAAATTCTTCCGGCACCGCAACGCGAACATCTCCGTAAGCGGTGGCGCTATCAGGGATCACGTTCGATACCGTGCCGGCCTTCACCACCGTCACACTCAAAGTAGTGAGCTTTGCCGGGTCGCCAAGTTTGTTCAGTTCCAGGATTTGGTGTGCCAACTCCGTGACGGCGTTTCGCCCTTTTTCCGGACCGGCCGCGTGCGAAGCCTTGCCCGTCACCTCAATGGTGAGAGTGCCGCTACCTTTTCGCTGGACTGTAAGGCCGTCATGTTCTCGTCCCGGCTCCAGGTTGAGCACGACATCATGCTGCTTTGCTTGCTGTTCGATCAAGGCGCGCGAGCCCTTGGAGCCTGTCTCCTCATTCGTGTTGAGCAGCAGCGTAATCTGGCCGTATTGCTTGAAGTCCAGCCCCTTCAGGACCTTCATCGCATAGATGCCGAGAACCACGCCGCCTTTGTTGTCGACGACTCCCGGGCCATATGCGCGACCATCGCTGATCCGGAACGGCCGCGTCGAGGCGGTACCATCGGGAAAGACGGTGTCCAGATGTGCCATCAAAAGTATCCGAGCCTTGCCGGTACCCTTCCAGGTTGCTAGGACATTACTGCCAGCAGCAGGCTTAGCCGACACTGTTTCGATCTGCGCGTCGGTTCTCTTCAGTTCGTCGACCACAACTGAGCTAACGGACTCGATGCCCGATGTACTCGCAGAACCGGAATCGATATTTACAAGGCGTTCCAGGAGGCTGAGTGCTTCCTCGCGATATTGCTCCGATTGTGCTAAAACCGCTTGGTTCGGTTCGGCGCCTCGTGTCGAGAGCGAAGCGCACAGCAAGAGCAAGGGAAAGGCCAGACGGATAGCGTGCACGGGGTTCTCCTCGATTGATTTCGTTTCTTTGCCAAAGGCTGCATGTGAGTTCGTGGCGCTCCACGGCCCCCATTGGCGGAGGCGACAGACTCATGGAGGGCGTACAACCGGCTGCGGTAAGTGGTCCGTGCAGCAACCGGCAAGGACGCTTAGTTCAGCGCGAGGTTAGGCGAGCCAAGTTTCCGGTAGTCGCGGCGCACGTTCCGACCTGCGAGCTGATATGGCGCCAGATCGAGAGCGGGTGAACGGCCGCACAAAGTGTCCGCGACGAGCTTGGCGCTGGCACAGGCAAGCGTGAAGCCAAGGGCTCCGTGTCCAGTGTTTAGATGAAGGTTCGACAAATTTGTCTTACCAAGGAGAGGCTTGCTGTCCGGCGTGGCCGGACGGGCGCCGGTCCAGACTTGTGCTCCGGAATAATCTCCAGCATTTGGCATCGTGGCCGCGGCTTGGGACCTGAGAAGCTCGATCCGGGCCGCATCGACGTGGGAGTCGGTGGGCGTCATATCAACCATTCCCGCGATTCGCAGGTGCTGACCGAGCTTGGCATAGACGATCTTATGATGCAGGTCTGTTACGCTCAACGCAGGGGCCTGATGTGCCTCCTCCACCGGAACAGTCAAGCTGTAACCCTTGAGCGGATACATCGGAAGTCGAATGCCGAGGTCGGCTGCCAGCTCTGAGCTGCCATTGCCGAGCGCGAGCACATACAAATCGGCATTGACATCGCCAGAATCGGTGCGCACCGCCACCACCTTGCCGCCTTCCCGGATGAGCCCGTGGACTCGATTGTTGAACAGGAAGTCGACTCCATACTTCTCTTTGGCGACACGACCAAGTTCGCGCGTGAAGAGATAACAATCGCCGGCGTCTTCGGAGGGGGTCAGGATGCCTCCGGCCAACTTGTCGCCCACTGCGTAAAGCGCAGGCTCTGCAAGCACGCACGCCTTCGCGTCCAGTGCACTTTGTTCGGCGCCAAACTTCGCCTGGAATTCCATCTGCCGTTTCGCACCTTCGAACTCGACAGGATCACGATACACAACAAGCTTGCCGCTCTTGCTGTGGGCGAAATCGATGCCTTCATCCAGCATGACATCGTTCATGACAGCTTTGCTGTAGGCGCCGAGCAACAGCATTTCCACCGTTGTCTGTCGACTACGGTCGGTAGTGCAATGACGAAGGAACTGCATGCACCAAGTCCATTGCGCCAGGCTCAGCCTGGGCCGGAAAAGCAATGGTGCTGTCTTACTGAGCAGCCACGCGGGTAAATGATGAAGGGCCGAGGGGCCGGCGAGCGGCGCGACGTAGCTGTAGCTGAGCTGGCCCCCATTTGCAAAGCTCGTCTCCACGCCGGCTTCCGGGTGTTGTTCGACGACAGTGACGCGATGACCTTCACGAGCCAGGAAGTAAGCGGTGGTCACGCCGACGACGCCGCCGCCAAGCACACATACATGCATAGTTTCGTTTGGGGTTGTTGTCCCAGTTACGTACTGGAGAGAGACGCTCGCTGTTGCAATTTCAGCGCTACACCAGTATGCGAACGTCTGTAAGTCGGCGCAATTGACAAAACGCTACCGGGTATAACCCTCAGTTAATCCACATTGAGACATCGGCGCGTGCGTCGCACATTCTCGGTGCCACATTCTCGGCGAAGCGTGCTAGGAGCCACTCCCGATAACTGCCGAAGCCGGTACACCCCTACGACATAGCCTCAGGTTAGACGGGCCAAAGAAAACGCATTAGACGAAGCCGCGTGATCGGGAAACAATCAGCCTTCTTTCATCACTATATGCAGGCTGCCCTTCGGCAGAAGCAGAAGACGCGATATGAAACTGATCACTGATGAGCAAGTCCGCAACGTTCTCACGATGAGCGAGAGCAGCGCGGTTGTGCGCGATGCGTTCATCGCAGCAGCACAGGGCGGCGCCGTAACCTTGCAACGGGCGCGCACCTATCATGACCATCTGACACTCAGTGTAATGGGGGGTATCGTCGCGCCCGCGGGAATGTGCGGTGCAAAGGTCTATTCGACCAATGCAGGGCAATTCGACTTCGTTGTTGTCCTCTTCGATGGCGCTGATGGTCACTACCTGGGTACCATCCAGGGCAACGCGTTGACGGAGTTTCGTACAGCGGCTACTACGCGAGTCGTGGTCGAGGCTCAAATGCCGCCGAACGCCTCCACACTGACGATTTTCGGGGCAGGGATTCAGGCCAAGGCCCATCTTACGGCGATGCTGGAACTTGGTGTTTTCCGCCGCGTCTTCATTGTGAGCAAGGGAGATGGCGAGGCACTGGCGACCACCTTTGCGCAAGCGTACCCGAGCGTTGCGTTCCAGACTGCGGAGGCTGTCAAGGCTGTGCCGGAAGCGGATGTGGTTATCACATGCACTCGCAGCCCCACGCCTTTGTTTGATGGAAAGCTCCTCAAGCCTCATGCATTCGTTGCAGCAATCGGCTCGAGTAAGCCACAGACGCGAGAGATCGACGATTCCACGCTGCAGCGCGCTGCCCGGATTATCGTCGAACACAAAGACCAGGCGCGAAAGGAAGCGGGCGACCTGGTTATGGCGCAAGACGGCGTCGTTGATTGGGATCGCGTTCTGGAGATTGGTGACGTGCTAACCGGAGACGCCTCTGCAAAAACTGCCCAAGGCATTGGAGTCTACAAATCGGTTGGTGTGGGGCTTGTAGACGTCGCCCTTTCGGCGCTGGTGTACAAGAAGCTCGTAGCAGCGGAATCGTAAGTCCCCCGCCTAGCATCGCTTCCTCTCTTGCGGTGCTAGTGCTGGCCCTGCCCCGCGTGGGCTAGCCGAATGACGACTCGCATTCGGCGGGGCACCGTGGCCTCGCGCCGACATGGACGCTTACTGGCACCGTTTCCCCCCCAAGGCACTATGGCAACTCTGGTGCCTGACCATTGGCTGTTCATCATCTCGGCAGACTACGCGTTCTCCAAGCACACCAACGTCTATTTGACCATTGCCCATCCCCGGCAACAAGGACGGATCGGTTCTCGGCACCGGCTGCATTGGAATGACTGTCGCTGGCGAAAGCCTCGCCTAGCTCAGCCGTACTAGGGGCGCATCTAAACCGTTGCGCTTTCTTTCGTCCGCTCCGGCTCGTGATCCTGCGGAAGCTTGTACAGGCTCTATGGAACCATCTGGGCAAGAGGCCCATGCTTGCACAGCGACATGGGTCATGGGGGCTTTCCAGCCTACTCACTCGGAGTATACCGTGGCTCGTTCCGAAGGCTATATGGCCTTAAAGCAGTGAGAAACGCCCACCGCTCCACGAGCGACGGGCGTCGATGCCAGCTATAAGACGCTCGTTGCCTTCGGGACTTATCCGCGCCGAGGCGCGAGATGGTCTCCGAGCAAGCCGTAGACTTCGTCGTCTGCCGGTGCTTTCCACAGCAGCGCTGCCACTATGGAAAGCACGCCAACGCCCACAAGAAGATAGAAGGCGGAGAAGAACGCGCCCCCGGCCGCGGTGATCAACGCCCCCATGATCGCAGGGAAGATCGAGTTGCCCAGTTGCCCCCCGAAGTTCATTAGGCCCGTCGTACTACCGATGAGATGTTCCGGCGCACGACGCAGCGGTGCAGAGAACACCGTCGCGTAGACCAGATTGAACGAGAGGGAGTACAGGGACCAGAAGGCGATGAGGAGCCATACCTGATCAGTCGTGATCATCATGACGAAGAACAGCGTGCTAAGTGCTGATCCGACAACCAGGCAGCCCTTTTCAAAGCGCCGTCCCAGCTTGTCAAGCAGGTAGCCGACCATGTTTGCACCGAAGAACGACAACAGGTTCGGAATGATCATTGCCAGCCCGGCGTGGCTCAAACTGATGTGGTAAGTCTTCAGCAAATACGCTGGCATCCAGGAGTTGACGCCCACGTGCAGCGCGCTGGTGAAGAACCAGATGGTCATCAGCTTCCATGCAAGAGGCATCTTGAGTACTGGGCGCCAGACCATACGCGGACGTTCCGTCTTTACGCCGCGCTTTGAACCCATGCCACTGCGCAGGGAGAACCACAGGAAGATGGCAACGAAGAAACCTGCCACGGCCAGGATATGGAAAGCGCCGCGCCAGCCGAGCTTGCTCACGGTGGCGGCGATGATGGCCGAACCCGCGGCACTCCCCAGGAATACCGTAGATACGAGAAAGGATTTCGCCCGTGCTCGTTGATTCTTTGGAAAAACCTCCGCTACGGTCACGGAACTCGCAGGCGAGAAGCTGCCTTCTCCGATCCCGAACAGGAAACGAATCAGCAGCAGCGATGTGAAAGACCATGCGAGGCTTGTCATGCCCGTAAAGATCGACCACATAACGACACAGGCCACCGCGACGATGCGCGAGCCCAGTTTGTCGGACAGCCAACCGCCGGCAAGCTGCATGATGGCGTAGCTGACATAGAACGCGCTCAGCAACATGCCGGCCTCGCGCGCAGACAGTGCGAACTCTTGTGATATCGGTACGAGCGCAACGCTCATTAGAATGCGGTCGGCGTAGCCGACTGCCCATGCGAGGAACAGGCCAGCAATACAAGCGGTTTTCTGTGCTCGACTAAACCTGCCTTCCATCACTCTTCTCCTACGAACAGCACGTCCTTTGATGGGGCTCATGGTGCGCGGCCGGGAACCCTGCGTCCAATGAAAAGATGAGGGTGGACATAGACTGCGGTTATATGAACTGCTGATCTGCCTGATACGGTGCATAACCGACAGTTAATCAGCGCGAAATGGTGCGGCATGGGCGCCGACCTGGTGCGTGGATCTACAAAACATCAAGAGGTGATGTTTCTGAGTCGGCGCAACGAAAGGTTGTCGTAAGGGATCGCTTCCGGGAGAAAAAAGAAAAAAAAGCCCATCTCTCGCGTGCATCCAGTCCGTTGTTGTCAGAAAAGGATGGAGGAGGATGGGCTACGGTGTCCCGCCGGCGGACCTGGCTGGCCGCAACCGTGATGGCTCAGGGCTCGTTGGCGTTCAACGGTGGCCCTGCAAGGCATGGCATCAGATCAATCGGGACCTCAATCGGCAGGGCAAGCAGGTGAAATGACAGTGCCTTGCCGTGGCTATCCAGATTGAGTGAGTCGTTGACGCCTCCGTCCAAGACCTCATCCAGGACAAAGTTCATTGCCTGCAGGGTTGGCAGAACATGCCGCACGACGCGAGTCGGCCGGCGGTGCGCAAACTGCGCGGTCACAGCCGACTCAGTCACTTGTTCAACCAGAATGGGCCACAAGTCTGGATGCCAGGCGATAACGCTGATGTTGGAACGATTGCCCTTGTCCCCCGTACGGCCATGAGCCGCCCGGAACAACGGAACGGTGACAGTTTTCATACCGCAGCCTCGACAAATTGAAACGAAGTGGGCGCGCGGTCGCGCGACAACGCGCAGGAGACTGTGCCCAATCGCTGGCGAAGCGCCGTGCGAACGCCACCGCCCCCGGCAGGACCGCAGGTGTAAAGAGCCGTCACCTCGCGGCCGAGCTGTTCTGCGCTCGCGCGTTCGCGGTGGTTCATGGCGACGCGCAGCCGTACGTCTTCAGCGCCTGAGTCAGGATGGGCGGCCAGCCATTGCCCGGCGTCGTCAGCAAATATGCTGCTGACGCCGATAAGATCCACGCGAAGCTGCCCCAAGCCTGCCAGTCGCTCTTTCAGCACTTGGGCCGCAAGCCGTGCCCGTCCTTCCGCGCGAGCGCCCGCGTAAGAAATCTCGCCTTCGGCAAGCCATCCGGTGGCGTGGCAAACATTCACCTTGAGGTTGGCCGGCCTCGGATGCCCGCGGACTCCAGTCAGTCGCACGCGATCCGGCCCCAGTTCGGTAACTTCCGCATCCATAATGTCTGCAATCACGTCCGGCGTGAAATACGCGGCGGGATCATGCACCTCGTAAAGGAGTTGCTCCTTGACCGTATGCGCGTCGATCCGTCCGCCCGTACCCGCCGGTTTCGTGATGGTGCAGTTGCCGTCAGCGTCAATTTCGGCGATCGGGTAGCCCAGAGAAGCCAGGCCTGCTACATCCTTATAGCCTGGATCGGCGTAGTAACCGCCGGTTACCTGCGCGCCGCATTCCAGCAAGTGTCCCGCCATGGTCGCGCGAGCGAGGCGTGTCCAGTCGTTGCGCGACCAGCCAAAATGGGCGAGTGCCGGCCCGACGGCGAGCGACGGATCGGCTACGCGACCGCAGACCACGATGTCTGCGCCGGCAATCAGGGCGTCCGCGATAGCTTCTGCTCCCTGATAGGCGTTCGCCGATACGACATCCAGCGTGGAGAAGCGTTCTCCTACCGCTTGTTCCAACAGCGGCCGATGCGCTGGGCCGGAAACGTCGTCGCCTTGAACGATGGCGATACGAGGCGCAGGAAGACCAAGGTCACGCGCGAGAACATGAATTCGCCTGGCGGCGCCTTCCGGATTGGCCGCACCGAAATTACTGACGATGCGCACTCCGTGGGCAAGGCAACGTCCAAGGACAGGGCGCAGGATGTCCACCAGAAGTGGCTCATAACCAGCGGCCGGGTCCGACCGGGCGCACTCCGTGGGCAAGGCAACGTCCAAGGACAGGGCGCAGGATGTCCACCAGAAGTGGCTCATAACCAGCGGCCGGGTCCGACCGCCGCGCAAGCTGCGCCAACGCGAGCGTGCGCTCTGCCAGCGTTTCAAAGATCAGGAAGGCTGGACCACCGGCCGCGATCAGCGCGTCAACGACGGGCCCGGCAGCATCGGTGCGATCGCCAGAGAAGCCGGCGGCACACCCGATGCGCAAGAGGTCATTCTTCATAGTGCAAGACTTGTGCGAGGGAACGTTTTGCGGGCCAGCCCGGTCATTCGACCTTTGCACCGCTCTTGCGTACTACTTCACCCCATTTCGCACGTTCGGCCTTGATGTGCTTCCGGGCATCGTCCGGGGTGCCACCCACAGGCGTGGAGCCCAGCTTCTGAAGCTGGGCCTGGACGTTCTTGTCCTGCATGACCTCATTGAATGCCTTGTTGAGCTTCGTGACGATCTCCGCCGGTGTGCCGGGAGGAGCGATGATGGCACCCCAGGCAGTCATTTCGAAGGCCTTGACGCCTGCCTCATCCATCGTCGGGACGTCAGGGAAGAGTGGCGTTCGCGCTTTGGACGTGACTGCCAATGCGCGGACCTTACCTGCCTTCACATTTGGCCCGATGGCGCCGAAGTTGTCGAACATGAACTGGACATTGCCGGCCATCAGGTCATTCTGAGCTTGAGGAGCCCCTTTGTACGGTACATGCACTGCCTTGATACCAGTCATGGTCTTGAAGAGCTCGGCACCAATGTGTGCCGACGTTCCGATACCTGCCGAGCCGAAGGAAACCTTGTCGCCGTGTTGCTTGCAGTACTGGACGAGTTCCTGCACGTTTTTCACCGGCAGATTGTTGTTCACGACCAGTACGCTCGCGGTCTTGGTCAGAAGGACAACCGGCTCTAACTTGTTGGGGTCATATGGCAGCTTCGTGAACAAGAATTCGTTCGTCGTCAACGTAGCGTTGTTGCCATAGCCGATCGTGTAACCATCAGGCTGCGCAGTCATGACGGCCTGCATGCCGATGTTGCCGGCGGCGCCGGGCCGATTGTCGACCACGAGCGATTGACCGAGCTTCTTGCCGATCTCGTTGCTAAAAATCCGTACGACGATGTCCGGGCTGCCGCCAGCGGCTGACGGCACAACGACGCGGATAGGGCGATCAGGATAGGCCGCGTGGGCAGCACCGATGGACATGGCAAAGGCCGAGGCGACGAAGATTTTGCGAAGCAAAGAGTGGCTCATGGTTTCATCCAGTGAAAAAATGCGCGATCGTGTCGGACCGCCGCAAGCGCGGCTGGGAGCGATGTCATATTGATGTGACATGCGGCCCCCGTCTAATGAAAAGATAGAGGGGGACATAGTTTTTGGTTATGTCGTAGGGTTTTCTCTACCCCCCATTCCCATCTTCGCTATGATGGTGCATAACCACCGGTTAAGGCGGCCCGCTTTTTTTCATTTGTCATGTACAAGCGCGCGCGCCAAACTTTCCCCATCCTGACGCTTTTGCGTCACTTTTCCGGACTTGCCGCGGCCTGCGGCGAACCATAGGGGTAAGCAATGCGTGTATTCAGCGCCGGCATTGGCACCGAAACCAACACTTTTTCTCCGTTGCCCACGGGCCTCGATGCTTTCAAGGCGGGGGGGTACTACCCGGCAGGCAAGCATCCGGAGCAGATGACGCGTTACGCTGCGCCACTGATCATTGCACGCGAGCGTGCGCGCACAGAGGGGTGGACAGTCCTAGAGGGACTTTATGCGCAGGCGCAGCCGGCCGGCCTGGTAACTCGGGCGGCGTACGAGACGCTCCGGGACGAGTTGCTTTCCGATCTAAAGAAAGCACTGCCGGTCGACATGGTTCTCCTCGGTCTACACGGCGCCATGGTCGCCGATGGTTATGATGATTGCGAAGGCGACCTGATCGAGCGTGTCCGCGCGATTGTTGGACCGGAAGCGATTATCGGTTGTGAGTTGGACCCGCATGCGCACCTCAGCGAAGAGATGGTCTCCAACGCAAACATACTGATCGCGTACAAGGAGTATCCGCACACCGATATCAGGGAGCGAGCTATCGAACTCGTTGATCTGTGTGCTCGCACTTATGCGGGGGATATCCATCCCGTGGCTGCAGTGGTGGACACAAATATGGTCGTGCCGATTCACACTTCAAGGGATCCGGGCAGAGCGTTCGTGGACAAGCTTGCTGGGTTGGAAGGCAAGAATCGCGTTCTGACCATTTCGGCTGTTCAGGGATTCGCGACGGGCGATGTGCCGGCCATGGGGACGAAAGTTCTTGTGTATACCGACGGTGATGCGGTTGCGGCCCAGACGCTCGCTCAAAGCCTGGCGGATGAACTCATAGCACTTCGTGAGCAGCTTCGACCGAATTACCTGACTATCGACGAGGCGCTTGACGACGCGTTGGAAGCGGGACAAACGCCAGCAATTCTCGCTGACCGGTCCGACAATCCCGGTAGTGGCGCGGCTGGCGATTCGACCTTCATTCTCGGGCGACTCATCGAGCGCGGTATTACTGACGTCGCCGTGGGGCCGCTATGGGATCCCGTTGCGGTGCAGATGGCATTCGCAGCGGGCGAAGGCGCGCGCGTCGAACTTCGGATCGGCGGAAAGATCAGCCCTGTTTCCGGAGATCCGCTGGACGTTACCTGCCTTGTCAAGACGCTCCGTCACAACCACATCATGACCGGCCAAGCTGGCGAACCGCTTTCAGTGGGCGACGCCGCCCTCATTGAGTTCGACGGTATCGAGTGTGTATTGATCTCGAATCGGTGCCAGGCGTTGAACGTGGACCTGTTCACAGGTATCGGCTGCGATATCGCCAAGAAGAGGATCGTGGTAGTCAAGTCGGCCCAGCACTTCTACGCATCCTATTCCAAGGTGTCAGAACGAGTCCTTTACGTAGGCGCTCCTGGTTCGGCTACGCCGCGCTACGACTTGCTGACTTACAAAAAGGCAAAGCTGCCAAAATGGCCGATTACCCCGAGCTAATATCGTCGCCACCGCATGGAACTGGCATTACGTGTTTGTGCACGCGGAGCCGGATCATTTGGCATGGCCACCTAATGGTGGATTGGTGCAATGAACATTTCGGCACCGTCGGTGCGCGACTAACATTGGAGCTGGCATGCGGCTACGTCATATTGAAGTATTCCACGCAGTCATGCAGGCAGGCTCGCTGTCGAGCGCGGCTGAATTTCTGAACATCTCGCAGCCTGCGGCGAGCAAGATGCTTGCGCAGGCAGAGCAGAGTCTGGGGATTGCGCTATTCAAGAGATTGCCGGGGGGGCTTAAGCCCACCCCCGAGGCCACAGTTCTGTTTCAGGAAACCAAGCATCTCCACTCGAGTCTGGAGCGCGTTCGCCAGCTAGCCCGCAATCTCACCGCGCATCCGGGAGGAATTCTGAGGATCGGATGTATCCCCAGTCTCGGATTGAGCCTCGTCCCCCAAGCGGTGGCCGAGTTCATTCGCCTGTGTCCGGATGTCTCGATCAACATCCGTACCGAAAATAATGAAGTGCTGTCGGCGCTCTTGTTGGCGCGAGAGATCGACATTGGCATCGCATTTGAACCGTCAGCGCCACCCGGAATCACCGTCGAGGAATTGGGGCGAGCCCGGGCCGTTTTTTTCGGCCCTGAGAGCGTTCGCCGCGGACGAGGCGTCGTTCATCTCGATGACCTGGAACGTTCCCAGTGGATTCGTCTTGACTCGGCTGATCCCCTGGGGTCGCGCATCGAAGAGGTGCTTCCCGCCATCAACGATGGCAGCGCGACTATTGAGGTCAAGACCTATTATCTTGCGCGGGCACTTGTGGAAAGGGGCGTAGGCTTTTCGATTATCGACGAGTACACGGCTCAGTCCACGAGCGACACAAAGCAACTGATATTCGTTGAGCCGCCGTTGTCCGTGGGCGTTTGCATCATGACTGCCGCCAGCAACGTTGGGACCCACGCGCTGAAAGTCTTCATCGAGCAAGTCACGAAGCGTTTGAGCGCAAAGTAAGCGTGGTCGGCCGGTTGTGGCTGACAGCTACTCAAATCTCTGACGGTTCGTCCGGTGTCTCGCTTGGCAGAGCGCTCAGCCAGGCGGAGAAGCGTTTGAGCGCATCAAGGTCGGAACGCCACTCGGGCCAACGAAGATAGTACCCACGAGCAGCGATCCACGGCACTCTGCTAAGGCAGACCAACTGCCGCGATTGCACGGCATTGCTCACGATGAAGTGGGGAAGTAGGGCAATACCCAGGCCCTCGATGGCGCCCGCCAATGCCATCGAAAGAAGCGCATAACGTGGCCCACCTTGCAGATTGGACTCCGGAAGAGCACCCGACAGGCCCACCTCCTGCAGCCACCCGGGCCACGCTTCTGGGACTGTCACTCGCCGAATCAACGCAAAAGACTTCAGCAGGTCCAGGAGTTGGTCCTTCGATAACGAGACCCCTCGTATCTTTCGCTCCGCCTTAAAGCGCTCATACTCTTCCCGAGACATGAAGGGGTATAGCACTAGTGGCGAGACGAGGCTCGCATCGATGCCTGGTGTAGGCCCGGTACAGAATTCAATCGACGCATCGTCCTGGCTCGCTGCAAAGTCCACCGGACCGACGCGGGTCGATAGATTGAGCGTGATGTCCGGGTTGGCTCGTACAAACGCGGGCAAGCGGGGCATCAGCCAGTAGTTTGCGAAGCTCGACGAAACGGACAGATTGAGCGTTCCACCACGTCCTCCTGTCGTCGCAATGCTTTCCGTGGCGCGCTCGAGCAACCGCAGGACTGCCACAACATCGTTCCAGTATTTCTGCCCCGCCAGCGTGAGTTCCAGGCCCGCTCTCCTTCGAGTAAAGAACTGCACTCCGAGCTGCTTTTCAAGTTGAAGTATGTGGTGACTCACCGCCCCCTGCGTGAGGTGCATTTCCTCTGCTGCCTTGGTGAAGCTCAATAGGCGCGCGCTCGCGTCCAGGCAACGCAGGGCGGTCATGGAAGGAAGATAGTTAGACATTAATTAGATTGATGCTAGACCCAAAAACATTCGTTTGCGTAGGGCTCGCTCGCGTCTTAATAATATGGACATGATTGCATGGCTAGGTGATTCATGCCAAGAGCGATCAACGACGGTGCATCAGAAATTCTGATGCAACTTTTCGAGGCAAAAGCTCGCGTCGGTGCACAGGTTAGATGCGCGGTGCGGCATTCTTTGTGGTAAGAGGCGTCTAGATGTTCACTTTTCTGTCCCGCAAGCCCTTCCAATGTCTTCTTGCCGGCGTGGTCGCGGCGGTGGCAGTAGTTCCACACGCGCGCGCTGAGTATCCCGACAAGCCCATTAAGTATGTCTTGAGCGCTGGCGCGGGATCAGGGCCCGATTCGCTGATGCGACTAGTACTGCAAGACGTGGGCAAGCGACTTGGGCAGACGATTGTTGTCGACAATCGCCCAGGGGGAGGAGGCCTTATCGCGATGCAGTCGATCGCAAATGCGGCCCCCGATGGTTACACGATCGGCCATGGCAATACGCAGACTCTGGGCATCAACCCGAGTATGAATAAGGCCTCCAAGACGGCTGCCGATCATGTGCAACTGATTGTCCAGGTGGGATACACCCCGAACCTTCTGTCAGTCTCGCCGAAGCTTCCCGTCAACTCGGTGAAGGATCTGGTTGCATACGGCAAATCCCGTCCGGGCAAGCTGATGTTTGCCTCTGCAGGAAACGGCACTTCCGGTCACCTGAGCGGCGAGCTCTTCAAAAAGATGACCGGCATCGAAATGATCCATGTGCCGTACAAGACTGCGCCGGCTGGCGTCAATGACGTAATGGCAGGTCACGTTGACCTGGTGTTCGACAACCTGGCGGGGAGCCTTGCCGCAGCGAAGAGTGGAAAGCTAAAAGCCCTGGCTGTGACAGGACCCAAGCGCTCGCCGCTAATGCCTGATCTCCCGACTGTATCGGAAGCCGGTGTTCCCCAGTTCGAAGTTGTTGCATGGTCGGGTGTCATTGCGCCGGAAGGTTTGCCACCAGCCATTGCGCAAAAGATCAACACGGCAGTGAATCAAACGCTGAAGGACCCTCACGTTATCGAAGGGATGCGCGATCTGGGCTATGTCATCGTAGGCGGTACCGCGGCAGACTTTTCGACCGTTGTGAAGAAAGAACGCGCCAAATGGGGCGACATCGTTAAGCGCTCCGGCGCGGCGACTGACTAATCGGCGCACAACAACATGCCCGTCCCCATGAGTGGCGATGGGCAACTCTCCTGCTTCTCTTTCCCAGTCCACCAACTTAAGTTGAGGCCTCCTGCCTCGGAGAACACTCGTATGTCCGTTTTGGAAACTCTGGCCGATTGGATCACCACCCGAAATAGTGAGTGGCCCGAAAGCTGTTTGTCGCGCGCCAGTCATGCCTTTAGCGACACAATTGCCTGCATCGTCGCGGGAAGTGCGGACCCCGTAAGCACCAAGGTTGGAGCGGGCGTCAGCCTCTGGGGCACTGGTGCTGCCACGATCATCGGCACAAAAAAGAAAGCCCCAGCACCCTGGGCCGCAATGGTCAACGGGACCGCTGCGCACGTACTTGAAATCGACGACAACTACTACCCGGCACTGACTCACGCATCCGCCATCTTGGTGCCCGCCTTGATCGCCTTGGGTGACGAAGTTGACGCAAGTGGTGCCGATCTTCTGGACGCATTTATCGTTGGTCTGGAACTTCATGCGGTCCTGGGGCGTGGCGTCAATCGGTCGCACTACTTCGCCGGCTGGCATCCGACCGCTACCGTCGGCTGCATCGGGACAGCGGGTGCTTGCGCGCGACTTCTGAAGGTGGACAAGGCGGCCACGGTCGCCACAATGAGCCTCGCAGTAAGCATGGCATCTGGCAACAAGGCTCAATTCGGAACGGAGGCGAAATCGTTCCAATGCGGCATGGGCGCTTCAAATGCAATCGTTGCCGCACGGCTCGGACAAGCCGGGGTACAGGGCAATCCTGAAGTACTGGAAGACCCGCAAGGATTTCTCGCCCTGTACGGTGGTCCCGCACCTCGTGGCTGGGAGGAGCCGCTGAAGAAGCTCGACAACCCGCTTGCGCTGGAAGAGTTCGGACTCGCCCCAAAGCGCCACGCATGCTGCGGCTCCGCCCACAATTCCATCGACTGTGTCCTCGATCTGAAGCGGCAGCATGGCTTCTCGGCCGAGGACGTCGAGTCTATCGATATTCTGGTCGGTGCGAGCAACAAGAAGAATCTGCGCTACGACGACCCGCAGGACGAATTCCAGGCGCGATTCTCAATGCAATACAACATCGCGCTTGCCCTTTTGCAAGGGAAGGTCACGCTTTCCGATTTCACGGCAGATGCGGTAAAGCGTAAAGAGGTTCGCAAGCTTTTCAGTCTGGTAACGCTGAATGCCAGAAAGTTCGAAGACGAACCGAAGGACCCGGATCAGCGGCCTCCCCATATCGTCAAGATTGTCCTGAAGGACGGGACGGTGTTGGAAACGCAACGTGTCTACGCGCGAGGACTAATCCAAGACCCGTTCAATGACGCAGAGCGTCTCGAGAAAGTGCTTGAGTGCTGCGAGCCCGTGATGAACGAGGGTGATCTTGGGGAACTCGTGTCGCAACTTTCGTCGCTTCGCTCGCTGCCGTCGATTCGTACGTTGACTGAAGTGTTGGGGGGAAAGACGAATGACTAAAGCTCGGGCCCTTGCGGAGGTGAGGAAGTACTTCGAGGAAGGCCATTTCAGAGGTGATCTCGCACGCAGGGTGGCATACCGCTCAGTCAGTGGGGCCGATGCAAATGATGCCGACCTCCTCCCGTATTATGCCGAGGTGTTGGAACCGGACCTGACGGCAATGGGGTTCTCCTGTCGAACGATCGATAATCCAGTCCCTGGCGGGTCTCCATTCTTATTTGCCGAGCGCGTGGAGAATCCCGACTTCGTCACTATGCTGACGTACGGGCACGGCGACGTGGTTCCCGGCATGGATGAGCAGTGGGACGCAGGACTGTCCCCATGGCAACTGGTGGACCGCAATGATGCGTGGTACGGCCGAGGCGTTGCCGATAACAAGGGGCAGCACCTCGTCAATCTGACCGCGCTTCGTGAAGTGATAAAGGCTCGCAACGGGAAGCTTGGATTCAATGTCAAGGCGCTCTTCGAACTGGGAGAGGAGCGCAGCTCGCCCGGGCTCCGACAGGTGTGTCGCCAACATGCGGACATCTTGAGCGCGGACGTGTTCATCGCCTCTGACGGTCCGCGCGTGAGCAAGGAACAGCCCACCATGTTCCTTGGTTCGCGTGGCTCTGCGATTTTTGAACTCACCTGCTCGTTGCGAAGCGGTGCGCTTCATTCAGGAAACTGGGGCGGAATCATGAAGAACCCGGCGGTAGTCCTCTCTGGTGCGATCTCGTCTCTCGTCGACGGGAAGGGTCGCATTCAGGTGGCGGGCCTGTTGCCGCCTCCCATTCCCTTCCCGGTCCGGGATGCGCTGTCCAAACTTAAGATTGACAGCGAAAGTCTTGGCCGAAAGATCGACGAAGATTGGGGTGACCCGACTCTCTCCGCTGCAGAGCGCCTGCTGGGTTGGAACTCCCTGGAGGTGCTCACTGTAGTGGTCAAGTTATTTCGGACAGGCAGATAGGTTCTTTCACTGTCGTTTCCGTCTCGTAGGCGGCGGGCGACAGATAGCCCAAAGTGGAGTGCAAGCGCACCGGATTGTAGAAAGCGATGATGTACTGGTTGATGTCGCGCCGTGCCTCATCGTGGTTGGCGTACTGCCGCTGCCACACGCGTTCCATCTTGAGGTTCAGGAAGAACCGTTCCATCACCGAATTGTCCCAGCAATTTCCCTTGCGGCTCATGCTGCAAACCACGTGATGCTGCTTGAGCAACGCCTGGTATTCATCGCTCGCGTACTGGCTGCCCCGGTCGGAATGCAGGACCAGTCCCGGCTCTGGCCGGCGCTGCTGCAACGCCATGGTCAGTGCCGACATGACCAGTCCGGCCGGCATGGTGGGAGCCATCGACCAGCCAACCACACGACGCGAGTACAGGTCCAGCACGACCGCCAGATACAACCAGCCCTGCGCCGTGCGGATATACGTGATGTCCGAAACCCACGCGCGATTGGGCTCGGCCACGTCAAACTGCCGGTCGAGCACGTTCTCTGCCACAGGTAGCGTATGCCTGCTGTCGGTCGTCGAGACGAACTTGCGCTTCCATCTCGCGCGCAATCCCGTTTCGCGCATCAGCGTGCGGACCCGATAGCGGCCAATACGTAGTCCTTGTGCCCTCAGCGCATGCATCACGCGCCGGCTGCCATAGTTCGCACCACTGGCAGCAAACGCTGCCTTGACGTGGGTCTGTTCCTGCAGGCTCTTTGCGCTCGGCTTGGCACGCCGGTGCGCATAGTAGCCAGAGCGGCTCACCTGCAAAACCCGGCAGGCATTACTGACCGATACGGCCTCCTGTTGCAAGTGAGTTACCACGCGATAACTCACTTCAGTTCTCGTGCAAAGAAGGCCGACGCTTTTTTTAACAGCGCATTGTCCTCGCGCAGTTGTCGGTTCTCCGCTTCGAGCTGCCGAATGCGCTGCTGTTCGGCCGTCAGCGGTTTGCCCTCGCCCGGGCCGCCGGCGCGCTCGGCGTCGTATTGCGCCACCCAGCGGCGAACGGCCGTCTCACCAAGTTCCATCGACCGGCAGACTTCGCTGACCGATAATCCCTGGTCTCGTACCATCCGTACCACTTCCAGCTTGAAGCTGGCGTCAAATTGTCGGCGCCTTCTTGTCATCTAGCTCTTTCCTCGTCGATTCCGGATTGTCCTCCTATCGACCTGTCCGAGGAAATTAGACCACTACACACCCTAAAAGCCGGCAATCCCGAGAAGCCCGCCAATGCTATTCCGCCGGCAGCAAGCGCGTTCTTGCAGCTTCGGTTCGTAGTAGGGACCGCATGGGAATCCATTGAAGAGGTCGTTCGCCAACACCTGGACCAAGCCGGCTATACAGATGTCCAAGTGCGATTGCTGAGAGGATCGCCGGCAACACGTTTGGACCCTGCGAGTCCATGGGTCGAATGGGCCAACGAGGCGTTCCGCAGCGTCAGTGTACGGGAACCTGCAGTCGTTCCGAATCTTGGCGGCACTGTTCCCAACGACGCATTCTCCGACATTCTGGGCTTACCAACGATTTGGATTCCTCACTCATATCCAGGCTGCAAGCAACACGCACCGAATGAACACCTACCCATTGCGATCGCCGCTCAGGGCTTGGCCATCATGACTTCAGTATTTTGGGAACTCGGCGAGCCAGCCGCACGGTTGGCCCGCACACGCCAGCAAGCATCGGCGTGACCGCATCGGCGCCTAATCTCCTGGACGTAGGCTAAAAACTGTCATGTAGGTGCCAGCCGTTGGCAACGCAACTGGCCGAAGCGGAGTACCGCTTCGGCCATTCGTCTTTAAGCTACCGATCGTCGCAGAATGGCTCAGGTCGAATGAGAGGGTGGGGTCTTCCACATGCTGCACTAAGCGTTGAAATTTTTTCAGCGGGTAGGCCGCGTTTCGCGGCTTTTCCGCGCATTCGGGACTTGCGCGGCAGCGACCGCTGCCGCTCGGAGGACTGCAGGAAGTCTGTCTCCCCCCGAATCGCAGATGCCGTTTTCCCGTTTCAGTCAGCCTCGAATTGATGCGTCAATCCACGCAGGCGAGTACTGTCCGGAGCTACCCTCAAGTGTCCAGGGTCACGCTGGAACAGACCCAAAGAACCTTCGCATCCTGATCCCCGGCAGAAATGCAGGCATGGCCCATAGCGCTGTCGAAGTAGCAGGAGTCGCCAACGGAAAGAGTCAGGGGAGCGTAGAAGTCAGTATGGCCGCTGAATTCTCCGCCAAGAACAGTAATGGCAGGGCCATCCATTCGGCGCTTGCGTTAGGCGCAGCCCGCCATCCCCGTTCTCAGAGTGTTGATATGAAGCCCGAAGTCAACTTGGGGTCGCGGTCGATACGGCCCTGAGCACCAAGGTCGCATTCGCCGCAAAGCAACTTGGCTGTTCGACCGACCTTATCGAAGGGCTGGCCACTCGACAAGGCTACCGTGAAGCGCTGAACCGAAGCCACGTATGGCACCTCGAATGTGGCCACGTCCTCCGGTGCCGGTGGCTGGCTTGTTCGGCCCTGACGACTCTTGCCGGACCTATTGCGGTCACGATTCCAGCGTCTGCCGACGCTGACGGGCAATCAAGCAGTCTCGGTCGAGAGTGTCGTAGCCCCGGTGCGGGCCCTTTTTATCGATCGTGCGACGGCATCCGCCATGTCGGAATGCCGTCCTCGAAACTATCGAACCACTCCCGGATCGCGTCGGCCACAAAGCTTGGATCACAAGTAGCGACATCCGGGACGCATGCGTGAATGAGGCCTTCCACGTCAAAACGTCGTTCCGCCTGAGCCCGCCAGGCGTCGCGGTCGCGGGCAAGTATAGCGAGATGCTGGTCTCGGAGCGGGGTGTAACGCATGGCTCAGACGGGGAATGGAGTTGCCCGGTATTGACGGCCACGTCGCCGATTTCTTGAACAGCTCGCTGCTTACGTCGACCAACGGAAACCGGAAACGCCCAGGTCTTGGCTCAGCGTCACGGGATTGCACGCCAGTCCGCCTAATTCCGGATTTCCAGTCCAGCAAAAGCGCACGTAGTCCGGCTTCCGGTTTCCTACACACCCCGCGCCACCCTGCGTCGCTACCCCTTGCGCTCACCACCGATACTGTATAAATATACAGGTATCGTAAACATCCTAAATCCTCGCCCACTGGCGAGCGATGCCAACTTCACATGACTGCGCAATCGTACGCAGCCCCACCCACGGCGGCGGAGGGATTTCTCTTCCCTGCGCCGACCCCAGCCGCGCCAGTCCCGGCCACGCGCCAGCAGGCGCTGTCGGCGCTCGAGCAGCGCTACCCCGGGCTCTGGCGGGCCGGCCAGCTGGGCCGTGCCGGCAGCGAGTCGGTATGCCCGACCGGGTATGACGCGCTGTCGGCGGAGCTGCCGGGCGGCGGCTGGCCGGCGGGTGGGCTGACCGAGCTGCTGACCACGCAGGGCGGGGCGGGCGAGCTGCGCCTGCTGCTGCCGGCGTTGCGCACGCTGGCCGGAGCAGGGCGCCGCATCGCGCTGGTGGCGCCGCCGTACCTGCCCAATGCGATGGGGCTGGCGGCGGCCGGGCTGCCGGCGCGCCAACTCTACTGGGTGCGCCCACCCGCCGGCACCGCCAGGGCCGCGCAGGCCGACATGCTGTGGGCGGCCGAGCAGGTGCTGCGCAGCCAGGCCTTCGGTGGCGTGCTGGTATGGCTGCCGACGGCCCGGCCCGAGGCGCTGCGCCGGCTGCAGGTGCTGGCGCAGGGCGGCGACGCGGTGGTCTGGGCGCTGCGCCCGGCCGCGGCGCTGCGCGAGTCGTCGCCGGCGGTGCTGCGGCTGCTGCTGGCGCCGCAGCCCGGCAATAGGCTGTCGATCACCTTCCACAAGCGGCGCGGGCCGGTGCGGGATACCCCCTTGCTGCTGCGCCTGGACGGGATGGAAGCGGCCACGCGCACGGCCGCCTGGCCGTCGCCTGCGCGGGCGCCTTCGTCCTTGTCCTCTTCTCCGTCTTCTTCCGATGCCGTACTGGATCGCGGTGCACCTGCCGCGCCTGCCCCTGGACGCACTGCAGCCCACCTGGCCTGAGCCGGCGCCCGCCCCGGGTCCGTCCTCCGCCACCGGCACGCTGCACCATGCGCTGCCGGTGGCGGTGATGGCGCAGGAGCAGGTGGTGCTGGCCAACGGCCCGGCGCTGCAGCTCGGCGTGCGCTACGGCATGCGCCGCGGCGGCGTGCAGGCGCTGTCGGCGGATATCGTGCAACTGGAGCGCGAGCCGAACGCCGAGGCCGCGCTGATGGAGGCGGTGGCGCTGGCGCTGCTGCGTTTCACGCCGGCCGTGACCTTCGACGAGGAGCCGGAATCGGCCACGGTGATGCTGGACGTCACGGCCAGCCTGCGCCTGTTCGGCGGCCATCGCGCGCTGTGCCGCGCGGTGCGCGCCTGCGTGCGCCAGCTCGGCACCATTGCGCAAGTGGGTTCCGGCCCGACCGCGCACGGTGCCGCGTGGCTCGCGCGCCAGCCGCTGCGGCGCACGCGGCGCGGCGTGGTGCGGCCCGCGCGCCGGGCGGTGGGCATGGCACGCCTGCACCGGCTGCTCGACGACCTGCCGGTGCAGGCCCTGCATACGCTGGCCGACCCGGCCTGGCTGGACGGCATCGGCTGCCGCACGCTAGGCCAGGTGCGGCGCCTGCCGCGCGCGGGCCTGACGCGGCGGCTGGGCCCCGCGCTGCTGGCGCGGCTGGACCAGGCCTATGGCGACGCCCCGGTGCGCTTTGCCTGGTATGCGGCGCCGCCCGCGTTCGCGCAGCGCATGGACCTGCCCGGGCGCATCGAATCGGCCGAAGGCGTGCTGGCCGGCGCGCAGCGCCTGTTGCTGGCGCTGGCCGGCTGGCTGGCGGTGCAGCAGGCCGGCGTCACGCGCTGCGTGCTGGTGCTGGAGCACGAACGCTACCGGCGCGGCGTCGATACCGAGGGCACGCCCGTGCTGCTGGGCCTGGCCCAGCCCAGCCGCGATCCCACGCACCTGTCACGGCTGCTGCGCGAAAAGCTCGAAAAGCTCAACTTCCACGCCCCGGTCACCGGCCTGGCGCTGCGGGTGGAGGCAATGGCCGCCTGCGTGCCGCAAAGCGATGCGCTCTTTCCCGAGCCCGGCGGCACGCCCGAAGACCTGGGCCGCCTGCTCGATACGCTGATGGCCCGCCTCGGTCGCGACAACGTGCTGCAGCCCCGGCCGCTGGCCGACCACCGTCCCGAGCGCGCCAACCGCTGGGGCCCGGTCGACGAGCCGCAGCCGGGCGGCAAGGCAGGCGCGCTGCCCGGCGCGCTGCCGGAGCGCCCGCTGTGGCTGCTGCCGCAACCGTTGCCGCTGCCGGTGCAGCAGCACCGCCCCTGCCACGGCGGGCCGCTGGCGCTGCTGAGCCGGCCCGAGCGCATCGAGGCCGGCTGGTGGGACGGCGCGCTGGCCACGCGCGACTACTTTATCGCCGAGCGCGCCGACGGCCTGCGCTGCTGGATCTTCCGCGAGCGCCCCGGTCATGCGGCGCAGGACGATGGCGGCGAATATCGCTGGTTCCTGCATGGGTTGTTCGCATGACGGTCCTGCCATCGCTGCCCGGCTTGCTGCCGGGTTTGCTTCCATCCCTGCCCGACTATGTCGAGCTGCACTGCATCTCCAACTTCACCTTCCTGACCGGCGCCTCGCACCCGGGCGAGTTGATCGAGCGCGCCTTTGAACTGGGCTACCGCGGGCTGGCACTGACCGATGAATGCTCGGTGGCCGGCACCGCGCGCGCGCACGATGCGATCCAGACGCTGCGCAAGCGCCTGCACGATGCGGTGGCGCGCAGCGCGGCACGCGGGGAGGAGGGCGTGGACGATCCGCTGCTCGACAACGATGACGAGGCCGCCGAGGACCACGATGATCCCCACGCGCACGCCAGCCGCCACCAGCGGCTGCAGGTGCTGGCCGCAGCCGCCGATGCCTTCTCGCTGCTGATCGGCAGCCGCTTCAGCCTGACCCCGGCCGATGGCTCGGAACGCCCGCCGCTGCGGCTGGTGCTGATCGCCCAGCACCGCGACGGCTTCGGCAACCTGAGCGAGCTGATCACGCTGGGTCGGCGGCGCGCGCAGAAGGGCACCTACCGCCTGCATCCCGAAGACCTGTCCGCGCCCGCGCCCGCCGAGGCGCACCTGCGTGGCATGCCCGGCTGCCTGGCGTTGCTGCTGCCCGACTATTGCGCCGATCCCGAGTTGCTGCGCGAACAGGCGCAGTGGTGCCGCGAGGTCTTCGGCGACCGCGCCTGGATCGCGCTGGAACAGCTGCAGGGCCACGCCGATGCGCTGCACCGCGCGCGCCTGGAGGCGGTCTCGGCGCAGACCGGCGTGCCGCTGGCCGCGGCCGGCGCGGTCACCATGCACGTGCGCTCGCGCAAGCCGCTGTCCGATGTGCTGACCGCGATCCGGCTGGGCCAGCCGCTGGCCGAATGCGGCATGGCGCTGGCGCCCAATGCCGAGCAGCACCTGCGCATGCGCCAGGTGCTGTCGCGCCTGTACCCGCGCGAGGCGCTGGCGCAGACGCTGAAGATCGCCGCGCAGTGCGATTTCTCGCTCGGGATGCTGCGCTATGAATATCCTGAAGAGCTGGTTCCGCCCGGCGAGACGCCGATCTCCTACCTGCGCAAGGAAGTCGAGCGCGGCATGCACGAGCGCTTTCCCAACGGCATGCAGCAAGAGTGGAAAGACCAGCTCAAAGAGGAGCTGGCGCTGATCGAGGAAAAGCAGTACGAACCCTTCTTCCTCACCGTGCACGACATCGTGCGCTTTGCGCGCGCCAACGGCATCCTGTGCCAGGGGCGCGGCTCGGCCGCCAATTCGCTGGTCTGCTTCTGCCTGTACGTGACCGAGGTCAGCCCCGAGCAGGCCAACCTGCTGTTCGGCCGATTCCTGTCGCGCGAGCGCGATGAGCCGCCCGATATCGACGTGGACTTCGAGCACCAGCGGCGCGAGGAAGTCATCCAGTACATCTACGAGAAATACGGCCGCCACCGCGCCGCGCTGGCGGCGTCGCTGATCACCTACCGCTCGCGCAGCGCCTTGCGCGACGTGGGCCGCGCGCTGGGCATCGATGCCAGCGTGGTTGAGCAGGTGGTCAAGGGCCAGGCCTGGTGGGATGGCGGCAAGGGCTTTGTCGAGAAGATCGCCCGCTATGGGCTCGATCCCGATTCGCCGGCGGTGCAGCAGTGGGCCAGCCTGACCGCGCAACTGCGCGGCTTTCCGCGCCACCTGTCGCAGCACGTCGGCGGCTTCGTGATCGCGCGCCACAAGCTGTCGCGGCTGGTGCCGATCGAGAACGCGGCCATGGCCGACCGCAGCGTGATCCAGTGGGACAAGGACGACCTGGAGTCGCTCGGCCTGCTCAAGGTCGACGTGCTGGCGCTGGGCATGCTGTCGGCGATCCGGCGCGCGCTGGAGATGATCCCCAACCCGGATCCCGAACGCGCCGCATTACCGACGCGGATGGAAGACATCCCCAAGGAAGACAAGCAAACCTACGACATGATCTGCAAGGCCGACACCATCGGCGTGTTCCAGATCGAGTCGCGCGCGCAGCAGTCGATGCTGCCGCGGCTGCAGCCGCGCAAGTACTACGACCTGGTGGTCGAGGTGGCGATCGTGCGCCCCGGGCCGATCCAGGGTGGCATGGTGCATCCCTACCTGAAGCGGCGCGAGGCCTTCCGCCGCACCGGCAAGCCACCGGTCTACTTCAACAGTGTCATCGAGAAGGTGCTGGGCCGCACGCTGGGCGTGCCGATCTTCCAGGAGCAGGTGATGCAGCTGGCCATCGACGCGGCCGGTTTCTCGCCGGGGCAGGCCGACCAGTTGCGCCGTTCGATGGCGGCCTGGCGCCGGCGCGGCGATCTGCGCCAGCACCAGGATGCGCTGGTGCGCGCGCTCACCGCCAACGGCTATCCGGAGTCCTTTGCGCTGGCGATCTGCAAGCAGATCGAGGGGTTTGGCGAGTACGGCTTCCCCGAGAGCCATGCGGCCAGCTTTGCCAAGCTGGTGTATGTCAGTTCCTGGCTCAAGTGCCACCATCCGTCGGCGTTCCTGTGCGCGCTGCTGAACAGCCAGCCGATGGGGTTCTATTCACCGTCGCAGCTGGTGCAGGACGCGAGCCGGCATGGCGTGCGGGTGCTGCCGGTGGATGTCACAGTGAGCCAGTGGGAGAGCACGCTGGAGCCGGCGGCGGAGGTCGATGTCGCGGACGCGCAGGCCCGCACCCGGCCACGCCAGCCGCAGCACCCGCTGGTGCGCCTCGGCCTGAGCCGGGTCAAGGGCATGCGAGAAGAGGCCGCGCTGCGTATCGAGGAGGCACGGGCGCAGCGCCCGTTCGACAGCGTGGAAGACCTGGCGCTGCGCGCCGCGCTGGACCGGCACGATATCGATGTGCTGGCCGCGTCCGACGCACTGGCGCCGCTGGCCGGTCACCGCCGCCAGGCCCGCTGGCAGGCGCGCGCTGCGGCGAGTCATGCCGCGCATCGCGACCTGCTGTATGAAGCGCCGCCCGCCGAGGACGCGTTGGCACTGCCCGCGCCCCGGCTGGGTGAAGACGTGGCGGCGGACTACGCGAGCCTGGGCCTGTCGCTCAAGTCGCACCCGCTGGCGCTGCTGCGCCACAAGCTGGCGGCGATGCGCTTTGCCACCGCCAGTCAGCTCCAGCGCTGCGCCAATGGCCGCCGCGTGCGCGCCTGCGGCATCGTTACCGTGCGCCAGCGGCCGTCCACGGCCAGCGGCACCATCTTCGCGACTATCGAGGACGAGACCGGCACCGTGAACCTGATCCTGTGGCCCGATCTGGTGGAGCGCCAGCGCAAGGAGGTGCTGGGTGCCACGCTGCTGGGCGTGGTCGGCACCTGGCAGCGCCAGGGCGAGGTGCGCCACCTGGTGGCCAAGGAGCTGGTGGACCTGAGCCCGATGCTGGGCCGGCTGATGGTGGGGAGCCGGGACTTCCACTAACGGTGTCCGGGCCGCTGGCACGGGGCTGCCCGCACCCGCTCAGAATTCGTAGTTGACCGAGAAATCGAACACACCGTTGGTCTTTTTGCGCGTGCTTGGCCTCCGGCGCCGGGTTGATATTGCCCATGCCGTCCAGGTGCGGCGAGTCGTTGTGCCCGCGCCGCCGCAGCCTCCATGCTGCACTTGGTGCCCAGCGCATTGATATGCGGATCGTCCTCGTCCACCACGCTGACGTCGATGGTGCCGATGTCGGCATTGACCGGCATGTGGTACTCGGCCAGGTTGGCGTTGGCGACGCGCCCGGTGGCCGGGTCCAGCTCGCTCTTCTCATGCAGCGCCATGCCGATGCCCCAGACAATGCCGCCCATCAGCTGGTTGTGCGCGGTCTTGCGGTTCAGCAGCCGGCGCCCGTCCGACAGCACCGTGCAGGCGCCGCACTGGCCGCGGTCGCAGCCTTTCTTGGTGCCGGTCAGGTGCATTACTTCGCGCAGTGCGTCGAGCAGGGTGGTGCGTGGTTCCAGTGGCAGGGTGTAGGGGTTGCCGTTGACCTGCAAGGTGACCGGGCGTGCTGCGGCGCCAGGGGGCAGGGCGGTGCTGCCGGGGGCAGGGGCCTGGTTCTCGGACATGCGCTGGCCTTTTGTGGAAGCTTCGGCACGGGAGGACGATGCCGGGGATGTCAAAAGGCAGCAAGTTCGATGCAGGGCACCGCGCGGAGCGCGCGGCGAGGTGGGCGCCTGGTGGGCGCGTCAAAACTCCACGGGCTTGTAGAAATTACGCTGCTGAGGGCGGCGCGTTGGAAAACAAAAAGCGGCGCACAATGGCGCCGCTTGGATGCGGAAGACGTCTGGAGGCCGGCTCAGCCCTTCAGCACGCTCCCAATCGCCTTTGCCACGATCCCCACATTGCGCTCGTTCAACCCCGCCACGCACATACGGCCCGAGCGCAGCAGGTACACGCCATGCTCTTCGCGCAGGCGGTCGGCCTGGCCGGCGGTGAGGCCAGTGTAGGTGAACATCCCGCGCTGGGTCAGGTAGCGCGACAGCGCCTCGCCGCTGACATGCTCACGCAGGTGACCGTGGATCGCTTCACGCATGCGCGCGATGCGGCCGCACATCTGGGCCAGTTCCTCTTCCCACAGCTGACGCAGCTCGGGCGTGGTCAGCACCTTGGCCACCACGCGCGCGCCGTGCGTCGGCGGGTTGCTGTAGTTGGCGCGCACCGCGCCGGTCAGCTGGCCCAGCACGTTGGCGGCTTCGCCGGCGGTGTTGCAGAACACGCTCAGGCCGCCGCAACGCTCACCGTACAGCGAGAAGTTCTTGGAGAACGAGTTGGCCACCAGGCAGGGCACGTCCTGCGCCACCAGTTCGCGGATGGCAAAGGCATCGTCTTCCAGCCCGGCGCCGAAGCCCTGGTAAGCCATGTCGACGAACGGCAGCAGCTCGTTGGCCTTGAGCAGCGCGATCAGCTGGCGCCACTGGTCCTGGTTCAGGTCCACGCCGGTCGGATTGTGGCAGCAGGCGTGCAGCAGCACGATGCTGCGCGCGGGGATGGCGCGCAGCGCGTCCATCATCGCGTCGAACTTGAGACCGCCGGTGGCGTCGTCGTAGTACGGGTAGGTGTTGACGGTGAAGCCCGCGCGCTCGAACACCACGCGGTGGTTCTCCCAGCTCGGGTCGCTGATCCACACCTGCGACTGCGGGTAGTAGCGCTTGAGGAAATCCGCACCCACGCGCAGCGCGCCCGAACCGCCCAGGGTCTGCAGCGTGGCGATGCGGCCGGCGGCGCGCGCCGGCGAGTCTTCGCCGAACACCAGCGCCTGCACCGCGCTGCGGTAGCCCACCAGGCCCGACATCGGCAGGTAGGGGCGCGGGCCCATGTCGGCCAGCAGCTCTGCTTCAGCCTTGGCCACGGCCTGCATCACCGGCAGGCGGCCTTCATCGTCAAAGTAGATGCCGATGCTCAGGTTGACCTTGTCGGTGCGCGGGTCCCGCTGGAAGTCCTCATTGAGCGAGAGGATCGGATCGCCGGGAAACGCTTCGATATGTGCAAACATGGGATGCGATGGAATTGGGTCGGGGGGGCTGCTGCCGCGGCACGGGGCGCCGCGCAGCCTGGATTCTAACCGGCGGCGCCCGCAACCTGCAGGCGCCGCCTTGCCGTTCAGCGCAGTTGCTGGGCGGCCACGCCGCTCTGCAGCGCGGCGGCGCCCTTCTTCTGGCGCAGCACGTAGCTCACGGCGAGCACGACCAGCCACACCGGGATCAGGTACACCGACAGGCGCAGGCCCGGCGTCAGGTACATCACCACCAGGATGCCGGCCAGGAACACCAGGCACAGGTAATTGGTCAGCGGATAGCCCCAGCTCTGGAAGCGGGTGGCCTGGCCGGCCTTGCGCTTGTCGGCGCGGAACTTCAGGTGGATCAGGCTGATCATGGCCCAGTTGATGATCAGCGCCGACACCACCAAGCCCATTAGCATCTCGAAGGCCTTGCCCGGCATGAAGTAGTTGATCACCACGCACGCCGCGGTGGCCAGCGCCGACAGCCCCAGTGCCGTCAGCGGGATGCCGCGCTTGCTGACCTTGAGCAGCGCCTTGGGGGCGTTGCCTTGCTGCGCCAGGCCGTACAGCATGCGGCTGTTGCAGTACACGCCGCTGTTGTAGACCGACAGCGCCGCGGTCAGCACCACTACGTTCAGCACGTTGGCGACCCAGTTGCTGTTCAGCGCGTGGAAGATCAGCACGAAGGGGCTGCCGCCGGTGACCACGTTTTCCCACGGGTACAGCGACAGCAGCACCGCCAGCGCGCCCACGTAGAAGATCAGGATACGGTAGATCACCTGGTTGGTGGCCTTGGGGATGGTCTTCTCGGGCGAATCCGCCTCGGCCGCGGTGATGCCCACCAGCTCCAGCCCGCCGAACGAGAACATGATCACCGCCATGGCCATCACCAGCCCGCCCATGCCGTTGGGGAAGAAGCCGCCGTGCTGCCACAGGTTGGCCACGCTTGCTTGCGGGCCGGCGTCGCCGGACATGAGCAGGTAGCCGCCAAAGCCGATCATGCCGATGATGGCCGCGACCTTGATGATCGAGAACCAGAACTCCATCTCGCCGAAGGACTTCACGCTCGACAGGTTGATCGCGTTGATGATCAGGAAGAAGGCCAGCGCCGACACCCAGGTCGGCATTTCCGGCCACCAGTACTGCATGTAGATGCCCACGGCTGAGAGTTCGGCCATGCTCACCAGGATGTACAGCACCCAGTAGTTCCAGCCCGAGATAAAGCCGGCGAAGTGGCCGCAGTACTTGTCCGCGAAGTAGCTGAAGGAGCCGGCGACGGGCTCGTCCACCACCATTTCGCCGAGCTGGCGCATGATGAAGAACGCCACGATGCCGGCGATCGCATAGCCCAGCAGGACCGAGGGGCCCGCCATCTTGATGGTCTGGGCGATGCCCAGGAAAAGGCCGGTGCCGATGGCGCCGCCCAGGGCGATCAGCTGGATATGCCGGTTCTTCAGGCCGCGCTTGAGCGTGCCGTCATTGCTGCTTGAATGCATTCAGTTGTTTCCTCTACCCATTCTCATGGAATGCGGGCCCGCGCCTCTGGCTGTTTGGAGTCGGACGCTTGGGCCGGGGACGTCACCGCCCCGCGCGGCAGGGTCACTGCCGCGAAGGAGGTGTGCGCGTTTCCGGAACCGGCTGGTGCCTGCAAGAGGCGGCCGGTCAGGGAAGGCCGATGCCGGTCAGGCCTCGACCTTGAGCGTGCCGCGTTGGATCTGGTCGCGTTCCAGCGACTCGAACAGCGCCTTGAAGTTGCCTTCGCCGAAGCCTTCGTCGCCGCGGCGCTGGATGAACTCGAAGAACACCGGGCCGAGCGCGGTCTTGGAGAAGATCTGCAGCAGCAGGCGGGGCTTGCCGCCTTCCGTGGTGCCGTCCAGCAGGATGCCGCGCGACTTCAGTTGCTCGACGGGCTGGCCGTGGCCGGGCAGGCGCGTTTCCAGCGCTTCGTAGTAGTAGTCGTTCGGCGCGGTCATCAGCGGCACGCCTGCCAGTTGCAGGTTGTCGATGACTTCGATCAGGTTGTCGGTCAGGAAGGCGATGTGCTGGATGCCCTCGCCGTTGAAGGCCATCAGGAACTCTTCGATCTGGCCGGCGCCCTTGGACGATTCCTCGTTCAGCGGAATGCGGATTTTACCATCCGGTGCGGTCATGGCCTTGGAGGTCAGGCCGGTGTATTCGCCCTGGATGTCGAAGTAGCGGATTTCGCGGAAGTTGAACAGTTTTTCGTAGAAGTTGGCCCAGTAAGCCATGCGGCCACGGTAGACGTTGTGGGTCAGGTGGTCGATCAGCTTGAGGCCGTGGCCGACCGGGTGGCGGTCGACGCCCTCGATGAACTCGAAGTCGATGTCATAGATCGACTTGCCTTCCTCGAAGCGGTCGATCAGGTACAGCGGAGCGCCGCCGATGCCCTTGATCGCGGGCAGGCGCAGTTCCATCGGGCCGGTCGGGATCTCCACCGGCTGCGCGCCCAGTTCCAGCGCGCGGGCGTAGGCCTTGTGCGAATCCTTGACGCGGAAAGCCATGCCGCAGGCGCTCGGGCCGTGCTCGGCGGAAAAGTAGGCGGCGTGGCTGTTCGGCTCGCGGTTGACGATGAAGTTCACGTCGCCCTGGCGGAACAGCACCACGTCCTTAGAGCGGTGCTTTGCCACCAGCGTGAAGCCCATCTGCTCGAACAGCGGCTCCAGCACGTTGGGGGTGGGCGAGGCGAATTCCACAAATTCGAAGCCCATCAGCTGCATCGGGTTGTCAAACAGGTCGGCCATGGCTTTCTCACTAAAGGGGGAGGTTAAGTGATTGGATCGATGCGAGGCGGGCGGAGTTGCCGGGTGGGGCGACGGGCGGGCTCGCATCGGATATCGGGTATCCGGTTCAGCGTCCCGCGCCATCAGGGCTGGCGCCTGGAACGGAAGGCGGGGGCGGCAGGTTCGTGGTCATGGGGGCGTTCGGAACCGGTCAGTCGGGAAATATTATTGCAGTGGCGACATCGCAATAATGTGGTGCCACCGTCAGTCGTCGCAGCACAAAGCTATTGTCTGTCGTGCTGCTTTCCGCTGGCTTGGCATGCAGTGTATATTCTTGGCAGCAAAATTGGATTTCGTAAGCAACGCAGGGAAACCCTATATTATGAAATTTAATTTCGTGTAAATCTCAGAAGAGGAAATCGACATGCCTTCGATCGAGCTGGACCGTACCGATCGCCGCCTGCTGGGGGTCTTGCAGGAGCACGGGCGCGCTTCCAACCTGGAGTTGGCCGAGGCCATCGCGCTGTCGCCGGCGCAGACTTTGCGGCGCCACCGCCGCCTGGAAGAGGCCGGCCTGGTCAAGCGCTATGAGGCGCGACTCGACGCCGCCGCGCTGGGCCTGGGCGTGGTCGCCTTTATCCATGTGACGATGGAGCGGGGCCATATCCGCGACCTGTCCAACTTCAAGCGGCTGGTGGCGGAACTGGCGCAGATCCAGGAGTGCTTCTCGGTGACCGGGGATATCGACTACGTGCTGAAGGTGGTCGCCAAGGACCTGAAGTCGCTGTCGGACTTCCTGCTCGATACGCTGATGCGGATCCCGGGCGTCAGTGGCGTGAAGTCGAGCGTGTGCCTGGACGAGATCAAGTGCACCAGTGCCGTGCCGCTGGAGACGTAAGCGGCGAATAGCCCGATTTAGTGCGAAGCCTCCGGGTCCTGCCGGTCGCACTGGACGTTCATTTCGCGGCACACCGCGCACCAGGACGGTCGCGAACCCGGCTTGGCGCGGCAGCGGGCAGCATCGTCACCCTCGGGCGCTGCCGCCAGCACTGGCACGGCCACCCGGTACAGCGGAAACCCGCCGGCGCAAGCCCGTGCCACCGCTTCATCCAGCGCCTGGAGACCGACCGGCTTGACGATCACGGCATTCATGCCGGCGTCCAGTGCCGCCTGGTGGTCTTCCGCCACGGCACTGGCGGTGCAGCCGATCACCGGCACGCAGCAGACCGCGTCCTCGCGCGCCCGCACGGCGCGCGTAAAGGCGAGGCCGTCCATCACCGGCATGGCGCAGTCGCACACGATCACGTCGAACCTGTCGGCGTCCAGCCTGGCCAGCGCTTCGCGGCCGCCGCAGGCGGTAGCCACCTGGTGGCCCAGGTGTTCCAGCTGGCGTTGCATTAGCAGTGCCGTGGTCGGTAAAGCGCACCGCATTGGAAACCAGGTTGGCCAGGATCTGCCGGAAGCGCAGCCCGTCGACTTGGTGCAGCGGCGCCAGGCCCGCACCCAGGTCGCTGCCAAGCGACAAGCCTTTCTGCGCAGCCACGGGGCCGAAGATCAACAGCGTGTCCTGCACCAGTCTCGCCAGCGCGGCCGGCGCGGGCTGGATGCGGAACTTGCCGGCCTCCATCTTGGACAGGTCCAGGATGTCGTCGATCAGCCCCAGCAGGCCCAGCGCCGACTTGTGCGCCGTGACCAGCTGCAGGCGTTCGTCCTCCGACAGCCGGCAGCGCGCCAGCGTCAGTTCCAGCATGCCGGTGATAGCGTTCATCGGCGTGCGGATCTCATGGCTGACCGAGGCGAGGAAGGTGGACTTGGCCCGGTTGGCGGCCTCGGCCTCCGCCTTGGCCTGCGCCAGTTCGGTCAGCATCTCGTGGCGTTCGGTCAGGTCCACGCAGCCGCCGGCCAGCCCCTTGACGGTGCCGTCGGCACCGCGCAGCGGCGTCAGCCAGTTGAGCACATGGTGGTTGCGATCGCCCAGCCGCAGGCACCGGTCCTTGTGCAGCGGCGCGCCGTCTTCGAGCACCTTGCGATAGTCGCGCGCCACCTCGGCCATGTCGGTGACGATGGGGTGCACATGGCCCGGTGCGTCCAGCCCCTGACCGCGCAGCGTCTCGCGCGTGGCACCGACCAGTTCCTCATAGCTGCGGTTGCAGGTGATGAGCCGCAGCGAGGCATCGCGCAGGTAGACCGGTTGCGGAATGCCGTCGAGCAGCGCCGACTGGATCGCGGCCTGGTCTTTGAGCGCGATCTCGGCCGCGCGCCGCAGGCGCACCTCGCGATAGAGCATGACGATCCAGGCCAGCAGCAGCGGCGTCAGGAAGCACAGCACCGAAGCGGCCCACCACAGCATCCTTTGTGGGCGCTGGCCTGGGCCGGCGTGGTCGCAGCCGCGTGGAGCGACAGGTCGAGCAGCAGGAGGACGGCCCCGGCGATGGGCCAGGCGCGGACAGGTTTGGGGGAGCGGTCAGGCAAGCGGGGCGGCGAAGAGCGATGAACAGCCAACGATAGAAAGCCAACGATGGAAAACCGGAAGCGTCCGCGGCGCGGCAGGCGCGGCGGACGCAGGTGTCCTCACTCTATGGGCGCGATCCCGCCCGCTGATTAAGACATATCTGAAATTGGCGTGGAAATTTCCGAATCGTATGTAGCGGTTGCCTGCGCAGCGACATTTCGGCCCATTCAGAAATTGCTGCATGGATTGCCGCCCGGCTGATGACGGGGTATTGGGGAAGAATCGTAGTGCTCCTCGGAAAATTCTGGTGCCTTCCGGAGCAAATGCTGAGCACAATGCTGTGACACCGCGCTGCGTGCCCGCTCTTCTGGACACCAAGGCGTTCGCTATGGAGTTCAAGCTGTGGCCACAATCCTGATCGTCGACGACCACCCCCCAGTGCGTGTCGTACTCAAAACGCACTTGTCGCAGGTGCTGGGCGTCACGCATGTCCTGGAGGCAGACAACGGCCAGGCCGCCATCGAGATCGTGCGGCAATTCGCCCCCGACGTGGTGATCCTGGATCTCGACATACCCAAGATCAACGGCCTGGAGGTCATCCCGCGCCTCAAGGCCATCCACCCCGGCGTGCGCATCCTGGTCATTTCGGGCCAGGACCAGAACACCTTTGCACCGCGCGCGCCAGGCGGGGGCGCACGGCTACGTCAGCAAGACCCAGGAACTGGCGGAAATCGTGCGCTGCGCAGAGTCGGTCCTGGCCGGCTATACCGTGATGCCGGAAATCGATCGCAGCAAGGTCGAGCATGCCGACGAGGATGCCCGCCTGGCCAGTCTCTCGGACAAGGAGCTGATCATCATGCAGATGCTGGCCAAGGGCATGACCAACAAGGAAATCGGCGAGACCCTGTTTATTTCCAACAAGACGGTCAGTACCCACAAGACCCGGATCATGGAAAAACTCGGCGCAAAATCGATCGTCGATGTCATCGATTTTGCGCGGCGCCACCATATTGCGATCGGCTAGCATGGCAAATCCGAACTGCTCTGCCGTGCGCCGGCGCGTCCGGCCATGACCGGCGCGCTGCTGCTTGCCGGGCCGGGCGAGGCGCGCTGGGCTGCCGGCGTGGGCGAAATCCTGCGCGGGCTGGGTTTCACCATTCGGACTGTGGCGCAGGCACCGGCTGCCACGCCGGACATTGGCCTGGTGCTGGCCGGGCCAGGCGACGCCAGCGCGCTGCCCGCGTGGCACGCCGCCGGCGCCATCTGCGCCGTGGTGCTGCCCGCCGACGCGCCGGCGCCGGCCGCGCAGTGGGAGCCGGCCATCGTATGTCTGCGCGAACCCGTGACCGAAGGCGCCATCCTGGAGATGCTGGCAAACCACCACTACCTGGCCCTGTCCGCGCGCGAGGCGGCCGGCATCCCCGCCGCACTCGCCGAACAAACCTTGGGCGACCCCGAATTCGCCGCCGGGCTGGTGCGCGCGCTGGTGACCTCGACAGAGGCCGACCTGGCGCAATTACGCACCGCGGGCAGTGAACTGGAAACCCTGCGCAGCGTCGCCCACCGGCTGAAGTCTTCGGCGCACTACGTCGGCTGCCAGTCGCTGCGGGCGCTGGCGCAACGCCTCGAACATGCCGCCCGCGACGGCGATGCGGCAACCACCGCGGCGCTGGCCGCGATCTTCGCGCCGACCGTGGTGCGGCTGCTCGCACTGCTGGCGGCGCTGCCGGCAAAAAAATAAAACCTGCAAAAACCGCCGACATAGCGGGGGCGGTAATTCACCGGATAGGCGGCCGGCGTTGCGTTGATTATGCTGGATTTATCGCGGCCATTATTCCGGAGCGATTCCGGAGCGCCGTGAATGAATCGCGCTGGTTAATTTAATGCCCGCATCAATCGGATTTCCAATGCGCCGGCGCGGGTATTCTCCGGGGAGCATCATGCACCACGCCATGGCGGAATTGCCGGAATGGGCATCGTATTTCCACCTGGCCGCGGTGGCGTTTCTGCTGCTGGTGCTGGACACCGCACGCGCGGTGTACCGGGTGCTGGCCACCCCCGACGCGCGAGCCACCCGCGCGCGGCGCGTGGCGCTGGCCACGACGGGCCGGCTGCTGGCAGTGGGCGGCATCTGGATCGCCATCGTCTACGGCCACGGCGCCTGGGAGCGCGCGGGCGCGCACAATTGCCGCCACCTGCCGGCGGTGGACGCCAGCGCCCGCTACGCCGCCGAGTACTGCTACCTGCGCCAGGACCGGCTGCTGTTGCGGATCTACGATGCCCGTCGCGACGGCGTGCTGGCCCGGCGCACCTTCACCAGCGTGGAGCCGGTGCGACTGAGCTGGGATGGCCAGGCGCTGGTCTACGATGCCGCGGCGCCCGGCGCAAAAGGCCGCTTGCTGCTGCCGCCGACAATGCGTGACAAGCTGCTCGCACGGCTGCCCTGAAGCGCGCGGCGGCACGTCTGCGGCGGAAAACGCCGCGCGCCGGCAGCCCCATCGCCTCAGCCGTCCTGCTCGAACATCGCGCGGATAATGCCGCCCATTTCATGGCGGCGCGCCACCGGCATGCGCGACGCCGTGGAGACGATGCTGATGGCCGCGTCGGCGCACATCGCCAGCGGCAGTGCATAGCCCACGCCCGCCACGCCCTCGGCGCCCGCCAGCGCATAGCCTTGCCTGCGGCTGCGCTCGACGCCGCGCAGCAGCTTGAGCAGGCTCAGTCCGCCGGCCTCGTACTCGGCGCGATGGCGCTCGAAGTGCCCGCGCACGGCCTCGTTGTCCATCAGCGCCAGCAGCGCCATGCTGCCGGTGCCCTGGCCCAGCAGGCGCGAGGTGCCGGTCAGCATGTGGAAGGACTTGATGCGGTGGCTGCCTTGCTCGGTGTGCAGGCAGTGGCCGTGGTCGCCCATGCGCACGGTCAGGAAGACCGTGTCGCCGGTCAGCCGCGCCAGCGCCTTCATGCGCGTCACCAGCACGCCATTGGGCGCGGGGCGGTTCATCGCGCGCAGGCCCAGCGCCATCGCGGCGGCGCCCAGGTGGTAGCGCTTGCCGGCGGATTCGCGCTCGATGTAGCCGGCCGATTCCAGGAAACGTGCCATGCGGTGCGCCGTGGTCCGGTCGATGCCGGTGCGCGTGGTGAGCTCCTGCAGGGTCAGCCCCACGTCGTGGTGTTCGGCGAGCAGGTGGAGCAGGGCGAACGCGCGCGACAGGCTCTGGACGCCGCCTGGCGCTGAAGGCTTGGTGGTCATGGAATGAGGCGCCGGGGCGGCACCGCGCTGGCGCAGCGCGGGCCGGCAGGGGGCTTTCGTGAACGTTGTGCACATTATGCACAAATTGCACGATTGCGGTTGTCCCGCGGGGTGCCGTGGTTTGCAATCCATGCATCACGGAACCCCCACGCCAGAGCGCGCCATGATCCCCATCGATTCCCGCATTGACCCGTCCTCGGACGCTTTCGCCGGCCAGCGCGCCGGCATGCAGGCCCTGATCGGCCGCCTGCGCACGCTCGAGCGGCGCGCCGCCGCCGCCTCCGAGCGTTCGCGCGAGGCCTTTGGCAAGCGCGGCGCGCTGCTGCCGCGCGAGCGCGTCGGCCGCCTGCTCGACCCCGGCGCGCCGTTCCTGCCGCTGGCCACGCTGGCCGGCTTCGGCATGGACGATCCCGACCCCGAGACCTCTATCCCCGGCGGCTCGCTGCTGGCCGGCATCGGCTTTGTCTGCGGCGTGCGCTGCATGGTGCTCGCTACCGATTCCGGCATCGATGCCGGCGCCATGACCGAGGCCGGCAACATGAAGCTGGTGCGCTGCCAGGAGATCGCGCTGGAAAACCGGCTGCCGCTTATCCACCTGGTGGAGTCCGCCGGCGCCAACCTGCGCAAATACCGCGTCGACAAGTTCGTGCGCGGCGGCGCGCTGTTCTACAACCTGGCGCGCCTGTCGGCGGCGGGCCTGCCGGTGATCACCGTCGTGCACGGCTCGTCCACCGCCGGCGGCGCCTACATGCCGGGCCTGTCCGACTACGTGGTGATGGTGCGCAAGCGCGCCCGCGCCTTCCTGGCCGGGCCGCCGCTGCTCAAGGCCGCCACCGGCGAGATCGCCACCGACGAGGAGCTCGGCGGCGCCGACCTGCACGCCACCGTCAGCGGCCTGGCCGAGTACCTGGCCGAGGACGACGAGCACGCCATCGCCACCGCGCGCGATATTGTCGCCAGCCTCGACTGGCCCAACGTGATGCCGCCGCCCGCGCAGCCCGCACGCCCGCCGCGGCTGGATGCGGCCGAGCTGGACGGCGTGATGACGCTGGACATGAAGCGCCCGGTCGATATGCGCGAGGTCATCGCCCGCATCGTCGACGACTCGGCCTGGCTGCCGTTCAAGCCCGACTATGGCCCCGGCACCGTGTGCGGCCATGCGCGCATCGAAGGCAATACGGTCGGCTTTATCACCAACAACGGCCCGATCGATCCGGCCGGCGCCACCAAGGCCGCGCAGTTTATCCAGCTGTGCAACCAGTCCGACACGCCGATCGTGTTCCTGCAGAACACCACCGGCTTTATCGTCGGCCGTGCTTCGGAAGAGGCCGGCATGATCAAGCACGGCGCCAAGATGATCCAGGCGCTGTCGAACTCGACCGTGCCGCAGATCACGCTGTATTGTGGCGCCTCGTTCGGCGCGGGCAATTTCGGCATGTGCGGGCGGGGCTTCCGGCCGCGCTTCTGCTTCTCGTGGCCGAATGCGCGCACCGCGGTGATGGGCGGCGAGCAGGCTGCAATGACGCTGGAGATCGTCGCGCGCCAGCAGGCCGCGCGCAAGGGCAAGCCGGTGGACGAGGCGCAGCTGGCCAGCCAGACCGCGGAGATCGTCGCCAACTTCGAGCGCCAGGCCAGCGCCTTTGTCACCAGCGGGCTGCTGCTGGACGACGGCGTGATCGACCCGCGCGATACGCGTGCCGTGCTGGCCTTCGTGCTCGCCACCGCGCGCGAGGCAAGCCTGCGCAAGCCGCATCCGATCCAGTTCGGCGTGGGCCGCTTCTGACCGGCCCGAGACATCCCGACGCAAACAAGAATTCCAGGAGACCAGCATGCTTTACACCGAAGACCACCGCAACATCATGGACAGCATCCGCCGTTTCGTGGGGGCGGAGATCGATCCTTTTGTCGACGAGTGGGAGGCCGCCGAGATCTTCCCCGCGCACGAGTTGTTCAAGAAGATGGGCGACCTCGGCTTCCTGGGCATTACCAAGCCGGTGGAATACGGCGGCATGGGGCTCGATTTCTCCTACGCCATCGCCGCCGCCGAGGCGCTGGGCTATGCGCGCGCGCAGGGCGTGGGCATGGGCGTGGGCGTGCAGACCGACATGGCTACGCCGGCGCTGACCGCGTTCGGTTCGGATGAGCTCAAGCGCAACTACCTGGCGCCTGCCATTGCCGGCGACATGGTGTGCTCGATCGGCGTGTCCGAAGCGGGGGCTGGCTCCGACGTGGCTTCCCTGAAGACCCGCGCCGTGCGCGACGGCGACGACTATGTCATCACCGGCTCCAAGATGTGGATCACCAACGGCACCCAGTCCGACTGGATCTGCCTGCTGTGCAATACCTCGGACGGCGCACCGCACAAGAACAAATCGCTGATCGTGGTGCCGCTCAAGGAAGACGGCAAGCGCGTGCGCGGTGTGGAAGTGCAGAAGATCAGGAAGTTCGGTATGTGGTGCTCGGACACCGCGCAGATCTTCTTCGACGGGGTGCGCGTGCCGGTGCGCAACCGTATTGGCGAGGAAGGCATGGGCTTTATCTACCAGATGAAGCAGTTCCAGGAGGAGCGGCTGAACGGTGCCGCGCGGCGCCTGGCCTGCACCGCGCTGATCGAAGAGACCGCAGACTACCTGCGCCAGCGCATCGCCTTCGGCAAGCCGCTGCTGGACAACCAGTTCATCCAGTTCAAGCTGGCCGAACTCAAGACCGAGATGGAGGCGCTGCGCGCGCTGGTCTATATGGCCACGCAGACCTATATCAACGGCGGCGAGGTGACAGAACTGGCGTCGATGGCCAAGCTCAAGGCGGGGCGCCTGTCGCGCGAGGTGGCCGACTGGTGCATGCAGTTCCAGGGCGGCATGGGCTATACGTGGGACAACCATGCCTCGCGCGCCTATCGCGACTTCCGCCTGGGTTCGATCGGCGGCGGCGCCGACGAGGTCATGCTGGGCGTGATCGCCAAGCAGATGGGCCTGGTGTCGCGCGGCTGACAGACACGATCGCCATGACCGAGAACGCTCGCCCCGATGCCGTGATCGTGCGCCGCGCCAGCGGCGTGCTGTTCGCCACCCTCAATATCCCCGCCACCCGCAATGCGCTGGCGCCCGAAGTCGTCGACGCGCTGGCGGCGGCGCTAGAGCAGGCCGAGAGCGATGCAGAAATCCGCGCGCTGGTGCTGCGCGGGGCCGGCGGCATTTTCTGCGCCGGCGGCAACGTGGGCAACTTCCAGGCGCGGCTCGATGCCGACTCCAGCGAGGAGGACCCCGTCGCCACGCGCAATCGCCAGTTCGGCTATTTCACGCAGCGCCTCAGCACGCTGCCAGTGCCCGTGATTGCGGCGGTCGAGGGCGCGGCGATGGGCGGTGGCATGGGCCTGGCCTGCGCGGCCGACATCGTGCTGGCCACGCGCGACGCGCGCTTTGCGCTGTCGGAAACCACGCTGGGCATCATCGCCGCGCAGATCGCGCCATTCGTGGTGCAGCGGCTGGGCGCGGTAGCCACGCGCCGGCTCGGGCTGACCGGCGAGCGCGTCAGCGGCGAGGCCGCGGTGGCGCTCGGCCTGGTCGACCAGCTTGCCGGCGATGGCGCCGAACTCGACGCACTGATCGCCGAATGGCTGACACGCATCGGCCGCTGCGGCCCGAACGCCAACCGCGTGTTCAAGACGCTGGTCAGCCGTTGCGGGCAGGAGCCCGCCGGTCCGCTGCTGGACGAGGCCTCGCGCCTGTTCGCGCAGTGCATGCGCCGCGAGGGCGCAGAGGGCGTGGCCGCGTTCCGCGAAAAGCGCGACGCGGCCTGGACTGTTCGCTTCGACGCGGCGGACGTGCGCGCGGCGCAATCGGTGCGCTGAGCGTAAGCCGGCCACTTCCAGAGTTTTACAGGAACTTCCATGTCTGCAATCAGCCGACCCTTCCACACGCTGCTCGTCGCCAACCGCGGCGAGATCGCGGTACGCATCATGCAAACCGCACGCCGCCTCGGCCTGGCAACCGTGGCCGTCTATTCCGAGGCGGACCGCCATAGCCCACATGTGGCCTTTGCCGACCGCGCGGTCTGCATCGGCGCCGCGGCGCCGCGCGAGTCGTACCTGAACATCCCGGCCATCCTCGAAGCGGCGCGCGCCAGTGGCGCCGATGCGATCCATCCCGGCTACGGCTTCCTGGCCGAGAACGCCGGGTTTGCCGAAGCGGTGGCCGGCGCTGGCCTGGTCTTCGTCGGCCCGCCCGCCGAAGCCATTCGCGCCATGGGCAACAAGGCCGAGGCCAAGCGCCTGATGCTCGCCGCCGACATGCCGTGCGTGCCCGGCTACCAGGGCGCCGCGCAGGACGACGCCACGCTGCTGGCCGAAGCCAGGCAGATCGGCTTCCCGCTGATGGTCAAGGCCGCCGCGGGCGGCGGCGGGCGCGGCATGCGGCTGGTGCACGACGCCGCCGCGCTGCCCGCGGCGCTGGCCAGCGCGCGCTCGGAAGCGGGCGCCGCGTTCGGCTCCGACGAGCTGATCCTGGAGCGCGCGGTGATCGCGCCGCGCCATGTGGAGATCCAGGTCTTTGCCGATACGCATGGCAACGTGATCCACCTCGGCGAACGCGACTGCTCGGTGCAGCGCCGCCACCAGAAGGTCATCGAGGAAGCGCCGTCGCCCGCGGTCAGTGCCTCGCTGCGCGCGCGCATGGGCGAGGCCGCGGTGCGCGCGACCAGGTCGATCGGCTATGTCGGCGCCGGCACCATGGAGTTCCTGCTCGACGGCGATGGCAATTTCTACTTCATGGAAATGAACACGCGGCTGCAGGTGGAGCATGCGGTGACCGAAGCCATTACCGGCTTTGACCTGGTCGCCTGGCAGCTGCGCGTGGTGGCGGGCGAGCCGCTGCCGGTGACACAGGATCAGGTCCGCTTTGACGGCCACGCCATCGAAGTGCGCCTGACCGCTGAAGACGTACCGGCCGGCTTCCTGCCGCAGGGCGGACCGCTGCTGCGCTGGCGCCCGCCCGCGGCGGCGCGCGGCGTGCGCGTGGACCACGCGCTGGAAGAGGGCGGCGCCATTCCCACCCACTACGATTCGATGGTGGCCAAGCTGGTCGCTCACGGCGCCGATCGTGAAGAAGCGCGCCGCAAGCTGCTGCGCGCGGTCGAGGACTGCGTCCTGCTGGGCGTGCCGAGCAACCAGGGCTTCCTGGCTGACTGCCTCGGCCATGCCGCCTTTGCCGGCAACGACGTGCATACCGGCTTTGTCGAGACGCATATGCAGCCCGCGCTGCGCGCCGCGCCGCCGCCGCTGCAAGTGGTGGCCACCGCCGTGCTGGCGGCCGCGGGGCTGCTGCAGGGTGGCGGCAGGCCGGCGGCACTGGCGCGCTCGGTGTCGAAGGTGGCACTGTCGGCGGCGGGCTCTGCCTGGGAAGCCAGCCTGCAGGCCGCGGCCGACGGCTGGTGCGTGACGCTGTGCCAGCGCGGCGACAAGCCCGGCGCCGGCGACGTGGTGATGTCGTGCAAGGTGCGCGTGCTGCGCGCCGATGCGCAGGCCGGCACCGCGCTGGTCGAATGCGGCGGCGTGGCCTGGCCGGTGGTCCACGCCTTGCGAGGTCAGGCGGTGCACCTGTTCCAGGCCGGCCGCGCCTGGCAGTTCGCGCTGAACGATCCGCGCCGCCGCCGCGATGCGGGCGCGGTCAGCGGGGCATTGCAAGCGCCGCTGGCTGCGCGCATCGTCGCGGTCCACGTGGCCGAGGGGGAGCGCGTCACGGCAGGCCAGCCGCTGGTCGTGCTGGAAGCGATGAAGATGGAACACACCATCGCCGCGCCGTTCGACGGCGTGGTGGCGGAGCTGGCCGCGCGCGCCGGCGGGCAGGCCAGCGCCGGCGCGCTGCTGGCGCGGGTGGAGGCAGACGCCGCGCAGGCCGCGGACGCAAAGGAGGCACAGGCATGAGCGATTCCAGCCAAACCGCAGCCGGCAAGATCGTGCGCATCGGCGGGGCCTCGGGGTTCTGGGGCGATTCGGCGATCGCCACGCCGCAGTTGCTGGCGGTGCCCGGCCTGCAATACTTGGTCTACGACTACCTTGCCGAAACCACCATGTCGATCCTGGCGCGCGCCCGCGCCAAGGACCCCGCCCTGGGCTATGCCACGGACTTCGTGCACGCCGCCATGGCGCCGAACCTGGCCGAGATCCTGCGCCGCGGCATCCGCGTGGTGGCCAACGCCGGCGGCCTGAATCCGCAGGCCTGCCGCGACGCGTTGCAGATAGCGGCCGCTCAGCAGGGCCTGTCGCCGCGCATCGCCGTGGTGAGCGGCGACGACGTGCAGGCACGCTTTGCGCAGTGGTGCGCGGCGGGCCTTACCGACTTGCAGGGCCAACCGGTGCCCACCAGCGAGCCCTGGTCGGCCAACGCCTACACCGGCGCGCAGGCGATCGCCCGCGCGCTGGCGCTGGGCGCCGATATCGTGATTACCGGCCGCTGCGTCGACAGCGCGGTGGTGGTGGGCGCGCTGGCGCATGAGTTCGGCTGGGACTGGTCCGACTGGGACCGTCTCGCCGCCGGCACGCTGGCCGGCCACGTGATCGAGTGCGGGGCGCAGGCCACCGGCGGGCTCTTTACCGACTGGCAGCGCGTGCCCGGCTGGGACCGCATCGGCTATCCGGTGATCGATTGCGCCGACGACGGCAGCTTCGTGCTGAGCAAGCCGGAGGACACCGGCGGGCTGGTCGATGCCGCCGCGGTGGCCGAGCAGGTGCTGTACGAGATCGGCGACCCGGCCAGCTACCTGATGCCCGACGTCGCCTGCGACTTCCGCCTGGTGCGCACCGAACAGCTCGACCCCGGCCGCGTGCGCGTGCACGGCGCGCGTGGCCGCCCGCCCGGCACGCACTACAAGGGCAACGCCACCTGGCAGGACGGCTACCAGGTCAGCCTGATGATGGCGATCCGCGGCATCGACGCCCCGGCCAAGGCCCGCCGCACCGCCGAGGCGCTGCTAGCGCGCACGCGCGCGATGCTGGCCGCGCGCGGCCTGGGCGATTACACCGAGATCGTGGTCGAGCTGCTGGGCTGTGAATCGCAGTACGGACCGCATGCGCAAGCGCTGCCGACGCGCGAAGTGGTGCTGCGCATCGGCGCGCGCCACGCGCAGGCCAAGGCGCTGGCCTTCCTGCAGCGCGAAGCCTCGTCGGCCGGCACCTCGATGGCGGCAGGCACGCGTTCGTCGTTCTCGGGGCGGGTCGATATCCAGCCGGTGGTGAAGGTGTTCTCGTTCCTGGTGCCCAAGACCGAGGTGCCGATGCGCGTGGAATTCGAGGGCGTCCAGGTCGTGCTGAACGAGGCGGCGTCGCCAACGTCAACGACGCCGCCGGCCGAGGTCGCCTTGCCCGCGCTGCCCGCCATCCCCGACGAGCCGCGCGTGCCGTGCCGGCTGGTGGCGCTGGCCTATGCGCGCAGCGGCGACAAGGGCGACGACGAGAACATCGGCGTGATCGCGCGCCAGCCGGCATACCTGCCGCTGCTGCGCGAGCAACTGACGCCGCAGGCGGTGCGCGCGTACTTTGCCCACCTGGTGCAGGGCGAAGTGGAGCGTTTCGAGGTCCCGGGCCTGCACGCGCTCAACTTCCTGATGCATGGCGCGCTTGGCGGCGGCGGCGTGGCCAGCCTGCGCTCGGATCCGCTCGGCAAGAGCTACGCGCAGATGCTGCTGGACTTCCCGCTATCCGTACCCCGGAGCTGGGCGTAGACCCGGCCCGCTATCCCGACGACAAGGAGGAGACATGAATCCATCGCAACGCATCCGGCGCCTGTTCGGCCTGAGCCTGTTCGCCGCGCTCGCTGCCGGCATCGCCACACCGGCCCTTGCGCAGGGCGACGCGTTCCCCAACCGGCCGATCCGCGTGGTGGTGCCATACACGCCCGGCGGCGTGTCCGATGCCGTGACGCGGCTCGTCATGCAGAAGCTGTCCGAGCGCCTCGGCCAGCCGGTGGTGGTGGAGAACCGCCCCGGCGCCAACGGCATGATCGGCTCGGACAACGTCGCCAAGTCGGCGCCGGACGGCTATTCGCTGCTGGTGGTGGTGGCAGCGCATGCCATCAATCCCAGCCTGTATCCGAAGATGACCTATGACCCGCTCAGGGACCTGACCGGCGTCAGCATGATCGGCCGCATTCCGCTGCTGCTGGTGTCGAGCGCGCAACTGCCGCCGGCCAGCGTGAAAGAGCTGGTGAGCTGGGGCAGGGCCAATCCCAACAAGATCGCCAGCGTGAAAGAGCTGGTGAGCTGGGGCAGGGCCAATCCCAACAAGATGACGTTCGCCTCCAGCGGCAACGGCTCCGGCGCGCACCTGGCGGGCGAGCTGTTCTCGCAGGCGGTGGGCATGCCGATGACGCACGTGCCGTACAAGGGCATCGCGCCGGCCTTGCCCGACCTCTTCTCTGGCCAGGTGGCGGTCATCTTCGACTCGGTGCAGACCATGATGCCGCAGGTCAAGGCCGGCAAGGTGCGCGCGCTGGCCATCACCAGCCCCGCGCGCTGGCCGGCGGCGCCCGATGTGCAGACCATGGCGGAAGCGGGCTACCCGGCCGTCACTGCCGGCAGCTGGATCGGCCTGATCGCGCCGGCCAGGACGCCGCCCGCGGTGCTGGCGAAGCTGTCGGCCGAGATGGATGCGGTGGTGCATCAGCCGGACGTGAGGGCGCGGTTGATCGAATACGGCATCGACCCGGTCGGCGGCAAGGCCGACCAGTTCCAGGCGTTTATCCGAGAAGAATCGGTGCGCTGGGCCGCGGTGGTGAAGAAAGGCGGCGTGAAGCTGGAGTGAGCGGCGAGGACTTGTGGCGCTATCAGCCCTGCATGGCGGCGCGCACGCGAGGTGTGGCGCTGCGGCCGGCTGGCGAGGATATGCAGCATCAGGTGCAGCCGCAGGGAGGGGCTGAGAGGCCCCAGCGCGTCCAGCCGCGCGGCCTCGCGTTCCAGCAGCCAGCCCAGCATGGCCGGCAGCAGGTCATAGCGCCCGTCGGGGAAATGATGCCGCAGCGAGCCGCGGCTGGTGCCGGCCAGCAAGGTGACGGCGGCGTCGATCAGGGACTGGCGAGTGCTGGCGCTGCGTGCAGCTTGGGTGGGCATGGGCCCGATTGTAGCAACGGCGCTGGGGCGTCCTGCGGAGGCGGACCCCTGCGAAGGCCCGCGGACCCACTGCGGGCCTTCGCCAGGCCGGACGCTGGCTGTGCAGGCTCAATGCGGCGCAGCCGCAGGGAAATCGGCGCTGCAGCTGGGCGCCCCGTCGTCGTGCGAGTGCACATGCAGCGCGCCCGGCACATGACGGCTGTCCAGGCCCTTGGCCTTCAGCCACTGCCCGGTGGTTTCCGCGGCGCGGTCGATCAGCTCGCCGCACTTGCTGTAGTCGTAGGGCGAGATGTCGAGCGGGCACAGCGGCGGCACCACGCTGATATGCGCGCGCTCGGCAAAGTGCTGCAGGTCGTTGACCAGCTGGCGCGCCACCAGCAGCGACAGCGCGTTGAAAGCATGCTCCAGCGCACCGCGCGGCGGGCGACGCTCCGCGCAGGTGAAACCCGCCGGCAGCACGATCACGCGCGTGGCGCCCAGCGCGATCGCGGTGGACACTGGCGTATTGTTGGCCACGCCACCGTCGATCAGCGTGCGCCCTTCGAACTGCACCGGCGGGAACACGCCCGGGATGGCGGCGCTGGCCAGGACCGCGTCGACGATGCTGCCATTGGAGAGCAGCACTTCATCGCCGCTTTGCATGTCGGTCGCCACGACATGCAGCGGCAGCTCCGCCGCTTCCAGCCGCCGCAACCCGAAGTGCCGCGCCAGCAGGCCGCGCAGGCCGGCCGATTCCACCAGGTGGCCGCCGCTGCCGCCGACCATGTTCCAGACGCTGCGCCAGCTCCACGGCATGATGTCCGCGCGCCGGATGCCGCGCCAGAGCTCGTCGAGCCGCCCGGCGCCGGCCACGCCCGGATTGCAGGCGAAATACGCGCCATTGATGGCGCCAGCCGAGGCGCCGATCACGATATCGGGCATTACGCCCCAGTCCACCAGCTCGCGCAGCATGCCGACCTGGATCGCACCCAGGCTGCCGCCGCCGGCAAATACGAAGGCTGTCTTTTCCATGGCTGTCCGATGCGGCGCCGCTGCGGCGGCGCCTTTCTCCCCTTGAATGTCTGTCTGCTCTAAGCAAAGCATAGGCGACATCGGCGCAGCCGGGCAGGGGCATGCGGTGCGCCTGAATAACGCAATTAACCGCCAAAAACGCACACCAACCACGAACCCGGCGGGCAGGCGACGCGGGTGGTCGGGGTCCTGATGGACTGCGTGCAGGTGCGGACTGCTAGCCGAGGAATTCGTCCGAGGCGATGCCCAGTTGCGCGGCCATGTGTTCCACCAGGGCTTGCAGGCGGGCGACCTTGTCGGTCAGGGCCTGCTGCTCGGCGCGCAGTTGTTCGAGCTCGGTGGACGACACCGTGGCGCCACCTGCAGCGCGCTCGCTGCCTTCGTCGACCGCGGCGGCGCTGACTTCGCCGCTCAGCAGGTGCATCCAGCGGCTTTCGCGCGCGCCGGGCGCACGGGCCAGGCGCACCACAAAGGGCGGCGCGTGGCTGGCCAGCTCGTCCAGGAAGGCCTCGACCGACGAGATATCGGCAAAGGCGTGCAGCCGGGCCGTGTTCAGGCGCAGTTCCGCGGCGGTCTGCGGGCCGCGCAGCAGCAGCATCGCGAGCAGCGCGACCGACTGCTTGGGCACGGCCAGCGCGCGCTGCATATTGTGCTCGAAGCGCGGCACGCGGCTGCTGCTGCCTTCAAAGACCAGGCTCAGGCCCTTGAGGCCGTCGATGGCGTCGAGGATCTCGGCCTCGCTCACGTTCATCACCGGCGCGCGGGCGGTTTTCTGGTTGCAGCCAGAGGCCAGTGCGTTGAGCGACAGCGGGTAGGTGTCGGGAACGGTGTGCTGCTTTTCGACCAGCACGCCCAGCACACGGCCCTCCACGGGGGTCAGGGCGCGCAGCGCCGCGCGGGCGGGACGGTCGCCGGGCTGGTTGGTATCGGCGGTGGAACCGGAATCGAAATCGGAATCGGAATGCATCAAGGCTCGGATCTGGGCTGGAGGGGAAGGGTGGCGGCGGACGCGGGTGCGGGCCGGGCGAGGCGATCATTCAATCCCAAGCCGGCCTAATCCGCAACTGTGCCATGCCCCGCACCGGAGAAATCGCCCGCGGGCGGCGCACCCCTCGCATTCTGCGCCGCGCCGACTACTATCGATAGGCCGCGGCCACAGCCGGGCAGGCGCGGGTCCAGACAGGAGGGCAGCATGGGGATTTCGCAGACGGAAGCGATGGGTCGGGGCGCGGCGGAGGCGGCCGGCGGCGCCCCCGAGGTGGCACCGGAGGCGGGCGGCGGGCTGGAAGCCCCGTACTCCACGCTGGAGTCGCGCTGGCACCAGATGTTCCCGCGGCTCAGCACGGAGGACATGGCACGGGTGCGGCGCTTCGGCACGCAGCAGTGCTGGCGCACCGACGAGAAGCTGTTCGCGATCGGTCAGACCGGCCGGGGCATGTATCTGGTCACCAGCGGCTGCGTGCGCATCGTGCGGCGCGACGGGCTGGGCCGCGAGCATTCGATCACCGAGCTGGGCCCTGGCCATTTCCTGGCCGAGGTCGGCACGCTGAGCGGCCGTCCCGCGCTGGTCGACGGCGTGGCCGTGACCGACACCGAGGGCTACGCGATCACGCCCGAGCGGCTGCGCGCGCTGCTGGTGGCCGAGGCCGAGCTGGGCGAACGCATCATGCGCGCGCTGATCCTGCGCCGCGTGGGTCTGATCGAATTCGGCAGCGGGCCGGTGCTGGTGGGCCACGGCGCCGAGCCGCTGCTGCTGTCGCTGCAGGCCTTCCTGCGGCGCAACGGCTACCCGCACAGCGTGATCGACATGGACGCCGACGATGAATGCTCGCTGTTGCTCGAATACGCCAATGCCCCGGCCAGCGACTTCCCGCTGGTGATCTGCCCCGACGGCAGCGTGCTGCGCGCACCGGATGAAGGCCAGCTGGCTTCATGCCTGGGGCTGCTGCCGGAGTTCGACCCGCACCATGTATATGACGTGGTGGTGGTGGGCGCCGGGCCGGCCGGGCTGGCCACCGCAGTGTATGCGGCCTCGGAAGGCTTGTCGGTGGCGGTGATCGACTGCCGCTCGCCCGGCGGGCAGGCGGGGGCGAGCGCGCGCATCGAGAACTACCTGGGCTTTCCGACCGGCATCTCGGGGCAGGCGCTGGCGGGGCGGGCCTTCGTGCAGGCGCTGAAGTTCGGCGCGCATATGGCAATCCCGCTGGAGGTAAAGGCGCTGCATTGCGGCGCCGACCCGATCCGGCTGGAACTGGCGGACGGACGCCTGATCCCCACGCACACGGTGGTGATCGCCACGGGCGCGCAGTACCGGCGTCCGGGCATCCCGGGGCTGGAGCACTTTGAAGGGCGCGGGGTTTACTACTGGGCCTCGCCGGTGGAGGCCAAGCTGTGCCGCGAGGAGCCGGTGATGCTGGTCGGCGGCGGCAACTCGGCGGGGCAGGCGGCGGTCTACCTGGCCTCGCACGCCGCGCACGTGCACATGCTGGTGCGCGGACCCGGGCTGGCCGCGACCATGTCGCGCTACCTGATCGACCGCCTCGGCTCGCTGCCCAACGTCACGCTGCACACGCACGCGCAGGTCTGCGCGCTGTCGGGCGAAGGATGGTTGTCCAGCGTGCGCTACGAGGCCGCGGCGGAAAGCCCGCAGCCCATTGAGATGGACGTGCGGCACCTGTTCCTGTTTATCGGCGCCGATCCCAACACGGAATGGCTGCGCACCTGCAACGCGGAGGTCGACGACAAGGGCTTCGTGCGCACCGGTGGCGGCTCGCTGGGCTGCGCGTCCGTGGTGCCGTATCCGCTGCAGACCAGCGTGCCCGGCGTGTTCGCCATCGGTGATGTGCGTTCGGGCTCGATCAAGCGGGTCGCCGCGGCGGTGGGCGAGGGCGCGGCGGTGGTGGCGCAGATCCACGACTACCTGTCCAAGGTGCAGGTGGCCGTGGCGCAGTGAGCGCGGCCGCTCAGGACTGCGCCTCGCGCTCGAGCAGCTCGCGCTTGCGCGCCACGCCCCAGCGGTAGCCGGACAGGTTGCCGTCGCTGCGCACCACGCGATGGCAGGGGATGGCCACCGCCAGGTGGTTGGCGGCGCAGGCCTGCGCCACCGCACGGACCGCGCGCGGCGCGCCGATGCGGGCCGCGATCTCGGCATAGCTGGCGGTAGTGCCCGCGGGGATTTCCTGCAGGGCCTGCCACACGCGTTGCTGGAACGCGGTGCCGCGCACATCCAGCGGCAGGTCCAGCCCGATCGATGGTGCCTCGATAGAACCGACTACCCGCGCCACCAGTTGCTCGAACTGCGCATCGCCGCCGATCAGGTTGGCGCGCGGGAACTGGTCCTGCAGCGCCTGCAGCAGCGCCTGCGGATCGTCGCCCAGCAGGATCGCGCATACGCCGCGCTCGCTCTGCGCCACCAGGATCGCACCCAGCGAGCACTGGCCAATGGCAAAGCGGATATCGGTGTCCACGCCGCCGGCGCGGTAGCGCGACGGAGTCATGCCGAGCACCGCGTCGGCCTTCTCATAGAAGCGGCTGTTGGAGCCGAAGCCAGCGTCGTAGATCGCCTCGGTGACGGAGTCGCTGGTGCCGAGCTGTTCGCGCAGCTTCCTGGCGCGCTGCGCGGCGGCGTAGGCGCGCGGCGTCACGCCGGTGGCGGCCTTGAAGATGCGGTGGAAATGGTAGGGGCTGACGCCCGCGGCCCGGGCCAGCGCCGGCAGCGTCGGCAGCGTGTCCGAGGCCTCGATGCGGCGGCAGGCCTCGGCTACGATCGCCGCGTGCTGCGCGGCAAGTTCGGGCGCTGCGGCGCGGCGGCTGGGCCGGTAGCCGGCGGCCTTGGCCGCGGCGGCGTTGTCGAAGAACTCGACATTGGCCGGATGCGGCAGGCGCGAGGGACTGCTCGGCAGGCAGTAGACGCCGGTGGTCCTGACCGCGTAGACAAAGGCATCGTCTGCGGACGGATCGCGCGCCAGCACGCGGGCCCAGCGCGGATCGTTCTCGACGGTGGTGGCAGGGGTTCGATGCGGATTCGGCATGGGCTCGCTTGCCTCGGTTCGATGAGTCAGACGGTGGCGCATGGCAACCCTCACGTGGCGTCGTGGAAGATGATGCCCAGTGTGTAGCGCTGGCCCGCATGCAGCCGGCTCACGCCGTGCCGCAGGTTGACGCGGTAGCTGCCGCGGCTGCCCTGCACCGGGAGCTGGCTGACCGCAAAGACCACGGCATCGCCCTGGCGCAGCGTCACCACCTCCGCGCGCGACTGCATGCGCGGCCGCTGCTCGGTCATCACGAACTCGCCGCCGCTAAAGTCGCGCCCCGGCTCGGACAGCAGGATCGCGACCTGCAGCGGGAACACATGCTCGCCATACAGGTCCTGGTGCAGGCAGTTGTAGTCGCCGGGGCCGTAGCGCAGCAGCAGCGGCGTGGGGCGCAACTGGCCGGCGCGGTGACAGCGGGAGAGATAGTCCACGTGCGCGGCCGGATAGCGCGTATCGATGCCCATGGCGGCGTTCCAGCGATTGGCCACCGGCACCAGGTGCGGGTACAGCGCGGCACGCAAGTCGGCAACGGTGCCAGGCAGAGGATAGGCGAAGTACTTGTACTCGCCGCGCCCGAAGCCGTGGCGTGCCATGACGACGCGCGAGCGGAACAGCGCGTCGTGCGCGTAGCAAGTTGCCAGGGCTTCGCATTCGGCGGGTGACAGCAGGCTTCGGATCGCGGCACAGCCATAGTCGTCCAGTGCTGCGCCGAGTGCGGTCCAGTCCACGCGCTCCACGCGCATGGCGAAATCGGTCTGCGGTGCGGATTTCAGCTTGGCCGTTGGCGCTGGGCCGCCCGGTGCGGGGATTGGCCTGCGCGGGCCCGCCACAGCCACGTCGCGGGCCTGGGGACGCTGTGCCTGCTTGATGCTGCTCACTGCCGCTCTCCTGTGTCTGGCTTGCATGGTGCCAACTTTAGGCCGCTGGCGCGCGCACGACACTCCGGGTCTTGCTTTTGAATTCTGCCCGGCGAAGGACCTTGGGAATACAGCGGTGCGCTTTGCCATGTAAAAACCCCCAAAAGTTGTCTCCAACTTCTGGGGGCAGTTCACTGGCGGGAGGGGGCAAACAAACAGTAACGCGAGAGCCTTACTGCATCTTGTCTAGGTTCCCGATCCGAACCAGCATCTCCGTGAACATCTGCATATCCAGGTTCAGGTCGGCCACTTCCTTGTACTCGCGCGCGTTGTGCGCGGTGTACTTCTTGCCCGGCATCGCCGGCCCGAAGTTGATCGCATTGGGCATCAGCTTGGCCGTGGTGCTGCCCGCGGTGGACACCGGCTTGGCCTCCAGCCCCGTGGTATCGCCAAAGATATTCAGCAGCGTGCTGAGCCACGCGCCCTTGGGATCGCGCGCCATCCAGTTGCCCTGGTCATACTTTATCTCGACCGGCCCATGCGTGGCGGCCCAGCCGAAGATGCGCTTGGTGATCTTGCCGCCCAGCTCATCGGGCGTGCGCCCGCGCGGCATGCGCACATTGGTGACCACGTCGACGTATTCGCCGCGTTCGCGCACGAGCGTGGGCGACATCGTCAGCGGGCCCATGAAGGGATCGCGATAGGCCACCTCCATCTTGTTGCCGAGGTAGTCCAGCCCGTACAGGTCGTTCAGGTAACGAACCGCGTTCAGGTAGTGGTTCTCGGCAAAGCCCACGTCGCTGGCTTGCAGGAACAGCGCCAGGCGCGGCAGCGGATTGACGCCTTCCTCGGGACGCGAGCCATGCGCCGAGGCGCCGGTGACCTTGACCTCGACCTCGTTACCATCGCGCTTCACGTCGATCGAGAACTTGCCGCGCGGCGTGTAGCGGCGCAGGAATTCAGACCGCGCCTGTTCCAGCGCTACGACCACCGCCGCGGGATCGCCGCCCGCAATCCGTGCGGTGGCGGTTTCCGGGATGGCGTTGGCCGAGGCCGCGCCGCGCATGGCGACGATGGCAGGGCCCCTGGTATCGGCCTTGCTGCGTTCCGCCTTGCCGTCCGCCGACTTGATGCCGAACGAGACTGTCAGCGTGCCAGCGCCTTTCTCCGCCACCACGGCGGGATATTTGCTGTCCAGCACCACGTTGTACTCCGGCAGCGTGGTGTGCTGGCGGTAATACTTCATGCCGTCGCCACCGGTTTCCTCGGTGGTCTCGATCATCAGCCGGATGGTGCGCTCCAGCGGCACCCCGCTTTCCTTGACCGTCTTCATCGCGTACAGCACCGCGGCGATCGAGCCCTTGTCGTCGATGGTGCCGCGCCCGTACAGCGTGTCGCCAATGCGCGTGAGCCGGAACGGATCGAGTTTGGTGCCGTCGTCGAGCACCCATTCTTCGGCGATGGCCGGCACCACGTCGGCGTGCGTGAGGATGCCGAAGGTGTCCTTGCCGCCGCCGGGGAGTGTGACCTCGAACACCCGGTTGTCCACGTTGCGGTAGGCCAGCCCGAAATCGCGCGCCATGGCCTCGACCAGCTTGCCGAACTCGATAATGGCGGGGTGCTCGTGCTGCGCGACCTTCTCGTCGCGCACGGTGCGCAGCGCCACCATCCTGCCGATGGTGTCGATCACCGCGGCCTCGTTGTGGACGCGGTTGTAGACCCCCAGCAGGCGCCCGATATTGACCAGGTTGTCGCCCGACAACGGGCCCTTGGCCTGCCACGCGGCCACTGCCGGTGCCACCGCCGGCTCCGCCTTGGCCGCGGCCGCCATGAAGGCCTGCAGGTCGGTGGCTTTGGTGCTGGCGACAAGCGCCTCCAGCGCTGGCTTCTTCAGGGTTTGCGCCTGCGCGGGATGGGCCAGCAGCAGCGACAACGCCAGCATGGGTGCCCACCGGTAAAGGGTCGGAAGGCGGCAAGGTCGGGTCATTGCGGGAAAACGAGTATGAGGGGATGCCGCATGATAGGGCACTCGCCAGGGTTTTCAGAAGAAATATGCTTTTGCGTCCGCGCAGACGGGAACCCTCTCGGCGTGATAGGCACTTCCTATGCGGTTTCGATAGCGTCAGTCAATCATCGCGGTTAAAACGATGAATTGTACAAATCACATCCCGATCGACAGAATGAGGCCTTCGCTGCAACCCGCAGCCGAAACCAACCCACCGATCCAGACCAAGGAGTGATCTGATGCTGCAATCCTGTGAAGGCCAACGCGTTCCCAATGTCGCTTTCCGCGTGCGTGAAGACAACGAGTGGAAGACCATCACCACCGGCGAGCTGTTCAGCGGCAAGACCGTGGTCGTGTTCTCGCTGCCGGGCGCCTTCACGCCGACGTGCTCGTCCACCCACCTGCCGCGCTACAACGAACTGGCACCGGTGTTCGCCAAAATCGGTGTCGACGACATCCTGTGCGTGTCGGTCAACGACACCTTCGTGATGAACGAGTGGGCCAAGGACCAGGAATCCGAAAACATCACTATGATCCCCGACGGCAACGGTGAATTCACCGAAGGCATGGGCATGCTGGTAGACAAGGCTGACCTGGGCTTCGGCAAGCGCAGCTGGCGCTATTCCATGCTGGTCAAGGACGGCGTGGTGCAGAAGATGTTCATCGAGCCGGAAGAGCCGGGCGACCCGTTCAAGGTGTCCGACGCCGACACCATGCTGGCCCATATCGCCCCGGACGCGCGCAAGCCTGACCAGGTGGTGGTGTTCTCCAAGGTCGGCTGCTCGTTCTGCGCCAAGGCCAAGCAACTGCTGGACGACAACGGCTACGACTACATCGACGTGCCGCTGGACAACAAGGTGCGCGGCAAGGTGCTGGGCGCCGTGTCGGGCGAGATGACGGCACCGCAGGTCTTCATCAACGGCAAGCTGGTCGGCGGCGCCGAAGCGCTGCAGCAGTACCTGGCCAGGTAAGCCACCCGATCCCCGTCGAATTCCGCTCGCGCGGACCGGCAGTCGCCGGACCCGATGGCGCCGCCTTGCCTGGCGGCGCCATCCAGCCCGCTGATTGACGCCAGCTGTCACCATAAAAACAGAGGAACCTTACGCCATGACTACCATCCAGACCGACGTCGCCGTGATCGGCGCAGGCACCGCCGGCCTTGCCGCCTACCGCGCCGCGATTGCCGCCGGCAAGCGCGCCGTGATCATCGAAGGCGGTCCGTACGGCACCACCTGCGCCCGCGTGGGCTGCATGCCGTCCAAGCTGCTGATCGCCGCCGCCGAGGCCGCGCACGAGCTGCGCCACACCGCGCCGTTCGGCGTGCATGTCGACGGCCAGGTCCGCATCGACGGCCGCGAGGTGATGGCCCGCGTGCGCAGCGAACGCGACCGCTTTGTCGGCTTCGTGGTGCGCGGCGTCGAGACCATCCCGGAAGCGGACCGCATCCGCGGCTACGCCCGCTTTATCGACAACACCACGCTGGAAGTGGACGGCCAGACCACCGTGCGCGCCAGCCGCGTGGTCATTGCCACCGGCTCCACGCCGACGCTGCCGGCGCCGTTCAAGGCCTTCGGCGACCGCCTGATCGTCAATGACGACGTGTTCGCGTGGGAAGACCTGCCCGGCAGCGTGGTGGTGTTCGGCCCGGGCGTGATCGGGCTGGAGCTGGGCCAGGCGCTGTCGCGGCTGGGCGTGCGGGTGCGCGTGTTCGGCGTCAGCGGCTCGCTGGGCCCGCTCACCGATCCGGTGATCCGTGCCTACGCCGCCAAGGCATTCAACGATGAGTTCTACCTCGATCCGGACGCCAAGGTGACCGGGATGGCCCGCGAGGGCGACCAGGTCGTGGTGACCTACCTCGACCGCGAAGGCCGCAGCGTGACCGAGCGCTTCGACTACGCGCTCGCCGCCACTGGCCGCGCGCCCAATGTGCGCGGCCTGGGCCTGGAGAACACCGGCCTCGCGCTGGACAAGCGCGGCGTGCCGCTGTTCGATGCGCAGACGCTCCAGTGCGGCAATGCCCCGGTATTCATTGCCGGCGATGCCAACAACATCCTGCCGCTGCTGCATGAAGCCGCGGACGAGGGCAAGGCCGCCGGCGAGAACGCCGCCAGCTATCCGCAGGTGAAGCCGCTGGCGCGCCGGGCGCCGCTCGCGGTGGTGTTCTCCGATCCACAGATCGCCATGGTCGGCCAGCGCTTTGCCGACCTGGTCGAAGGCAGCTTCGTCACCGGCGAGGTCAGCTTCGAAGACCAGGGCCGCAGCCGCGTGATGCTGAAGAACCGCGGCCTGATGCACGTCTACGGCGACAAGGCCACCGGCCGCTTCCTGGGCGCCGAATGGACCGGTCCGCGCGCCGAGAACATCGCCCACCTGCTGGCCTGGTCGTACCAGCAAGGCCTGACCATCGAGCAGATGCTGGGCATGCCGTTCTATCACCCGGTGGTGGAAGAGGGCCTGCGCACGGCGCTGCGCGATGCGGCGGCACAGCTGGTGGCGTAAGCAGCAGCCTTGCGGTTGCTAGACAGGTCTGTCTGCCGTGTGTTGCCCCATGGTGCCGGGCGTGCAGTTTGCTGCCCGGCTACCCCGCTATACCGAAGTTCCATGGTGACGCTGCGGCTGCGGCGTCGCGAAGCCCTTTTCCCGATTGAGGAATCGGCTCATCGGGGGGCGTTCGATGCCCTCATTTTGTAGTCACTAAAAGTTCTTGACATTGGCGGGTTTTCTCCTATTCTGCTGGCTATGCCAGCACGAAACGGAACCGCTCACGTCGTTACGACGACCCGCAAGTACAAGGACCAGATCTATCGCACCCACCTGTTGCGGCGCAGTTACCGCGAGGACGGCGTGGTCAAGAACGAGACGCTGGGCAACCTGTCCCACTTGCCCGAGGCACTGATCGAGATCATCCGCCGCTCACTCAAGGGCGAGACCTTCGTGCCGCTGGGCGAGGCGTTCGAGGTGACACGCTCGCGCGCTCACGGCCACGTGCAGGCGGTGGCCACGGCCATGCAGCGTCTGGGCTTTGCCTCGCTGATCGCCTCCAAGCCTTCGCGCGAGCGCGACCTGGTGCTGGCGATGGTGGCCGCGCGCATCGCGGCGCCGCACACGAAGCTGGCCACCACGCGCTGGTGGCACACCAGCACCCTGGCGGAGGACTTCGGCGTGACCGAGGCCAACGAGAACGACCTGTACGCGGCAATGGACTGGCTGCTCGCGCGCCAGGGCACAATCCAGAAGAAGCTCGCCGCGCGCCACTTGAGCGCCGGTGGCCTGGTGCTGTATGACCTGAGCTCCAGCTACTTCGAGGGCAGCACCTGCCCGCTGGCCAAGCTTGGCTACAGCCGCGATGGCAAGAAGGGGCTGCTACAGGTCAACTACGGCTTGCTCACCGATGCGCGCGGCTGCCCAGTGGCGGTGTCGGTGCATGAGGGCAACGTGGCCGACAGCCAGACCTTCATGCCCGAGGTGCGGCGCCTGCAAGAGGAATTTGGTCTCTCCCGATTGGTCATGGTGGGCGATCGCGGCATGATCTCCAGCAAGGCCATCGACCAGATGCGTGAAGGCGGTGACCTGGGCTGGATCACCGCGCTCAAGAGCGCCTCGATCCGCCCGCTGCTCGAGCAAGGGCAACTGCAGCTTGGCCTGTTCGACGAGCGCAATCTGCTGGAGCTGAGTTCACCGGACTATCCGGGCGAGCGGCTGGTGGCGTGCCGCAATCCGGAACTGGCCAGGCTACGTGCCCACAAGCGAGAAGAGTTGCTGGCGGCCACCGAGGCGTGCCTGCAGCCGATCGTTGCCCGCGTGCAGGCGGGCAAGCTTGCCGGGCGCGATCAGATCGGCCTGCGCGTGGGCAAGGTGATCGACAAGTACAAGGTGGCCAAGCACTTTGCGCTGAGTATCGACGACGCGGCCTTCACGTTCAGCCGCAACAGCGAGGGCATCGCCCGCGAGGCGGCGCTCGACGGCCTCTACATCATCCGCACTTCGGTGAGTGCGGCGCAGATGGACTCGGCCGAGTGCGTGCGCAACTACAAGGCGCTGGCCAACGTGGAGCGCGCGTTCCGTTCGCTAAAAACGGTGGACCTGAAGGTGCGGCCAATCCATCACCGCACGGCCGATCGGGTGCGTGCGCATATCCTGCTGTGCATGCTGGCCTACTACGTCGAATGGCACATGCGTGAGGCTTGGCGCGAACTGATGTTCGCCGACCCGGATCAGGCCGCCAAGGCCACGCGTGATCCGGTGGCGCCTGCCGTGCGCTCTGCGGCAGCGCTGGCCAAGGCGGCGCGCCACACACTTGACGACGGCACGCCCGTGCACAGCTTCTCGAGCTTGATGGCCGAACTCGCCACGATCGTGCGTAACACCTGCCGCACACCCAGCGCTGGCGCTGAAGTGCCGACGTTCGAACTCGTCACCACGGCCAACGCGAAACAGAAGCAGGCTCTGGAATTGCTTCAGCAAATCCGCGTGTAGACAGAAACTGGAACACGGGAATCACGACAAGTGGTTGTCGCAAAAGGGGAAACTCGCCCAGGCGGCTGGTGAACTTCGGGCTATATCTGCGTATTTCCCCCGGTGGTTTTGTCTGCTTCTTGGCACATTCAGGCTACAATCGGAATGCAAGTACGAATAGTTCGCATTCGTAATAAGAAATTTCCACTTACCCCCCCGCCTAACAGGTCAGGGCGGGCGACATTCCGGTTCCTGATTCATGCCTGTCCACCCCGCCAAACGGGAACAGCGGCGCTTTGCCTGTTCCCAGCCAGTCTTTCCGTTCCTGAGCCCGTTCATCAGCCCTCGCGGCCTGTCGCTGACCACGCTAGTGCTGAGCCTGCAGGCGGGCGGCGTGCTGGCACAGTCGACGCAGCCAGCCCAGCCGCCGCAGGCTGCGCCGGCCACCGCAGCAGCCGAACTCCCCGCCGTCACCGTACGCGCCACCAACGACAATGAAACCGCCACCGGCCCGGTGCACGGCTTCGTCGCAAAACGCAGCGCCACCGCGACCAAGACCGATACCCCGGTGATGGAAACCCCGCAATCGATCACGGTGATCACGCGCGACCGGATGGAAGCGCAGGGCGCGCAGAGCGTGCAGCAGGCCATCGGCTACAGCGCCGGCGTCTATGCCGGGCCGTTCGGCGCGGACAACCGCGGCGACTGGGGCAAGTTCCGCGGCACCGATTTCACGCAGTATCGGGATGGCCTGCTGAACCAGGTCGGCTTCTACAACAACGTGCGTGCCGACGTGTACGCGCTGGAGCGCATCGACGTGCTGCGCGGGCCGTCGTCGATGCTGTTCGGGCAGGGCGCGGTCGGCGGCATCCTGAACCTGGTCAGCAAGCGCCCGCAGCCGGAAGCGGCGCGCGAGATCGGCGTGCAGTTCGGCAACTACCACCGCAAGCAGGTGCAGGCCGACCTGACCGGCCCGCTCGATGCGGACGGCAAATGGCTGTACCGGCTGGTGGCGCTGGCGCGCGACAGCGATGCGCAGGTGGACTTCGTCAAGGACAACCGCTACCTGATCGCGCCTTCGCTGACCTGGCGCCCGAGCGATGCCACTTCGCTGACGCTGCTGGCCAATTTCCAGCGCGACGAAAGCGGAACCTCGGTGGGCTTTTTCCCGTGGCGGGGCACGCTGTATGCCAACCCGGCCGGGCAGATTCCGGACCACCTGTTTATCAGCGAACCCGGCTACGACCGCTTCAACGCCGAGCAGGCATCGGTGGGCTATGAGTTCCAGCACAGGTTCAACGAAGCCGTGACGGTGCGGCAGAACCTGCGCTATTCGCACAGCACGGTCGACTACCGCAGCATCTACTCCGCGGGCTTCACCGGCGCCACGCACGGCTGGGTCCCTGGCAGCGATACGCTGATGCGCCGCACGGTCTACCTGAACCAGCCCACGCTCAATTCATTCGCGGTCGATACGCAGGCGCAGAGCAACTTCCGCACGGGCCCGGTCGCCCATACGCTGCTGACCGGCGTCGACTACCAGCATGCCGAGATCACCGGCCGCGCCGGCGTGGGCGGCACGGCCGCGCCGCTGAACGTGTTCAACCCGGCGTACGGCAACTTCACGCCGCCCGGCACGCGCGACCTGAACCCGAGCACGCAGGCGCAGACCGGTCTCTACGTGCAGGACCAGCTGTCGTGGAACAAATGGCTGCTGATGCTGGGCCTGCGCTATGACTGGTCGCGCGCGGCGCAGGACAACACGCCCTCGGCCACCCGCGACGACAACGAACTGACCAAGCGCGCCGGCCTGATGTACCGCTCGGACATCGGCCTGAACCCGTACGTCAGCTATTCCGAATCGTTCCAGGGCCTGGCGGGCTTCAACCAGTCCAACCAGGCCTTCAAGCCGCTGCGCGGCTCGCAGTGGGAGGCGGGCATCAAGTACCAGCCGCCGGGCAAGAACGCCACGCTGACGATTGCAGCGTTCGACATGCGCGAGAAGAACCGCAAGGTCAGCGGCGTCGTCAACGGCAGGCCGGATTTTGTGCAGGTGGGCGAAGCGCGCACGCGCGGGATCGAGGTGGAGGCACTGGCTTCACTGTCCAACCGCCTGGACCTGATCGCGACCTACACCTACCTGGATGCGCGCGTGATTGACGGCACCGGCGCCGAGGTCGGCAAGCGGCTGGCCAGCACGCCGTCGAACATGGCGTCGCTGTGGGCCAACTACCGCTTCAAGCTGTTCGAGATGCCGGGCTTCATGGCAGGCGGCGGCGTGCGCTACGTGGGCCCGAGCTATGACGGCAACGACCAGAACCGTGTCAGCGGTGTCACGCTGTTCGATGCCATGCTGGCCTACGACCAGGGTCCGGTGCGCGTGGCACTGAACGTCACCAACCTGTTCGACAAGCAATACCTGACCACCTGCCTGGCGCGCGGCGACTGCTATTTCGGCGCCCGCCGCACCGTGGTGGGCAGCGTGACGTACCGCTTCTGACGCGACTAGTGCGCCATCGCGTTGTCGATGGCGCGCTGCAGCCGCTCCATGCCGAAGGTCACGTCCTGCACCGCGCCGTTGACGAAGAACGACGGGGTGCCGCGCACCTGGCAGCGCGTGCCGCCCTGCAGGTCGGCGCGGATGCGGGGCAGGTGGTTGTGCGCGGCCATGTCGCGGTCATAGCGATCGAGGTCCAGCCCGGCCATGCCGGCATAGTGGCGCAGCGCGTCGGGCTTCAGGCCCTGCGGGTGCTCGTAGAGCATGCGGTACATCTGCCAGAAGCGGTCCTGCGCCGCCGCGGCTTCCGCGGATTCGGCGGCGGCTTCGGCGGACGGGTGCCAGTTGGTCATCGGGTAGTGCCGGTAGACGAAGCGCACCTGCGGGCCGTAGTGCTCCAGCAGGATCTTCATCGCGCCATAGGCGATGCGGCAATAGGAGCACTCGAAGTCGCCGTATTCGACGACGGTGACTTTGGCGGTGTCGGGGCCGATGGCGTGGTCGGCAGCGGTGACGGCGACTTCCAGCATTGGCGTTCTCCGGTGCGTGCGCGGCAAGCATGCGCGGATCTCTGGTGCGGGAGGTTCCAGTTTAGTCCTCGCCGGCGGCAAGCGCGGGTAGTCGTACCGACCGTTACGGCACGATCGACAGGAACAGGTAGGCCGCCAGGATCACCAGGTGCACCACGCCTTGCAGGATGGTGGTGCGCCCCATGCCCAGCGTCAGCGACGACACCACCAGCGTCAGCACCAGCAGCACCATGTCCTTGGCACCCAGTCCCAGCTCCAGCGGCTGGCCGATCCAGATAAATACCGCGGCCACCGTCGGGATGGTCAGCCCGATGCTGGCCAGCGCCGAGCCCAGCGCCAGGTTCAGGCTGGTCTGGATGCGGTCGGCGCGCGCCGACCGCAGCGCGGCCAGCCCCTCGGGCAGCAGCACCATGGCGGCGATCACGATCCCCACCACCGCAGCCGGCGCGCCCGCCTTCAGTACCGCGGCCTCGACCGAGGGCGACAGCAGCTTGGCCAGCGCCACCACCAGCACCAGGCACACGATCAGCAGCGCGCCGCTGGTCAGCGCGATGCGCGCGGGCGGCGGCGGGGCATGGACGCTCTCGTCGGAGCTGCCTTCGGCCAGGAAGTAGTCGCGGTGGCGGATGGTCTGCACGAACACGAACGAGCCGTACAGCACCAGCGACATCACGCCCGAGAAGGCCAGCTGCGCCGGCGTCAGCACCGGGCCCGGCGACGAGCTGGTGTAGTTGGGCAGCACCATGGTCAGCACCAGCAGCGCCGCCAGCACCGCCATCGCGGCATTGGCGCCGGGCGCCTGGAAGGCCTGTTCGCGGTGGTGCAGGCCGCCGACGAACAGGCACAGCCCGACGATGCCGTTGCAGATCAGCATGACCGCGGCAAACACGGTGTCGCGCGCCAGGCCGGCCTTCTCCGGTCCAGACGACAGCATCACCGATACGATCAGCGCGACTTCGATCACCGTCACGGCGATTGCCAGCACCAGCGTGCCGAAGGGCTCGCCCACCTTGTGCGCCACCACTTCGGCGTGGTGCACGGCCGAGAAGACGGCGCCGGCCAGTGCCGCCGCCATCAGCGCGATCAGCCAGCCCTGGTCGGGCAGCAGCCAGGCCAGGCCAAGCGTGGCCACGGCGGCCAGCGGCGCCCAGAGGGTCCAAGCCGGCAGCTTGTTGGAAGTCAGTGCCATCCCTGTTTTGTCCTTTCTTGTCGTTGTACCGTGCCGGGCGGCACGGGCGCGCCTGACGGCACGCATGATAGCGGAGGGGGGTGCCGCGAAAGCCACGGAGGGTGGGTGCGGCAACAGTGGTATGGCAGGCGGGAAGCCGATCGGTTCCCTTCAATTGCCGAAATTTGCGGGCAATTGCGTGGGGTTTGCTGCGGGATGTGGGTTGCCGGAACGGAGCTGGGCTTCAGTGGGAAGGCGGTTTGTCTTCCTCAACCGGCGCGCGCGCGGGCGCCCGCTCTCGCAAGGCGGGATGGTTGCGCAGGATCCACCGCGCGGCAAACAGCAATGCGATCAGGCACCCGAAAAAATACGCGCACAAGGCGACGACGTTTTGCATGGCTTTGATTGACCCGGAGTGTCGGCTCTTGTGGCCGGTGTGAGCGGAGTATGCGCAGCATTCGCAACGTCCGACACCCTCATGAGGTGGGGCAGGCGCCGCCTTTGCGTGCGCCGGGTCACACAGGGACACCCAGGAACAAGGGGGGCAACTCAGGCCGCGTCGGGAATCGGTTCGCCCGGCACCTTGGGTGCCGGCTCGGCGTGCATGGCGTCTGCCGGCAGGAGGTTCAGGAAGGTCCGCGCCACCTCCGGCTCGCGGCAGGCCAGCCAGTCGTCCCACTGCGCGCGCGGCACGATCACCACCGAGCGCTTCTCGTCGCCCGGCTTGTGGAAGCGCTGCATCACCGGGTGCCGGTCGGAGTTGACGGTCAGCATGGTGAACGACAGGGCCTGGTCCGGCCAGCCGCGCCACAGGCCCGCAATGCCGAAGGCCGGCTCGCCCGGCAGCGTGATGCGCCAGCGCACCGGCTTGCCGGGCGGGCCGCCGGGCATCGCGTCCTCGGGGTAGGCGAATTCGTAGAACGCGGTCGCCGGCACCAGGCACAGCTGGCCCTGGCGCCAGTAGCGGGCGAAAGCGGGGCGTTCGCCCACGGTCTCGCTGCGGGCATTGGTGGTGTCGTAGCGGCGTGCGCCGGGCGGGATGCGCTGGCGCGGCACCATGCCGAACGTGGCCAGGTCGGCGCTGCGGGTGCCGTCGTCGGTGGCGCGCACGATCGGCGCCAGGTAGTCAGGGTAGGTCTCGGCCTTGAACAGCCCGGGCGGCGGTTCCACGCCGAAGATGTCGCGCAGGACCAGGCGCTGGACCGGGGCGTAATTGGTGCACATGTGCTGCCTCCTTGCCGTGATGCGGGCTATCGTCGGCGCCGCGCGGCATGCCGTCAAGCACACCGCGCGCCGGCACGGTGCGGCAGGCGGCGCACCCCGCGCATGGCAAAAACCGTCAGCCGCGCTGGCGGATTCGGTTATTGCCCGCCCTGCATGGCCCACGCACACTCTTGCGGCAGCCGCTGCGAGCGGCACCGACTACAACAGGCACCTGCCGGCGCTCCAGGGCCCCGGCATCCAGCCCGATCTACAGGAGACACCATGCGCGACTACGCCCAAGCCTTCGACGGATTTTCCTATGACGATGCCGTAGCCCGGCAGCTGCACGGCAGCCTGGACGCGCTCAACGCCTGCGTCGAATGCTGCGACCGGCATGCGCAGCCAGGCCGCATCGCGCTGTTCTGGGAAGGGCGCGACGGCAATTCGCGCAGCTGGAGCTTTGCCGAGCTGCAGGCGCTGTCGGCGCAGTTCGCCGGCTTCCTGCAGGCGCAGGGCGTGCAGCCCGGCGACCGCGTTGCGGGCCTGTTGCCGCGCAACGCGGCACTGCTGGTGACGATCCTCGGCACGTGGCGCGCCGGCGCGGTATACCAGCCGCTGTTTACGGCCTTCGGGCCCAAGGCGATCGAGCACCGGCTCAACAGCTCGGGCGCAAAGGTGGTGGTCACCGACACCGTCAACCGTCCCAAGCTCGACGAGGTGGCGGATTGTCCCGCCATCGTCACCGTGGCCGGCCCGGACGACAAGGAGGGCGCAGGCCTCGGGCGCGGCGACTTCAGCTTCTGGGCCGAGCTGGAACGCCAGCCAGCCTCGTTCGATCCGGTGATGCGCCGCGGCGACGATCCCTTCCTGATGATGTTCACCTCGGGCACCACCGGCCCGGCCAAGCCGCTGCTGGTGCCGCTCAAGGCCATTGCCGCGTTTGCCGGCTATATGCGCGATGCGGTCGACCTGCGCCCGGAAGACGCATTCTGGAACCTGGCCGACCCGGGCTGGGCCTACGGCTTGTATTACGCCGTCACCGGCCCGCTGGCGCTGGGCCATGCCACCACGTTCTACGACGGCCCGTTCACCGTGGAAAGCACCTGCCGGGTGATCCGCAAGTACGGCATCACCAACCTGGCCGGCTCGCCCACCGCGTACCGGCTGCTGATCGCCGCCGGCGAGGCCGTGTCCGGCCCGCTGCGCGGGCAGTTGCGCGCGGTCAGCAGCGCCGGCGAGCCGCTCAACCCGGAAGTGATCCGCTGGTTCGCCAGCGAACTGGACGTGACCATCCACGACCACTACGGCCAGACCGAACTCGGCATGGTGCTGTGCAACCACCACGCGCTGGCGCACCCGGTGCGCATGGGCGCGGCCGGCTTTGCCAGTCCGGGCCACCGCGTGGCGGTGCTCGACGACGAACAGCGCGAACTGCCGGCGGGCCAGCCGGGCACGCTGGCACTGGACCTGGAGCGCTCGCCGATGTGCTGGTTCGGCGGCTACCACGGCACGCCGACCAGTTCCTTTGCCGGCCACTACTACCTGACCGGCGATTCGGCCGAACTGAACGACGACGGCAGCATCAGCTTTATCGGTCGCGCCGACGACGTCATCACCACCTCCGGCTACCGCGTGGGCCCGTTCGACGTGGAAAGCGCGCTGATCGAGCACCCCGCCGTGGTCGAGGCCGCGGTGATCGGCAAGCCCGATCCGGAGCGCACCGAGCTGATCAAGGCCTTTGTCGTGCTCGATCCGCAGCACCGCGCCGCGCCCGAGCTGGCCGAGGCGCTGCGCCAGCACGTGCGCAAGCGCCTGGCAGCCCACGCCTACCCGCGCGAGATCGAGTTCGTGGCCGAGCTGCCCAAGACCCCCAGCGGCAAGGTCCAGCGTTTCATCTTGCGCAACCAGGAAGTCGCCCGCGCGCGCGAAGCCGCCGCGATCTGACGCCCGCCGGCTGGCTCCGGACCGCTTCCTATAATGAGGGAGCGGTTGCCAGGGCCCCCGGTGGTGATGGAGGCCGCGGCGCCGCACCAGGCGCGCCCGCAGGCAGGGGCGCGTGTCTTCCATCTCCAGACCATTCGGGCGAGGCGATCAAAATGCAGAGTAGCGAAGCGGTGCTGACACAGGCGCGCGCAGCCTTGGCGCATGTGCCTTATCAGGGTCATATCCTCCATCCCACGATCAACCTGCGCCTGTCAGACGGCGCGCTGATCCTGGAAGGCGAGGTCGCCGATATCGTCGACAAGACCCGCGCGGCGGCGACGCTGCGGCGCGTGGACGGCGTAACCAGTGTGATCGACCACCTGCGCGTGGCCGACGGCGGCGTCCAGGCGGGCGACGGCGAACTGCGCGATGCGGTATGCGAGCGCCTGCTCAATGCCATCGACTTCCGCAATTGCAAGATTTGCGCACGCGTCAAGGGCAAGCCCGAGTCCCTGCGCGAAGCCGTGGGCGAACGCAGCGGCTGGATCGAGGTAGAGGCGCACGACGGCGCGGTGACGTTGTGGGGGCAGGTGATCAGCCTCTCGCATATGCGCCTGGCCGGCGTGCTGGCCTGGTGGTCGCGCGGCTGCCGCTGCGTGGTCAACGAACTGGTGGTGGCGCCTGCCGAAACCGACCGCGACGATGAAATCACCGAGGCGCTGATGCTGGTGCTGGAGACCGATCCCTTCGTCGATGCCGCCCAGGTCAGCGTGCATACCGATAATCGCGTGGTCACGCTGGAAGGCTGCGTCAGCAACGAGAACACGCGCCGGCAGGTCGAGCGCGACGCGTGGTACGTGCATGGCGTGGAGGACGTGGTCAACCACATCTCGCTGCGAGCCTGAGAAGGTCCGGAACGTTGACGGAACGCCGCCGGCGCGGTCACCCGCGGGTGCCGCGCCGTACCGCGGTGTCTTCCATGCGCCAGTAGCGCCGCCGCGCCCGCAGCGCGAAGCGGGCGCGATAGTCCGACATCGACATCCCCGTGGTGCGCTGGAACAGCCGCCGGAAGGCGGCTGCGTCGCTGTAGCCGCAGGCCTCGGCAATCGCCTGCGTGCCGTGCAGCGTGACTTCCAGCAGCATGCGCGCGCGCTCCACGCGCAGCGTGTGCAGATAGTCCAGCGGCGTGATGCCCGTGACCTGGCGGAAATGCCGCAGCAGCGTGCGTTCGCTGACCGCGGCGGCCTGCGCGACCGCGGCCAGCCGGTAGGGTTCGCCGACATGGTCCTGCAGCCACTGGATCGCGCGGTAGACCGGGCTGTCGGCGGTGCGGCTGAGCCAGCGCTGTGACACCAGCGCCGGCACGCTGCGCTGGCGCTCGGACTGGAACAGCATCAGCTGCGATGCCGCCTGCGCCAGGTCGGGATCGTGCAGGTGCCCCAGCACGCGCAGCATGAACTCAACCTGCAGTGCCGGCGCCACGCACGAGAACACGCGCTGGTGCACGTTCATCGCCTGGTCGCCGCCGAGGTCGCAGCGCGGATATTCGCGCGTCATCCAGCTCTGGTACATCCAGGGTGCGCCGATGCGCGCGCCGTCCAGCAGCCCGAGCTGCAGCGGGAACATCACCCCTGACGAACACGCCGCGATCCAGCCGCCGGCCTCCGCGTGCCGCTCCACCAGGCGCAGCGCCGCGGCGTCGCGCCGCACGATCTCGCCGAGCTGCGGGGCGTTGCTGGCGAGCAGGGCAGGGATGACGAGCAGCGAGTGGCCGTCCGGTGCGCGTGCGCGGCGGGTCGAGGAAGCCAGGCCGGGCAGGTCGGTGGCGAGCGCGCGCCCGTTGCCGCCGCACAGTTGCCAGCTCAGCGTCGGCGCGGCATCGGGCCGCTGCAGGCTGGCCACGCCGGCCACGGTGCGCAGCACGTCCAGCGTGGTGAAGAGCGTGCCCGGCATGGCGTCGGGCAGCCATAGCAGGCGGACATGCAGCGGCGTACTGCCGGAGGGCGATGGGTTCTGTACTCGCATGCGGGGGCGTCGGGCAGGGTGGTGGCGATCGGGCGCGCCAGGCGGGTCTGGAGCGTGGCACAGCGTGCGCGGCGTCGTGGCCGCTGGCGGAATCGGCATCCGGATTGGCGATATTGATCCTCCCCTAAGTTTCTGGCAAGGGCTAGCATCCTCCACTCGTGCGGTGGCACAGGCGCTGCGCCGCTGCACGACCCCAACAAGACCAGATCGAGGAGATTCCATGCCGTTGTCCGTCCGCCACGTTGCCGTTGCCGCTGCCCTGACGCTTGCCGGAGCCGGCACCCTCGCCGCCGCCGCCCAGCCCGATGCCGAGTTGCTGGCCGCCGCGCGCGCCGCCCAGCCCGCGCTGGTGCAGTCGCTCAAGGAGATGGTGTCGATCGAATCCGGCAGCGCCAACGCGCAAGGCCTGGCAGAGATGGCCAGCTATACGGAGAAGCGGCTGCAGGCGCTCGGCGCCAAGGTGGAGCGCGTGCCGGTGACGAAGGGCCCGGGCACCATGGTCAAGGCCACCTTTGTTGGCAACGGCAAGCGCCGCATCATGCTGATCGCCCACATGGACACCGTGTACCCGGCCAACACGCTGGCCACGCAGCCGATCCGCGAGGAAGGCAACCGGCTCTACGGGCCCGGCATCGCCGACGACAAGGGCGGCATCGCCGTCATCCTGCACTCGCTCGAGATCCTCAAGAACAAGGGCTGGCGCGATTACGCGCAGATCACGGTGCTGTTCAACCCGGACGAGGAAGTCGGCTCGGTCGGCTCCGGCGAGGCCATCGCCGCGCTGGCCGCGCAGCACGACGTGGTGCTGTCATGCGAGCCCACCGCGGCCAAGGACGTGGTCAAGGCGGAATCACTGTTGCTGGGCGCCTCCGGCACCGCCACCGCCACCATGCAGGTCAAGGGCCGCGCCTCGCACGCCGGCGCCGCGCCGGACCGCGGCCGCAATGCGCTGATGGAACTCGCTTACCAACTGCAGCAGACCCGCGACACCGCCAGCCTGGTGCCGGGTTCGCAGCTGAACTGGACCCAGGCGCAGGCCGGCACGGTGCGCAACCAGATCCCCGAAAGCGCCGTGGCCTATGGCGACGTGCGCACCACCGCCAGCGGCGCGGCGGAGAAGCTCAAGGTCGCGCTGCAGGACAAGGTCAAGACCAGCCAGCTGGTGCCGGAGACGCAGACCACGGTGATGATGGAAGAGGGCCGCCCGCCGTTCGTGGCCGATGCGCGCGGCCGGGCGCTGGCCAAGCGCGCGCAGGAAATCTACGCCGAGCTGGACGGCCGCACGCTGGCGCTGGCCGAAGGCACCGGCGGCGCCACCGATGCCAGCTATGCCGCGCGCTCGGGCAAGCCGGCGGTGGTGGAGAGCTTCGGGTTGGCCGGCTTCGGCTACCACGCGCGCGACGAGTACATCGAGCTCGATTCGATCGTGCCGCGCCTGTACCTGATGACGCGCATCCTGGAAGACATCGGGCGCAACTGACGGCGGGCGGCGCAGCGCCCGATAGCGCACTCGCTGCGGGGCACGGGCGCCCGCCCGCTTCGGGCTGTCCCCGACTGACCCGACTCCCTGTAGCCTGCTACAGTGTCAACGCCGCCCGCCGTGGCGGCCATGACAAGACACAGAGGGGAGACTGCAGATGAACCGCAAAGGCCTGGTCGACGCCGCCATGGCGTTGGAAGATCTCGCAGCCGGCAACATGCCCGCTGCCGCGCAGGTGGCGGCGGGGGCCGCCGCGCTGGAAAAGATCCACGCCGACTACCCGGCCTGGCGCGACGTTGGCGATGCGCTGTTCGGCCTGAAGGCGATTGCCAGCGGCTGCGGCATGGAACTGGACGCCAAAGGCCGCCAGCGCGCCGAGCGGCTGGCCGACATCGTGCGCAGCCTGATCGACCAGATCTGAACGCCCGCTTACAGCATCGACTCGATCGGCAGGATCTGCAGGAACCAGATGCCGAGCCGGCGCAACCAGCTCGTGTTGGGTTCGGTGTCGTAACGGATTACTTCGTCGCCGCGCCGTTCCAGCCAGTACAGCTTGCCGGTTTCGTCCAGCTTGACCTGGTAGGCCGCTTGCGGGATCACGCTGGCGAAGGAGGATTCGATCCTTTGCGCCAGCACAGGGCTGTCGATGACGAAGCCCAGTTCGGTATTCAGGTTGGCCGAGCGCGGATCAAAGTTGAACGAACCCACGAACACGCGGCTGGCATCGACCGCAAAGGTCTTGGCGTGCAGGCTCGAGCCCGAGCTGCCGAACGGGCCGGCACGCTCTTCCTTCTTGCCCGGCGCCGCCGAGCGCCGCAGCTCGTACAGGTCCACGCCCGCCTCGAGCAGCGCCTTGCGGCGCTTCGCATAGCCGGAATGCACGGCGGCCACGTCGGTGGCCTCGAGCGCGTTGGTCAGCACGCGCACCGCCACGCCGCGCTCGGCGAGCTGCGTGAAGTACGTGGTGCCGCCGGTGGACGGGACGAAGTAGGGCGAGACCAGGTCCAGTTCGCGCTGGGGCTCGCCCAGGATCTCGCGCAACTGGTGTGCCACCAGCGTGTCGCGCGGCGCCTCGCCCAGCGCCTTGGCGGGATCGTCGCTGACGATGCGGGTGCTGGCCCACTCGAACGTCAGCGTGCCGTCGAGGATGCGCTGCACGTCGGGCAGCTCGCGCACCGCCGTGATGTAGGCCCCGGCGGCCGGGTCTTCTTCGACGGCGCGGGCCTTGCCTTGCAGTTCCGCCAGCCGCTCGATGCTGACCGGCAGCACCAGCCGGTCCACGGGGTAGGCCGAGCCGCTGGACCAGTAGCGGTCGAAATCGCGCGCCACCTCGGCCGCCGCCGGCCCGATGGCGATCACGTCCAGGTCGGCGAACAGCACGCCCTCGGTGGCGCCGAAGTACTCGTCGCCTACGTTGCGCCCGCCGATGATGGTGGCGACGCCATCCGCGGTGAACGACTTGTTGTGCATGCGCCGGTTCAGGCGGCGGAAGTCTGTCAGGAAGTTGAGCAGCTTGGGGTGCCGCACCACGAACGGGTTGAAGATGCGCACCTCGACCTGCGGATGCGCATCCAGCGCAGCCAGCAGTTCGTCCATATCGGCGATGCCGTTGTCGTCCAGCAGCAGGCGCACGCGCACGCCGCGGTCGGCGGCTTCATGCAGCGCTTCGAGCAGCAGCGTGCCGGTCAGGTCGTTGCGCCAGATGTAGTACTGCACGTCGAGCGTGCGCTTCGCCGTGCGCGCCAGTTGCACGCGCGCGGCGAAGGCGGCGTAGGCGTTGTTCAGCGGATGGATGCCGCTGAGCCCGGGATGCCGCTCCAGTTCTGGCGCGATCGCCTTGCCCAGCGCTGTGGCACGGGCTTCGGCGGCTGTAATGGCGGTGGATTCGGTGCGATGGTCCAGCGGCGGCAGTGCGCAGCCGCCAAGCAGGGTGGCGCAGCACAGCAGCAGCGAATTGGCGCGCAGGCGGCGATGGAGCGGGAACGCGGCGTCTGTCGGCGATGGCATTGGCTGTCGGCGGGTCTGGTTTGCTCCCCTCTCCTGCGTGCGGGAGAGGGGGAACACCGGCGAGTTTGCCAAACTTCGCGCCAAACTTCGCCAGCCGTTCGGAGCGCGGTCAGGAAGCCGCCACCACCCCACAAGCAATGCGCCCGCCAGCATTACCCGTCGGTTGCGTCTTGTAATCGTCCGGATCCTTGTGCACCACCACCGCGCGGCCGATCACGCTGTTGGCGCCGGTGCCCACCGTCAGCGACGGCAGCAGCATGCTGACGCGCACGTTGCCACTGGCGTCGGCGGTCACGTTGTTCATGTCGCCGGCGTGATGGTCGGGCATGGTCATCTGGCCATGCTGCTTGCCGGTCGGGTTGAAATGCCCGCCTGCGCTCATCGCGTCAGGCGCGGAGCAGTCGCCTTTTTCATGGACGTGAAAGCCATGGACCGTGTTGGGCGGCAGGCCCGTGATCGCGGCGGTCATCAGTACGCCGCCGGGCTGCTGCTGGAAGGACACGGTGCCGGCGGTATTGCTGCCGCTCTTGGGCTGCAGCGTCGCACTCGCCCGGCTCGGACCGGTTGTCGTGGACGCACTGGCTGCCGCCGGGGCTGCGGCAGCCGCGCCGGATGAGGCCGAGGAGCTCTTGCCGGAACCGGCGCAGCCGGCCAGTGCCACGGTCGCGGCGATGCAGGCAGCCAGGGGGGTAAGCAATTGTTTCATCGGAATCCTCTTCTGGTCGTGATTTCGGATGAAACAGTATAGGTCGGCCGGCGCCATGGCGGCTTTCCGGTTTTGTCCTACCTGGCGTTACCTGTCACCTTGCCTTACCGAATACGACCAGGGCTGCGCTGGTCAGGCAGCCACCGCCAGCCGCTGCTGTGCCGCACCAAAATGCGGATGGCGCGAGAACAGGTCGGCAGCCCAGTTCACGAACACCCGCACCTTGGCCGACAGGTGCCGGTTCTGCGGGTACATCGCCGAGATCGGCAGGTCATCGGTCTGCCAGTCGGCCAGGATCTCCACCAGCCGGCCGCTGTTCACGTACGGCTCGGCCATCGCGCGCGAGATGCGGGCGATGCCGTGGCCTTCCAGCGTGCAGCCCACGTAGACCTCGGGATCGTTGGTCGAGATCGTCGACGGCAGCAGCACCTCGCTGCGCTCCATGCCGCGCGCCATCGGCCACGGCATTTCGCGCCCGTTGCGGTTGGACAGGTAGTTCACCGCCTTGTGCTGCGCCAGCTCGGCGAGGTCGCGCGGCGTGCCAAAGCGGTTCAGGTAGATAGGCGAGGCGTAGAAGGCCAGCTGCACGTGGCCGATGCGGCGAGCCACCATCGATTCATCCAGCGGTACCCCCACGCGCAAGACCACGTCGACGCCCTCCTGCAGCAGGTCGATGGGCTTGCCGTTGATGGTCAGGTTCAGCTTCAGGTCGGGGTAGGCCTGGAAAAAGTCTTGCAAGGCGGGCACGATCACTAGATTCGCCAGCGGCGCGGTGGTGTCGACCGAGAGCGTGCCGCGCGGCGAGTTGTTATGCCGCGTCAGCGACTGCTCGGCTTCCTCGACATCGGCCAGGATGCGCACGCACCGTTCGTAGTAGGCCGCGCCGTCGTTGGTCACGCTGATGCGGCGCGTGGTCCGGTGCAGCAGCTTGACCCCCAGATGGGTTTCCAGGTTCTGGATCAGGCGGGTCAGCGTGGCCTTGGGCAGGTCCAGCGATTCGGCGGCACGGGCAAAGCTGCCGACGTCCACGACCCGGGTGAATGCCTGCATTGATACGAGACGGTCCATGATGAGGTTCCGACGATAGATCCGAACGGCGATGCCGCCCGCGCTCGTGGCGCGCGCGGCCGTTGCTGATTATTGTTATGGGGAGTCTGCCGGCTGGCTGGCACTGGACGCGCGCGCTGGCTGGGCGCGTTGCTCCGGCATGGGTTTGTCAGGGCGTCCGGTGCCACAGCGGGTCATTCCCGCCTCCGACCGGGCGCGCACCGGCCTTGGTGGACCGCCGCGCGTGCCGAGAGCCGGAGTGAATCACAATTCCCAAGACCTTGTCATGCGTGGGGATTTGGGCTGTCGCAGGCGATCGGGGCGGTCATGACAGCACTGTTGCCGATTATTCCAATCGCGGAACAGTGCATTGGCGATCTCTTGCTTTATCCCATCCTCGTCAATCACCATAATCCGTTGCATCGCAACACTCAAGCGCATCGTTTCCCCCGTGCGCCGGACGCCATGCCACAGAAGCCAGGCCATCGCCCCCATGCCGCCGCCAACGCAGCCGGCCAGGCGCAGCCACGCGTGGCCGAGCATACGGTGACCAGCGACGGGCGCGAGATCTCGGTGTGCGTGTGCTACCCGGCGGGCTATCCCGCGCCGGGCGCCGACGCGGCGGCCTTGCTGCCCTGGCTGGTGTACCTGCATGCCGGCGGCTTTGTCGATGGCGGCCTGGAGCGGGCGCGCAAGCTGGTGCAGGACCTTGCCACCGCGGTACCGGCGGTGGTGGTGACGCCAGCTTACTCGCTGGCGCCGGACCATCCGTTCCCGGCGGCGCCGGAGGACGCGCACAGCACGGTGCAATGGGTGTTGCGCAACGCCCGCCGCCTGAAGGTGGACAAGACCCGCTTTGCGCTGGTGGGCGAAGAGGCAGGCGGCAACCTGGCGATCGCGCTGGCGCAGATACTGCGCGACCGCGGCACCGCGCAGCCGCGCGGGCAGTGGCTGATCCGCCCGGTAACGGACCCGTGCCTGCAGCACGCCTCGGGCGCTGGTTTCGACGGCGGGCAGGTGCCGATGGAAACGCTGCGGCGCCTGGCCTGCAACTATCGCGACTACCTGCCCACGCCGGCGGACACGGTGCATCCGTATGCCGCGCCGGCGCTGGCGTCACGGCTGGCGGGGCTACCGCCCACGCTGGTCCAGGTAGCGGAATACGACGCGCTGCGTGCCGAAGGCGAAGCCTTCGCCGGGCGCCTGGGCAAGGCCGGCGTGCCGGCCCAAGCCATGATCATGCCCGGCGCCTGCGGCGACGGCGTGGAAGAGGCCCATGACAGTTGTCAGGCATGGGTCGACGAAGGTGCGCGGTTCCTGCGGCGATGTCTGGCCGCGGCCGACGATACCTCATCCCTGACTGAACGCCGGCCTGCCTGAACCCAGCCGGCCTGGAGCCGAGCCCCCCGGCTGAGCCGCTCCAGACTACCGCCAGCCGGCTCTGCTTCGGCCAGAGCCAGGACCGCCCGCAGCGTTGTAGCGCGGCAGCGGCCCTAAGTCCGACCATCAGATTGGCCATGGTTCCGATCCGCCCCCGCGGACCGGCAGGCGGCGTTCGGCCATTTGCTTTTCCGGTTGAAGAAAACCCGAACCAGGAGTTTGAGAAATGCAGCAGCAGAAGAAACGTACCCTGATCGCTCTCGCCATCGTCGTGGTGCTGGGCGCCGGCGTGGCCGCCGCGGCCCTGCGCGGTGCGTGGCATGGCGGCGAAGCCCATGCCAACACCCCGCCGCCCGCGCCGGCCATTGAAGTGGCCGCAGTGGTCGGCCAGACCATCACCGAGTGGGACGAATTCTCCGGCCGCCTGGAGGCGGTTGAGAGAGTGGAGATACGCCCGCGCGTCGGCGGCACCATCGACGCCGTGCACTTCCGCGAAGGCGCGCTGGTAAAGAAGGGCGATCCGCTCTTCACCATCGACCCGCGTCCTTATGCCGCGGAAGTGGCCCGCGCCGAAGCCGCGCTGGCCGCCGCGCAGGTGCGCGCTGCCCATGCGCAGAGCGAACAGACGCGCGCCCAGCGGCTGCTGGATGACAACGCGATCTCGCGCCGCGAGTTCGACGAGCGCATCAACGCCGCCCGCGAAACTGGCGCCAACGTCCGCGGCGCGCAGGCACAGCTGGAAACCGCGCGCCTGAACCTCGCCTACACCCGCATCACCGCGCCGGTGGCCGGGCGCGTGTCGCGTGCGGAGATCACCGTCGGCAACCTGGTGGCACCGGGCGCGGCTTCGCCGGCGCTGACCACGGTGGTGTCGGTGTCGCCGGTCTATGCCAGCTTCGAGATCGACGAGCAGAGCTACCTGCGCTACACCGCGCCTGGCGCGGGCGGCGGCCAGGCCAACCTGCCGGTCTACCTGGGCCTGGCCAACGAAGACGGCCATCCGCACCAGGGCAAGATCCAGTCGGTTGACAACCGGCTCGACCCGCGCAGCGGCACCATCCGCGTGCGCGCGGTGTTCGAGAACGACGACGGGCGCCTGCTGCCGGGCCTGTACGCCAAGGTCAAGATGGGCGGCGGCGCGCCGCACCCGGCGGTGCTGGTCAATGACCGCGCGGTTGGCACCGACCAGGGCAAGAAGTTCGTGCTGGTGCTGGACAAGACCAACAAGCTGGTCTACCGCGAAGTCGAGCTCGGACCCAACTACGAAGGCCTGCGCGTGATCCGCAAGGGCGTGAAGGCGGGCGAGACCATCGTCGTCAACGGCCTGCAGCGCGTGCGGCCGGGCGATACGGTGCAGCCGAAGACGGTGGCGATGGCTTACCGCAGCGAACTGGAACCGCGCGGCGTTGTGCCGGACCGCAAGCAGGCAGCGAGCGAGAAGGGCGAGGCTGAGGCAAAGCCGGTGAGTTGAGTCATGCGAGCCGATGGTTTGCTCCCCTCTCCCGCTTGCGGGAGAGGGGACCGGCCTGATGAACATTTAATGCCGTCGCCCCTGGCAATCGCCTGAACGCGCAGACCGAGCGTCCGTAGTTCTTATCGTTCCCAAGCTGTTGATGGTGCCCGCCACGGCGGGCCGCCAGGGGAGCGCTTTAGCAGAGACCAAGATGAATCTCTCAAAATTCTTTATCGACCGCCCCATCTTCGCGGGGGTGCTGTCGGTGCTGATCTTCCTGATTGGCGCCATATCGATGTTCAAGTTGCCGATCTCGGAGTACCCGGAAGTGGTACCGCCCTCGGTGGTGGTGCGCGCGCAGTATCCGGGCGCCAACCCGAAGGTGATTGCCGAGACGGTGGCGTCGCCGCTGGAAGAGCAGATCAACGGCGTCGAGGACATGCTCTACATGTCGTCGCAGTCCAACAGCGACGGCCTGCTCACGCTGACCGTGACCTTCAAGCTGGGCACCGACCCGGACAAGGCCCAGCAGCTGGTGCAGAACCGCGTGTCGCAGGCCGAGCCGCGCCTGCCGGAAGACGTGCGCCGGCTGGGCATCACCACGGTCAAGAGCTCGCCGGACCTGACCATGGTGGTCCACCTGGTCTCGCCCAACGACCGCTATGACATGACGTACCTGCGCAACTACGCGGTGATCAACGTCAAGGACCGCCTCGCGCGGATCCAGGGCGTGGGCCAGGTGCAGCTGTTCGGCTCGGGCGACTACGCCATGCGCGTGTGGCTCAACCCGGAGAAGATGGCCGAGCGCCAGCTCGCCACCAGCGACGTGGTCAAGGCCATCCGCGAGCAGAACGTGCAGGTGGCGGCCGGCGTGATCGGGCAGTCGCCGTCGCTGCCGGGTGCCGACCTGCAGCTGTCGGTCAATGCGCAGGGGCGCCTGAGCACGGTGGAGGAGTTCGCCGATATCGTCGTGCGCACCTCGGCCGACGGCGGCGTGACCTACCTGAAGGACATCGCCCGCATCGAGCTGGGCGCGTCCGAATACGCGCTGCGCTCGCTGCTGGACAACAAGCCGGCCGTGGCCATCCCGATCTTCCAGGCACCGGGCTCCAACGCCATCCAGATCTCGGATGACGTGCGCAAGACCATGGAAGAACTGAAGCAGAACTTCCCGGACGGCATCGACTACAGCATTGTCTATGACCCGACGCAGTTCGTGCGCCACTCGATCGAGGCGGTGACGCATACGCTGTTCGAGGCCATCGCGCTGGTGGTGCTGGTGGTGATCCTGTTCCTGCAGACCTGGCGTGCGTCGATCATCCCGCTGCTGGCGGTGCCGGTGTCGATCGTCGGTACCTTTGGCCTGATGCATGCGTTCGGCTTCTCGATCAACGCGCTGTCGCTGTTCGGGCTGGTGCTGGCGATCGGGATCGTGGTCGATGACGCGATCGTGGTGGTGGAGAACGTCGAGCGCAATATCGAGGAGGGGCTGACGCCGAAGGAGGCTACCTACAAGGCCATGCGCGAAGTCAGCGGCCCCATTATCGCCATCGCGCTGACGCTGATCGCCGTGTTCGTGCCGCTGGCCTTCATGAGCGGCCTGACCGGCCAGTTCTACAAGCAGTTCGCGCTGACGATCTCGATCTCGACCATTATCTCGGCGTTCAACTCGCTGACGCTGTCGCCAGCGCTGTCGGCCCTGCTGCTGAAGAGCCACGACGCGCCCAAGGACTGGTTGTCGCGCGGCATGGATCGCGTGTTCGGCGGCTTCTTCAAGCGCTTCAACAACTTCTTCGGCCGCAGCGCGGAAAGCTATGGCCGTGGCGTGAAGGGCGTGATCCGCCGCAAGGGCTCGGTGTTCGGCGTGTATGCGGTGATGCTGGCGCTGACCTGGGGCGTGTTCCAGCTGGTGCCCAAGGGCTTCGTGCCGGCGCAGGACAAGCAGTACCTGGTGAGCTTTGCCAAGCTGCCCGACGGCGCCACGCTGGACCGTACCGAGGACGTGATCCGCAAGATGAGCGACATCGCGCTCAAGCATCCGGGCGTGGAATCGGCGGTGGCCTTCCCGGGCCTGTCGATCAACGGCTTCACCAACAGCCCGAGCGCCGGCATCGTGTTCGCCACGCTCAAGCCGTTTGACGAGCGCAAGAGCGCGGAGCTGTCGGGTGCGGCCATCGCGGCGGACCTGAACCAGAAGTATGCGGCGATCCAGGACGCGTTTATCGCGGTGTTTCCGCCGCCGCCCGTGCAGGGCCTGGGCACCATCGGCGGCTTCAAGCTGATGATCGAGGACCGTGCCGCGCTGGGCTATGACGCGCTGTTCGAGGCCACCAACGCGTTCGCCAACAAGGCGCGCGCCACGCCCGAGCTGGCCGGCATCTTCAGCAACTACCAGGTCAACGTGCCGCAGCTCGATGTCAAGCTGGACCGTGTCAAGGCCAAGCAGCTGGGTGTGCCCGTGACCGATGTGTTCGACACGCTGCAGACCTATCTTGGCTCGGCCTACGTCAACGACTTCAACAAGTTCGGCCGGACCTACCAGGTCAAGGTGCAGGCAGACGCGCCGTTCCGCGCCCATGCCGAGGACATCCTGCAGCTGAAGACGCGCAACGCCGCCGGCGACATGGTGCCGCTGTCGTCGCTGGTGCAGGTGAAGCAGGGCTTCGGCCCGGACAGCGTGGTGCGCTACAACGGCTTTACCGCCGCCGACATGAACGGCGGCCCCGCGCCCGGCTTCTCGTCGGGCCAGGCCCAGGCCGCTGCGGAGCGCATTGCCGCCGAGACCCTGCCCAAGGGCATCAAGTTCGAATGGACCGAGCTGACCTACCAGGACATCCTGGCCGGCAATGCAGGCGTGTGGATCTTCCCGCTGTGCGTGCTGCTGGTGTTCCTGGTGCTGGCCGCCCAGTATGAAAGCCTGACGCTGCCGCTGGCGGTGATCCTGATCGTGCCGTTGAGCCTGCTGGCCGCGATGACCGGGGTGTGGTTGACGCGTGGGGACAACAACATCTTCACGCAGATCGGTTTCATCGTGCTGGTCGGATTGTCAGCGAAGAACGCGATCCTGATCGTGGAGTTCGCACGCGAGCTTGAGCATCACGGCCGCACCGTGGTGCAGGCCGCGATCGAAGCCAGCCGCCTGCGCCTGCGCCCGATCCTGATGACTTCGTTCGCGTTCATCATGGGCGTGGTGCCGCTGGTGGTATCGAGCGGCGCCGGTTCGGAGATGCGCCATGCGATGGGCGTGGCGGTGTTCGCGGGCATGCTCGGCGTGACGTTCTTCGGGCTGTTCCTGACGCCGGTGTTCTATGTGGCGCTGCGGTTGTTTGCCACGCGCGGCCAGCGCCGCGCCGCAACGCAAGAGCAAGGCACGCGCCTGACCGCATCGGCTGAATAATGGTGATCAACATGAATGCCCCTGCATTTTCGACCGCATTTTCGACATATCAATGGCTGCCCAGACTGGCCACGCTGGCCGCGGCGCTAGTGTTGGCCGGCTGCTCGCTGGCCCCGACCTACAAGGTGCCGGAAACGGCCACCGTGCCGGCCTTCAAGGAAGCCGAGGCCGCGCAGACCGAAGGCGCGCAATGGAAGACCGCGACGCCGGCCGAAGGCCAGCATCGCGGCGAGTGGTGGAAGATCTTCGGTGACCCCGAGCTGGACCGCCTGATCGTCGCCGCCGATTCCTCCAACCAGGACCTGGCGATCGCCGCGGCCCGGCTGAAGCAGGCGCGAGCCTTCACGGGCGCCACCGAGGCGGACCTCTACCCGCAGCTGAGCGTGGGGCTGGACCCGACCCGCTCGCAGCCGTCGGCTGCGTCGCAAGGCCTGCCCGATGGCACACGGGTGTCGCCGCAGACGGTGCTCAAGGCGCGCGCCTTTGCCAGCTATGAGCTCGACCTGTTCGGCCGCGTCGCCTCCAGCGTCAACGCCGCGCGTGCCGAAGGGGAGGCCGCCGAGGACCTGTACCGCTCGGTGCAGCTCGCGCTGCAGGCCGACGTGGCGCAGGCGTATTTCGCGCTGCGCACGCTCGACAGTGAGCGCGACTTGCTCAATGCGACGATCAAGCTGCGCGAGGACGCATTGTCGCTGCTGAAGAAGCGCTACGACGCCGGCGAAACCACTGACCTGGACCCGGCGCGTGCCGAGGCCGAACTGGGCACCGCGCGCGCGGACCTGGCCGGCATCGAGCGCCGCCGCGCCAACCAGGAGCATGCGCTGGCTGTGCTGACCGGCGTGCCGCCCGCGGCGTTCTCGCTGCCGGCGCGGCCGTTCGACGCCGCGCCTATCGCGGTGCCGGCGGGGCTGCCGTCCGAACTGCTGGAGCGCCGGCCCGACATCGCAGCGGCAGAGCGCCAGATGGCCGCCGCCAATGCCCGCATCGGCGTGGCCAAGGCGGCGTTCTTCCCGCGCATCACGCTGACCGGGCTGTTCGGCTTCGAGTCGGCGGACCTGTCGAACCTGTTCAAGTGGTCGTCGCGCACGTGGATGCTGGGGCCGCTGATCGGCTCCACCATCGCACAGACCGTGTTCGATGGCGGCCGCAACCGCGCCAACCTGGCCGGCACGCGGGCCGCGCATGAGGAAAGCGTGGCGGCGTACCGGCAGACCGTGCTGGTGGCCTTCCGCGAAGTGGAAGACAGCCTGGCTGATGTGCGCTGGCTGAGCCAGCAGGCGGGCGCGCTGGACAGCGCACTGGGCGGCGCACGGCGCGCCGCGCGCATCTCGCGCAGCCGCTATGACGCCGGCGCGGTCGACTACCTGACCGTGATCGATGCCGACCGCACCGTGCTGCAATCGCAGCGCGAGGCCAACCAGGTGGCCGGTTTGCGCGCTGCCGCAACGGTCTCGCTGGTGCGCCGGCTGGGCGGCGGCTGGGGCCCGTTGCCGGAGACGGTCGCGGCCAGCCAGCCGGCGAGTGGCGCCGCGGCACCGAGCCGGTGACGCCGCACGCCGGCACGCCCTAGCGGCGGCGGGGCTGGCGCGATGCATCCGAATCACTACACTGGATGCATTGCGCCATGCGCCCGGGGCGCGCGTTTGCGCCCTGGGTTGCGCCCTGTGGGTGCGCCCCTTCCCGCTCACATGCATCGACACAAGAAACGGCTCTTGCTCTGGGTACTGATTGTCGCGGTGGTCATCGTGGCGGCGCTGTTCGTGCCGCTGCCCTGGGCTGACCGCACCCGCATCCACAATGAAGTGGTGATTGCCCGGCCCCCGGCCGAGGTATTTGCCTACGTCTCCACCCCACAGAACTGGCCGAAGTGGCATCCGTCGTCGCTGGGCGTGTCCGGCGCGACCGACCATTCACTGGCGCCCGGCGAACGCGTCACCGAGACCTTCGTGGTCGCCGGGCGCAGCGGCGTGGTGGTCTGGACCGTCACCAAAAGCCAGCCGCCGCGCACCTGGTCGATCGATGGCGAGGTCGAGGGCCGCAAGGCCGGCACCGTGACCTACACGCTCACGCCCGCCATGACGCCGTCGCTGACGCCCTCGGCGGAAAGCACGCGTTTCGAACGCGAATTCACCTACCGGTCGCCTACGCTGCTCTTTGCGCTGCTCAACCGCGTGCTGCTGCGCGCGCGCATCCAGGCCGAATCGACCGAGGCCGTCAACCGGCTCAAGGCCAGGCTGGAGGCGCCGCGGTCGCCATAATGCCGTGGTGCGCCCTGCGTCGCGCGGGGCGCCGGCGGCCCCTGGGGCGCTGCGCCTTGCACGGGGCACCGATCCGGCCTAAGTTGGAACCACCACCCCCAAGGGTGTCCGCCGAGGCCATCATGTCGTTCCTATTGCAATCCAGCGCATTTGCCGCGGGCGGCGAGATTCCCGCGCAGCACACCTGTGAAGGCGCCGACATCTCCCCGCCGCTTGCCTGGTCCGGCCTGCCGCCCGGCACCGCCAGCCTGGCGCTGATCGTCGACGATCCCGATGCGCCGGACCCCGCCGCGCCCAAGATGACCTGGGTCCACTGGGTGCTCTACAACCTGCCGCCCCATGCGGAAGCGCTGCCTGCCGACATTGCCAAGGCCGGCTTGCCCGCCGGCACGCGCGAAGGGTTGAACGACTGGCACCGCACCGGTTACGGCGGGCCATGCCCGCCGATCGGGCGGCACCGCTATTTCTTCAAGCTGTATGCGCTGGATGCGGAACTGCCCGATCTCGGCACGCCCGACAAGGCTGCGGTGGAGCGCGCGATGCAGCGCCATGTGCTGGCCAGCGCCGAGCTGATCGGGACTTACCAGAAGCTGCAGCGCTAGTCCGCGTTGCCGGAGGTATCACCATGTCGTCCCGAACGCTTCACCTCGATGCCACGGGGGTGTCCTGGCAGTGGGCAACGGCAGGGGCCCTGGCCCTGATGCTGTGCGCCAGCCCGCTGCGCGCCCAGCCACATGAATCCGGCCCGATCACCATCGGTGGCTCGGCGCAGGTGCAAGGCCCGGTGCGGGTGCATGGCACGCTGACCGTTGCAGGCCGCGTCTTTGCCAGCGGCCCGCTGACCGCGGCCTACTTCACCGGGCCGGTCAGCGCGCGGGCGTTGCCGTATCGTGGCGGCTACCTCAAGGTCTTCAAGGGGCCGCTGACGGTCCATGGCGACATGGTCGTCAATGGCGACCTGACCGTCGCTGGCCCGCTCACCGTCGACGGCCCCATCGCCGCCAGCGGCGGCATCGATGCGGACGGGCCGATGCGCGAGCGCGACTACTGACGCTGAAGCCTGCGCGTCGCTGCGCGGCCCATAATGCGGCCAGCGCGGCGTTCCCCTGTAGCACAATACCGGCTTTGCAATTCCTGCAAACCGGATTGGGGAACCGCATGGCAAAACAGGGCGCACTGGGCCTGAAGGGCATTGCATTGATCGAAGCCGCCAAGGGCTTGCTGGTGATCGTGGCCGGCCTGGGCCTGGCCGCGCTGATCCACCGCGACGCCCAGGCGCTGGCCGAGGCCATCATCCAGCGCCTGCACGTCAACCCCGCCAGCCGCTATCCCACCATCTTCCTGTCGCTGCTGGAGCATCCCGATAACGCGCGCCTGTGGGCCATCGGCGGCTCGGCGGCGGTCTATGCGCTGATGCGCTTTGCCGAAGCCTACGGGCTGTGGCGCGGGCTGGCGTGGGGAAACTGGCTGGGGGTGTGGTCGGGCGGCATCTATATCCCGCTGGAGCTGTACGAGGCCTTTGTCCATCCGAGCTGGCTGCATGGCGGTGTGGCGGCGGCCAACCTGCTGGTGGTGCTGTACCTGGCGCGCGGGCTGCTGGCGCGTCGTGGGGCGGCGGGCTAGCGGTCAGGCGACGCGCCCAGCGCCAGGTCGACCAGCAACGGGTCGTGGTCGGACGAGCGCCAGGCATCCGGCGCGTAGTAGGCCGGCACCGTGGGTGCACCCGCCGGGGGCGCATAGGAGAAGGTCACGGGCTCGTCGGCGTTGATCGGAAAGCGCGTCAAACCTCGCCCTTCAGGGCCCTTCAGGGCGAGGAAGGATAGCGCGGACGCTGCAGGCGTTCTTCGTGGACGTTAGTGTGGCGTTTTCTGTTGCTCGATGTACTGGCGCACTATCTCTATGGGTGCGCCGCCGCAGCTTCCGGCGAAATAGGACGGTGACCATAGCGCACCGCCCCACAGCTTCTTGCGGATACTGGGATACCGTTTTTGCCGGATCATGCGACTGGACACGCCCTTGAGGCTGTTCACCAGCGACGATACGGAGACTTTGGGAGGATAGTTCACCAGCAGGTGTACATGGTCGTCCTCGCCATCGAACTCGACCAGCTCGGATTCGAAGTTTTGACACACGCTGGCGAAGATGTCGCGCATGTCGTCCAAGATTTCCTTTGTGAACACGTCGCGCCGATATTTGGTCACGAAGACCAAATGCACATGCAATAGAAAAACGCAATGGCGACCGTGTCGGATGTCTCTGTTCGTGCTCATAGGCCAACTGTACAATGGACCGATGCAGCGCCTCCAAGCCTTCAAGTTCGAACTGATGCGATCCGGTGAACAGCAGTGCGACATGCGCCGCTTCAGTGGATCGTGCCGGTTCGTCTACAACAAGGCGTTGGCATTGCAGAAGGAAAACTACGAGGCGGGCGGCAAGTTCATCGGATAAGACAGCAACCCATACCTACAAGCCAAAGCCCTTCAATTTACCCCGGCATCCGGGCGGTGTTCATATAAGGATGTCAAATGCCATTCCTGTACGGCGACGACATGCGGTATGGCGGCGGCATCGGCAAGGCAACTCCGGCGTCAGCGACTTGCGGCGATATTTGGTCACGAAGACGATATGCAGCTTGAGGTTTTCGACGGCATGCGCGTTCGACTGATTGCCCAGTTCCATACTTGCGCTCGGCAGTTCCGCTGGTAAAGTGTCCTGATGCAAACCGGATATCGATTCCGCTGTTATCCCACGCCAGCGCAGCAGGCCATCCTGGGCATGGCGGCTTCGGCAGGTAGTGGCAGAGCGAGCGATGCTAACCCCCGCATGTAACGGAATGCTTAAGATGTGGCATCGCGGTCGTGCTAAGGTAGTAGCAACCCGCCGGCGTGCCGGCATCCACCCCCAACCGTCATATCCACGTATCCAGCCATGATCAAGGAAATCGCACAACTCACCATCAAGCCCGGCATGGACAAGCAATTCGAGCAGGGCGTGAGCCAGGCCACGCCGCTGTTCCTGCGCTCGCGCGGCTGCCACGGCGTGCAGCTGTTCCGCTCGATCGAACAGCCGGAACAATACACGCTGGTGGTCGAGTGGGAGACGGTGGACGACCATATGGTCCACTTCCGCGAATCGCCCGAGTTCCAGCAGTGGCGCGCCCTGGTGGGCGAAACCTTCGCCGCGCCGCCCAATGTGCACCATGTCGCCAAGGTCCAGTAAGCGCGCGCCATGAACACGCGGCCGGAGCGCCCCCGCCATTTTTCGATGCTGCGCGAGCTGCAGCTCGCCGATGTCTTTACGCTGGGCAACGCGGCGTGCGGCATGGGGTCGGTGTTCTTCGCCATGTTCTACGTCGCCGACCAGCGGCTGGCGCATTTCTTCACGGCCGCGGCGCTGGCGCCGCTGGCCTTTATCTTCGACGTGCTGGACGGCCGCATCGCGCGCTGGCGCCATGCGCATTCCGCGCTGGGGCGTGAGCTGGACTCGCTTGCCGACGTGATCTCCTTCGGCGTCGGGCCCGCCACGCTGGCCTTTGCCGCCGGCATGCGCGGCGGCTGGGACCTGGCCGTGCTGATCTACTTTGTCTGCTGCGGCGTAAGCCGGCTGGCGCGCTTCAACGTCACCGCCGAGTCGCTGGCCGCGGGCAGCGACAGCGGCAAGGTGGCGTACTTCGAAGGCACGCCGATCCCGACCAGCGTGCTGCTGACCGCCGTGCTGGCCTGGTGCGCGTGGGTGGGGCGCCTCGGCGGCGACCTGCCGGGCGGCGCCTGGCAGCTGGGGCCTGCGGTGCTGCATCCGCTGGTGCTGCTGTTCGCGCTGTCGGGCACGCTGATGGTCAGCAAGACGCTGCGCATCCCGAAGTTCTGAGTCAAGCGCTGGCGCCCGCGCACCACTATCACGCGCGGGCCGGCTCCGTCGCGGCAGCCGCCCTGGAGCGGCTGACCATGAGCGCCAGCAGCGCCGCCACCATGCAGGCCGCACCCGCGGCATACAGCGCCGGCGTGTAGGTCAGCAGCAGCGTGCGGCTCATGCCCGCACCAAACGCCGCCACGGCCGCGCCGATCTGGTGGGCCGCGAAGATCCAGCCGAACACCATCGGCGCGCGTTCGCGTCCGAAGGCCGTTGCCGCGAGCTTGACCGTGGGCGGCACGGTGGCGATCCAGTCCAGCCCGTAGAACATCGCAAACACCGACAGGCCATACAGCGTGAAGGTCGAATGCGGCAGCCAGAACAGCGACAGGCCGCGCAGCCCGTAGTACCAGAACAGCAGCTTGCGGCTGTCGTAGCGGTCGGACAGCCAACCCGACAGGATGGTGCCGATGAAGTCGAACGCGCCCATCATCGCCAGCGCGGAGGCGGCGGGCACTGGGCCCATGCCGAAGTCGCCGCACAGCGCGATGAAGTGGGTCTGGATCAGCCCGTTTGTGCTCAGGCCGCAGATAAAGAAGGTGCCGGCCAGGATCCAGAAAGTCTGGGTGCGGGCGGCGTCGCGCAGCACTGTGAAGGGCCCGCGCAGGGTGAAGGGCGGGACGGGCGCGGGGGTGGACGGCACGGGTGCAGCGGCCGGGACTTCGCCAAACGCAGCCAGGCCGACGTCGGCCGGCCGGTTTCGCATCAGGCCGAGCACCAGCAGCGCCAGCGCCGCGCAGGCAACCAGCACCGGGATCACGGCCACGCGCCAGCCCATATGCTCGATCAGCCAGGCCGCCACCGGCAGGAACGCCAGCTGCCCCGTGGCCGCACTGGCCGTCAGGATGCCGATCACCAGCCCGCGCCGCGCGCTGAACCAGCGGTTGGCCACCACGGCGGCCAGCACCAGCGCGGTCATCCCGGAGCCGACGCCAAGCATCAGGCCCCAGGCGATGAAGAGCTGCCACAGTTCGGTCGATACCGTCGCCAGCGCCATGCCGCCGGCGATCAGCGCGAGCGCGGCGCAGACCACGTTGCGTACGCCGAAACGCTCCATCAGGATGGCCGAGAACGGTGCCATCAGCCCGAAGAGCGCGAAGCGGAAGGCCAGGATCGACGAGATCTGGTCCGTGTTCCAGCCCATCTCCCTGGTCAGCGGCGTGAGGAAGGCACCGGGCAGGCCGAGCGCGGCCGAGGTGGTGAGCATCACCAGGAAGGTGAGGGCGGCGACCAGCCACGCGTAGTGGATGCCGCGCCGGTCGAGCCGGCTGGAGAGGGCTTGCGCAAACATTGGAGTCTCGGGATCGGTGGTTGCGGGTTGGGGCGTTAGAAAAAGACAAGACGGGGCCCTCCCGCTGCCCTTGATGGCAGCGGGTGGTTAAGTTTGCTTGGGAAAAAACGCTGCTGTGGCGCTAGGCGGTACTGCCCAACAGGCGCGTTCGTACCACCTTCAGCATTTCATCGGAGACGGGATCGCCATCCGTGGCGCGAGCCAGCGTGAGGGCGCCGATCAGCACCGCCATGCGCACCAGCGCTTCTTCGTGGCGCACTTGCGGGTCATCCGATTCCACGGTCTTTGCCATGCTCCCCGCCATCTCCTTGAAGCCTTCCAGGTAGGCCTGGCGCACGGGCTTGTCGCCCGGTTCGCGCGCGACATCCACGGCCAGTGCCGCGGCGGCGCAACCGACGCCGGGGTGGGTGCGATGTGCGGCACTCAAATAGGGCTCAATCAGGCTGGCGAGCATGGCCTTGCGGTCGTCGCCGGCGCTGTCGATGCGGCGTGCCCAGCGCGTGTTCGATTCTTCGAAGGCACGCCGGCATGCCTGTGCCGCCAGCTCATCCTTGGACGAGAAATGGCCATAGAAGCCGCCATGCGTAAGTCCCGCGCCTGCCATCAGTTCGGCCACGCTGACGCCGTTCAGACCGCGTTCGCGGAACAGCCGCGACGATGCCTGTTCGATCGCTTCGCGGTTCCTTTCGACTTGCTCGCGTGATGCGCGTGCCATGTGAGGTCCTCCTCGAATTCCTGCCTTGACGCCAGTTTAGATGATGGCCATACTTTATTCAATAGATGTCATGCGTCATCTATTCAAAGTGTTGTGTTCGTCATGCCAATGCCGGCAGGCGGTTTTGGCTTCCCATTCAGGAGTGATCAGTCATGCAGAATCTTTTTGACCTTGGCGGCCGTGTCGCCGTTATCACCGGCTCCACCCGCGGCATGGGCCTGGAAATGGCCCGCGCCCTCGGCGCGGCCGGCGCCACCGTGGTGGTGTCCGGGCGCGACGGCGACGCCGCGAGAGCCGTGGCCGGCCAGCTGGAAGCGGAGGGCATTCGCGCCACCGGCATCGCCTGCGATATCGCCGACGTGGACAGCGTGCGCGCGTTCGCGGAGCAGGCGCTGGCCGCTTACGGGCGTGTCGATGCGCTGGTGCTGAATGCCGCCGCCAGCGGCGCGCCCGGATCGTTGCTGAGCCAGGGGCCAGAGGTGTTCGATGCCGCGATGGCGGGCAACGTGCGCGGCAACCTCGTGCTGGTGAACGCGCTGGCGCCGCAGATGCTTGCGCGCGGCGATGGCTCGATCACGTTCATGTCCAGCATCGCGGCCAGGCGCGGGTCGGCTTACCTCGGCATGTACAGCATCACCAAGGCCGCCACCGACCAGGCCGTGCGCAGCCTGGCGCTGGAGCTGGGGCCGTCGGGCATCAATGTGAACGCGATCAACCCGGGACCGGTGCGTACCGAGTTCTCGCGCGAAGCGCTGTGGGGCGACCCTGAGCGCGAGGCGCGGCTGGCTGCCAGCATTCCGATGCGCCGGATCGGCGAAGCCAGGGATGTGGCGGGGCTGGCGGTGCTGCTGTCGTCGCCTGCCGGCCGTTTTATCAACGGGCAGAGCATTGGCGTGGACGGCGGGTTGTCGGTGCAGTAACAGCGAGCCCCGGCGACCGGGGCTGTCTGACTGGCTCAGGCCGCCACTTCGCCGGCGCGCGACGCGCGCCGGATCATCTGCGGCGGCTGCCCATAGGCGCGCAGGAACGCGCGCCGCATGCGCTCCCGGTCGCCAAAGCCGGTTTCGCGGGCGATCACATCGACCGGGTGCCGGCCCGATTCCAGCATCAGCCGCGCCGCTTCCAGCCGCAGGTGCTCGACTGCCTTGGCCGGCGACTGCCCGGTCTCCGCACGGAAAGCGCGGCTGAACTGCCGCGCGCTGAGATTGGCCGCGCCTGCCAGTTGCTCGACCGACAACTCGGTCTGCAGGTGCCGCTTGGCATAGTCCAGCGCGGTCTGGATGCGGTCGGAGCGCGGCTGCATTTCCAGCAGGGCCGAGAACTGCGATTGGCCGCCCGCGCGGCGGTGATACACCACCAGTTTGCGCGCCACCTGGCGTGCGCAGTCGGGGCCGAGGTCTTTCTCGACCAGTGCAAGCGCCAGGTCGATGCACGCCGTCATCCCGGCCGACGTCCACACCGGCCCGTCGACGATAAAGATGCGGTCCTCTTCCAGCTTGACGTTCGGGTACTCCTGCCGGAAGCGCGCGGCGAAAAACCAGTGCGTAGTGGCGCGCCTGCCATCGAGCAGTCCCGCTTGCGCGAGGTTGAACGCGCCTGTACAGGTCGAAGCCATGCGCCTGGATGTGCGCGCCGCGCGCCGCAGGAACGCGATCACGGCGTCCGGCGTTTCGATCATCTCGTTGTCGCCCACGACCAGCACCGTGTCGAAACGGCGCCGCCCGAATGGCTCGGTGGCCACGGAGAACCCCGCCGAACTGGTCACGGGCCCGCCGTGCTCGGACAACAGCACCACCTCATAGGTCTTGCTGCCCGCCGTGATATTGGCGAACTCGAACACGGTCGTCACCGCCAGGTTCATCACCTGGAAGCCGGGATAAAGGACGATTCCGACGCAAAGCATGCTGTTCTCCAGTGGATGTCCTGAATGGTGGCATATATGACATTTGAGTCAAGCCATTATCCGCCTATTCTGGCTCCAACGCAGGCGGCAAGGATGCCGCAGCACATTGGAGAACTTTCATGCATGACACGACACACAAGGGCACGGCCCTGATCACCGGCGCTTCCTCTGGCATCGGCGCCATCTACGCCCAGCGCCTGGCGCGCCGCGGCTACGACCTGATCCTGGTCGCGCGCAACCGCGAACGGCTCGACACGCTCGCCAATGACCTGAGCGACGCCACCGGGCGTGCCGTCGAAGTGGTCCAGGCCGATCTCGGCAAGTCGTCCGACGTGCGCCGCGTGGAAGACATCCTGCGCACCGACGCGAGCATCACCATGCTGGTCAACAACGCGGGCGTGGGCGGGGCAGGGCCTCTGCTCGCCTCCGAGCCGGACAAGATGGAAGCGATGATCGGCCTGAACGTCACCGCACTGACGCGCCTGACCTACGCGATCGCGCCGAAATTCGTCGAGCGCGGTAACGGCACCATCATCAACATCGCATCGATCGTGGCGGTGGCCCCGGAAGTGCTCAATGGCGTCTATGGCGGCACCAAGGCCTTTGTGCTGGCATTCAGCCAGTCGCTGCACCATGAACTGGCCGACAAGGGCGTGCGGATCCAGGCGGTCTTGCCGGGTGCGACGCGCACCGAGTTCTGGGACGTGGCAGGGCATGCGGTCGACAACCTGCCGCAGGAAATCGTGATGGACGCCGACGACCTCGTCGACGCCGCACTCGCCGGCCTCGACCAGGGGGAACTGGCCACGATTCCATCGCTGCCTGACCTGGCGGACTGGCAGGCCTTCGAATCGGCACGTCTTGCGCTGGCGCCCAAGCTGTCGCGCAGCAAGCCGGCCGATCGCTACGGGGTGGGGGCGGGCACACGGGCGGCCTGAATGTGCATACATATGAAGACGCCTTCAGCACGTTGAAGCAATTTCCCGTATTGTCTTGGACTGTGAATCGCCACGGTCCCTGAAGTCTGCAACCGGCCGTGGCGGCAACCGGTAAAGACAGTGCCCAATACAGCGCCCCTCCAGTCCGCGTCCGTCGCCGGCGCGGACACCGCCATGACCTCGCGCGAGCGCCGCGGCATGGCCGCCATGCTCATCGCCGTCGCGCTCGCCACCCTCGATACCGCCATCGCCAATACGGCGTTGCCATCGATCGCGGCCGACCTGCAGGCCACGCCGGCGGCGTCCGTGTGGGTGATCAATGCTTACCAGCTGGCGATGGTGTCGACGCTGCTGCCGTTCGCGGCACTGGGAGGCGTCGTCGGTCATCGGCGCATCTACCTCGGCGGGGTGATGCTGTTTATCGCCGCCTCGGTCATATGCGCGCTGGCGTGGTCGTTGCCGACGCTGGCGGCGGCGCGGGTGCTGCAGGGCATCGGCGCCGCGGCGATCATGAGCGTCAACACGGCATTGATCAGCGCGATCTTCCCGATGCACCGGCTCGGGCGCGGGCTTGGGTTGAATGCGCTGGTGGTAGGCGTCTCGTTCGCGGTGGGCCCGACCGTGGCGTCGGTGATCCTGTCGTTCGGCACGTGGCCGTGGCTGTTCGCCGTCAACCTGCCGATCGGCCTGCTGGCGCTGGCGATGGCGCGCGGCTCGCTGCCGCAGACACCGCGCAGCACGCATGGCTTCGATCGCGTGACCGCGGTGCTTAACGTGATTGCCTTTGCGGCGCTGATCTTTGCGTTGGGCGAGGGTGCGCAGCGAGCGCCGCTGCACGAGTCGCTGGCGGCGGCGGGCATTTTTGTGGTCGCGTTCGGGCTGCTGTTGTGGCGTGAGCGTGGGCACCCTGCGCCGATGCTGCCGGTGGACCTGTTCAAGCGGCCGATGTTTGCGCTGTCCACGCTGACCGCGGTGTGCTCGTTTGCCGCGCAGGGGCTGGCCTTTGTGTCGCTGCCGTTTTATTTCCAGCATGTGCTCGGGCGCGGGCAGGTTGAGACCGGCTTCCTGCTGACGCCATGGTCGGTGGTGGTGGCGCTGATCGCGCCTATCGCCGGGAGGCTGTCGGATCGCTATCCGCCTGGGTTGCTTGGGGGTGTCGGGCTGGCGGTGATGAGTGCCGGGATGGTGTCGCTGGCCTTGCTGCCGGCCAATCCCAGTGCGCTGGATATCGGCATCCGCATGTGCATTTGCGGGGCCGGCTTTGGTTTCTTCCAGTCGCCCAATCTCAAGGCGCTGATGTCCAGCGCGCCGCGGGAGCGCAGTGGTGGTGCCAGTGGGGTGATTGCTACGGCGCGGTTGTTGGGGCAGGCGACGGGGGCGGCGTTGGTGGCGCTTTGTTTTGGCATTGGCGGGGCGCATGGGCCGGGGATGGCGCTGGCGCTGGGGGCGGGGTTTGCTGGGGTGGGAGCGGTGGCTAGCTGGTTGCGGTTGGCGATGGCGGATCCGAGGGACTAGGTCCGAATGACGGTCCTTGCGTTTTGTATCGATCGATCTATAATCCCATTCCATACCGATCGATACAAAACCCAGCCATGGCCCGCCCCCGCAAATTCAACGAACAGGCCGCCCTGACCGCCGCCCTGGACGCCTTCTGGGCGCGCGGCTACGAAGCCACTTCCACCCGCGACCTGACCAGCGCAATGGGCATGACGCAGCCCAGCCTGTACAACGCCTTCGGCGACAAACGCTCGCTGTTCCTGCTGGCACTGGATGGTTATCTCGACGGCACGGTGCGTGAGCGCATCGCGCGGCTGCAAGCCTCGCTGCCGCCCGCCGCCGCGATCACTGCCTACTTTGCCGAGAGTATCGAACGTTCGCTGGCCGACCCGCTGCACCGCGGCTGCCTGCTGGTGAACACGGCACTCGAAGTCACGCCGGACGACCCTGACCTGCAGCAGAAGGTGGCGGATGCCTTCACGGAAATCCGCGACTACTTCCGCCGCCAGTTTGCCGCCGCGCAACAGGCTGGTGAAGTCGATTCCCGCCTGTCGGCGGAAGACGTTTCCGCGCAATTGCTGGCCGTACTGCTCGGCGTGCGCGTGCTGGCACGTGCTGCCCCACAGCGCGAACTGCTGGCGGGCGCGGTGCGACCGACGCTGGCTTTGCTGGGGTTGCCGCCGCTGAGCGCTGGCACCGGCTGATTCCCCTCAGCCTTTCCTGAGTTTCCCGATTCGCAGCAGCCATGCGCGCGGCCCGCGCCGCGTGCGGGCGAACTGCATCCTTTTTCCGGCGCCATGCCCTGGCGCCGATGCCCCCGTCTTGCCTGTCGCAAGGCAACGGGTCACCGGAGAGCACCATGTCCAGCAACCTCAGCGTGAGCCAGCCGGCCGCCAACCCACCGGCGCCACTCGAACTGCGCGACATCTACGCCGCGCTGTCCGGCCTGTGTGCCAGCCTGGTGGCAATCGGCCTGGCGCGCTTCGCCTACACCGCGCTGATCCCGCCGTTGATCCAGGCGCACTGGTTCCCGGCCTCGCAGACGGTGGCACTGGGCGCGGCCAACTTTGCCGGCTACCTGGCGGGTGCTTTGCTGGGGCGGCCACTGGTCTCGGTCTGGTCGAACCGGACGGTGTTGCGCATGCTGATGCTGGCGGCCACGGTGGCGTTCCTTGCCTGCGCCTGGCCGCTGTCGGCAGGGTGGTTCTTCGCCTGGCGCTTTGTCTCGGGCCTTGCCGGTGGGGCGATCATGGTGCTGGTGGCGACCTCGATCCTGCCGCATATCCCTGCGCCGCGCCGCGGCTTCGTGATGGGCACGATTTTCCTCGGGCTTGGGCTGGGCATTGCTGCATCTGGCACGCTGGTGCCGCGCCTGCTGCAGTTTGGCCTGCGCGAAACATGGCTGGGGCTGGGCGCGTTGTCGCTGGCGCTGACGGCATTCAGCTGGTTCGGCTGGCCAGGGGCGTTGCCGCAGGCATCCGCGAGCGCGGGCGCGGCTGCATCGGTTTCCGCGGCGCTGGCACCGGAGGCGCGCCGCAAGCTGCGCCTGTTGTATGCGCAGTACGCGATCAACGCTTTCGGGCTGGTGCCGGCCATGATGCTGCTGGTGGATCTTGTCGCGCGCGGGCTGGGGCGCGGCAGCAGTGTTGGCGCGTCGTACTGGGTGCTGTATGGCATCGGTGCGATTGCGGGGCCATTGGTGTGTGGCTTTGCCGGGGACCGGCTCGGCTTTGGTGCTGCGTATCGGGTTGCGCTGCTGTTGCAGGGATTGGCGACGACGTTGCTGGCGCTGTGCGGCCAACCGCTGGCGGTGGGTGTGGCTGCGGTGGTGCTCGGTGCCTTCACGCCCGGCATTGCGCCGCTGGGCCTGGGCGCGATCCAGGAGACGCTGCCGCACGATCCGGTCGCGCAACGAGCGGCATGGAGCCATGCCACCAGTGCCTTCGCGCTGTTCCAGGCGCTCGCGGGCTATGGCTATGCGTGGATGTTTGCGCATTCGCATGAGAACTACGCGCTGATCTTCGGCTGCGGCGCGGTGGCGCTGGCGCTTGCACTGGCCGTGAGCCTCGCCGGCGCGCGCCGTGCGACACGCTGAGCGGCGCCGGCAGTAAAACCGGCATCGGCCTAGAATCGTGTTTTCCGGCCCCTGAGGGGCCAGCCCGACCCTGCAAGGAGCACCACCGCATGAGCCAATTGTTCGAACCGCTCGCTATCGGCAGCCTCACGCTGGCCAACCGCATCACCATTGCGCCGATGTGCCAGTACTCCGCTGAAGACGGCAACGCCGGCGACTGGCATATGATCCATCTCGGTTCGCTGGCGCTGTCCGGCGCCGGCATGCTGATCGTGGAAGCCACCGCGGTGTCGCCGGAAGGGCGGATCACGCCGCAGGACCTGGGGCTTTACTCGGACGACAACGAAGCGGCGCTGGCGCGCGTGCTGAAGGCGATCCGCGCGCATTCGCGGATTGCCGTGGCGATCCAGCTGGCCCATGCGGGCCGCAAGGCGTCGAGCCATGCGCCGTGGGATGGTGGCCAGCAGATCGCGCCCGATGCGCCGCGTGGCTGGCATGCCGTGGCGCCGTCGGCGGTGCCGCATGGTCAGGAGGAGGTACCGCCCGTTGCGCTGGACCGCGCCGGCATGGACAAGGTGCGCGACGACTTCGTTGCTGCAGCCCGGCGCGCGGCGCGGCTTGGGCTGGATGGTATCGAGATCCATGCCGCGCACGGCTACCTGCTGCACCAGTTCCTGTCGCCGCTGGCCAACCATCGCGATGACGAATACGGCGGCAGCCTGGAGAACCGCATGCGCTTCCCGATCGAGGTGTTCGACGCGGTGCGCGAAGCCTTCCCGTCCGATCGCCCGGTATGGATGCGCATCTCGGCGACCGACTGGGTGCCGGGCGGATGGGATATCGAAGGCACGGTGGCGTTGTCGAAGGCGCTGAAGGCGCGCGGTTGCGTGGCGATCCACGTGACCACCGGGGGCGTGTCGCCGCAGCAGGCGATCAAGCTCGGGCCGGGCTACCAGGTGCCATATGCACAGCGCGTGAAGGCCGAGGTCGGCCTGCCGACCATCGCGGTGGGCCTGATCACCGAGCCGGAGCAGGCCGAGGCGATCATCGCCAACCACGAGGCCGACGCCGTGTCGCTGGCGCGTGCGATGCTGTACGACCCGCGCTGGCCCTGGCATGCCGCGGCGCGGCTGGGCGCCAGCGTGCAGGCGCCGAAGCAATACTGGCGGTCGCAGCCGCGCGAGCTTAAGGACTTGTTCGCGGGCGCGGCCTTCGGGCAGCGCTAGCTGCCGGTCACCACAGGAGACAAGCACCATGAAACCGCGCATCACGCTGATCACGCTGGGCGTCGACGACCTGGAGCGCGCAGTGCGCTTCTATCGCGACGGCATGGGGCTGCCCACGGCGGGCATTGTCGGCGAGCAATACGAACATGGGGCGGTCGCGTTCTTCGACCTGCAGGCCGGGTTGAAGCTTGCGGTGTGGCCGCGTGCGAGCCTCGCGCATGACACGGGCCTGGCGGTGTCGCGGCGCGCGACTACGGATTTCTCGCTGGCGCACAACGTTGCGGGCAAGGCGGAAGTGGATGCGGTGATGGCCCAGGCGCTGGCCGCGGGTGCCAGCGTGGTCAAGCCGGCACAGGATACGTTCTGGGGCGGCTATGCCGGGTATTTCCAGGATCCCGACGGGCACCTGTGGGAGATCGCCTGGAATCCGCAGATGTTGCCTGAGGACTGACGCTTCGCCACCGCATAACGCCTGGCCCCAACGGGGTCGGGCACAAGCAGCATCACGTCTCCCCGCTGTCAGCAGCGGTTGTGTGCGCCATCGCGCGCAGAATCCTTCCCTTAAGCGCTTTCGTTTGCGGCAATGCACCATGGTGTGGTGCGCTGCCGCAAAGGGATTTCCATGATTGCCACGCCACCTGCAAGTGTTGACTATGCTTTCAACAGACAGCCATAGCAGCGCCGCCGGGCGGCCCCCCACGCATTTCCCACGCTTTTCCCGCCCGGTCGGCAGACCACTGAAGTAAAGCAATAAGAACAAAATGGCAAGGGAGACATCCATGCAAGTCTATGACAGCCTGCTGTATGTGACTGCGATGGTGCTGGTGTGTTTGTATGTGTACCTGGGCGTGCTGTCCCGCAGCACGGCGATCAAGCTGGGTTCCCCGGCGATCGTCGCAGGCCTGGTGCTCGCCTATTCGTTGTCCCCGCTGCACTCGGGCGGCTGACGCCGCTGGCCTCCGCCTGAAAGGGGGGCGCAGTTCACTCTGCCTCGGCCGGCGCCTGACGGCCGTGGTTGTCTTCGCCCTGCGCGGTCGTTGCATGCAGCAGCGCGTCGATGGCTTCCTGTAGTTCCTGCGGTTCCACCGGCTTGTGCAGCAGCGCGGTGCCGCCCGCATGCGCGGTGCGCAAACGGTCTGCCGCCGTATCGCCCGTGATGATGATCGCCGGCACGTGCCGGCCCAGCCGCTGGCGGATCGCGTCCAGCGCTTCTTGTCCGGTGCGGTGGCCGCGCAGGCGATAGTCGGCAAGGATCAGTCCGGGCGTGAAGGTCTCCAGCGCCCTGAGCGCATCGTCTTCGGATTCGGCCGTGCGGCAGTCGCATTGCCATGCCGCGAGCAGCTCCGACATGGCGGTGCGGATGGCGACGTCATCGTCAATCACCAGCACGCGCAGACCGTTCAGCCCGCGTGGCGCCAGCGGGCGCGGCGCCTCCTCCGGCGTGCCCCATGCCTGCGGCATGTTGAAGCGGAATACCGAGCCGCGCCCCGGCCGCGAGCCGAGCGTCACGCGCGTGCGCATGGTGCGCGCCAGGCCGTCGACGATCGCAAGGCCCAGTCCCAACCCTTTGCGCTGGTCGCGCTCGGGATTGCCGAGCTGGTGGAATTCCCGAAAGATGTCGCGGTGCTGGGCCACGGGAATGCCGATGCCCGTGTCCCACACTTCGATCACGGCATGCAGCCGGCGCTTGCGGCAGGCCACCAGCACGCCGCCTTGCTGCGTATAGCGGATGGCATTGGCGATCAGGTTGCGCAGCACCAGCTCGACCAGCGTGGGGTCGCCGTACAGCGTGGCGGTGGTATCGCGCGTGCGGTACACCAGCCCGCGCGCATCGGCCTGCGGCGCGAACTCGTTCTCCAGCTTGTACAGCAGCGGCTGCAGCCGGAACGGGCGCGGCCTGGGCGTGATCACGCCGGCTTCCAGCTTGGAGAAGTCCAGCAGCGAGTTCAGCATCTCACGCGCGGCGCCGGATGATGCTTCGATATGCGCCACCAGCTGGCGCTGGCGCTCGTCCAGCCCGGTGCGCCCTAGCGACACCAGGAACAGCCCCATCGCATGCAGCGGCTGGCGCAAGTCGTGGCTGGCCGATGCCAGGAACACCGACTTGGCCCGGCTGGCTTCCTCGGCCGCATGCTGCGCCGCCTCGGCGCGCACTGTCTGCTCGCGCAACTGCGAGATCAGTTCCACGTTCTCGAAGCGCAGCGCGATCGAATGCCGCGCCACGCGCGAGTAGTTGCGCGCGAACACCATCAGCACGAACAGGTACAGCGGCGTGCCCAGGAACATCGGCAGGTATTCGATATCGCCGGTGGCCAGGAACACCATCCACACCGGCACGATCGACGGGATGAAGAAGCCGATTGCCACCGGCAGGCATGCCGAAAACACCGCCAGCGCGGCGGCGCTCATGCCGGCGATCAGCGACAGCACGCAGATCACCACCGCGGGCAGGCGCACGTCCAGGTACAGCCATGCCACCAGTCCCCACAGCGCGCCGATCAGCGCCAGCATCGCCGTCATGCCGCGCGCATAGCGCGCCGCGCCGGCTTCGGTCAAGCGCCCGGGCAACCTCAGCCGTCCGAAGTACGCCACCGCGCAAGCCAGGCCCATCGCACAGGCCCAGGGCAGGGCGCCCGGGCGGTCGCCGCTCAGCGTCAGACCCGCGGCCAGGATAAAGGCGGCCAGCGAGCAACCCAGCATGGCGATGCCAAAGCTCTGGTCGATCAGCGCCATCTGCGCGGCCAGCAGGCGCGGCTCATCGAAGCGGGGCAGCAGCCGCAGCCGGCCCGGTTGCGTCGCGCCCTTGTCTGCGCCGGTGTGCGCGATCATCGCGCTGCCTGCACCAGGCCGCGGCGCTGGGCCTCGAGGATGGCTTCCACTCGGCTGACTACGCCAAGGTGGTCCAGGATCGCGGCGACGTGGACGCGCACGGTGTTTTCGGACAGGCCCATGTGGTAGGCGATGACCTTGTTCGAGCGGCCGAGCGTGAGCTGGTGCAGCACTTCGAGCTGGCGCGGCGTCAGCGTGCTGGTGGCGTAGGGAGCGGGCGCAGGATTGGCGCCGGCATCGGCATCGCCGGAGAAATGGGTGCCGCCCGACAGGCAACAGGCGATCGCTTCCTCGATTTCGCGCGCATCGGCCGACTTGGGCAGGAACCCGGCAATCTCGCGCCGCACCTCGGCCGGGATCATCTCCAGGCCCGACGTGCCCGACACGATCAGGATGCGTGCCGCGGCGAAATGCCGGCGCAGCACCTTGACGCCCTCGATGCCGTTCAGGCCAGGCATCTGGATATCCAGCAGCAAAATGTCGACCGCGGCGCCGCCATGGTCCTGCACGGCCTGCATCACGGAGCCGGCCTCGATGATGTGTTCGACGCTGGGGCTGTCGGCCAGCACCAGGCGCAGGCCGGTACGGAACAGGGTGTGGTCGTCGATCAGCAGCAGTCGGGCTCGGGGCATGGCTTGGGGGCCGGTCACCAGGGGGGGCCGGTGCTGGGAGGCGCTCGGTCCCGGCAGGAGTGCAGGAAAAGACATTGGACAAGAATCCGGCGCCCTTGTCCATGCAGCAGGTGCGTGAGTGCGACTAGTCCGGAAAGATTATTTGCCGCGCGGCGATGCGGTGCGAAGATTCGTGCCGTGGACAGTTCCGCGACGTGTCCGCACCACTTTTCGTTACCCACTACCACCCGGCTGTGGGTATTTTTTTGTCTGCTGCTCGGTGAGGGGGCCGAGAAAAAGTCCGCGTGGCAGAACTATGGGCAATTGCGCGGCATGTCCTGGAGCGATCCCACGTCAATGACGTGTTGGCGCGCTAAGCGGCTGCCCGCAACACCCCCGGCCAAGGACCGGCAGGCGGAGGCGTCCGGCTGCCCGCGCTGCAGTCCTCCACCAGCCGCGCCGCATCGATGCCGAACCAGTCCTGCCACGCGCGCGCCAGCGCCGTGCCGGAGCGCAGGCCGGCATGCCGGGCCAGCAGGTCGAGCGATGGCACCGCGCCGGCACCGGCGGCGAGCGCGTGCAGCGCATGCGCGGCGCGTTGCTCGCGCAGCAGCGGGTGCAGCGCTTCGCCCTCGGCAAACAGCCGTGCGCGCACCAGGCGCGCCGGTACCTGCCAGTGCGCGGCCAGGCGCTCGGCGTTCCAGTCGGTATCGGGGCGGGCGAAGACCAGCTCGGCCAGACCACGTGACCATGGCTTGTCGCCGGGCTTGCCAATCAGGCGTGGGCAGTCGCTGTCGGGCACGGCGGTCAGCACGATGACGCAGGGCTGCTGCCAGGTGCCGGGCAGGTCGCAGTCGAAGTGGGCGAAGGCGTGGACCACGAACGGGTCGCCGGGCCGCACCTCGCGCCGCGCGTTGGCGTCGCGCAGGCTGGCCGTGCCTTGCAGCGCCTGGACGTGCACGGCGAAGGGAAAGCGCAGGCGGGCAAAACGGACGTGGTGACGGCTGACAAGCGGCATGCGGAACACAACCCGGAAGCTTGGCGGACGCGCCGGGGGGCGCGGCCGGTAACTGTCGCAGGATTCTACGGGTCGCGCAAGGCCGTCGATGTCGTCCGATTGACAGTCGCCGGTAATGAGACAGCGCTACCCGCCCACTACAACTCGGAAAGCCCAAAGTGACGCAGCCGCGGCAGGTCGGTCACGCGGATGCTCTGGTAGGACAGGTGGACCATGCCGGCATCGGCCAGCCGCCGCAGCGCCTGGTTGACCCGTTGCCGCGACAGGCCGGTAAGCAGGCCGATCTCTTCCTGAGACAACTCCAGCACGGGGCTGGTGCGCGGATAAAGGTCGGGGTGGAACAGCTGCGCGATGGCCTGCGCCACGCGCGCATCGGCGCCCAGCAGCCGGTCGTTCTGCACGGTGGCGATGAACTGGCCCATGCGCTCGTTAAGCTGGCGCACGACAAAGCTCGCGAACGGCAGGCTCTGCGCCAGCAGTGTATTGAACACCGGCTCCGGCACCAGCAGCACCTGTGAATCGCGGATCGCGATCACGTCGTAGCGACGGTGCTCGCGCTTGATCACGCTGCCTTCGCCGCACCAGCCGCCGGCCGGCACGCCGGAAAAGGTGCAGCCGCGCCCGTCAGGCGTATAGACCGCCAGCTTGATCAGGCCGCTGTCCACGCCGATCCAGTGGCGCGAGGGCTCGCCGCGCCGCGCGATGAAGGCGCCGGCCGCAAAGGACTGCAGCAGGGTTTCGCGCGCGGCCAGCGCCTGGTGTTCCGGCGACAGGGCGCCGAACCACGCGTGGCTGGCCAGGATCGATGCCGGCGCGAGAGGCGGGTCTGCGGGTGCGCTCATGGCAGGGAAGACTTCGGCGGCATGGACGCGAGCGGTACGGACGGCATCCTTGTAAGAATCGTGTAAGCCTTGACTGGCGCGGGTTTGCGGGAGGTTTGTCGTCCGGGCGACAGTGCGCCGGCGTGTGCGATGATAGCCTTGTGCCAGAAAAAGTGACAGCGCCGCAAGGCGCCACGCCACATCACAACGCCCCGGCCAGCGCTGCAGCACCGCAGCGCAATGACACCCGAGCGACGACTGGCACGGCACGCCGCCGCCAGCGCCGCCAGACCAACGGAGACACCCGTCATGCCCACCGATTTCGACAGCGGCCTGGCCCGCAATGCGGCCAACTTCGTGCCGCTCACGCCCATCGACTTCCTCGTCCGCGCCGCCGAGGTATATGGCGAGCGCCTGGCCATCGTGCATGGACCGCTGCGCCAGAACTGGCGCGACACGTATGCGCGCGCACGCCGCCTGGCCAGCGCGCTGGCGCGTGCCGGGGTCGGCAAGGGCGATACCGTGGCCGCGCTGCTGCCCAATACGCCGGCAATGGTGGAGGCGCACTTCGGCGTGCCGATGGCGGGCGCGGTGCTCAACGCGCTCAATATCCGGCTCGATGCCGCCAACCTGGTGTTCATGCTGCGCCATGGCGAGGCGCGCGTGCTGCTGGCCGATACCGAGTTCGCCGACCTGGCGCGGCAGATGGCGCTGGAGATCCCGGGCCTCAAGGTGATTGCCGTGCATGACGCGCTCGGGCCGCAGGCAGAGCCGTTCGGCACGACCGACTACGAGTCTTTCCTTGCATCCGGCGATCCCGGGTACACGTGGCAGATGCCGGCTGACGAGTGGGACGCCATCGCGCTGAACTACACTTCCGGCACCACCGGCGACCCCAAGGGCGTGGTCTACCATCACCGCGGCGCGGCCATCAACGCCGTGTCCAATATCCTCGAATGGGACCTGCCCAAGCACCCAGTCTACCTGTGGACGTTGCCGATGTTCCACTGCAACGGCTGGTGCTTCCCATGGACCATCGCGGCGCGCGCGGGCATCAACGTATGCCTGCGCAAGTTCGAGCCAAGGCTGGTGTTCGACCTGATGCGCGATGAAGGCGTGACGCACTATTGCGCCGCGCCGATCGTGCATACCGCACTCGTCAATGCGCCAGCCGCATGGCGCGAAGGCGTGCGCGGCCCGGTGCGCGGCATGGTTGCCGGCGCGCCGCCGCCGGCCGCGGTGCTCGCGCAGATGGAAGCGATGGGGTTCGAATTGACCCACGTCTACGGCCTGACTGAAGTCTACGGCCCGGCTGCGGTCTGCGCCGAGCAGGACGACTGGAGCACGCTGTCCGAGCAAGACCGCGCGGTCAAGAAGGCGCGCCAGGGCGTGCGTTACCACCTGCAGTCGCAGGTGGCGGTGCTCGATCCCGATTCGATGCAGCCAGTGCCCGCCGATGGCGAAACCATCGGCGAGATCATGTTCCGCGGCAATATCTGCATGAAGGGCTACCTGAAGAACGAAAAGGCCACGCGTGAAGCCTTTGCCGGTGGCTGGTTTCATACCGGCGACCTGGGCGTGTGCATGCCCGACGGCTATATCAAGATCAAGGACCGCAGCAAGGACATCATCATCTCCGGCGGCGAGAACATCTCCAGCGTGGAGGTGGAAGACGCGCTCTACCGGCACCCCGCGGTGCTCGCGGCGGCGGTGGTGGCGCAACCCGATGCGAAGTGGGGCGAGACGCCGTGCGCGTTTGTCGAGCTGAAGGACGGCGCCAGCGTCAGCGCGGAAGAACTGATCGCGCATTGCCGCACGCTGCTGGCGGGCTTCAAGGTGCCCAAGGCGGTGTATTTCGGGCCCTTGCCCAAGACCTCGACCGGCAAGATCCAGAAGTTCGAACTGCGCCGCAAGGTGAAGTCGGAATCGGCGATCGACGTCTGATGGGCTGCAAGCGGTGCCGCCGCTAGTGCTGCATCGCTTCCTCGGCCTCGTGCTGTCCGGCGATGCGCGCGTCGATGGCCTCGCGTCCCCATGCGATGCCGGCGCGCGTCGCATCCGCGGCGCAGCCAAAGCGGGTCTGCGCCGCCGGGCAGGGCAGCGCGAGCTTGTTGCCGTGGAGCCAGACCTCGGCGCGCAGCGTCCACCAACCGTCGCATTGCCCGCCATATCGCAGCGCCGCGAGATGGATGCGGTGGCCGCGGTACATCACGTTCTGGTCGTACCATCCACTGGGCATTGGCGTCGCTTGGCAACAGGCCGCAGCCAACTCGGTTCAGCGCGCCCGGAACTCGCCCGGACTGCGCCCGCTGGGGCTGTGGCGGTGCCACTCCTGGGTGATGTCCGGGAACACGTCACACTCGCCCCGGACGATGTTTTCAATGGTGGCGCATACGCATTCCGTGCCGCGCGGCCCCACGCAGACCAGGCTGCGCGGATGGTCGGTATGTTGCGGGATGGCATAGACGCGCATGCCCTCCTGGAAGAGGGGATGCTTGGTCAGGCGCTCGTTCATCAGTTCGACAAAGCGCTGCGGAGTCACGACCGGCTTATCCATTGCATGCTCCTGCGGCCTTGCCCGCCGCGCTATTGTCGAAAGCGCGTGAGGGCGACCAGGTCAGTTAAGGCCAGGAATATGACAGGCAGGTGGCAGGGATGCCCCCGGCAATGAGCCGGGAGTGGCCGGAAGGAGAATCGCGGGCAATGCTCACCCCGCGTTGCCACTGCCGCGATTTCAGACTAGAACATGTGCCGCGCCGCGCAAAGCGCGGCGCAGCATCAAGCCGGGTATGCGCCGCCTGGGCGGCAGTTCAGGTGGCGCGCGCTTCGCCCGCGGCGCGCGGGCCGTCCAGCATCTGGTTGCCGGCAGCCCAGCAGGCGGCCTCGGCCTCAGCCTCCGAGGCATAGCTGGAAGTGGCCTCGACGGTGCAATCGGCGTCGGCAGCGCCGCAGCGCTCTTCCATGATGATGCGCCAGGTGTACTGGCCGGGCGGGTCTTCCAGGACATGGAGCACCAGCGTGCGGTGCTCGTCGGTGAGCGTCAGGGGCAGGTTCGACATGGGTGCCTCCCATTGGCAGGGTGGGACGCATTGATGCTAGCAATTGCGCGGCGCCAATGCCATGACAGTTTTGCCGCCGCAGCGTGGCAAGATACGGCGCAGGCCGCAGCGGCGGCTTTCCCCGCCGCGCCAATTCCAGTATCTTCTGCGCCGTGGCGCCGCTCGGCGCCGCTTTTCGTGACCGACCATGCCCCGAACATGCCCATTTCGCCTCAGCTGAAAGAACGGGTCGCCGCCCTGACGGCACACTACGACGCCACGGTCCTGCCGCTCTGGACCGCCAGCGGCTGGAATGCCGACCTGTTGCTGCCCTATGAGGCGCTCGACGGCGCCACCGCCGCGCCGCAGCCGGCGGCGCGCTACCGCGCCATGGCCTGCGCGCGCCAGCTCTATGTGTTTTCGCTCGCGGGGCAGCATGCACATGCCGATACGCTGTTCGGCTCGCTGCAGGCGTACTTCGGCAATGGGGACGGGAGCTGGAACTACAGCGTCGACGCGGGCGGCACACCGCTCGATGTCACGCGCGACCTCTATACACACGCCTTCGTGATCTTTGCCTGTGCGAACTATCATGCGCGGCGCGGCAGTCCCGATGCGCTCGAGGTGCTCGATGAAACCGTCGACATCGTCGAGGACCGCTTTGCCGATGGCCAGGGCCTCTACCATGCCGCGCTGACTGAGCACTTCCGCCCAAAGGGCGCGGGGGTGCTGCAGAACCCGGTGATGCACCTGACCGAGGCCTACCTGGCGGCGCTGGATGCGACCGGCGACGAATGGTATGCCGAACGCCTGCGCGAGATCGCGATGGCCGTGCATGAACGCTTTGTCGATCCGGCCAGCGGCTGCATCGCGGAACTGCCGCAGGGCAGCGCGGACAATCGCATCGAGCCGGGGCATCAGTTCGAGTGGTTCTCGCTGGTGGCGGCGCGGCAGCATCTGTTCGACGACCTGCCGCTGGACGGCGCGCTGCGCAAGGCCTTTGCATTCGCGCAGCAGCACGGCGTGGCGGCGGATACGCTGGGCGTCAGCGCCGCGCTGGACGCGGGCGGCGCACTGCTCGACGGCACCCAGCGCATCTGGGCTCAAACCGAATACGCGCGCGCGCTGGCGCTGCATGGCGAGCCACAGTCACTGGCCACGCTGGAGACCTGGGCGCAGCAGTTTCGCGGCCGCTTCCTGCATGCGCAGGGCTGGCACGAATGCCTGGCGCCCTCGGGCGACGTGGTGCGCGCGGAAATGCCGTCGACCTCGCCTTACCACCTGGCCACGTCCTACTGCGCACTGGCAGCGCTGGCAGGCGTGAACTGGCCGGGGCAGGGCGGCTGACAGAGGGGGCCCGCCTCCACGGCACGTGGGGCCGTAACCCTTATCAATTCTTTGCAATCGCCGCCGGGGGCAGCGACTAAACTCAAGCCCGCGCTCCGGCCCGTAGCGTCTTTCTTCTTAACTACCTGGTCGTCGTTTTGAAGTTGCGGGCCCGGGGCGCACCCCGGCGATGCCGTGTCAGCGCTGCGCGGTGCTGACCGCTTGCGGCTGCGGCAAGCGCTATGGTGGATGCGCCGGCTGCGAGGCCGTATTCGCATTCACGCGGGTGGCCATCTGCCGGACCTTTCTCTCGGCCTGCATTTCTGTGTGGTCATTCAGGATCAGGCACAGCAGCGTCAGCAGGGCCGCTGCAATCATGCTCAGCGCAATCCAGGCCAGACGGTGCTTGCGTTCCATGGTGAGGAAAAAGGGGCGTCATCAGTGCGCGCAGTGTAAGCGCCAGTGTGCAAAGCGATTGTCAATCTTTGCAAACGCCACGGCCTGGCGGCCGTTCCCGCTTTTCCAGCGATTCTCGCGATTCTGGCGGATTCTCGCGATTCTGGCTATTCCCGCGATTTCCGCTATTCCGTCACACCGTGCTCGCGCAGCAGCCGCTCGCATTCGTCGAGCATGTCATGCGCAAACGCGGACTGGTAATTGGGATCGAGCGCTTCCATCATTTCATGCGCGGCGTAGAGGCCGGCTTCGCGCGACAGCGTATCGGCCAGTTGCCGCGCGAACTGATCGCTCAGTTCGGACAACAAACGCCGCTCCGACAGTGGCAGCTGCAGCTTCGAGCGCGACAGCCATTCGCCGGCCAGGGTCGCGCCCTGGGCATCGGTCATCCATTGCCGGTGTTCGTAGAAGGCCGACAGCCGTTCGGCGGCCAGCGCGAACAGCAGCGCCTTGCGGGTATTGAAATCGATCCTGGGCAGCGGGGCGAGAGTCATGCGTACGGCGTAGTGCGGTGCGCGGCGCGCTGGCCGGCGACCATCTTGTCAGGGTGTGGGTTGGGGTTCAGGTCTGGCTCACGCCGGCTTGCGCGAAGCACTCGGCCAGCCAGGCGCCGATGGCCACGATTTCTTCCAGGCAGACGGCATGCCCCATCGGGTAGGTCTGCCACGTGACCGGATGCTGCTGCGCCTGCACGAAATCGCGTGCGGCGCTGCCCAGCCGCAGCGGCACCACATCGTCCTGCGTGCCATGGGCGGCAAAGACAGGCGTAGCGGCATTGGCCTCCGTGGCCTCGGCCGCGAGCGCATCGGGCGCAGGGATGTAGGTCGACAGCGCAACGATGCCGGCCAGGCGCTCGGGGTGCGTCAGCCCGGCCGTGTACGCAATCGCGCCGCCTTGTGAAAAGCCGGCCAGCACGATGCGGCTGCACGGAATGCCACGCGCATTCTCGCGCGCGATCAGCGCGCGGATGGCCTCGCACGAGGCGCGGATGCCGGCTTCATCGGCGCGGCGGCCGGATTCATCCAGGGAATAAATGTCATACCAGGCCGGCATGACATAGCCGCCGTTGCAGGTCACGGGCATGGCCGGCGCGTGCGGGAAGATAAAGCGCACGCCGGGCGATGCAGGCAGGCGCAGCTCGGGCACGACCGGCGCGAAATCGCTGCCGTCGGCGCCCAGTCCGTGCATCCAGATCACGGCGCAGCCGGGATTGGGCGCGGTTTCGGTTTCGATCGCGGGCAGCAGTTCGCTCATATGGCCGGGTCCTGTTTGACAGTTGTGCGTGCACGCCGCCGGGGCGGCAGGCAGCGCGAGTATCGCACAGGTCGGGGCCCGCTTCGCTTTATGCCCGCCCATGCCCCGGCGTTAGCCAGAGCATGGGCGTGGCCGTCCGAAGGCAGGACCAGCGTCAGGCTGCGGATGGAACGATGGGGACGGTGGTGAGGCCCGGTGCGCGCGCAGGCTGCGCGGCAGCCGGCAACTCCGGCGTGGTGGGCAGGTTGGCGCGGCGACGCTTGTCGACGACGTCTTCCACGCCCTTGGCGGAGACGTCCTCCAGAAATGCCACCATGTCACGGTAGTAGGCGACTTGCATCTGTGCTTCGAGCAAGCGCCGTTCGGCCTGGAACAGCGTCAGCCTCATGTCTTGCAGTTCCCTTTCGGCGATTTTTTCCGGGGTCGGCGGACTGAACAAGTTTGCAAGCCAACGCATGGCAGTACCTCCAGTGCTGTCAATGGCGAAATTGCGATGCTTGTGCCACGAGGTCCAATATAGACAAGAAATCGGAAAAAGACCCTTGAGTCGCATGGCCGTGGCGCCTCGCCCACAAGGATGATTGATGCAGGTGGAAGTCTGCGGTAGATTGTCCGCCGAAGGTCGGAGCGTATCCCGGATCTGCTGGCTGCCCCTGCGGCCGGCCGGGGCTAACGTGTATTCGCGATTGAGTTTTTGGTAGTTTTCGCACTTATCTTTCCTGCTCCGATCGCCTCGCCTGCTTCAATCTTTTCCGCTTGTTTTTCGTCGCGCTCTTGCGCCTGCACGAAGCACAGGATCGGCGCCCAGAATACCCCGATATGGTCCGGCAGGATCGCTGCGTTATGCGGCATCGCGTCCAGCATCACCAAGGCATGCAACTGCCTGGCTGCGCTGGCGAGGCGCTCCGCATGGCGCGGGGCAATGACCGCATCGTCGCGGCTGTGCACCACCAGCAGCGGACGCGCCAGCCGGCTCGCGCGCGCGGCGTTGTTCCACGGATCGGGCAATAGCCATGCGGCCCATCCCGGCACGCGCCCGGTCTGCACCGCGGCCAGTCGCGCCGAACTGAAGCCGGCGGCAATCACATAGCCATCGGGCTGTGGATCGAAGCGCCACGCCACGTCGAGCAGGATGCCGGAGCCCAATGAATGCCCCAGCACGACGCGCCGTTTCGCCGCGGGCGTAGCCGCGACAAAGTGTTGGTAAGCGGTGAGCGCATCCTCGCGCAGATGGCGCACGCTCGGCCGGCCGCTGCTGCGTCCGTAGCCGCTGTAGTCGAACACGTAAGAGGTGATGCCCGCTGCGGCCAGCATGGTTTGCACCGGCAGCCAGTCAGCCAGGCATTCGTTGTCGCCGTGGCACACCATCAGTGCGGGCGCCGCGGGATCGGCGGCGGGCATGAACGACGCGTGCAACACGCGCTTGCCGCTGGCGAACGTGGTATGCCGCGCGATTGCCTTCGGCGCAGCCGGCGCGATAGCAGGCAATGTCTCATCCGTCGGTGTGACAAATGCTTTGCGTTCCAGCGCACGAAACAGTAGATGCCGCGCAACACCGGTCGCGAGTGCGACCCCCGCGGCGGCGGCAAGCCAGCGGTGCGCGGTGGAGCCGGGCGGGGGCGAGTCTGGTTGCTGGCCTGCGGACATGAACGGTTGGGCGAGAAAGGCTTCCCTTCAGGCTAGCAGGCTGCGGGCGCGCGGGTGAAGGAAAGTTCATCCCCGACCACCTTTAACCGGTTCGCGCGGACCGACGCCGTACCTTTAGTCGGCCGCTATCACACCGATAGAAATCTTTTTCCTTGACTCTCTACCTAGTAGTAGATAGCATTCAGTCCATGGAACCGCTGCACCGCCGGCAACAAGCAGAAACGGGCGGATAAGTGGCGATCTCATTGCATTACCGCAGGCGGTCTTTTTTTTAGCGCCGACTATCTATCTACTAGTAGATGCGAGCCTGAAAAGCGACCTGCCGGAAGCCACTGATACCGAATTGACGCGATCCCGAAACATCGCCATCCAGGAGCCCACCATGAATGCCAAGTTCGCCAAGACCCTGATCACCGCCGCCACCCTTGCCGCCGCGTTTGCCGGCGGCGTCGCGCAGGCCGCGGGCGTGCAGGACAGCACCTTCAGCGGTGACAAGTACGGTTACCAGTTCCGCGTCGGCAAGACCGATGCCTTCACCGACGGTGCCCGTACCGGCAACTTCGACCCCTTCACCGAAGGCGCCCGCGCCGGCAAGTTCGATCCGTTCACGGAAGGCGCGCGCGTCGGCAAGTTCGACCCGTACACCGACGGCTTACGTACCGTTGCAGGCCTGGATCGCAGCGGCGTGTCGTCGCAACCGGGCCGCAGCATTGACCCGTACACCGACGGCGCACGCGTGGGCAAGACCGATCCCTACACCGACGGCTTCCGCACCGTGGCTGGATTGGACCGCAGCGGCGTGTCGTCGCAACCGGGCCGCAGCTTCGACCCGTACACCGACGGTGCGCGTGTTGGCAAGGCTGATCCGTACACCGACGGCGCCCGCACCGTGGCTGGCCTGGACCGCAGCGGCGTGTCGTCGCAACCGGCCCGCAGCTTCGACCCGTACACCGACGGTGCCCTGGCCTGATCGCTTCCGGCCCTGAGGCCGGCGGCCCAACCCTTTACGGTGGCGCTCCCGGTGAGCGCTGCCCGATGGAGTCCATCATGAGTTTGCGTGACAGCATCCTGCTTCTTGGCGGATGGCTTGTGCTTTGCGTGACGAGTGGCTCGATGATCACCTTCGCCGCGCAGGTCCTGCCTGGCTAAAGTACATGCCCCGATAGCTAGGGAATTACCCGAGCCTAGGGGCATTTCAACTTGAGCGCCTATCTTCGCGTAGATACACTGCTTTCATGAAAACGCAATCCGTACGCGAGCAACTGCTCGAGCACACGCTGGTCCTGATCCGACGCCGTGGCTTCAACGGCTTCAGCTACCGCGACCTGGCGGAACTGGTCGGGGTCAAGACGTCAAGCATCCACTACTACTTCCCGAGCAAGGACGACCTGGTCCTGGAGGCGGTGAAGGAGTACAGCGCGCGCATGACCGAGCGCATCCGCGCCATCGACACCACCTTGCCGGTCACCGAACAGGCGGCGATCTACTTGGCGCCGTTCCGCGCCAGCTGCGGCTCGGACCAGATCTGCCTGTGCGGCATGCTGTCCACCGAGACGCTGTGCCTGCCCGAAACCGTGCACAAGATGCTGCAGGGTTTCTACCTGCTCAACGAGCAGTGGCTGGCCGGGTTGCTGGAACGCGCGCAACCGCAGCGCAGCGCACCGTTCCCGGTGCCGCCGCCGCGCCTGGCGCAAGTGGTGTTCGGCTCGCTGCAGAGCGGGCTGATCGCGGCGCGGCTGTTCGGTACTTCCGATCGGGTCGAGGCCGCGGCCGATACTTTGATGGCGGCCGTCTCCGGCTGAGTTTTTCGCGCATATCAGTGGCGCGCTCAAAGCTGCCATGTGGCTTATGCTGCATGGCGGCTTTTTTATTAGGCGCCATCAGGCGCGCGGCCACGGACTCTTGATCCGTCAGTTAACGTTATAAAAACAAAGACATAGGCGGGATGCTGCGATACCTATCAACGCGATAGAAAACTTTTTCCTTGACTATCTACCTAGTAGTAGATAGTATTCAGGCCATGGAAGCGACGCAGCGCCCCAAACCAGCAACAAAGCGCGGCACGGCGACGATCCCATTGCATGACCGGAGGCGGTCATTTTTTCAGGATCGGTTATCTATCTACCAGTAGATGCGGAATGAAAAAACGACAGCCACAGCCACTGATACCGACTGACACGATCCAGAACATCGCCCCCAGGAGCCCATCATGAATGCCAAGTTCGCCAAGACCCTGATTACCGCCGCGACCCTTGCTGCCGCCTTTGCTGGTGGCGTGGCGAATGCCGCGGGCGTGAAGGACAGCACCTTCACCGGCGACAAGTACGGCTATGAATTCCGCGTCGGCAAGGCCGATGCCTTCACCGACGGTGCCCGCACCGGCAACTTCGACCCGTTCACCGAAGGCGCCCGTACCGGCAACTTCGACCCGTTCACCGAAGGCGCACGCGTCGGCAAGCCCGATCCGTACACCGACGGCGCTCGCACGGTCGCAGGTCTGGACCGCAGCGGCGTGTCGTCGCAACCGGGCCGCAGCATTGACCCCTACACGGATGGCGCACGCGTCGGCAAGGCAGACCCGTACACCGACGGCGCTCGCACGGTAGCAGGCCTGGATCGCAGCGGCGTGTCGTCGGAACCGGGCCGCAGCATTGATCCGTACACGGACGGCGCCCGCACGGTCGCCGGCCTGGATCGCAGCAACGTGTCGTCGCAACCCGGCCGTAGCATCGACCCGTACACGGACGGCGCACGCGTGGGCAAGGCTGACCCGTTCACCGACGGCGCCCGCACGGTCGCCGGCCTGGACCGCAGCAACGTGTCGTCGGAACCGGGCCGCAGCATCGACCCGTACACGGACGGCGCCATCGCGTGAGAGTCGGCCGGCCTGGTGCCGGCCACCTGAATCTGCCGGGCCGCCAGCATGCGGCCCGACTCAAAGGAGTTGATCATGCGTTGGCTTGACACTGCGCTGATCCTGGGCGGATGGGTAGGGCTTTGCCTTGTGAGCGGGTCCCTCATCACGCTGATCGCACAAACGCTGCCGGCCTGAACCACCGGCGGCAAGACGAGGAACTGGCCCCATGAAATCCCGATCCGTACGCGACCAACTGGTCGAACACGCGCAGGTGCTGATCCGCCGTCGGGGTTTCAACGGCTTCAGCTACCGCGACCTGGCCGAGCTGGTCGGGGTGAAGACCTCCAGCATCCACTATTACTTCCCGTCCAAGGACGACCTGGTGCTGGAAGCAGTGCGCGAGTACAGCACGCGCATGCAGGCGCGCCTGCGCGCCATCGACACCAGCCTGCCCCCAGCGGAACAGGCGCGGCAATACCTGGTGCCGTTGCGTGCGGGCGCAGGCACCGACCAGGCCTGCCTGGTCGCCATGCTGTCGGCGGACGTGCTGGCGCTGCCCGAGGCGGTACGCGCAGTGATGCAGGACTACGTCCGCTTCAACGAGCAATGGCTGGCACACTTGTTTGAGCGCGCCGCGGCACAGCGCGAGACGCCGTACCTGGAACCGCCGCAGCAGCTCGCACAAGCGGTGTATGGCGCGTTGCAGACCGGCCTGATCAGTGCGCGGCTGTTCGGCTCGGCGGATCGGCTCGATGCCGCCGCTTCGCTGTTGACCAGCACCATGCCGGTCGAACCGGCGTTAGCCGACGCCTAGCATCACCCGGGCCGCCGCGTCGCACAGCCACTGCGGATCGTCGTGGGGCAGGTCGTGGCCGGCCCAGTGGTGTGTCAGCAGCGGTGCGCCCCAGGCCTGCGCGATGCGTGTGGAACACACCGGATCGACCAGGCGATCGGCCGCGGACGCAACCAGCAGTACCTTGCAGCGAGGCGCGCTTGCGGGCGCGCGATAGCGTGCCGCAGCCAGCAACTGCGCCAGCGCCGACTGCCGGCTGACCGGCGCATCGGCGGCGATGGCCTTCCACGCATCGATATCGCCCGCCAGCGTATCGGCACGCGCGCAGGTGATGGCGTGGATGGTGCACTCGCAGAGTTCGCGGTCGTGCCAGCGCTGCACCACGCGCAGCAGCTTGCCCCAGTTGCGCGGGCGCAGCCGCTGCGCCGGCGTGCAGAACGGCCGCATGCTGGTATTGATCAGCACCAGCGCGCCGACTTCCTCCGGATGCATGCCCGCCCACTCGGTCGCGACCATCGCGCCGAGCGACATCGCCAGCACGCGGTAGGGCCCGTGTGCACCGGCATCCGGCAACTGGCGCCGCACCGCGCCAACCATTTCCCGCACACCCCAGGGCGCCGGCTGCGCCGACAGCGCGCCGTTGCCCGGCAGGTCCGGCAGCAGCGGACGCCCAAGCCCGGCCGCTTCCCATTGCGTCGGCAACGTCCCCCAGTGGCGCGATTCGCGCGTCAGTCCCCTCAGAAATACCCATCGACCCATGGATCGGCCCATCGCGTTCATTGCTGCGGCTCCTTCTGCCAGTGCGCGCGCGCCTGCTGCAGCAGCAGCTCGCGCTGCGCGCCGCGCGGCCGCCACCGTTCGGGCGCAAACGCGATCCGGCCCAGGAAGTCGAACAGGCTGACGTGCCGGCGCAGCACGCGCGCGGTGCGGTGCGCCTTGATCGGGTTGAAGATGCCTTCGCGTGAGAACAACTGGCGCGGGTTCTTCTTGATCCACAGCCACGAGCCCAGTTCCAGCGTCATCGGCAGGAACAGGTTGCCCGGCTGCGCCAGGTCGTAGGCATGGTCCCACAGGTCGCCATGCAGCAGGTACTGGTGGCTTTGTGGCTCGAAGGTATAGCCGTGGTGCGGATGGGCCTGCTCGAACAGCGTCTTGAGCAGGTACATCTCGGCCAGGTGCGCCATCGGCCGGCGCGTGCGCGCGTACGGGAACCAGATGCTGTCGCGCCAGCCGTAGCCGGAGTGGCAGTCGACCGCAAAGCTGAGCGGGCGCGGCAGCAGTTCTTCCTGCACCACGCGCAGCAGTGCGCGGCTTTCCACTTCCATCGGCGCGCCGGCCGGGCCGCGGTACCACGGCAGCCAGGCGCCGATACGCTGTCCGCCGGCGAGGAAGGGCACGCGCGCATCGGCGTCCTGCGGCCCGTTGCGCATCAGGTCCACCCCGTTGGGGTTGGCGCGGGTGCCGGCCCACATGCCGCCCGGGTTGACGATCGGCATGAACACCAGCCGCACCGCCTGCAGCTCGCGGTGCAGCAGTTCGTCCCACGCCAGCCGGCACAGCAGCGAGCGCAGGTAGTCCAGCACCAGCTGCGTGCCGATCCGTTCCAGACCGTGGATGCCGCCGAAGATGCCGATCGCGGGCGCCGCCGGATCGCGGCTGCCGAGCGTGGCCACATGCACGGCGAAGCGATGGCCCTGGACCGTGGTTTCGCAGATCACGCGGGTATCCAGCACGTGGCTGCCGGCGTCCAGCAAGGACAGCAGCTGGTCATACTCAGGAAAGCCGGCGGCGCGCGCGATCATGCAGTTCAGGTTAGTGGCAATGCGGCGTCCGCGCCAGCCGAAGCCGGCAAGGCTGGCGCGGCGCGGTGACCACGCAGTAATGAACGCAGCAAGATTTCCCGTAGCGGCATCGGCGCTTTGCGCATGCGCGGATCTTCAGGCAGCCTGCGCCTCGGTGGCCGGCTCGGTCAGCGCCACGCATTCCAGGAATGCGCCGACGAGGCGAGTGTCGCGCCGGCTCTTCAGGCAATAGAGATATTCATGGAGTACCGGCGCACCGTGGGCGAATGCCACCACCCGCAGCCGCGGGTCGCGCGGCACTTCGCCCAGCGGTACCACGCTGGCGCCCAGGCCCAGCCGGATCGCCTCGTAGATCGCCTCGCGGCTGCCGATCACGGTGTGCGGCGGCAGCTCCTGCCCGCAGGCGGCCAGCGCATCCTCGGTAGCCTTGCGCGTCATCGAGCCATGCTCGCGCACCAGCAGGTGGCAGCCGCGCAGCTGCGGCAGCTCGACCTGCGCGAGCCGCGCCAGCGCATGGTCCGGATGGACCACCAGCACCATCGGGTCCGACGCCAGCCGGATGCGCGCGAGGCGCTCGTCATCGACCGGGTGCGACGACACCGCCGCGTCGATGCGGTACTCGAACAGCGCCTCCAGCATCTGCTGCGAGTTGCCGATGTCCAGGCTCACCTCGATCGCCGGGTAGCGCCGCCGGAACGCCGCCACCGCGCGCAGGATGTAATAGGGTCCCGTGGCGCCGACGCGCAGGTTGCCAAAGCGCAGGTTGCCGGCGTTGCGCAGCAGGTAGTCGGCATTGCCTTCCTGCTGCATCAGCTGCTCGACCACCGGCATCATCGCCACGCCCACGTCGCTCAGGTCGACGCGGCTGGCGCGGCGGTGGAACAGTTCCACGCCGTAGGTCTCTTCGAGCTGGCGGATGCGGCCGGTCACCGTAGGCTGGCTGACGCGCAGCTGCCTGGCAGCCATGGTGATGCTGCCCTGGCGCGCCACTTCAAAAAAGGTCATCAGCAGGTCGCCAAGCATGGTCATCCGCACGGTTGTGGAGGAAGTGGACCGGACAGGTCCGGACGACCGCGCAGTCTAGCGGGACAATATGACAAAACGGCTACGCCCGCCCCGGCCGCGAGGGCCGGGGCGGGCGCACTGCTTCGCGCCAGGCGCGCGCGGGTCAGCCGATCACTCCCATCGCCGGGTCGGACACGCTGTCCTTGCCGGTCTCGATGCGCCCGGCAAAGCGCCGCGTAAAGCCGCCCTGCGTGGCGCTGACGGTGAAGTCGTACCAGTTGCCCTGCCGGCCCACTGGCCAGTGCTGGTCGAGCTGCTTGCCGGCCGGGATCTCGAAGGTCCACGGGCCGTCACTGCGGTAGGCATTGGGCCGCACGGTGAAGGTGCAGGGCGCGCTGCCGGTATTGATCATCGTCAGGTACACGGCCGCGTTGGCGATGTCGTAGCAGACGCGGATCTCCGGCATGCTGGCATCGGCTGGCGTGACCGCGGCCACGTCGCCGCGAAAGGCGCGGTGGAAGCCATTAGGGCCAAGTACCCACAGGTCGTACTTGCCGCTGTCGGCGGCAAAGACGTCCCAACTGCCATGCAGCTCCTTGCCCGGCTCGACCAGGTAGCGGCGCGGCACGCGGTCCAGGTGCAGGCGGTCGTAGACGTGGAACACGGCAGCGGCCGTGCCGGTATTGGCGAACAGCAGCCACAGCCCGCGGCTGTCGCGGGCGTCTTCCCGGGCGCTGACATGCAGCTCGTAGGGCAGGGCGCGCGACGGGCGCGTGCCGGTGTCCTGTTGCGGCATCTGCTGGCTGCCCGCCGCGGGCAGCGGTACCTGCGGCAGCACGCCCTGCGCGGTACGGATCGCGTCGGCGCTGGCCTTGTCGCGATTCGGCAGCGAGGGCAGCGGGTTGGCGTTCGGGCTGACGAAGTTGAAGGCCGAGGTCAGGTCGCCCGCCACCGCGCGGCGGAAGCCGCTGATATTGGGCTCGGCCACGCCGAAGCGGGCTTCCAGGAAGCGCAGCACCGAGGTGTGGTCGAACACCTGCGAGTTGACCCAGCCGCCGCGGCTCCACGGCGACACCACGTACATCGGCACGCGCGGGCCCGGCCCGTAGGGATGCTTGTCGACGTGGTACTCGGGCGCGACGTCTTCCGGGGCGAGCGTGGTGGCGCCGGCCAGCGTGTCGCCGTCCCAGGCCGGTGCGCACGGCGGCGGCAGATGGTCGAAGTAGCCGTCGTTCTCGTCGAAGTTGATCAGCAGCACGGTCTTGCTCCAGACCGCGGGGTTGGCCGTCAGCGCATTGAGTACCTCCTGCGTGTACCACGCGCCCTGCACCGGGCTGGACGGCCCGGGGTGCTCCGAGTACGTGGCCGGCGCCACGATCCACGACACCTGCGGCAGCTTGCCGGCGGCTATGTCGTCGCGCAGCGCCTGCAGGAAGCCGCCGTCCGGCATGGTGTTGGCCACGCCCTTGAGCAGCGGACTGATGGTGTCGTCGGCGCTGGTGTACGGCGGGTAGGGGCTGCCGTTGGCCTGGTTGCCGCGCGCGGCGTTGGCGTCGCGGTATTGCCTGAAACCCGCGAGCGGGTTGTCGGTGAAGTTGTCCGGCATGTTCTGGTAGACCTTCCAGCTCACGCCGGCCGTGTCCAGCCGCTCCGGGTAGGTCTTCCAGGTATAAGGCGGGGCCGAACCCGTGAACGAATCGCCGCTGTTGTCGATCACCGGGCCGCCGTTGGCGCCGCCCGGGTCGTTGGTGCCGGTCCAGTGGAACAGGCGGTTGGGGTTGGTGCCGCCGTGGAAGCTGCAGTGGTAGGCGTCGCACAAGGTGAAGGCATTGGCCAGCGCCACCTGGAAGTCAAGTTCGGCCTCGGTGTAGTAGCCCATCGACTGGGTCTGCTTGTAGGTCGGCCACTTGTTCATGCGGCCCAGGTCCCACGCGTTCTGCGCATCGGGGTAGGAGTGCGGCGTGCCGCTGACGCGCTGCGCGTTGCCGGCGCTGCTGTCGAGGTGGTACGGCAGCACGGTGCGGCTGGTGCCGCCGTTCACATAGGTCTGATGCAAGACGTTCAGGCCGTCCGCCAGCGGGATCGGGAAGCGGTCGCCAAAGCCGCGCACGCCGCGCAGCGTGCCGAAGTAGTTGTCGAACGAGCGGTTCTCCTGCATCAGGATGACCACGTGCTCGACATCGTGGATGGTGCCGGTGGCGTTATTGGCCGGGATCGCCAGCGCACGGCGGATGGCAGGCGGAAAGGCGGCCAGCGCGGCGGTGGCGGCGGCGCTGCCACCGGCGAGTTTGAGGAAATTGCGTCTGCTTTGCGGGTTCATGGATTCTGTGCCGGGTAGTTGTTCTGGAAGGGACGACAGGCCGGGCCCGGCTTCAGGGCGCGCAGCGCATCTGCGGCTTCACCGCAGGCGTCTCTCCGGGCCGGTCACTGCCGTTCCCCTGTCCGGGGTTGCCGCCGGTGCCGGGAGCGCCCGGCGTGGCCGGCGCTGCATTGGGCGAGCCGGTGGTGGCGCTGTCGTCGGAGTCGCCGCCGCAAGCGCTCAGCGCCGTGCACAGCAGCAGGGCAGCCAACCAGTGGGGCCGGGCCAGGGTGGAAGGTCGGAAGTTCATGGTTCATCTCCTGCAGGGATCGGTAGCGTGGCGCCCGCAGAGTAAGAACCTGGGTTGTCACCGTGGTGACAGAGAGGCAAAGAATGCTGATGGAGCTATTCAGATTCTTGGAGGCATTGCAGACAAGGCAGGCGTGACAAGGCCGCGCGGGGCGTATGCGCCGCGCGGCAGAAGGAGAAAATCAGGGAGGTGTGAAACGTCAGCTACGGAAGCCGACGCCCTGCATGATCATCCGCAGCACCCACGCGGCCACGCCGAGCGCCGCGACGCTGGCCGCCCAGATCAGCACCAGCCAGCCGACACGGCGCAGCCAGGTCGATGCGCCGGGACGTTGCGCGCCCATCAGTGGTAGCCCTCGCCGTGGCGGACCTTGCCGCGGAACACGTAGTAGGCCCATACCGTGTACATCAGGATGAACGGGATGATGAACAGCGCCCCCACCAGCGCAAAGCCCTGGCTCTGCGGCGGCGCGGCGGCGTCCCAGAAGGAGATATTCGGCGGGATGATATTGGGCCAGACGCTGATCGCCAGCCCGCTGTAGCCGAGGAACACCAGCCCCAGCGCATACATGAACGGCGAGATGTTGGGCTCGCGGCGCAGCGCGCGCATCAGCATGAACATGCACAGCGCCACCAGGATCGGCACCGGCGAGAACCAGAACAGGTTGGGCAGCCTGAACCAGCGCTCGGCGATCTCCGGGTGCGTCAGCGGCGTCCACAGGCTGATCACCGCGATCACCGCCAGCAGCAGCCAGGCGAGCGTGCCGGTCAGCTTGATCATGCGCTGCTGCAGCTCGCCCTCGGTCTTCATGATCAGCCAGGTGCTGCCCAGCACGGTGTAGGCCACCACCAGCCCCAGCCCGCAGAACAGCGGGAAGGGCGTGAGCCAGTCCAGCGGCCCGCCGGCAAAACGGTGGCCCTCCATCTTGATGCCATCGATATAGGCGCCCAGCGCCACGCCCTGGAAGAAGGTCGCCGTGGCCGAGCCCAGGATAAAGGCCGCATCCCACACCGGGCGCTCGCGATCGTTGGCCTTGAAGCGGAACTCGAACGCCACGCCGCGGAAGATCAGCCCCAGCAGCATCAGCATCAGCGGCAGGTAGAGCGCGCTCAGCACCACCGAGTACGCCAGCGGGAATGCCGCCAGCAGCCCGGCGCCGCCCAGCACCAGCCAGGTCTCGTTGCCGTCCCAGACCGGCGCGACCGTGTTCATCATCACGTCGCGGTCATGCCGGTCCGGCACGAACGGGTAGAGCATGCCGATGCCCAGGTCGAAGCCGTCCATCACCACGTACATCATCACGCCAAAGAAGATGATGACGATCCAGAGAAGGGAGAGATCGATGCCCATGGTGTCAGCTCCGGCTGCGTGCAACGGGGGTGGGGGCGAGCACTTCGTCGTCGTCCACGGCGGACAGCGGCCGGGCCGGCGTATGCCCGCGCCCGGGCCCGCCTTCCGGCTTGAGTTCCTCGATCGCCGGCCCCTTGCGCACCAGCCGCATCATGTAGGCGATGCCCACGCCGAACACGAAGAAATACGCCACCACGAAGATCGCCAGCGTCACCGCCAGCTCGGGCACGCCGTGCGGCGACACCGCATCGGCGGTGCGCTGCAGGCCGTAGACGACCCACGGCTGGCGCCCGATCTCGGTCGTATACCAACCAGCGAGGATCGCGATCACGCCGGTCGGTCCCATCCACAGCGCCATATGCAGGAAGCCGCGCGCACGGAACATCCTGTCCTTGCGCCGCAATAGCAGGCTCCATATGCCCAGCAGGATCATCAGCAGCCCCAGCCCGACCATCACGCGGAAGGACCAGAACAGGATGGTGGAATTGGGCCGGTCCTCGGGCGCGAACTCCTTCAGCCCCTTGATCTGCCCGTCCCAGGTATGGGTCAGGATCAGGCTGCCCAGGCGCGGCACTTCCACCGCGAAGCGCGTCTCCTCGCGCGCCATGTCGGGCCAGCCGAACAGCAGGAGCGGCAGGCCTTCATGGCCCTTGTTCTCCCAGTGGCCTTCCAGCGCGGCGATCTTGGCGGGCTGGTGCTTGAGCGTGTTCAGGCCATGCAGGTCGCCGATCACGGCCTGGATCGGCGCGACGATCAGCAGCATCCACATCGCCATCGACAGCATCTTGCGGATGGCGGGGTTGTCGCGGCCGCGCAGCAGGTGCCATGCGGCGGAGGCACCTACGAACAGCGCCGTGGCCAGGAACGCCGCCACGCTCATATGCAGCAGGCGATAGGGGAACGAGGGGTTGAAGATGACTTCGAACCAGTTGGTCGGCACCACGCGGCCGTCGATGATCTCGAAGCCTGCGGGCGTCTGCATCCAGCTGTTGGACGCCAGGATCCACGTGGCCGAGATCAGCGTGCCGAGCGCGACCATCACCGTGGCAAAGAAATGCAGCCCCGGCCCGACCCGGTTCCAGCCGAACAGCATCACGCCCAGGAAGCCAGCTTCCAGGAAGAACGCCGTCAGCACTTCATAGGTCAGCAAGGGGCCGGTGATACTGCCCGCGAACTCGGAGAAGAAGCTCCAGTTGGTGCCGAACTGGTAGGCCATCACCAGCCCGGACACCACTCCCATGCCGAAGTTGACGGCGAAGATCTTGGACCAGAAGTGATAGAGGTCGCGGTAATGCGTCCGCTGCGTTTTCAGCCAGCAGCCCTCGAGCACCGCCAGGTAGGCGGCCAGGCCGATGGTGATCGCGGGAAAGACAATGTGGAAAGAGATGGTGAAGCCAAACTGGATGCGGGCGAGGTCGAGCGCGGTCAAACCAAACATGTCGTGTTCTCCGTGGCGCTGGCCTGACGCACGCCTTGGACGGCGCGGCGCTGCCGATGAGGCAGGCCGGGCCAGTCGGCAGGGCGCGCCGGGGCGCGGGCCGTAGGCGCGTGCGGTAAAGCGTAGTGTACGCCGCGCGCCGCGCAAAGTGCAGCATGGCAGCACGCGGCGGGCGGGCGACATTTCGCCGCATGCGGTCGCATTCGCCGCTTATGCACACCGTCAGTCCTGCTTGCCGATGCAATGCTAACCAAGCGCGCGTTCGCGGAACAGCATCACCTCAATGGAAAAACACCGTATCAGTTTTGCGCGCTGCAGCAGCACCGTCGGCTGACACGGTGAGTAATGAAGTGCATAGTCACGCGCTTTGCCGTCCTCGCTGCCCATATGGATTCCACCTTGCTGATCGTGATCGCCGGCGCCGCCGTGGCCGGCTTTGTCCAGGGCCTGTCGGGCTTTGCCTTCGGCATGGTGGCGATGTCGTTCTGGGCCTGGGCGATCGAGCCCCGGCTGGCGTCGGCGATGACGGTGTTCGGCGCGCTCACGGGCCAGTTGCTGGCGGCGGCGTCGGTGCGGCGCGGGCTGTCGTGGCGGCGGCTGTGGCCGTTCGTGGCCGGCGGCGTCTGCGGGATCCCGCTGGGCGTGGCGATCCTGCCGATGCTCGACGCGCAGTGGTTCAAGGCCGTGCTCGGCGGCTTCCTGACGCTGTGGTGCCCGGTGATGCTGATGGCGCGCCGGCTGCCACATATCGGCGTGGGCGGCCGTGTGGCCGATGGCGTGGCCGGTGCGGCCGGCGGCGTGATGGGCGGCATCGGCGGCTTCACCGGCGTGATCCCCACGCTGTGGTGCACGCTGCGCGGTTTCGACAAGGACGAGCAGCGCGCGGTGATCCAGAACTTCAACCTCGCCACGCTGGCAGTGACGATGGCCACCTATGTCGGCAAGGGCATCGTCACGCGCGAGATGCTGCCGATGTTCCTGGTGGTGGCGCCCGCGATGCTGGTGCCGTCGCTGCTGGGCGCGCGGCTCTATCTCGGTATCAGCGAGGTCGTTTTTCGCAAGGTGGTGCTGTCGCTGCTGACGGCGTCCGGGGTGGCGCTGCTGGCGACGTCGGTGCCGGTGCTGCTGGCGCGCGGTGCGAACTAGTCCAGCGCCTTTTTTCAATCCGCAGCGATGAAGACGTCGCGTGCGAGGCCGCGCGCTATGCGTTCTTGACCTCCACTGCAGCCTCGCGCAAGCACGCCACCAACTGATCCGCACTGAGCGACGGCGCACGCTCCCGCAGGGTGATGATGCCCACTGGCGGCAGTTCCACCGGCACCTCCATCGCCAGCACATGCAGCCGGCCTTCGGCCTGTAGCGCCCGTGCCACCGATGCCGCCATGAAGCCCGCGGCATTGCGCTGGCTGACGAAGGTGGACAGCGCGAGGTAGGACGACGACTCGATCACGTCCTGCGGCGGATGCAAGCCGTAGCGGTAGAACGCCTGTTCGATCTTCACGCGCAGCGAGGCCCACGGCGGCGGCATGACACAAGGCATTTCCGCCAGGTCGGCCCAGCCGGGGCGCGCCTTGCGCGCGAGCTTGTGGCCGCGCTTGACAACAACCACCATCGGTTCGTCGTAGAGCGCTTCTGTCAGCAGGTCGGGCGCCGCATAGCCGGGCTCGAGCCGGCCGACGATCAGGTCCAACTCGCGCAGCCGCAGCTTGGGCAGCAGGTGGGTGAGATCGCCTTCCTCGACCAGCACGGTGGCGCGCGCATGGCGGTCCTTCAGCATTCCCACGGCCCGAGCCAGCAGCACCGGCAGCGCCGCACCCATGGATCCCACGCGGATGCGGCCCGACGCGCCGCTCTCCGCCGCGGCAATCTCGTCGCGGGTCTGCTCGTACTGCGCCAGCACCGAACGCGCAAAGCGCACCAGCGATTCCCCCGCGGGCGTGGGCTCGGTGCCGCGCGTTGAGCGCGTGAACAGCGTCAGCCCCAGTGCCTTCTCGACCTCAGTAAGCACCTTGGACACCGCCGGCTGGCTGACCGACAGGAACTCCGCGGTGCGGCCGAGATGGCGGAACTCATCCAGCGCCACCAGCAATTGCAGGTGGCGCAGCTTGATATTGGAGCGCAGCGCGCGATCGATCTGGACCATGCCTGGAGTCTACATAACTATAGGCTTATGAAGCAATGCCAGTTATTAATTGGATTGTTATGTTCGTTCGAGCCAGAATTCGGGCATGAAGAAGCTGGCTGCGCCAGCCTCGCCCATAATCAAAACATCGGAGACACCCGCAAATGACTCAAGGACTCCCCATCGATCTGAAGCGCCGCAACCTGCTCATCGGCGCTGCCGCGGGCGTTGCTGCCGGCGCCGCCGGTGTACTGCTGCCGGCTGGCCGTGCGCTGGCGGGCGAGTATCCCGAGCGCCCCATCACGTTTATCTGCCCGTGGCCGGTCGGCGGTACCGCCGACCAGTCGATGCGCGCGCTGTGCCAGGTGGCAGGCGGCATCCTCAAGCAGTCGATCGTGGTGGAGAACCGCGCCGGTGCCTCCGGCATGATCGGCACCAAGGCGCTGGCGCGCGCCACGCCGGACGGCTACACCATCGGCCAGATCCCGATTTCGGTGACGCGTTTCGCGCAGCTCGGCATGCTGCAGCTGGATCCGCGTACCGAGCTGACCTACCTGGCGCGCACCTCGGGCCAGACCTTCGGCATCGCGGTGCCCACCAACTCGCGCTACAAGACGCTGCAGGACGTGGTGGCCGCAGCCAAGGCCGATCCTGGCAAGGTGACGTATGCGCACGCCGGCATCGGCGGCGCCACCCATGTCGGCATGGAACAGTTCGCGCTGGCCGCAGGCGTGCAGTTCAACGCGATCGCCTACAAGGGCGGCGCGGCCGCGCTGCAGGACGTGCTGGCCGGACAGGTGGAACTGCTGGCCGATTCCAGCTCGTGGGCGCCGCACGTGGAAGCCGGCAAGCTGCGTCTGCTGGCGACCTGGGGCGAGCAGCGCGCGTCGCGCTTCAAGGACACGCCGACGCTCAAGGAGCTTGGCTACAACGTGGTGGTGGAAGCGCCCAACGGCATTGGCGCGCCCAAGGGCCTGCCGCCCGCGGTGGAGAAGAAGCTGCGCGACGCCTTCCGCGCCGCGGTGGCGAGCAACGAGTTCAAGCAGGTGGCCGCGCGTCTCGATGCGCCGGTGATGTACCTGGACGGTCCCGACTACAAGAAGTACGTGGCCAGCGTCTATGACCAGGAAACGCAGCTGATCAAGCGCCTCAAGCTCAAGGAACTGCTGCAGCAAAGCTGAGCCGGAGGCGAACTCCGCGCCTTGCCGCAGGCGACCCCGAGCCTGGCCACAGGCGAATTCCAAGCCTGGCCGCAGGCGTACAACTAGCGAACCCCAAGTGAATCCCAATCCCGTCATCCGCCTGCACGCCAACGACAACGTGCTGGTCGCGCGCAACGACCTGTCCCTGGGCCAGCAACTCGCCGATCCTGCCGTGCGTGTGCGCGCGCAGGTCCCGGCCGGGCACAAGATTGCCGCCTGCGCGATCACTGCCGGCACGCCGGTGCGCAAGTTCGACACCGTGATCGGCGTGGCCGCGCGCGATATCGCGCCGGGCGAGCACGTACATTCGCACAACCTGACGCTGGTCGACTTCTACCGCGACCCGGCGTTCTGCCAGGACGTGCGTCCGGTCGACTACGTGCCCGAGGCGCAGCGCGCCACCTTCAACGGCTTTGTGCGTCCCGACGGGCGCGTGGGCACGCGCAACTTCATCGGCATCCTGTCGTCGGTCAATTGCTCGTCCACCGTGATCCGGCAGATCGCCGCGCATTTCACGCCGGAGCGGCTGGCGGCCTATCCCAACGTCGACGGCGTGGTCGCGTTCGCGCAGACCAGCGGCTGCGGCATGTCGTCGCCGAGCGAGCACTTCGATGTGCTGCGCCGCACGCTGGCCGGCTATGCGCGCCATCCCAACCTGGCCGGCGTGCTGATCGTCGGGCTGGGCTGCGAGCGCAACCAGGTCGCTTCATTGGTCGAATCGCAAGGGCTGGAGCCCGGGCCCGCGGTACATACGCTGGTGATGCAGGACACCGGTGGCACGCGTGCCACCATCGCGGCCGGCATCCAGGCGATCGAATCGATGCTGCCGCTCGCCAACGCGGCGGTGCGCCAGCCGGTGCCGGCCAGCCACCTGAAGATCGGCCTGGAATGCGGCGGCTCGGACGGTTTTTCCGGCATCAGCGCCAATCCCGCGTTGGGCGCGGCGATGGATCTGCTGGTGCGCCACGGCGGCACGGCGATCCTGTCGGAGACGCCGGAGATCCACGGTGTCGAGTTCATGCTGACGCGCCGCGCGGTGACGCCCGAGGTCGGCCAGAAGCTGCTGGACCGGCTGGCCTGGTGGGAGCGCTATACCGCCGGCCACAACGCGCAGTTCAACGGCGTGGTCGGCCATGGCAACCAGCAAGGCGGCCTCGCCAATATCTTCGAGAAGTCGCTGGGCTCCGCGATGAAGGGTGGCACCACGCCGCTGCAGGCGGTGTACGAGTATGCCGAGCCGATCGACCAGGCGGGCTTTGTCTTCATGGACTCACCCGGCTACGACCCGGTGGCGGTGACCGGCCAGATCGCCAGCGGCGCCAACCTGATCTGCTTTACCACCGGCCGTGGCTCGATGTTCGGCTCCAAGCCGGCGCCGACGATCAAGCTTGCTTCCAACTCCGCGATGTTCAATCGGCTGCAAGAGGACATGGACATCAACTGCGGGCTGGTGCTCGACGGCGAGCTGACCGTACCGCAGATGGGCCAACGGATCTTTGAATACATCCTGCGCGCGGCCTCCGGCGAGCCCACCAAGAGCGAAGCCCTCGGCCTTGGCGACAATGAGTTCGTGCCCTGGCACATGGGCATCGTCAGCTAGTTGCCGCACCTCACCTCCTTTCTGCTTACACCGATGGCCCTGTCTCTTGCCGATGCTGCGCTGCTGCGCAGCCAGAACCTTATTGACCACCAATGGCGCGATGCCGGCCTTGGCCGCCGCCTGCCGGTGACCGACCCCGCCACCGGCGAGACCTTTGCCAGCGTGGCCGACAGCGACGCGGGCGATGCGCGTCTCGCGGTCGATGCTGCTGCGGCGGCGTTTCCGGCATGGAGCCGCCGCCCCGCACGCGAGCGCGCGCAGCTGATCAAGCGCTGGCATGCGCTGATCCTTGCACACCAGGACGACCTGGCCCGCATCATTTCGACCGAGCAGGGCAAGCCGATCCACGAAGCACGTGGCGAGGTGCAGTATGGCGCCTCGTACGTTGAATGGTTCGCCGAAGAGGCCACCCGCATCTGCGGCGATATCGTCGCGGAAGCAGTGCCGGGCCGCAAACTGCTGGTCCTGAAGGAGCCGGTCGGCGTGGTGGCAGCCATCACGCCGTGGAATTTCCCGCTGGCGATGATCGCCCGCAAGATCGCCCCCGCGCTGGCCGCGGGTTGCACGGTGGTGGCCAAGCCCGCGGAAGATACCCCGCTGACGGCCCTGGCGCTGGCGTGGCTGGCGCAACAGGCCGGCATCCCGGCAGGCGTGCTCAATATGGTCACCGCGTCGCGCGAGCACACGCCAGACGTGGTCGATGCCTGGCTCGCCGACAGCCGCGTGCGCAAGATCACCTTCACCGGCTCCACGCCGGTGGGCAAGCACCTGGCGCGCGAATCGGCGGCCACGCTGAAGAAGCTTTCACTGGAACTGGGCGGCAACGCGCCGTTCATCGTCTTCGAAGACGCCGACCTCGATGCCGCGGTCGACGGCCTGATGGCCTCCAAGTTCCGCAACGGCGGCCAGACCTGCGTCTGCCCGAACCGCGTCTATGTGCATGACGCCGTGCACGACGCCTTCGTCGAGCGCCTGGCGCAGCGCGTGGGCGCGCTCCATGTTGGCCCGGCGACGGAAGAGGGCGCGCAGATTGGCCCGATGATCAACGCCCGCGCCGTCGACAAGATCGCGCGCCATGTCGAAGACGCTGTCGCCAGGGGCGCGCGCGTGGTCACCGGCGGCAAGCGCGTGCGCACCGCCGACGGTCCGCACTACTACGCGCCGACGGTGCTGATCGACGCCACGCCGGCGATGGAGCTGTCGTGCGAGGAAACCTTTGGCCCAGTCGCGCCGATCTTCCGCTTCCGCGACGAAACCGACGTGATCCGTGACGCCAACGACACCCCGTTCGGCCTCGCCGCGTATTTCTACTCCAACGACATCCGCCGCATCTGGCGCGTGGCGCAGGCACTGGAAACCGGCATGGTCGGCATCAACGAGGGCGCGATTGCGGCCGAGGCGGCACCGTTCGGCGGCGTCAAGGAATCCGGCTACGGGCGCGAGGGCTCGCGCCACGGGCTGGACGACTACATGCATACCAAGTACCTTTGCCAGGGCCAGCTTGGCTGACGCGCCGGGCGAGACAGCAAACCGAACAGGAACCACCATGCCCGCAAACAATCCCTTCAAGGCCGCACTGGCCGCACGCCAGCCACAGATCGGCCTGTGGCTGTCAATGGCCACGCCGTACCTGGCGGAAGTCTCGGCCACTGCCGGTTTCGACTGGTTGCTGATCGACGGCGAACACGCCCCCAATGACCTGCAAACGACACTGCATGCCCTGCAAGTGCTAGGCTCGTACCCGTCCCAGCCCGTGGTGCGGGCCGTGTCCGGCGAGGTGCCGCTGATCAAGCAGCTGCTGGATATCGGCGCCAAAACTTTGCTGGTGCCGATGGTCGATACCGCGGAACAGGCCCGCACGCTGGTCAGCGCCACGCGCTACCCGCCGCAGGGTATCCGCGGCGTGGGCAGCGCGGTGGCGCGTGCTTCGCTGTGGAGCTCGCGCACCGACTACCTCGACGTGGCCGACGATGAAGTCTGCCTGCTGGTGCAGGCGGAAACCGTGAAGGCACTGCAGAACCTCGAAGAAATCTGCGCGGTCGATGGCATCGATGGCGTCTTCATCGGCCCGGCCGACCTGGCCGCCTCGATGGGCCACCGCGGCCGCCCGGGCCACCCGGAAGTGCAGGCGGCGATCGAAGGCGCGATGCGTACCATCATCGCCAGCGGCAAGGCCGCCGGCACGCTGACCTCCGACCCGGCGCTGGCGCGCCGCTACCTGGAGCTCGGCTGCACCTTCGTGGCCACCGGTGTCGACGTGCTGATGTACGCCAACGCCGCGCGCAAGCTCGCCGCGTCGTTCCGCGAGCAGCCCTCGGACAGCGCCGCGGACAAGCCGTCCGCCGCGTACTGACCCGCATCCCATTCAAGGCCCACACATGTCCGCTGAAACCCAGACCCCCGACACCACCTTGCGCGCGATGCAGGCCATCGTCGGCGAGAACGCCTGCCGCAGCGGCGACGCCGACACCCAGGCCTATGTCACCGACTACCGCGGCATCTATCGCGGCAAGGCGCAGGTGGTGGTGCTGCCGTCATCGACCGAGCAGGTCAGCCAGGTGCTGCAGTGGTGCCATGCGCATCGCGTGCCGGTGGTGCCGCAGGGCGGCAATACCTCGCTGATGGGCGGTGCGGTGCCCGACGACAGCGGCACCGCCGTGGTCGTCAACCTGAGCCGCATGAACCGCGTGCTGGGCATCGACACCATCAACGACACCCTGACCGTGCAGGCCGGCGTCACGCTGAGCGCAGCGCGCGGCGCCGCGGAGGCCGAGCAGCGCCTGTTCCCGCTGCGCATTGGCTCTGAAGGCTCGTGCCAGATCGGCGGCAACCTGTCCACCAACGCCGGCGGCACCGCCGTGCTGCGCTACGGCAATATGCGCGACCTGGTGCTCGGCATCGAGGCGGTGCTGCCGGACGGGCGCATCTATTCATCGCTGCGCGGACTGCGCAAGGACAACACCGGTTACGACCTCAAGCACTTGTTTATCGGCGCGGAAGGGACGCTGGGCATCATCACCGGTGCGGTACTGAAGCTGATGCCGCAGCCGCGCAGCAGCGCGGTGGCCTTCGTCGCAGTGCAGGACCCCGCCGCCGCGGTGGCGCTGCTGGGCGAGGCCAAGCGCCTCTCCGGCCAGGCCGTGACCGCGTTCGAACTGATCTCGCAGCCAGCGCTCGAGCTGGTGCTGGAATACCTCGGCAACGTCGCCTCGCCGCTGCAGGACAGCCACCCGTGGATGGTGCTGATCGAGCTGACCTCCGGCACCGATGCCGAAAGCCTGAACGCCACGCTGATGGAAATCCTCGAATCCGGCTTCAGCCAGGGACTGGTGCGCGACGCCGCCGTGGCCGCGAGCCTCGCCGATGCACAGACCTTCTGGCGCATCCGCGAAGAGATCTCCGACGCGCAGACCCGCACCGGCGGCAGTATCAAGTGCGACGTCTCGGTGCCGCTGTCGCGCATTGCCGCCTTCGTCGAAGAGGCCTCCGCCAAGGTGCTGGAACTGGCGCCCGATGCGCGCATGGTGATCTACGGCCATATGGGCGACGGCAATGTCCACTTCAACCCACTGCGGCCCAAGGACCAGCCCGCCAAGGAATTCCTGGCCCAATGCTATGAGCCGGTGTCGACGCTGGTCGACGGACTGGCGCACGCCGAGAACGGCTCGATCTCGGCCGAGCACGGCATCGGCGTGATCAAGCGCGACGACCTGACCCGCTACAAGTCCCGGGTCGAGCTGGAGCTGATGTGGCAGGTCAAGCAGGCGCTCGACCCGCTGAACCTGCTCAATCCGGGCAAAGTGCTGCCGCCGCTGGGGCAATAAGCCGCCCTGAATCCCGCGCGCCGCAGGGGGCACGGCGCGCGTAGCAAGAATCGCCCATCTCGGCTAAGGTGTCAGTTCCAAAACGCGCGGAGCCGGGGCATCGTCGCACCGTATCCGGCACACCACGGCCGACACCGGCCGAGATAACGATGAGCGCCCAAGCCCCCACCTCAGCCTCCGCCCCTCTCGAAAAACCCGAGCTCGACTACCCCTGCGGCGACGCGCCCGAACCCGGCCGCGCCCACGAGATCGCCCCCGGCGTGCTGTGGCTGCGCATGCCGATGCCGCTCGGCCTGAACCACATCAACCTGTGGGCCATCCGCGACGGCCACGGCTGGGCCGCGGTCGACTCCGGCCTGCAGACCCCCGAGACCGCGCAGGCCTGGCGCACGCTGTTCGGCAGCGCCGGCGCGCTCGCCGGTGGGCTGACGCGCCTCTTCGTCACCCACATGCACCCCGACCACGTCGGCATGGCCGGCTGGCTCACGCGCAAGTTCGGCTGCCAGCTGTGGATGACAAGGCTGGAATATCTGATGTGCCGCGTGCTGGCGGCGGATACGGGGCGCGCCGCGCCGGACGAGGCGATCGAGTTCTATCGCAAGGCAGGGTGGGACGACGAGGCGATCGAGGTGTACCGTGCGCGCTTCGGTGGCTTCGGCAAGTACGTCCATGCCTTGCCGGAGAGTATTCGTCGGCTGACCGATGGCGACGTCGTGCGCATCGGCGCGCACGACTGGCAGGTGATCGTCGGTACCGGCCATTCCCCCGAGCATGCCTGCCTGTACTGCCCGGCGCTGAAGGTGCTGGTCTCCGGCGACCAGGTGCTGCCGCGCATTTCCTCCAACGTATCGGTGTTCCCGACCGAGCCCGATGCTGACCCGATGCAGGACTGGCTAGCCTCGCTCGACAAGGTACGCGCCACTGTGCCGGACGACGTGCTGGTGCTGCCCGCGCACAACGAGCCCTTCCGTGGGCTGCATGCCCGCATCGACTATCTGCGCGCCGGCCAGTTGCAGGCGCTCGACCGACTGCGTGGCGCGCTGGCGGAGCCCAGGCGGGCGGTGGATGTGTTTGGCGAGCTGTTCTCGCGACCGATTACAGGGAGTGGCGGTCTGCTGGGAATGGCGACGGGGGAGAGCATCGCGCATTTGAACTATTTGCTGGAGCGGGGGGAGGTGGTGAGGGAACGCGGTATCGATGGCTGTTATTGGTATCGGCGGAAATAAGGGAAAAGATACCCTCTGATCTCTTGATTGGGCGTGGCCTGCGACATTAAGTCGTGGAGGCCGCAGGAGAGCATGGCCTAGGGACAACCCTAGGCTGTGCCGTGGGGAAACTGAGACTCCAGGGTGGCGTAAAAGTCCGGTGTGTAGTGTGATGTATAATGTATTAATAAAAACACATTAAATATAATTAGAAGTCTGTGTTTTGTTTCATCGATTACCAGTGAGAAGTTTCACTGATTATTTCCGCTTCATTCGCCAGAAAATCTGAATTTGTAGGCGGATTAAATTTCGTCGTGGTTTCTATTTTCTTTGATTATAGTTGCGAGCCGGCGTACGGCTGAGAGCCTTGTCCCGCGCGGGTTCTGAGGTGTGCATAATAAGCCGCTGAGGCAGCAAGCAAGTGCAAAGAAAGGCCTACCACAGCTCCCCCGAGTGCTGTCATCCCCCTTATGGGGGATATCTCTGGCTGCTTGTTACTAACTGTTGCAATTGCTCCGCCAGCCCCTTACTATTGCGCCCTATAAAAAGTAAGCAGCCGCAGAATAGCGGTCAAGTCAGAAAAACGGGAAGAATTCGATAATGAGCGGAGCAGTTTGGGGTCGGGTTGTGAGTGATGTGGTCGCCACACCTGGGTTAGTCCTTACGCAACTTGCCGGCGGGGCGGCGGTGACATGCGCCGTGGGTCAGGTATTCGGTGGAGTAGCTTCGCCGGCTGTGGTCAAAGCTAGGGTGGCCTCCGCCCGTGTGCACAATTCCGACGACAACGTCCTCGACGTTCTGGCTCTACGCGACGTCGAGCAATGAGCCGGGCCACGGTCCGGTCGGACGTTTCCATCGCAGTTTCCGTCTGGAAGGCGCTGTTCCTGCGCGAGGCCAGCGCCCGCCTCGCGACAGGACGCGCCGCCTGGCTGTGGATCCTACTTGAACCGGCCGTTCATCTGATCTTCCTCATGCTGCTATTCGGGCTGATTCGGCACCGCGTGGTTGGCGGCGGTGCCAACGCTGAAATTTTTGTGCTTGCGGGAGTATGGGGCTTCTTCCTAGTGCGCAACATCGCAATGCGCGGTATGGACGCCGTAAACGCGAACAAAGCCTTGTTCGCATATCGCCAGGTACGTCCTGTGGATGCCGTGCTAGTGCGCGTGTCGCTGGAAGCCTTCCTCTACGCAATAGTGCTTGCCGTTCTGCTTGCGGCGCTTGCGGCTTTCGACATCGACATTGCTCCTAACGACCCTGCACAGGTAGGCATGTCGGTGGTACTGCTATTGTTGTCGGGCGGGGGAATGGCCCTGGTGTTTTCGGTGTTTGGATCCCTGCTGCCCGAGGCGGGCAGACTAATTCGCTTAGCATTTGCGCCGCTGTATTTCTTGTCGGCGGTGATGTATCCCGTCGCAAGCCTGCCGCGCGGGTTGAGAACCGTGGTGCTAGTGAATCCGATCGTGCACGGCCTCGAATCGATGCGGGCTGGCTATTTCGCTGGGTATCACGGCGAAGCCCATATCAGCTTGCTTTATCTCGGCTTCTTTGCACTCGGCATGGTGTTTCTCGGGCTCGCGCTGCATGCGCGGTACGCGCAGAGGCTGGTGGCCCAATGATCATTATCGATGATGTCCATAAGCGCTACCGTGGCCAGCACGGTTCGCACTGGGTGTTGCGCGGCGTCAACGCGAAGATTGATACCCACGCCCGTGTCGCCCTTATCGGCGCCAATGGCGCGGGGAAATCCACGCTGCTGCGCCTGATCGGAGGGATCGACCAGCCTAACAGCGGGCGGATCATCCGCAATTGCCGCGTGTCGTGGCCGCTCGGCCTTACGGGTGGTCTGCAGGGCTCGCTGAGCGGACGCCAGAATGCCAAGTTCGTCAGCCGCATCCATGGCGGAGTGGCGGACCTGGGCAACACGCTGGAATTCGTTCAGGACTTCTCCGAGATCGGCAGTGCCTTTGACGCTCCGGTAAAGACGTACTCGTCCGGTATGCGTTCGCGGCTGGCCTTTGCGATGTCGCTTGCATTCCGTTTTGACACCTATCTCGTCGACGAACTGACAGCGGTAGGCGATGCTGCCTTTAAGAGCAAATCGCGCAAGGCCTTCGAGAGCCTTATTGGCCATGCCGGTCTGATCATGGTTTCGCATAGCGAATCCACGCTGCGCATCTTTTGCAAGTCCGCCATCTGGCTTCACGACGGCCAAGCGCATTGGTTCGACAACGTCGATGAAGCCTTGTCCCGATATCGGGAAAGCATCAAGTCATGAAGCAATTTCTTAAGAGCAGCCGGCTGTGGCAGTTTGCTACGGCCGCATGTGTACTCGCAGTGCTGTATTGGGGGGGCATCGCCTCGGATCGCTATGTGTCCGAGGCAAAGGTCGTCATCGAGCGAAGCGACACCATCGGCGCCAATACATCGGATTTCACGTCCTTACTGATCGGCAATACCGCCCCACAGGACCTGCTGCTGCTGCGCGAATACCTGCTTTCAGTTGATATGCTGCAGAAGCTAGAGGCCGGGCTGAGTTTGCGCGAACACTATAGCGATAGCCGACGCGACCCGCTGTCGCGCCTGTGGTTCAACGACGCATCACTGGAGCGTTTCTACAAGCACTATCTGCTGCGCACTAGCGTCGAGTACGACGACTTTTCGCGCGTGCTTGTCATCAAGGCGCAGGCCTACACGCCCGAGATGGCGAAGCGCATCGCTACGATGCTCGTGACCGAGGGCGAGCGCTTCATGAACGAAACCACTCACCGCATCGCGGGCGAGCAAGTTCGCTATATCGAACAGCAGGTACAGGCGCAGGGAGACCGCGCCAAGGCCGCGCGCCAGGACATGCTCGCATTTCAGAATGCCAACGGGCTGGTCTCGCCGCGGGGCGATGTAGAGAGTCTGTCCAACGTCGTCGCCCAAGCCGAAAGCGAACTGGCAGAGCTGAAGGTAAGGCGGGCGGCGCTGAAGGATGTGTTCACCCCGCAGTCGCCCGCCATCCAGCAACTGGATGCGCAGATTGCCGCGGTCGAGCGCCAGATGGATCTACAGCGCGGCCGCATGGTTTCGCAAAAGGGAAAGAACGGCCTCAATCGTGTGGTGGAAGAACAGGAGCGTCTGCAAGCCACGGCGGAGTTCACTCACGATCTCTACAAAACCGCACTGGGCGCACTGGAAAAGGCCCGTATTGAAGCCACCCGCAAACTGAAGAACGTCGCGGTCGTGCAGGCGCCGACCTCGCCCGAGTACCCGCTCGAGCCTCGCCGCATCTACAGCATTGTGGTGTTCGTATTGATGACACTGATGTTGGCAGGGGTAGTTCAGCTTCTCATTGTCATTGTTAAAGATCACCGGGATTGACGATGTCACGATTACGTGGTTTTTTGGTTTTCATCGTGGCCTTCGCCCTGGGACTGCACCATGTCGCAAGCGCGCAAACGACCGCGAGTTCAATGAAGGAGTCGGCGGCGACCCCCGCCCGGTTGACGTCGACCCGATCGACTTCAGCAAATCAACTCGATTATTCCGTGTGGGCCGCGCAAGGCAATGTCGCTCCGCCTGGAGCGGCCGGCATGCCCACGCAGGGCAACGCCGCAAACGTCGCTTCGGGGGCATCCCAGCAACTCCCGCCCGAAATGCCGCCGGGCACGGCGCCGCAGCAGGCCGACTACAGCGCCAACCTTGCCAGCGAGGTGTTCGGCGCGCAGCTATTTACCGGCGCCTTCAGCCGTGACAGCGCTTCGGTATTCAATCCCAGCCACGTTATTTCGGTGGGTGACCGCATCCAGTTGCGCATGTGGAACGGCTATACGCTGGATACGGTTCTCGTAGTCGATGCAGCGGGCAACATCGTTTTGCCCGAGGTGGGGCCTTTCCGAGTGCAGGGTGTTACCAATGAGAATCTGCAGCCCGCAATCACCAGCGCCCTCCGCCGGGTGTTCGCTGGGCGTGTATCAATTTATGCGAGCCTACTGGCGGCGCAACCGGTGCGCGTGTATGTCACCGGTTCGGTCTACCGTCCGGGACTCTATACGGGCACCTCAAGCGACAGCATCCTGCGCTATCTCGATCAGGCAGGCGGTATCGATCCCGAGCGTGGATCGTTTCTCGACGTCGCGATCAAGCGCGGGGCTCAGACTCTCGCTGTAGTCAATCTCTACGAGTTTCTCTTAAAGGGCGAGCTAGCTTCGCGTCAGCTCAATAATGGGGACGTCATCTTTGTCCAGCCGCGGAAGAAGACTGTAAAGGTGAGCGGCCTCGCGGAAAACGCCAAACGTTTCGAGTTCGCAGGTGCGAGCGCTGGCCTCGATCAGATCGCTCAATTGGCCAAGCCTCTGGCACAGGCTACCAATGTGCGCGTGATCCGCAATACCGGCACGGTGCGTAATGTCGAATATTTCCCCATTTCGCAGGGCAGGGACGTGACGATCCAGGACGGCGATGAAATCGAATTTACTGCTGATAAGCGCCCGGGCACGATAACTGTGCGCGTCGAAGGCGAGCATCTGGGCCCACAAGAGTTTGTTCTTCCATATGGCAGCCGTGTTGGAGAGTTGTTGAGCCAGGTCCAATATACGCCCCAGTCCGACGCCGAGAGCATCCAGTTGTTTCGCAACAGTGTGAAGGATAGGCAGAAGACTCTGCTGGCCACGGCGCTGCGCAGCCTGGAATCGAGCGTGCTTACGGCTCGCTCCGGCACGGCCGAAGAAGCTCAACTGCGCAAGGAAGAGGCCGCACTTGTGCTCCAGTGGGTCGAGCGCGCGCGCAAGATAGAGCCTACCGGCCAGACCCTTATCGCCAAATCGAGCAACCGCAATGATCTGCTGCTTGAGAACGGTGACATTCTACGTGTACCGGTGAGGGACGGTCTTGTCATCGTCAACGGCGAAGTGTTGTTCCCGAACGCCATCGCTTTCGACAAGAGCATGGACCTGGACGACTACATTCAGCAGGCGGGCGGTTTCTCGCAAGCCGCCGACACGTCCCGCGTGGTCGTTGCGCATCGCGATGGGAGTTTCACCGACGGCAAGCGGGACCCGGATATCAAGTCCGGAGACGAAATCTTGGTATTGCCGCGCGTGGACATGAAGACGCGGCAGTTTGCTAAAGACGTATTTCAAATTCTCTATCAACTAGCGATCAGCGCCAAAGTGGTGTTGGGTCTGTAGTCAACGTTGTTTGCAAGCTATCTTCACCGCTGCCTTTACGCTTCAGATTGGTGGAATAAAAACGTATGAAAAAAATTCTCTTCCTGACTGGCACGCGAGCCGATTTTGGCAAGCTGAAGCGCCTGATGCACTATGTCAATGACGATCCGGACATGGAACTGCATGTCCTTGTCACGGGCATGCACATGTTGAAGCGGTACGGCGGAACCCATCTGGAAGTACGCAGAGAAGGTTTCTCCAATATCTACCTCGTATCGAACCAGCATCCGGGCGAACCCATGTGCTCGGTGTTGGGCAATACCGTATCGATCGTTTCGCGGATAGCGAAGGAGATCGCGCCTGACATGATCGTCGTCCATGGTGATCGCCTTGAGGCGCTCGCCGGGGCGACGGTGGGAGCGCTCAGCAACACCCTCGTGTGCCATATTGAGGGGGGAGAGCTGTCTGGCACCATTGACGACCTCATTCGCCATTCGGTCAGCAAGCTCGCCCATATTCATATGGTGGCCAACACCGAGGCGCAGGCGCGTCTATTGCAGATGGGAGAAGATCCGGCCTCTGTGTTCATCATTGGCTCGCCTGACCTTGACGTCATGACGTCGTCCGCATTGCCGAGCCTGCAGGATGTGCGGGAACGCTATCAGATTGATTTCGAGTCGTACGCGATCGCTATGTTCCATCCAGTGACGACGGAAGAGAGCGATATTGCTGACTATGCGGAACAGTTTTTTGCCGCTCTCCATCAGTCCGGTCGCAACTATGTCGTCATATTCCCGAACAACGATGCGGGCAGCGATGCCATCCTCAATGCAATCGACAAGCAATGCAGGGGGTCGCGCTTCTCGGTGTTTCCGTCCGTGCGCTTCGAGTATTTCCTGACTTTGTTGAAGCATGCGGACTTCATCGCGGGAAATTCCAGTGCGGGTATTCGTGAAGCGCCATTTTATGGCGTTCCGACTGTCAATGTGGGCACACGCCAGAGTCGACGCTTCTTTGGGCCGTCCATCGTCAATTGCGGTTACGCCACCGGAGACGTCTGTAACGCCATTGCGAAGGTCAACAGCCACAAGACGATTGAGAAGTCGCAATGGTTTGGCGACGGACGAAGCGTGCAGAAGTTCGCCGAGGCCCTTGGACAGTCCTCGTTCTGGGAGACAGCTGTGCAAAAGTCGTTTGTCGATCTGGTATGACCTCTATCGCAATGATCCCGGCCCGCGCCAACTCAAAAGGTTTGCCGGGGAAGAACCTGAAGCGGGTTGGCGGTATCTCTCTGATCGGGAGAGCGATTGACGCGGCCCATGCCTCCGGCGTGATCGACCGAATCCTCGTTACCACGGACGGAGATGCGATTGCGGAGGAAGCGAGGCGCTGTGGGGCGGAGGTGGCCATGCGTCCGCCTCACTTGGCGGAAGACCACTCCAGGTCGATCGATGCAGTCTGTCATGCGCTCGAAGCGCTCGGGGTTACCCAAGGGTTGTGTTTGCTGCTGCAGCCCACTAGCCCATTGCGCACGGGCGCCGATATTGCGGAAGCTGTCCGTCTCTACACGAAAAGTGGGCGCGGTTCGGTCGTGTCGGTTTGCGAGTCTGCGCATCATCCGTACAAGACACTCCTGCTGCAAGACGGCCAATACCGGCCGGTTCTCGATATGCGCGCCTTTGAGGCGCCACGCCAGGCGTTGCCCCAGGCCGTGCAGCTGAACGGTGCTATCTATGCGAATCGGATTGAAGACCTGTTGGTGCAGCGTACGTTCTTCTGCGAGCCCATGGCGTATTACCTAATGCCGATGTCACGCTCCATCGATATTGACAGTGAGGCTGACTTGGCATTGGCAAATCATCTTGTTGAGACAAAACTATGAATAGCTCCTTTTCTATTGCAGGCAGGAACATCGGCGCAGCTTACGAACCTCTGGTGATCGCCGAGATCGGGATCAACCACGAAGGCAGCCTCGATACCGCAATCGACATGGTCGATGCGGCCCATCGGGCGGGCGCCGAAATGGTCAAGCATCAAACTCATATCGTTGAAGACGAAATGTCGGACGAGGCCAAGTCGGTTATCCCCGGAAATGCCGATGTTTCCATCTACGAGATCATGAAGCGGTGCTCCCTCGGTGAGGAAGACGAAACAAAACTGATGAACTATGTTCATTCCAAGAGAATGATTTTCATCAGTACCCCGTTTTCACGCGCCGCTGCGCTGCGACTGCAGGGGATGAACGTGCCGGCATACAAGATCGGGTCTGGTGAGTGCAACAACTATCCGTTGATCCGCCTTGTAGCATCCTTCGGCAAGCCGGTGATTCTTTCTACTGGCATGAACGACATCGCCAGCGTGGGTAAGTCGGTGCAGATCCTGCGGGATGCGTCGGTCCCTTTCGCGCTGCTTCACTGCACGAACGTGTATCCCACGCCCCATGAGCTAGTACGCCTGGGGGGTATGTGCGACCTTGCCGAAGCATTCCCCGATGCGGTGGTAGGTTTGTCAGACCACACGCTCGACAACTACGCATGTCTCGGTGCGGTGGCGCTGGGTGCTAGCATCCTAGAACGTCATTTCACCGACCGCATGGATCGCCCAGGGCCGGATATCGAATGCTCGATGGACCCCACCTCGATGGCGGAACTGATCAAGGGATCGCGGGCTATCTTCAAAGCGCGCGGTGGTAAGAAAGAGGCCGTCGAGCAGGAAGAGGTGACGATGCGCTTTGCCTTCGCCTCCGTTATTGCCGACCGGGATATCGTGGCGGGCGAAGTATTGTCCGGGGAGAATCTGTGGGTTCGTCGGCCGGGAACGGGGGACTTCGGCGCCGATGACTATGAGCGGCTGCTGGGCAAGACCGCAAAACGGAGCATCCAGAAAGGCGCTCAGTTGCGGACCGAGGACGTCTGAGCGTGCTGCGGAGGACGGTCTCGTTAGTGTACCGCAGCTTTGCACACCAGAAAGCCACACGCAGGCTTGCGAGAATCCTGAGCGAACGGGCAGGATGCGAACTTCTGCACCATAGTCTTTCCGACGAGCCGGATATGGATGTCCTGTGCGCGAAGCTGGCTTCATCCGACCTGGTAGTGCTCAGTTGCGGCGGGCGGGACATCAATTCGATCCTCGCCCGACTGCGGGCGCTGCCGCAGCGGCCGGCGACGGCCTCATTGTTTCCTGGCATCGTGGTGCGCAGCCAGTTCGACGCATTTCTGACACGGGCACGTTGCGACCACGTACTGCTGAATTCGCCGGCGGACGCGAGGCGATATCGACGTATTTGTCGCGCGCTCGGGCTCGAGTTCAACGGAATCGTCTATGGAGCATCGTGGTTCGACAGCGAGGCGGATGAAAAGGTCGCGACAGCAGCTGAAGTCACGGCCGGCACGGTGTTCTTCGAGCAGATCGATGTGCCAAGGTTGGGATACGACCGGCAGAAGCTGGCTGACATGTTGATTCGACTGGCGCTGCGCAATCCGTCACGCAATTTCTATGTGAAGACACGGACCGAGAAGGCGACCAGAGAGCACAATAAGCGGCTTCCTGCATCGCTTTCATGCTTGCTAGGCGAAACGGGCTACCCGGCGAACCTGCGTGTCTGCAGCGATGAGGTCCAGGAATTTGTCAGCAAGACCGACTCTTGTGTCACGGTCTCAAGTTCGGCGGCGATTGAATGGCTGCTGGCCGGACAAAAGGTGTTCCTGGTTTCAGAGTTCGCGTCACGAAAGCATTATTCGAACTTCTTCGCTGGTAGCCGGCTGTTTCGCAAGCTGGAGAGTCTGGATCCCACGGAATTGTCGCGGGCTAGCAGGCGATGGCTTGCTGACAATGTCCGATATCCCGAGTTGACGTCTGGTCAGCTACAGATATTGCTGAGTAAGCAGGAGTCGATTCGCGAGATTCGCTGGGGACCCGGCGTGGTGCTCCGGCTGTGGCTGCGGGTATTGCCACAGTTCATTCATTCGCCTCGATTAACATTGCGCAAGTTGCGGAACGCGCTGAATTTGGTTCGTTGGGAAATATGTCAAAGCTGACCAAGCTGGTGGATAATCCTCGTCTCTTCTGGCGGGATATGTTGAAGAAACGCGGGCTTGTGCACGATTTTCCCAGGACGAGAGCAGACAATCTGTTTATTCTGAGCCACTTGGGTCAGTTGGTGCAGATTCAATCGCTGATCCGTTTCCAAGGCCTGCGTAACAACTATTTGGTGGTCCTGTCGACACCGGCAAACCGTTCTGTGCCTCGGGCTATCCTGGCGCAGGTTGATCGAGGCCTGTTTGTGGACGTGCGCGAATGCGTCCTGCCGCGCTCCCCCAACGAAATTGACATCGGAAAGCTTAGGCGCATTGCAGCACTCTACCGCGACCTGCTGGCCAGTACGACGGCAAATTCGCTCTACATGTTGAGCTTCGAGCGCCACTATGCCGTGCTGGCAACCCTTGCACGGCAGGCCAGCTATCGAGTGAATCTTGTCGAGGAAGGCACGGCTACATACAAGCTGGCGGACGACGGCACAAATATGGCGGCCGTGGTACCGTCGAAGCAGGCAAAGACCCGCCTCGTGAGCGGGCTCATCGCGGTTCTGCCTTTCCTTGCGACCATTCGTCCGGCACTTAGCCATGTGAAAGAATTTGACCAAGCCTTTGTAGCTTTCCCGCGATTGTTGGGTAGTGCATTTTCCATTGGGCGCAAGGAGCGTTTTTTCCTGCATGCCGGTGGAATGACCACCAGTGCGAGGGCACATGAACTGGTGGCCAAGTATTCAATCGGCCGCGAAGATATCATCTATGTCAATCAGCGGTACCCGGTGGAAGCCGGGCTTTTCGCCGCTACCATCTGCGAAATCTTGACCACGATTGCGGAGCGCCTGGGCGCGCGAGTGTTCGTCAAGTTCCACCCGAAGGATTCTCCCGCTGTCATTTCAAATTTCGAGACAGCAATTGCCGCACATCCGGGAAGCGCGGATCGCATCGTAATCATCTGCGAGGCGGACTTCCTGATTGAGCCCGCGATTTCGATCGCCCAGCCGTATGCGGTCCTTGGCCTCGCCTCCACAGCGTTGGTTTATGCCCCGCAGGTCAGTCCGGATACGGCGGTGTACTCCTGTGGTGCTTGGTTTGTCAGTCGGGTGCGAGTCGCTTCATCCGCCGGAGCCGACGAGGACGGCTGTGCCCTGATTGAGGACCACCTGAAGATCGTCAAGCGTTTCCCGCATGTCGTGGATCTGACCGATATCCATGCGCTGACCGCAGCCATTGGCAGCGATGGAGCGTCGGGGCAGGAGGGCAATGTGCGTATCTCCGACCTTTCAAGGATGATTGCGGACGGGCACTGGCAGGAGATTGCTGAAGCGCAGGCTGCCGCCGGCGCAGCTGCATCCAGCACTTTGGTGTGGGACATCCACCGATTCAAAGCCAATATCGAAATGCGGGGCACTGAGGCGGCGCTTGAGCTCGCCAAAGACAACGATGATCCGGTGTACGCATGCGCTTGCCAAGCCTTGATTTCCGCCCACGCCTGCGACGATGCGGCTGTCCTCCGACACGTGAAGGAGGCCGAGAACATTGCCCCACGGCAGACGTGGGGCGAGCTTCGTCTATGGCAATTGAAAAGTGCGGCCTTACGTCGCATGGGTCGTATTTCGGAGGCCGAAGACGCTCTGTATGCTTTGGAACCGGGCTTCGAGGATGATCCGCTTTGGCTTCTTGAAATGTCCAGGACCGCGGCTGCGAACGAACATTGGGAAAAGGCGCTCTGCTATCTTGGGTGGGCCTTTCCGACGCCCGTCGACGGCATGCCGGAATACGCGGCACGCGAAAGGCTGGAGCTTCTGCGTCGACTCGGACGGCGGGAAGAAGTCAAGACCCTGTGCTTACAATGGGGCCGGAGCGGAAGGTCGGTGGCCTTTGCTGAGGAAGCCATTGCGATTACACGTGGCGACATACTGGATGCGCTCTCCAGCGCGCAGTTGTCCAAAGCGCTGAACTTGTACGATGGTGGTCAGGAACTGCTGCGAATCAACGGGCTGCCGCGCACCGTGCTGGCATACGAAGCGGCAATGCTGCGTGAAGCCGAGGGAGACTCGGAGGGCGCAGTGGCGTCACTCGGCACAATCATGTCTTTCGCGCAGGACGAGTCACTCGTCTTGGCTGCTGCTGCGCTTGCACTTCAGTGCCACGCGATGGCCGGCAACGTGGCAGCGGCAACACACATGGTAGATGAGGTCACGCGGCTTGGCATTGCGCCTGCCGATCAGGCGCTGTTGGGTGCATGGCTCTCTGCCGCCAATGGCGATTGGGAGGAGGTTGCGACTCGCTTGGAGGGGAAGATTGCCGAAACTCATGCGTTCGCTTCGCTCCACTATCGTGCGACGCTGTTGTTTGCTGAGGCGAACCGGCGGCTCAGGCGCTTCGAGAATGCGCGAGCGATTCTTCTCCGACTGGAACGCAAAGGCTATTCCGACATTCCGCTTCGCTGGGAAGTAATGCGGCTTGCCGGAGAGGAGGAGAGGTGGTCGGTAGTGAAGAATCACGTGACTTACCTCTATGCCGATCGCATCGAGCAAATGCCCCTCGACCTAGCCATACACTTTCTCAACGCTACGGAAGCTTCGGAAGCTCCTCAGAAGGCTCACCAGGTAGCTTGCTCGCTGCGTGCCATTCATCCCGCCGAAGAGCGTTTTGTGCGTGCGGAGTTGGAGATGGCGATGCAGACGGGGGACAGGGCCAGCATTGTAGCGGCGTTGGAACACGGTAAGCATTTGGAATCGATGCACATGTGGACCCGCGTTCGAGCAATGCGGGCCCTCGGCAATGTTGCAGGCGCCTATCGGCTGCTACGCTTCAGCGAGATGGCGCCTCCCTGTTCCGTGAATGACTGGTTGCTTCTTGCTGAAGTCTGCTATCTGCACGGTGATCTTGCGGAGGCGGAGCACGGCTATGCCTGCGCGATCCGCTGTCATCCGACGGAGGTCCCGGCCTCGACGCTGGACCGGATGATCGCGATTCAAACCGTCTTGGCCTTGCGCAGCGGGAAAGAGGAGCTCGAGTCCGGTGACAGGACGATCGCACCGATCCTGCCCGATCGATACTTGACGCGGTCGGTTTCGGAGTCTAACTGACCGTGTCCGAAATGCGTATCTGTCATGCAGGCAATCAAGCGGCCAGTCAATCCACGGTGTCACAGAGCTGCCATGTGCAGCGGGTGTGGATAGAGTCGGTCGGTATCGCGCGTATTCCGCATCTTGCGGCGCTGCTGGGTGGCGACATGATTGTGCAACGGCGTCCCTTGCTGTTTGGCACCGCTGGCGCCATGCAGCACGATGCCGGCTTTGTCGTGGGCTGGGGGTGCCGTCCGTCCGGGATAAGGGCAACCGAGCGGGCACGCCGAAATGGCTTACGTGCTCTGCTATTGGAAGACGGTTTTCTGCGCTCCGTGGGCCTAGGTGTGCACGGGCATATCGCACCATTGTCTCTTGTGATCGACGACCTCGGTATCTACTACGACGCGACTCGGCCATCGCGCCTTGAGCGTCTAATTACCGATTGCGCGGGCGACAACGCTTTGCTCGCCGAGGCCCGGCGCGGCATCGCAAGGATTCGGGCGGAGCGACTGTCGAAGTACAACCATGCTCCGATGGCAAAGGCGATCGTGAACCACGACAGGGTCCGAGTGCTTCTAATCGACCAAACCGCGGGAGACATGTCCGTCGTTCTGGGAGGTGCCAGTGCACAGACCTTCGCGGACATGCTTGCTGCAGCGGAGATAGAGTTTCCGGATGCCGAGATATGGATCAAGACTCACCCCGACGTGCTGTCGGGCAAGAAGAGGGGGTATCTCGATGCCCGGCACGCCGGCGGCCGACTGCGCATATTGGCGGATGACTGCTGCCCGCTGTCGTTGCTCGAACAATTCGATCGCGTCTACGTTGTCACGTCACAGATGGGATTCGAGGCATTGATGCTTGGCAAGCCGGTCACGGTGTTCGGGCGGCCCTGGTATGCCGGCTGGGGGCTGACAGACGATCGGCATCCCGATATTGATGCATTGCGCGAGCGAAGGCCGGGACCTCGCAGCATCGAGCAATTGTTCGCGGCCGCCTATCTGCAGTATTCACGGTACATCAAACCAATCTCGGGTGCGCCGGGCACCTTGGTCGATGTCATGGATTGGATTGTCCGCAATAAGACGATCAACGACGAAAGCCGCGGCACGTACTGGTGCGTCGGAATGAGCCTGTGGAAACGCGCCATCGTGGCGCCGTTCTTGGAGACGCCCGCCAGTCGAGTGAGGTTCGTTCGCTCGATTCGCCACGACCAACTTTCCATCTTACCGCCAGATGCGCGCCTGGTGGTATGGGGCAACCGGCATGTGGAATTGTGTGCAGCTGCGGCTGCAAGGGGAATACCGGTAGTGAGGCTGGAGGACGCGTTTCTTCGTTCCACCGGTCTTGGCTCGGACCTCCATGGTCCCCTCTCACTCGCTGTGGACGGCCCTGGCATCTACTATGACCCATTTTCCGGCAGCAGGATGGAACAGTTGCTGGCCACGGTTCAGTTGGACGCGGCATCGCGTACCCGTGCCGCAAGACTGAGAGAGACTCTGGTCCGACAGAAAGTCAGCAAATACAACGTAGGTGGCAGCTTCACCTTGTCACCTGCAAGCACGGGCCGCCGCGTACTGCTGGTGCCGGGGCAGGTGGAGGATGACGCGTCCATTCTAGCGGGCTCCCCGTTCGTCAGGCGCAATGTGGACCTGCTGCGCAATGTGCGTAAGGCTAATCCGAATGCCTGGATTGTCTACAAGCCGCATCCGGATGTGGTTGCGGGAAACCGGCTTGGCGGTATCGCCGCCGACGAACTTGCCGAACTCGCAAACCAGGTCGTAGAGAAGGCGAATGTCAGCGAATGCATTGCGGCCGCCGACGAAGTCCACACTATGACGTCACTGACAGGATTCGAGGCACTGTTGTTTGGCAAGACGGTGCATTGCTACGGTGGACCATTCTATGCCGGGTGGGGCCTGACGGTGGACCATATGGAACTGCTTCATCGACGGCGCAGGTTGTCGATGGACGAACTTGTGTATGTGGCGCTATGCCAATATCCGCGCTACCGGCTTCCCGGTGTTGTGGGATTCTGCGCAGCCGAGGATGTGGTGGATTTCCTGATCACAGCCCGTGAGCGCAGCACGGCGACTGGGGGTAGCCACTGGATCAGCCGGCAATGGCGCAAGGGTCGCCAACTGGTTCGGGTCATTGTCGGTGCCCGATAGGGTCGCAATCGAGCGCGGGTGGCACCAGGCGTGCCCGCAATCTTTTGTCGAGTTTGCCTGAAAACAAAGTATTCGCTGCCGGGAAAGTGATTGGTTGTCCTGCTTTCCTGAGGCAGCAAGAATTGCAAGGGTCGTCAGCATCATGTTGTCTTTCCGGGAGTCTGAAGGCCAGCCCGTAAGAGCGCCGGCAGGAGAGGCCGCGTCGCGGCCATCAAGCAATGCGGCAAGGCCGCCTGATGAGCGTAAAGGGGCCGGCTCGGCCGCGCGCGAAGGCTTCGACCAGTTGACCGCTTACTCGCGCGTGCTGATGTTGCAAGGTCCTAACGGTCCCTTCTTCGCGCGTCTTAAGAAGATGCTTCAGGCGGCAGGAACGCAAGTCTGGAAGATCAATTTCAACGGCGGCGACGAACTCTTCTTCCCTGGCAAGGCGACCATCCGCTTTCGTCACCCCATGCCTATGTGGGAGTCGTTTCTGCGGAGTGTCTTAACGAGGCTGTCCATCGATGCCGTTGTGGTCTTTGGCAGCGCGCGGCGCCAACACCGGATCGCTGCGCGCGTGGCGCAATCTCTTGGCATCGCTTTTTGGGTCTTCGAGGAGGGCTATGTGCGACCCGATTACATCACGTTGGAGCGGGGAGGTGTCAACGCCGATTCGCCACTGGCCGCCGTCGCGCTCGACGATTTGCCGGTGTTAGCAAGCATAGCGCGGCGCCGACGGTTCCAGCATGCCTTCAGCAAGATGGCCTGGTATTCATTCTGGTATTTTGCTGGAGGCATGGCGCGAGCCAAGCAATATCCAGACTATCGTCACCACAAGCCGTTCGGTGTGCATGAGATCGCCTTGTGGTTGCGTGCCGCGGCACGTAAACACTGGTACCTTCGGCTGGAACAGCCAATCGCTGCCCGCCTGCTGTCGGACGCGCATCCGCCTTTCTTTCTCGTTGCGCTCCAGGTCTACAACGACGCGCAGATCCGCGTGCACAGCCCCTGGCGCCGCATGGAGGATTTCATCGAGTGGACAATGTTCTCGTTTGCACAATATGCGTCGAGCGAGACCATGCTGGTGATCAAGCATCATCCGATGGATCGGGGGCATACTGACTATGCTGCCTGCATTGCCGAATGCTCGCGCCGTTATGACTTAGAAGGCCGCGTGGCATATATCCATGACGTTCATCTTCCCTCGCTGCTTCAGCGCTGTGACGGAGTGGTGACGGTCAATTCCACCACCGGCCTACAGGCGTTGCATCATCGCGCACCAGTCATCACATTGGGCCGCTGCTTCTATGACAAGCCGGGTCTGACCTATCAGGGCAGTCTGGACGACTTCTGGCGCAATCCCACGCCTGTAGACATGGGCGCATACCGGCGCTTCCGTAACTATCTAGTGCGCGTGTCACAGATCAATTCGTCCTTCTATGCGGACGCCACGCTGAAGGAACGGGTATCGCCGCGGCTGTGGCTCCGAGAGCGGAGTGGCCGCTTTGTGTGCGCCATGGCCCTGGTGATCACCCAGGCCATCTCGATGGACTGGTGGCCGATCGATCTTTCGGCGCTCACTTCACTGATGCAGGGTGCAATGGAAATGCTGGCGGATTAATGCGCCCAGTTCTTGAGCGAACTCATTGTCCATGAACAAAAGCATCGATCCAATCACTACCAGCTTGGCAGGCTTTATTTCGAAATCGGATCGATCCAGCTATCGCCGCCCAATGTTGCAGGGTGCACATTGGGCGGCGAAGGTATGGTTTCGGGCTTCGGGGGAACAGAAGACACCTCTTGCGAAGAGCTCGGATGCAGCAAAAATCATCGCATGTGTGAATCGGCGGGGATGATCGTGTGACGGCTGTCGCCATTCTAAATGGCCCAGTAGCGTACCGTTTTTGCGGGCCACCGTCCATGCATTTCGCGCTGCGCTAACGTCGTGGAGTTAAAGTTCCGGTCCGCGCCTCGCTTTGGCAACTCATGCGGCCATGCGAATGGCATCAGTGGTCGGATGGTGAATGGAGGTGCGCAGGCGCTGCCATTTGCAATAGCTCATCCGGCCAGCTGGCTATATCTGTGCCATGAGTTATCGATTGTTGTGTCGTCCACTACGATGCGCCCCGCGTCGAATCTGAACAGGCTGCTGGGCAATACGAGTTCGAATGCCCTTCTCGCGTTCGCACGCGACCGGTTGCGTGAATTGTCTCCGATGCTAGTCCATCGCGTCTTTGAAATAGCACCCCATTCATCTATGATGGATGCATGGGAAAATGAACTTGGACGAGCTCGAACGAGAGCAATTGTTGGCAGCCACGCGCAGCCAAACGGTGCGTGTGGCGGATGTGCGTCGGGCCAGGTTGATCCTGATGCTCGAAGACGGGGAGCCGCGCGACGCGATCATGCAGCGGCTCGGTTGCGATTCGCGCTTTATCGCGCGTTGGTCGCGCCGGTTTCTGGCCGAGCGGCTGGCGGGCCTGTACGCACGCCATCCCGGCAGAGCCCCCGCGCGTGCGCCGGAGAAGCTTGAGGCGCGTGTGTTGAACACCACGCTCAAGCGCAAGCCAGCCGACGGCTCCACGCATTGGAGTAGTTACAAGCTGGCCGCAGAGTTGGGCAACGTGTCGGTCTCGACCGTGCAACGTATCTGGCGCAAACATGGTCTGCGTCCCCATCGACTGGCACAGCACATGATCTCCAACGATCCGGACTTCGAGACCAAGACTGCCGACGTCATTGGCTTGTACCTGAACCCGCCGGCGCATGCGGTGGTGTTCTGCGTGGATGAGAAGACCGCGATCCAGGCATTGGACCGCAAAGACCGCATGTTGCCGCTGTCGCCCGGGCGTGCCTGCGTGCCGAAAGCCATGGATTCGAGTACAAGCGCAACGGCACCTTGAGCCTGTTTGCCGCGTTGAACACGGCCACCGGAGAAGTGCTAGGCAAGACCGCGGCGCGCCACACCAGCGTGCAGTTCGTGGCGTTTCTGACTGATATCGTGGCCCATCAGCCAGATGGTCAGGAAATCCACGTGATCTGTGACAACGTGAGCGTCCACAAGACGTCGCGCGTCCAGGAATTCCTGCGGGCCCATCGGCACGTGCACATGCACTTCACGCCCACATATTCGTAGTGGCTGAACCAGGTGGAGAATTGGTTCTCCCGTATCCAGCGTGACGTAATTAGTCGCGGTATCTTTACTTCCGTGAAGGACCTGGACCGGAAGCTGATGCGCTATATCCGTCAGCACAACGAGAATCCGGCACCCATCAAGTGGAAGTACAACGACCCAACTCGGCGAATTCGCCCGGTGCCATTTACTGACCAGTCCCAAAATAAGGCGACAAAAATTGAACGAATGGGATCGACGGTAGTCTCATGAGCCATGAAACGAGATGGCCGCCAACTGGATCGCGCGACGCAGGAAGAATTTCGGCTGCTGGCGTTGCGCCGGGTGAAGGAAGGCGAGAAGCCGTCGGAGGTAGTGAAGTCCCTGGGAATGAATCGCACCTCGATCTACCGATGGCTCAAGGCTGCCAGCGGGCGCGGCAATGGGGAGCGGGCACTGGCAGCGCGGCCTGCCACCGGTCGACCGCCCAAGCTCACAGCGCACCAGCAGGCCCAGGTTCTACGCTGGATTAACGGCAGGGACCCGCGGCAATTCGGATTGGACTTCGGGCTGTGGACGCGGCAAATCGTGGCCACCTTGATTAAGCAAAAGTTTGGTGTGCGCATGGGTCTGACCGCAGTGGGGAGGTTGCTGGCCCGTTTGGGCCTGACGCCACAAAAACCACTGCAGCGCGCCTATCAGCGAGATCCGCAGGCGATTGAGCGCTGGCAGCGTGAGACCTATCCTGACCTTGCAGCAAGGGCCCGACGTAGTGGGGCGGAAATCTACTTCTGGGATGAATCCGGGTTTCGAGCCGACACGGTGCACGGCAAGACTTGGGCGCTCAAAGGGCAGAGTCCGGTGATCGAGCGCCCCGGCCAGCGCCAATCGATCTCGGCAGCCTCGGCGGTCAACGCCCGGGGCGGCTTCTGGTTCGCGACGTACAAGGGCGCGCTCACCGCGGAGCTGTTCATCGAATTGCTCAGGAAGATGATGAGGGGCAGGCGCAAGCCGGTGCATCTTGTCATTGACGGCTTGCCAGCCCATAAGAAGGCAAGTGTGCGCGAGTACGTCGAATCCACTGGCGGCAGATTAACGTTGCACTTCCTGCCGGGTTACGCGCCGGACCTCAATCCGGACGAGCTGGTATGGAGTCACCTCAAGCGCACCGGCGTGGCGCGCAATCCGCTGCGCACCGGCGAGAAGCTGGAGATTCGCGTCGAGCAACAACTGCGTGGGCTGCAGAAAAAGCGCACCCTCATTCGATCATTCTTTGATGCCCCATCTGTCGCATATATTTGGGACTGCTGAGTAATTGACGCAGTGTACTAGTTAGGAGCAGGCCCGTCTCGCTGCAGGAGTAGACAGGGCTGCCGAGGGCATTGGCTTCCCGCGCGTGCCCTTGTGTACCAAAACTACAACAGAATTCACACAATCAATGCGGCAAGAACCGTCTTACAGCCCGGCGGACCTCTGTTAACCATGGTGCTCGGTATACTGCAGAGCGCCTGATTCCCCCGATCTGTCTTCCCTTGGCAGCAGGCCCTCAGCCTCACCACCGCTGTGCCACCAGCCCCATTCATCACCACAATTCCATCGTCATGAGAGAAAGAATCGCCGGCTTTTTGCTGATGATTTTCATCGTGCCCCTGGCCGTCCTAGGTTATCTGCTGATCGTCTATATCGGCTTCTTTGGCAAGACCGAGCGGGGCCGGGCAGGGGTGAGGGCAATGGATCATTTCGTAAATGCGACCCTGCTCAACGGCTACGCGTGGGAGTCGGTCTCGTCGCATGCCTGGCGGGAGCAGCATAGGTGGTGGGCGCGCTTCATCATCTGGTTTACCGACAAGTTCCAGAAGGACCATTGCCGGCGCGCCAACAAGCGCGAGCAACCCGTAGTTGACCTGGTGCTGAAGAAGAAGCTGCACCACAGAACACAATGACGCAGACTGCCACCAAAAAACAGCCCGCGCCGGCGGCAGCTCGCGGCGTGCGGCGCCGCAAGGTGTACTACGTCAGCGGCTTCGACCCACGCGGCGCGGGTTTCTATCACCGCTTGTATCGCGAAGAATCAGCCAAGCAATCGGTTCATTTGGGCACCACCGTTCAGGTGGGCGCGCGTTCGCGCCTGGACAAACATGTCAGCGCGTGGAACGTCAGCAGCCAATGGCAAGGGCAGGAAGTGTCGACGGAGTACCAGTTCCTGCATTGGGACGACCTGGTACGGCGGCACTGGGAGCCGAATCTGCTTAAGTTGCTGCTGTCCTCGCTGGCGACTTACGCGGGCTATGTCGGATGCGGTGCGTTTGGCCGCCTGGGCAAGACGTTCCGCGGTCCGTTTTACAGTGCCTTGTACCCGCTGGCCTACCTCTTCTTGTTGCTGATGCTGGCGCTTGCCGGTGGCATGGCGGCCAAGGCAGCTATCGGCAGCGCCGCAGGCAATGACTTGTTCGCTTGGGCCGGTGGTATTGCCTGTGGCGTCGTGCTGATCTGGGCTGGGGTCACGCTGGCAAATCGGCTGGCGGTGTTCTGGCTGTTACGGATTTACCGGTTCGTCCAGGGTTGGGGGGTGCGTGAGCCCAATGACGTCAAGGAACGGATCGATGCCTTTGCCGACTGGATTCGCCGCGACCAGCAAGCGTCGCCTTGTGACGAGGTATTGCTGGTCGGCCATAGCGTCGGTTCGATTGTCGCTGCATCACTCGCTGCTCGGCTGGCAGGTGCGCTGACGCCTGCGCAGCGCCGCAATATCACGCTGATCACCCTGGGGCAGTGCATTCCATTGCTGAGCCTGATGCCGTCGGCAAAGGCTTTCCTCAGTGACCTGCAGCGGCTGTCTGAAGAGCGTGACATGCAGTGGTTTGACATGAACGCGCGCGCGGACTCGCTATGTTTCTCGCAGGCGAATCCGCTGGATATCTCCGGTATTACCGGCACCGGGGTCGGCCGTCCCACCGCGCAAGTGGTGCGGCCCTTCCGCATGTTCGGCAAGAAGGAATATTCGCGGATGAAGCGCAGCAAGCAGCGTCTTCATTTCCAGTACCTGATGGCAAGTGCCTTGCCTAACGAGTACGACTATTTCCGAATGACGGCCGGTCCGCGCCGCATCCAGCCCTTTTGATTCCGGCAGTCCACCTTCATGAATTTCCAGCCCCCGTATCCCAAGCCCCACGTGCGCAAGAGTTCTTTCCTGTTGCGCTTCCTGCGCGGCTGGAATTCCTGGATCGATGTGCTGTTCGAGCGCAGCTACTCGATGAAGATGGGCAAGATCTCGCAGCCCGGCATGGACATCTTCATGGTCAACGATGCCGACTGGGTGCGCAAGATCCTTGGCGATACGCATGCGTATCCCAAGCATAAGCTGATGCACCGGATGCTGGAGCCGTTGCTGGGCACCAGCATCTTCACCACCAACAGCAAGGTGTGGGAGCGCCAGCGCCGCCTGGTGGAGCCGGCCTTCGCGCAGGCCAGGCTGAAGCTGGTGTTCTCGCTGATGGCCGATTCGGTGGCGGGCATGACCCGCCGACTGGATGCGGTGGCGGACGGGCGCTCGTATGAGGTGGATGGCGAGATGACCTACGTGACCGCCGACATCATCTTCCGGACAATCTTGTCGGAGAATTTGGAGGCGTCTGCCGCCAAGGAGATCTACGACGCGTTCCTGGAGTTCCAGCACCACGCGCAGCGGGCGATGATCCTGATGATCTATCGCCTGCCGCCGGTGTTTTCGGCATGGGCCAGCAGGCGTGCGGCGAAGAAGATTCGCGTGATTCTGTCCGATATCATCGCGCGGCGGCTTGCCGAGCGTGACAGCGGGCAGGCGGGCGGTCGCCAGGATATTCTCGCCGGCATGATGGAGGCGGTCGATCCCGTCAACGGCGATCGCTTCAACTATGAAGAACTGGTGGATCAGGTCTGCATGCTGTTCCTGGCCGGCCATGAGACCTCCGCCAGTGCGCTGACATGGGCGCTTTACCTGATCTCGCAATGCCCGCACCTGCAGGACAAGATGCTTGAAGAAATTCAGGCCGAGGTAGGGGACCGTGATTTCGAACTGAGCGATATCAAGAGCCTGCCTACAGTGGGTAATGTGTTCCGCGAAACGCTGCGGCTGTATCCGCCGGTCGGTTTCTTCGTGCGTGAGGCATCGCAGTCCCAGTGTATTCGCGACAAGGAGGTGAAGGAAGGCTCGCCGATCCTGATTTCGCCGTGGCTGCTACATCGCCATCGTACGCTCTGGGAGCGGCCCGACGAGTTCGATCCCGCGCGCTTCGACACGGACGCGGGCAAGGAATCGGCAAAGTGCGCGTATATCCCGTTCAGCAAGGGGCCGCGCGTGTGCATCGGCGCCGCCTATGCCACGCAGGAGGCGGTGCTGATCCTCGCCAGCATCGTGCGGCGCTATCGCGTCGAAGCCGATCCGGACCATGTTCCCAAGGTAGTTGGGCGCGTGACGATCCGTTCCGGCAACGGCGTACGTGTCAAGCTGCATCGCCGCTAACCGGCGCCCGCCGCAAGGCTAGAACCCGCTGATGCGCAGCCCGATCGCGAACAGCCCGTATGATCGGTCAAGCCGTCTGGCCGTGACCGGGTTGTAGAGCATCGGCACATATCCGACCAGGCTGTTCTGGGCGCCTTGTCCGCGCACGAACAAATCCACGTAACGGTTGATCGCATACGACGCCTGCAGTGCGACGGTCTGGTTGAACTGGGCCTTTGGCGCGCCATATGTCGCATAGCGATCATCCAGTTCACGGAAGAAATACTGGACGTGGTAGCCGGCCAGCAGGCTCAGCGAGCCGTAGCGCCATCGCCACGATCCGCCGGCGCCGATGAACGCGCCGCTGTCATTGAAGCCGTTGCCGGCATCCAGGCCGAATTGGGTGGCGTTGACGCGGAAGCCGCCATTGGCGATGGTGGCGCGACCCATCCGGCAGGGCGCCGCCAGCGTGCCGATGGCCATGTTGTCGGCACCAACCCTGACGTTATACTGGCACGCGCCTTGTTGCAGCATGCCCTGGATATCGCCGGCCCGCACCCAGCTATAGCCCGCACTGATGAAGCCGGTCAGGAACTGGTTGGTCCACGGTTGCCCGGTGTAGATCAGATCTGCCTGCACCTGCGTATCGTTCGGGTGTGCGATGGTGAAGTTGGCGAGCTTATTGGCGTACGTCTGCCCGGACTTGCTCAGACTGTCGGTGTAATTGCCCCATGCGGACAGCCGCAGCGTCAGCTTCCTGCCGGCATCCGGGCTCACGATCAGGCCATAACTCGTTGAGGCAAGCCAACTGTCTATGCCGGCAGAGTCGTCGGCGTAGCTGAGGTGCCGGCGCCAGTATCCGGCCTCCAGCGACCACGCCGGCGAAAACTTGTAGCCCGCGCGGGCATGGCCCCCCTGGTAATGGCTGCCCACGTCATAGGCGCCTTCCGCGGCATACCCCCGCGCCGCAGCAACCACCGGTTCCGCGCTGAGCAGCGCATCCTCCATGGCGCCGAGCGCCGTTCCCCATGACGCCAGCATCATGGCGCCGATGCTGGCTGCTCTGAGCCTGCGTTGCGTGATGGCGCCCATGTTGTCTCCCCGTTCGCCTTCTTATTCTTCGTGGTCTTGCTACCTGGCCCCCACCGTCTGTCGCGGTGCTTGGCGCTAATTGAATGTTGGAAAGCCGAAAGCCCCTATACAACCCTGTTGTGTGTGCCCGGACACGGGCCCGACCCGGGAAGCCGATCTGCCTTAGCTTGACATTCGCTCTTACGATATATATCGTACGATATGTTTTACGACATAGCGAAGGGCGTCATGCGCCACCCCCGCCATCACTCCGGCTTCTCCGGCCACGGCCGGCACCTCTTTATGCGACTTGTCCCGCACCTTGCGCACTACGCCATGGGTCGCCAGGGCGGAGGCTTCTGGGGGGGGCGCCCCGATGACGGCTTCGGGCCCGGTGGTCCCGAAGGTCCCGGCGGCTTCGACGGCGAAGGCTGGCGCCGCGGCCGCAAGTTCAGCGCCGACGACCTGCAACTGCTGTTGCTGGCCCTGCTCGAGGAAAAACCCAGTCACGGCTACGAGCTGATCAAGGCGCTGGAAACGCGCACCAGCGGCTTCTACAAGCCGAGCCCGGGCGTGGTGTACCCGGCGCTGACTTACCTGGAAGAGGTCGGCTACGCCACCGTCGATACGGAAGGCAACAAGAAGCGCTACCAGCTCTCCGACACCGGCAGGGCCCATCTCTCGGCCAACCGCGAGCGTGTCGACGTGATGTTCGGCAAGCTGCGCCATGTGGCGCGCAAGATGGAGTGGATGCGCCGGGCGATGAGCGGCGAGCCGCAGGTCGAGCCGGAGCAGGGCGGCTGGCTGCCCGAGTTGGTGCAGGCGCGTACCGCGCTCAAGCGCGCGCTGATGTTGCGCAGCGAGGCGGGCGTGGACGAACAGCGCCGCCTTGCCGAGATCCTGTCTCGCGCGGTGGCCGAAATCGAAGCAGGTCCCAAGGCCTGAGCCGTGGCGCTGACACTGGCCTGCGCCATCGGCAACTGGACCCGGCAAGCGTCGGGCTCGAAATCAATGAATCCCAATATGACTGCAAACGCCCCTGAATCCGCACGCGACCTGACGGTCCAGCGCGTGCGTCATCCGCTCAAGATGCGCCTGCTGCAGGTGCTGCGCACCACGCAGGTTTCACCGCAACTGCTGCGCGTGACACTGGGCGGCGCCGACCTGGAGGACTTTGCCTCGGCGTCGTTCGACGACCATGTCAAGGTGTTTTTCCCGGTGAATGGCGCCGACAAGCCGGTGCTACCGCAGGTGACGCCTGACGGCATCGTCTTCCCGGAAGGCCAGCCGCGCCCGCCCGCGCGCGACTACACGCCGCGCCGCCATGACGCGGCAAAGCGCGAACTGGATATCGAATTCGTGCTGCACGGCGACGGTCCCGCGTCGACGTGGGCGGCCCAGGCGCGCGCCGGCCAGTACCTCGGCGTTGGCGGACCGCGCGGCTCCTTCGTCGTGCCGGCGGCGTTCGACTGGCACCTGCTGATCGGCGACGATACCGCACTGCCGGCAATCGGCCGAAGGCTTGAAGAACTCGGCCCGGATACCCGCGCCATCGTGGTGGTGGAAGTGGCTGATGCAGCCGCGCAGACCCCGCTGCCGACACAGGCGCCCCTCGACCTGCACTGGTTGCATCGCGGCGATGCGCCCGAAGGCAGCCAGCTGGAAGCAGCGCTGCGCACGCTCACGCTGCCGCGCGGCGAAGGCTATGTCTGGGCCGCCGGTGAAGCCGCGGCGATGAAGGCGGTGCGCCAGTACCTGGTCGGCGAGCGCGGCATCGACAAGCGCCGCATCCGCGCATCGGCGTACTGGAAGCGCGGCGATGCGGCGGTGCATGAGACGCTGGACGACTGAGGCGAAGCGGCGCAAGGTACCTGCGCTGCGATGCACGCGCCCGCCGCGATGGCCTAAGATAAGCCCATCAGGCCATCGCCGCGCTCAGGAGGACTCGCTGTGCCGCACGCCGCCATGCCTTGCCGCCTCCCATCCAGCCTGCGCCTTGCGCTCGCTGCCAGTGCGGTTGTCCTTGCCGCCTGTGCGCCTGACTCGGTGCGCAATATCCAGGCGAAAGACTTCAATGCCTATCTCGATTCGCTGAAGACCGCGTGCCCGAACCTGGTCATGGGCTCGAGCAATATCAGCGACTGGCTCCGTACCAGTGGCGACAGCGATGACAGCAACTACGTCTACTGGCTGGACCAGACCTCGCGGCTGTATTACCAGCGCATCTCGGTCAAGGAATACCGCGATTCAGTCAGTGCGGCGCTGGGCGGGCGCTCCGACGCACCCGCGCTGGACTGCATCGTGCGCAGCCTGCCGGCGAACCGGCCCACGCATGTGCCCGGCGGAAGGCTGTAAGGATCGCACGCAGCCGTTGTGCAACGGCCGCATCCCCGCTAACATGAGTCCCTGGTGGCCGAGACAACGGCCGCCGACGTCGCTCGGACGGTTCCGGGCGCTTACGTAAAGGACTCCCTCCATGACTGCCGCTTCTGGCAAGCGCCGCTTTGCGCGCATCGATCGCCTTCCCCCGTACGTTTTCAATATCACTGCCGAGTTGAAGATGGCCGCCCGCCGCCGTGGCGAGGACATTATCGACATGAGCATGGGCAATCCCGATGGCGCCACGCCGGCGCATATCGTGGCCAAGCTCACCGAGGCGGCGCAGCGGCCCGATACGCATGGCTACTCGGCCTCGAAGGGTATCCCGCGCTTGCGCCGTGCGATCTCGCACTGGTATCGCGAGCGCTATGACGTGGAGATCGACCCCGATACCGAGGCCATCGTCACCATCGGCTCCAAGGAAGGGCTGGCGCACCTGATGCTGGCCACACTGGATCGCGGCGATACGGTGCTGGTGCCTGATCCCAGCTACCCGATCCATATCTACGGCGCGGTCATTGCCGGTGCGGATATCCGTTCGGTCCCGCTGGTGCCGGGCATCGACTTCTTTGCCGAGCTGGAGCGCGCGATCCGCGGCAGCTATCCCAAGCCCAAGATGATCGTGCTGGGCTTTCCGTCGAACCCGACGGCGCAATGCGTGGAGCTGGATTTCTTCGAGCGGGTGATCGCGCTGGCGCGCAAGCATGACATCTTTGTCGTGCATGACCTGGCGTATGCGGATATCGTCTTCGATGGCTGGAAGGCGCCGTCGATCATGCAGGTGCCGGGCGCCAAGGACATTGCGGTGGAGTTCTTTACGCTGTCCAAGAGCTACAACATGGCGGGCTGGCGCATCGGCTTCATGGTGGGCAATCCGGACCTTGTGGCGGCGCTGACGCGCATCAAGAGCTATCACGACTACGGCACCTTCACGCCGCTGCAGGTGGCGGCCATTGCGGCGCTCGAAGGCGACCAGCAATGCGTGCGCGAGATTGCTGCGCAGTACCAGTCGCGCCGCGACGTGCTGGCGCGCGGGCTGATCGAATCGGGCTGGCCGGTGGATATCCCGAAGGCGTCGATGTATATCTGGGCGCGGATTCCGGAGCCGTATCGCCACCTCGGTTCGCTGGAGTTTGCGCGGCAGCTGCTGGAGAAGGCGAAGGTGACGGTGTCGCCCGGCATCGGCTTTGGCGACTATGGCGACGAGTACGTGCGCTTTGCGCTGATCGAGAATGAATCGCGCATCCGGCAGGCGGTGCGGGGCATCAAGGCGATGTTCCGTGCGGACGGGCTGGTGAAGGTGCCTGCGCCGGAGCACGGTGAAAACGCGGCAAAACCCGCGAAGACCACCAAGCGCGCGGCTCAGTAACGTCGCAGCGCCTCCAGGTCGAGCACGTGCACCATGCCGTGCTCGACCGCCAGCAAGCCTTCATCCTCCAGAACCTTCAGCGCCGCATTGGCGCGCTGGCGCGAGATGCCGGCCAACAGGCCGACTTCTTCCTGCGTCAGGTGCAGGCTCGACGCCGCGTCGGCACCGAGGGCGGGGCACAGCACCGGATGGAACAGCGCCGCCAGGGCACGCGCCACGCGGCCTTCGACGCCATGCATGCGCTCATGTTCGACCGTGGCGATGAAATGCCCGAGGCGTTCGTTCAGTTGCGTGATCAGATAGCGATTGAAGGGCAGGCTGCTGGCCAGCAACCATTCGAAGGTGGCCAGCGGCAGACAGGCGATGCGCGAATCGCGCAGCGCCACCACGTCATAGCGCCGCGCTTCGCGCTTGAGGAGCGAACCTTCGCCCAGCCAGCCGCCGGCGGGTACGCCGGTCAGCGTGGCGCGCTTGCCCGACGCGACGGAGCAATGCACCTTCACCAATCCCTGCGCGACACCCAGCCAGCAATCCGCAGGCTCACCCTTGCGGCTGACGTAGGCGCCCTGCGGCACCAGGCGCTCGCGCAGTTCGGTGCGCACGCGCTGGCGTTGCTCCGGCGTCAGCAAGCCGGCCCACGCGCTGCGCGCCAGCAGCGCGTCCAGGCTCACGGCACCGCAACCGCTCAGGCGTGCAGGGGCAACGGCTGCTCGCCCGGTGCCCACCACGGCCGGAACAGCGCCTGCACCGCGGCGTCGTCGACGGCTTCATAGCTGGCGGTGCGCCAGTGCGGCGCGTTGTCCTTGTCGACGATCAGCGCGCGTACGCCTTCGATGAAATCGCCCTGCGAGAACGTATTGACCACCACTGCCAGTTCCATGCGGAAGCAGTCGGCCAGGTCCATGCGGCGGCCGCGCAGCAGAAGTTCGCGCGTGGCGCAGGCAGACAGCGGTGAGCGCGTGCGCAGTACGTCGATGGTGCGGGTTGCCCACGCGGTGTATTGGGGATCGTCCTGGCAGGCCAGCCCGGCAAGGATCTCGGGCAGCGTGGCGTGTGCCGGGAAATGCCGCAGCAATGCCGGCAGCGTCTGCAGCAGCGGCGCATCGGCGGCGCTTGCCACCGGCTCGCGCACCAGTGCGTGGCGCAGGTCTGACAGCACGTCCTTGCCCCAGGCAATGCCGGCAAGTGTCTGCTCCAGGCCGGCCAGCGAGCCGCTGTCGACAGCCGCGTCGGCCAACCCGCACAGCAGCGCGTCGGCCGCGCCGATGGTGACGCCGGTCAGCCCCAGGTACAAGGCCAGCTCTACCGGCAGCTTCGACAGGAAGTGGCTGGCGCCCACGTCCGGCACCAGCCCGATACCGGTCTCCGGCATGGCCACGCGCGAGCGCTCGGTGACGATGCGCAGGTGTGCCGCCTGCGCCAGGCCCATGCCGCCGCCCATGACGATGCCGTCCATCAGCGCCACCAGCGGCTTGGCATAGCGGTGCAGGCGGTAGTCCAGCGTGTATTCGTCGATAAAGAAGCGCCGGTGCAGCGGGGTGCCGTCGCGGTAGCTGTCAGTCAGTGCGCGAATGTCGCCGCCGGCGCAGAAGGCCTTGGGGCCGGCCCCGCGCAGCACGACCGCGCGGATGGCGTCGTCCTGCGCCCACGCCTCCAGCTGCGCGCCAAGCGCGACGATCATCGGGTACGACAGCGCATTGAGCTGGCGCGGCCGGTTCAGCGTGGCGATGCCGACGCCGTTGACGGCGTGGAACAGCACCTCGGGTTCGGCGGCGTCCAGGTTGGCGGCCGTGGTCTCCTCAGTCAGGCGCATGGCCGGCTCCTAGGCGTTGCGCCATTGCGGCGCGCGTTTCTCGAGGAAGGCGTTGACGCCTTCACGCTGGTCGGCATCGTCGAACAGGTCGACAAAGCGCTCGCGCTCCAGCGCCAGCGCGGCCTGGCGCGGCACGCCCTGGCGCGCCAGGTGCACCAGCCGCTTGCTATGCGCGGCGGCGCGCGGGCTCACGTTGCCGGCGCGCTGCGCCATCGCCATCGCTGCCTGCAATGCCTGGCCGCGCGGCACGACTTCTTCCACCAGGCCGATGCGCAGCGCGGTGGCGGCGTCGACGCGTTCGTTGGTCAGGATCATGCGCTTGGCCCAGCCTTCGCCGACCAGCCACGGCAGAGTCTGCGTGCCGCAGCCGCACGGCAGCAGGCCGACCGCGGCTTCCGGGAGCGCCATCTGCGCGTGTTCCTCGGCGATGCGGATATCGCAGGCCAGCGCGCATTCCAGGCCGCCGCCCATGGCATAGCCGTTGATTGCGGCGATCACCACGGGGCGGGCGTTCTGCAGCGCTTCGAAGGCGCTGCCGAACTGCTGTGCCATCACGCGGGCATGGGCGCGGTCGCCTTCGGCAAAGCCGTTCAGGTCGGCGCCGGCGCTGAAGAACTTCTCCCCGGCACCGGTGACGACCACGGCGCGGACTTCCGGGTTTGCGTCGATCTTTGCCACCAGCTCGCGCAGTTGCTGCAGGCCCTCGGCGGTGAAGGCGTTGGCGGGCGGGCGGCTCAGCGTCAGCGTGGCGACGTGGCCTTGCAGGGCGAACTCGATCATTGCTTGGGCTCCAGGTACTGGCGGATCACGCCGGAGAAGTCGAGCTGGCCGTCGCCGCCATGGCTCATGGCCTGGTAGAGCTGCTGCGCCAGCGCACCGAGGAACAGCGGCTGCTTCACGCTGCGCGCGGCATCCGCTGCGAGGCCCAGGTCCTTGAGCATCAGGTCGGCGCCAAAGCCGCCGGTGTAGCCGCGCCCGGCCGGTGCGGTCTCGATCACGCCTGGCCAGGGGTTGCAGGTGTCGGAGGCCCAGCAGCGGCCGGTGGAGGTGTTGACGATGCCGGCCAGCACGTTGGCATCGATGCCGAGCTTGACGCCCAGCGCCATCGCCTCGGATACGCCGATCATGGAGATGCCGAGGATCAGGTTGTTGCAGATCTTGGCGACCTGGCCGGTGCCGGTGCCGCCGCAGTGGACCAGGTTGCGGCCCATGCCGGCCAGTATCGGGCGCACCTGGGCGAACAGTGCTTCGGTGGCGCCGACCATGAAGGTCAGCGTGCCCGCCTGCGCGCCGACGGTGCCGCCGGAGACCGGGGCATCGGCCAGGGCATTGCCGTGGGCTTCCGCGGCAGCGGCCAGTTCGCGCACGGTGGCGGGGTCGATGGTGCTGGAGTCGACCAGCGGCACGCCGGGACGCACGCCGGCGAGGACGCCGTCTTCACCCAGGTAGGCGCTGCGAACATGTGCCGCGGCGGGCAGCATGGTGATGACGAAGTCGGCTTCGGCTACCGCCTTGCGAGCGGAATCGGCTGCGGCGGCGCCTTCGGCGCGCAGTGAGGCTACTGCGGTGGCGTTGAGGTCGAAGACGGTCAGGGTGTGGCCGGCCTTGAGCAGGTTGAGCGCCATGGGGGCGCCCATGTTGCCGAGGCCGATGAAGGCGATATGCATGGGGTGTCTCCTTCGTACAAGGTGTCAAATCCCTGCCTGTTTTTCTCCCTCTCCGGCCTGCGGGAGAGGGGCGGGGGAGAGGGCGGGGATGTTAATCGCTACTGCGTCAGTTCAGCAGCCATGAAAGTTCGCGTGCCGGTGGTTCGCGTAGGTCAGAGGTCCTGCCAGCGCCTGCCCTCTCCCCCGGCCCCTCTCCCGCAAGCGGGAAAGGGGAGCAAACCGCCGGCCCTGCGACGTGCCTCGCATTACTTCAGACTGATCGTCGTATTCACCCCATCATTCACCGTCGCGTCATCAAACCACCGCGCCGTCACCGTCTTGGTCTGCGTATAGAACTGCACCACCTGCTTGCCATACGGTCCGAGGTCGCCCAGCTTGGACCCGCGCGAGCCCGTGAAGCTGAAGTAGGGCACCGGCACCGGGATCGGAATGTTGATCCCCACCTGGCCCACGTCGATCTCGCTCTGGAACTTGCGCGCCGCGGCACCGCTCTGCGTGAATACGCCGGTGCCGTTGCCGAAGGGGTTGCGGTTGACCAGTGCGATGGCGTCATCCAGCGTTTCCACGCCGATCACCACCAGCACCGGCCCAAAGATCTCTTCGGTGTAGATCGACATCTGCGTACCGACGTCGGTGAAGATGGTCGGGCCGATGAAATTGCCTTGCGGATACCCCGGCACCTGCACGCCGCGGCCATCGAGCGCCAGCGTGGCGCCTTCGCGCTCGCCGGCGGCGATCAGGCCGAGGATGCGTTCCTTTGCTGCCACCGACACCACCGGGCCGACATCGGTCCCGGCTTCGGCGCCAGCGCCGACCTTGAGCGTCTTGGCACGTGCCACCAGGTCAGGTACCCATTCGCGCGCCGCACCCACCAGCACCACCACTGAGGTGGCCATGCAACGCTGGCCGGCCGCACCGAAGCCTGCGCCTGCCAGCGCATTCAGCGTCTGTTCCTTGTGCGCGTCGGGCAGTACCACGGCGTGGTTCTTGGCGCCCATCATCGACTGCACGCGCTTGCCGTGCGCGCCGGCCAGGTTGTAGACGTGCGTGCCGACCGCGGTCGAGCCGACGAACGACACCGCCTTGATATCCGGGTGCGTGCACAGCGCGTCGACCACGTCCTTGGCGCCATGCACCACGTTCAGCACGCCCGGCGGCACGCCGGCTTCCAGCGCCAGCTTGACCAGTTCCATGGTCGACAGCGGATCCTGCTCCGAGGGCTTGAGCACGAAGGTATTGCCGCAGACGATGGCCATCGGGAACATCCACAGCGGGATCATCGCCGGGAAGTTGAACGGGGTGATGCCCGCGCACACGCCGATCGGCTGCTGCAGCGTGTAGGTATCCACCGTGGCGGCGACGTTCTCGGCAAAGCCGCCTTGCTGCAGCGTGCCGATCGAGCACGCATGCTCGACCACCTCCAGCCCGCGGAAGATATCGCCTTCGGCGTCGGCCAGGGTCTTGCCCTGCTCGGCGGTCAGGATCGCGGCGATGCGCTTGCTATGCTCACGGATCAGGGCCTGGTAGCGCAGCATGATGCGCAGCCGCGCGCCGATGGGCGTGTGGCGCCAGGTGGCGAAGGCGCGGTGCGCGGCGCCGACAGCGGCGGCGACCTCGCTGGCCGTGGCCAGTGGCACGCGTGCCAGCACTTCCTGCGTGGCGGGGTTGACCACCTGGCGGAATTCGGTGGCGGACGATTCCACCCATTCGCCGTTGATCAGCAGCGGTACGGTCGGCACGGCGTTGTCGGTCTTGGGCACGGCACTCATGGTTGTCTCCGGACGGTGTGGTTGTATGGGCAGGGCAAGGGTTACAGGCTGCGCGCGATCAGCATGCGCTGGATCTCGCTGGTGCCTTCGTAGATCTGGGTGATGCGGGCGTCGCGGTAGTGGCGCTCGACCGGGTAGTCTTCCAGGTAGCCGTAGCCGCCGTGGATCTGCAGCGCCTTGGAGCAGACGCGCTCGGCCAGTTCGGACGCATACAGCTTGGCCTGCGAGGCCTCGGACAGGCACGGCACGCCCTGGCTGCGCATGCGCGCGGCACGGTGCACCAGCAGCCGCGCGGCGTTCAGTTCGGTGGCCATGTCGGCCAACATGTTGGCGATGGGCGGATGCTCGCGCAGCGCACGGCCGAACTGGATGCGCTCCGACGCATAGCGGCACGCCGCCTCGAAGGCCGAGCGCGCGATGCCGATCGCCTGCGCGGCAATGCCGATGCGCCCGCCTTCCAGGTTGGACAGTGCGATGCGCAGCCCCTCGCCGGGCTCGCCGAGCAGCGCGTCGTGCGGCACGGTGCAGTCTTCCAGGGTAATCGCGCAGGTGTCGGAGGCGCGGATGCCCAGCTTCTTTTCCGGCGCATGGACGATAAAGCCCGGCGTATTGGTGGGGATGAGAAAGGCGGAGATGCCCTTCTTGCCACGCTCGGGCTCGGTGGCGGCAAACACCACCGCCACGCCGGCGCGCTTGCCATTGGTGACGAACTGCTTGCTGCCGTTGAGGACCCAGCCGTTGTCGGTGAACCTGGCGCGGGTGCGCAGGTTGTGGGCCTCGGAGCCGGCCTGCGGCTCGGTCAGGCAGAAGGCGCCGATCATTTCGCCGCTGGCTAGGCTGGCCAGGTAGCGCTCCTTCTGCGCGTCGGTGCCGTAGTGCAGGATCGGCCCGCAACCCACCGAGTTGTGCACGCTCATCAGCGTGGCGCAGGCTGCGCAGCCCGCTGCGATTTCCTCGATGGCAAGGGCGTAGGCGACATAGTCCGTATAGGTGCCGCCCCATTCCTCGGGCACGATCATGCCGAGCAGGCCCAGGGCGCCCATCTCGGCCACCACGTCTTCCGGCAGGCGGCCGTCGCGGTCCCACTGTGCGGCGCCCGCGGCCAGGCGCTCGCTGGCAAAGGCGCGCGCGCTGTCGCGGATCATTGTTTGCTGTTCGGTGTAGTCGCTGTGCATGGCTATGGGGGCTGGCGTATGGGGAGCCTGTTCAGGGCTCCGTTTGGCGCCACGCGGCAAGTGAGGCAGAATGCGCGTTCGGCGTTGACCTGCGGGCAGTGTAGGAACGCCGCGGGCGGGCTCCTATGCCAAAATCCGCCAATCTTCCTGAACTCGTTTGCCACGTTGGCGCCCCGGCAGCTTTGCCGATGGCTTTGCCAGCGGGCCTGCCGGCTTGCACGCCATCACCTAGCGCCATGGAAAAAGGCAGCGTTGCCATCTGTTTCGTCCACCACGCCATTGCCGGGCTGCGTCCGCGCGGCATCGACCCGGAACCCGTGCTGCGCGGCGCCGGCATTGCGCCGGCGCTGCTGGCGGTGCCGCAGGCGCGCGTGTCGGCCGCCAGCTACAGCGAGCTGTGGCTGGCCGTGGCGGCGGCGCTCGACGATGAATTTTTCGGCCAGGATTCGCGCAGCATGAAGTGCGGCAGCTTTGCCATGCTGTGTCACGCGGTGGCGGGCAGCCGCACGCTGGGGCAGGGCCTGGAGCGAATCACGCGGTATTTTCGCTTGCTGCTGGACGATATCGGCGTGCGGCTGGACCGGCACGGCAACGAGGCGGCGCTGGTGCTGACCGCGCCGAGCGGCCAACTAGGCCGGCGGCCCGGCGTGTTCGCCAAGGAAACCATGCTGATCATGCTGCTCGGCCTGATGAGCTGGTTGCTGCGCCGGCGCGTGCCAGTGCTGCTGGCGGCGTTCGACTATGACGAGCCTGCCTACAGCGCGGAGTACCGCGTCATGTACTCGCGCCAGCTGGCCTTTGGCCAGCCGGCCACGGCGCTGGTGTTCGATGCCGCGCTGCTCGATCAGCCGGTGCGCCAGGACGAACGCAGCTTGAAGTCCTTCCTGCGCGAGGCCCCGCACAACGTGGTGGTGAAGTACTCGGACCGCGCCAGCGTGGGCGCGCGTGTGCGTCGACTGCTGCGCAACCAGCGGCCGGAGCAGTGGCCCACCTTTGAAGCGCTGGCGCACAGCTTGAACCTGTCGGCGTCGTCGCTGCGGCGCCGGCTGATGGACGAAGGCGTCAGCTACCAAGACCTCAAGGACGCTCTGCGGCGCGACCTGGCCATCGAGGCGCTAAGCCATTCCGGCCGGCCGGTGGCGGATATCGCTGCGGAACTGGGTTTTGCCGAACCGGGCGCGTTCCACCGCGCGTTCCGGCGCTGGACCGGGTCGCGTCCCGGCGCGTACCGTAAGTTTGCGGACGAGGCCTGACCGCCGCCGGCCGGTCAAAGGGGAGGGGGCTAAATGCTATGGAAGGGCTGTGTCAGACGCATTCATTTTGCAAGCTCCTTTCGTGAAACGGGTTCGCGAAGCTTTGTTTCACTTTGGGGGCTCATCTGTGGACGTCGCAACTCCGGCGGTCCATCGTCCGTCAGCCGCAATCGGTCTGCCTCCGGGCATGAAGCTTCCTTGTAAATGAGCGGTTCATTTGATGGGCGACAGCATGACTGCGCCGAATGAGACCGGCAGCAAGAAAGCCGGATGGCATGGATACCGATTTATGATCGATGGAAAACGGTTGCCGCAGTGGTATGCGTCGATGGCGGCAGCCTGCGGGGCGGGAAACTCGTCTCGGGAGGGCGGGTGGAACCCCGTGGACCGCAGTGGAACTATCCCCAGGGGATAGCCCAGGATACGCCGCAGGTGAATCGCCTCGGCCTGTGCCACGTTGCTAGCGCATTCCTTGGCGTGGCAGGCGACGCTGTGGGTCAGGCTGATCTGCATGTTCAGCGCGATGCGCTGCAGCTCCATCGCGTACAGGTCGTCGATCAGCGAGGCCGGAATTGCGGGGTGGCCGAGCAGCGATTCCCACAAGGCCACGCCCGTGGATGAGCGGTCAATATTGCGCCAGCGCAGGACGGTCGTCCCTGCGCCAGTGGTTTGCAGGGCCAGTTGCACATCGAGCAGGTTGAAGGGGTAGGCCCTCGCCTGGGGCAGCACGCGCCGCTGTGCCAGGACGATCAAGCTGTCGCGCAGCGCCAGGCACTGGCTGGCCCAATGCCTCCAGACTCCCCTTACCTTTAAAAGGTTGTAAAAGGCCTTTTAGGTAGGCTGCGTGTTCCAGTCGCTGGAAGTCCGCCTGTTCCAGCGCCGTGAAGCACGTCGGCTGGACGGGCATGGAAGGCTTGGTGTGCCGTGCTATCCCCTGGGGATAGCACGGCAGTGTTCGGCTAGTTCATGTAGGGCTGTGGGCGCCATACCCTCTCGAGCTCTGTACCTGGCGGCCCGCTTACCATCCACGTTTCGGCAGCGAGCTCGAGTGACACAGCCAACACCAGTACGTCACTACTATCCGTGTATGACTGATCGGTACGCATGATGTTCTCCTGTGAGCAAACCTCAGCAGCTGATTGTAGGCGTCAGCTCGTGGAGTGCTTCACTTCATAGGATCTACAGACGAATATCAACGGAAGTTGGCGTGGCGAATAGCTTGGGTTCCTTGCCGAGCGGAAACCCGATCACGTACAGGACGTTAGCTGGCATTGGCCTGTCCGGGTCCGAGCCCCCCTTCAGCAGCACTTTGCGCTCGGCATAGCATAGCGAAACGCCAAGGGTCTTGAGCACATCGATGTTGGCTTGCATCGTGTCAGACGCCTCGCGCTTCTGCGCTTCGGTGTAAGAGTCCAGGCCATCCCGGTAGTCGCGGAAATATTCCATCAGCGCGGCGAAGCTTTTATCCGCTTCGCGGCCCATCTCGAAGGCCAGTTGCGACATGTCCATCGTGCTGGTCTGCGCCAGCTCGGCCAACTGCTTACCCGTGGTCAGCCGAATCGCCGCGAAGGTGACGTGCTCGTGCTCGAACTGTTCCTGCGCAGCCTTGAGTTCGTCTTCGGGTGGAATCGCGAATGGCTTGTTGAGCGCGTCGATGTCCAGGAAATCGAACGCCCTGGCCAGCGCCCGGCAGGTGTCGGGGCCGGCGGGCCAGCCTTGCTCGACGCGCTGAACGGTTCGCACGTTGAGCCCGGCGATCACGGCCAACTGCTCTTGAGTCCATTGCCGGGCGTCGCGGAACACCTTGATGCAGACAGCCAGCTCGGCGGGGGTCAGCAGGCGTACTGGTGGCGTGTTTTCCGTCGCGTTCATTTCGTGCTCCTTCGTTATCGACCGGCGTGGCCAGCCGTGCTGGCCACGCCATTGCGCATGGCATGGCCGCACCTGGCGAGGGGCCAGAACGCAAGCAAGAATCCGACAGCGGCCAGCACTGCCACATAGTGAGCAGGCGCCATGGTGTCGTGCTGCAGCCACAGCGTGAGAATCATCGGCGTGAGGCCGCCAAAGACTGCGTAAGACATGTTGTAGGCAAACGAGAGACCCGTGAAGCGCACCGGCGCCGGAAAGGCGTGCACGCCGGCAATCGGCACGGTGGCGATGGTGCCGACGAACAGACCCAGCAGTCCGTAGTGCCAGAACAGCGTGCCAGGCGTGCCGGGCAGGCTGCCGTAGAAGAGGTAGGCGGTCATGAACAGTCCGCCCCAGCCGATCAGCATGACGGCGCGGGTGCCGATGCGGTCGCTCGCCCATCCGACGATCACGCAGCCGATGGTCAGCGTGAGGGTGGCGAAAGCATTGGCCTCGAGCGCGAGCGCGGCGGGAATGTGGTGCACCTTCTGTAGGTAGGCGGGTGTATACAGCACGACCACGACGATCGAGGTGGAAAGTACCCAGGTCAGCAGTGCGACGAACAGACTGGCCGAGCGGTGATCGCGCAGCACGGTGCGGATCGGCAGTTCGCGCGCCAGGTTGCTGCGGCTAGCCAACTCGCGGAACACGGGGGTCTCGTGCAGAAACCGGCGCAGGTACACGGACACAAGCCCGAAGACACCGCCCAGGAGGAAGGGAATGCGCCAGGCGAAATCGCTCACCTGCTCAGGCGAGTAATGGCGATTGATGGCGACGGCAACGAGCGAACCCAGCAGGATGCCGCCCGTGATGCCAGCGGTCAGCGTGCCGATGCCGAAACCGTAATGCCGGCTCGGCACGTGTTCGCCGACAAACACCCAGGCACCGGGCATCTCGCCACCGATGGCCGCGCCCTGCAGCACGCGCATCGCCAGCAGCAGCAGCGGCGCGGCTACGCCGATGCTGGCGTAGGTGGGCAGCAGGCCGATCATCAGCGTGGGCGCGGCCATCAGCAGGATGGAGAGGGTGAACATGCGCTTGCGGCCCAGCCGGTCACCAAAGTGTGCGATCACGATGCCGCCCAGCGGCCGTGCCAGGTAGCCCGCGGCGAAAATACCGAAGGTCTGCAGTTGTCGCAGCCAGTCAGGCATGTTGGCCGGGAAGAATAGCGCCCCCAGCACCGTGACGAAGAAGACGTAGATGACGAAGTCGTAGAATTCGAGCGTGCCGCCAAGGGCAGCCAGGGCCAAGGTCTTGTAGTCGTGAGGACCCAGCGAGCGTGCCGGAACGGGAAAGACGCCGCCCGGTGCGTTCAGGGGTTTCAACTGCGGTTCTTGTTGTGGATTCACGTTCAGTCCTCGTCGGGTAGTGATCAAACGGACTTCGATTAGGGCTCGCCTTCTGAGGCCAAGACCCGGACGGTCGCCCGAGAGCGATGCCGCCCCGGCATCGTCCGATGCGCCACGCCTGCATGGAAACGGCCAGCCGCTGAGACATCAAGCCGTATCTCAGGCGGGGCCTCTTCTCACAGCAGCTCTACCAGCTCGTCAACGAGATATCGCCTGAGGCGTCAGGCTTTGGATCTTCCGGGGCTAGAGCAAGCGCCTCAGGTCCCGCCTTATCGGTCTTTCCAGGTTGTTTGCTCTGAGCGACAGCGGCGGCCCAAAGCACAACCTCTCGGGCCGGCCTACCAGAGTGGGCCAGCCGGTTCGGTCAGTCGGGGATCAAACCGTCGACCTGCGCCAGCTGCGCATACGCCGATAGCGGTCGCGTAGGCCGGAAGTACAGGTCGCGAAGAATCGGCTTTTTGAGCGGCCCAACGATGGATGCAAGGTCGGACCTTCATATGGCCGAGTTCGGGCATGCCGATACCCACGTCGCACAGACCGTAGGCGGTGTCACTATCGGCCGGGTCCAGTGCGGCCAGTAGCCAGGTCGCATGCTCGTCCAGGGTAAACAGCCGCACCACGGGCAACGGGTCGCCAGCATGGCCGGCTTGCGTTTGCCTGGCCGTTGGCGAGCAGTTGCGCGCGTTGTTCCGAGGTGATGAGGGATGGGTTCATGGTCACAGCCTCCATAAGATTCACTCCATGGAGGAGCGAGGCGACACTGGGCTCGGCCATTGCCGCCTTGCCACAATCAAGTGAAGCCCCGAACCTCCCGATCATCATTAAGAATATGAATACTACCAAATCGGTAGTATTTGCGCCAGAACAACGCCGGACGATCCTGTCTTCACCAATCAGAAGGCAGAAATGTCAGTACTCGCGAAACGACTTAAGGAGGCGCGGCAGCGTGCCGGGTTATCGCAAGAAAAGCTGGGGATTGAATCCGGGCTAGACCCTATGTCTGCCAGCACGCGAATGAATCGGTACGAACTCGGGAAAAGAACGCCTGATTGGCTGCTTGTCGAAAGGATAGCCGCCGTGCTGAAGGTGCCTACGTCCTACTTCTATGCATCAGCAGACGACGAAGCCGAGTTGCTGCTTGTATTTCATAGGCTTTCAAAGAAGCATCGAGCCGCTGTGATCGCGTTTGCAAGCGAGAATACGCCTTAATTAGCACATTCTGCCAAGTGCGACTGAAGTAGTCGTAACACAGTTGGCAAAGATGGGCCGCTGCATGTCGCCGCCTTAGCTAGTAGCGCTGACCTGCAGCAGCCGTCAAACCACTACAGGTTCGTGGCTGATACAGGGGCTCCACCCCGGGCTGTTGCACGTCCACCCCGTGTGGGGGTCATGGATCGAGATCAGTCGGGATCGAACCAGCATGGCCGCGCTGCCGCGGAGGGGCGTCCCGGCATTATCGGGCTCAACGGCTACATTAGCGTGATGAGCAAGATGAAGTGCGGCGCCGAGCAGGACGATCCCTACTAGGGCTGGTGGATGCTGCGCATCGAGGACAAGTTGGCCGACACCAAGACGAGTCTACAGACGCTGCGCGAACAGGTGGAGCAGGCGCTGGCCGGCGTGCCTCCGGCGCTCAGCCTGGGTGAGAACCTGAACGTGCAACCGGTGAAACTCCCGCTGTTCGTCAACGCCCAGCTCGGCTTCGCCGCAAACTACTTGCTGGCCGACTACGATGACCTCGCGAGCAAGCTGATCCTTGCCTACCATGCGGCGCTGATCGACCTTGACACGCTGGAGCGCTGGCTCAACGATGGCGCGCCTGCGCAGCCTGTTTTCGCTGGCCCAGCAGCACCGCTTCGCTGGCACGACGCGCGATGACTTTGCGGAGAAGAACGCGCCGTGCGTGCGGCAGTGGACGGACTTCCACCTCACCCGCACAAAGTGGGGTATGGACATCGATGACCAGGCCGGCACCGCCGAACGCGACGAGGGTGCGACGGAATGACGGTACCCACTATTCCCATCCAGCCGACGTGCTTCACGGCGCTGGAACAGGCGGACTTCCAGCGACTGGAACACGCAGCCTACCTAAAAGGCCTTTTACAACCACCCCTTTCAAGGTGATTAGACGACACGTCCAGCCTTGATGACACGGGCGGTAGAAACATGCCGCCGTGCTACGCATCCGGCCACATAGCCTTTCTTCTTCGGCGCTTTCGGTCCCCGCGTATGTTTGCGCATCGCGCGGGGATCAACGTGCGTCGCCATCTTGATCAACTCGCGACCGAGCTGAGCTGGGGTGAGGAGGTCATAGGCCTGCCACACCTCGGGCGGCACCGCGATCATCATGCCGGCATAAGTTGCCCGGATTTCGCTGGCGAGGTAATACGGTGAGAGCTCGATGTCGCTGGTATCCAGCTCATGCCGGATTCTCACCGCAGTCGCAATCACGCTCAGTACGTTATACGCGAGCGCCGCCACGCCGAAGGCCAGCAGCGCCGCGCGCGGTTGGCTCAACGAACGAATCTCACTGTTGAGCACCGATTCCAGTCGCTGAAACAGATTCTCTATGCTCCAGCGTCGCCGGTATAGCCGGGCGACTGCCTCGGCCGTCAGATGGGCGGCCGGGACATTGGTCAGCAGGCGGATGACGGTGTCACCATCCTCGGTGGCGCCATCCAGATGCAGCTCGATGCGCCGCAGCACCAGCGGCGCGTTCGATTCATCTGGGATGCTGACCGCTTGCTCGTACACGATGCCGGTTTCGACCCGGCCCATTTCGCGTAACGGCTCCAGCTCGCTGGGGCTCGGATTGCGGCCGTGCTCCCGCACGATGAAGGCGCTGCCGCGACGCTGCCACCCGGCAAGAATCGCCCGGGTGCTGAAGTTGCGATCGGCGATCCACAGTTCGGCCGGCTGGGCCGATGCGAGCAGGGTTTCCATGATGGCCCGCTCCTGGGCATGCGCATCTTCACAGGGCACCAGATCGACGATCATCGCCGTGTCCGGGTCATAGACCACCAATGACTGCCCTGGCAAGGCCGCACCCCGAAACCCCCGCAATGGTTTCAGGCGCTTTTCGCTCGCCGGCAAATGGCTGCCATCCACGATGCGCAGGCGATAGCCATTCACCGATGGCGGCTGCTTGCGCAACATCGGTTGCACGACCGGCCCCAATCGCTGCGCACTGCCTTGCACCAGGGCACGAACCAGCCCCGGCTCGGTCCGGCTGAGCTTGTCGTACAGCGCGGTGATGGAAACCGGCAGCGCCGGACTGGCCTTGGCTGCCGCATGCACCGACGGGCGCAGCCCCACGGCGACCAGCGACATGATTTCCACCGTCGTCGAGAACAATAACTCCCGCGTGTACTGCGTTTCACGCTCTTGCTCGAACAACTCGTCGATCCAGGCCGGATCAAGGGCGCGTTGCAACCCCAGGCGCGCCATCACGCTGATCGGGCTGTGTTCGATAAAGCGTTCCACCACTGCGTCCAGTACCACGCCATTGACTCCGGTTTCTGTTCGAGAACACGGAGGGTGCCCCAATTTTCGTCACCTTGAAAGGGGTGCCTTTTACAACCTTTTAAAGGTAAGGGGGGTCTGGAGGCATTGGGCCAGCCAGTGCCTGGCGCTGCGCGACAGCTTGATCGTCCTGGCACAGCGGCGCGTGCTGCCCCAGGCGAGGGCCTACCCCTTCAACCTGCTCGATGTGCAACTGGCCCTGCAAACCACTGGCGCAGGGACGACCGTCCTGCGCTGGCGCAATATTGACCGCTCATCCTCGGGCGTGGCCTTGTGGGAATCGCTGCTCGGCCACCCCGCAATTCCGGCCTCGCTGATCGACGACCTGTACGCGATGGAGCTGCAGCGCATCGCGCTGAACATGCAGATCAGCCTGACCCACAGCGTCGCCTGCCACGCCAAGGAATGCGCTAGCAACATGGCACAGGCCGAGGCGATTCACCTGCGGCGTATCCTGGGCTATCCCCTGGGGATAGTTCCACTGCGGTCCATGGGGTTCCACCCGCCCTCCCGAGACGAGTTTCCCGCCCCGCAGGCTGCCGCCATCGACGCATACCACTGCGGCAACCGTTTTCCATCGATCATAAATCGGTATCCATGCCATCCGGATTTCTTGCTGCCGGTCTCATTCGGCGCAGTCATGCTGTCGCCCATCAAATGAACCGCTCATTTACAAGGAAGCTTCATGCCCGGAGGCAGACGCCGACGCTGAAGACCTCGGAGGGCAGCGCGGCGCATCGCGCTGGCGGCGTGCATCTTCTAGTCCATTGAATCACTGGATGTATCGTGACCACATGCTTGGGCATGCAACGAACGATGCGGACGAGCGGACAACGTACTGACCTGGAGGCCGTCATGCGCGAGCGCCACGGCAATGCGGCCCTTGCGTGACGCGCACTTTGGGCCGATGGAGAGCGCCGGATAGATACTCGCTCCAAGCTTGCTTGCAACGACGGATTCATCTCGCGATGGACGTCGGCGTAAGAGGCGCAAGGGCTGGCCGGTCTGGTGTCGTTCCATCTTGGCAGGGCGCCCAAGCGCCCGGTGGCCAAGCTGGAGGCGCGTGTGTTGGAGCGAACTTGCATACTCCCAAGGACGGCTCGACACACTGGAGCAGCCGCAAGTTGGCAGCCGAACTTGGCGATGTGTCGTTCTCCGCGATATAACGCATCTGGCGCAAACATGGCGTCCATCCTCATCGGATTGATACCCACATGGTCTCCAACGATCAGAGCGCGTGCGCGGCCTCCGGTGCCGCTTGCGTAGTCGAGGCAGGCTCGCTGTGCGCCGCAATGCGGTTGCGCCATGTAGGGGTTGCCCAGCCACTGAAGCGCCGACGGCGTGCCGCGCACCGCATGCCCGGTGGCGAAGAACAGCGCAAAGCAGGCGGTCGTGATGAAGAAGCGCGCCGACTTCCCGCGCGGGCGTCGGCGCAGCAAAGTCAGCCCGACCAGGGCGCGCAGCGGCGTGGAATGCCGAGACGATCACGACGCGCGTGGTGAATTCGTCGACGGCTAGCGCCACACGATCACGCCGGCGGTGGTCACTGCCGTGGCTGCAACCAGCCGGTGCTAGGGCGGCACGCCGCCGCAGAAGCGCACGCTGCCGGCGTAGAACAGCGCCAGCGACCACGCCAGCGCGGCGTTGGCAACGCCGACCGAAAGCATGTCTGGGATCATGCCGCGCAGCGAGAACAGCACCAGCGCCCCGGTCGCGGTCAGGTTGGCATTGCACCATTCGCCAACACCGGGCAGCCCGCAGCGGCGCAGCGACCACACGGTGGCCAGCATCATGGCGCTGAGCGCGGTCGTGATCGTGAGCAGGGCGAACCGGACGGACATCGGTCAGGGGCTGTCGGCGGCGCGACTAGAATGCCCCGGTCCGGCGAGACCTGTAATGATACGGGGCGAGCAGGGCCCGTGGGCGCTGGCAAAGGGCGCGCCATTGCGCTGTCCGTAGGATGTGAGGTCGCCGACGCCTGCGTCGGGAGTGGCGCGGCGCGTGCCTAGTCGGTTCGCCGCGGCGGCTCGGGCGGCTCGGGCGGCTCGTCCGCGCGCAACACCGGATCGTTCCTGAGCAGCCAGCGCACGGCGATCAGCAGCGCCGCGAGGAAGGCAAGGATATAACCGCCAACCGAAGTGACCTGGTTCATTGTTCGACCCCATCTTCTTGTCCCGGCTTCTGTGGCCGGTCGGATTGTCATTATGGGAGCCAGCCCACGCGCCGGACATCCCCTGATTGGGGGCCGGCGCGGTCACATCGGCACGATTGCCTAGAGTTGCGCGGCGTGGTGGCGGACGTGGTCGGCGATAAAGGTCGTGATGAAGTAGTAGCCGTGGTCGTAGCCGCTGTGCCGGCGCAGCGTCAGCGGCTGGCCCGCCGCCTGGCAGGCGGCCTCGAAAGCATGCGGATGCAGCTGGCTCTGCAGGAACTGGTCATCCAGGCCCTGGTCGACCAGGATGCCGGCCGGGAAGGGCGCCGCTTCCTGGCGCGCCATCAGTTCGCTGGCGTCGTGCTCGGCCCATGTGGCGCGGTCGGGGCCGAGATAACCGGTGAAGGCCTTCTCGCCCCAAGGGCAGCGCGTGGGCGCGGCGATCGGGGCAAAGGCCGACACCGAGCGGAAGCGATCCGGATGGCGCTGCGCCAGCACCAGTGCGCCGTGGCCTCCCATCGAATGCCCGACGATTCCAACCCGCCCGGCATCGCCCGGCAGCGCCGTGGTGACCAGGTCGAACAGCTCGGTGGCGACGTAGCTCTCCATGCGCCAGTGCTTGCTCCAGGGCGCCTCGGTGGCATCGACATAGAAGCCGGCGCCTACGCCGAAGTCCCAGGCGTCGGCCTCGCCCGGCAGGCCCGCGTCGCGCGGGCTGGTGTCGGGCGCCACCAGCATCAGGCCGTGCTCGGCGGCGAAGCGCTGCGCGCCGGCCTTGATCATGAAGGTTTCCTCGGTGCAGGTCAGGCCGGCCAGGTAGAACAGCACCGGCACCTTGGCACCCCCCTGCGCCTGCGGCGGCAGGTAGACCGAGAAACGCATCGGTAGCCCGATGGCCGTCGAATCATGGCGGTAGAAGCGCTGCACGCCGCCATGGCAGCCGTGTTGCGAGATCAGTTCCATGTCGGCGCCGTCCTTAGTACAGCACCACCGAGCGGATCGACTCGCCGCGCTTCATCAGGTCGAAGCCGTCGTTGATGCGCTCCAGCGGCAGCGTGTGCGTGATCAGGTCGTCGATATTGAGCTTGCCCTCCATGTACCAGTCGACGATCTTCGGCACGTCGGTGCGGCCGCGCGCGCCACCGAAGGCCGAGCCTTTCCACTCGCGGCCCGTTACCAGCTGGAACGGGCGCGTCGAGATCTCGGCGCCGGCCTCGGCCACGCCGATGATGATCGACTTGCCCCAGCCCTTGTGGCAGCACTCCAGCGCCTGGCGCATGACCTGCGTGTTGCCGATGCATTCGAATGAGTAGTCCGCGCCGCCGTCGGTCAGCTGGATGATGTGGTCGACTACGTTCTCCACGTCCTTCGGGTTGATGAAATGCGTCATGCCGAACTTGCGCGCCATCGCTTCCCGCGCCGGGTTCAGGTCCACGCCGATGATCTTGTCGGCGCCGACCATCTTCGCGGCCTGGATCACGTTCAGGCCGATGCCGCCGAGGCCGAACACCACCACGTTGGCGCCGGCCTCCACCTTGGCGGTGAACAGCACCGCGCCCACGCCGGTGGTGACGCCGCAGCCGATGTAGCAGACCTTGTCGAAGGGCGCATCGGGGCGGATCTTGGCCAATGCGATCTCCGGCACCACGATATGGTTGGCGAAGGTTGAGGTGCCCATGTAGTGGAAGATCGGCTTGCCGTCGAGCGAGAAGCGCGAGGTGCCGTCCGGCATCAGGCCCTTGCCCTGCGTGGCGCGGATCGCCTGGCACAGGTTGGTCTTGCGCGACAGGCAGAACTTGCACTGGCGGCATTCCGGCGTGTAGAGGGGGATCACGTGGTCGCCCGGCTTGAGCGAGGTCACGCCGGGGCCGACGTCGGTGACGATGCCCGCGCCTTCATGACCGAGGATCGCGGGGAAGATGCCTTCCGGATCGGCGCCGGACAGCGTGTAGTAATCGGTATGGCAGATGCCGGTGGCCTTTACTTCCACCAGCACTTCCCCGGCGCGCGGGCCGTCCAGGTCCACGTCTTCAATGGTCAGCGGGGCGCCGGCTTTCCAGGCGATGGCGGCTTTCGTCTTCATGTGGGGTCCTCCGGGGTAGGGATACGGATGGGCGCGGCCGCGGGTGGCCGATGGCGACGATGCGGGGCCCGAGGGCAAGACTATACGGCCATCCGGCTGCCGGAGGCCAGCCTGTGCGGCGCGCAAGGCGCGCTTTCAGTGCGACGGCGGCGATGACGGCGCGGCGTGGGCGCTCGTCGCGCTGGCGCTGGCAGCCCCGGGTTGCACCAGTTGCCCCTCGTGCCGCCGCCCCAGCCACCATCCCAGCCCGGCCCAGCCCAGCGCCAGTGCGGCACCCGCCAGCGCCACCGTGGCAGGATGCCCCGACAGCGCATCGATCCCGGTCTTGACCCATGCGCTGACCGCATCACCAGCGCGATAGACCGCGGTGTCGATCACGTTCTTGGCCTTGTACTTGGTTTCCGGGTCGACCACGGTGAACAGCATCTCGCGCCCGGGGCGCAACAGCGCGTATTCGCCCACGCGGCGCAGGATCATCACGCCGGCCAGCACGCCGAAGGTCGGCAGCAGCGCCAGCACCAGGAAACCGCCCGCGACCGCCAGCGGCACCGCGGTGAGCAGCAGCGAAACGCCGTAGCGGCGCGCCATGCGACCGGTGAAGAACAGCTGGACCAGGATGGTCAGCGCCTGCACGGTGGCGTCCAGCGCGCTGAAAACCTGGGTCTGGCGGGTGCGGTCGGGAAAGGTTTCGGACACCAGCCGCGCCTGTTCGAAATACAAAAAGGTGCTGGCGGTGGCCAGCAGGATCACGAACAGGCCGATGCCAAGCAGGTAGCGCGAGCGCAGCAACAGCGATAGCCCGGCAAACAGCCCGCCGCCGACGGGGTTGGCAGGATCGTGCGCATCCGCCGCGGCCTGGGCCTCGCCAGCCGAAGCCTGGCCCGCACCGGCGCGGCGGCGCCAGCCGAACAGCCAGCCCACGCCGGGCAGCGTCGCCGCCAGCAGCGCGGCGGACAGCAGCATCAGGCCGGTCAGCCCGATCTGCGGCACCAGCCAGCCGCCCAGCACCGGCCCCGTCAGCCCGCCCGCGCTGGCGCCGGCGGCCAGCAGCGCGAACAGGCGCCGTGCCTGCTCGGGCCGGAACACGTCGGCCATCAGGCTCCATGCCACGGAGACCACAAACAGGTTGAACACCGAAAGCCACACGTAGAACACGCGCGCCAGCCAGACGTTGTCCGGCAGCGCGCGCGTGGCCAGCGCAAAGCCGAGCAGGTTGGCGATGAAGAAGGCGTACACCCACGGCACGAAGCGCCGCCGCGGCAGCCATGCACAGACAGCGCCGTACACCGGGATCGCCGCCAGCATCACCACGAAGGTGGCGGTGAACAGCCACTGCAGGTTCTTCACGCCGCCGGCGATGCCCATGGTCTCGCGCACCGGGCGCAGCATGAAATAGCTGGCGAACAGGCAGAAGAAAAACAGGAAGCCGGCCACCACCGCGCCGGCCTCGCCAGGGCGGATGCCGAAGCTGCGCCGCAGCCGCGCCACGCCACCGGAAGCGGGCGGATCGGGAACGGCGGGATCGTCCACGGCGCGGGCGCCTTGCGCGTCAGGCCAGCAGCGCGGCGATGCGCTCGCGCTGGCCGGGATCGGGCATGCGGCCCAGCCCCGCGCCCAGGTTGTCGGCCATATTGCGCGGCTTGGAGGTGGCCGGGATGGCCGCGGTCACGGCCGGATGGCTGACGATGAACTTGAGGAAGAGCTGGCCCCAGGAGCCACAGTCGATATCGCCGGCCCAGGGCGGCACCGGGCGGTCCTTGACGGCGCGGAAGAGGCGCCCGTCCTGGAACGGCCGGTTCGCCAGCACCGCCACGCCGCGCGACTCGCACAGCGGCAGCAGGGTACGCTCGGCATTGCGCTCGGCGATGGAATAGTTGACCTGGACGAAATCGATGCGCTCGCTGCGCACGATCTTTTCCAGCGCTTCGTGCGCGTCTTCGCGGTAATGGGTGATGCCCAGGTAGCGGATGCGCCCCTGTTCCTTCAGCTCGCGCAGCCAGCGCAGGTTGGCCTGCCAGTCGATCAGGTTGTGCACCTGCAACAGGTCGACCTTGTCCACGTGCAGGTCTGCGAGCGAATGGGCCCACTGCGCCTGCGCGGGGGCGCCGGCCGGGGCCGAAATCTTGGTGGCCAGGAACACGCGGTTGCGGGCATTGGCCGCGCGCAGCAGGTCGCCGGTCACGGCCTCGGCGGTGCCGTAGCTGGGCGCGGTGTCGACCACCGAGCCTTCGGTCTGCAGCAGCAGGCCCATGACCTCGGCCAGCGGCTTGCGGTCGGCAGCGGTGGCCCCGGCGTTGAAGGTGTCGGCGGTGCCCATGCCGATCACGGGCAGGGCTTCGGTGGTGCCCGGAATGTTGCGGCGCATCGGCGCGGCCACGGTGGCGGCGCCAGCGGGCACGACGGCGCCAAATCCGGCGGTGGCGGCCAGCCCGGCGGCCAGGCCAAGGAAGGAGCGGCGGTCGATCGACATGGGGCGGTTCCCGGCGAGTCACACTGGTTGACCTTAGGCGCTGGCCGTAGGGTTGTAAACCGTTGCTTCAGAGCCAGTGCGCAAAGGGCCGGGCGGGGGCAAGGCAATCCCGGTTGCTGCCGGGGCCTCGCGGTGCGCCCCCGTCGAAAGGGGGGCGCGGAAGGGAAACGCTCAGATCACCGTGGCCAGCCCCAGCGTCAGCAGCAGCGCCACCACCGAGATGATGGTTTCGCACACCGACCAGGTCTGGAAGGTCTGGGTCACGGTCATGTTGAAGTACTCCTTGACCAGCCAGAAGCCGCCGTCGTTGACGTGCGACAGGATCAGCGAGCCCGCACCGGTGGTCAGCACCAGCAGCTCGGGCCGGGTGCCCGGCACGCTGGCCGCGATCGGCGCGACGATGCCGGCGGCGGTGGTCATGGCCACCGTGGCCGAGCCGGTGGCGATACGGATCATCACCGCCACCAGCCAGCCCAGCACCAGCACTGACACGTTGGCGCCGGTGGCGACGTCGACGATGGCGGTGGAGATGCCCGAGTCGCGCAGGATGCGGCCGAAGCCACCGCCGGCGCCGACCACCAGCGTGATGATGGCGGTGGGCGCCACGCACTCGTTGGTGAACTTGAGGATCATCTCGCGATTGAAGCCGCGCGCCTTGCCGAAGGTGTAGAAGCTCACCAGCGCGGCGATCAGCAGTGCCATCACCGAGTTGCCGATCAGTTTCAGGAAGTCGTTGGCAAAGGTCTTGGGCGTAGTGAACACGTCCGCCCAGCTGCCGATCAGCATCAGGATCACCGGCAGCAGGATGGTGAACACCGTGATGCCAAAGCTCGGCAGATGGTGCGATTCCTTGACGCTCTCATCCTCTTCGGTGAACTGGTCGGCCAGCGGGTTGACCTCGGGCAGCTTGACGTAGCGGTCCATCAGCTTGGCGAACAGCGGGCCGGCGAGCGCCGCCGTCGGGATGCCGACGATCAGCGCATACATGATGGTCTTGCCGATATCGGCGCCATACGCCGTCACAGCCAGCAGCGCGGCCGGGTGCGGCGGGATCAGGCCGTGCACCACCGACAGGCCGGCCACCATCGGGATGCCGACCAGCACCATCGACGTGCCGGTACGCTTGGCCACGTTGAAGGCGATCGGCACCAGCAGCACGAAGCCCACCTCGAAGAACACCGGCAGGCCGACGATAAAGGCGATGGTCGCCATTGCCCAATGGACGTTCTTTTCGCCGAAGAAATCGATCAGCGTGCGCGCGATGCGCTCGGCGCCGCCGGACTCGGCCATCATCTTGCCGAGCATGGTGCCCAGGCCCACCACCAGCGCAATATGGCCGAGCGTGCCGCCGACACCGGCTTCAAAGGACTTGACGATGTCGCCCATCGGCATGCCCACGGCAAAGCCGAGCAGCACCGAGACGACGACCAGGGTAATGAAGGGGTTGAGCTTGTAGCGCGCGATCAGCACCACGAGGGCGATCACGGCGATCAGCGCATACACCAAGAGCGTGGTTCCGGTGACGGCACCCATATTGTCTCCTTGCGTGGAAAAAAAGCCGCTTGTGGCGGCAGCGATTCAGGTTTTTTGGTTTTCTCCCCTCTCCCGCAAGCGGGAGAGGGGCGGGGGAGAGGGCAGGAGGTTCCATGGCCGGCGGCGCATCATGGATACGCCCGGCCCTCTCCCACGGCCCCTCTCCCATTTCATGGGAGAGGGGCACACACCCTCAGCGATGGCAAGCAGGCAGTAGGCTCAGGCCGCCGGCTTCTTGTAGGCGATGCAGTCCACTTCGACCTTGCAGTCCACCACCATGCTCGACTGCACGCAGGCGCGCGCCGGGGGATTGGCGCCGAAGTATTCCTTGAAGATCCTGTTGAACGAGGCGAAGTCGCGCGCATCGTCCAGCCACACGCCGCAGCGCACCACGTGCTCGGGGCCGTAGCCGGCCTCGGCCAGGATCGCCAGCACGTTCTTGATGGCCTGGTGGGTCTGCGCGACGATGCCGCCGTCGATGACTTCGCCGTTGACCATCGGCACCTGGCCGGAAACGTAGAGCCAGCCGTCGGCCGCGACCGCGCGGGCAAAGGGCATGTGCTGGCCGCCGGTGCCGGTGCCACCTTCGACGCCGAATCGTTTGATATCCATGGGAACTCCTGGAATTTGTTGCAGGGAAAAGATTGAGAAAGGAAGCCGGGGTCAGGCCGCGCCGCGCGCCAGGAACCTGCCGGCGCGCACGCCGGTGCTCTGGCGCTGCTGCCATGACAGCTCGCCGTTGACCCAGACCGCGGCAATGCCTTCGGCCGGTTGCATCGGATCGGTGAAGCTGGCCGCGTCGCGGATGGTGGTCGCGTCGAACAGCACCAGGTCGGCCCAGTAGCCTTCGCGCACGAAGCCGCGCTGGTGCAGGCCGAAACGCTCGGCGGACAGGCCGGTCATCTTGTTGACGGCCACCGTCAGCGGGAACAGCTCGCGGTCGCGCGCATAGTGGCCCAGCACGCGCGGGAACGCGCCCCACAGGCGCGGATGCGGCAGCGGGTCGTTGGGCAGGCCGTCGGAGCCGATCACAGTGGCGGGGTGGCTCAGGATGCGGTCGACGTCGGCATCCTCCATGCAGTGGTAGACCGCGCCCGCGGGCATCAGCCGGCGCGCGGCCTCGTGCAGGTCGACCTGCCATTCGGCGGCGATATCGGCCAGCAGCCGGCCGCCCATCTCGGGCGCGCCTTCGGACCAGGTCACCATGATGTCGAAGTCGCTGGTGACCTGCTTCAGGTCCAGCGTGGACGAGCTGGCGGTGTAGGGGTAGCAGTCGCAGCCGACCGGCTGCCAGCGTTGCGCGCCGTCGAGGGCGTCGAGCACCTCGGTGCTGCGGCCCCAGTTGTCGACCCCCGCGCATTTCAGGTGCGAGATCACCACCGGCACGCGCGCATGGCGGCCGATGCGGAAGGCTTCGTCCATCGCGTCCAGGATCTCGGCGAACTCGCTGCGCAGGTGGGTGGCATAGAGCGCGCCGGCATTGGCCAGCGGTTCGGCCAGCGCCAGCACTTCCTCCGTCGGCGCGCTGAAGGCGTTGGCGTAGGCCAGGCCGGTGGACAGGCCGAGCGCGCCGTGCTGCAGCGCTTCTTCCAGCTGCGCACGCATCGCCGCGATCTCGGCCGGTGTGGCGGCGCGGTCGAAGCGGTCCATATGGTTGCTGCGCAGCGCGGTGTGGCCGACCAGCGCGGCGACATTGACAGCGGGCTGCGCGGCCTCGACCGCATCGACGTAGGCCTTGAAATCCGGGTAGCGGAAGGCGTCGGCATGGCCGAGCAGGTTCATCGGGTCGGGCGGCTCGCCGGCCAGCGTCACCGGCGCGGCGCTGATGCCGCAGTTGCCGACGATTACCGTGGTGACGCCCTGCGACAGCTTGGGCGTCATCTCGGGCTGGCGCACGACGTTGGTATCGTCGTGCGTATGTACGTCGATAAAGCCCGGCGCAAGCACCAGGTCGTGGCCTTCGACCACGTGCGCGGCGGCATCGGGATCGATCGCGCCGGCTTCATCGATGCGCGCGATGCGGCCGTCGCGCAGCGCCACGTCGGCCAGGCGCGCGGTGGCGCCCGAACCATCGAGCAGCGTCACGCAGCGGATCAGGGTATCGAACAGGTGAGGCATGTCAGTCTCCAAGCGGCTGGCGGCTGTCAGGGCCGGTGCCGGGGCTGCCTTCGCCGCGGTGGCTGTCCAGCACGTACTTGAGCCGGCGCAGCCGCTCCTTGCTCTGGTCCTGCTGCAGCAGCGCGCACTGTGTGGCCAGCACGTCCAGCACCATCAGCATCGCGTAGCGCGACGCGGACGGCTTGAAAATGAAATCGGTCTCGAGCGTGCGCACCGGCAGCAGCACGTCGGCGCGCGCCGCCAGCGGCGAGCCCAGCGCGGTCACCGCGATCAGCCGCGCGCCGTATTCGCGCGCGATGTCGCAGCTGGCCAGCATCTCCGGCACGCGGCCGCTGGCCGAGAACGCCAGCACCACGTCGTCGCGGCTCAATGTCGCCGCCACCATCTTCTGCAGCAGGGCGTCCTGGTAGCTCGCCACCGGCTGTCCCAGTCGCGCCAGCCGGTGGCGCGCCTCGTCGGCCATGAACGACGAGCCGCCGCCCATGCCAAAAGCGTAGACCATGCGTGCGCCAAGCAACAGGCGCGCGGCCTGCTCGATGCGCTGCGCATCTATCAGGCCACGATTGACTTCGAGCGCGTTGATGATCTCGGCATGGATGCTGTCGGCCAGCGTGGCCGGGGCTTCTTCGCCGCCGGGCACGCCGCCCGGCTGCAGGAACCGCGCGCCCACCGCGGTGGCCTGCGCCAGCCGCAGCTTCAGGTCGCGCACGTCGCGGCAACCGATCGCCTTGGCAAAGCGGGTCACGCTGGCCTCGCTGACGCCGGCCTTGCGCGCCAGCTCGTTGATGCTGGCGGCGGCCGCGCCGGCCAGGTCTTCCAGCACCACCTGCGCGACCTTCTGCTCGGCCAGGCGCAGCGCGGGGCCGCGCTCGGCGATGCGGGTCAGGATGTCGAAGGGGGCGGTCATGGGCGGGCTGGTCGGGTCGGAAAGTGGTCCGGGCGCAATGTGGCGGAGTCGGCAGCCCCTGCGCACAGGGGCTATAACAGTGACTGGCGCCGCGTCGCGGACACCAGTCCGGAGGCTGCCGGGGCACACTTCGGTCCGACTGCGTGTTACTTTATAACAAGGATGAAATATCTTATTTTCAGGGCTATCATTACGTCAATCAGATTTTTTCAGGGTGATGACAAGGATGCGTGAAATAAAGTATCAGGCCGGCGTGATCGATCCACTCAACAAGGCGCTGGGCCGGATGGAAGCCCCGCTGGCCCCGGATGCCGGCCAGACCGGCTGGAGCCTGCTGCAGGAAGAACTGAGCCTGCCGGCCGCGGTGCTTTATGAAGACCGGCTTGCGCACAACCTGGAATGGATGCGCCGCTTCATGAACGAATACGGCGTGCTGCTTGCGCCGCATGGCAAGACCACGATGGCGCCCAAGCTGTTCGCGCGCCAACTGGGCGCGGGCGCGTGGGGCATCACGCTCGCCACCGCGCACCAGACCGCCGCGGCACACGCGCATGGCGTCAAGCGCGTATTGATGGCCAACCAGCTGGTGGGCCGGCGCAATATGGAAATCATCGCGGACCTGCTGCGCGATCCGGAGTTCGAGTTCTTCGCGCTGGTGGATTCGGCCGCGCTGGTCGACCAGCTCGGCAAGTTCTTCAGCGAGCGCGGGCAGAAGTTGCAGGTCTTGCTGGAGCTTGGCGTGGAAGGTGGGCGCACCGGCGTGCGCGATGACGCCCAGCAGCAGGCCGTGCTCGACGCACTGGCGCGCTGGCCGGATGCGCTGTCGCTGGCGGGCGTGGAGATCTATGAAGGCGTGCTGCAGGAAGAGGCCGATATCCGCCGCTTCCTGCAGCGTACCGTCGCGGTCACGCGGCAACTCGCAAAGGACGGCCGCTTTGGCCGCAGCCCGGTGGTGATGTCGGGCGCGGGGTCGGCCTGGTACGACGTGGTCGCCGAGGAATTCGCGCGCACCGACATCGGCGCGCCGATCGACATCGTGCTGCGCCCGGGCTGCTACCTGACGCACGACGTGGGCATCTACCGCGCCGCGCAGCAGCGCATCCTGGCCAGCAACCCGGTCGCGCAGAAGATGCGCGAAGGCCTGCTGCCGGCGCTGCAGCTATGGGCCTATGTGCAGTCGATCCCCGAGCCGGAGCGCGCCATCATCGGCATGGGCAAGCGCGACGCGGCCTTCGACGCCGGCATGCCGATCCCGGCGCGGCTGTATCGCCCGGGCAGCGAGGCGCCGGTGGATGTGCCTGCGCACTGGGAGGTCACCGGCATGATGGACCAGCACGCGTACCTGAAGATCCAGCCGGGCGACGACGTGCAGGTCGGCGACATGATCGCCTTCGATATCTCGCACCCGTGCCTGACCTTCGACAAGTGGCGCCATATCCCGGTACTCGACCGCGACCTGCGCGTGATCGACATCGTGCAAACCTTCTTCTGAGGTGGGCTGCCCCATGAGCATCGATATCCTGGCCTATGGCGAGCCGCTGGTGGAGTTCAACCAGCTGCCCGACGATCCGTCGCGCTACCTGCAAGGCTTTGGCGGCGACACTTCCAACTTCTGCATCGCGGCCGCGCGCCAGGGTGCCAGCACGGGCTATATCTGTGCCGTTGGTGCCGATACCTTCGGCGAGCGGCTGCGCGCGCTGTGGACGCAGGAGCGGGTCGATACGCGCAACGTGTACGTCGACCCGGGCGCGCCGACCGGCGTCTACTTTGTCACGCACGACAACCACGGCCACCGTTTCGACTACCTGCGCGAAGGCTCGGCCGCGAGCCGCTACCAGCATGAGCAGTTGCCGCTGGGCGCCATTGCCGCGGCACGCTACCTGCATCTGTCCGGCATCAGCCTGGCGATCAGCACCAGCGCCTGCGATGCCGGCCTGGCGGCGATGGAGCATGCGCGCAAGGCCGGGGTCAAGGTTTCGCTCGACACCAACCTGCGGCTGCGGCTGTGGTCGCTGGCCCGCGCGCGCGGCATCATGCGCGAGGCCTTTGCGTTCACCGACGTGTGCCTGCCGAGCTGGGACGACATCACGGTGCTGACCGGGCTGGACGACCGCGATGCCATCGCGGACTACCTGCTTGGCTGCGGCATCGGACTGGTCGCGCTGAAACTGGGCGAAGAGGGCGCTTATGTCGCCACGCCTGAATCGCGCACGCTGGTGCCGCCGTACCCGGTCAAGCCGGTCGATGCCACCGGCGCGGGCGACTGCTTCGGCGGCAGCTTTATCGCGCGCCTGTCCGCGGGTGCCGATCCTTTCGAGGCGGCGCGCTACGCCAACGTGGCGGCGGCGCTGTCCACCACCGGCTACGGCGCGGTGGCGCCGATCCCCGATTCGCAGACTGTGCTGGCACGCCTGGCGCAGTCGGTGTCGGTGATCGCGTGAGCCGACATCCCTGAAATCTCTGCGTTTTTTTAACCATTCCTCCCGAGACAGCCACCATGCAAAACCAGACTTCCCCGCTGCTCCAACGCCTGGCCGACGTGCCGGTGATTCCCGTGCTGGAGTTCCACTCGGTCGACGAAGCCCTGCACGTGAGCGAGGCGCTGGTCGCCGGCGGCCTGCCGCTGCTGGAAATCACGCTGCGCACGCCGGTGGCGCTGGAGGCGATCAAGGCCGTGGCCGCCGCGCTGCCGCAGGCTTGCGTGGGGGCGGGCACGGTGCTCACCGTCGATCAGCTGCACGCCGTGCGCGGCGCGGGGGCGCAGTTTGCCGTGTCGCCGGGGCTGACGCCGGCGCTGGCCGCGGGCGCGCAAGGGGCGGGGATCTCGCTGCTGCCGGGCGTGGCCACCGCCAGCGAGGCGATGGCGGCGCTGGAAGCCGGCTTCACCTTCCTCAAGTTCTTCCCGGCGCAGGCCGCGGGCGGGGTGCCGATGCTCAAGTCGCTGGGCGGCCCGCTGCCGCAGTTGCGCTTCTGCCCGACCGGCGGCATCGACGTCGCGCTGGCGCCGTCCTACCTGGCGCTGCCCAACGTGGTGTGCGTGGGCGGTTCGTGGGTGGTGCCCAAGGATGCCGTCGCCAGCGGCGACTGGGGCCGTATCCGTACGCTGGCCGAGCAGGCGCGGGCGTTGCGCAAGCAAGGCTGAGCGCTGAAAAAGCCATCGGCAGCAAAGCAAAACGGCACGCGCTGGCGTGCCGTTTTTTCATGTCGACGCGGTCTGGGACCGCGCCCGCGGGACTGGGTCCGGACAGCTTACTTGTGGCGGTCCGCCGAGCTTTCGAGCTTCTGGCCACCGCGCTGAATGTCCTGGCCGAGCCCCGCCATCGTGTTGCAGCCAGCCAACAGGGTGGCAAACAAAACGCACCAGATCCAACCTTTCTTCACGCCGGGCTCCTTTCGAGAATGTTGAGAATCGACGGATTCTTGTATTGAGGGTTTGCCGCAGATTTTACCGCTGCCGTGAGCGCCTTTGATATCTGGTATGTGCCAATTTGTAAATCGTGCAACGGACGCAACGGTGCCCGGGCGCTTCAGTCGGCGCTTTAGTCGACATTCCCCAGCAGTTCCTGCGCGCGTTGCTGGATAGCCGCATGGGTCTGCAGCAGCCAGGTGGCCGGGAACGGCTGTGCCAGCAGGTAGCCCTGCACGCTATGGCAGCCCCACGCGCGCACGGCGTCGAGTTGCTGGCGGCTCTCGATGCCCTTGGCACAGACCGCTGCGCCGGCACGGCGCGCCAGCAGGCAGGCGTCGCGCAGGCGGTCGGAACTGTCGCCGGGCTGGTCGGCATGGCCCAGGCGGCGCACGTCCAGCGTGACGCGGTCCGGCTGCAGCGCCGCCAGGGCGTGGCGGCAGCCAGTGCTGTCGTCGAAGTCGCCCAGCGCCAGCTGCATACCGCGGCGCCGCAATGCGGTGAAGCGTGCCAGGATGTCGGCGTCCGCCGGCACGGCGCTGGCCGGCACCTCGATGCACAAGCTTTGCGGCGCGATGCCGCCGGCGTCGAGAATGTGGACCAGCGCGTCCACCATCTGCGGGCGGTGCAGCTGGGCGCTGGAGGCCAGCAGGGTGAACTGCAGCGGGGCGATGACGTCGGCGGCGCGTACCAGCGGCAGCACGCTCTCCAGCAACCAGCTGCCGATCGGCCCGACCAGCCCGAGCGCTTCCACCGCGGGCAGGAAATCCTGCGGCGCTACGCGCCCCAGCGCCGGGTTGTGCCAGCGCAGCCGCACCGTATAGCCGCTGACCCTGGCGTCGGCAAAGTCGGCGCGTGGTTGCAGTTGCAGGCTCAGTTCGCCGCGCTCGAGCGCGGCGGGCAGGGCGGCCAGCAGCGGGGCGGCCGGGGGTGCCGCAGGCTTGTCGGCGCGCGCCAGGCCGGCGCCGCCCTGGCGGTCGACCCGCAGCATGGCGTCGAAGGCTTGCTGCAGACTGCGCTCGGCCGGGATGTCCGCATGGTCTGCGGACACGCCGATGCTGCAGGAGAGGAAGAGTTCAAAACCATCCAGCGAGAACGGCCGGCCCAGGTCGTTGGCAATGCGGCTGGCCAGCGGCGCGGGGTCGACGGTGCCGTCAGGCAGCGCCGTGATCACGCCCAGGTCGGCCGCCGCTACCCAGTGCATGACGGCGCCCGGCGGCAGCAGGCCCACGATGCGGGCCACTACCAGGGCCTGCAGGCGGCCCGCGCGCTGCGCGCCCAGCGTTTCGCAGGCGCTGGCAAAACGGTCGAGCCGGATCGCCAGGATGGCCTCCGGCTGCCCGGCGCGGGTGCGGCGCGCCGCCAGCGCGGAGACCAGGCTGGCAGGGGCCGTGGCACTGACCGGGCCAGATGCTCCGGTCGGGCCATTCGGCACATTCGCGCCCCCGGCCGCACGCGCGGCGATGTCATCGGCGTCTGGATGCATGGATGGTATGGCGGACAGCAGATGGTGGCGCTTGCGCTGGCCGCGTCTCCCTGTTTTGTCAGTTTGTGTATTTTTTGCAAGCCGCTGGCGCGGCATGGATTCCCCGTCCAGGCACCTGGCGAACCGTGCCTGCCGCAGCCGCGTGCCGGCCGCAGGGTCCGATCATAAGCCAAGGGAAGCGGCGGAGCACTGGAAGTTGCGGGCACAGTGACCGGCCCGCAACTTTCATCTGACGTCGATCAAAGCCGCATCAGGAGGACCGAAGGTTGACTCTGCCGCGCGGTTCCGGCAGCGGGGAGGAACACCGTCCGGGCATGGCCCTCGCGGCTCAGCCCGTGGTTTCGTCCTCCGGCCCGTCTTGTGGCGGCAGGCGCGCGGCCAGCACCTTGTCGATGCGCTTGCCGTCCATGTCGACGATCTCGAAGCGCCAGTCGCCCCATTGCACCGTGTCGGCGATCTGGGGCAGGCGGCCGAGCAGCAGCAACAGCATGCCGGACAGCGTGTGGTAGCGCTCCTTTTCTTCTTCCGGCACCTGGCGCAGGCCGATGCGGTCCTTCAGTTCCGGGATCGGGATCAGGCCGTCGAGCAGCCACGAGCCGTCCTCGCGCTGCACCGCCCATTCCTCGCCGGCGGCATCGGCCTTGAATTCGCCGGTGATGGCCTCGATCAGGTCCTGCAGCGTGACCAAACCCAGCACCTCGCCGTACTCGTCGATGACAAAGGCGATCTGGCCGCCGGAGCCGCGGAAGTTCTCCAGCAGTTCCATGCCGGTCACGCTTTCCGGTACGAACACCGCCGGCGTCAGCACGGCCAGGAGGTCGGCTTGCTCGCCGCGCAGCCGGCGCGCCAGCAACTGGCGCGCGCTGACCACGCCGATGATGTCGTGCATGCCGCCGCGCACCACCGGGAAGCGCGAATGGTCCGATTCTTCGATGCGGCGCAGGTTCTCTTCCAGCGGCGATTCCACGTCCAGGTAGACGACATCCCCGCGCGGCACCATCAGGGATGCCAGCTGGCGGTCGTCCAGGCGGAACACGTTGCGCACCATGGTGTGCTCGTGCTGCTCGATCACGCCGGCCTCGGAGCCCTCGACCAGCAGCGCATGGATTTCTTCCTCGGTCACGCCCGGGCCGCGATCGACCTTGGTGCCCAGCAGCCGCAGCACCAGCCGCGTGGAGCTGGACAGCAGCTTGACGAACGGGGTGGAAGCGACGGCCAGCCAGCCGATCGGGCGTGCCACCAGCCGCGCGATGGCTTCAGGGGCCATCTGGCCCAGGCGCTTGGGCACCAGTTCACCCAGCACGATGGAAAAGTAGGTCAGGCCGGCCACCACGATGGCGGTTGCCACATAGCCGGAGGTGCCCGCGGCCAGGCCAAAGCCCTGCAGCCAGAGGCCAAGCGGCTGCGCCAGCGTGGATTCGCCGACCACGCCGTTGAGCACGCCGATCGACGTGATGCCGATCTGCACCGTGGACAGGAAGCGCGTGGGGTCCTCGCCCAGCTGGACCGCGGCAATGGCGCCACGGTCACCGTTCTCGATCTGGCGCTGCAGACGTGCTTTGCGGGCCGTGACCAGCGCGATCTCGGACATGGCGAACAGGCCGTTGAGCAGAATCAGCGCCAGCAGTATGGCAATTTCCATCAGGGTGCGCGCCCTTTGCGTGTGAGTTGAAAGCACCAAGCATACCATCCGCACATGACGACTCGGCGCCGGGCCGGCTGGCGATGGTGGCCGCGGCTGCCGCGGTCGGCGTAGCGATAACCAATGGATATAGCTCGTTGCCTAATATTCAATAGATAGTTATCGTTTGCTGCGCCAAACTTCTGTCCGTGGCAGCACCTGTGCCGCCATGCAAAAAGCCTGGATCCCACAGGCGTGCGAATCACAAGGAGACAGAATGGACAACCGATGGACGGCCGTGCTGGTGGAGAAATTCGGCCATAGCTTCAGCGCTTACGAACTGGCTGGCGGTCAGCGCCGCTTCAGCGTGCAGTTGCCGGACTATCCCCATGAATTCGTGGTGGACCGCGAGCGCCTGTGTGGCTACGTCGGCCACTATGGCGTGCAGACCTTCGCGCATGCCGGCGACGGCGGCGCCGCGGTGATCGCAGTCGACCTGATGCGCGGCGCGGTCGGGGCACGGCTCGATTGCTCGCCCTATCACCGCATCCATGGCCTGCAGATCGACCGGCAAGGGCGCGTCTACGCGTTGAGCGAGCGCGACAATATGCTGCTGGTGTTCGAGGCGCCGCTGGAGCGCCCGGTGCCGGACCGCGCCGTGCCGGCGGGCGGGGTGAAAAGCCATCTGTTCGTGTTGTCGGCCGATGGCGAGCGGGCCTACGTGACCAACCTGCTGTCGCATACCGTGACACTGGTGCACCCCTACGATGCCACCCGCGCACCGCGCGCGGCCAACGCCGGCAGGCGCCCGGAGGGCTGCTGCCTGAGCCGCGACGAAGCAGCGCTCTACGTCGCCAGCCGCGACGATCACACTCTCACCCGGCTGGACGCGCGCACGATGGAAGCGCTGCGCACGGTGCCGACCGGCGAGGACCCCACCCGTATCTACTGGTCGCCGGACGATCGCCTGTTCGTGCTCAACTACGGCGAGCGCAGCATCCGCATTTTCGATCCCGACACGCTCGCCGAAACCGGTCGGGTCGATACCGGCGCGAAGCCGATCGCGCTCGCCTTCCATCCCGCAGACCCGAGCCGCGCCTATGTCGCGCTCAACGACCACACCGTCGGCCAGCTTGACCTGCCTGGCCTGACCCTGCGCCATGCCTTCACTACCGGCAAGGAACCGGACGGCCTTGCCATCCTGGCTTTGCCGCCGCGGTAGCCAGCGGGCGTTTCAACCGACAAGGCTGCGAAGGCAGCGCAGAAGCCGGCGGCTGACACCAGAAATCAGTACGGAGACAGAATATGAAAGGCTTGGACCAAGCCGGCGCCGGCACGTCCGTCGCCATCGATGCGGCACCCGTTACCGGTGCCGCCAGCATTCCGGCCCAGCGCTGGTGGCGCATCATCCCGCCGATCCTGATGGTCTGCATCGTCTCGTACATGGATCGCGTCAATATCGCCTTCGCGATGCCGGGCGGGATGGGCGACGCGCTCGGCATCGGCGCCAGCATGGCCGGCCTGGCCGGCGGCATTTTCTTTGTCGGCTATCTCTTCCTGCAGATTCCCGGCGGCAAGCTGGCCGTGCGCGGCAGCGGGCGCAATTTCATCGCCTGGTCGATGCTGGCCTGGGCCGTCATTTCCGTGCTGACCGGACTGGTGCGCAACGAGGCCGAACTGCTGATTCTGCGCTTTGCGCTGGGGGTGGCCGAGGGCGGCATGCTGCCGGTGGTGCTGACCATGGTCGGCAACTGGTTTCCCGATCACGAACGCGGACGCGCCAACGCCCTGGTGATCCTGTTCGTGCCGATCGCCGGCATCATCACCGCGCCGCTGTCGGGCCTGGTGATCGCGGCGCTCGACTGGCGCTGGCTGTTTATCGTGGAAGGCCTGATTTCGCTGGCCTGCCTCGGGGTGTGGTGGAAGCTGGCCTGTGACCGGCCGGAGCAGGCGCGCTGGATTTCGGCCGAAGAGAAGGCTTATCTGCTGGCCCGCCTGCGCGAGGAAGAGCAGCAGGCGGCCGCCGCTGGCGCGGACGTGGGGCAGGGTGCCGGCGGCACGCGGGCGGTGTTGGCGCACATCCTGTCGCAGGACGTGATCTGGCGCCTGATCGCCGTCAATTTTCTCTACCAGATGGGGATCTACGGCTACACGCTGTGGCTGCCCACCATCCTGAAGGGCCTGACCGGAGGCGGCATGGGGCAGGTCGGCATGCTGGCCGTGCTGCCATATCTGGGCACCATGGCCGGCATCCTCGCGATCTCCTCGCTGTCCGACCGCACCGGCCGGCGCAAGGCTTTCGTGGTCTGGCCGCTGCTGGGTTTCGCCGCCTGCCTGGCCGGTTCGGTCTGGTGGCACGACAATACCTGGCTGTCCTATGGCCTGCTGGTCGGCAGTGGCTTCTTCCTGCAGTCCGCAGCGGGGGTGTTCTGGACCCTGCCACCGCGGCTGCTGGCCGCCGAGCACGCGGGCGTGGCGCGCGGCGTGATCAATGCGCTCGGCAACCTGGGCGGATTCTGCGGCCCTTACGCGGCGGGCGTGCTGATCGAGCGCGTCGGCGCGGGCGCCGGTGTCTACCTGCTGGTCGCCGCGCTGCTACTGGCCAGCGTCCTGGCCGCTACCTTGCCGGGGCGGTGCCGATGAACCGGGGAGCAAACGGGGCGCTGCCCCGAGGCCTGGCCATCGTCGACGCGCACCACCACCTGTGGCAACTCGGTCGCGGCCGCTATCCCTGGCTGCAGGATGAATACCGGCCGCAGGCCTTTTTTCTCGGCGATTACCAGGCCCTGCGCAGCGATTACCTGGAGGCCCAGTACGCGCATGACACCAGCGCCGTCACCGTGCTGGCCACCGTGCATGTAGAGGCCGAACGCGAGCGCAGCGAAGCCGTCGACGAGACCGCGTGGCTGCACCGCCAGGCCTGGCGCCCCGGCATGGCTGCAGCGGTGGTGGCCTACGCGCCGTTCGGGACTCCCGGGTGCGCCGAACTGCTGGCGCGCCAGGCTGGCTTCGCGCGGGTCAGGGGGACGCGATGCAAACCGCTGACCGCGGCGGCGCCGGGCGAGTCGGTGGCCGGCCGCCCGGGGTCGATGCAGGACCAGGACTGGCTGGATGACCTGGCGCGGCTGGAACGCCATGGCCTGTCGTGGGACCTGCGGGTACCGTTCTGGCATTTGCGCGAGGCGGCCCAGGTGGCGGCGGCCTTGCCGGGGGTGCTCATTGCGCTCAATCACGCGGGCCTGCCGCTGGATCGCTCGGAGGAGGGCCTGGCTTGCTGGCGTGCCGGCATGGAGGCGCTGGCTGATTGCGCCAATGTGTCGGTCAAGCTGTCGGAGTTCGGGCTGGCCGGCGGGCGCTGGGATGCGCAGGGCAACCGCCGCATCGTGCGCGAGGTGCTGGCGATATTCGGGCATGAGCGGGCGATGTTCGGCAGCAACCTGCCGGTCTCGGGCCTGAGCGCGGACTTCGGTACGATCCTCGGCACGGTGTGCGAGGCGCTGCCGGATCCTGTGTCCAGGCAGCGCGTGCTGGCCGGGAATGCGGCGAGGTTCTATCGCATTGCGCCGGCGCAAATGATGACGTTCCCGCAAGCGTGAGAGGGGAGAAAGCCAGCGGCAACGGACACGCCCACTACGCTGCCAGCCGCCGCACGCATGCTATAAAGGCCGCTCTTCGCCGAGGCTCCTCCTGAGCGGCCACCATGCCAGACCTCTCCGCCCCCCTCTCCAGCGCTGCCACGCTGCGCAAACGCCTGCATATGCGGCATCTGCGCCTGGCCCTGGCCCTGGCCGAGCACCGCTCGCTGCGGCGCGCCGCCGCACAGATGGCGCTGTCCCAGCCAGCCGTCACCAAGGCATTGCACGAGCTCGAGAGCGTGGTCGGCACGCTGCTGTTCACGCGCCATGCGCGCGGCATCGAGCCGACGGTATTCGGCGAGGCGCTGATCCGCTACGCGCGCGTGGTGCTGGCCGACCTGGATGCCCTGCATGATGAATTTGCCGCCATCGCCGCGGGTGAGGTGGGCAAGGTGCGGCTCGGCTCGATCCTGGCCCCGGTGCCTTCGGTGCTGTCCGGCGTCATCAACGCGCTCAAGGCGCGCTATCCGCATTTGCATATCGTGATGCAGGTCGACACCAGCGACGTGCTGGTACAGGCGCTGCGGCAGGATGCGCTGGACGTGGTGATCGGACGCATCCCCGAGGGTACGATGGCCGACGATCTCGACTTCGAGCCTCTGTTCGAGGAGTCGCTGGCCATCGTGGCGCGTGCCGGCCATCCGCAGGCAGGCAAGCGCAGCGTCAAGCTGGCTTCCCTGGCTGGCTATCCCTGGATCATCCCGCCAGCGGCCGTGCCGATGTGGCAGATCATCGACCAGACCTTCCGCGACAACCGCGTGCCGCTGCCGGAAGACATCATCGAGACCTCGTCGATCATGGGCACGCTGCCGCTGCTGGCGGACAGTGACCGCATTGCCGTCGTGCCGGGTGCCATCGCGGACTACTTCGGCTCGCTGGGCGCGCTGGCAGTGCTGCCGGTGCCGATGCGCGGGCGGCTGGTGCCCTATGGGATCGTGGTGCGCCGGCGCCGTGCCGCCACGCCGGCCATGCGCCTGCTGATCGACGCAGTGCGCGCGGCGGGGGCCGGCGATCCGCATGCCACTGAATTGGAGCCACTACCTGCCAGGTAATGGTTATTCGCCGCGGTGCATGCTGTAATGCATCCCATGGAGACGCTGACCCCCGCTTCCGAAGCCACCCTCGACTTCCCCGGCCTGCTGCGCTACTGGCGCGGCAAGCGCGGCTACAGCCAGCTGGCGCTGTCCCTGGCCGCCGGGGTGTCGCAGCGCCACATCTCCTTCCTGGAATCCGGCCGCGCACGCCCCAGCCGCGAAATGGTGCTGGCACTGGCCGACCGGCTTGGCGTGCCGCTGCGCCAGCGCAACCGGCTGCTGCTGGCCAGCGGCTTTGCCCCGGCCTATAGCGAACACGCGCTGGCCTCGCCGCCGCTGCAGATGGTGCAGCAGGCGATCACGCTGATCCTGTCCAAGCAGGAGCCTTACCCGGCCGTGGTGCTGGACCGGTTCTGGAACCTGGTGGACGCCAACGGGGCCTACCGGCGCATGCTCGACACGCTGCTCGACGGCCGCGCGCCGGCGTCGCTGTCGGACGAGGAAAACGCCGGACGGCGGCGCATCAACCTGATGCTGACCGTGTTCGATCCCGAGGGCCTGTGGCCGATGATCGAGAATGCCCGCCAGGTCGGCCGCTACCTGGTGCGGCGCGTCTGGCAGGAGTTGCAGGTGCAGGCCCACGACCAGACCGCGCGCGAGATCTTCCGGCGCATCGCCGCCTGGCATCCCGACATGGTGGGGCCGGGCGGCGTGCTGCTGCCCGAGGACGACGGCGCCGAGGGCTCGCCGCCGCCGGTGCTGCCTGTGGTACTGCACGCAGGCGCGTTCCGCGCGTCGCTGTTCTCGACGCTGACCACGCTCGGCATTCCGCAGGACATCACCCTGCAGGAGCTGCGCATCGAATGCTTCTTCCCGGCGGACGACGGCACGCGCGCCCTGTTTGAAACGCTGGGCGAGGCGGACTGTGCCGCCGTCAGAAGCGGTAGCGCAGGTAGATGACGTGGAAGGTGGTGCCGGGATTGGGGTCCTTGATGCCGGCGTTGGACAGGTGCTGGTAGCGGTAGCCCGCGGTAAAGCGGCGGTCCTTGCCGACCGTCACGCCGATGCCGGCATATTCCGAGAACTGGAAGGCGGTGGAGATGACGTGGTCATCCGAGGTACGCGTGCCGGTCAGCAGGCGCGGCCCGACCGACAGTTCCAGGAACGGCACCCAGTTGTGGCGCCACCACGCGATGCGCACCACCGGCGAGGCGCCGAACTCCCACAGGTCGTTCGGGTTGTGATCGCTGTTGCTGAACCAGCGCGCGACATTGACTTCCCATTGCAGGTCAACCTGCCAGCCCTGCGGATTGCCCCAGGCCCAGCCTGAATCCCACAGCAGGGCGACCTCGGCCTTCTGTACATCATGGTCATTGTCGAAGCCGTAGTTCAGCTGCACGGCCGGCGCGGCGCGGGCCGCGGAGCCCAGGCACAAGGGCAGCGCTACCAGCGCCGCGAGGGCCGCGTGGCGCGCCCGGCGTCGCGGCAGCCATCGCGGCTGCGCTCGCGGGGATGGCGTGGGGTCAAAGGAGGAACAACTCGCATGGCGGTCTGGCCTGGCTTCTTGATCTTGTCGGAGCATGGGAAGCACGGAGAAACGATGCTGCGTGGTTGTCAGGCGTGGCATGGCCCGGCAGCCGCGACGGCGCCGCTTGCGTAGGCTCAGCCTCCTTAACCTATTTGTAGTACACGGCGACGCGCGTTGCAGCGCCGAGGGGGGCGCTGCGGAGAGCAAATAGAAAAATTCAATCGTGCTAACATTCGCGGGCCGGTGCTGGCCGCAGGGCCGCACCGGTACGTTACGTCTTCAGGGCGGGGTGAAAGTCCCCACCGGCGGTATGCCGCGGTGCGCAATGCGTGCCCGGCGAGCCCGCGAGCGCTCGCATTCCCGTGCGAGGTCAGCAGACCTGGTGAGAGGCCAGGGCCGACGGTCATAGTCCGGATGAAAGAAGATGGGCGGAGCTTGCCCGCGTGGCCTGGCGCATTTGCCCTGGCCCGCGGCCTTGCCGTTGCCTTGCGCCGCGCGCGCAGGGCGGGGCTGTCTGTGCACGTGCCGTGCGCAGCGTGGCAACTCTGTCGACCCTTCCCCTGGAACGCCCAAATGATCTGAACAAGGAGCGTTTCAATGCCTGGCCATTCCACCGAAGTTGTCGATCCCGATGTGTCCGCGGCCTTTGCCGTCGATACCGATACGCGTGCGCTTGCCGAGCGCATCGCGCAGGCGCTCGACGCCATGCGCGAAGGCCGTCCCGTCGTGCTGCTCGACGATGACGACCGCGAAAATGAGGCTGACCTGATCCTCGCCGCCGAGCGCCTCACCACCGCCAACATGGCGATGATGATCCGCGAATGCAGCGGCATCGTCTGCCTGTGCCTGACCACGGGCAAGGTGCGCCAGCTGGGCCTGCGGCCCATGGTCGAGCACAACCGCAGCCAGTACGGCACGGCCTTCACGGTCTCGATCGAGGCGCGCGAGGGGGTCAGCACCGGCGTCAGCGCCGCCGACCGCATCACCACCATTCGCGCCGCCATTGCCGCAGACGCGGGCACCGATGCAGTCGTCAGCCCCGGCCACGTGTTCCCGCTGGTGGCGCGCGACGGCGGCGTGCTGGAGCGCCGCGGCCATACCGAGGGCTCGGTCGACCTGGCGCGCATGGCGGGCCTGTCGCCGGCCGCGGTGCTGTGCGAGCTGATGAACCCGGACGGCACCATGGCGCGCCGGCCCGAGGCGCTGGCCTTCGCCGAGATGTACCGGCTGCCGGTGCTGACCATCGAGGACCTGGTGGCCTGGCGGGAATTGCACGGCTGACGGCGGTGTGCCTGCCGCACGTTCCGGTCTGAAAACGTATCGGGATGTGTCGGAATGCGGCACCCGTGTGCGACAATGCGGATCGCTTTTCCCGTCAATACGAGGGCAATTCCATGACGTTCCGCATTTTTGGGTACGCAGCCGCGCTCGCTGGCTGCGTGCTCGGGCTGGCTGCACCGCTGGCGCATGCCGAAGGCAGCGCCGCGCCGGCCTCCCGCCCGGCCGCCGCCGCCGGGCTGTACGAGTGCCAGGTGCCTGGCGCCGGCACCGTGTTCCGCTCCACTCCCAGGGAAGGCTGCCGCTTGGTGGTGGCGCCCGATCCGGGCGCGCCTGACCCGCAGCGCTGGATTCCGCTGATGGGCGCCAACGGGGTGATCTCCTATTTCGACCAGTCCGCCGTGCGCCGCCAGGGCACGGAGGTAGGCGTGGTGGTGATGCGCAATTCCCCGTCGGGCGTGATCCGCACCGCCAGCGGCGAGCCGATCCGCTCGTCGCTCAAGCGCATGGTGCTGAACTGCGCCAACTCGATGTTCGCGGTGGTCGAGCAGACGCTGTACAGCAAGCGCTTTGCCCGAGGCGAATCGCTCTATACGATCCGCGCGCCGCAGTACGGTACCTTCCAGCCGGCCGGGCCGGGCACGATCGCCGGCGAGCTGCTGCGGCGGCTGTGCCGCTGAGCCGGGCGGCGATTCACGGCGCACAAGTACATCGTCTCAGGGTTTGTCCCCGTCAACCGCGTACAAACCATCCTCGTTGATGCTGATGACAGGGCGCAGAACAATGCGCCCCGGTCATTGCAGGCATTCCCACATGCAGGGGCTCACGAGGAGACCGAAATGAAGAAGTGGATCGTCATGCTGTCGATGGCAATGTTTGGCGCGGGCGCGATGGCGCAGACGCCGGCAACCCCGGCCACGCCGGCAGCTCCGGCGGCGACCAAGGCTGCGCCGGCCAAGGCCGACAGCGGCAAGGCCAAGGCCAAGAAGACCAGCGCCAAGAAAAAGAAGAGCCACGCAACCGGCACCAAGGACCCGATGGCGAAGAAAGGCGCCTGAGCGCCGCTGCCAAACTGGCGGGCGGACGCACGGCTCCCCGGCAAGCGGGGACGCAAGCGGCGCCCTTACCGCCATGCCGCCACGCATCGATGGCGGGCCGGGCCGGCCGCCACCGCTGCGCGAGATGACAGCCTTGTGGCACGCAATGCGTGCCGTCCGGGGGGAGGGCGTGTCAGGCGGATCAGAACGGAGGCTTCGGCCTCCTTTTTTTCGTCTGCCGCACGCGGTGGCCCCGCCGCGCCGGCTTTGCGCATGCACCGGCCCACGCTATGCTTGCGGGCATCGTGCCAGGCATGGCGTGTGGCCGTCGCGCTGGCAAGGCGAACTCGGACGGGAGCGTTTATGGCAGCGCTTGCAGCATGGCGGCGGTGGCAGCGGACGGCGGCAGCATGGGTGGCCGGACTGGCCTGGCTGGTTTGCATGGGCTGGACGCATGCCGGCCTGGCGGCGGCGCCAGCCCCATTGCCAGCCTCAGTGTCCGCCCCAGCGCCGGCGGCGATTGTCGTACACACCGGCGACGCGGCCGAGCTGCGGCTGATGGACCGGCCGGTCGCCACACTGCGCGCCAGCATTGCAGGCGCCGGCCCGGCTGCGCGCGTGGCGCGGGCGCAGCAGGCGTTTGACGAACTCTCCGAAGCCGAACTCGCGCTGCCGTCTGGCCAGGTCAGCGGCACCTTAGGCGAGGCCCCGATGATCGCGTTCCGGCAGGGCGACTGGCTGCTGTTCGTGCTCACCGCGCAGGACCTGTCCCCGGAAGACAACCTCACGCTGGAAGCCGCTGCCACGCGCGCCGCGGCCGGGCTGCAACAGGCCGTCGAGGCGCGGCGCGCGCACCTGCACTGGCCCAACCTCTTGCGCGGCGCTGCGCTGAGCGCGCTGGGGCTGGCGGTGCTCGTCGCACTCGCGTGGGGGGTGGGGCGTGCGGGCATCGCGCTGCGTACCCGGGTGCAGGTGGCCCTGCAGCGGCACCTGGAACAGCGCACCGGCGCGGAGTTCGACTGGACCGGCGCGCTCTACCATTTGATCGGCCGCATCGTGCAGATCCTGACCATCGGCCTGGTGCTGGTGCTCGCCTTTGCCTGGCTGGACTTTGCGCTGGAGCAGTTTCCGCTGACGCAGCCGATGGGCGACCGCATGGGCGCGTTTATCGCCGGGCTGCTGTCGCGCATCGCCCTGTCGATGGTGGCGGCAGTGCCGGGCCTGGTCACGGTGGCGGTGATCCTGCTGATCACGCGCGCGGTGCAGCGGCTGGTGTCGAATATCTTCAAGGCCGTGCAGAAGGGCCAGATCACCGTGCCCGGCATGCACCCCGAAACCGCAGGTGCGACGCGACGGGTGGCGGCCGTGCTGATCTGGGCGCTGGGCTTTACCTTTGCCTACCCATATATCCCCGGCTCGGAGAGCGATGTGTTCAAGGGGCTGTCGGTGCTGCTCGGCTTTATGGTGACGCTGGGATCGGCCAATGTGGTCAACCAGCTGATGAGCGGCATGGTGGTGGTTTACTCGCGCGCGCTGCGGCGCGGCGACATGGTGAGCATCGGCGAGACCGTCGGCACCGTGGCTTCGCTCGACGCGTTGTCAGTGAAAGTCATCAACCTGCGCAATGAAGAAGTGACCCTGCCCAATGCGGTGGTGGTCGGCAGCGCCATTCACAACTACACGCGCCACGGCAGCGTGCGCGATCCGCAAGCGCACGAGGGCTGGCAGGCGGCGATGATCTCGACCTCGGTCACCATCGGCTACGACACGCCGTGGCGGCAGGTCCATGCCATGCTGCTCGCGGCCGCCGCCGAGGCCACGCACTTGGCGCCGTCGCCCACGCCGTATGTACTGCAGCGCGGGCTGTCGGATTTCTACGTCGAGTACGAACTGTTCGCCGCGCTGGACCAGCCGCGCAACCGCTTCTTCGCGCTGTCGGCGCTGCATGCGGCGATCCAGGACCAGTTCAATGCGCACGGCGTGCAGATCATGTCGCCGCATTTCATGGCACAGCCGGAAAAGACGGTCTATGTGCCGGAGGCCAAGTGGTACGAGCGGCCGGGCGCGCCGGACATCGATCCGGCGGCGCATCCGCACCGGTCACCGTCGCAGACAACATGACACGTGCGCCGCGACGTGCCGGATCAGCGCGGCTTAGTCACCGACGTGCCGTGACTTCCATTGCCCGCTGGGCTGCTTGCAGAACCAGCCGTTCCAGTGTTCCTCGGCGCTGCCGCGCTTGAGGTCGGACTTCACGCGCCGGCACGGCTGGCCCTTGTCGGTCTTGCTTTCGATGGGTGTGATGGTGCCGTCGATCTGCTGGCGCCGTCCCGCGGCCGGGTAGGTCCATTCGACGGCCTGGCCGTCGGCGGTATCGTTCAGCGCCTTGCGCACCGACTTGGCAAACGACGTGCCTTCCTTTTCGTTCATCGTGCCGATGATGGTGCCGCTCAGGTAGTTGTCGAAGTACGCCTGCGCGGGCGCGGTCATGGCGAGCAGCAGGGTGGCACCCAGCGCGCCGGCGATGGCGGCACGCTGGGCTGGGCGTGCGGTATGTTGTGTGGGCCGAGGCAGCATGACGATTCCTTTATGGCTTCGTGGTGGCGTTTGGGTGGCATTGTAAGCGAATGCCGGGCTGCCGACGACGGCAACCACGGCAGGCTACGCTGCCGCAGCGAGCGCGCATGCCGCGCCGCGTGGTTGACACATGCAAGGCCCTGACCTAGCGTTGATTGTTGCCCCGACGCTTGCCGTCCCTCACGCGCCGCAACTGCTGCCGCTGCGCCCCTTTCTATATAGCCATGGCAAGCCATCCCTGCGAGAGGAGATCCCATGAAGCTGCGCTATCTCACCATCGGCCTGGCGCTTGCCTGCGCCTTCGGCACGCTGCACGCCCAGACCTCGGGCAAGACCGACAAGTTCAATCCCTACACCGACGGCGCCAAGCAGGACAAATTCAGCCCGTACTCGGATGGCGCAAAAAGCGACAACGTGACCTCGCTGAATCCGGGTGCGCGACCTGACCAGCTGGAGCCGATTCAGGACGGTGCGCAGAAGTCCTTCGACTCCTACAGCCAGGGCGGCATGAAGAGCGGCAAGTTCGATACGTATTCCGACGGCGCCAGGAGTGGCAAGTTCGATACGTATTCGGAAGGGGCCAAAAAGTAACACTGTATTAAGGGGTCCGCCGGGCGGCGGACCCGGATATCCAGCGAATTGTGAGGGGCCGGCAAGCATTGCCTACGCCGGGTGGGTGGCCGTGTGACCCCAACGCCCGCAAAGCCTTGCCTGGAGCGGCTTTCGGGCAACCTGGTGAACAATTTGTTTCAAACCTTGCGTGATCGAAACGTGACTTTGGCGTCTCGAATTGTTATGGTCTATTGCGCATCGCAACAAACCAGACACATACCCCACGGGCCGTTCGCTTCGTGTCCGGGCCACGCCACTTCGCGCCGGGTCCGTCTCTTGCTGTGCCGTCCTTCGTTCCGACCGCCGATGCCGGTCACCCCGATTTAACCGCTCACCCTGGCATACATGTCACAGACCGCCACGCCACACCTGTCCGCAACGCTATCCCGGCCCGCTCGCGCAATCACCGCCGGCCCGGGCGCCCGCCACCGCGCGCAGCGCGCAGGCTTGCGGATTGCGGCATGGCTTGGCGGTGGCGCGCTGGCGCTGTGCGCCATGGCCGCGCATGCGTTCGACTTCGACACCGTGGCGGCGCGCGCGCGCCAGCTGGCGGCATCGCCGTACAAGGCGCCCCCGCAGAACCTGCCGCGCGAGTTGCGCGAGCTGTCCTACGAACGCTACCGTGAAATCGAATACAAGCCCGAACGTTTCGCCTGGCGCGGCACGCGCTCGCCGTTCGAGTTGTCGTTCTTCCACGAGGGCATGGTGTTCGACCAGCCAGTGCGCATCCATGAAGTGGTGGGCAACAGCGTGCGCGAGTTCCGCTTCGACCCCTCTGCGTTCAACTACGGCCCGCACAAGGTGGATGCCGCCAAGCTCAAGACGCTGGGCTTCGCGGGCTTCCGCATCCTCTATCCGCTCAACGGCAAGCGCAAGGACGAGCTGGCGTCGTTCCTCGGCGCGAGCTATTTCCGCGCGCTCGGCAAGGACCAGTGGTATGGGCTGTCGGCGCGGGGGTTGGCGGTGGACACCGCGCTCAATTCGGGCGAGGAGTTCCCGCGCTTCGTCGAATACTGGATCGAACGCCCCGCGGCCAATGCCAAGGAGATCACGATCTACGCGCTGATGGATTCGCGCCGCATGAGCGGCGCGTACCGCTTCACCATCAAGCCCGGTGAGGAGACCGCGATGGAGGTCAAGTCGCGCCTGTACCTGCGCGAGAACGTGACCAAGCTGGGGCTGGCGCCGCTGACCAGCATGTACCTGTACGGCGAAAACCAGCCGTCGCCGGCGCAGGACTTCCGGCCCGAGGTGCATGACTCGGACGGCCTGTCGATCCACCTGGGCACGGGCGAATGGGTGTGGCGCCCGCTGGTCAATCCCAAGCGGCTGCTGGTGACGTCCTTCGCGGCGACCAACCCGCAGGGCTTCGGGCTGATGCAGCGCGACCGCAGCTTCAACAGCTACCAGGAACTCGGCGCGTGGTACGAGCGCCGGCCCAGCGGCTGGGTGCAGCCGCGCGGCAACTGGGGCTCGGGCCGGGTGGAGCTGGTGCTGATCCCGACGCCGGACGAGACCAACGACAACATCGTCGCGTACTGGGTGCCGGACAACCCGCCCAAGCCGAAGCAACCCTTCGACTATGAATACCGGCTGCTGTGGCAAAAGGACGGCGAACAACAGCCGCCGCTGTCGTGGGTGACCCAGACCCGTCTGGGCCAGGGCCAGACCCGCAACAAGGAGGACATGAGCTTTTCGCTGGTGGTGGACTTCGAAGGCCCGTCCTTCCGCAGGCTGCCGGCTGACGTTCGCATCGACCCGGTGGTTTCGGCCGATGCCAACGGTGAATTGCTGAAGACGTCGGTGCAACGCAATGAGGCGACCGGCGGCTGGCGCATGACCATGGTGATGCGACGCAAGGACGAAACCAAGCCGGTAGAGTTGCGCGGCTATCTTCGCAACGGCAATACAACCCTATCCGAGACGTGGAGCTACATCTTACCCCCCGGCTAAAGCAGCGACCGGCCCAGGCGGCGGCATGCGAGCGCTATGTCGACCGCCTGCCCGTATCGCCTGAAGTGCGCAGCGAACTGCTGGCAGACGGCCCAAGCGCCGCGGCCACGCCTGCCGCACCCCTGACACCCGTGGCATCCGGTGCCCCCGTGATATCCGTCACTCCGGACGGCCGCGACGCGCAGGACGCGATCGCGCGCCTGCAGTCGCGCCTTGCGGCCAAGGACACGCCGGCCGCGCAGGGCGGCAGCGCCTACGCCTCCGTTGGCCGCCGTTTCACGATGGCGTACGGCAATCCGCAGGTAGGCGGCGAATCGCTGCTGCAGCGGCGCGAAGACGGCACCGTCAAGGTCGACACCGGCCCCGAGCCCGAGCGCAGTTCGATGGTGCCGCGCCAGTGGCCGCCGCATATCGTCACCGGCTGGCTGCGCAATACCTGGCGCCGCATGCTGGGCCGCCCGCCGGTGCCCGAGACCTGGGACACCCTGCACGACGGCCCCGATGCCGAAGGCAAGTGGCACCCGGCGGGCTCGCACCGCCGCTGGTTCCTGCTGGGCCTGGTCGTGATCCAGACCGTGCTGGCCACGTACTTCATGACCAGCGTGCTGCCGTACCACGGCGCCGACCCGCTCGAGATCGCGGTCCTGGGGCTGTTCGCCATCCTGTTCTCGTGGGTGTCAGCCGGTTTCTGGACGGCGATGATGGGCTTCCTTGTGCTGGCCAAGGGCGGCGACCGCCACCTGATCTCGCGCTCGGCCGCGCCTGACGGGCCGCTCGCGCCCGAGGCGCGCACCGCGATCATCATGCCGATCTGCAATGAGGACGTGACCCGCGTGTTCGCGGGCTTGCGCGCCACTTATGAATCGATGGCGCGCACCAGCCACCTGGCCAACTTCGATTTCATCGTGCTGTCGGACAGCGGCAACCCCGACCTGCGCACCGCCGAGCACGATGCGTGGATGGAACTGTGCCGCGCGGTCGGCGGCTTCGGCCGCATCTTCTACCGCTGGCGCCGCCACCGCGTGAAGCGCAAGACCGGCAACGTGGCCGACTTCTGCCGCCGCTGGGGCAGCAAGTACCGCTACATGGTGGTGCTCGATGCCGACAGCGTGATGAGCGGCGACTGCCTGGCCACGCTGGTGCGGCTGATGGAAGCCAACCCCGGCGCCGGCATCATCCAGACCGCGCCGCTGGCGGTGGGCCGCGAAACGCTCTATGCGCGCGTGCAGCAGTTCGCCACGCGCGTGTACGGGCCGCTGTTTACCGCGGGGCTGCACTACTGGCAGCTCGGTGAATCGCACTACTGGGGCCACAACGCCATCATCCGCGTCAAGCCGTTCATCGAGCATTGCGCGCTGGCGCCGCTGCCGGGCCGTGGCCCGCTCTCGGGCGAGATCCTGTCGCACGACTTCGTCGAAGCCGCGCTGATGCGCCGCGCGGGGTGGGGCGTGTGGATTGCCTACGACCTGGAAGGCTCGTACGAAGAACTGCCGCCAAACCTGCTGGACGAGGTCAAGCGCGACCGCCGCTGGTGCCAGGGCAACCTGATGAACTTCCGGCTGTGGCTCAAGCAGGGTTTCCACGTGGTGCACCGCGCGGTGTTCCTGACCGGCATCATGGCCTACCTGTCGGCGCCGCTGTGGCTGCTGTTCCTGCTGCTGTCCACCGCGATGCTGGCCAAGCACGCGCTGGTGCCGCCGGAGTACTTCACGCAGCAGTACCAGTTGTTCCCGACCTGGCCCGAGTGGCATCCCGAAAAGGCGCTGGCGCTGTTCTCCGCCACCGCGACGCTGCTGTTCCTGCCCAAGCTGGCCAGCGTGGTGCTGCTGATGAAGCAGGCGCGGCGCTACGGTGGCGCGGTGCAGCTGTTCGCCAGCATGCTGATCGAGGTGCTGCTGTCCGCGCTGCTGGCGCCTACGCGCATGCTGTTCCACACCAAGTTCGTGATCGCGGCGTACAGCGGATGGGGCATCTCGTGGAAGTCGCCGCCGCGTGAAGACGCGGAGACGTCCTGGGGCGAGGCCTTCCGCCGCCACGGCTGGCATACCGCGCTGGGGCTGGCATGGGGCGGGCTGGTGTACTGGCTGAACCCGTCCTACGTGCTGTGGCTGCTGCCAATCGTCGGCTCGCTGGCGCTGTCGATCCCGCTGTCGGTGATGTTGTCGCGGGTGTCGTTCGGACGTGCCTCGCGCAATGCGGGGCTGTTCATGATCCCCGAGGAGACGCTGGTTCCGCGCGAGATCGTCGAGACGCAGCAGCATGTTGAGAATGCCGCGGAGACGCCGGACTTTGTCGATGCCGTGGTCGACCCGGTCACCAACGCACTGATGTGCGCGACCGCCACGCCGCGCACCATCCAGCCGGATTCGGCACGGAAGCGCCACGAGGGGCTGGTCGTGCATGCGCTGACCCATGGGCCGCGCGCGCTGACCCCGGCGCAGAAGCATATGCTGCTGGGCAACCCGTTCGCGCTGGCGCGCCTGCATGAACTGGTGTGGGGCTCGCCGCTGGCCGATGCCGGCTGGAAGGACACGCGCGTGCTGATGCGGCGCGCCGCCAACGTTCTGCCGCTGCGTCCGCGCGCGGCCTGAGGCACGCAGCCGAAAGCGGCAACAGCAGCAAAATCGACAACGGCCCGCTTCATGCGGGCCGTTGTCGTTGGCTGCAACCAATCTCCTGTTGCAACCGATTCTTGTTATCGTGTTCAGCGCAGCGCGGCGGTGCAGATCGGCGAGTTGATATAGACGTCGCCCACGCGGCGCTCGCCGCGGTCCTTGCGCGTCATATAGCGGAACATCAGGCTGACGCCAAGCTTGGTCAGGATTTCCACGTCGCGGTTTGCGCAGATATTGCGCTGCAGCGGCGCGGCGTAATTGACCTCGAAGCTGGCCAGGTCCAGCATCGGCCCGCGATAGTTGGTGAGTTCAAGCTGGAACAGCACGTGCTTGCCCGGGATCGACTGGCAGCGGCGCAGGCGCGTCTCGCCATCGATCTCGATCGGCAGGGCGTCGTTGAGCTGGCGGCAGGCGCGCGCCAGCACGTTGTCCGGGCGCGCGGTGCTGCGCAGAAGTTCGGGCACGCCCGCGGCGCCGGTGTTCTGGCCGGTGGCCGCGCCCTTGAGCATGCGCGACAAGGCCTCGGCTTCATCGATCACTGGGGCGACCGGCGCCGAGGCGGCGGCGTTGCGCGTCAGTGCCGGCGCGGCCGTGGCCATCAATGGCACGGGTAGCACCCACAGCAGCGCAGCCGCGAGTGCGGCCGGGCCAAGCGAAGCGGAAAGCGGCGTTTGTCGTATTCTCATGCAAGCTAACGTTGCCGGGACCGGTACTGTCGTCCGTCTCTGCGTGGCCGCCGGCGCTCTGGCGATCTCTCTCGCGCCGACAGGCTCGCATTGTACTCTCCACCCCGGCAGGCGTGAAAGGCACGGCACACTGCGAGGACGTCCGGATTGCATCGGGAGCGCGTTTTTGCTGCATGCATGCAAGCGCTTGCCTGATATCACTATCCAACAAAAATGCCAGGCATGCCATCTTCATCGAAGCCGGCGTTGGCGTGGCGTTGCCATGGTGCGCGACCGAACTTTCCGGCGCTCAACACCAGTTTTCCTGAACGACAGTTTCAAACCGCAGCACGCCCGAGCCGCAGCGTTTTCGTTATGCTGTGCAACAATTGTCCTTTGCACGCGTTGCACGGCCGGCTGTTTCACAAGCAGGCCGGCTGCGCGTGACCACCGCCGTTCCCGGATGCCTTCCATGTCTCGTTCTCCGAGCGCTGCCTCGCCGGCGCGCTTTCCCGCCTGGCTGCTGATCTGCGGCTCGCTGATGGCGATCGCGCCGCTGTCGATCGACATGTACCTGCCCAGCTTCCCGTCGCTGGCCGGCGATCTCGGCGTGGACATCGGCCAGGTGCAGCTCACGCTCGGCACCTTCCTGGTGGGGCTGGCGCTGGGGCAGGCGTTCTACGGGCCGTTCAGCGATCGTTTCGGGCGCAAGCCGCCGCTGTATGTCGGGCTGGGCCTCTATGTGGTGGCCGCCGTTGGCTGCGCGCTGGCGCGCAACGTGGAGTCGCTGATGCTGTGGCGCTTCCTGCAGGCGCTGGGCGGCTGCGCGGGCATGGTGATGGCGCGCGCGGTGATCCGCGACCGGCTCGAGGCGCATGAATCCGCGCGCGCGTTCTCGTCGCTGATGCTGGTGATGGGGCTGGCGCCGATCCTCGCGCCGATCCTCGGTGGGGCGATCCTGACGGCGTCGGGCTGGCGCACGATCTTCTGGGTGCTGGCGGCGGCCGGGACCATGATCCTGCTGCTGGTGCACTGGCGCATGGAGGAATCGCTGGACCACAGCCGTGCGGCGCCGCTGCGGCTCGGCACCGTGGCCAGGAGCTATGCCGAACTGCTGCGCGACCGCGAATTCCTGGGCTATTCGCTGTCAGCCGGCTTCGGCTCGGCGGGCATGTTCGCCTATATCTCCGGCTCGCCGTTCGTGCTGATCGAGCTGCATGGCATCGCGGCGTCGCACTACGGCTTTGTGTTCGGCGCCAATGCGCTGGGGCTGATCGCGATGTCGCAGCTCAATGGCCGGCTGGTGCGCGGCCGCTCGCTCGACCATGTGCTGGGGCGCGCGCTGCTGGGGGCGTGCGCGGCAGGGATCGGGCTGGCTGTCGCGGCGCTCGCGGGCGTGGCCGTGCTGCCGGTGCTGCTGGCCGGTTTTTTCGTCTTTATTGCGGCCCTGGGTTGTGTCACCCCGAATGCGTCGGCGCTGGCGCTGGCGCACCAGGGCCATCGCGCCGGCACAGCCTCGGCGCTGATGGGCACGCTGCAGTTTTCACTGGGCACGCTGGGCGGCGGTGCCGTCAGCGTGTGGCGCGACGGCACCGCGTTGCCGCTGGCGGTGGTGATGGCGGTATGCGGTATCGGCGCGGTGCTGATGCGGCATTACGGCCGCTCTGGCACGCGCTGATGCCGCCCGCCGACGTCGGCCAGCCTCAGGCCGCCGCGGCCTGCTGCACCACCACCATGTGCGCCGGCATGGGCGCGGCATAGCCGGCCTGGCCGAAGCATTCGCGGAGGACGCGGTTGGTGTCGAAATAGACCTGCCAATAGTGGTCGTTGTGGCAGTGGGGGCGTACCGCCAGTACCGGGCCGACCAGCGTGAACTCCAGGATCTCCACGTCGACGGGGGGCTCGGCCAGCACGTTGGGGATCTGTGCGATGCGCTCCTTCAACAGCGCCACCGCCTCGGCCACGTCGGTGCTCCCCGCCAGCTGCGCTTTCAGTTCCACGCGCCGGAATGCATTGGCCGTGAAGTTCTGGATGGTGTCGCTGAAGATCTTGTTGTTGCCGACCACGGTCTGGACGTTGTCGGGCGTGTCCAGGCTGGTCGCGAACAGGCCGATCTCGCGCACCGTGCCGGTGACGCCGCCGATGGTGACGAAGTCTCCGACCTTGAACGGCCGCAGCACCACCAGGAACGCACCTGCGGCGAAGTTCGACATCAGGCCCGACCAGGCCATGCCGATAGCCACGCCGGCGGCGGCAATCAGTGCGGCAAAGGTGGTGGTCTGGATGCCGAAGTAGCCGAGGATGCCGATCACCAGCACCACGTTCAGCGTCACGGTGACGATCGAGCCGACATAGCGCAGCAGCGTCGGATCGACCTTCTGCTTGCCGAGCGCGTTCTGCACCATGCGCACGACAAAGTGGATCAGCCATCGGCCAATGACCCAGAAGGCGAGGGCGGCGAGGATCTTGACCCCGAACTGCGTGGCATAGGCGACAACCAGGGTCTTGAGGTTGTCCAGCGTGGTGGCTTCCATCGGCGTTTCCTTTCGGTTTGGGGAGTCCGCCCGGCTGCCGGCGGCAACATCCATACCGATTTTGCCGGCTACTGGGTGCAAGCCCTGCGCGCTGACGCGGCGCAATACGAGGGCACGGCAATTATTGGAACGCCGTGCGGGGAAGTGCAAGCAAATAATCGTGAAGGCAAGCTGCGTCCGGGCAGCTTGCCTGTCTGAATCTGGCCGTCCCGCCGGGGTTACCAGTTGGTTTCACGCTCCGGTGTCGCGGAAATCCGATGCAGCGTCAGGTCGGCGCCATTGAATTCGCCCTCGGCGTCGAGCCGGATGCCCACCAGCTTCTTCAGCGTGCCGTATACCAGGGTGCCGCCGGCCAGCGCAATCGCGATGCCGAGCGTGGTGCCGATCGCCTGCGCGCCCAGCGACACGCCGCCCAGCCCGCCCAGCGCCTTCGCGCCGAAAATGCCCGCGGCGATGCCGCCCCAGGCGCCGCACAGGCCGTGCAGCGGCCACACGCCGAGCACGTCATCGATATGCCATTTGTTCTGCGCCAGCGTAAACAGGTAGACAAAGAGCGCGCCGGCCACACCGCCGGTGATCAGCGCCCCCAGCGGGTGCATCAGGTCCGAGCCCGCGCACACGGCCACCAGCCCCGCCAAGGGGCCGTTGTAGGCAAAGCCGGGATCGTTGCGCCCGGCCGCCCAGGCCGCCAGCGTGCCGCCGGCCATCGCCATCAGTGAATTGATTGCCACCAGGCCGCTGATCTTGTCGACCGTCTGCGCGCTCATCACGTTGAAGCCGAACCAGCCCACCGCCAGCACCCAGGCGCCCAGCGCCAGGAAGGGGATGTTCGACGGCGGATGGGCGCTGATGCGGCCATCCTTCTGGTAGCGCCCGCGCCGTGCGCCCAGCAGCAGCACCGCGGGCAGTGCGATCCAGCCGCCCACCGCATGCACTACCACGGAGCCGGCAAAGTCGTGGAACGGCGCGCCGGTCACGTGCGTGATCCAGTCCTGGATGCCGTAGCGCTGGTTCCAGGCTATGCCCTCGAAGAACGGATAGACAAAGCCCACCAGCACAAAGGTGGCGACCAATTGCGGATTGAAGCGCGAACGCTCGGCAATACCGCCCGAGATAATCGCCGGAATGGCCGCGGCAAATGTCGCCAGGAAAAAGAACTTGACCAGTTCGTAACCGCTTTTCTGGGCCAGGGTTTCTGCGCCGGCCATGAATTGCACACCATAGGCGATGGTGTAGCCAATAAAGAAATAGGCGATTGTCGAAACCGCAAAATCCACCAGAATCTTCACCAGCGCATTGACCTGGTTCTTCTTGCGCACCGTGCCCAGTTCGAGAAAGGCAAAGCCGGCGTGCATGGCCAGCACCATGATGGCGCCAAGCAGTATAAACATGGCGTCGGTGCCAGTCTTCCAGTTGTCCATAGTCACCTCATGCTCAAAATGGGAGCGTGGGTATGCAAAAAGCATTCCAGCTTTCGCTGCATCCTGGTGCTCATTGCACCTTCCTGAGCAAAACCGCACCGGAATGCCGCGTGGCAAGCTTGCGGAGACGGGGTGAAAATCGGAAACGGCTGGTCGGCGGGGCCTGGAATGCGCCAGAATGGAGCCTTGGTGCGAGGTCTGGTTGATCCGTTGTGGTGCAGCGCCCCAAGAGTGGGCATATGTTCCATCGCGGGTAGGGACGGTCGTGGCAGTCGCAGCCGAGATTCCCAGGCAAACGCTACAGCCCGGGAAATCGCGCCGCTGGCAAGCGGAAAAAGAGTGGGAAATTGACCGCTAACCGGCCTCAATCAAGGATTTGCGGGTTTTTTCGTTGCATTGGTGCCACTGGGGATTGCTCAACGCGCGAAGGGCAGATTAGACTGCGCCGATCGATGGCTTGCCGCCAGGCCAGCTCATCGGTGACGACGACCAACAAGGGAAATCAGCCATGAATAAAGGTGAACTGGTATCGGCCATTGCCGCGGAAGCAGAACTGAGCAATGCCGCTGCCGAGCGTGCGCTCAACGCAGCGCTGGACAGTATCAAGAAGGCAGTGGCCAAGGGTGACTCGGTGACGCTGGTGGGCTTCGGCAGCTTCAGCGCCGGCAAGCGCGCCGCCCGTACCGGCCGCAACCCGCGTACCGGCGAAACCATCAAGATCCCGGCCGCCAAGACGGTCAAGTTCTCTGCCGGACAGGGTTTCAAGGACGCCGTGAACAAGAAAAAGTAAGTGGTCTGCGTCCACAGCTAGAAGAGCGGCCTGGCAGGCCGCTTTTTCTTTTGGGGCCGCCTGGGCACACCAGTGCCGCTGCGCTCGGGTTAAACTGCCGGCGCGCCCGGGTCGTCGTCAGTGCCGCCCCGGCCATCCAGCCCCCGCAATCCCCGACTCCGCATCATGAACGACCAGTCCCACCAGCTTTCCATGACCGTGCTGATGACGCCGGACATGGCCAATTTCTCCGGCAACGTCCACGGCGGCACCATCCTCAAGTACCTGGACATGGTCGCCTACGCCTGCGCCAGCCGCTACGCCGGGCGCTACGTGGTCACGCTGTCGGTCGACCAGGTGGTGTTCCGCCAGCCCATCCACGTGGGTGAGCTGGTGACCTTCCTGGCCTCGGTCAACTACACCGGCCGCAGCTCGATGGAAATCGGCATCAAGGTGGTGACCGAGAACATCCGCAGCAAGCTGGTGCGGCATACCAACAGCTGCTACTTCACCATGGTGGCCGTGGATGACAACGGATCGCCCGCCGAGGTGCCGCCGCTGGAGCCGCGCGACGAGGTGGAGCGCCAGCGCTTTGCCGCCGCGCAGCAGCGCCGCGCGTTGCGCCAGGAAATGGAAAAGCGCCACGACGACATCAAGACGTCAGTGACCTGAGGAGCGCGGGCCCAGCCATGAAGTCCAATCGCATCCGTACCATCCTGGCCGCGGCCGCCTGCGTGGCGGCGGCGACAGGCGCGCAGGCCGAGGAGATTGGCAGCGTCAGCACCAATTTCCGCATGACCGGCTCCGACAAGGTGGTGATCGAAGCCTATGACGACCCCCAGGTGGACGGCGTGACCTGCTACGTGTCGCGCGCCCGCACCGGCGGCATCAAGGGCCAGCTCGGCATGGCAGAAGATCCGCCCGAGGCCTCGATCGCCTGCCGGCAGGTCGGCACCATCGCCTTCAAGGCGCCACTCAAGCAGCAGGACAACGTCTTCTCGGAGCGCATGTCGATCCTGTTCAAGACGCTGCACGTGGTACGCGCGGTTGACCGCAAGCGCAATACGCTCGTGTACCTGACGTATTCCGACCGCATCGTCAGCGGCAGCCCGCAGAACAGCGTGACGGCCGTGCCGGTGCCGGCCGGCACGGTGATCCCCGTCAAGTAACAGGCCCCGGCAGCGCGCCGCTCAGGGCGCCAGCGCCGCCGTTTCCGCCTGGCAGTCGCGTGCCGGTCGGGCGCCACTTGCACGTACCGCGGCCACTTCCTGGCGGGCCTTTTCCAGGTCGGCGCGGAACACCGGGTCGGCATGCAGCCGCGCCACGGTGGCCGCGGCCATCATGCGGCCCTCGTTGACATCGCTCTGCCAGTGCACATTGCACACCACGCGGCTCTGGCCGAACGCGCGCCCCCGCGCCAGGATGTCATTGGCACGCTCCGGCTCGACCTCGGCCAGGATCAATGCCCAGGCCCAGCCGATCGCGCTGTGGCCGGACGGGTAGGAGCCGTCCTTTTCCAGGTGGGCGCTTTCGGCCGGCGTGCACATCTGCGTCTTGTTGGCGACGAACGGGCGCGTGCGCTGGTAGCGGTTCTTGGCGCCGTAGGTGGACAGGCCGGCATCGACCAGGCTGCGGCGCAGCAGCATGTAGAGGTAGGGCGTGTCCTTCTCGCTGACCGGCACGCCGAGCGCGCACGAGAACGCCGTGGCTGCCTGCGGGAATTTCAGCACGGCATCGTCGCTGGCCAGTTGCCAGCGCGGCGAACCGCGCAGCGTGCCGGCCTGGCGCGCCGCATCCTCATCCATCGCCAGGGCCGCCGAACCCTGCGCCGGCGGCGTGGGCAGCAGCTTCAGGCTGTCAGGGCGCGCTTCGGCCGCCAGGTAGCCGGCCGGCACGCCCGGGCGCAACTCGGGCACCGCGGACAGGTTGGTGCCGCCGGCCGCGCAGCCCGCGAGCAGCGCGGCCAGTGCCACGGCGGCGATTTGCCGCATCGGATGCAATGGGGCTCGATTCAATTGGTCGTGTCCTTGTTGTTGGTGGCATCGAACAGCTTGCGCAGGTTCGACTTCAGTATCTTGCCATTGGCATTGCGCGGCAGCATCTCCGGGAACACCAGGATGCGCACCGGCACCTTGAACGCCGCCAGCCGTTTGCGCACGAACTCCTGCAGCTCGGCTTCGGTCGCCTGCATGCCGGGCTTGATGCTGACCACCGCGGCGGGTTCTTCGCCCAGCGTCCGGTGTGCGAGCCCAACCACGGCCGCGTCCACCACCGCGGGATGCTCATACAGCGCGCTTTCCACCTCGATGCAGTAGATGTTCTCGCCGCCGCGGATCAGCATGTCTTTCATGCGGTCGACGATATAGACGTAGCCTTCCTCGTCCAGCCGGGCGATATCGCCGGTGCGCAGCCAGCCGTCGACAAAGGTCTGCGCCGTGGCCTCGGGCTTGTTCCAGTAGCCGCGCACGACATTGGCGCCGCGCGCCATCAGCTCGCCGGTTTCGCCTGGCGGCAGCGCATCGCCGCGTCCGTCGACGACTTTCATTTCGCCGATCGGCAAGGCCGGGCCGCTGCTGTCCGGGCGCATCTCGTACTCTTCCGCGCTGTGGCTGGTAAAGGTCGACGAGGTTTCCGTCATGCCCCAGCCAATGCCTGGCGCGGCCTGCGGAAAGACCTCGCGGATGCGCCGCACCAGCTCGGGCGAAGCCGGCGCGCCGCCATAGTTGACGTTCTCCAGCGACGACAGGTCGAAGCGCGCGCGCTCCGGATGCTCCAGGATCTGCCACGCGATGGTGGGCACGCCGCCGGCCGAAGTGCAACGCTCGCGCTCGATCAGCCCCATGCCGCGCAGTGCGTCCCAGCGGTGCATCAGCACGATCTTGGCGCCGGTCGCCAGCGCGCCGTTGAGCACCGCCATGCAGCCGGTGACATGGAAGAACGGCACTGCCAGCAGCGCGGCCTTCTGCGGTGCGGCGGGGTCGGGCGCGGGGATCGGCTCGCCCCGGCGCAGCAGGTTGCGGATCACGCTGAAGCTGCCGGCGGCGACCACCGAAGCAGAATTGCGGTGCGTACCGAGCGCGCCCTTGGGTTTGCCGGTGGTGCCCGAGGTGTAGAAGATGGTGGCGTCGTCTTCCGGATCGATCTCGACCTGTGGTGGTGCCTGGTCCCGCAGCGTTGCCCAGGCAACAGGGGGGCCGATCACGTTTTCCAGCGGCACCACGCGCGCCTCGGCCACCGTGCCGCCGGCGCGCGACACGTAGACGCGTTCCAGCGCCGGGCAGGCCGGCAGGTGCTCCAGGATCCGGTCGAGCCGTTCGGCATCGACGATGGCCACGCGGCTGCCGGAATCTGCCAGGCCGTATTGGAGCTCCGCTCCGCTCCACCACGCATTGAGCGGCGTCACGATCGCGCCGGTGAGCAGCGCACCGTAGAACGCCACCGGCCACTCCGGCAGGTTGCGCATGGCCACTGCGACGCGATCGCCCTTGCGCACGCCGTCGCGCACCAGCGCATGGGCCAGCGCAATGGCGGCGCGCTGGAAGGCATCGTAGGAAACGCGCTCGTCCTCATAGACCACGAAGGTGCGGTCGGCAAAGGCGCGCGTGGCCAGGAACAGCTCGCGCAGCGTGTGCGGGGCGTTTTTCCAGACCTTGGTGGGGATGCCGCGGATCGTGCGCGTTTCGGTTTCGAACGGCGCGCCGGGCGCGGTAAGCCGGGCGTGGGCCTCGGCCAGGGACATGACCGGCCAGCTGCCGGCCACTTGCGGATTGCTCGACATGACTGCCTCCCGGAACTGCACTGCAGGTTGAGGGAAATGCAGGAAAGCGGCGGGCGCCGGTCTCGCCGGCGTCCGCGCAACGCTTGCGTCAAAAGCTCAGATGGTCACGCCGCCGTCGACGACCAGGGCCTGCCCGGTCATGAAGGTGCTGGCTGCGGAGGCCAGGTAGACGGCTGCGCCGGCGATTTCGACCGGCTCGCCGATACGGCGCAGCGGGGCGCCCTGGGTGGATTGCTTGTAGCGCTCCGGGTCTTCCCACAGCGCCCGCGCGAAGTCGGTCTTGATCAGCCCCGGCGCGATGCAGTTCACGCGCACGTTGTGCGGGCCGAACTCGACCGCCAGGTTGCGCGCCAGCTGGAAGTCGGCGGCCTTGGAGATGTTGTACACGCCGATGGTGGGCGAGCCGCGCAGGCCGCCGATCGACGACACGATGATGATGGAGCCGTCCTTGCGGTCGATCATCTGCGGCGCCACCATCTGGATCAGCCAGTGGTTGGAAATGACGTTGTTGTCCAGCACCTTGCGGAACTGGTCGTCCGTCACGCCGCTCATGGGCCCGTAGTACGGGTTGGACGCGGCATTGCAGACCAGCACGTCGATCTTGCCGAACACGCGGTTGGTCTCGTCGACCAGGTGCTGCAGGTCATCCTTGGACGAGATATTGGCGGGGACCGCGATCGCGGTGCCGTCGCCGTGGCGGGCGTTGATGGCGTCCACCACTTCCTGGCAGGCCTCGGCCTTACGCGAAGAAATGACGACTTTGGCGCCCTGTACGGCCATCTGCTCGGCGATGGCGCGGCCGATGCCGCGCGAGGAGCCGGTGACGATGGCAACCTTGCCCGTCAGATCGAACAATGACATGGAGTCTCCTGTATGGCTGCGCCGGCATCAGGGGCCGGCTTTGTGCAGGCGGCATGTGCCGCGCTGTTGTCCTGGCGATGCGCCACGCGGGCGGCATCGACGGGACATTATGGTGGCGCCTGTGCACCCAGTCCACAGCCCCAGGGGGCGCGCGCGAGCCATATCAGTATTCTTTCTGAGGGCAATGCGCGCCGTGCATGGCAGCATGCCGCACAGCGGAACGCCGGTGCGGATCAGGCGCTTCAGGGGGACGTGGAGCCAGCCAGCAGCGGCGGCAGGGCGGCCATCAGCGCGCGGCGCAGCACATCGTCCAGTTGCAGGCCGAAGCGCGCCGACAGCACCTGCAGCACGGCCTCGGGCGTTTCCAGCCGCTGGCGCCGCACCGTGCCGTCCGGATCGCGCTCGGCCAGGTCGCCATCGGCCAGCGTCACGCGCGTACCGCCGTCGGTGCGCGCGGCCATCAGCCGGTGCAGGAATATGCTGTCCGGATGCGTCGACATGTACCAGTTGCGCGGCACGAAATCGATCCACGGCTGCGGCGTCAGGTCGAAGCGGTAGACCTTGATCCAGCCGGCATCGCCACGCGCCTCGAGGTCATAGCTGTGGAAGGCGGTGCCAGCCGCTTCGGACGGAGACGAGACCAGCCGGTAGGGAAAGCTGTCATCGGTGGGCGCCGACAACGGCATCGCCCCGAACGGCGTGGGGCCGCCAAAGCCGACATCGGCCAGATAGCTTTGATGCGCCACTTCCACGCGCAGCAGCATATGCGAGGTGACGGTCGGCACGTCTTCCGGCATGCCCCAGCGCACGCGCGCGGCCAGCGGCGTCACGGGGTAGCCGAGCGCCGCCAGCGCGGCCGCCAGCAGCGTGTTGAGTTCGAAGCAATAGCCGCCGCGCCGCTGCGTGACGAGCTTGTCGAAGACCGCGTCCAGCTCGATGCGCACCGGCCGGCGCAGCAGCGGGTCGACATTCTCGAACGGGATGCTGGCCAGGTGCGCGGCCAGCACGGTATCCAGCGCTTCCAGCGTGGGCGAGGGCGGGGCGGCGATGCCCAGCCGCGCGAGAAAGGCGTCCAGTTGCGGCGCGTCGAGCGAGATCATGGCGTGTGAGGCTCCGATGCGAATGGGTCAGTTGAGCGCTTCCAGCGCGGGCAGGTCGAGCAGTTCGATGCCGCCGTATTCGAGCCGCAGCAGGCCACGTGCTTCCAGTTCGCGCAGCGCGTGGTTGACGGTCTGGCGCGACAGCCCGAGCATCTGCGCGAGCTGCTCTTGCGGGATGCGCACGCGCTGCGCTGCATGCGCCTGCACCGGCAGGTTGCCGTAGCCGCGTGCGATCGCGGCCAGGCGCCGGGCAATGCGTGCCGGCGGCGGCAGCAGCTGCGCCTCTTCGACATAGTCGAAGGCCTGGCGCGTCTTGGCCGCCAGCAACTGGCCAAACGCCTGCCACCACGCCGGCTGCTGCGCGAGCCGCCGTTCCAGGGGCGCGCGCGGCACGTGCCACAGCGTGGTGGCGCTGACCGCACGAGCATCGTGCGTACGGGGCAGGCCGTCGAACAGGCAGATCTCGCCAAACCAGGTGCCGGGCTCCAGCAGCCCGAGCAGCGCCGCCTTGCCGGATTCGCCGCTGGCGTGGATCTGCACGGTGCCGCTGGCGACACAGTACAGGCCGTCGAAGCGGTCGCCGCGGGCAAACAGCGTTTCGCCCGGCACCAGGCGGCGCAGGGTGCCGTCATCGAGCAGTGCCTGTTGCAGCGCTGGTGGCAGCTGGCTGAACCAGGTGCCGGTGCGCACCGCCGCGAGCGGGTCGTCATGTTGCGATGCGGTGCCGGGCAGCGCGGCGTTGGCGGAATGCGCGTGGGGGCGTTGCGGAGGGGGCGCCAGTCCCATGCCGGTCTCCTGTCTGGTTATCCCGCTTGCGCGGGGGCTTGCGCCGGCGTGTCTGCCAGCACACGCAACGGCATGCTGTAGCGCAGCGGACTGTCAAAAACCTGACAGACCTGGCCGGCACGCGCCCACTACTATAAATCCACATCGCGCACGCCGTGCAGCAGCGGACGGCAGCGACCGGCGCCAACGCCGCGCCGGACGCGCACGCCCGCGCACAAAGGAGACGCCCCCGTGAAAACCCTGATCGAACACCTGGCCAACTATGCCGCTTACCACCGCGACCCGCGCAACGTCTTCACGCATTTCATCGGCATCCCGATGATCGTGCTGGCGGTGACGACGCTGCTGGCACGCCCGGCGATGGCGCTGGGCGACGGTTCGGCCTACATGACGCCGGCGATGCTGGTGTACATCTTGTCTTGCCTGTTCTACCTGCGCCTGTCGCTGGGCTTCGGGGTGGCGATGGCGGCGATCCTGGCGGCGTTTCTCTATGGCGGTGCGCGGATTGCCGCAATGACGACCGTCTGGTGGCTGGTAATCGGCATCGGGTTGTTCGTGGTGGGCTGGATCATCCAGTTCGTCGGCCACTACTACGAGGGGCGCAAGCCGGCCTTTGTCGATGACCTGGTCGGGCTGCTGATCGGCCCGCTGTTCCTGGTGGCCGAAACCGCCTTTGCACTGGGCCTGGCGCACGATACGCGCGAGGCCATGGCGGCCCGCACGCAATGAGCCGCGCCAAGGTAGTCTCTACGGCAATCTCTAAGGCAATCTCTAAGGCAGTCCCGCCGGCAGCCGCAGGCGCGCCGCCAGCCCGCCCAGCGGGCTCGAGGCCAGCGCCAGGCTGCCTTCATACAGCGCGGCGATCTCGGTAACGATCGCCAGGCCCAGCCCGCTGCCGGCAGCCGTTTCATCCAGCCGGCCAAAGCGTGCGGAGGCCAGTTCGCGCGCCTGTTGCGGCATGCCGGGGCCATCGTCTTCCACCAGGATTTCCAGCGCCCCATCCGCTTCGCGCAGCGTGACTTGCACGCGCGTGCGGGCCCACTGGCAGGCGTTGTCGAGCAGGTTGCCAAGCATCTCGACCAGGTCCTGCCGATCCCCGGCAAAGTGTCCTTCGCCCGCCACCGTCAGCGCCAGCGCGCGCTCGCCGTGCAGCCGCGACAGCGCGCGCGTCAGTTCCCGCACGGCCGGGCCGGCGTCGATGCGCACGCCTCGTGCCGCGGCAGCGCCAGCGGCACGGGCGCGCGCCAGGTGGCGGTCGACCTGCCGGCGCATCGCTTCGACCTGCGCCGCAACGGCTTGCGCAGCCGCGCCCGGCAGCGCCGCGGCCTCGTTGGCCAGCACCGCCAGCGGCGTCTTGACCGCATGCGCCAGATCCGCCGCCTGTCCCCGCGAGCGCTCCAGCGCCTGCGCATTGCGTGTGAGCAGGGCATTGATCTCGGTCACCAGCGGTTCCACTTCCGTGGGCCAGGCGCCGCCCAGGCGCGCCTCGCGCCGGGCCTGCATCGCGCCCAGTGCGCGGCGCAGCCCTGCCAGCGGGGCGAGCCCGAACTTCACCTGCGCGGCCACGGCGAGCATCAGCCCCAGCCCCAGCGCCGTCAGCGACCACACCAGCGTGCGGTCGAAGCTGCGGCGCGCGGCGCGCAGTTCGGTCCGGTCCAGCGCCACGGAGACATCCACCGGCGTGTCGGACGATGCCAGCACCAGCCGCCGCGACACCACCAGCAGCGACTGGTGGCTGGGACCGGGACGCACGTCGGCCTGGGTGCCGGCCACGTGCCGTTCCACTATCACCGGCATCTCCGTATCCCACAGCGAGCGCGAACGCAGCAGCGCGCCGGGCGCGCGCGCCTGCCAGTAGGCGCCGGAATAAGGCAGCTCGTAGCGGGGATCGGCAGGGGTGCGCGTGAGCACCAGCTTGCCGTCGGCGCTCCAGTCCAGCGCCGCGGCCAGGCTTGCCAGCTGGTGGTCGAGCTGGCGTACATAGGTCTGGTTGACGTGGCGCTCGAACAGCGTCGACAGCAGCCAGCCGCTGACGCCCAGCGCCCCGGCGAGCCAGATCGCGGCCACCACCAGCAGGCGCAGCGCGAGGGAGCGGCGCAGGCGGGCGGGCATCTAGGGCTGCGTGCCGGCAGGCGGGCGCAGCCGGTAGCCCTGTCCGCGCACGGTTTCGATCACGTCCACGCTAAGCTTGCGGCGCAGCCGGCCGACAAAGACCTCGATGGTATTGCTGTCGCGGTCGAAGTCCTGCGCGTAGATATGTTCCGTCAGCGTGGTCTTGCTGACGATGGCGCCGGGGTGGTGCATCAGGTAGTCCAGCACGCGGAATTCATGCGAGGTGAGCACCACCGGCACGCCGTCCACGGTGACGCTGCCCGCGCGCGGATTCATCCGCACGGGGCCACATTGCAGCTCCGGTGTGGGCATGCCGTGCGCACGCCGGATCAGCGCGCGGACGCGCGCCAGCAGCTCTTCCATGCGGAACGGCTTGGCGAGATAGTCGTCGGCGCCGGCGTCGATGCCTTCGACCTTCTCGGTCCAGCTGTCGCGCGCGGTCAGGATCAGCACCGGCACGTTGACCTGCGCGGCGCGCCAGCGGCGCAGCACCGAGAGCCCGTCCAGCCGCGGCAGGCCGAGATCGAGGATGACGGCGTCGTAAGGTTCCTGCTCGCCCAGGTGGCAGGCGTCCACGCCGTCGGCGGCCGTGTCGACCGCATAGCCGGCGTCGGCCAGGCTGGCGCGGACCTGCGCGCAGAGGGTGGGTTCGTCTTCGACCAGCAAGATGCGCATCAGCGTCTCCCTGCGCTCACCGCTTCTTGCGCGCCTCTTCCAGCCCACGGCCCTTGGCCTTGAGCAGGGCGGCGGTGCGCGCGTCGTATTCGAGCTTGGCCACCGAGCCGCCCGGCAGCAGCAGTTTGACCTCGTACTGCCAGATGCCGTCGTCGCGGTCCAGCTCGACGCCGATCACGTCGCCCGCGTACTGGCTCGACACGGTCTCCAGGATGCGCGACAGCGGCAGGATTTCGCCCGACTGTACCGCCGCGCGGGCGCGGTCGGCATCCTTGTCGGCATGCGCGGCCGGCACGCTCGCCAGCACCAGCAGAGCGAGCGCGCCGGCCATCAGCACGCGGGCAGGGCGGCGCAGCAGCGCCGCAGAGTATCGCTTCATGGCTCGAAGTTTGCATCAAAAAGCCTGAACGCGGGCTGAACGGAAGCCTCAGGCCGCGTTCAGCTGCCGGTGCCCACAATGCCGCCATCCCAGCCAAGGAGCCCGGCCATGCCGCACCCGCAGACCCTCGCCCGCCATCTTCCATCGCCGCCGACGCGACGGCTGCGCACTTTGGCGTTGGCCGTCGCCGCGCCGTTTTCGCTGCTGACCGTGGCGAGCATCTTCGGCATGCAGGTCGAACTGCCGGCGCTGTGGTACGCATGGCAGCATGCCGATGCGAGCCTGCCGATGATCGCGCTCGGCGCCCTGGTTGCGGGTCCGCTGCTCGCGTTTTGCGTGGGCGAGTGAATGAAAAACGCCGCGCTACGGCATCGCATCGCACTGCGCGCGGGGCGTTTTCGCGGCCGCCGCAAACACGAAAGCGGGGGGACGTAGGCCTTCTTCGCGTTTCCACTGAGGCAAAGCCGCGACAAAACACGGGGTTTTCACGGGGTTTTGCGTTTCGCATGCACGAAAACCCCTTGACTTACGGCTGTTTCCGCTATGATTCAGTGGGCGCCGACAGGGCGATTCAGCAGCGCTGCCAAGCAATGCAAAACGATCCGCCGGCATCCATTGTTCAACTCATGTATATCGATATGGCGACCAAAGCGAAACCGACCGCGAAGACTGCAACCAAGCCCGCTGCCAAGAAGGCCGCGGCAACCAAGGCACCCGTAAAGGCTGCCGCCAAGAAGGCCGCGCCGGCCAAGAAGGCTGCTCCCGCTGCTGCGCCCGTTGCGCGCCCGCTGAAGGACACCTTCAACAAGTCGAGCCTGGTCGCTCACCTGGTAGCCCAGACCCAGCTGGAAGCCAAGGCCGTGAAGACGGTGCTGGCCCACCTGGAAAACACCATCGTCAGCGCGCTGAACAAGAAGGGCGCCGGCGAATTCACGCTGCCCGGCCTGCTGAAGGTCACGGCCCAGCAAGTGCCGGCCAAGAAGAAGCGCTTCGGCAAGGACCCGTTCACGGGCGAAGAGCGTTGGTTCCCGGCCAAGCCTGCCAGCGTCAAGGTCAAGGTCCGTCCGCTGAAGAAGCTGAAGGACGCCGCAGCCTGATCTGCGCCACGTTGTCCTGATGAAGAAGGAGCCGCTTGCCGGCTCCTTTTTTTCTGTGCGCTGGCACCGTTGGTGCCGCGCGCACATGCTGTCGCCGCCGGCGCAGACCGGCGCATGGGGGAGAGAACATGCCCAGTTTGCAATGCCGCCTGTGGCGGATGGCCTTGCGCCTGGTGCGCCGCAAGCAGCGGTTTGCCAGCGCGCAGGCGCTCCATGATGAAATCCACCGGCGCCGCGAGGCCGGCCGGGCCTTTCCTTCAAAGCGCCTGTGCGCCCGGCATGCGGTCAGCCTGGAGCGGGTGGGGGGGATGGCGGTCTATACCGTGCAGCCCAGGGCCGCGGCGGCCTCGGGGAAAGCGCGCCACATCCTGTACCTGCACGGCGGCGGCTACGTGTTCGACATCGTCAGCCAGCACTGGGATTTCATCGGCAAGCTGGTCGACGCGCTCGGCTGCGCCGTGACGGTGCCCATCTATCCATTGGCGCCGGAGCACACCCATCGCGATGTTTTCGGCGCCATGCTGCCGCTGTGGCAGGCCATGCAGCAGCGCTATCCGGATGCCGACCTGACGGTGATGGGAGACTCCGCCGGAGGCGGCATGGCACTGGCGTTGGCGCAGGTGCTGCGTGACTGCGCCCAGCCGCTGCCGCGCCGCCTGGTGCTGCTGTCGCCGTTCCTGGACGCTACCGGAGAGAACCCGGGTATCGATGCATTGGAACCGTTCGACCCGATGCTGTCGCGCCCCGGGGGCATCGAATGCGGGCGGGTCTATGCCGGCGCCGACCCGGTGACGCTGCCGCAGGTCAGCCCGATGCGCGGCGTGCTGCGCGGGCTGCCGCCGACCACCCTGTTCATCGGCACGCACGACATCCTGCTGCCGGACTGCAGGCGCTTCCGCGAGCTGGCGCAGGAGCAGGGCCTGCCGCTGCAGTATTTCGAATATGAGGGGATGTTCCACGTCTGGATGCTGCTGCCGATGCCGGAGGCAGACGCGGCATTCGCCCAGATCGTGCAAGCGGTGCGGCGAGATGACTCGCCCGGCACGGCCGCTGCCGCCCATGCGGTGCATACCGCCGATGCGGCGAAGGAAGTGATGGATGCGGGATGACGAGGCGCGCCGGGCTTTGCCAACTGGCGCGGATTTAATCCACGTCAAACGGGGGCCCCGGACTCCCCCATAGAATCGGTCAGGTCATGGGTGCGGGGGCGCTCCCCATGACGCAGCTCCCGGCGTCTTCCCCGGAAGCTTCCGCCCGCGGCCGCAATGGTCGCGGGCTTTTTATTTGGCAGCCATTTGCCAGCGGCTCAGGCCACCACCTGCTTGGCGAAGGTCGCGCGTTCCATCTCGCAGACCTCCACCGAGACCTGCACGTTCCGCCCGCCGTCGGCGCCGGTGCGCACCGCTTCGGCAATCACGTCGCACACCGACTGCGCCAGCGCCTGACGCACGGCAGTGTCGCGGCCGTCAAGGATCGACAAGCGCGCATGGACGAATGCCCGCTCCACGGCATCCACGCCCTGCCGGTACGTCTGCAGGGTGATGCAGCGCGACTTGATGTCCGCCTCCTGGAACTGCCCCGAGGCCAGCAGCGCCGCATTGGCTTCATCGAGCAGCTCGTCCGGCGAGCAGTTCAGGCGGGTGTTTTCGGTGAGTTCGATGACGAGGTGCGGCATGGTGGCGTTCTAAGCAATAGTCGACTGTGGGCGGCGCAAGTGCCGGCGCAAGCCAGCATGATACGGGATCGTTGCGCTGGAGTAAGCTCACATGGTCGTCACACGATCCCGCATGCGTCGGCCAGACACCATGGAAATGTTCAGCCTTGATCTCGTGCTGCGCCTGCTTGCCGGGCTCCTGACCGGTGCCCTGATCGGGCTGGACCGCAACCTGCGCGGCAAGGCGGCCGGCATGCGCACGCTCGGTCTGGTGTCGCTCGGCGCGGCCACCGCCGTGTGCCTGGTGACGCTGGGCGGGCATCCGCCGGATGCGCTGTCGCGCGTGCTGCAGGGGGTGCTGACCGGTATTGGCTTCCTGGGGGTGGGCGTGATCGCCAAGCATGGCACGCACGCGCGTCCGCAGGGGCTGACCACCGCCGCCGCGATCTGGCTGGCCGCAGTGCTGGGCGCGGCGGCCGGGGCAGGGTATTACGTGGTCACGGGAACTGCGCTGCTGCTGGGCATGGCGCTGCTGTGGCTCGGCGGACGTTTCGAAGTGGCCCTGCACCGGGTGCTGGAGGGGCACAACGGCACAGATCTGCGCCACAAGCATGAGGACCGTGCGCAGCGGGACGAGGCCGATCCCGGCAAGACCCGCGACCGCAGCGGCGATGAAGAGCCGTGAGATGCCTGCCGCCGTTCAGGCTTTTGGGGAACCCAGTGCGGCCTCGATGCGCGCGCCAGCGATCTTGCCCGACGGCGCAGCCGGCAGGTGCTCCGTCGAGCATGCCGGCGCGCGGCTGATGCTGTATCTCGACGACGCCTTTGGCTGGGGCCGGCGCCAATGCAAACGGGGCGCCATGGCGGCGCCCCGTTCGTCCTGCGGCGGTATCAACGTGGCAACAACGCGCTTTAGGCGTGCGCCAGCCTTTGTTCCAGCTCGTTGCCGGCGCGCGCCGCGCTGTTGAAGCGCTCAGGATTTTCGCGAGCCAGTTGCTGCAGTTGCGCGAGCTTCGCCTTCAGGTCCGGGTCCAGGCGCGGTGCGGGCGCAACGGTGGAAGGGCAGGCAATGCCCAGGATATCGAGGGCCTGCTGGAAGTTCTCGACGGTCAGGCCGACGGCCGGGTCCACGCTCACCAGGTGTGCGCGCTGCGGCTCAGGGATCGATTCCGGCGCCGCGCACGACATGATCACGTAGTGGATCGGGGCGTTGCCCTGGGCAAAATATGCGGCGATTTCAGCGCCGTGGCCACCTGCGGCCGGCGGCGTCATGCCTTCGACCTGCAGATCCAGCTGCTGCAGGATCGCAGCCGGCGTGCCGCGGCGCCAGGCGTCGGACACCACCACGCGCGCACCGGCCACGCCGAACAGCCGGCGGACGAAGCCCAGTGCCACGGGATCGAAAAACCTGACGTCGCGCACCGTGCCCGAATCCGGGATGCCGCCGAGGCGGGCGCGGGAGCGGTCGGAGTACAGGACGCCGGGGATGTCCAGCATGATGATTCGTTCAGCCATGATTTCCTGTGCGGGTGCCAGATCAGTTGGTGTGAGGCAAGATTACCCGCCAGGACGGGGCTGACACGTAACCGGCGCCCGTCTAGTTGAAACATATCTGTAACTTTGTCGAGCAAGACGTAAATGCCGGTTACCCCGGCATGTCAGATGTTTCATGCAGACACATCTACCCGACACATTCCCCACAAAAGGCTAGAAACGGAAGCGCGCCACATCGTCGGCAAGTGCCGCCGCCTGGTGATCCAGCCGCGCTGCCTGGTCCGCCAGTTCGCCGACCAGCGCCGCATTCTGCTGCGCCGTCTGCCGCAGCTGCGACACCGACTGGCCCGCCGCCTGCACGCTGCCGGCCTGCTCGTCGGCGAGGGTGCGCAGCGCTTCGGCCAGTGTGTGGCTGTGCTCGACGGTGGCGGCAATGCGGTCCATCGCCGCCACCACGTTGCCGCTCAGGCGCGCGCCTTGCTCGATCTCGTCGGTGGCGGTGCCGATGATGGCGCCGATCTCGCGCGCCGCATCGGCACTGCGCTGCGCCAGCGCACGCACTTCCTGCGCGACCACCGCAAAGCCCCGGCCCGCGGGGCCGGCGCGGGCCGCTTCCACGGCGGCATTGAGCGCGAGGATATTGGTCTGGAAGGCGATGCCCTGGATCACGCCGACGACCTCGGCGATATGGCGCGAGTGGCCATGCAGCGCGTCCATGGCGCCGCGCATCTGCTGCACCACGTCGGCGCCGGCGTCGGTGGCCGCGCGTGCCTGGCTGGCCATCTGGCTCGATTCGGTGGCCTGCGCATGGGCCTCGGCCACGCGCGCGGCCAGGGTCTGCATGCTGTCCGTGGTGGCGTCGAGCGCGCGGGCCTGCTGGTTGGTGCGCGCCGACAGCGCCTGGTTGTCTTCGGCAATCTGCTGGCTGGCGGCGGTGATCTCGTGCGCGGAGGCCTGGATGCGCGCCAGCACGCCGGCGAGCTGGTCACGCATGCCGGCCACGTGGTGCAGCATGCTGCTGCGGTCCGAAGCGCGCAGTGCGATGGTGGCAGTCAGGTCCCCGGCGGCGATGCGGCGCGCGATCTCGGCCGCGTCGCGCGGCTCCCCGCCGAGTTCGGCGCGCAGGCTGCGCGCCGCGACCCACGCCAGCGCTGCGGCGGCCAGCAGGCTGGCACCGAGCAGCGCCACCATCCACGCCTGCGCGCGCAGTTGGCTGGCCGCCACGCTGGCCACGGTGGCGGCGGCCTTTTTCTCCTGCAGCTGGCGCACGTCTTCCACCTGTCGGCTGAGCGACTGCAATTGCTCAGTGACAAAGTGCCTGTCGACCGAGACCGCGCTGTCGAACTGCAGCGGATCGAGTGGCTGCTTGCGCAGCAGCGTGACATAGCCCTGGATCAGTTCGGCGGTACGCTGCCGTTCGCGCGCCAGCACCTGTGCCTGCGCGGCGCCCGCCTGGTGCACGCTGGCGAGCGCGGCATCGAGTTGCGCCAGCGCGCCGGCAATGTCGTCGGCGGCCGCATCGCGCTCGGTGCTGCTGGTGGCCATGGTCAGCGCCAGCTGCGCGCGGCCCAGGCCGGCCAGGGCCGACTGCGCGCGCTCGGCCGAGACGGCGCCGTGCATGTCCTGCTGGTACAGGGTATCGGTGCGTGCCTTGATCGACACCAGGTTGGCGATGCCGGTCAATCCGACGGCGGCGCCGAACAGGTAGACCAGGGCAAAGGCGGCACACAGGCGCACCACCAGCGGCAGGCGGCCCAGCCGCGCGGCCAGCCGCGCGGGCGCGGCGGCGGGGCCCCGGCCGGGCAGGCTTGTCTTGAGGACTTGCAACACGGAGATGACTCCAGACGGGCGTGCGGATTCCAGAGAGCGCGCGGCCCGGGGGTTGACCCGAAATGCCGTACGCCCCGTCCTCTGTGCGGGACGGTGGCGGAGCGGCGCACGGATGGTCACGCGGTAATGTGACGCCAGCGTGACACGTCCTAAAGATGGACTGTCATCGTGCTGTCATATAAATGTCATGCAATGTGGCCCGCCCACCTCTTACTCCACTTCCCCCGGATTCCTCGTCATGACCGGCAACGCTGCCGCCACGCCCTCGCACGACCGCACGCCCGGCGCCACTGCCGAGCCGGCGTCGGCGCTCGCGCGGATTCCACCGCTGCACGCGGTGTTCCAGCCGATCGTGCAGGTCGACAATGCAGAGATCCTGGGTTACGAGGCCCTGATCCGCGGGCCGGTGGGCTCGCCCTGGGCCGCGCCCGATGCGCTGTTCCGGCTTGCGCAGGGCGTCGCCGCCACCATCGCCCTGGAGGTGCACGCGGCCCGCACCGCGCTGTCCGCCTGGCGCAGCCTGGACCTGCCGGGCAAGGTCTTCCTGAATTTCAGCCCGATGACATTGCGGCACCTGCTGGCCGACCGCGGACGACTGATGGCGGCGCTGCTGGGGGCTGGCGTCGCGCCGTCGCGCCTGGTGATCGAGGTCACCGAGCAGACGCCGATCGGCGATGCCGTCAGTTTTGGCCAGGCGATGTCGGTGCTGCGCGAACTCGGCATGCAATACGCGCTGGATGATTTCGGCTCGGGGCATGCCAACCTCGACCTGCTGGCGTACCTGTCGCCGCAGTTCGTCAAGATCGACAAGTCGCTGGTGCGCGGCATTGCCTCGTGCTCGCGCCGGCTGGAGATCCTGCGCGGCGTGCTGCGCATGATGAGCGCCTTTGGCGGACGCGTGATTGCCGAAGGCATCGAGAACGAGGACGAACTGGCGGTGATCCGCGATCTCGGCGTGACCGGCGCGCAGGGCTACTACGTGGGCCGGCCCGTGGTGCATCCAGCCGCGCAGGCGGCGGCGCAGGTGCGCCAGGCGCTGGCGTCGCGGCATATCGCGGTGTTTCCGCAGATGGTGCGCTCGGGGTGGTCAGGCATGACCGCGGGCAGGCTGCTGCGGCCGGCGCCGACGGTATCGCCGGCCACCAGCAACGATGCGGTGCTGCGCACCTTCCAGGGCCAGCCCGAGTTGCAGGCGGTGGCCGTGGTCAATGACGAGGGCCGGCCGCTGGCGATCATCAGCCGGCAGGCCTTTATCGATCGCTATGCGGCGCCGTTCCACCGCGAGCTGTACGGCAAGAAGGCCTGCATCGCCATGGCAAACCGCGAGCCGGCCTGCTTCGACCGACGCGCCAGCCTGGAAGAGATGGCGCACATCCTGTCGGGCGAAAACACGCGCTCGCTGGCCGACGGCTTCGTCATCACCGACCAGGGCCGCTATATCGGCCTGGGCACCGGCGCGGACCTGATCCGCGCGATTACGGAGGTGCGCATGGAGGCGGCGCGCTATGCCAACCCGCTGACCTTCCTGCCCGGCAATATCCCGCTGAACCAGCATATCGAGCGCCTGATCGCGGCCGCGAGCGAGTTCCGCGCCTGCTATGTCGACCTGAACCACTTCAAGCCTTTCAACGACAAGTACGGCTACTGGAAGGGCGATGAAATGCTCAAGGGCGCGGCCGCGATCCTCGCCGAGGCCTGCGACCCCGCGCGTGATTTCCTCGGCCACGTGGGGGGCGACGATTTCCTGGTGTTGTACCAGAGCGGTGACTGGTGGGCGCGCATCGAGGGCGCGATCCGCCGCTTCAACGACGCGGCGTGCGCGATGTACTCGGCCGCCGATCGCGCCGCCGGCGGCATGCAAGGCGAGGACCGCCGTGGCCAGCCGGTATTCTTCCCGCCGGTGTCGATGGCAGTGGGCGTGGTGTGCGTAAGTGGAGAGGGCGTGGCTGGGCTGCAGAGGCTGGGCAGCCAGCAGATCGGCGCCGCGGCCGCGGCGGCCAAGCGCGAGGCCAAGCGCTCGGCCTCGGGCATAGCCGTGCTCGACTTCCTGTCGCTGGCCGCGACGTTGCCGGCCTAGCGGCCCGTCAACCTGCCCGCCGTGATCTTGCGCCCCACAGCAGGCAGGCGCGGCGCGGCACCTTCTTCCAGTACATCGAGCCGGTAGCCGTGCGCGTAGACCACGGTGATGGTGACGCCGTTCTCGATGCCGAGGCGCAGCGTCTTGCGCAGGCGCGAAATCAGCCCGGCCAGCGCCCGCGACAGCGGCGGCAGTTCCTACCGCCACACGGTCTGCTCGAGGCGGCTGTTGGGCAGCACCCGGCCCACGTTCGAGAACAGCAGCATCGCCAGGTCGAATTCCTTCGGTGTCAGCGAGATGCGTTCGTCGTGCAGCGTGGCAAAGCGGCCTACGCCGTTGAGCTGGTACGCGCCGGCACGCACCACCAGCCCCTGGCGCAGCCGCTCGCCGGTTACGCGGCGGCGCAGTGCCGCGATGCGCGCCATCAGCACGCGCGGACTGAGCGGGCGGCACACGTAGTCATCCGCGCCGGCATCGAGGGCGTCGACCAGGCTGTCTTCACTGCTGTCGGTGGCGGCATCATGATGGGCACGTCACGCGAGAGCGCGCCGCGCACCGCACGCACCACGTCGATGGCCGGGATGTCGGGCAGCTCGTCGTCGATCAGCAGCATGTCGTAGGGCGCCTGGGTCACGCTGTGTATCAGGTCGCGCCCCGCCTCGAAGACGTTGCAGCGAAAGGCGGCGCGTGCCAGCAGCTCGGAGACAGCCTGGAGCTGGGGCGACTTGCCCAGCAGCAACGCAATATTTATCGACGGCGACATACGAGAACAGAGCAGTGGAACGGCCAAGCGCGATCGGACCGGAGACGACTGGTGAAGGAGCGACAGCGACAACCGCAGGCATCGAAGCGAATGCGTGTCGCGGCGGTTAAAACCGGCACGGCCAAGACCTCACGCAAATCGACGACCACAAAGGGTATAAAAGGTGTGATCCGAAGGACAATCGGACATTTCTGAAAGATCTGCGGTTTTTGCTTCTTTTTGCTATTAGGGCGAAGCCGGCGAGGGCGGTGGCGTCGGCGGCAGGGATGCGAACTGCCCGTTGGCGGAAGAAGAAAGTTGTCCACAGTTCCTGTGGACAAGGCAGGGACGGCCAGCCCGACGACGGCCTGGCGCCGTCATCCCATCGGCGTGCCAAAAAAGGAGGCAGCCCCACGCGGCCGGGCCGACGCCGTGCTGACAACAAGCGGACGGCGGTGTGCCAAAATAGCGCGCATCGCGTTCCGGTCCGGGGACTCAAGCCCACTAATGCTGCAGAGCCCGAGTGTCATCGTCTTCGTCATCCTGGCCTTTCACGCCGTCGGCGTAGTGGCCGCGCTGCATGCCGTCATGACGGTGCGCACCGCGCCCGGCGCGATCGCGTGGGCGGGGTCACTGGTGATGATGCCGTACTTCACGCTGGTGCCTTACCTGATCTTCGGGCGCAGCACCTTTGCCGGCTATGTCGACGCGCGCCGCTTCAACGACGACCGCCTGCGCGAGATCCGCCATGGCATGACCCCGCGCGAGCGCGAGGCGCGCAGCGCCTGCGTGGTCCACACCCCGCCGCAGGCCTGCATGCGTGCGCTGCCACGGCTGACCGGCATGCCGTGCCTGGCCAACAACGACGTCAAGCTGCTGGTCAACGGCGTGCAGACTTTCGAGGCCATCTTCGCCGCGATCGCAGGGGCCCGGCAGGTGCTGATCGTGCAGTTCTTCATCGTGCATGACGATGCGCTGGGCCAACGCCTGCAGGCGCTGCTGTGCGAGCGTGCGCAGGCCGGCGTCAAGGTGTATTTCCTGTTCGACCGCATCGGCTGCCACGCGCTGCCGCGCCGTTATGTGCGCACGCTGCTGCAGGCTGGCGTCGATGCGCGGCCGTTCTCCACGCACCGCGGCTTCGTCAACCGCTTCCAGCTCAACTTCCGCAACCACCGCAAGCTGGTGGTCGTCGACGGGCGCGAGGCCTTTGTCGGCGGCCATAACGTGGGCGTGGAATACCTGGGCGAGCGCCCGCCGCTGGCGCCGTGGCGCGACACCCATATCGCGCTGCGCGGAAGCGCCGTGCTGGACCTGCAGATGGCGTTTGCCGAAGACTGGTACTGGGCCGCTCGTGAAGTGCCGCAACTGCTGACGCCGCCACCGGAAACCGGCGGGCGCATGACCTGCCAGGTGGTGCCGTCCGGCCCCGCGGACTCGCAGGAAACCTGCTCCCTGTTCTTTGTCGAGGCGATCCAGTCCGCGCGGCACCGGCTGTGGATCACCTCGCCATACTTCGTGCCGGACGAGGCCGTGTTTGCCGTGCTGCGGCTGGCAGTGCTGCGCGGCGTGGATGTGCGCATCCTGATCCCGGCGCGGCCCGACCACCTGGTGGTCTATGCCGCCTCCACCCTTTACGCGTACCAGGCCGTGGCAGCGGGTATCAAGCTGTACCGCTACCAGCCCGGCTTCCTGCACCAGAAGGTCATCCTGATCGATGACGAGGCGGCTGCGGTCGGCACCGCCAACCTCGACAACCGCTCGTTCCGGCTCAACTTCGAGCTGATGGTGATGACCGCCGACAAGGGCTTCGCCGCGGACGTGGCGGCCATGCTCGAGGCCGATTTCGCGCAGGCCATTCGCATCGGGCTCGACGAATTCCTGGCCGCTCCGGTGCCGCTGCGGGTGGCGATGCACGTCGCCAAGCTGTTCGCCCCAATTCTCTGATCCCGCCCCTGGATTGCCCCCAAATTTCTCGACTGCAACAAACTTGTGACAGTTTGATTGTGTACACTGTTCACTATAAGTCGATATACATAATGAACCGCTATCCGTATCCAAGGGGGTCCGCATGACCCGGGCCGTCTCCGCGCCGCCGGCGCGCGCGACCTACCGCCACGGCGATCTGCGCCGCGCACTGCTCGACGCCGGCATCGACCTGGCCCGCGAAGGCGGCCCTGACGCCGTCGTGCTGCGCGAGGCCACGCGGCGCGCCGGCGTGGTACCCAATGCCGCGTACCGGCACTTCGCCAGCCGCCAGGACCTGCTGCAGGCAGTGCGGGCGTCGGCCTTGTCGTCGCTGGCCATCGCCATGGAGGCCGAGATCGGCGGGCTGCGCCCGGGCCGCGGCGCCGCTGCCCATGCGCGCGCCTGCCTGCGCGCGGTCGGCACCGGCTACCTGCGCTTTGCGCTGACCGAGACGGGGCTGTTTCGCACCGCGTTCTCGGTGCCGGATGAAGTGGAAGACGACGCCGACCCGGCCAAGGCAGGCAATAGCGGGCTGAACCCCTTCCAGCTGCTGGGCGCGGCGCTCGACAAGCTGGTCGAGGCCGGCGTGCTGCCGCCCGAGCGCCGGCCCGGCGCCGAGTACCTGGCCTGGTCGGCGGTCCATGGCCTGGCCATCCTGCTGATCGATGGTCCGCTGCGCAGCCGCGCCAGGGAGCAGGCGGAGATACTGGGCCAGCGGCTGCTCGACATGGTCGAGAAAGGCCTGTAGCCGCAGGACCTGCGCCTTTCCAAAGACATCGTCCAAAGTCAGCGCCAAAAAAATGCCACGATGGCGGGGAACCATCGTGGCAGCTTAAGGAGCCAGGAAGGGGGTCAACCTGGCTCAGTCGGGGCACCCGTGGGTCGGGTGCAAGATGACTGTATTCCGGGCTTTCTCAAGTGAAAATCGGACAAGTCCTAAATGTGGGCGCGAATTGTCGCGACCTGCAAATTCGGCGTCCGGCTCACCCGCGGGACCAGGCTGCACCCGGCCCGTTTTATGCGGAATTGCCCTGAGCCGGATGTGGTCTAACTTTGACAGACGGCCTCATGCAGGCTGTCGCCACGGGCGGGAGGGGATCATGCGATATGGCGTTGGAGTAGTAGTCCTCGTTGCGGCCCTGGCGGGCTGCGTCGCCTATCCGTATGCCGGGGACGACTACGCGGCTTACCCGGCTTATCCGGTCAGTTCCGCTTATTACAGCGGCTACCCGGTCGCGGCAGGCTATCCGTACTACGGACCGTGGCCCGGCTATGGCGGCTTCTATGGCAGCTTTTCCTACATCTATCGCGGCGGTGGCCACGGCGGACGCCACTGGCACGGGCATCATGGTCATGGCCATGGGGGCTGGCATGGTGGCGGCCGCGGCGGCGGAAGAGGTGGCTGGGGTGCTGGCCGCGGCGGAGGTGGCGGCAGGGGCCACTGACCCGCGCGCCGCGACGATGGCCATGCCGGGCGGCGTCTGAGATCCGGTCATGGTCGCCAACGGAGCCTCACTGGAGCCCTATGCCATGAGCAAGCCCGCACCGAAGAAGCACCAGCCCTACCCGACCCCCGCCGAGCAAAAGGAAAAGGACGACGCGCTTGAGCGCGAGTTGGATGAGGGGCTGAAAGAGACCTTCCCGGCCAGCGACCCGGTCGCCGTCGACACGCACATGCCCCACCGGCCCGCGCCGGATAAGTAGAGGCCCATAGCGGCCGGCCGCCGGCCAGTCCCGCCCTCCCGGGCGCGATCTGTCCCGCTATGGCAACTGGCGCAGCTGTCCGATCACGGACATCAGCCGTCCGTGCGCCACGATTACTGCGGATTCATCCTGCAGGGCCTCCTGGTAACGCCTGCGGAACCCCGCATCGGCGCCGTCGCTGAAGAGCTTCTCGGCGGCACGCGCCACCGCACGGCAGGTTTCGTCGTGGTGTTCTTTTGATTCCAGTTCTTCGTCGATCTCGATGATCAGGCGCGACAGCGGGTCGAGCCAGCGGAAGAAGTTGTCTTCAGTCACCAACTGCACGAACAGGCCGGCCGGTATGGGGCCGTTCAGGCGCTCGTACTGGCCCCTGTCGTAGCCGATGACTTCCTTGTGAACCTGCAGCAAGGCCGCCCGCAGGGCTTTCAGCCCGGAGCGGCGCGTTTCCTGAGTGGCGAGGAATTGTTCGTTGGGCATGCCCATCTCCGTTTCCACTTGTATGGGCCCAGGCAGGCGGTCGAAAGCGCATCCGGGGCCCATCCTCGACATATCCTGGGCACGTCCGGGCCGGTCGCCATCGCCTGCCCGAACCTCCGGGCGCGGCCGGACCAGCTCACCTGGCACTGTCCGGCGCGCTGCCAGTATAGGCAGCCCATGCAGCCCGGACCAGCGCCCACGGCTAGCGAAATACCCGTATTTGCGGCGGCGCCGGCGCATGCTTGGGCGGAGGGGCGTCACGCGTCCTCATCCGTTGCTTGCGTTGGCGCGAGCAGGTCTGCCGCACGCGAACGCCGCGCGTCCGCGGCACGAAAATAACGCACCACCGTCGCCACGCTCGCATGGCCGGTCATGGCCATGGTCTCAGCCAGCGGCACCTGCTGGGCCGCGGCTTCCGTGACAAAGCCCGAGCGCAACGAATGCGCGGAGTAGTCGCCTTCCAGTCCCGCCTGCGCGCATCGCGCCTTGACGATGCGGTTGACCGCCGCGTCCGACAACCCCTCTCCCACATGCCCGCCACGGCGGATACGCCGGAACAGTAGCCCGCTGCCGATGCCCGCGGCGGCCAGCCATGCTTCCAGTGCCTGGCCGGCGGCGCCGGTAACGGGCTTGGCGGTATCGGCGCGCGCGCTGCCTGACTGGTTGGTCTTGGACCATCCCAGCGTGTAGACGAATTCACCAGGCCCGAGCCGGGTGAGGTTGTCCATGGTCGCGCGCGTGACTTCCGAACGGCGGCGCCCGCCGCTGGCCCAGGCGAACAGCAGCAGCGCGCGGTCGCGCAGGCCGCGCAGCGAGTCGTCGCAGGTGTCGAGCAGCCGCAGCAGCGGATCGCGCGTGAGCGCGGCCTTGCGCGCCTGCCGCTGTCCGCGGCGCGCATAGGCGCGGCGAATGCCGGCCATCAGTTCGCGTACGGCGGCATCGGCACAGGGGTTGGACAGGTCCTGCAGGCGGTGCGCCTTGGCCACCACTGCGAGCCGGTGGGTCAGCGTGGACAGCGCGGGCGGGCCGGGTCGTGCCTTGTGTCCATGAGCGACCAGCGCCTGGTCGATGGCCGCGGGCATCTCGCAGACAACACCTTGCGGCGTCTGGCGCGTGGCGTGGTCGACGATGAACTGGATAACGACGGCAGGCGCGAGCGGGAGCTGCACGGGCTGGCGGTAGCGCAGGGCATACCAGGCAGACCAGTACCGCAGGGCAGAGCGGTAGCTCGCCACCGTATTTTGCGATTCGCCTTCGCGGCGCAGCGCATTGGCGGCCTGTTCGGCAAGAGGATCAAGTTCGGACGGGCGAAGCGGCGCCGGTAGTTCGACATCGGGAACGATGGGGGGAAAGTAGGCCTCGTGGGCTGGCTTGATCTTGATCATATTAAATATGATGTATGCTGTAATATATCATACGTAGATGACGAATAACAGCCGATAAGTCTCCATTATCGAACCTTATTTGCCCTCCCTTGGACCTTTAGCCGGATTCCCACCATGGAAACCCTCCGCAGCCGTGGCATCACCCGCGACGACGTCTGGCAGGCCGCCGACAGCCTGCTGAAGGCGGGCCAGCGCCCGACCATCGAACGCATCCGCCTGCATCTGGGGCGCGGTTCCCCCAACACGGTCAGCCCGCACCTGGACGCCTGGTTTGCCGCGCTGGGCGGGCGCATCCAGGATCCGCAGGGATTTGCGCCCGCGCCTGGCTGCCCGGAGCCGGTCACGGAAGCGGCGCGCTATCTATGGGAGGCCGCGCTGCAGGTGGCCAGGGCATCGGCCGAAGCCGCGCTGACGCAGCGCCAGGCGGCGCTGGCCGGGGAGCAGGCCGCGCTGGAGCAGGAGAAGGAAGCGCTGGCGCAGGAACGCCAGGTCATGCAGGCACGCCTGGACGGTGCCGAGACTGCCATGGCTGAACTGACGCGGGCCCGCGACGAGGCCTCCGACCGCGCCGCACGCGCAGAAGCCGCGGCTGCGGCCTTGCAGCGGCAGGTCGATGCGCTGCGCGCCGAAGCGGCCGCAGCGCTCGAGGCGCGCGACGCCCTGCAGCGGGACTTTGCCGCCCAGCGCGCGGCATGGGACCAGGAGCGCGAAATTCTCACGCAACGCACCGCCGCCAATGAGCGCCGCATGGCGCTGGAGCTGGATGCCGCGCGCGTGGCGGCAAAGGATGCGCAGAAGCTGCTGGAGGCCGAGCGCAAGGCCGCCATGGAGCGGCTTGCCCACGCCGCCGAGTCTGCCTCGAAGCAGGGCAGCGAAATGACCCGCCTCGGGCAGGCCCTGGCCGTGCTGGAAGAGCGCGTCCGGCAGCGCGAAGCCTTGCTGGCGGAGTATCGCGAGCAGTCAGGTGGCAGTGGAGCGACCAGCGCAGGCCAGGAAGGCCAGCCTGCGCGCCGGGCGCGGCCGGTACGTGGCACGCCGGCGCGAGGCAAGAGCGGCCGGCTGCGTACGCGCGGTTGGCCGGCGAGCTGAGCTGAACCGAGCGACCAGCGCATCCTCGGCCTCGCACGGATAGACGTTCTCCGGAGTTGACGAAGTAGTCGATCCTGTCGCCAATCCACCGGCTCCCCTTATGCCGGCGGGTTGCCGCGGGGTAGCGCGCTGGCAATACTGTATATTCATACAGTTTCTCCGCTGTCCTCCTTCGTAGTGTCCATAGCCTTGCCGCCCCCTCCCGCCACACCTTCTGCGCCGTCCTACGTCGTCGCCGTGCGCGCGCTGTGCGAATTCACCGCCAAGGCGGGCGACCTGGACCTGCGCTTCGTGCCGACGCCGTCGGCGCAGGAGGGCGTGGCCGGGCATGCGGTGGTGACTGGCCGGCGCGGCGAGGGCTACCAGGCGGAGGTCGCGTTGTCCGCCGATTTCGGCCCCCTGCACGTGCGCGGCCGCGCCGACGGCTACGATCCCGCCGCCAACCGGCTGGAAGAAATCAAGACCGTGCGCGGCGACGCCGCGGTGCCCGACAACCACCGCCACCTGCACTGGGCGCAGGCCAGGATCTACGGCTGCCTGCTGTGCCGCAAGCTGGCGCTGCCCGGGCTGGAGATCGCCGTGGTCTATTTCGACATCGTCGGCCAGCGCGAGCATCCGGTCGTGCAGCACTTCACCGCGGCGGAACTCGAAGACTTCTTCGAGCAGACCTGCGAGCGCTTCCTGCACTGGGCGCAGGCGGAGCTGGCGCATCGGCGGGCGCGCGACGCCGCACTGGCGCAGCTGACTTTCCCGCACCAGGGCTTCCGCCCCGGCCAGCGCGAGCTGGCGCAGGCGGTCTACAACGCCAATCGCACGGGCCGCAGCCTGCTGGCGCAGGCGCCCACCGGCATCGGCAAGTCGGTCGGCACGCTGTTCCCGGTGCTCAAGGCCATGCCGGGGCAGGGCATCGACAAGGCCTATTTCCTGTCGGCCCGTTCCACCGGCCGCGGCGTCGCGCTGCAGGCCGCCGACGCGCTGCGCGGGCACGGCGCGCAGCCGCTGCGCGTGCTGGAACTGGTGGCGCGCGACAAGGCCTGCGAGCATCCCGAGCTGGCCTGCCATGGCGAGTCCTGCCCGCTGGCCCGCGGCTTCTACGACCGCTTGCCGGCCGCGCGCGAAGCGGCCCGCGGCGTGCCGGTGCGCGACCGCGCCGCGGTGCGCCAACTGGCGCTCGAACACGACATCTGCCCTTACTACCTGGCCCAGGAACTGGTGCGCTGGAGCGACGTGGTGGTGGCCGACTACAACTACTACTTCGACCGCAGCGCCTTGCTGTACGCGCTGACTGCCGCCAACGGCTGGCGCGCCAGCGTGCTGGTGGACGAGGCGCACAACCTGGTCGAGCGCGGCCGCGCGATGTACACCGTGGAACTCGATCCGCAGTCCTTGCGCGAGGTGCGGCGCAGCGCGCCTGCAGCCGTGGCGAAGCCGCTGGCACGGCTGGCGCGCCAGTGGCGCGCGCTGGCCCGGCAGGCCGAGGCCGAGTATGAGGTGCTGCCCGAAGTGCCGGCTGCCTTTCGCCGCGCGCTGGACGAATTCTGCGGCGCCGCGCTCACGCATATGACCGAGCACCCCGGCGCGCACGACCCGGCGCTGCAGCGCTTCTATTTCGACGCGCTGCATTTCGGCCGCATGGCCGAGCAGCTCGATGCCAACTCGCTGTTCGATCTGCACCGGTCGCCGCACGGCGGACGTGGCAACCACACGCGGCTGTGCCTCCGCAACGTCATCCCCGCACCGTTCCTGCGGCCGCGCTTTGCCGCTGCGCACTCGGTCACGCTGTTCTCCGCGACGCTCGATCCTGCCGGCTACTACCTCGATACGCTGGGTTTGCCGGCCGACTGCGCGCGCGTGGAAGTACCATCGCCGTTTCGCCCCGAGCAGTTGTCGGTGCGGATCGCCGGGCGCATTTCCACCCGCTATGCACAGCGCGAGCGGTCGCTGCCCGCCATCGTCGCGCTGATGGCAGGCCAGTTCCGTGAGCGGCGCGGCAACTACCTGGCCTTCTTCAGCAGCCACGAGTACCTGCAGCAGGCGGTCGCCCGCTTTGCCCAGGCGCACCCCGACATCCCGCACTGGGTGCAGTCGCGCGGCATGGACGAGGCGGCGCAGGCCGCATTCCTGTCTGCCTTTGTCGAAGGCGGCGAGGGCATCGGCTTCGCGGTGCTGGGCGGTGCCTTTGCCGAGGGCGTGGACCTGCCCGGCGAGCGCCTGATCGGCGCCTTCGTCGCCACGCTCGGGCTGCCGCAGTTCAATGCGGTCAACGAGCAGTTCCGTGCCCGCATGCAGGCCGTGTTCGGCCAGGGCTATGCCTATGCCTACCTGTATCCCGGCCTGCGCAAGGTGGTGCAGGCGGCGGGCAGGGTGATCCGCACCCAGCAGGACCGGGGCGTGGTGTACCTGATCGATGACCGCTTTGCCGGCGCCGAGGTGCGCCAGTTGCTGCCCGCATGGTGGGAAATCGGCCCGGCGGCGTAGAAATTACACTGTCGGTTCGACAAGATCGTCCGCTTTCCCTTGCCTGCCCGCACCCTGGCGCTGGAATGAATCTGGCAGGCAAGGCGGATATCGTGAGCACAACCAGGAACCAGACCCATGTCAATGACCCAACACTACGCGGCCAGCGAGCCGCCTCGCACCGAGGTGGACGCCCTGAAGGGCGGCACGGTGGTGGAGTTCGGCGCGCCCTGGTGCGGCTTCTGCCTGCGCGCGCAGCCGGCGCTGGCCGAGGCTTTTGCCGCGCATCCGCAGCTGCGCCATATCAAGATCGAAGACGGCAGCGGCCGGCCACTGGGGCGCTCGTTCCGCATCAAGCTGTGGCCGACGCTGGTGTTTCTGCGCGATGGCCAGGAAGTGGCGCGCCTGGTGCGGCCCACCGAGGCCGATCCGATCCGGGAGGCCATGCGCCGCATTGCCTGAGCGGCCTGCCTCAGCTTGTTTTGGCGCCTTATTGGGCATATTTTGGTTGGGTTTCGGGAGATCGAGGACCTGAACCCCGCTTAGGGAGGGGATAGCCGGCGCCATTTTCTGCCGATTGTGCAGAGAGTCGCGCCCGCGCAATGCCCAGCCATACCCGCCGGCCGCGACCCAGCCCGCCATCCGGGAATCCCGAAGCGGCCCGCGCGCCCGGCGCGCAGGAAAAAGACGGACCAACCGCCAACTTCGATACATGAGCGCTCCCAGCCCCGACCAGCGGCCCACCGTCCTGGTCGTCGATGACGTTCCCGAGAACATAGCGGCCATGGTTGCGCTGCTGCAGGACCCATACCGCGTCAAGGTGGCCACCCGCGCCGCCACCGCGCTGCAACTGGCGCGCGAGGCGCCCCCGGACCTGATCCTGCTGGACGTGTCGATGCCCGGCATGGACGGCTACGATGCCTGCCGCCAGCTCAAGGCCGACCCGCGCACCGCCAGCGTGCCGGTGATCTTCTTGACCGCCCGCGCCGAGGCCCACGACGAGGCCCTCGGCTTCGAGGTCGGCGCGGTCGACTACATCATGAAGCCGGTCAACGCGCCGGTGGCGCGCGCACGCATTGCCAGCCAGCTCACGCTCAAGCAGGCGCACGACTTCCTGCGCGACCGCTCGGCCTGGCTCGAGGCGGAGGTGCAGCGCCGCACGCGCGAGATCACGCTGATCGAGGACGCCACCATCATCGCGCTGGCGGCGCTGGCCGAAACCCGCGACAACGAAACCGGCAACCATATCCGCCGCACCCAGCACTACGTGAGCGCGCTGGCGCGCAAGCTGCAGCACGACCCGCACTTTGCCGCCCAGCTCGACGACAAGGCCATCGACCTGATGTTCAAGTCCGCGCCGCTGCACGACATCGGCAAGGTCGGCATCCCGGACCGCATCCTGCTCAAGCCCGGCAAGCTGACGGCCGAGGAGTTCGAGGTCATGAAGACCCACACCACGCTGGGCCGCGACGCCATTGCCGATGCCGAAACCCAGTGCGGCACCACCAGCTCCTTCCTGCGCTATGCGCGCGAGATCGCCCACCACCACCACGAGAAATGGGACGGCAGCGGCTATCCCGACGGCCTCGCCGGCGACGCCATCCCTTTGTCCGCACGCCTGATGGCGGTGGCCGACGTCTATGACGCGCTGATCTCGCGGCGCGTCTACAAGGCGGCCTTCACGCATGAGGATGCCGTGCGCATCATCGCAGAAGGCCGCGGGCGGCATTTCGACCCGCGCGTGGTCGACGCCTTCCTGGCAATCACCGGCGAGTTCCACGCCATCGCCCTGCAGTACGCCGATCCCGCCGCCTCTGCACCTGAGCTGGTCCTGGCACCCGCGCAAGGCTGACGGCATGCGCGGACGCTTCAGCACTGGCGGGCGGCTGTTCGGGCCGCTGCTGGCCTATGCCGCGCTGCTGGCGGTGGCCGTGTGGCTGGTGGCCTTTGCCGCCGCCTCGCTGGTGCGCGAGAACGAGCAGGCCAGCGTGGGCGCGCGCCTCGGCGCCACCGTCAGCACCACGGCGCGCCTGCTCGAGGTCTGGTCCGGCGAGCAGCGGCGGCGCACCGCGTCGATCGCCGCGCTGCAAGCCACGGTACGGCTGGCGCGGCCGCTGCTCGCCGCGCAGGGCGATGCCGATCCCGTGCAGGCCGCCCGGTTCCTGCGCTGGATCACGCCGCTGTACCGTTCGCATGGCTATATCGGCTTTGCCCTGGTCACGGCCGACGACCGGATCGTGGTGTCCGAACGGCCCGAGCGCAACGGCCAGTTGCTGATGCCGGAGTCCGCCCGCACGGCCCAGCGCGCGCGCCACGAAGGCGCCGCGGTGTCGGCCCCGTACCCCGGACCGCCGCCGGCCGCTGCCGACCACGCCGGCCGGGCGGAGGTGCCCACCTTCCAGGCGGTATGCGCGCGAATCTGGGATGACGAGCGCGTCATCGGCACGCTGTGCCTGCGCATCGATCCACACGCGGTGATGCTGCAGCTCGTCACCGCGGCGCGCTATGGCCGCAGCGGCGACCTGTACATGATCGATGCCGATGGCCGGCTGGTGTCGCCTGCGCGCTTCGATGAAGAACTGGCCGCGCAGGGGCTGCTGGCGCCCGGCACGCCGTCGATGTTCAACACCTTGGCGCGCGTGCCGGTGGCAGACGGCAACGGCACCTGGCGCCTGCCGCCCGGCGCGCCGCTGACGCGGTTGGCGCAGCAGGTGCTGGGCCACCAGACCCTGCAGCTGGCGTTCGGCTACCGCGACTACCGCGGCAAGCGCGTCGCCGGCGCGGGGCTGTGGGTGCCCGCGCTGGCGAGTGCGCTGGTGCTGGAGCAGGACATGGACGAGGCCTTCCACTCGTACCTGTCCACGCGCAACGTGGTGATCGGCATGGCGTTGTCGATCCTGCTGCTGATCGGGCTGGCGGCGTGGGCGCTGCGCCGCGGCCAGCAGCGGCTGGCGCAGAGCGAGGAGCGCCTGCGCGCGATGCTCGACCATGCGCCGGCGATCATGCACCTGAAGGACCGCAACCATGCCTTCCTGGCGCTGAACCCCACCACGCAGGCGCTACTGGGCCTGACCGAGCGCGAGGCGCTGGGCCGCACCGACCGCGAGCTCGCGGTGATGCCGGACGGCACCCAGGAACGCTGGGATATCGAAGAGCGCGTGATGGCCACCGGCCGGGCCGAGGAACAGGTCTACACGATGTATTCCAGCCAGGGCCCGCGCGAGCTGCAGGTGATGCGCTTCCCGGTGCGCAACCCGGCCACCGAAGAAGTGGTCGGCGTAGGCGCGGTCGGCATCGACATCACCAGCCAGGTGCGCGCGCACCGTGCGCTGATGGAACTGTCGCAGACGCTCGAGCACAAGGTATCGGCACGCACGCGCGAACTGGCGGTGGCCAACGCCGAGCTGGCCGAAGCCACGCACGCGGCCGAATCGGCGGCGCAGGCCAAGGCCAGCTTCCTGGCCAATATGAGCCATGAGATCCGCACGCCGATGAACGCGGTGATCGGCATGGCCCACCTGGCGCTGGGCACGCGGCTCGACCCCAAGCAGCGCGACTATATCGAGAAGATCGAGCGCTCGGGCCAGCACCTGCTGGGCATCCTGAACGATATCCTGGACCTGTCCAAGATCGAGGCCGGCAAGCTCGAGGTGGAAGAGATCGACTTCTCGCTCGAGCGGGTGTTGCGCACCGTGGGCGACTTGGTCTCCGAGCGCGCCGCTGCCAAGCAGCTGGAGCTGATCGTGGAAGTGGCGCCGGACGTGCCCGACGCGCTGCGCGGCGATCCGCTGCGGATCCGGCAGGTGCTGATCAACTTCACCACCAACGCGGTCAAGTTCACCGAGCGCGGCGAGATCGTGGTGCGCGTGGCGCGCTGCACGGGCGCGGATGCGATGCCGCGCGTGCGGCTGCATTTCGAGGTGCGCGACACCGGCATCGGCATCGAGCCCGACGCGATCGAGAGGCTGTTCCAGAGCTTCGAACAGGCCGACAGCTCGACCACGCGCCGCTACGGCGGCAGCGGCCTGGGCCTGGCGATCAGCCAGCGGCTGGTGCAGCTGATGGGTGGCACACTCGGTGTGGACAGCACGCCGGGCCAGGGCAGCAGGTTCTGGTTCGAGCTGTCGCTGCTGCCCGGCAGCCAGCGCGCGCCGGCGCTGCTGGTGCGGCCCGAGCTGGCGGGCCGCCGGCTGCTGGTGGTGGACGACCACGGCTATGCGCGCCAGGTCATTGCCGCGATGCTGCGCGGCTTCGGCTTCCGCGTGGAAGAAGCGGCCTCGGGCGAGGCCGCGCTGTCCGCCATCGCCGAGGCCGATGCGCACGGCGATCCCTATCACGCCGCCTTTATCGACTGGCGCATGCCGGGGCTGGACGGCATCGAGACCGCGCGCCGGCTGGCGGGCCTGCCGCTGCGCGGCCCGCGCCCGCGCCCGCTGATGGTGACCGCCAACGGCAGCGAGGCGGTGATGCGCGAGGGCGAGCGCAGCGGCTTCGACGCCTTGCTGCTCAAGCCGGTGAGCCCGTCGGTGCTGTTCGATGCGACGCTGCGCGTGCTGGCGGCCGATCCGGATGCGCCGCGGCCTGACAAGCCGGTGCGCGCCGCGCCCGGACCCGGCTGGTCGCTGCCGCAGCGGCGCGTGCTGCTGGTGGAAGACAACGAGATCAACCGCGAGGTCGCGGTACACCTGCTGCAGCAGGCCGGCATCACGCCCGATACGGCGGAGAACGGCCTGCAAGCGCTGGAGCGCCTGGCGGTGCAGTCCTACAACCTGGTGCTGATGGACATGCAGATGCCGGTCATGGACGGGTTCGAGGCCACGCGCTGCATCCGCGCCGATGCGCGGCTGGCCGGCCTGGCGGTGGTCGCGATGACCGCCAACGCCTTGCCCGAGGACCGCGAGCGCTGCCTGGCCGCCGGCATGGACGACCACATCGCCAAGCCGATCAACCCGGCGGTGTTTTTTGCCACGGTGCACTCCTGGCTGACCGGCGGGCGCAAGCTGCCGGCGACGTCAGGCACGGTTATCGCCGTGGAAGCCATGTCAGCGTGGCTGCGCGCGCTGGCTGCCGAACGGCAGCTCGATGTGCCGGCGGCATTGGCGCGTGCCGGCGGTCAGGCCGAGACCTATCGCGGCCTGCTGGCGCGGTTCGAAGCCCACTATGGCGATGCCGGCGCCCGCACTGGCGCGCTGCTGGCGCAGGGGCGCAGTGCGGAGGCGGGGCAGCTGGCCCATGCGCTGGCCGGGGTCGCTGGCAATCTCGGCGCGATGGAAGTGTCCCGCGCCGCGGCGGCACTGGAAAGCGCGCTGCGCGAGGCCAGCGACGGTGCGCAGGCGGCGTTGCAGCAGGCGCTGGAGGTGGCGTTGTCGGACCTGCTGGCGTCGCTGCGGCGGCATTTGCCGCCGGTGCCGGCAGCGTTGACCGTAGCGACAGGCGCTGGTCCGGATGCCCATGTGCTGGAGGTACTGCGCCGGCAGCTGCGTGAAGGCGCCAGCGAAGCCGGCCAGACGCTCGCCATGCATTGCGCCGCGCTGGCGGTGGCGATGCCGGCTGGCACGCTGCGCCAGCTGGGCGATGCGATCGAAGGGTATGACTACGAGGCTGCGCTGGTGGTACTGACAGACGTGCTGCCCGCCGCCAGCGCAGCGGCGGACTGAAGCCCGGCGCGCCGCCTTACTTGGCGAACACCTGGCTCATGTCGCCAAAGGCCTTGAACTCGAGCGCGTTGCCCGACGGGTCCAGGAAGAACATGGTGGCCTGTTCGCCGACCTGGCCCTTGAAGCGCACGTGCGGCTCGATCACGAACTTCGTGCCGGCCGCGCGCAGCCGCTCGGCCAGCGCCTCCCACTCGGCCATTGGCAGGATCGCGCCGAAATGCCGCACCGGCACGTCGTCGCCATCGACCGCGCTGGTGGCGCGATGGCCGCATTCCTCCGGCGACAGGTGCGCCACCACCTGGTGGCCGTAGAAGTTGAAATCCACCCAGGCCTCGGAGCTGCGCCCTTCGGGGCAGCCGAGCAGGTCGCCGTAGAAGCGCCGGGCCTCGGCCAGGTCGCGCACGGGAAATGCCAGGTGGAACAGGGGGATGGAAGGGGTTGCGTTCATGCGGGGGCCTTTGTCGGGGAGCATTCTGAAGGGTGGGCCGAAGCCTGTGGGTTGATTGTAGCCAGCAGGACTCGTAATATGAAGCGAATCATTTTTGACCTGAGTATCAGAGTTTTCAATAGATGATCCGCTACTTCCAGACCTTCCTGGTGGCCGCCGAAACCGGCTCGTTCTCCGCCGCCGCGGCGCGGCTGGCGCTGACGCAGTCGGCCGTCAGCACGCAGATCCGGCGCCTGGAAGAGGAACTGGACTGCACCCTGTTCGACCGCACCGGCAAGTCCGTGGCGCTGAGCGAGGCCGGGCGGCGGCTGGTGCCGGAAGCGCGCCGCTTTGTCGAGCTTTATGCGTCGATGAAAGACCGCGCCGGCGCGCATGCCGACGCCGCGCCGCTGGAGTTGGGCGCGGTCTCGACGGTCCAGGCCACCCTGCTGGCCGATGCGATGCGGCGCTTTCGCGTGCGCTTTCCGGACTCGCTCGTCAACGTGGTGCCGGGCATGTCCACCCAGCTGCTGACCCAGGTGGATGCGCGCGAACTCGACATCGCCGTGCTGATCCGGCCACGGCTGGGCCTTCCGTCGGACCTGAAGTGGGTGCCGCTGGTGCGCGAGGGCTTTGTCGGCATCGGCCCGGCCGGCGCGCCGCCGGACCTGCGCGCGATGCTGGAGACGCTGCCGTTTATCCGCTACAACCGCCATTCCACCGGCGGCCAGCTGGTGGAGCGCTACCTGAAGCGCCAGCGGCTATGGGTCAGGGAAGGGATGGAGCTGGACGAGCCGGCGGTCATCCTGCAGATGGTGGAAGCCGGGCTGGGCTGCGCCATCATCCCGTCCGGGCTGGTGCCGCTGCGGCAGGCAGCCGGCGTGGTGCAGGCGCCGCTGCCGGGCGGGCCGCTTTATCGCGACGTGGGGGTGCTGGTGCGCGAGTCGGCGCTGCGCCGCGAACCGGTCGCGGCGCTGATCGATGCCTTCGTGGCTGCCAGCGCCCGCTGGCAGCCTGGCGTGGCGTAGGCTCCGCGCAGGCGGTCAGCAGCCGCCGGGCAAGACCATCGTCACCAGCACCGAGGCATCGGTGAGGGCCGTCACGTCGTAGCGCACGCACGGCCCCAGGTAGAGCAGGTCGCCCTGGCGCAGGTGGCGCTCGGCGCCGTCCACGCGCAGCCGCACTTCGCCTTCCAGGCAGTGCACGGTCATCGGGCCATCCACCGAATGCGGTGGCACATGCTTGCCCGCCTTCAGCACCAGGCGCATCACTTCCAGCGGGCCTTCCTTGAACAAGGCCTGGGTGGCGGTCTGGTCCAGCCGAGTGCCCAATGGCAGCACGCTGGCGATCTGTCCGGAAGAAAGGTGGGGCAGGGACATGCGCGGCTCCTCGCTTGTAGTGGGGTAGCTTGGTTGTGGCTTGTCAGGCGCAGCTGGCGCTTGCCGGCCGCACGCCTTCTCAATCTAGCACCGGAGCGCGCGCGTCGACAGCGTTCAGCATGCCGTAGCCGGCGTAGGGGAGTCGGCCGGTTGTGCGCAATGGGCGGCATGACGCGCGCGAGCCGCGGCGCGGGCGCGCTCGATGACGGCCCAGTCGGGGCCGGCGGCGGCCGGCAGGGATGCGGTGATGGCGCCCAGGCCAAGCAGGGCGAGCAGGACGGTTTTCATGGGAGGTCGGGAGGCGGGGGGAAGGAGACTGGCCGGAACCGGGCAATTCCGGTCAGCGCTGCTGCCACGGCTGGCGCCGTGGCAGCGACAGATGCGTCAGGCGGCTGCCTGCGTGCGCGCGGCGGCGTGGGCCGGCGACGCGGATACGCCGCTGCGGTCCATGCCGGCCAGTTCCATGCCGGCGGCTGCGCGGTTGGCGCCGTCGGTGAACGGGTCGCGCTTGTCGTTGACGCGGGCGCCGTCGGTGAAGGGATCGCGCTTGCCGTTGACGTGCGCGCCTTCGGTGAACGGATCGCGCTTGCCGTTGTGCATGCTGTAGCCATCACGGTCGGCGGCGACGCCGCGGTCGTTCAGGCCTTGTGCCGCGGCGGCGTTGCAGGCAAGGGCGCCGGCACCGAGTGCTGCGATGGAGATGGCCGTGGCAAGGAGGGCTTTGAGATCGTTTTTATGCATGTCTGCTGTGTTGGGTTGAAGGACGGCATGGCCTGGCAGGGCCATTGCGGGAGCGGCGGATCTGCTTGCCACATGCCGTCCGGTTCGCCTTGTGGGCGGTGCCGCGGCGTGGGAAGCGTGCGGCACGGGACGAAGTGTAGTCACGCTGATCCATTCCTGTGATGATTTAAACGGCGTGAAATCATTCGCTTTTTTCATCTTGAGCCGATGTGGCTGGCGTGGCCATGCGGCCGGCCTGCCAGCCGCCGCCCAGCGCCAGGAACAGGTCGACCTGGCGCGACACCACGTGACCCTCCGAGGCCGCCAGCGCGGCCTCGGCATCGGCCAGTGTCCGTTCCGCGTCGAGGAGCGCCAGATAGGGAATGCGCCCCGCCTGCTGCAGCCGGCGCTGCTGCCTCGCGGCCTCGCCGGCATGCTCGTACGCGGCGTGCAGGGCCTCGTGCCGTTCCAGTTCGCGCGTGTAGGCGGACAACGCCGTCTCGGTTTCCTGCAGCGCGCGCAGCACCGCGCCGTCGAAGCGCGCCAGCGCCGCCTCCGCAGCGGCCTCATGGCCGTGGATACGGTGGCGCACGCCGTTGGTCGGCAATGACCAGCTCAGCAACGGCCCCACGCTCCAGCGTGCGGTGGGACCGCTGCCGAGGTGACTGAGTACGCCGGTCAGGCCGGCACTGGCGCCGATGCGGATCGACGGGTAAAGGTCAGCGGTGGCCACGCCGATGCGCGCGGTCGCGGCGGCCAGCTCGCGCTCGGCCTGGCGGACATCGGGCCGGCGCCTGAGCAGTGTGGCGCCATCGCCCACGGGCAGCGGCGTGCGCAGCGTGGGTTCCCCATGGCATTCGACCTCGTCTGGCGGCAGCCCCGCGGGCGGCTTGCCGAGCAGCAGTGCCAGCCGGTAGCGCGCCGCAGTGCGGGATGCCTCCAGTGCGGGCAGGGCGGCGCGCAGCGCTTCGGTGCGGGCGCGCTCGCGTGCGACGTCGGCGGGCTCGCCGCGCCCGCCTGCCACCAGCCGGCGCGTTGCGCCCAGCGTGCGCTGCTGTACCTCGAGCTGCCGCGTGGCGGCCGCCAGTTCATGCGTGGCCGCGCAGCCCTGCACGTAGGCGCGCACGGTCTGCGCGGCCACGCTGACGCGCACCTGGTCAAGCGCGGCTTCGCTGGCCTGCGCGCCGGCCAGCGCGGCCTCGTCGGCCCGGGCCAGCTTGCCGAAGAAATCGATCAGATAGGACACGCCCAGGCCGAAGTCGCCGAGATTGAACACCGGCGGTTTCTCGGTCTGCAGGAAGCTCTCGGCCGACAATTGCGCGCGCGACACGCTCGCGCTGGCGCCGCCCTGCGGCAGGTTTTCAGACTCGACTTCGTGCAGCAGCGCCACCGCGCGGCGCAGGTTGGCGGCGGCGGCACGGATATCCGTGTTGGCGGCCAGCGCCTGTTGCACCAGGCGGTCGAGCCGTTGGTCGTCATAGAGCCGCCACCAGTCGTCGGGCACGGGCGCGATGGCAACGCCGTGCGCAGCGCCGCCTTGCAGCGGACCGTTGGCGGCGGGCGCCCGTACCGCAGCGTCGCCAGGCACGCGGTAGTCCGGGCCCACGGTCGTGCAGGCGCACAGGGTTGCGGCCACACAGGCCAGCCATCGACGGCGCCGCATCACGAACGCGGCCCCACGCGGCGCGGGGCGTCATTGCCGCGCTGCTCCAGCACCGCCACGGTGGCCGTGCGGCCCGACACCAGCCGCACATCGGCGGGCACGTCTTCCAGCACGATGCGCACCGGCACGCGCTGCGCCAGCCGCACCCAGTTGAAGGTCGGGTTGACGTTGGGCAGCAGGTTGGCGCCGGCGCTGCGGTCGCGGTCCTCGATGCCGGCGGCAATGCTCTGCACATGGCCGCGCAGGTGCCGCGGCTCGCCCATGATATGCACGTCGACGGGGCTGCCGATGCGGATGCGGTGCAGCTTGGTCTCCTCGAAATAGCCCTCCACATGGAACGAGGCGGCGTCGACCACCGACAGCACCGGGCGGCCGGTGGAGACATAGTCGCCCAGCCGCGGCAGCCGGTCGTTGAGGTAGCCCTCCACCGGGCTGCGCACGCTGGTCCGTTCGAGGTTCAGCTGCGCCAGCCGCACCGCGGCCTCGGCCTGCGCCAGCGCGGCCTGGCCTTGCTCCACGCGAGCGCGGCCCTGTTCGGCGACCTCGCCGGCAACCAGGCCATCCAGCGTGCGATTGCGTGCGGCCTCGCGCCGCGCCTGCGCCAGCGCGGCGCGCTGCGTGGCGGCGGTGGCCTGCCCCTGCTGCAGCGCCAGCGCGTAGCGGTCGCGGTCGATCTCGAACAGCACCTCGCCGCGGCGCACGTACTGGTTGTCGCGCACCCGCACGCTGATGACCAGGCCCGAGACATCGGGCGCGACCTGGACAATGTCGGCGCGCACATGGCCGTCGCGGGTCCACGGCGCGGCCGTGTAGTAGTCCCACAGGTGGCGCAGCACCAGCAGCGCGGCGAGCGCGGCCAGCAGCGTGGGCAGCAAGGGAAGGAAGTTGCGGAGTCGGAAATTCATGATGGCAGTGCCGGCACCGCGACAAAGACCGCGGCCACAGCACCCAGGACGATCACATAGAGGGAAAGGTTGAACAGCGAGCGGTGCCAGATATGCCGGTAGCAGCCCAGCGCCGCCAGCACCATGCGGATCGCGGTGGTGACGGCGAAGGCGAGCACCATCAGTACCAGCACACCGGGCACGAAGACGCCGTAGAGATCGATTTCACTGAGCATGGGTGCAGCAGAGGCGTTGGAAGTCAGCGGGCCGGCGCACCGGGCTGCAGCGTGACCTGCAGTACCACCAGTGCGCCGAGCGTGCCGCCATGCCTGCGCCCCGGCAGCGCGGCCACGCCGGCGATGGCTTCGGCCACCGATGCCGCCAGCCCGGCCGGCACTGGGACCGCATGGCCCGTGCGCAGCCGCGCGCGGAAATGCCGCGCCACGGCAGCCAGCACCCGCCGCACCGGCTTGCGCGTCGCGGGCTGCAATGCCGGCAGCGCCTTTTGCAGCGCCAGCGCGCAGTAGCCGACTTGCAGGGCATGGAACCCCTCGGACGACAACGGATCGCCAGCGGCGCCCAGCCGCGGCACCAACTGCCCGAGCCGGTCGAGCATGCGCGCACCAAGCCGCGCATCGCCATCGGTACGCAGCGTGGCGGCCTGCGCCAGGTCTTGCCAGCTGGCGCGCACCAGCCGCTGTGCCGCCGCGCGCGCGCCGAACGGACGCACCGCCATCGACCACAGCGGCGCGAACAGCATCGCCGCGGCGCTGGCCAGGCAGGTATTGAAGGTGCCGAGGAAATCCGCGTCGAACACCGATTGCACATTGGCGAACGAAGCCGTGTTGACCGACAGCAGCATTGCGATCAACTGGAAGCCCGGCCGCGCGATCAGCAGTCCGATGCCCAGGTAGGGCAGCGCCAGCATCGCCACCAGCGCCTCGAAGGTGCGTGCATGCGGCACCACCAGGAACAGGTAGCCGGACGACACCAGCAGGCAGACCCCACTCCAGCGCAGGAAGGCCCCGGCCATGCGGCGCGGCTCGTCGATGGCCGCGAAAAAGCAGCATGCGATCGACGCCACCGCCACCGCGCCCGCACCATCCTCCCAGCCGGAGAAGATCCACAGCAGCCCCGCGCAGAACACCGCTAGCCCACTGGAGACGGCGCCGAACAGCAGCATGCCGTGGTCATGGTGCAGCGCCGCCGCGTCCGGGGCGGCATCCTCACGCACTTGCGGCGGGCGCGCGCTGCGGTCGCCGATGCCTTGCTGCAGCGCGTGGCATTCCGCGTACACGGTGCACAGGCGTTGCAGCTGGTCGGCGGCGGTTGCCGCCAGCCCTGCATGCCAGTCGATCGGGTGCCCGTCATGGTCAGCAGGCCAGCCGCCCGCGATCGACGGCGCGGGCCCGGCCGCCCCATCGCCGAGCCACGCCGCCGTCGCCGACAGCGCCGCGTCAAGTTCGGCGGGCATGCCTTGCGGATGACTGCGCAGCGCCTGCAGCACGGTCTCCAGCGACGACAGCAGCGGCATCAGCATGGTCATGCGCTGGCGCAGCGCGCGGGCGTGGCGCAGCGGGTGGCTGCCTCCGGTGTCGTAGGTCAGCTGGCTGGCGAGCTGGTCGAGTGCGAGGATATCGGCGGCCAGCCGGTGCCGGCCGTCATCCGCGCGCGGGCTGCCGGTCAGGATGTCGGTGGCCCATGCCGCCGCATCGGCCAGCCACGTGGCCGCGCGTGCGCGCAGCGCCGGCGCCACCTTGGCCGGAAAGACCACCGAGCCCACCAGCCCGGCGCAGACGATGCCGATCACGATCTCCTCGATCCGCGCCACGGCGATATCGAAGATCTGCGCCGGCTGGCTGACCGCCGGCAGCGCGATGATCGGCAGTGTGTAGGCGGCCAGCAGGAACACATAGCTGCGCGGCGTGCGCTGCAGCAGCGACAGGTAGACCAGCGCGGTGATCCACAGCGCAATCGCGGCCATCAGCACGATCGGCATATTGACCAGCTGCGGCACGGTCGCCACCGCGGCGGCCGCGCCCAGCACCGTGCCGGCCACGCGATATGCCGCCTTGGAGCGCGTGGCGCCGGTGAGCGGGTGCGAGACGAAGTAGACCGTCGCCATCGCCCAGTACGGCCGCGGCAGGCCGAGCGCCAGCGCGAGATAGAGCGCCAGCATCGCGGCGGCGAATGCCTTCAGCGAGAACTGCCACTGTCGTGCATTCGGCCAGCTAGCCATGGGGCGGGGGTATAGGTGACGAGGGTTGGGGGCGCGCATCGCCACCTGCCGCTCCGGGCTTCATAGGGGGCGCGGTCGGGCAGGGGCAATGCGTGGAAGCGAAGTGTAGCCAAACCTTCCGCATTCCATTCATGATTTAATATTGGCCTCTCCATTCCATTTGTTCATGGATGCGAGCGCCTGTGCAACCGGGCTTCCGCATACCATCGCCACGATGCCCATCGATATCCGCGCCCTGCGCTATTTCGTCGAGACCGCGCGCCTGCGCAGCTTCACCCAGGCCGCCACCTCGCTCTTCGTGACCCAGTCGACCATCAGCAAGATGGTGAAACAGCTGGAGGACGAGGTCGGCCAGCCGCTGCTGATCCGCGAAGGCAAGAGCGTGCGCCTGACCGACGTCGGCCGCGTGGTCTACGAGCGCGGGCAGGAGGCGCTGGGCGTGGTCCACCGGCTGACGCTGGAAGTGGCCGACTTGTCCTCGCTCGGCCGCGGGCAGCTGACGGTGGGGATCCCGCCGATGGTCAACCTGTTTTTCTCGCCCGCGGTCAGCGCGTTCCGACAACGCTATCCCAACCTGTTGCTGACGCTGGACGAGCACGGCGGGCAGGTGGTGGAGCAGCTGGTGGCCAGTGGCGAACTGGAAGTCGGCGCCACCGTGCTGCCCGGCGACAGCGGCCTGGCGCTGGAGACGCGCCAGTTCGGGCGCTACCCGATCTGGGCCGTGGGCCCGCGCAAGGCCAGCTGGGCGCGCGGTCGCACGGTCTCGCTGGGCGCGCTGCGCGACGAGCCGCTGGTCATGCTGACCGACGATTTCTCGCTGACGCGCAAGCTGCGGCAGGCCTTCCTGGAGGCGCGCATCGAACCGCGCGTGGTGGCGCGCAGCGGTCACTGGGATTTCCTCGCCTCGATGGCGGCGGCGGGGCTGGGCACTACCTTCCTGCCGCAACCGCTGGCCGAGCGACTGCAGGGCCAGGACACGCTGGCGATGGCACGCCTGACCGAGCCGGCGGTGGACTGGACGATGGCGCATATCTGGTCGCCAGGACGTTACCTGTCGCACGCGGCGCGGGCCTGGCTGGCGGTTTGCGAGGAGATGCTGGGCGAGGGCTAGGCTCCGGGCTGTGCACGTTCCCGAGGCAAGTGCAGCGATGCGGTACCTGCCGGCCGCGCGCGCCGCTCACTTGCGCACGCAGTGGTCCGGCGGAATATCCAGCAACACCAGCGACTGCCTTCCCGCCACATAGTGATAGTGCAAGGTCACGCCGAGCTTGCCGAGCACCGGCACATCCGGGTTGCGGCAGATGCCGCGCTCCAGGATCGGCTTGGCCGAGGCCATGAACTCGCGCGTGTCCTCGCGCGAGGCATCCACGCCCGACACCTTCAGCTGGAACTCAACGATCTTGCCCGGCCTGGTCACGCAGCCGTCGAAGCGGGTGGAGTCGTCCAGGTCGACCGGGCCGGCCCGCTTCAGCTCCTGGCAAGCCATGCGTAACTGCCGCTCGGCATCGCCGGCGGTCAGGCGCGTGACGCCGGTCATGCCGGTGGGCTTGCCGCGCACCGTGCCCAGCAGCAGGGTGGCCAGCCCTGACAGCTGCGAGGGTTCGGCAGGCGTTGCCGCCAGGGCGGCCGGAACCGCCAGCGTGGCGGCAAGACAGGTCAGGCACAGACGCGCGGCGGCATCGGGGAACGAAAGTCGGGTAGGGGCGGCAGGATCTGGGGGCATGGCGATACGGAAACACGTGCCTGGGGGTCGCGCTGCTACTGTAGCCTCGGCCCCTTGCCGCCGTTGTCAGGCGCTGTCCTACAGCGCAACGGGGGCTTGCAAAGCGGCCAGAGCCTGCCGCGGCACCCAGTGTGGCGCAATTGGCCACTGCGTGTTGCCTTGCGGATACGCGGCTTGGTGCGTCAACGTACCGAAGCGGATGCGGCGCATATGGCGCAATGGGTCCATCCCCTGAAGGGGTGATCTCCGGAGGCGCATGCATGAAAAACATCATTCGCGGCATCCTGGCCCAGGTGGCCAGGCTGGACGTGCCGGTCGAATCGCTGGCCGACGACGCCGACCTGTACGAGGCGGGCCTGACCTCGGTGGCGAGCGTCCACCTGATGCTCGCCCTGGAAAATGCCTTTAGCTTCGAGATTCCCGACACCATGCTCAACCGCGAGCTGTTCCGCAGCATCGACTCGCTGGCGGCCGCCGCCGCACAACTGAGCACCTCGCCGCGGGAGGCAGCATGAGGCCGGTACTGGCCAGCGTGGAGGGCAGCCCGGCCGAGGCCGGGGCCGCCGATCCCGCCGCGCTGCTGGCCGCGGCACGTACGGTGGCGGAGCTTGCGGCCCGCCATGCCGACCAGGTCGACCGCGACGCGGTCTTCCCCGAACAGGCCATGGCCGCGCTGCGCGAGCAGCGGCTGCTTGGCGCGCTGGTGCCGCCCGAGTACGGCGGCTGCGGTGCCTCGCCGGAAACCATCGCCGCCATCTGCCGGATACTGGGCGGCGGCTGCGCGGCCACCGGCATGATCTACGCGATGCACCAGATCCAGGTGGCGTGCGTGGTCGACCACGGCATCGGCAGCGCCTGGCATGAAGACCTGCTGCGCCGCCTGGCCGGCGAGCAGCTGCTGCTGGCTTCCGCCACCTCTGAAGAAAGCATCGGCGGCGCGCTGCGCACCAGCGGCTGCGCGGTCAATGCCGACAACGGCGCACTGCACCTGCTCAAGATGGCGCCCACGATCTCCTACGGCGCGCATGCCGACGGCATCCTGGTCACCGCGCGCCGCCATCCCGATGCGGCGCCGTCGGACCAGGTGCTGGTCTGCGTGCTCAAGCCCGACTACACGCTGGAGTGTCTGTCCGGCTGGGACACGATGGGCATGCGCGGCACCTGCAGCAACGGCTTCCGGCTGGAGGCGCGCGGCAGCGTCGAACAGGTGCTGCCGGTGCCATTCGGGGAGATTGCCGAAGCCACCATGACGCCGTTCTCGCATATCGTCTGGGCCGCGCTGTGGACCGGCGTGGCCGCCGACGCGGTGCAGCGCGCCAAGACCCTGTTCCGCGGCCAGGCGCGCGCGCGTCCGGGCGTGCTGCCTCCGTCCGCCACACGCGTGGCCGAGGCGGTCGCCACCATCCAGCTGATGGAGAGCCGCGTCGAGCTGGCGCTGATCCACTATCGCCGGCACCGCCAGGGCGGCGGCATGTCGGCGGCGTTCGCGCTGGCGGCGGAAATGAACAGCGTCAAGACCAGCGTGTCGACACTGGCCATCGAGGCCGTGCAGACCGCGCTGCTGGTATGCGGCATGGCCGGCTACAAGCAGGGCACGCCCTACAGCCTCGGCCGCCACCTGCGCGACCTGTGGTCCGCGCCGCTGATGATCAACAACGACCGCATCCTGACCAATACCGCCAACCTGTTGCTGGCGGAACGTTCCTCCTGAGGAGAAAGCATGGAAGCCAGCCTCGACAATGTCAGCGGGCTGCCGGACCCAGACCCGGCAGAACCCTCCGTGGCCGGCACCGGCTACGCGACGCCGACTTTCCTGCAGTCGCTGATCGACGCAGGTATCCTGATCCCCACCGGCGTGGACGGCATCTATGGTCGCAGCGGCCTGTACGAAGCCATTGCCGAGGGCATGAACGCCCTGGTCACCCAGGCCGGCGCCGACCAGCAGGCCGAGGTGATGCGCTTTCCGCCCACCACGCCGCGCAAGGATTTCGAGGACAGCGAATACCTGAAGAGCTTCCCGCAGCTGGCCGGCACCGTACACAGTTTCTGCGGCAACGAGCGCGACCACTTCCGCCTGCTGGCGCGGCTGGAGGACGGCGAGGACTGGACCGACCAGCAGCGGGCCACGCGCGTGGTGCTGACCCCGGCCGCGTGCTACCCGATCTACCCGGTGATCGCGCGGCAGGGGCCGCTGCCGCCCGAAGGCCGCGTGGTCGATGTGTTCTCGTACTGCTTCCGGCACGAGCCCTCGCTGGAGCCGACCCGCATGCAGATGTTCCGCATGCGCGAATACGTGCGGCTTGGCAGCGCGGAGCAGATCCTGGCCTTCCGCCAGATGTGGATCGAGCGCGGCAAGGCACTGGCTGACCAGCTGGAACTGCCGCACACGCTGGACGTGGCCAACGATCCCTTCTTCGGCCGCGGCGGCAAGCTGGTGGCCGACAACCAGCGCGAACTCAAGCTCAAGTTCGAGCTGCTGATCCCGGTGAACGACGGCGCGCCGCCCACCGCGTGCATGAGCTTCAACTACCACGTCGATCATTTCTCCACCGTGTGGACGTTGCGCACTGCGGATGGCGAGAAGGCCCACACCGGCTGTGCGGCATTCGGCATCGACCGGCTGACGTTGGCGTTGCTGCGGCAGCATGGCCTCGAGTTGCAGCGGTGGCCGAAGAGCGTCAGGGCAGCGTTGGGCAATATCTGACGCCGTTGACGGTGCGTGCGGCAGGCCGGTGGATCCGGCCCGCCGCACGCGGCGTTTCGCAAGTCAGCCGGCGATCCTTCTCACGGTGATCTGCTGCGACCCCGACGTAATGAACTTGCGATCGCCGGTGCCGGTCGACACGCCGGTGTGCGAGTCGACCACGCAGTCGTCGCCGATGCGCACGCCGGGATAGATGGTCGCGCGCGTGCCGAGGAAGCAGCGCGCGCCCACGGCGGCGTCGCCGTTCAGGATGGCGCCCGGCGACAGCACGGAATACTCCCCCACGCCGGCGCCATGGCCGACACTGCAGTGGACATTGGCCAGCACGCCCGCCCCCAGGGTGGCGCCGCGGTTGATGATCGCCAGCGGGCAGACGATGCTGCCGGGCCCGATCGCGGCCGCGTCCGAAACGATGGCCGCGCCGTGCAGGTAGGTCGGCACCGGCACGCCCCTGCCGGTGAGCCGGCCGATGATCTCGCGGCGCGCGTCGACCGAGCCGATGGCCACGATCACGGCTTGCCCGTCTTGCGGCCGGAAGTCCCAGGTCGTGCCGAGGTGCGGCAGCGCGATGCCGTCGAGTACCTTGCCCGGATCGTCGTCGATGTAGCCGGCGACACGCGCGCCGCCCCGGCGGGCCTCACCTTCGACGTACTCGAAGATTTCCTGCGCGAATCCGCCCGCGCCGGCGATGACGACAGAAAATACGCGCAGGGCGTTGATCAGCGGCATGTTTCGGAGCCTCCCGCGGCGGGCAATTGGGGGCCGGCATGGGCGCCGGGGCGGCCATGCGATTCGGGCCATTATTGCTCTCCGGGATACGCCTTGTGGCGGGCTTGCGTGCGCGGGCGCACGGACGGTATGGCGTGCCGCAGCGCGCCTGCAACAGGGCGCACGCGACGGCTGTCCGGCCGCGGCACGCTAGAATCGCTCCCTTGCCCGAATCCGGCCAGCCAAGACCTTGCCCCATGTCCCTGCATATCCGTCCTGAAGTACCGTCTGACGCCGACCGCATCGCGCAACTGACCACTGCCGCCTTCCGCGCGGCACCGCACGCCAGCCAGACCGAGGCGTTTATCGTCAACGCGCTGCGCTGCGCAGGCCAGTTGACGGTATCGCTGGTGGCACAGGATGGCGAAGTGCTGGTGGGGCACGTCGCGGTTTCGCCGGTATGGGTCTCGTCCGGCGCGGCGGGCTGGTTCGGGCTGGGCCCGATCTCGGTGGCGCCTGACCGGCAAGGGCAGGGCATCGGCACGCAACTGATGCAGGCCGCGCTGGCCGAGTTGCGGCGACTGCGTGCGGCCGGCTGCGTGGTGCTGGGCGATCCGGGGTACTACGGGCGCTTCGGCTTTGCGGCCCGGCCCGGGCTGGTGCTGGAAGGCGTGCCGCCCGAATATTTCCAGGCGCTGGCGTTCAATGGTGGCTATCCGAGCGGCACGGTGCGCTATCACGACGCGTTCAACGCCACCGCCTGAACTCGCCCGATGCACCCGATTCGCAGACTCCCGGCCATCGACGGTAATCCCGGCTGGTTCGAGACCTCGCCATCGCGCCATACGCCACTTGGCAAACGGCTGACCGGCGACACGCACTTTGACTTCGCCATCGTCGGCGCCGGCTTCACGGGCGTGGCGCTGGCGCGCAGGCTGGCCGAGCTGCATCCGCAGGCCAGCATTGCGCTGGTGGAAGCGCTCGAGGTCGGGCAGGGCACATCGGGCCGCAATGCCGGCTTCATTATCGACGTGCCGCACAACGTGGACGGCGGCGATGCCGGCGCCGAGCACGACCGCCAGCTCTATGCGCTCAATACCACCGCCATCGAACGGCTGCGCCGCCTCAGGGACCAGTACGGGATCGATTGCGCCTGGCACGATGCCGGCAAATACATGTCAGCACATGAAGCGCGGCATGTCGGCGCCCTGGAACGCTTTGCGGCCGCGTTGAACGCGGCCGGCTTTCCCTCGGAATTCATTGAAGGGCAGGGGCTGGCGCGCAGGCTGGGCACCGGCTACTACCGCGCCGCGGTGTATACGCCGGGCAATGTGCTGGTCAACCCGGCAGCGCTGGTGCGTGGCCTGGCGGCATCGCTGCCGGAATCGGTCACGCTGTTTTCGTCCAGCCCGGTGCTGGGTTGCGAGCACGGCGCGCACCATACCCTGCGCTTCGCGCACGGCAGCCTGCGCGCGGAGCGACTGGCGCTGACTGTCGGCAGCTTCAGCGAAGCCTTCGGCCAGGCGCGCAACCGGGTCGCCACGCTGTTCACCTACGCCAGCCTGACCGAGCCGCTGACGCAGGCCGAGGCCGCCGAACATTTCCCGGAGGTGCGGCCGTGGGGAACCACATCGGCGCATCCGGCGGGCACGACCGTCCGCTTCACCCCCGATCGCCGCCTCTTCGTCAGGAATACCTTCCACTACCAGCCAGCGTTGCGCACGCGCGAGGCGCACCTGCACGAGGCGCGCGACCAGCACCGCCGCTCGTTCGAGGCACGCTTCCCGGCGCTGGCAGGCAAAGCCTTTGCCTATACCTGGGGTGGACTGATCGGCATGACCCTGAACCACCATTCGGTGTTTCGCCACGAAGGCGACAATTTGTACGCGGTGGCGGGCTGCAATGGCGTCGGCGTGGCCAAGGGCACCTACCTGGGCCACTACATGGCCGAATACATGAGCGGCCTGCACAGTGCCGAGCTGGGGTTCATCCTTGCCAACAGCCAGCCGACGTGGATACCCCCCGATCCGCTGCGCAAGGTCGGCGCCACGCTGCGGCTGCGGCGCGAACTGGCCGGGGCGGGCGGGGAGATCTGAGGGCTCGTCGTCGCCTCAGGCGCGTTCAGAGCTCCAGCACCAGCCGACCTCCGCCGCAGGCGCGCGAGCAGCACGCCATCATGCGGCGATTGGCCTCGCGCTCGCTGCGCGTCAGCACCACGTCGCGATGGTCGACCTGTCCCGCCAGCACGCGCACCTCGCAGGAGCCGCACAGGCCTTCCTCGCAATCGCTCTGCACGTCGATATTGGCGCCGCGCAGCGCGGTGAGCAGCGTCTGGTCGGCCGGCACTTCCATCACCAGGCCGGAATCCTTCAACTCGACGGTAAAAGGCTGTTCCTTCGACGCATCCAGCGTGCCGAGCTTCGACACGAAGTGCTCCACGCGCAGCGCGTCTTCGGGCCACGCTTCGCAGCAAGCGGCCAGCGCGTCGAGCATGCGCTGCGGGCCGCAGGCGTAGACATGCGTGCGGTGATCCGGCTGCGCCAGCAGGCTGCCGAAGTCGGCGCGCCGGCCTTCGTCGCCGGCGTACACATGCAGCCTGTCGCCGTGCAATGCCTGCAGTGCCTCCAGCATCGCCATCGCGCGCCGCGAGCGGCCGCAGTAGTGGAATTCGTAGTCGATGCCAAGCGCGCGGGCGCGCCGCGCCATCGCACTGACCGGCGTGATGCCGATGCCGCCGGCGATAAAGATCGCACGCTGGCAGCCCTCGTCGAAGCGGAAGTGGTTGCGCGGCCCGCGGATGCGCAGGCGGTCGCCCACGCTGACGCTGCCGTGCACCCAGGCCGAGCCGCCGCGGCTGTCGGGATCGCGCAGCACGGCGATCTCCAGCGCACCGGCGTCCTCAGGATCGCCGCACAGCGAATACTGGCGCGACAGCCCCGTATCGCCACACTCCACGTCGATATGCGAGCCCGGCGCCCAGCGCGGCAGCGGCTTGCCGTCGGGCGCCGCCAGCCGCAGCTGGACCACGCCCTCGGCGGCGGGCGTGACGCGCTCGACCACCACCGTGCGGGTAATGGTGTGGGTGGACGGCTCGCCGATGCGCACCGGCTGGCGCACGTCGAGCAGTGCCGGGTTGCCGCGCTCAGGGTTCTGCGCCGGGTCCCACTCCACCAGCAGATGCTCCGGACCGCGGAACGAGGTGTTGGGCACGTAGGTAAAGGTCTGCGCGGCCAGCCGCATATGCGGCAACCGGCGCGTCAGTTCTTCCAGGAAGACCTGCATCTCCATGCGCGCCAGGTTCTTGCCCATGCACTGGTGCGAGCCGTAGCCGAAGGTCAGCTGTTCACTGGCGTTGTCGCGGCGGATGTCGAACAGGTCGGCATCGGCGAAATGCCGCTCGTCATGGTTGGCCGACGAGGTCACGATCAACAGCTTGCTGCCCGCCGGCAGTTGGATGCCGCCCACTTCCGCATCGCGCGTCACCAGCCTGCGCCACGCCGCCACCGAGCCGTTGTGGCGCAGGCATTCCTCCACGGCGTTGGGGATCAGCGACGGATCCTCGCAGAGCTCGCGCCAGGCATCCGGATGCTGCAGCAGCAGCTTGATCGCGTTGGCCGAGGCATTGGCCGTGGTTTCGTGGGCAGCCACGATGCCGGCCATCATCATCGAATGCAGGTACGAGTCCGTGACGACCTCGGGCAGTTCCTTCTGCTTGCGCAGGCCGTATTGCATCCAGCCCGGGCCTGCAGGGTCCTCGCGCATCTTGTCGAGGATGCGGCCGGCCAGCTGCCAGAAGTTGCCGACGGCGTGCGCCACGGCGACCTGTTCCTCGGGCCTGGGCCGGCCCCAGGTGTTGACCGTATGCGCGATGGAGTACTGGCGCAGCAGGTCCATGTCCTCTTCCGGCACGCCCAGGAAGTGCAGCGCCACGGTCAGCGGCACTTCCCACAGCATCTGGTCGACCAGGTCGGCGCGGCCGTCGTCGATAAAGCGGTCGACGTACTCGCGCGTCAGGCGGCGCACCATCGGCTCGTGATGGGCCAGTTCCGCGGGCGTGAACGGGTCCATCAGCGCGCGCCGGCGTGGCATGTGCGCGGGCTCGTCCTCGTTGACCAGCGTTCGGTTCATCGCGTAGCCGTAGGAGGCCAGCACGGCATTGGCCTCGTCGCCGGTGGGTGTGATTTTCTCCAGCGCGATCGACGGGCTGAAGGTGAGGTTGTCGCGGAAGATCGCCTTGATGTCGTCGTAGCGCGTGACCACCCAGTAGCCCAGTTTCGGGCTGTAGAACACCGGCTCCTGCTCGCGCGACCAGCGCACGTATTCGGGCGGATCCTGCTGGTAGCCGTCGCCGAAGGGATCGAATTCCGCCGCGTTATGGCTGACGGGGCAGCCGTTGGGCGCCGCCTTGAAGGCGGAATGGTCGACGGGGCAGCCGCCGCGCGCGGTACCGGGGGAGGGATTGGCCATACTGCGTACTCCTGGCTAAAGCACTGCCGTCCGGTCGGTGCCGGACGGGCTTTGGGTCACACGGTTGCCGGCCTCAGTTGTCCAGCGTGATCTTCAGGTCGCGGATCAGCTTGCTCCAGCGGACAGACTCGGTGCGCAACAGCTCGCTGAACTGCGCCGGCGTGTTGCCCACCGGCTCCACGCCGAAGTCCACCAGCCGCTTGTTGACGGCCGGCTCGCGAATCGCCGCGACCACGTCCTTGTTCAGCGTATTGACCACCTCCGGCGGCGTGCTGGCCGGCACCACCATGCCCACCAGCGCGGCGGCTTCCACGCGCGGGAAGCCCAGTTCGGCAAAGGTCGGCACGTCGGGCAACTGCGGCAGGCGCGTGGCGTTGGCCACGGCCAGCGGGCGCACCTTGCCACCCTTGATGAAGCCGGCGCCGGCGGCGTAGTCCACCATCATCGCCGCCACCTGGCCGGCGGCCACGTCGGAGAGCGCGGGCGCTGCGCCGCGGTAGGGGGCGTGCGTCATCGGCAGGCCGGCTTCCACCTTGAGCAGCTCCATCGCCAGGTGGTGGGGGCTGCCCGCGCCGGCCGAGCCGTAGTTGATGCCGCCTTGCGTGGTCTTCGCCTGGGCGATGAATTCCTTCGCGTTCTTGACCGGGCTGGTTGCGCCCACCACCAGGATCATCGGGAAGCGGCCCAGCAGCGTGACTGGCGCCAGGTCCTTGGCCGGGTTGTAGGAGAGCGTCTTGTACAGCACCGGGTTGAACACCAGCGTGCCGTTGTCCGCCGACAGCACGGTATAGCCGTCTGCCGCCGAGCGCGCCGTCTCCGCCGCGCCGATGGCGGTATTGCCGCCCGGCTTGTTGTCCACTACCACCGGCTGGCCGACCTTGGTCGACAGTCCCTGGCTGATGGTGCGCGCCAGGAAGTCCGAGCCGCCGCCGGCGGCGTAGGGAACGATCCAGCGGATGGGCTTGGCGGGGTAGGTGTCGGCGGCGTAAGCGGGAATGGCTGCCAGCATGGGCAGGGCCAGTGCGCCGAGGGTGAGGCGCTTGCGCAGGGGGCGGGGCATGGGCTTGTCTCCTTGTTGTCGAGCCGGTGTGCGGCACTCGTTTTCTAGTTTGCGTAAATCATATACGCATTGCGTAATGATTGAATGCGGGTTAACCTTGAACCAGCGCTGTCACTCCTTCTTCCCGTCATGGCCCCGTCCCGCCCCAAATCCGCCGACGCCAACACCAAAGCCGCCGCCGCCCCACGCCCGCGCGAACGCCGCCAGCGCGTGCAGTCGGCGGTCACCGGCATGGCGGTGCTCAAGGGGCTGGCAAGACTGGGCGGCCGCGCCAGCCTGACCGCGCTGGCCGCGCAGATCGACGAAAGCCCGGCCAAGGTCCACCGCTACCTGGTCAGCCTGGTGGAAGAGGGCTTCGTCGCGCAGGAGGCCGGCACCCAGCAGTACCACCTGGGCTTCGAAGCGCTGCAGATCGGCATGGCCGCGATGCGCCAGGCCGACCCGATCCGGCTGGCCGAATCCGCGCTGGTGCGGCTGCGTGAAACGCTGGAAGTCACGTGCTTTGTCGCAGTGATGGGCAACAAGGGGCCGACCATCATGCGCTTCGAGGAACCGGGCTTGCCGGTGACGGTGAACGTGCGCGCCGGGTCGGTGATGTCGCTGCTGTGGTCGGCCACCGGCCGCGTGTTCCTGGGGCTGCTCGACGAGAATCGCGTGCAGGCCCAGGCCGAGGAAGAGCTTGCCGAAGCCAGCCCGGCGCGACTGGCGCTGCTCGATCGCAAGGATCCCATCGGCGCGCTGCGCCGCATCGTGCAGGCCGACGACTGCGCCTGGGTGCGCGACATCAACCTGACCGGTATCAGCGCGGTGGCCGCGCCGGTGCGCGACTACACCGGCCGTGTCTGCGCGGTGCTGACTGCGCTGGGCGCCACCGGTGGATTCGACCCGGCCATCGACGGGCCCATCGGCAGCGCCGTGCGGCGCGAGGCGCGCGCGGTCAGCACGGCGCTGGGGTTCGCGGCGCCGGGCGCCTAGGCCACTTCGCGCACCGCGGCCTCGCGCAGCAGCGATTCGCCGTCAGCCACATGCCGCGTCGAAGGATAGCCCGCGGCAAACACCAGCCGCCCGCCCGACCAGGTGTGCGTCACCATCGGCTGGCCCGCCACGCTGGACACGGCAATCAAGTCGGCGCGCAGTCCGGGCGCCAGGCGGCCGCGGTCGTTCAGCAGGCAGGCATCGGCGGGGTTGGCGGTGACCAGGGCCAGCGCCTCGTTCAGCGGCAGGTCGGCCTGCCGCGCCGCGGCATACGCGGCGGCGATCAGCGTGGAAGGCTGGTAGTCCGAGCAAAGGATCGTGCCCACGCCCGCGTGGATCGCGTCGATCGCGCGCATGGAACCGCTCTGGCTCTTGCCCCGCAGCACATTGGGGGCGCCGAGGATGGTCGGCAGCGCTTGCGCGCAGGCGGCCTGCGCGGTTTCCAGGTTGATCGGGAACTCGCTCATGCGCACGCCCAGCGCCTGCATGGCGGCGATGCGTTGCGGCGAATCGTCGTCATGGCTGGCCGTGGGGATGCCGAGTTCATGGGCCATGGCCACCAGCCGGTCGACGCGCTCGTGCGCGCCTTCCAGCGCCGCTGCTTTCTTGCCGGCGGCTTCGGCGGCTTCTTCGCGGCTCATGCCGTGGTTGCCCATCATGTAGGCCAGGTAGGCATCCAGCGTCTTGAACTGGCCCTGGCCCGGCGAGTGGTCCATCACGGACAGCAGGTCGACCACGCCCTCGGCCATCAGCATCTCAAGCACCGGCACCGCGCCTGCGTCGGTCACTTCATAGCGGCAGTGGATGCGGTTGTCGACCAGGCTGTGGCGGCGATACGCGGCCACGGTGCGCACCAGCGTGGCCGCCGTATCGACGTTGCGCACGCCAAAGTGATCGCCCGCGAAAGACAGCGCGTGGTACGGCGTGGTGATGCCGGCCGCGGCGTTGCGGCGGTCCACCTGCGCCACGGCGAAATCCAGCGGAAACAGCACGTTGGCACGCGGCTCGACTTCTTTCTCGATGGCGTCGCAATGCACGTCGACCAGCCCCGGCATCACGGTGTGGCCGTGCAGGTCGATCTCGGTGGCGTGGGCCGGGACCGCGACCGGTTCGATGGCGGCGATGTGGCCATCCTCGATCAGCAGCGCGCTGTCGTGCAGCACGCGGTCGGGCAGCACCAGGGTGGCGTGGGTCAGGTAGGTAGCAGGCATGGGCGGATTCCTGTCAGGCGAGGGCGGTGGCGGGTTGCAGCGGCAGCAGGCGCGTGGCCACGGCATCGCGCACGGCGTCGTCGTGGAAGATGCCGACCAGCGCGCGGCCTTCGGCGAGTGCCTCGCGGATCAACTCGATCACGACCGCGCGGTTGTCGGCATCGAGCGATGCGGTCGGCTCGTCAAGCAGCAGGATCGGGTGGCCGCCGATCAGGCCGCGCGCGATATTCACGCGCTGCTGCTCGCCGCCGGAGAAGGTGGCCGGCGGCAAGTCCCACAGGCGGCGCGGCAGGTTCAGGCGCGCCAGCAGCACCTCGGCGCGGGCGCGGGCTTCTTCATGGCTGCCGCCGCGCTGTTGCAGCGGATCGGCCACCACGTCCAGTGCCGACACGCGCGGAATCGCCCGCAGGAACTGGCTGACGTAGCCAATCACGTCGCGGCGCAGCTTCAGCACGCGTTGCTCGGGCGCGTTGGTCAGCTCGACCCACGGTTCGCCTGCGGTGCTGGTGTCGCGCAGGCGGATGCTGCCTTCGGTGGCCAGGTAGTTGCCGTACAGGCAGCGCAGCAACGTGCTCTTGCCGGTGCCCGACGGGCCCGACAGCACCAGGCATTCGCCCCGGGCCGCATCGAAATCGATCGCGCGCAGCACCGGCAGGCGGATGCCGCCCTGGTTGTGCAGCGTAAACATCTTGCCGAGGCCGCGGACCTCGACCAGCTTCTGTGCATTCTCTGCTTGCATCGTCATCAGCCTTGCAGGATGGAGGAGACCAGCAACTGCGTATAGGGGTGCTGCGGGTCATCGAGGATCTGGTCGGTCAGGCCTTGCTCGACCACGCGGCCACCCTGCATGACCAGCGTGCGGTGCGCCAGCAGGCGCGCCACGGCCAGGTCGTGCGTGACCAGGATGGCGGCGAGGCCCAGGTCGGACACCAGGCGGCGCAACAGGTCCAGCAGGCGTGCCTGCACCGAGACGTCGAGCGAGGCCGTCGGTTCGTCCATGAACACCAGGCGTGGATGCGTGACCAGGTTGCGCGCGATCTGCAGGCGCTGCTGCATGCCGCCCGAGAAGGTGCCGGGCACGTCGTCGAGGCGGGCCAGGTCGATTTCCATTTTTTCGAGCCAGGCGCCGGCGACTTCGCGCAGGTTGCCGTAGTGGCGCTCGCCCACGGCCATCAGCCGCTCGGCGATATTGGCGCCGGCGCTGACCTGCATGCGCAGGCCGTCGCGCGCGTGCTGGCGCACGAAGCCCCAGTCGGTGCGGGCCAGCAGGCGCATGCGTGCGCTGGACAGCGTGGCCAGGTCGGTCAGGCCGGATTCGCGCATGTCGTAGCTGACGCTGCCGCGCTGCGGCGGCGCCTGCATCGACAGGGCCTGCAGCAACGTGCTCTTGCCGGAGCCCGATTCGCCCACCACGCACAGCACTTCGCCGGGGTAGAGATCGAAACTGACGTCATGGCAGCCATGCACGCCGTCCCAGGTGCGCGTCAGGTTGCGCACTGACAGTAGCGGGGTCGTGCTCATCGGGCACCTCCCGCGGCAGTCTTCACGGCTTGCTCGGCCTGGCGGTCGGCGCAGTACTCGGTGTCCGAGCACACGAACATGCGCGTGCCGGCGTCGTCGGTGATGATTTCATCGAGGTAGCTGTCGGTGGCGCCGCACTGGGCGCAGCAGCTGGACCATTTCTCCACCGTGAACGGGTGGTCGGCAAAGTCCAGGCTCCTGACCGAGGTGTACGGCGGCACGGCATAGACGCGCTTCTCGCGCCCGGCGCCGAACAGCATCAGCGCGGGGCTGCGGTCGAGCTTGGGGTTGTCGAACTTGGGGATCGGCGACGGCCGCATCATGTAGCGCTGGTTGACGATCACGGGATAGTCGTAGGTGGTGGCGATATGCCCGTGATGGGCAATGTCTTCATAGAGCTTGACGTGCATTGCGCCGTATTCGGACAGCGCGTGCATGGTGCGGGTCTCGCTCTCGCTCGGTTCCAGCCAGCGCAGCGGCTCGGGGATGGGCACCTGGAACACCATGGTCTGGCCCGCGCGCAGCGGCGTTTCCGGAATGCGGTGGCGGGTCTGGATGATGCTGGCTTCGGCGGTGCGCTCGGTGGTCTGCACGCCAGTCACGCGGCCGAAGAAGCGGCGGATATTGATGGCGTTGGTGGTGTCGTCCGAACCCTGGTCGATCACCTTGAGCATGTCCGGCTTGCCGATGATGGCGGCGGTGACCTGGATGCCGCCCGTGCCCCAGCCATAGGGCAGCGGCATTTCGCGGCTGCCGAATGGGACCTGGTAGCCGGGAATCGCCACGGCCTTCAGCAGCGCGCGGCGCAGCATGCGCTTGGTGGATTCGTCGAGATAGCCGAAGTTGTAGTGGTCGTCGCGGGCAAGGCCCGCGGTGGGGGATGCGTTCGCGGCGGTCATGCCAGCGTCTCCTCTTGCGGCTGTGGCTGCGGTGCACCTTGCGGCGGCACGGCAGGGGGGCTGGCGGCTTCCTGCTCCGCGCGCAGGCGGCGCAGCAGTTCCAGGTTGGCCTGGAAGTCCACGTAGTGGGGCAGCTTCAGGTGCTGCACGAAGCCGGAGGCCTCGACGTTGTCGCTGTGGTACAGCATGAATTCGATATCGTTGGCGGGGGCGTCGGCGGCTTCGCCAAGCTCTTTCGCACGCATCGCGCGATCCACCAGCGCCATCGACATCGCCTTGCGCTCGTTGTAGCCGAACACCAGGCCGTAGCCGCGCGTGAAGCGGGGCGCCTCGTCGGCGCTGCCGGCGTACTGGCTGACCATCTGGCATTCGGTCAGCTCGATCTCGCCGATCGTCACCGCAAAGCCGAGTTCCTCGACGAACAGTTCGACTTCGGCCGTGCCGTAGCGGATCTCGGCCGCGAACGGGTGCGAGTTGCCGTAGCCGCGCTGCGTCGAATAGCCCATCGACAGCAAAAAGCCTTCATCGGCGCGCGCCAGGTTCTGCAGGCGCGCGGCGCGGCTGGCGGGGAAGGTCAGCGGTTCGCGGGTCAGGTCCGGCGGGGTCGGGTCGCCGAGAGGGATCTCGTCGGCTTCGACCAGTTCTTCGGCTTCGAGCAGGCCCGTTACGCGCGGCATGCTGGCGGCGAGGGGCTCGGCGGCGGGCGGCAGCGGGGCGGGCTCGCGGCCCGCTTCGAGCGAGAAGTCCAGCAGGCGCTGCGTGTAGTCATAGGTCGGCCCGAGCACCTGGCCGCCCGGCACGTCCTTGAAGGTGGACGAGATCCGGCGTTGCAGGCGCATCGCGCCGGTATCGAGCGGCTGGGTATAGCCGAACCGCGCGAGCGTGGTGCGGTATGCGCGCAGCAGGAAGATCGCCTCGATCTGGTCGCCGGCGGCCTGCTTCAGCGCCAGCGCGGCCAGGTGCGGGTCGTACAGCGAACCCTCGGCCATTACGCGCGACACTGCCAGCGGCATCTGTTCGCGGATCTGGGCCAGCGTGAGTTCCGGCACCGCGGTGTCGCCGCGGCGGTACGTATCGAGCATCTGGTAGGAGTTCAGGATGGCGCGTTCGCCCCCTTTGACGGCTACGTACATGTCAGTCCTCCACGTGTGTGGTGCGCGTCAGCGCGCAAAATCGGTCGCCGCTGGCCAGCAGCAGGTCCACGCCGAGCGGGAAGCCGGTGATGTTGGCGCGCCAGCTGGCACGGAAGTCCGCCGGCAGCCCGGCCACGTGCAGCGTCTGCGTGGTTTCGATGCCGGGGCCGCGCAGCGTCAGCATGTCGCCATCGGCGAGCGAGGAGACTTCCACCATCAGCGTGGCCGAGCGGTCCGGAAAGGCCGGCTGCCCCTGCGCACAGTCAGCCAGCGCGGGCATGGCGTACCCCGCTGGCACGCAGACAAAGGTGGCGGCACCGAGGTCGTCGGTCAGCGGGCATCCGCAGTGAAAGCGCAGGAACGCACGCGCCGCGGCGGGCACGCCGGCCGGCAGCCAGACCGGGGTATCGGGATCGGCCAACGTCAGCAGCAGCGCTGCCAGCGCCGGCGACAGGCCCTCGGGCACGCCGCTGGTCACGGGTATCGCTTGCAGCTGGCCCGGATGGGCAAACGCATGCAGCGTGGCGCGGAACACCTGCTGGGCATCGTCGACGGGATTGTCGAAGCCCGGCAGCAGCGAAGTGGCCGGGGCCGAGAGGATCGATTGGGCGGATGTCATCAGTCCTCTCCCCGGACCATGGTGAAGAATTCGACGCGCGTCTGGGCAGCGGTGGCCGCTGCGTGCGCGGCGCGTGCGGCATGGGCGCTGGCCAGCGGCGCCAGCACGACCTCCTGCACGCGCTGGTGCCAGGCGGGGCGCTGCAGCAGCGCGTCCAGTACGGCCGCCTGCTCCGCGTGGCGCGCGCTGCGGCCCTGGATATAGGCCACGCCCGCGGTACCTGCGGCATCGCCGTCTTCCAGCACGACCGCGCAGCGCGTGACCGTGATTTCTCCCAGGTTGAACTGGGCGCCGGTGCCGCCGGCACGGGCCCGCACCATCGCCATGCCGGATTCCGGCTTGCGCAGCAGGCGCCAGGCGGGCAGGGCCGCGGCCTGGCCAAGCCGCGTGTAGGCGGCATCGAGCGCCTCCGTTGGCGCTGTTGCCAGCACCCGCAGCCAGGCGGCGCGGGCCGCGTTGGCTTCGATGCCGGCCGGGCCGGCGGTTTCGCTTTGCATCATCACCCCTATACGTCTATACGTTTAGATGTTATTGCCTGAACACGCCGCTACTAGACCACAGGCAGATGAACGTTTGATGACGGCTCGGGAGTGTGGTCAGGCACCCCGACAGGGGAGCGCAACTGAGGCACAATCGCACGGCATTGGTGAACGCTTGATGACAAGAGGGCAGGGCAAGCATGTCTGATCGGGAAGTAGAACGGGGTTCCGGCGTGGCGGTATGGCGCCAGATCGGCGAGGCGCTGGCGGACGACATCCGCAGGAAGCTGTACCTGCCCGGCGAGCAGTTGCCGCCGGAGCCGGAGCTGGCCACGCGCTTTGCCGTGAACCGCCACACCATCCGGCGCGCCATGGGCGAGCTGGAGCTGAGCGGACTGGTGCGGATCGAGCAGGGCCGCGGCACCTTCGTGCAGGAGCATGCGATCGACTACGCGATCGGGCGCCGCACGCGCTTCTCGCAGAACCTGGCCGCGCAGGGCATGCGCGGGCACACCGAGATCCTCGACAGCCAGGTGGTGCGCGCGCCCGAGGTGGCGAAGCACCTGGGGCTGCCGCGCACGGCCGAGATCCTGCACGTGCAGATGATCGGCAAGGCCGAGGAGCGCACCATCGACGTGGCCGAGCATTACTTCGACCTCAAGCGCTTTCCCGGCATCGACGCGGTGCTGCGCGACATGCAGTCGGTGTCGCGCGCGCTGGCGCACTTCGGCATTGCCGACTACACGCGCAAGTGGTCGCGCATTACCGCAGCCATGCCCAGCGCGCCGGTCGCGCGCCTGCTGAACCAGCCGAAGACGCGGCCGGTATTGCAGGTCGAGGCACTCAACGTCGATATCGACGGCGCACCGGTGCAGTACAGCGTGACGCGGTTTGCCGGCGACTGGGTGCAACTCACGGTGTCCGACAGCGACTGAGGAATGTTGTTGCCGGGCGCATTGGTCTAGACATCTGTCTGTCATCTACCGGCGCTAACGTCTTGCCCATGCACATGACCAACCTAACTCAATCGCCGCCGCTGGCCGGTATCACGGGCCGCCGCGTGCTGGGCGCCGCGGGCATCGGCCCGGCGACGCTGGGCTTTCGCGACGGCCACGTGGCGCAGCAAGCGCTGGCGTCCGGCCCGTGCCTCGATGCGGGCGACCTGCTGGTGCTGCCGGGCATTGTCGACATCCACGGCGACGCCTTCGAGCGCGCGGTGATGCCGCGCCCCGGCGTCAGCTTCCCGTACGCGGGCGCGCTGCTCGACGTGGATCGCCAGTTGCTGGCGAACGGGATCACCACCGAATTCCACGGCGTGACGCTGTCCTGGGAAGGCGGGCTGCGCGGCGAGGCCTATGCGCTGCGCATGTTCGAAGCCATCGCGCAGCTCGGCCCCGTGCTTGGCGCCGCGCACAAGGTGCACCTGCGCTTCGAGGCCTACCACCTGGCCGGTGTTGAGACCGCGCTGTCATGGATGGCCGCTGGACGCGTAGACCTGCTGGCCATCAACGACCACCTGCCGACGATGGCGCGCCGCATGGGCGACGAGCGCAAGATGCAGCAATACGCCGAGCGCGCCGAGTGCGACGTCGAGACCTTCCGCAGCCGCCTGCGCGCGGCCAGCGGCAATGCGCAGGAGGTGCCGGCGGCGATGGCACGCCTGATCGCCGCCGCACGCGACGCGGGGCTGCCGGTGGCGTCGCATGACGACCCGGACGTGGCCACGCGCCAGCACTACCACCGCCGGGGCTGCCGCATCGCCGAGTTCCCGCTGACCATCGAAGCCGCGACGCTGGCCCGGCAGCTGGGCGACGCTATCGTGTTCGGCGCGCCCAACGTGGTGCGCGGCACCAGCCATACCGGCGCGCCCAACGCGACCGAGATGGTGGCCGCCGGCCTGTGCACGGTGCTGGCGTCCGACTACAACTATCCCGCGCCGCTGCAGGCCGCATTCCGGCTGGCACAACTGGGCGTGCTGGACCTGCCCGGCGCCTGGCAACTGGTCTCGCGCAACCCGGCCCGTGCCGCCGGCCTGCGCGACCGCGGCACACTGGCCCCGGGCCTGCGCGCCGATGCCATCCTGGTCGATGACCGCCAGCCCGGCCTGCCGCGCGTCTGCGCCACCATCGTCAATGGCGAACTGAAGCATGCGGCGGCGTTCCTGCCGCAGGTCGATCTCGCCGAAGCCGGGACCCTGGCCGCATGAGCATGCAAGCACACCGCTACGCCATTTATCTTTCTCCGGCCGAACCGTTCCGATCCTTCGGCAGCCAGTGGCTGAGCCGCGATGCCGATACAGGGGCGGCGCTGCCCATGCCGCAAGGCATGGCGCCGCCGCCCGACGAGTGGGTCAAGGCCCCGGCGCACTACGGCCTGCATGCCACGCTGAAGCCGCCGTTCCGGCTCGCGGACGGCACCGATGGTTCGATGCTCGACGCCGCCGCCCGCGGCTTTGCGCATGGGCGCGAGGCGTTCGACGCGGCGCTGGCGCTGCGCGCGCTGCGAGGCTTTATCGCCTGGTGCCTGGACGATGGTGGCTCGCGCGCTATGCATGCGCTCGCCGATGCCTGCGTGATGGCGTTCGAGCGCTTCCGCGCACCGGCCAGTGCTGAGGAACTCGCCAAACGCAAGCCGGATCGGCTCACGCCCGACGAGCGCCGCATGCTGGATGCATGGGGCTACCCGTACGTATTCGAGACTTTCATCTTCCACATCACGCTGACCGGCATGCTCGACGCCGCCGGCGAAGCCGCCGCGCTGGCGCGCCTGTCCGCCGCCAGCGGCAAGCTGCTGGAAACGCCGCTCCATGTGGACGGAATCAGTGTGTTCGTGCAGCCGCGGCCAGGCGATGACTTCATTGCCGCGCGCCACTACGGCTTCAATGGCAGCACCACGGATGGCGCCGGCGTGGCGTACCTCGAAGCATGAGCGCCCGCACCGCCACTGACGGGCGCGGCCTGTTCTACGTCATGGGGCCTTCGGGCAGCGGCAAGGATTCGCTGCTGCGCGCGCTGCGCGAGCGCCTGGGCCCGGACGACCCCATCGTGGTCGCGCATCGCTATATCACGCGCGACGCCGACGCCAACGAGGCCTCGGTCGCCCTTACCCCCGATGAGTTCCAGCGCCGCAAGGCCCTCGGCTGCCTGGCGCTGAACTGGCATAGCCACGGCCTGCACTACGGCATCGGCGTCGAGATCGAGCAGTGGCTCGCAAAGGGCCTGACGGTGATCGTCAACGGTTCGCGCGAATACCTGCCGCAAGCCGTGGCACGCTACCCGAAGCTGTGCGCCGTACACGTGCGGGTGAAACCGGAAGTGCTGGCCGCGCGCCTGCGCCAGCGTGGCCGCGAGTCGGAAGAGGCGATTGCCAGGCGGCTGGCCCGCGCGGGGCAGGCTTTCGACGTGCCGGCAGGGTGCAGGCTGGTCGAGATCGACAACAGCGGCGCGCTGCAGGCATCCGCCGACGCCTTTGCACAACTGGTGGGCGCCACCTCCGCGCTGGCCTGACTCTCAGAGCTCGATACTGAAGCTGATGCCGTGCTCGGTGAACCCGAGCCGGCGATAGAACTGGTGCGCCTGCAACCGGCGTGCGTTCGACGACAACGCCAGCTTGGCCGCGCCGGCTTCCCGCGCCAGGCGCATCGCCTCGCGCATCATGGCCTTGCCGACGCCCATGCCGCGCGCCGACGGCGCCACCACCACGGCCTCGACAATCGCCTCCGGGCGGCCGTCGTGGACCAGCACGGGAAATACCAGCAGGCTGAAGGTGCCGAGCGGCACCCCGTTCTCGTCCACCATCAGGTAGCAGCGATAGTCCGGGTAGCGGCGCATCGTTGCGTAGCGCTCGCGCATCGTGGCCAGCGGCAACGGCGGCTCGTCATCCATCGCGGCGAGCAGCGCCGACAGGTGCCGCAGCTCCGCATCGGAGCCGCGCACCTCGCGCAGGGCCAGGACGGCTTCGGTCATTTCGTGCAATCCGTTCATGCCGTTTACGCCACTTACACGGCAAGGCGCGCGCAACGCGCAGCCATTTCAAGGTAGTGCGCCAGTGGCGGCGTGGCAAGGTCGACCACCTTGGCCAGGTCGTCGTAACGGCGCAGGCGCACCGCGGCATCGGCATGGGGGTTGGCTGCGAAGGCATTCGCCTGCCCCTCGTTGTATGGACCGCCCTGCAGCGCCAGGCTCTGCACCGAGGCCGGCGACAGCGTGCCGAAGTAGTCGGGATCGACCGCGCACAGGAAGCGCTTGGCCGCCACGTGCAGGCGTATGGGCTCGGTGACTTCGTCGCCGAAGAGCTCCGCCAGCGCGTCGGCGGCGACCTCCTGGTGGCGCATGTCGGTGTCGGTGCTTTCCGCCAGCAGCAGGTGGCGGACGTCGTGGAGCAGCGCCGCGACGATCAGCGGCTCGGGCTCGCGCGCCTGCTCGGCCAACTGCGCGCACTGCAGCGCGTGGACCGTCTGGCTGATGGCCTCGCCGCCGTACCAGGCGGTGCCGTGGCTGGCGAACAGGGTTTCGATGCGGGAGAGCGTGAGCATGGGGTCAGACGAGTACCTTGCGGATCTGCGCGGAGAGGATGTCGATGGCCGAGACAAACAGGATGATGATGATCATCACGGCACAGGTCTGCCCGTACTGGAAGCTGCGGATGATCTCCCACAGCACGGTGCCGATGCCGCCGGCGCCGACAATGCCGACCACCGAGGCCGAACGCACGTTCGACTCGAAGCGGTACAGCGCAAAGGACAGCCACAGCGGCAGCACCTGCGGAATCACGCCGTAGACGATCTCCTCGATCGGGCCGGCGCCGGTGGCGCGCACGCCTTCGACCGGGCGCGGATCGATGGCTTCCACGGCTTCGGCAAACAGCTTGGCCAGCACGCCGGTGGTGTGGATCCAGATCGCCAGCACGCCCGCGAACGGGCCCAGTCCGACGGCCACGATAAACAGCATCGCAAAGACCATCTCATTGATGGCGCGGCAGGCGTCCATGACGCGGCGCGCCGGCTGGTAGACCCACGCGGGAACGATATTGGCGGAGCACAGCAGGCCCAGCGGTACCGCCATCGCCACGGCCATGGCCGTGCCCCACAGCGCGATCTGGACGGTGACCAGCATTTCGTCCAGGTAGTGCCGCCAGTCGCGGAAGTCTGGCGGGAAGAAATCGGCGGCAAATTTCGCCATGTTGTTGGAATCGCGCAGCAGGTCCAGCGGGCGCATGTCGGCGCCTTGCCAGGACATGGCGAGCAAGGCCAGCACGACCGCCCAGGTCAGCAACACGGCAAGGGACGTGCGCGGCGGCCGGACGTTGCTTTGCGGCGAGGGCGGGAGGCCGGGCGTGGCGGTGACAGTCATGGGCAATCCGAATCAGGCAACATAAAAAGACGACGCGGGGCCGGCAACGCGCCGGGCCCCTGCGGGGTGAGGCTTATTGCGCGCTGGTGGCGGCGGCCTTGTCCAGCTCGGCCAGGCGGCGGCTGACATCGGCCAGGCGCTTTTCCTTGTCGGGGGCGGCCAGGGTGGTGTCCGTTTCGATCTTGGCCTTCTCGCGGGCCAGTTCGATCTGGCGGATCGGCACCAGTTGCGCGTCGCCCGAGGCGCGGAAGCCCTGGTAGGTCAGCGTGGCCAGCACCTGCTTTTCACGCGCGGCGTCGACGCCCTTGCCGTAGTTGACGAAGAAGGTCTGGATCTTCTTCTTCAGCTCGGGCGACAGGTCCTTGCGATAGACCATCGGATCGGCCGGGATCAGTGGCGACTTCCACAGCACGCGCACCTGGTCATAGGCATTCTTGCCCGTGTTGATGCGGTAGCGCTCCAGGTTCTCGGTGTTGTTCACCGCCACGTCGACCTGCTTGTTCAGCACCGACAGCAGGTTGGTTTCGTGGTTGCCGATGCGCACGGCCTTGAACAGCGTCTTGGGCTCGACCTTGTTTGCCGTCCACAGGTAGTAGCCCGGCACGGCGGTGCCCGAGGTGGAGTTGGGATCGCCGGCGCCGTAGCTCAGGTCCTTGCCGCGCTTGATCACGTCTTCGACGCTCTTCAGGTCGCTATCCTTGTTGACGATCAGCAGCGACCAGTAGCCCGGGTTGCCGTCCTTGTCGATCACCGAGGCAAAGACCTCGCCGTTGGCGCGGTCCACCGCTTCCATCGCCGACTTGTTGCCGAACCAGGCGATCTGCACCTTGTTAAAGCGCATGCCCTCGATGATGCCGGCGTAGTCGGACGCGAAGAACGGCTTGACCGGCACGCCCAGCGTCTTGCTGAGATCGTCGATCAGCGGCTGCCAGGCGCTCTTCAGGTTCGACGACGATTCCGTCGAGATAAAGCCGATGCTCAGGCTCTTGGCGTCTTGCGCAAAGGCGGGCAGGGCGACCACGCCCGATGCCACGACGGCGATAAAGGTTCTGCGAAGCATGGACAACTCCGGTTGGGAAAGGCTTGGGGGTAAGGCTGCGGTCGGGTGGGTGCTCAGTGGCCGCTCAGTGGCTGCTCACGCCGCCGCCAGGTTCATCGTGACCATCGCCGGCGCCGGCATGGCCGCGGCGGCTTCATTCGCTTCGGGCACGGAATCGTGCAGCAGTTCGTCGGCCTCGGTGCCATAGAGATCGCGCAGCATGGCCGGCGTCAGCGCCGCGGAGGGGCCGTCGTAGACCACCTTGCCGTGGCGCAGTGCCACCACGCGGGGGCAGTAGCGCATCGCCACATCCACCTGGTGCAGCGACACCAGCACCGCCACCTTGCGGGTGCGATTGATCTGCGTCAGCAGCGACATCACGCGGCGCGACGATTCCGGATCGAGCGAAGCGATCGGCTCGTCGGCCAGGATCACGCGAGCGTTCTGCACCAGCGTGCGGGCGATAGCCGCGCGTTGCTGCTGGCCGCCGGAGAGCGTCGAGGCACGCTGAAACGCATAGTCGTCTATACCAACTTGCGCAAGGGCATCGAGTCCGGCCTGCATTTCATCGGCCCTGAAGATGCGCAGCAGGCTGCGCCATTTGGGGATACGGGTCAGCATGCCGACCAGCACGTTGGTGATGACCGGAAGGCGGCCCACCAGGTTGAACTGCTGGAACACAAAGCCGATCTCGCCGCGTACCTTGCGCACATTGCCGGCCAGCCGGCCATTGCGCTGCACGTGGCGGCCGTTGACGAGGATCTCGCCAGCGCCGCCTGCGACAAAGCCGGCTACGTGGCGCAACAGTGTGGACTTGCCCGATCCCGATGCACCCAGCAGGGCGACCATCTCGCCTGGCGCGATGTGCAACGTGACATCGTCAAGCGCCTTGCGGTCCGCGCGGAACGATTTGGAAAGCCCGAGGACTTCGATTGCGTGCGTCATGTCGACTCCCTGGCTTGAATGACCTGCGCATTCTGGCCGGGATGGATGACAGAACGATGACGCTGGCGTCAGACAAAAATGTTCTAGCCCAGGCTGCCGGCAAAGCGCTCGGCCAGCCGTTCGCGGCGGAAGGCCTCGACCACGTAGTCGATAAAGACGCGCGTCTTGGCCGGCAGCAGCGTGCGCGTCGGGTAGTAGAGCGAGATCGCGCCTGCATCGGCATACCAGTGCGGCAGCAGGCGCACCAGCTCGCCACGCTCCAGCCATGGCAGTGCGTCAGGCACGGCGAGCAGTGTTACGCCAAGGCCTAGCAGCGCGGCTTCACGCATGGCGGCCGGGTCGTTGACGACGATCCGCTCGGGCAGTGCCGTGGCGGCTTCCGTTCCGGCCGCATCGCGCATGGCCCAGTGCCGCGCGCGTCCGGTGCGCGTGGAGCGCATCACGATGCCGTCGAATTGCGCGAGGCCGGCGGGGTTGGTCGGCAAGGTGCGCCCGCGCAGGTAGTTGGGAGAAGCCACGGCGACGATATGCGCGGGCGCCAGCGTGCGCGAGACCAGCCCGGGCGCAAGCTCGAAGCCGCCGCCGATGGCGGCGTCATAGCCCTCGGCGATCAGGTCGGCGGCGCGGTTCTCGAAATGCCATTCGGGCCGGATGGCAGGATAGCGGGCCAGGAACGCCGGCAGCAGCGGCATCACGTGAGTCACGCCGAAGGTCGGGGCCAGGCTGACCTTGAGCACGCCGGCGGGTTCGCCCTGGTCACCGGAGGCGCCCGCGATTGCCGCTTGCAGCGCATCAAGATTGCCGCCGATCGCCGCGAGGAAGCGCTCGCCGGCCTCCGTCAGCGTCAGCTTGCGCGTCGAGCGCTGGAACAGGCGCACGCCCAGGTTGCGCTCCAGCATGGCCACATTGCGGCTGACCGCTGCGGGCGTCAGCGCCAGCCGCCGGCCGGCCGCGGAGAAGCTGCCGGTTTCCGCGCTGCGAACGAAGGATTCAAGGTTGGCCAGGGTTTCCATGCCAACCAGATTACACCATCACTTGAAAATCATTCCAGCCATTCCTCACTAATCAAGCCGCAATCCGCCGCCCATACTCCGTTCACCCCTTCACACAACGGAGTTCGAACAATGACTGCAAACCACAACCTCCCGCTGGCCGGAAAGACCGCCCTCGTTACCGGCGGCTCGCGCTCGATCGGCGCCGCCATCGCCCGCCGGCTGGCCGCCGACGGTGCCGCCGTGGCTGTGACCTACAGCGCCTCGGCCGACAAGGCCAGCGCCGTGGTCCGCGAGATCGAGGCAGCGGGCGGCCGCGCCATCGCGATCGAAGCCGATGCCGGCAACCCCGCGGCAGTGCGCGCCGCCGTGGCCGCCACGGCAGAGGCCTTTGGCGGCCTCGACATCCTGGTCAACAACGCCGGGCTGGGCCTCGGTGGCGCCATCGAGGACATCGCCTTCGACACCTATGAACGCATGATCGCCGTCAACGTGACCGGCGTCTTCGTGGCCACGCAGGAGGCCGTGCGCCGTATGAAGGCGGGCGGGCGCGTGATCCACATCGGCTCGTCGATGACGCGCTACGCGGCCTTTCCGACGGCGTCGCTGTACACACTGACCAAGGGCGCGATCACCGGCTTCAACCGCAGCCTGGTGCGCGACCTCGGACCCCGCGGCATCACCGTCAATACCGTCCATCCCGGCCCGACCGATACGGAGATGAACCCCGATGGCGGCCCGGTCAGCAAGATCGTCGGCCCCGGCATCGCCATCGGCCGCTATGGCCAGCCGGACGAGATCGCCAATGTGGTCGCCTTCCTGGCCGGCCCGGAGGCGTCCTTCGTGACCGGCGCGGACATCGTCGCCGACGGCGGCTTCACGGCCTGAACGGCTCCCAGACCTGCACCGGAGAATCATCATGAGCGACAAGACCATCGGCATCATCGGCGCCGGCGCCATCGGCACGGCTTTCGCGCGTACACTGGCGCGCCACAGCATCAAGGCGGTGATTGCCAACAGCCGCGGCCCTGAAACACTGCAGGACCTGGTACAGGAGATCGGCCCGTCCGTGCGCGCCGGCACGCGCGAGCAAGCCGCGGCGCAGGACATCGTGCTGGTCGCGGTGAACTGGTCGCGGCTGCCGCAGGCGCTGGCGGGGCTGCCAGACTTTGGCGGACGCATCGTCATTGATGCCAACAACCCGATCGAAGCGCCGCTGTTCCGTCCCGCTGAACTGCACGGGCGGCTGTCCAGCGAGATCGTTGCCGGGCTGGTGCCGGGTGCGCGCGTGGTGAAGGCGTTCAACCACTTGCGGCCCGAATTCCTGACGGGCGATCCGCGCGAGGATGGCGGGCAGCGAGTGCTGTTCTATTCCGGCGACGACGACGGCGCCAAGGCCGAGGTGGCGGCACTGGTCGAGCGGCTCGGGTTCTTCGGCATCGACCTTGGCAAGCTGGAGGTGGGAGGGCGGCTCGTCCAGTTTCCTGGCGGGCCGCTGCCCGGGTTGAACCTTGTGAAGCTGGGCTGAGGCGACGATCCGGCATCGGGAGCCCGCGGTACCGGGATGCCTCGCGGCGGGGGACAGGCGGCGCGGATGGCCGGCGCGGTCCCTGCCAATTCCCAAATTCTTCGTCTGAGAGCTTGCGCAAGATTTTGTTGTTTGCGGAAGATGTACAGTCCTCGTTATATTTGCTCGCCCCCGTTCGTCGTTTCCCAGTCGCCGCCGGCCCCCGCCGGGACCAGCCTGAACCCAAGGTCCAAGTGCCTGATATGAAAAAAATTCTCACCGCAAGCATTGCCGTCCTCGCCACCACTCTTTGCGAGGCCAGCGCCCACGCTGCCGACAGCAGCGCGCAAAGCCAGATCGGGCGCACCGTGAACGCCACCATCCGCCCCGTCATGCAGGCCAACAACGTTCCCGGCATGGCGGTCGCCGTCACGGTCGGCGGCAAGCACTATTTCTACAGCTATGGCGTCGCCTCCAAGTCCGGCGGCAAGAAAGTCACCGAGAACACGATTTTCGAGATCGGCTCGATCAGCAAGACGTTTACGGCGACGCTGGCCTCCTACGCACAAGTGCGCGGCAGCCTGTCGCTGTCCGACAAGGCCAGCAAATACCTGCCTGCGCTTGCCGGCAGCAGCTTCGACGCGATCAGCCTGCTCGACCTGGGCACGTATGCGGCCGGCGGCTTGCCGCTGCAATTCCCGGAGGCCGTCACCGACCAGGCGAAAATGGTCGCCTATTTCAAGGACTGGCGCCCGAGCTACGCCCCCGGTACCCATCGGCGTTATTCGAATCCCAGCATCGGCCTGTTTGGTTACCTGGCTGCCCAAAGCATGGGCCAGCCGTTCGATGACCTGATGGAGAAAACCCTGTTTCCGGGGCTGGGCCTGAAGCACACCTATATCAGGGTGCCGCAGGCCAGGATGGCCGACTACGCCACTGGCTACACCAAGGACGACAAGCCGACCCGGGTTTCGCCCGGCGTACTGGATTCAGAAGCCTACGGCGTAAAGACCACCGCGGCCGACATGATCCGCTTTGTCGAGGCCAATATGAACGGCGCAGGGCTGGACGACACCCTGCAACGTGCGATCGCCGGCACGCATACCGGGTATTTCAAGGTTGGCGACATGATGCAGGGGCTGGGATGGGAGATGTATGACTATCCGACGAGGGTCGATAGCCTGCTTGCCGGGAGTTCCACGCAGGTCGTTTTCGCGGCGAACAAGGTGAACAGGCTGGATCCGCCGCGGACGGCGAAGGCCGATGTGCTGGTCAACAAGACCGGGTCGACCAACGGGTTTGGGGCCTATGTGGTCTTTGTTCCCGCGCAGAGAATCGGCATCGTCATGCTGGCGAACAAGAACTTCCCGGTGGCCGCCCGTATCAAGGCCGCGTACCAGATCCTGACGGCGCTGGACGGCAAACTCGCGGCGGCGGAGGCGCGTTAGGTCGCCTCAACCTTCACCCTGCCTGGACGCCGGCACATTCGCCACATGCTTGCGCCGCCACGCCACCGGCGACGCACCGAACTGGGCGGAGAACCATCGCGTGAAGGAACTTGCCGAGCCATAGCCCAGCAACTCGGACACGTTCAGCAATGAGTATTGCGGGTTCTCCACATAGCGCCGCGCCAGCTCGCGGCGGACTTCATTGAGGATGTCCGTGAAGGTCTCGCCGGCTTCATCGAGCTGGCGCTGCATGGTACGCAGGCTCAGGCCAAGTCCCTGGGCCACGGCTTCAGAGGTGGCGCGGCCCATCGGCAGCATCAGGTAGACCGCATTGCGCACGTCACGGCCAATGGACGGCTCGTTCACGCGCGGCAAGGTGTCGACAAAGCGCTGCGCATAGCGTGCCATGGCCGGATCCCCGGTCGGATTCGGCGCGTCCAGGTCCGCCGCCAGGCAGACGATGCCGTTGAACTCGCTGTCGAACGCCAGCGGGCAGCCGAACAGCCTGCGGTGGACGCGCAGGTCGGCGGGCGCCGAGTGCGTGAAGTTGACGCTGAGCGGCTGCCACTGGGGGCCCAGCAGTGCCCGGCAGAGCCGGAACACTACCCCGATGGCGAGCTCGGTGCCCTGCCGCGAGGGTGCATCCAGCACGACTTCCTGCCGGATGGTGACGGCCTTTCCGGCCTCTTCCAGCAGGATGGCGACCGATTCGTTGACCAGGTGCCGGTAGCGGATGATGGTGGCCAGCGCGTCGCGCAGCGTGGCTTGCTGGCTGATCAGCAGGCTCATCACGCCAAAGTCGGAGAGCTGCCGCGATTCGGCCATGCGCAGCCCGAAGGTCGGGCAGGCGGTCGCCTCGGAGGCGGCTTCCAGCAGCTTGGCACAGGCATTGACCGGAATGCGCTGGTCCGGGTCGGCCAGCAGGGCGCGGCTCAGTTTGGCCGCGCGCAGCAGCGGCTGTGGGTCGAGGCCGATTTCTGCAGCCACTTCAAAGAAGTTGGTCAGTGCAGCCGCACGCACCAGCGTCTCCAAACCTGTCTCCTTGTTCTTGTCCCGGCTGCCCGCAAAGGTGCGCCAGCGTTGTCTCGCAGCGGATGATAGGCCCGCCTGGCATGAAATGCAAAGTGGATGGAAGCTATTGCAAAGCACCGCTTCGCTCCCGGTTCTACATTGGCTTCCATACGCGGCGCACCTTGTGCCGCGCCTGACCAAGGAGACCAACGCTGTGGAAAAAATTGTCCGGATGTACGAGATCGGCGGGCCGGAAGTACTGCGCTATGAAGGCACTGAAGTAGGCGACCCCGGCCCCGGCCAGGTACGCATCCGCCACGTGGCGGTCGGCCTGAACTATGCCGATACGTATTTCCGCAACGGGACTTACCGCGTGCCGCTGCCCTCGGGCATGGGCGTGGAAGCGGCTGGCGTGGTGCAGGCGATCGGCCCGGACGTCACCAATGTTGCCGTCGGCGATCGCGTGACCTACACCGGGTTCCTCAATACGCTTGGCGCGTACAGTACCGCCCGCCTGGTGCCCGCTGCACCGCTGATCCGCCTGCCGGAAACGATCAGCTTCGAGACGGCGGCCGCGATGACCATGCGCGGGCTGACCTCGGCTTACCTGATGCGCCGCATCCATGCCTTCAAGGAAGGCGACAGCATCCTGCTGCATGCCGCTGCCGGCGGCGTGGGCCTGATCGTTTCGCAGTGGGCCAAGCTGCTGGGCCTCACCGTGATCGGCACGGTTTCCTCCGAAGCCAAGGGCGAGGTGGCGCGCGCGCACGGCTGCGACCATATCATCAACTACAGCCATGAAGACGTGGCCGAGCGGGTGCGCGCGCTGACCGATGGTGTCGGCGTGTCGGTGGTGTTCGACAGCGTGGGCAAGTCGACCTTCATGGCGTCGCTGGATTCGCTCAAGCGGCGCGGCACGATGGTGTGCGTAGGCACCGCCTCGGGCCCGATTCCCCCGTTCGATCCAGTGCTGCTGGCCATGAAAGGCTCCCTGTTCCTGACCCGGCCGGCCCTGGCCGACTACATCGCCGATCCCGCAGAGAAGGCCGATCTGGCCGGGGAACTGTTTGATCACGTGGGCGCGGGCCGTATCCGCATCGAGATCAACCAGCGCTATGCCCTGCAGGATGCGGTGCAGGCACACCAGGACCTGGAGTCGCGCAAGACCACGGGCTCGTCGATTTTCGTTATCTGAGGCAACGCCATGCAAGTCCAACAAATCACCTGCGCGCTTGGCGCCGAGCTGACCGGCGTCGAGCTGGCCGATGCGATCCGCGACGACGGCCTGTTTGCCGAGATCCGAGCCTTGCTGCTGAAGCACCGCGTGCTGTTCCTGCGCAACCAGCAGTTCAGCCGTGCCGAGCATGTCGCCTTTGCGCAGCGCTTTGGCGAACTGGAAGACCATCCCGTCGCCGGCAGCGATCCCGAGCACCCGGGCCTGGTCCGCATCTACAAGACCCCCGACCAGCCCAACGACCGCTACGAGAACGCCTGGCACTCCGATACCACGTGGCGCGAAGCCCCGCAGTTCGGCGCCGTGCTGCGCTGCGTGGAATGCCCGCCGGTAGGCGGCGACACCATGTGGGCAAACATGGCGCTTGCCTATGAACGGCTGCCTGCGCACATCAAGGAGCAGATTGCCGACCTGCGCGCGCGCCACAGCATCGAGGCCTCCTTCGGCGCGGCGATGCCGATCGAGAAGCGCCTGGCGCTGAAGGCCCAGTATCCGGATGCGGAACACCCTGTCGTGCGCACGCACCCCGATACCGGCGAGAAGGTTCTTTATGTGAACGCCTTCACCACGCATTTCACCAACTACCACACGCCTGACCGCGTGCGTTCCGGCCAGGACGCCAATCCGGGCGCGGGCGACCTGCTGCGCTACCTGGTCAGCCAGGCGTATATCCCCGAGTATCAGGTGCGCTGGCGCTGGGAACCCAACTGCGTGGCGATCTGGGACAACACCGCTACCCAGCACTACGCCGTGATGGACTATCCGCCATGCCACCGCAAGATGGAGCGCGCGGGCATTATCGGCAGCAAGACGTACTGATTCCCCGGCCACGGCAACGCAAGACAACACAGCAATGCAAGACAACCTGATTACGGCCGCACAGTCGGCCTACGCTTACCCGCTGCTGGTCAAGCAGCTCCTGATCAACTCCGTCAGCCTCTACGGCGACCAGGAAATCAGCTACCGCGGCCAGATGCGCTACACCTTCCGCGATTTCCGCGGCCGCATCGGCAAGCTGGCTTCGGCGCTCACTTCGCTCGGCGCCGGGCACGGCACCACCGTGGCGGTGATGGACTGGGACAGCCATCGCTACCTGGAATGCTACTTCGGCGTCCCCATGATGGGCGCGACGCTGTTCACGGTGAACGTGCGTCTGTCGCCCCAGCAGATCCTGTACACGCTGAACGACGCCGGCGCGGACATCGTGCTGTTCCATCCGGATTTCGCGCCGGTGCTCGAGCAGATCCGCGGCGAGCTGACCTGCAACCCGCGCTTCGTGCTGATGGCTGACGGCCAGGACGCACCGGCGCTGACGCTGCCGCTGGCGGGCGAGTATGAGGCGCTAGTGGAAGCCGCCTCGCCCGATTTCGTCTTCACGGACTTCGACGAGAACACCAAGGCCGCCACCTTCTACACCACCGGCACCACCGGCGACCCCAAGGGCGTCTGCTACAGCCACCGCGACATCGTGCTGCACACGCTGGCATCGGCCACGAGCCTGTGCTCGCCCCGCGAGGGCCAGCGCATGCACCGTGAAGATGTCTATATGCCGATCACACCAATGTTCCATGTGCTGGCATGGGGCATCCCGTACATCGCCATGATGCTGGGCCTGCGTACCGTGCTGCCGGGTCGCTACGCGCCGGACGCGCTGCTCAGGCTGCGCGAGACCGAGAAGGTCACGTTCTCGCACTGCGTGCCGACCATTCTTCAAATGCTGCTACAGTCGGCGCAGGACGGCGCCACGGACCTGTCGGGCTGGAAGATCATCATCGGTGGCTCGGCGCTGCCGCCCGCACTGTGCGAGGCGGCGCTGGCGCGCGGCATCGATATCTTCGCCGGCTACGGCATGTCGGAGACCGGCCCGATCGTGTCGCTGGCCCAGATTCCGCCGGGTTGTACGCCCAAGGACCGCGCCGAGGAAGTCCGCATGCGCTGCTCGACCGGCCGTCCGGTGACGATGGTGGATTACCGCATTGTCAGCGAAGACATGCGCGACCTGCCGCGCGACGGCAAGAGCCGCGGCGAGATCGTGCTGCGCGCGCCGTTCCTGACCAAGGGCTACTTTGGCAAGCCGCAAGCGTCGGAAGACCTGTGGTCGGGCGGCTTCCTGCATACCCAGGACGTTGCGGTGATGGGCGAGGACGGCTTCGTGCAGATCGTGGACCGTATCAAGGACGTCATCAAGACCGGCGGCGAGTGGGTGTCTTCGATCGAGGTGGAGAACCTGATCACGGAAGTGCCCGGCGTGCAGGAATGCGCGGTGATCGGCGTGCCGGATGCGAAGTGGGGGGAGCGGCCGATGGCCTTTGTGGTGCGCAAGGCGGGTGCCGAGGTCAAGCCCGAGCAGATCCGCGATCAGCTGATGGCGCATGTGGATTCACGCCGAATCAGCAAGTACGCGGTGCCTGAGGCTGAGCGCATCGCCTTCGTCGAAGCGATTCCCAAGACCAGCGTGGGCAAGATCAACAAGAAGCAGCTGCGCGAAGAAGCGGCCTGAAGGGTAGGAAAGGGAATTTGCGCCAGTCCTCGGGGACTGGCGCTTTTTTTTTTGCTCAGGATGGCTCACGACAGATCGGGGGGGCCGTTGCGCGAGAACAGTACAATGCCGGACGCGTTTCCCCGATTTGCCGTTCCCGTCACTTGCCCGCCTCACCCATGTCCAACCTCATCGTCCACGGTGGCACGCCCCTGCGCGGCCGCATCATTCCCTCGGCCAACAAGAACGCGGTGCTGCCGGTGCTGTGCGCTACGCTTCTGACCGACCAGCCTCTGCGGCTGCATGGCGTTCCGGACATCACGGATGTCCGCAAGATCCTCGATATTTTCCGCACGCTGGGCAGTGTAGTTCACCTGGATGACGCGACCGGCACGCTGGACCTGCACCATCGCGACACCACATTCGACGCCGCCACGCACCGGCTGCCCGAGGAAATGCGCTCGTCGATCATGCTGGTGCCGCCACTGCTCGCCCGCTTCGGCGTGGCGCGGCTCGAAGACAACGTCAAGGGCTGCACGCTGGGCGTGCGCGAGATCGATCCGCACGTCGACATCTTCCGCTCGTTCGGCGGCGAGGTGGAGCGCGCCAGCGGCTCGCTGCTGGTGCGCAGCGGCGGCCCGCTGAAGCCGACCCACCACTGGCTCGACTATGCGTCGGTGACCACTACCGAAAATTTCGTGCTGTGCGCGGCCGCTGCGGAAGGCGAATCGACGCTGACCAACGCCGCCTCGGAGCCGCATGTGCAGGAGTTCTGCCGCTTCATGGCGATGATGGGCGCCGACATCGACGGCATCGGCACCTCGCGGCTGACGGTGCGCGGCGGGGCCCGGCTGCGCGGCGGCGAGTTCACCTTCGAGGAGGACTTCCACGAGATCACCACCTTCCTCGCGCTCGGCGCAATTACCGGCGGTGACGTGGTGGTGCGCAACAGCACGCCCGGCAACTTTCCGCTGATCGACCGCACATTCGCCAAGTTCGGCGTACAGGTGGTGCACGAGGACGGCTGGTCGCGCGCGCTACGGCCGGGTCCGCTCAAGGTGCAGACGCCCTTCACCAGCAATGTGCTGACCAAGGTCGAGGCGGCGCCGTGGCCGTACTTCCCGGTCGACCTGCTGCCGATCTTCATCGCGCTGGGCGTGCGCGCGCAGGGCAATGCGATGTTCTGGAACAAGGTCTACGACGGCGCGCTCGGCTGGACCGGCGAGCTGTCGAAGTTCGGCGCGCACGTGTTCTCGTCGGACCCGCACCGGCTGATCACCTTCGGCGGCAATCCGCTGACGCCGGCGGTGGTCGAGAGCCCGTACATCATCCGGGTCGCGATCGCGCTGTTCATGGTCGCGGCCAGCATCGATGGCCGCTCCGAGATCCGCAACGCCGCGCCGATCCGCCGCGCGCACCCGCGCTTCGTCGAGAACCTGCGCAGCCTCGGCGTGCAGGTCGAGTGGACCAGTGGGGAATAAGGGGCGGTTGGCCCCTAAGTGACATGCCACCTGGCACGGGTCCGTCGCGACTGGATAGTCTGCCGGACTCCGCTGCCACCCACCGCCTCAAACAACTGCTTTGCGGGCGGACTTACTCGCCAGTCACGCAGATAGAGATCAAAACAAAGGTCGGGAAGGCGTGGCAGCCCTTCGGCTTCCCCCAGGACCCGTAGTTCGGGGGCAAGCATTTCGATCGCCCTTACTGTCACCCCCAGACCCGCGCGCAGGGCAGCACGCAAGCCGCCGAACGCGAGCGAAGTGGATACGTGTCGAATGCGCCAGGGGATATGGTGCGCATCCAGCGCGGCAAGCGCCGTCGCGCGGTAGTTGCTAGGCTCGTTGGGCAAGACCAGGGGCACGGGCTGCGACGGATCGTGCACGTATTCGGCGGCGGCCATCCATACCATCGGCGAGGTTCGCAAGCGCACGTGGGGGTGCGCGGAATCCACCATGCCTTCCGGCATTGCAATGAGGCTGATCTCGATTTCCCCCCGCTTCAGCGCCTGCAGCAGGTGGGCCGCGCGGGCGGGATGCACCTCGATCTGCACATGTGGATAGAGCGCCGAAAAGCGCGCGAGCAAGGGCGGCAGCAAGAACTCTGCGGCGTCGTAAGGACTTCCGATGCGCAGTGGCCCGCGCAGGTCCGGGGCCGCCAGAGATTCCAGCGCTTCTTCGTTCAACGCGAGCAGTTGGCGCGCATAGTCCAGGAGTCGCACGCCGGGCTCGGTCAGCCGCTTCGAGCGGCCGACCTTCTGGAACAGCGCCACGCCGAGTTGCGCTTCGAGGCGGGCCATCTGCTGCGTGACGGCGGATTGTGTGCGGTGCACTTGCTCGGCCGCAAAGGCAAAGCTCCCGCCGTCGGCGACCGCGACAAAGGTACGGAGAAGCTCCAGGTCAAGGGTGCGCACGAAAGTTAAGTGTGGCTAATATTTCTTCGCACGGAATTCATTTGTAGTTCGCCCGCTCCGGGCACAGACTGAAGCTGTCAGTCGGTTGGGGATGCCCGCAAAAGGTGGGTAAATGGCGGTCGGGGCTGAAATGCGGTTACGTTCTGCGGTGCCGAAGAATAGTTTAGCAGGCCTTTAGTGTTGACATCGGTCATGCCAGGATCGGCAGCCACAACCTCCGCGAGGCGAAGGAGGAATGATGAAAGAGAATGCGTACTCTCTTGACCAGTTCGTCACTGACCTGCGGCGCACCGCGCATGAAGGGCGTGATGAGCATGGGATTCTTGCGACGCTGCGGCCGCTCGCGCAACGGTTTGCGCTTTCCGGCTCCTGGCGCGATCCGCGCCACTACCAGGCGGATAGCGGCCAGGGTTACGGCGTGCACCTGCTTCACGAGGAGCCGGACCATACGCTCGCGGTGTTCACCGTGAGCTGGCTTCCCGGGCGTGGCATACCGCCGCACGATCATGGCACCTGGGCGATCGTTGTGGGCGTGGACGGACCGGAGAAGAATGTGTTCTGGCAGCGGACGGACGACCGCTCGAGTCCAGGCTACGCGGAGCTGCGCCAGAGTGGGGAAAAGGTATTCCGTCCCGGCGACGTGCTCGCGATGCCTGCCGGCACGATCCACAGCGTACGGAATGAATCCGATCAGGTCACGCTGTCACTTCACGTGTATGGGAAGCACGTTAATTTCACCCAGCGCTCCCAGTTCGACCCCGACGAGCACAGTGAATCGCCCTTCATTCTGAAGCTGGAGTCGCTGCAATAACCACTTATGCCAAACGGGTGGCGGAGAGACTGCTTCCCCGGAAATCGGGTGAAGCATTTTTCTTGTCAGCGCGGCATGAAATAAGCAAAACGCCTCCCGAAGGAGGCGCACAGGCTGCCGGCGCGAAGCCGGGATCAGGGCTGGATATTGAAGGTCTTGACGATGCCCGCGTTGCGCTCGAACTCCGCATTCAACGACTGGCTGAGTTCCGTCAGCGTTTGTTCACGCATCGGCTCATAGCTCAGCGTCTGCATGCGTTCCTGCACCTTGGGCGTGGCCGCCGCCTTGTAGGTGGCAACCTGGATCTTCTGCGCCAGCTCTGCCGGCACGCGGGACGAGGCAATCACGCCCACCCAGTTGCTGAACTCCACTTCTGGATAACCCAGTTCCGCGAAGGTCGGCACCTGCGGCAGCAGCGGCGAGCGGTTCTTCGAGGCCACTGCATAAGCCTGCAGCTTGCCGGCCTTGATCATCGGCAGCGAGGTCACCATGCCGTCGTACATCACCGCGATCTGGCCGCCCATCACCTGGGTCAGCGCCGGTGCGGAGCCGGCAAAGGGGACGTGCGCCAGGTCTAGGCCGGCCTTCTGGTTCATGATCACGCCGGCATAGTGCGATGCGGTGCCGGCGCTGTAGGAGGCAAAGCTCAGCTTGCCGGGGTTGGCATGCACGTAGCTGACCAGGCTCTTGAGGTCCTTGGCCGGCAGGGTCGGCGCGCCGACCAGCAGCAGGCGCGAGCGTGCCACCGCGGCCACGGGCCGGATGTCCTTCATCGTGTTGTACGGTGTCTTGAGCACGTGCGGCACTTCGGTCAGCACATTGGTGGCCGTCACCATGATGGTCTGGCCGTCGGGCGGCGCGGCCAGCATGGCGCTGATGGCGATGCCGCCGCCGGCACCCGGTTTGTTGTCGACCACGACGGGCTGGCCCAGGTCTTGCGAAAGCTGGTCGGCCAGCAGGCGGGCGATCACGTCCATGGTGCCGCCGGCGGGGGCGGGCACCAGCATGCGCACGGGCTTGTTGGTCCACGCCATCGCGGCCGGCATGGACAGGGCCATGACGGCGGTTACGGCGGCTAAGGCGGCGTGGCGAACGCGAAAGAGGGCAGGGCGTTGAGGCATCTGTGTCTCCGTTGAAAGTCTAGGGTATGTAGGGCCCATGCCAGCCTTCTTGTCGGGGGCGGTACACGGGATACTGCAGAAAAATCGAGGCGTCGGCGCAATGCCGCCGTCGCCAGGGTGTTCGTTCAGGCGGCAGCCCGCGTGGCGCGCTGTTTCGCGCGCGCCAGCGCGCGCAGCATGGCTTCCAGCAGCGCAGCCGGAGGCCGCGAGCCGGACACGCTGAGCGTGCCGTTGAAGACAAAATGCGGCACGCCGAGGCCGGTCCGCAAGGGCGCTTCGTCCGGGCCGCCAAGTGACGGCAGCCAGTCCAGGTCACGGTCCCCGACAGCATCGCCCTGATCCGGGATCGCGATGCCGCATGCCGTCGCGGCCTGCCGCAGCACGAGCGGATCACCGATGTTCTCGCCGCGCAGGAAGTAGCGCGTGAACAGGTCGTCGATCAGCGCAGCAGCGGTATCGGCGCCTGCCTGCTGTCGCGCAAGGCGTACCAGGCGATGTGCCAGCAGGGTGTTCGGGAAGGTTTCGATGCGATCCAGTGCAAGCGTCAGGCCGGCTTCCCGCGCCGCGCCACAGACCTGCGCCTGGCGTACCGCCACCGCCTGGGGGCTGCCTAGACGCGCCACGTAGAAATCCCGGTAGGGCAGGCCGGCGGGAGGCGTGGTGGGGATCAGCGGATACGAGCGCCATTCCACCTGCACGGCAACGTCCGGGCGCTCCCGCGCCAGCAAGGCAATGGCGGTTTCCAGGTGCTTCTTGCCGATCAGGCACCAGGGACAGATCAGGTCGAAATAAGCCTCGACCGAGAGCGTGGACGGATGATTCATGGGAGCAGCTTCAAGACGCCAGCCGGCGAGCCCGGCGCAGGCCGCAGCAGGCTGTGGAGGATCAGAGGGTGGGCGCCGGCGCCGCGCGGCTGCGCCACGACTGGCGCGCCGGCAGCGATGCCATGACCTCGGCGCGCTCGGCGTCGGTCATCTGCGCCCAGCAGCCGATCTCGACCGGCGTCCTGCCGCAGCCCTGGCAATACTTGCCAGCGTGGTCCATGCGGCAGATGTTCAGGCACGGATTGGCGACGGAGGGGGATGGGTTCATGGCTTTCAACAAAACTTGGCGGGGTGACAGCCCGGCCGCAGGTTTTCTCGCCCGCGGCCGGATCTGTTGCGTCAGGCCGCGCGCAGGGGCAGGTTCTTCTGGCCGGCCTGGCGGTTCGGCGCCATGCCGTGCGCGGCCAGCGTTTCCTCGGCGCTGTCGTACCAGGTGCCGATGCGGTAGATCTCGCGGGCTTCCTTGCCCGAGGCGATCTCGCGGCCCAGTTCCTTGGCCACGCGCACGCACTGCTCGATCTGCTGCACGGAGGTCATGCGGTTGCCGTGCTGGTCGATGATGGTGTCCTCGATGCCGCAGCGCGGGTGCAGGCCCATCGACATCGCCATCATGTTGAACGGCAGCACGTTCTTCAGCAGCGATTCCGCGGTCAGCGTGCAACCGTCCGGCGCGCGGTGGACGAAGTTGAAGAAGTTGAACGGGTTGGGGCCGTCGAAGCCGCCGCCGATGCCGATCCAGGTCAGGTTCAGCGGGCCCTTGTAGATGCCGCCGCGCACCATGCGCTCCAGCGTTTCCATGGCGTGGATGCCGGTCAGCTGGAAGTGCGGCTGGATGCCGGAGGCCTGCAGGCGGCGCAGGTGTTCCTCCACCCAGCCCGGGCCGGCCGGCACGGTCATTTCGCGGTAGGCCTGCTGGTAGGCGGGGTGCTCGAGCGACGTACCCTTGAGGTATTCGGGGTACAGCAGCTCCATGATGTTCATCTGCGTGGTGTTGATCGCCACGGTCACCTGGTCCGGCTTCGGATCGAGCTCAGCCAGCATGTGGCGGGTGTCGTCCGACAGCCACTTGGCTGCCTGGCCGTCGTCTTCCGGCGCGAAGGAGATCGAGCCGCCGACCTGGATGATCATGTCGGGCACCGCGGCGCGCACGCCCGCGATCAGCTCGTTGAACTTGGACAGGCGCTTGGAGCCCTTGCCGTCCAGTTCGCGCACGTGCAGGTGCAGCACGGTGGCGCCGGCGTTGTAGCAATCGACGGCCTTCTGGACCTGTTCTTCCATCGTCACCGGAATGTCTTCCGGGAAGTCCGCCGGCATCCACTCGGGGCCGTAGGGCGCCACGGTGATGACTACCTTGTCCTGGTTCTCGGGGTGCAGGGAATCGTCGAGGAATTGCATGTTCTTGCTCCTGGTATGTTGTTGCGAATCGCCCTGGGTACCGCCTGTATGGCGGCGCCGGACAGGCGCGTTCGCGGTATCAAGTTCGGTGGCTGAAGTATCGTGTAACGGCGCGCAGCGATTTGACGATCCGGGACGATCGATTTACATTTCGGGACAGTCAGGGAAAACGCGATGTCCTACTACCTTCGCAGCGCCAGCCTTACCAATTTCGTGGAAGTCGCCCGCGCGGTGGGCCTCGATCCACACCAGCAACTGCGTGCGGTCAAGATCAGCCGCGATGTGCTGCTAGACCCCGACATCCGCATTCCTGCGGGGCTTGTCGGCCGCTTGCTGGATGCCTCGGCGCACGCGTCGCAGGTGGACGACTTCGGCCTGCGCATGGCCGAGCTGCGCCAGTTCTCCAACCTCGGGCCGCTGGCCTTCGTGGTGCGCGAGCAACCGACGCTGCGCCGGGCGCTGGAGTCCATGGTGCTTTACATGGGCCTGCAGAATGAGGCGCTCGCGATGCGCATGGAAGAGGGCGAAGGCCTGGTGATGATCCGCCTGCAGCTCCTGAGCGAGCAGCCCGGCACGCTGCGCCAGGCCACCGACCTGGCCGTCGGGGTGATGTACCGCATGCTCAGCCTGTTTCTCGGGTCGACATGGCGGCCGCGCGGGATCTGCTTCACACATGCCGCACCGTCCAGCATGGCCACCTTTACGCGCGTATTCGGCATGCCGGCGCTGTTCAACCAGGACTTTGACGGCATCGTCTGCGTGGCGTCCGACCTGGATGCGCCGCTGCCTTCCTATGATCCGGTGATGGCCGGGCAGGTGAAGCGCTACCTCGGCACCTTGCTCGCACAGGCCAACGCCACCATGCCGGACAAGGTACGCAAGCTGGTCTACGTGCTGCTGCCAACCGGCATGTGCTCGGTCGATCGCGTGGCGCAGCACCTTGGCATCGATCGCCGTACGGTGCACCGGCGCCTGCTGCAGGAGGACACCACGTATTCAGAGATCCTCAATGAAGCGCGCGCCGGGCTGGTGATCGGCTATATCGAAAACCTCGAGCGGCCGCTTTCGGAAGTGGCGACGCTGCTGGGGTTTTCTTCGCTGAGCGCGTTTTCACGCTGGTTCAGCGGGCAGTTCGGCTGCAGCGTGTCGAAGTGGCGCACGCAGCAGCAGGGGCAGGAGCGCGTCCCGGACGCTGCGCAGCCCGCGCAAGGACTGCTCTAGGCGTCCTTCCGCATTTCCATCGCGCACACGCTGTGACAGAATGCGCCGTCATCTTCCCTCCGGCATGTACTGCCTGCGCCCCGCGTGAACGGCCTGTCCGCTACCGTCCCGATCTCTGTCGTCAACGGCTTCCTGTCCGGCGCCGATCCCATGGCGATCGCACGGCTGGCCGAGTGCTCGGGCATTGCCAGCGAGCTGCTGTCCGAGCCGGCGGCGCGCGTCACGCAGGAACAGTTCTCGACGCTGTACCGCCTGCTCGCCAAGGAGGCCGACGATGAAATGCCGGGCATCTTCAGCCGGCCGCTGCGCAATGGCACGCTCAAGTACCTGTGCCTGAGCCTGCTGGATGCGCCAAGGCTGGAAGTGGCGCTGCATCGCTTCGGCCAGTTCTTCCACCTGATCCTCGATGACTTCCGCATCGAGTCGCGGCGCGACGGTGCGTCAGGCTATGTGGAGCTGGTAGACAACCCGGCCGGCCCCGCAGTCAGCGTGCTGGGGCGGGAACTGATGCTGAAGCTCGTGCATGGCGTGGCGTCGTGGCTGATCCGCCAGAAGATCCCGCTGCAGGCAGTGGAGTTCCAGTTTCCGCGGTCGCCGCTGGCGGGCGACCATCTCTACCTGTTTCCGGGCCCGGCGCACTTCGGTTGCGGCCATACCCGCATCGGCTTCGATGCGGCTTACCTGGACATGCCGGTGCGCCAGCGCAAGCCCGACCTGGAGAAGTTCCTGTCGCGCGCGCCCGAGGACTGGATCTTCGTTTCCTTCGCCGAGCAGATGACCTCCCACCGGGTCAGGCAATACGTGGCCGACTGCCTGCCGGTGTCGCTCACCATCGAGGCGGTGGCCCATGCGTTGCACTGTTCGGTGCGCACGCTGTGCCGCCGGCTGTCCGCGGAGGGGACTGCCTTCCAGGCGATCAAGGACGACGTGCGGCGCGATATCGCCATCCAGCGGCTGACGCGCTCGGAGGACCCCATCGCGGCCATTGCCTTCGACGTGGGCTTCGACAATCCCACCGCCTTCCATCGCGCCTTCCGCCACTGGACCGGCAGCACGCCCAACGCCTACCGCCGCGCGCTGTAAGCCCGCCGGCGCGGCTGGCAAAGCTGGCCGCCGACTGACAAATCCTGCCAGAACACCAGCCTCTTGCGGCGCACGGCGCGCGCGCCAGGCCGCCGCCGCGTAAAGCGGCAGGATTTGTCAATGAATGGGCAAGTTTGGGTATCCGCCTTTGTGCCCGCCGCCACTAGGATCGGCACATAACGTTGCAGTGCCACCGGTTAGTGAATCGGATGCCGGCGCTGTGAACATCGCACAGAGGCCGAAAATGAGCTACACCGCACCTACCAAAGACATCCTGTTCGTCATCCGTGAACTGGCCGGACTGACAAAGATTGCCAGCCTGCCAGGCTATGAAGACGCCACCCCCGACACCGTCGAAGCGGTGATCGGCGAGGCCGCGAAGTTCCACGGCGAGGTGATCGCCCCCCTCAACGTTGCCGGCGACAAGCAACCCAGCAGCTGGCACGACGGTGAAGTCAGGACGACCGCCGGCTTCCCGGAAGCCTTTCGCCAGTTTGGCGAAGGCGGCTGGCAGGGCATCGTGCACCCGGTCGAGTTTGGCGGCCAGGGGCTGCCCAAGCTGGTCGGCGCGCCGTGCATGGAAATGATGAACGCGGCGAACCTGTCGTTCGCGCTGTGCGCGATGCTGACCGACGGCGCGATCGAAGCGCTGCTGACCGCAGGCTCCGACGAGCTGAAGCAACGCTTCCTGCCGCGCCTGATCGCCGGCGAGTGGACCGGCACCATGAACCTGACCGAGCCGCAGGCCGGTTCCGACCTTGCGCTGCTGCGCACCCGCGCCGAGCCGCAGGCTGACGGCAGCTACAAGGTGTTCGGCACCAAGATCTTCATCACCTACGGCGAGCACGACATGGCGGACAACATCGTCCACCTGGTGCTGGCGCGCACGCCGGGCGCGCCCGAAGGGATCAAGGGCATCTCGCTGTTCGTGGTGCCGAAGTTCCTGGTCAACGACGACGGCTCGCTGGGTGCGCGCAACGACGTGCAGTGCGTGTCGATCGAACACAAGCTCGGCATCAAGGCGAGCCCGACCGCGGTGCTGCAGTTTGGCGACCATGGCGGTGCCATCGGCTACCTGGTCGGCGAGGAGAACCGCGGCCTGGAATACATGTTCGTGATGATGAACGCCGCACGCTTTGGCGTGGGCGTGCAGGGTATCGCCATCTCCGACCGCGCGTACCAGCAGGCCGTGGCTTATGCGAAGGACCGCGTGCAAAGCCGCCCGGTCGATGGCTCGGCCCGCGAAGCGGTGACGATCATCCATCATCCCGACGTGCGCCGCATGCTGACTGAAATGCGCGCCCTGACCGAAGGCGCGCGTGCGCTGGCGCTGGTGGCAGCCGCCTACTCGGACGTCGCCCACCATGCGCCGGACGCCGACACCCGTGCGCAGTTCAAGTCAGCCTATGAATTCCTGGTGCCGGTGATCAAGGGCTGGAGCACCGAAATGTCGCTGGACGTGACCAGCCTGGGCGTGCAGGTGCACGGCGGCATGGGCTTTATCGAGGAAACCGGTGCCGCGCAGCACTTCCGCGACGCACGCATCCTGCCGATCTACGAAGGCACCACCGCGATCCAGGCCAACGACCTGGTGGGCCGCAAGACCGTGCGCGACGGCGGCCTGGCCGCCCGGGCCATCCTGGCCGAAGTCGACAAGACCATCGATGCGCTCAAAGACTGCGCCGGCAACGGCGCGGATGCCGCGTGCAGCGCCATGTTCCTGCAGCTCGGCTACGCGCGCTTGGCGCTGGGCCGGGCCGTCGATTACGTGCTGGAAAACACCGCCAAGGATCCCAACGCCGTGTTCGGTGCCAGCGTGGCGTACCTGAAGCTTGCCGGCATCGTGCTGACGGGCTGGCAGATGGCGTGCGCGCTGATCGTGGCGACGCAAAAGCGTAGCGAGGACGAAGCGTTCTACGCCGCCAAGATCGCCACCTGCGAATTTTTCGCCAAGCACATTCTGCCGCGCGCTTCGGCGTTGGAGGCGGCCATTACCGGCGCGTCGGGCACGGACGGCTTCCTGACCCTGGACGAATCCCGGTTCTGAAGCGGAAGCCGCCAAATAGATCAATCAATGGAGGAGGCGGTATGGCAATCGAAAACTACCGCATGGCGACGCTCGGCGCGTTCGTCGGCAAGGAGCTCGGCGTGTCCGAGTGGGTGGAAGTGGACCAGGCGCGCATCGATGCGTTCGCGCAATGCACCAACGACAACCAGTGGATCCACGTGGACGTGGACCGCGCCAGCAAGGAAAGCCCGTTCGGCGGCACCATCGCCCACGGCTACCTGACGCTGTCGCTGGTGGCAGGCCAGTTGCTCGACATGGGCGTGATCCCGGCCGATGCCAGCGCCGCGGTCAACTACGGACTGGAAAAGACGCGCTTCCTGGCGCCGGTAAAGGCGGGCTCGCGCGTGCGCAATCGCGTCAGCCTGCTGGCCGCCGACAACAAGGGCGAAGGCCGCGTGCTGCTGCGCACGGAAAACACGATCGAGATCGAAGGCGAGTCCAAGCCGGCACTGGTGGCGGAAGCCCTGGCGCTGCTGGTCGCCTGAAGCACGAGCAAGACAGAAGCAAGGAATAAGGCAGGAGAAGTGAGATGACAAGGGTCAACAGTGCGAGAGAGCACGCCGGCAAGGCCGGTAAGGCTGCAGCCGTGATCGCGGCGACAGCGGTGGAGTCCATTGAACTTGCGCCGGACCTGATGGCCGGCCCCAACCCCTTCGTGGGGCTGCGCCCGGAAGACCTGGTCAGCACCGCGCAGCAGATCGGCGCGCAATGCATGCAGGAGCCGGTGCTGGTGCTGGAGCAGCAGGCACAACTGGCGCAGGACCTGGTCAGCGTGATGGCCGGCTCGGCACCGTTGCCGTCGGCGCGCGACCGCCGCTTTGGCGACCCCACCTGGCAGGACAACCCGCTGTACCGCATGTCGCTGCAGGGCTATGAGGCCTGGCGCAAGGCAGTGAGCGGCTTTGTACAGCGCTCGGTGATGGACGAGCGCAGCAAGCATCGCGCAGAGTACTTCACTTCGCTGGTGGCCGATGCGCTGGCACCGACCAACACGCTGCTGGGCAACCCGGCGGCACTCAAGAAGACCGTGGAGTCTTGCGGCATGAACCTGATCAGCGGGCTGACCAACCTGGTCACCGATACCCTGACTAACCGCGGCATGCCTGCCCAGGTGGACAAGGAGGCGTTCAGCGTTGGCAAGAACCTGGCCACCACGCCCGGCGCGGTGGTGTTCCGCAACGACGTGCTGGAGCTGATCCAGTACACCCCGACCACCGCGAAGGTGCATGCCCGGCCGCAGCTGATCGTGCCGCCGCAGGTCAACAAGTTCTACGTGTTCGACCTGGCGCAGGGAAAGAGCATGGTGGAGTACCTGCTGGGCAAGGAGATGCAGGTATTTATCGTGAGCTGGCGCAACCCCACCGCGGCGCACCGCGACTGGGACATGGATACCTATGTCGGCGCGCTGATCGAGGCCATCCACGCCATCCGCGACATCACCGGCAGCCCTGATGTCAACCTGCACGGCGCCTGCTCCGGCGCGATGACGATGTCGGCGCTGATGGGCTACTGCGCCGCGAGCGGCGAGCAGCTGGTGCATGCGGCCACGCTGATGGTGTCGGTGTTCGGGCTCGATGCGCAGTCGCAGCTTGGGCTGTTCAGCACGCCGGAAGCCATCACGGCCGCCCGCCAGGGCAGCCAGGCACGCGGCGTGCTCGACGGCGCGGAGCTGGGGCGGGTCTTTGCGTGGCTGCGTCCGAATGACCTGGTGTGGAACTACTGGGTCAACAACTACCTGCTGGGCAATGCGCCGCCGGCGTTCGATGTCCTCTACTGGAACAACGACACCACGCGGCTGCCGGCCGGGCTGCATGGCCAGTTCCTGGACATGCTCACGCTGAACCAGCTGGCAACGCCGCGCACGCTGCGCGTGCTGGGCCACGCCATCGACCTGTCCGAAGTCCAGTGCGACAAGTACGTGCTGGCCGGCATGACCGACCACATCACGCCGTGGAAGGCGGTGTACCGCTCGGTGCGCGCCTTTGGCGGAAGCACGGAGTTCGTGCTCAGTTCCAGCGGGCATGTCCAGAGCCTGATCAACCCGCCCGGCAACCCCAAGGCCAGGTTCTTCCGCAACGACGCGGCGGCTGCGGATCCGGAGACCTGGCTGGAAGGCGCGACGGCGACCCAGGACTCCTGGTGGGAGCATTGGAGCCAGTGGCTGAAGAAGCGGTCCGGGCCGAAGCGCAATGCACCGGCCAGCCCTGGCAGCCTGCAATACACGCCATGCGGCGAAGCCCCCGGCGTCTACGTGACTGAAGCGTAGTTCCCTGGCCCCGCGGGGCCATCGTTTTCTGTAACACAACCCGTCAGGAGAAATGAAGATGGAATCGACCAACACCACGGGCCAATCGGCCTCGCACACCTCGGCCCCGCACAAGAAGCTGTTTGACTTCGTCAAGCAGAACCGCCTGGACCCGGCCGCTATCCTCGAATCGCGCCGCAAGGACATCGAGGCCCTGGCAGGCCTGAATATCGCGCTGCTGGCCGGCCTGCAGTCGCTGGTGCGCCAGCAGGGCGAATACCTGTGCGATACCGCTGCCGACTTGCAGGCGCTCGCCCGCGGCGGCAAGGATTCGGATGGCCAGGCGGCCAAGGTCTCCGAAGTGCTGCCGCGCTCGCTGCACAAGGCCGTGAACGGCCTGCGCGGGCTGACCGACACCGTGTACAAG